>NZ_JBNXUH010000009.1:0-265157 GCF_050563605.1 Pseudomonas peli | reverse complement strand
GGGCGTGGCGGGCGGCGTCAGTTTTTTATWWKAGGGTTKTTAGGGTKTTGGTGTTTGWTGCCYCCGTTTTTTTSCGSSGGCGGGTGYGGAAATTTCTTCCRGCCGAYCMRAATATTSNGGGTGAKCGGCACCGCCACTAACGGCCGTGAAGCCATCGAGCAGGCGCAGGCGCTCAAGCCTGACGTGATTACCATGGATTACGAGATGCCGATGATGGATGGCATCACGGCCGTGCGTAACATCATGCAGCGCTGTCCGACGCCGGTGCTGATGTTTTCCTCGCTGACCCACGAGGGCGCTCGCGTTACCCTGGATGCGCTGGAAGCCGGTGCGGTGGATTTTCTGCCGAAGAATTTCGAGGATATCTCGCGCAACCCGGAGCGGGTTAAACAGCTGCTCTGCGAGAAAATTCACACCATTGCCCGCAGCAACCGTCGCAGCCTGAGCCCGCCACCCGTGGCTGCGCCTGCCGCGACATCGGCTACGCAAGCCAAACCAGCGGCTCGCCCTGCGGCCACCAGCACCTTGGCCCGTCCTGCTGCGGCACCCACCTCGGCTGTTCCCAGTGCTGCGCCTAAGCGCAAATCCTATAAATTGGTTGCGATTGGCACCTCAACAGGTGGGCCGGTGGCGCTACAGCGTGTGCTGACCCAGTTGCCGGCTAATTTCCCGGCGCCGATTGTGCTGATCCAGCATATGCCTGCTGCCTTCACCAAGGCCTTTGCCGAGCGCCTCGACAAGTTGTGCCGCATCAGTGTCAAGGAAGCCGAGGATGGTGATGTATTGCGTCCTGGTCTGGCGCTGCTGGCGCCTGGTGGCAAGCAGATGATGGTCGATGCGCGTGGCGTGGTGAAGATCCTGCCCGGTGATGAGCGGCTGAACTACAAGCCTTGCGTCGATATCACCTTTGGCTCGGTGGCCAAATCCTATGCGGACAAAGTGCTGGCGGTCGTGCTGACCGGCATGGGCGCGGACGGCCGTGAAGGCGCGCGCCTGCTCAAGCAGGGTGGCAGCCAGGTGTGGGCGCAGGACGAAGCAAGTTGTGTGATCTACGGCATGCCCATGGCCATCGTCAAAGCCAACCTGGCCGACGCTATCTACCCGCTGGATGATATCGGCAGGCACCTGGCGGAGACCTGCATTTAATGGATGTACTGAGCCTTATTGGGGTCATCCTGGCATTTGTCGCCATCCTCGGCGGCAATTACCTTGAAGGTGGTCACGCCGGCGCTTTGCTCAATGGGCCTGCTGCGCTGATCGTGATCGGCGGCACCCTGGGCGCGGCGTTTTTGCAGGCGCCGATGAACGTGTTCAAGCGGGCTCTGGCAATCATCAGCTGGATCTTCTTTCCGCCCCGGGTGGATCTGGCCGGCGGCATCAACCGCGTGGTTGGCTGGAGCATGACGGCGCGGAAGGAAGGTCTGCTCGGCCTTGAAGCCGTGGCCGATGTCGAAGCCGATCCCTATGCCCGCAAAGGCTTGCAGCTGCTGGTCGATGGCGCGGAGCCAGAAGCCATTCGCAGTATTCTCGAAGTCGATCTGTACACCCAAGAAGGCCGCGATATTCAGGCCGCTAAGGTGTACGAAAGCATGGGCGGTTACGCGCCGACCATTGGCATTATCGGTGCCGTGATGGGCCTGATTCACGTGATGGGCAACCTGGCTGATCCGAGCAAGCTGGGTGCCGGGATTGCCGTGGCTTTTGTGGCAACCATCTACGGCGTGGGTTTTGCCAACCTGCTGCTGCTGCCGATTGGCAACAAGCTCAAGGCCATCGCCCAGCGTCAGTCGCGTTATCGCGAGATGCTGCTCGAGGGCATCCTGTCGATCGCCGAGGGTGAAAACCCGCGCTCCATCGAATTGAAGCTGCAAGGCTTTATGGATTGATGGGGACACTCTATGGCCCGCAGGCGTCATCAAGAAGAACATGAAAACCATGAGCGTTGGCTGGTCTCCTATGCCGACTTCATTACCTTGCTGTTTGCGTTTTTCGTGGTCATGTATTCGATTTCTTCGATCAACGAAGGCAAGTACAAGATTCTTTCCGACAGCCTGACCGGGGTGTTCAATCAGCCGGATCGGGCGATCAAGCCAATCCCCGTGGGCGAAGAGCGGCCACGTACCACCGAGCCAGACCGATCCCTGGTGGATGAGGAAAGCGCGCAGTCATCCGCCGATGATCTACAGGACATCGCCAGCAGCGTGCGTGAGGCCTTCGGTGATCTGATTCAGTCCGAACAGCTCAAGGTCAGTGGCAATGAGCTGTGGATCGAGATTGAACTCAGTTCCAGCCTGCTGTTCACCAGCGGCGACGCCATCCCCAATAATGCGGCTTTCGACATTATCGAGAAGGTAGCCAAAATTCTGGCACCTTACGAAAACCCTATTCATGTAGAAGGCTTTACCGACAACCTGCCGATTCAGACGGCCCAGTTCCCGACCAACTGGGAGCTGTCTACCGCGCGGGCCGCGAGTATCGTGCGTATGCTGACAATGGACGGGGTCAACCCCAGTCGTCTGGCGGCAGTGGGTTATGGCGAGTTCCAGCCTGTTGCCGATAACACCACGGCAGAAGGCCGTGGTCGCAATCGGCGGGTGGTGTTGGTGATCTCGCGCAATCTAGATGTGCGCCGTAGCGTGAGTGGTGTCGGTAGTGCCAACGCCAAACCCGATGCGGCCTTGCAACGGGCTGGCACGCAACCTGCACCAGCCCCAGCAGCGCCGGCCCCGCAAGCGGGAGCCGTCAATCCCCCGTCGCCGGCCCCATAGGGTGGCCCCGTTCTCGGTCAGGCTGCAGCTGTACCGGGAGGATGATAACGATGAGAGTCTGGGCAGTAGCCAATCAAAAAGGTGGAGTCGGCAAGACCACCACATCAATCGCTCTGGCAGGCCTGTTGGCCGATGCCGGCAAACGTGTGGTGATCGTCGATCTCGATCCCCATGGGTCGATGACCAGCTATTTCGGGCACGACCCGGACAGCCTGGAGCACAGCAGCTTCGATCTGTTTCAGCATAAAGGCAGCGTGCCGCGCGGTTTGCCGCAGCAATTGCTGTTGCCTACCAGCGATGAGCGAATTTCCCTGCTGCCGTCCAGCACCGCGCTGGCTACGCTGGAGCGCCAGTCGCCCGGGCAGAGCGGCTTGGGCCTGGTGATTGCCAAGAGCCTGGCGCAGCTCTGGCAGGATTTCGATCATGCGGTGATCGACAGTCCGCCCTTGCTCGGCGTGTTGATGGTCAATGCTCTGGCCGCCAGCCAGCAGTTGGTGATTCCGGTGCAGACCGAGTTCCTGGCCGTCAAGGGTCTGGAGCGGATGGTCAATACCCTGGCGATGATCAATCGCTCGCGTCAGCAAGCGTTGCCTTACACCATTGTGCCGACCCTGTTTGACCGGCGTACCCAGGCCTCTATGGGCACGCTGCGGGTGCTGCGCAACAGTTACCCTGAACATCTGTGGCCGGCGTACATTCCGGTGGATACGCGTTTGCGTGATGCCAGCCGAGCCGGGCTTACGCCGTCAAAGTTCGACAACAATAGCCGTGGGGTAATTGCCTACCGGGCGTTGCTCAAACACCTGCTGTCGCAACAGATTGCCGCACAGGTCGCGTGAGATGAACGGCTATGCTGAAGATATAGGCTCAAGTCTGCCGCCAGCGCGGCCGATAGTCTGTACAGATTGTTATTGCGGGTTGTATTCATGAGTCGTCCCCTAGCCACCGCTACACGTCCGCAACTGGCCTTGCAGTCCTATCTGGACGGCTTGCTGCAGGACGCTGCGGTCGAGTTTGCCGAAAGCATCACCCTCGATGAGTTCGAGGCGGCGGTGCTGGAGGAGCAGGTGCGCGACGCCCGCACAATGCCGCAGGTACAACAAACTGTGGCTGCCAAGCCTGTGGCTGAACTGGCGCCGCGCCCGTTGGTGCTGCCGACCATCGAGATGCCCGCGCCGGAAATTGAAGTCCGCGTCGAGGCGCCGCAAGAGGTGGTTGAGGCTGCCGTGGTAGTCGAAGCGGTACAGCCTACGCCGCAAGTGCTGGTGGTGCCGGAACCGGTGCTACAGGGTCGGCCTGAGTGGGCCCAGGGGCCGTTCGAATGTCTGTTGTTTGATGTTGCTGGTCTGACCCTGGCGGTTCCGCTGGTGTGTCTAGGCTCGATTTATCCCCTGGAAGGTCAGGAGCTCACGCCATTATTTGGCCAGCCGGACTGGTTTCTCGGCATACTGCCGTGCCAGGCCGGCAACCTGAAGGTGCTGGATACTGCGCGCTGGGTGATGCCTGATCGTTACCGCGATGATTTTCGCGAGGGTTTGCAGTATGTGATTTCCGTTGAGGGCTATGAGTGGGGGCTGGCGGTGCATCAGGTCAGCCGCTCGATTCGTCTCGACCCCAACGAGGTCAAGTGGCGCAGCCAGCGGACGCAGCGCCCGTGGTTGGCCGGTACGGTTATAGAACATATGTGTGCCTTGCTAGATGTCGCATCCCTGGCTGAGCTGATCGCCAGCGGTGCGGCCAAGCGTATGGCCGGCAGCCGGGCGCACTGAATCACGCCGGGCTGTGCGATGTGCGCAGCTTTGCATCTATAGTAATCACAGCGGGGTATACACCCGCGATTGCCGCCGCGAGCGGTTCATGACGAGGCTAGGGACATGAAGAAAAGTTCTGCACAAGGTTCTGATGATCCGATTCTGCAGTGGGTAACGTTCCGCCTGGACAACGAAACCTATGGCATCAATGTGATGCAGGTTCAGGAAGTCTTGCGCTATACCGAGATTGCCCCTGTCCCGGGTGCTCCGAGCTATGTGCTGGGCATCATCAACCTACGTGGCAACGTGGTGACCGTGATCGACACGCGTCAGCGCTTCGGCTTGGATTCCACCACGGTGACGGATAACACCCGCATCGTGATCATCGAGGCGGACAAACAAGTGGTTGGCATCCTGGTCGACAGCGTGGCCGAGGTGGTTTACCTGCGCCAATCGGAAGTGGAGACCGCGCCGAACGTTGGCAACGACGAGTCTGCCAAGTTTATCCAGGGCGTGTGCAACAAGAACGGCGAACTGCTGATTCTGGTCGAGCTGGACAAGATGATGAGCGAAGAAGAGTGGTCCGATCTGGAGAGCATCTAAGCCATGCTCGACGCGCTGCTGATCGCGCTGGCCCTGGTCTGCCTGGGGCTGATAGGCGCATGCGTCTGGCTGACCCGGCAACTGCGCGACAGCATCAAGCTGCAAGGTGAGCGTGATGCCGTGCAGGATCGGCGGCTCAAGGAGCTTAGCCGGCGTCTGGATGCCTACCTGACCGGTAGCGTGCAGATGGGTGAGGAGTTGCACGAGTTGCGCCGGGTGGTCGCGCCGTTACCGGACAAGCTCAATCAGATCGAGCAGCGTGACCCCAGCAGCCTGTCGTTTACCCAGGCTGCGCGTCTGGCTGGTATGGGCGCCAGTGTGGATGACCTGACCCAGTCCTGTGGCCTGAGCAAGGCCGAGGCTGAGTTGGTGAGCAAGATGCAGCAAGCCAAGCTGCAGCGTTCCTGATTCCGCAAACCCTTAGCAGTAATCAATGTGCCGGGCCTTCCAATAGACGCAGCGGCGGCGTGATGTCGGTATCGCGCTCACTGCCGGCTGGCGATTTACCCTTCAAGTACCAGGCAAAGGCGATGATTTCCGCGATACAGCGATACAGCTGCTCGGGGATCGCATCCCCCAGCTCCAGTCGCGCCAGCAGGCGCACCAGTTCGGCATTTTCGTAGATCGGCACTTCGTACTCGCGGGCGATGGCCAGGATGGCTTCGGCCAGTTCGTCATCACCTTTGGCGCTGAGTATTGGCGCGCTCTGGCCGTCGTAGGTGAGGGCGATGGCCTGGCGGGGCGCGGTCTTCTTCATGCGGTCTCATCCACCCAGCGTTGTTCCAGGGTTGTGCGCGGCCCGCGTGGGGGTATGCCTTGGCTGCACGCCAGTTCGCCAACCTGCACGCCGGCGGCGCTCAGGCGTTGGCGCAGGTTGTCCAGTTCCGCATCTATCAGGCTGACTGTGCTGCTGCGTTCGGCCCAGAGTTGGCTGGACAGCCTGCCGTGGGCCAGTTGCGCCTGGACCTGCAAGGGGCCCAGCGGATCGAGGTCGAATGCCAACTCGACCTTCCACAGGGTTTCTTTTTTCTCAGGCTTACCTTGCGGGTTGCTTTCGTCGCGCTGGATTTTTACCTGCAAGGGCACCAACTCTTGCTGGTTGCGCATGGGCAGCTCCAGTTGCCAGGTGGTGAGCAGGTTGCCGTCCGGGCCTACCTGACTCTGCGCCAGGCTGGAAAGCTGATGGGTTTGCAGGCGTGAGATCGCGGCAGCTGCCAGCTTGAGGAGGGTTTCCAGATCCGCTTCACCTTCCATGGCCTGCAGCAGGCGCGAGGGCAGGGGGAAGTTCAAGGCTTGTTGGCGGCTAGTGGCTTTGCCCAGGCTGCCGAGCAGGTCGCGGGCCAGGGCCGGCATCGCCTGGGCCAAGGCTGAGCCGGCGTTGGCAGCTGTCAGCGGGGGGCCCGCAGGCAGGTTCGGCAGCAACTGGGTAATCAAGCGCAGCAGGTTGGCTTTCAGGTCTGCCGGTAGCGCTTGGCCCTGGCCGCCGAGCAATTTGCTTTCCAGCAGGATGCCGCTGTTTTCCAGGGCCATGGCCAGGCCTTTGGGGCTGCTCAGTTGAGCGGCGTCGGGCAGGGCGCCGAAGAGTTTGTCGATACTGGTGCGCAGGCCTTCACTTATTTCGGCATTGCCGCGCAGCCCTTGCAGGGCGCTGAACAAGCCTTCCAGTGAGCCTTGGCGGTTGCTTTGGCTGCCCAGTTGCTGGCTCAGCGCGAGTTGATCGAGGCGGCCGCTCAGGGGCAGGAAGTTCAACGCCTGGCTGCCTTGTACCTGAGCGCTGAGCAGGCTGCCCAGGGGCAGCGCCAGCGGCGTTTCCAGGGACAGCTTGCTGCCCGCCAGCGGTGTGTTGAGCAGGCTGACCAGCACCTTGTAGATCACCTGCTGCGAGCGGGCTTGAAGTACTTGCTCGCGGGCAACCACCTTGCCTTGCAGCAGGGTGCCGACGGGCAGTTGTTCGAGATCCAGGCTGGTCAGCGCCTTGTCGCCACCTGCCAGTACGGCAAGGGCCAGGCGCGTGTCCGACAAGGCCGTCACCGCCAGCGAGGTGCCCTGGGCAAGCGGGCGTGGACTGTTGGCTTCTAGGGTGGTCTGGCTACCGTTGTTCAGGGTCAGCTTGAGCAGCATCTGAAAGCTTTGCGCAACTTCCTTTAGTGCGATGACTTCGGCCTTGGCGGTTTCACCGCTGGCCAGCAGGCCTTGCATGGGCTGCAGCAGTTTCACCGCCAGGTCAGCCGCTATGGCGTTGGGGCGGCTACTGGGCGGTGTCGGCGCAATAGGCCGCGGGCTGCTGATTTCACTCATTGGCGGGTTACACCCTGTCGAAAATGCCCACTGCGGGAGGCGAGGTCGGGCATGTATAATCGCGCCCCGTCTGGTTCGGCTGCGCATTCCACTTGCGTCAGTATAGCGGCCAAGACTCTGCCGACTTGAACAGCTTTTGCCATCCATCTTAGGTACCGATGCCTTGACCAGTCCTCTTCTCGAAGCCGTTGCGCTCGCCTGTGAGCGAGACTGGCGCATGCTTTTCGAGCGTCTGGAGCTGCGACTGGTTCCCGGTGACATGCTGCAGGTGGCCGGCCCCAACGGCAGCGGCAAGACCAGCCTGCTGCGGTTGCTGGCCGGGCTGATGCAGCCGACCTCCGGTGAGATTCGCCTGAATGGCCGTCCGCTGGCGGAGCAGCGGGCTGAGCTGGCGCGCAATCTGTTGTGGATCGGCCATGCCGCCGGCATCAAGGGCTTGCTCACTGCCGAGGAGAACCTCACCTGGCTCTGCGCCCTGCATCAGCCGGCCGAGCGTGAGGCCATCTGGCAGGCGCTGGCGGCGGTGGGGCTGCGTGGTTTTGAGGATGTGCCCTGTCACACGCTGTCCGCCGGGCAGCAGCGCCGTGTGGCGTTGGCCCGTCTGTACCTGCCAGGCCCGTCACTCTGGGTGCTGGATGAGCCGTTTACCGCGCTGGACAAGGCGGCGGTGGCGCAGCTGGAAAATCATCTGGCTGCGCATTGTCAGCAGGGCGGCCTAGTCGTACTGACCACGCACCATGAGTTGACGGTCAAACCGGCCGGTTACCGCGAGCTTGATCTGGGGCAACGCACGCCATGAGCAATGTTTTTACCCTGCTGCTGGCTCGTGAAGCGCGCCTGTTATTCCGTCGTCCGGCCGAGCTGGCCAACCCGCTGGTGTTTTTCGCCATAGTGATTGCATTGTTCCCGCTGGCGGTGGGACCACAGACGCAGTTGTTACAAAGCCTTTCGCCGGGGCTGGTGTGGGTAGCGGCGCTATTGGCCGTGCTGCTCTCGCTGGACGGGCTGTTTCGCAGTGATTTCGAGGATGGCTCGCTGGAGCAGTGGGTCCTTTCGCCGCACCCCCTGGCTCTTCTGGTTCTGGCCAAGGTGCTGGCACACTGGCTGTTCTCCGGCCTGGCGCTGGTGCTGTTGGCGCCGCTGCTGGCGCTGATGCTCGGTTTGCCGGGGCGCTGCCTGCCGGTATTGCTGATCTCCCTGCTGCTCGGCACTCCGGTGCTGAGCTTGCTGGGCGCGGTCGGCGCGGCGCTGACCGTGGGCCTCAAACGTGGCGGTCTGCTGCTCGCACTACTGATTTTGCCGTTGTACATCCCGGTGCTGATTCTCGGCAGCGGTGCGTTACAAGCCAGCCTGCAAGGATTGCCGGCGGTCGGCCACCTGTTGTGGTTGGCCAGCCTCACCGCACTGGCGGTGACCTTGACACCTTTTGCCATCGCCGCTGGTCTGACGATCAGTGTCGCTGAGTAGACAATAAGCCTGAATGGCCGGTTGATCCGGGTGCCTGCCTGCGCCCTGATCAGCCCTAGCACTGATGAGTAACCTGATGAACTGGACGTGGTTTCACAAGCTCGGCTCGCCCAAGTGGTTTTATGAAATCAGCAGCCGCTGGCTCCCCTGGTTGGCCCTGGCCGCTGCCGTGCTGCTGGTGGTTGGCCTGGTCTGGGGTTTGGCCTTTGCGCCGCCGGATTACCAGCAGGGCAACAGCTTTCGCATCATCTATATCCATGTGCCCGCGGCGTTTCTCGCTCAGTCGATCTACGTGATGCTGGCGGTGGCCGGCATTGTCGGCCTGGTGTGGAAGATGAAACTGGCCGATGTCGCCCTGCAGCAGGCTGCGCCCATCGGTGCCTGGATGACTGTGATCGCCCTGGTGACCGGCGCTATCTGGGGCAAGCCGACCTGGGGCACGTACTGGGTGTGGGATGCCCGCCTGACCTCGATGCTGATTTTGCTGTTTCTGTATTTCGGCGTAATCGCTCTGGGCAACGCCATCACCAACCGTGACAGCGCCGCCAAGGCCTGCGCGGTGCTGGCGATTGTTGGCGTGGTGAATATCCCGATCATCAAATACTCGGTGGAGTGGTGGAACACCCTGCACCAGCCCGCCACCTTCAGCGTTGTTTCCAAGCCGGCCATGCCGTTCGAGATGTGGATGCCACTGCTGATCATGGTGCTGGGCTTCTACTGCTTCTTTGGTGCGGTGCTGCTGATGCGTATGCGCCTGGAAGTGCTCAAGCGTGAGTCTCGCAGCAGTTGGGCCAAGGCCGCCGTCAAGGTTGCAGCCAAGGCACTGGTGGAGAAGGGCCTATGAGTTTTGCCAGCTTTAGCGATTTTATCGCCATGGGCACCCACGGGCCTTATGTCTGGTCCTGTTATGCCATCAGCCTGGCTGTGTTGGGGCTGAATGTGGCGCTGCCAATCCTGGCGCGTCGCCGTTTTCTGCAAGACGAGGCGCGTCGTTTGCGCCGGGAGGAGTCGAAGTGAACCCCGTGCGTAAAAAGCGCCTGTATATCGTCTTGGCCATCATTGCCGGTGTCGGCATTGCCGTGGCCCTGGCCCTCAGTGCCTTGCAGCAGAACATCAACCTGTTTTACACCCCCACGCAGATCGCCAACGGCGAAGCCCCGCAGGACACCCGCATCCGTGCCGGCGGCCTGGTCGAAGAGGGCTCGGTGAAGCGCTCCAGCGATTCGCTGGAAACCGATTTCGTCGTTACCGACGGCGCCAAGAACGTGACCATTCGCTTTACCGGCATCCTCCCGGACCTGTTCCGTGAAGGTCAGGGCATCGTCGCCATGGGCAAACTCGACGCCAACGGCGTGCTGATTGCCGATGAAGTACTGGCCAAACACGATGAGAACTATATGCCGCCGGAAGTCATGCAGGCTCTTGAGCAGAGCGGTATGCAGCAGAAACATGACGCAGCCAAAGCGGCCAAGCAGGCGTCCCCATCGGAGTACGCGCAATGATCCCCGAACTCGGCCATCTGGCGATGATCCTGGCGCTGTGCATGGCGCTGGTGCAGGCGACCCTGCCACTGATTGGTGCCTGGCGCGGTGATCGGCAGTGGATGAGCCTGGCCCAGCCGGCCGCCTGGGGGCAGTTCAGCTTTATGCTGTTTGCCTTTATCTGCCTGACCTACGCCTTTATGGTCGACGATTTCACCGTCGCCTACGTGGCCAACAACTCCAACAGCGCATTGCCCTGGTATTACAAGTTCAGCGCCGTGTGGGGCGCCCACGAAGGTTCGCTGCTGCTCTGGGGCCTGATCCTCGCCGGCTGGACCTTTGCCGTGTCGATCTTCTCGCGCCAGTTGCCTGAAGAGATGCTCGCCCGCGTGCTGGCGGTAATGGGCATTATCAGCATTGGTTTTCTGCTGTTTCTGATCATCACCTCCAACCCGTTCGAACGCCTGCTGTTCGATACCCCGGGTGACGGCCGTGACCTCAATCCGCTGTTGCAGGACTTCGGCCTGATCATTCACCCGCCGATGCTCTATATGGGCTATGTCGGCTTCTCTGTGGCCTTTGCCTTCGCCATTGCCGCCTTGCTCGGCGGCAAGCTGGACGCAGCGTGGGCGCGCTGGTCGCGGCCGTGGACCATCGTCGCCTGGGCCTTCCTTGGCATCGGTATCGCCCTGGGCTCCTGGTGGGCCTACTACGAACTCGGCTGGGGCGGCTGGTGGTTCTGGGACCCGGTAGAAAACGCTTCGTTTATGCCCTGGCTGGTCGGCACCGCGCTGATCCACTCCCTGGCCGTGACGGAAAAACGCGGCGTGTTCAAGAGCTGGACCGTGCTGCTGGCGATTGCTGCGTTCTCCCTCAGCTTGCTGGGGACCTTCCTGGTGCGCTCCGGCGTGCTGACCTCGGTGCATGCCTTTGCCAGCGACCCTGAGCGCGGCGTGTTTATCCTGGCTTTCTTGCTGTTGGTGGTGGGTAGCTCCTTGGCGCTGTTCGCCGTGCGTGCGCCGGTGGTCAAGAGCCAGGTCGGCTTTGCCCTGTGGTCGCGGGAAACCCTGCTGCTGGTGAATAACCTGATTCTGGTGGTGGTCGCGGCGATGATTCTGCTCGGCACCCTCTACCCGCTGGTGCTGGACGCCATGACCGGGGCCAAACTGTCGGTCGGCCCGCCGTACTTCAATGCTTTGTTCGTGCCACTGATGGGCCTGCTGATGGCGATGATCGCGGTCGGTGTGCTGGTGCGCTGGAAGGACACGCCGCTGCAGTGGCTGCTGAGCATGCTCGCGCCGGTACTGATCGGCAGCGTGGTGCTGGCGGTGATCGCCACCTTCTTGGTCGGCGACTTCAACTGGGCGGTGCTAGGTGTTTGCCTGCTGGCCGCCTGGGTGGTGCTGGCCGGGCTGCGCGACATCGTCGAGAAAACTCGCCACAAGGGCTTTTTCCGCGGCTTGCCAAGCTTGACCCGCAGTTATTGGGGCATGCAGACCGCGCACCTGGGCATGGCTGTGTGCGCCTTGGGCGTGGTGCTGACCAGCATGGGCAGCTTCGAGCGCGATATGCGCATGGCGCCGGGCGAATCCGTGGAAATTGGCGGCTATCAGTTTATTTTCGAAGGTGCCGAGCACTTCGAGGGGCCGAACTTCACCTCCGACAAAGGCACGGTGCGCATCCTCGAAGACGGCAAGCAGATTGCCGTGCTGCACCCGGAGAAGCGTCTGTATACCGTGCAGCAGTCGGTGATGACCGAGGCCGGCATCGACGCCGGGATCACTCGCGATCTGTTCGTCGCCCTGGGTGAACCGCTGGAAAACGGCGCCTGGGCGGTACGCGTGCATATCAAACCGTTCGTTCGTTGGATCTGGTTCGGCGCGCTGTTGATGGGCTTTGGCGGCTTCCTCGCTGCCAGCGACAAGCGCTACCGCATGAAGGTACGCACCCGTGTGCGTGATGCGCTGGGCATGGCGGGGGCGCAGGCATGAAGCGTTTACTGCTGCTGTTACCGCTGGTGCTGTTTCTCAGCGTGGCGGTATTTCTCTACCGTGGCCTGTTCCTCGATCCCACCGAGCTGCCTTCGGCGTTGATCGGCAAGCCGTTCCCGGCGTTTTCCCTGCCAGCGGTGCAGGATGGCAAGACGCTGAGCGAGGCCGATCTCAAGGGCAAGCCGGCGCTGGTCAACGTTTGGGCGACCTGGTGTGTAGCCTGCCGTGTTGAGCATCCGGTGCTGAACAAGCTGGCCAAGCTCGGCGTAACCATTCACGGGGTCAACTACAAGGATGACAACGCCGCCGCGCAGAAGTGGCTGGTGGAGTTCCATGATCCCTATCAGCTGAATATCAACGATGCGCGCGGCACCCTGGGCCTGGACCTGGGCGTGTACGGTGCGCCCGAGACCTTCCTGATCGACAAGGACGGCATCATTCGCCACAAGTTTGTCGGGGTGATCGATGAGCGTGTCTGGCGTGAACAGCTGGCTCCGCTGTATCAGGAACTGGTCGATGAGGTGCAGCCATGAAGCGTCTGCTGAGTGCTGCGGTACTGGGGTTGGCCTTGCTTGGCACCGCCCAGGCCGCTATCGACACCTATGAATTTGCTACTGAGGCCGAGCGCGAGCGTTACCGCAATCTGGTGGAAGAGCTGCGCTGCCCCAAGTGCCAGAACCAGAACATCGCCGACTCCGATGCGCCGATAGCCATGGACCTGCGTGCGCAGATCTTCCGCATGCTGGAGGAGGGCCAGAGCAATGAGCAGATCATTGATTTTCTGGTCAGCCGCTATGGCGATTTTGTCCTCTACAAGCCGCCGGTAACCGCGCGCACGTTGCTGCTGTGGTATGGCCCGGCTGGTTTGCTGGTCGGTGGTTTCGTCCTGCTCGGGGTCATCCTGGTGCGTCGTCGCAGCAAGCCGGGCGCCGCCGCCAGTGGCCTGTCTGCAGATGAACAGCAGCGTCTGGCTGCTCTGCTTAATCAAACGCCTGTGGATAAGAAAGACTGATGATTGAATTCTGGTTATGCGCCGGCCTGCTGTTGCTAACGGCCCTGGCGTTTTTGTTGATCCCGGTGCTGCGTGCGCGCAAGGTGCAGGCCGAAGAAGACCGTACTGCCCTTAACGTGACCCTGTATCAGGAGCGTTTGCTGGACCTACAAGGCCAGCACGACGCGGGTGCGCTGAATGCCGAGCAACTGGCCAATGGTCGTGATGAGGCAGCCCGCGAGTTGCTCGCCGATACCGAGGGTGCGCAAGCGCAGCCGACTCAGCGCGCGCTGGGCGGCAGGATTCCACTGATTGCCGCGCTGCTGATGCCGCTGCTGGGGTATGGCCTGTACCAGCACTGGGGCGCCATCGATGATGTCGAGCGTGCGCAAACCTTTGCCGCGCAGCCAAAGACCATCGAGGAAATGACTGCCCGCCTGGAAGCTGCGGTGAAGAACGATCCCAAGTCCGCCGAAAGCTGGTATTTCCTTGGCCGTACCTATATGGCTCAGGAGCGTGCCGCTGATGCCGCCGTGGCTTTCGAGCGCGCTGTGGGTGTTGCCGGGCGTGAGCCGGAGCTGCTCGGGCAGTGGGCGCAGGCGCTGTATTTTTCCGGCAACAAGCAATGGACCGAACAACTGCAGGCGCTGACCGATGAGGCGCTGAAAGCCGATCCGGCGGAAGTCACCAGCCTTGGTCTGCTCGGTATTGCCGCCTATGAAGCCGGGCAGTTTCAGCAGGCGATTGATCGCTGGCAACAGCTGGTGGCGGTTCTGCCGGCCGAAGACCCTTCGCGCATGGCGATTCAGGGCGGGATTGATCGCGCCCGTGAGCAACTTAGCGCGCCGGCGGCCGATGTTGCACCGACAGCTAGCCAAGGCCTGAAAGTGCGAGTCGCTCTGGCTGCCGAGCTGCAGGCCAAGGTACAACCGGGCGATGCGGTTTTTATCTTCGCCCGCGCGGTCTCCGGGCCGCCGATGCCGCTGGCGGTCAAGCGCCTGAGCGTGGCTGATCTGCCGGCTGAAGTCAGCCTGTCGGACAGCGATGCGATGATGCCGCAGCTGAAAATCTCCGGCTTCGAGCAGGTGCAGCTGGTCGCACGTATCTCCCGTAGCGGCAACGCCACGGCCGGTGAGTGGATTGGCAGCAGCCAGCCGCTTGCCAGTAAGACCACCGAGCTGCAGCAGCTGTTGATCGACAGCGCTGACAGCAAAGCGCCATGAGGTCGTTACTGCGTGGCGCCGTGCTGATTAGCCTGCTGGGACTCGGTGCTTGCGTGCAGAGCCCGTTTGCCACGGCACCAGTAACAACCCCGAGTGGCAGCAGCAACCACCCACGCTTTGCTCCGCCACCTGGGGTGGATAGCCAGTGGGATGGGCAATTAGGCGTGTACGTGGTCGGTGGCGCGCCTCACCTGTACTACCGTGAGCGCACCTATTACCGCTGGAACTCTGGCTGGAGCTGGGCCAGTAACCCGCAGGGTCCCTGGTTGCCGACCGACAACAGCGGTGTGCCGCCTGGCCTGACTCGTCGTTACGCGCAGTAAGGTTTTTTAGTGCGCGGGGCAGGGCGTCGCTGGACGGCGCTCGATATCCGGCTCGAAATCTTCGATCAAACGGCAGATGGCCTGACCATCGGGGGCGCATTCGCCCTTGTCGGCCCAGTCGTCGAAGGCGTTCTGCATCACCAGCGCCAGGCGCTGGCACTCCTCGATATGCGCCTGCAAGGCCGCCAGGCGTTCGCTAAGCAGGTCGCGCACCTCGGCGCAGGGCGCATGGCCGTTATCGGCACTGGCGAGGATCTGCTGTGTGTCTTTCAGGCTAAAACCCAGACGGCGGGCGCGGGCGATAAAGCGCAGGCGTTGCAGGTCGGCGCTGGAGTATTCCTGGTAGCCGTTATCCGGGTTGCGCGTGGGCCTGAGCAGGCCTAGATCGGTGTAGTGACGCACGGTCTCACTGCTGACAGCGGCGGCTTTGGCCAGTTGGGCTACGCGCATAATCAATCTCCAGAATCGACAAAGGCCGCGCCAGGTTAAAACCTGGGGGCGGCCCTTGGGTCAAGCTCGCAGGTTTATTCGGCGATTTGCAGCTTGCGCGCCTCGTGGTAGACGAAGCGAATTTTCTCGTACTCGAACGGCGAGTTGAGCTGGCCGTAGCGGAAGTTCACCGTGGAGCGCTGGTCGACGACTTCCAGCAGGGTGATTTCCGGGTGGCTGACACTGGCTTCGGCGACGTTCAGCCAGTTGACCTGGCTTTTCGCCGCAAAGTCCGCCACCAGGCCGCCGGTATCACGCAGGTTGGATGGGCCCAGCAGCGGCAGAATCAGGTAAGGCCCGGCAGGTGTGCCGTAATAGCCGAGGGTCTGGCCGAAGTCTTCGCGCTGCTTGGGCAGGCCCATGCGCGTAGCCGGGTCCCACAGGCCGGCGACCCCTAGGGTGGTGTTGAGCAGCAGGCGGCCGGTGGTCTGCATGGCGCGCTTGCCCTTGAGCTGCAGCGCGCTGTTGAGCAGGTTGGGTACATCACCCAGGTTGCTGAAGAAGTTGCTGACGCCGGTCTGCACCAGGTTAGGGGTGATATAGCGGTAGCCGTCGACAATCGGCAGGAACACCCATTCATCAAAGCGGTAGTTGAAGTGATAGACGCGGCGGTTCCACGATTCCAGCGGGTCATACACATGCAGCGCGCTGAGGGTCGAGCGCTCAAATTCGCGCTGATCCAGCCCGGGGTTGAACTGCAGGTGCTGCAACGGCTGTTTGAAGCCGTCGTCATCAACGCTGTGCTCGGCGTGCGCCAGGCTGCTGCCCAGCAACAGGGTGAAAAACACGGCAAGGGAAATGGGCTTAGCCACGGAAGAACTCCAGCATGGCGTCGCTATTGACGCGGTAGTTGAGGTTGCCGCAATGGCCACCCAGCGGGTATACGGTCAGGCGATCGCCCAGGGTGGTGCGCAAAAAGCCCAGGTCACCAGGGCCGAGAATCACGTCGTCAGCGTTGTGCATAACGGCGATCTTGCTGCTGTTTTTCAGGTAGTCGGCCACTGCATACAGGCTGACCTGATCGATCAGCTGCGCCACGCTGCCGCCGTCGGTGCGGGCGCGCCACATGGGAATCAGTTGCTCGGTCAGGTAGCAGTCGAAGTCGCACTGCAGGGCGCGACGAAAGAACGGCGTGAGGCTGGTGCCTTCGCTGATCGGGTAGTCGATTGGGGTGATCAGGCCGCGGCGGTTGATCAGGTCCGAGGTAAAGGCGATATCGGCGGAGGAGAAGCGGAAGGCTGCGCCGATCAGCATGGCCATCTGCTCGTCGCTAAGTTGCTCGCCGGAGTTCTGGAAGTCATAGAGCAGGGCGTCGTTGATATCGACGTAGCCCTTGTTCTGGAAATAGCGGGTCAGTTTGCCCAGCACCAGTTCATAGAAGGTGGTGCTGTTGTCGATGCCTTCAACCTTGGTTTGCACCATGCGGTCGAGGTTGGTGATCGAGGTGTAGAGGTTGACTGGCGGGTTGAGCAGCAGCACGCGCTTGAAGTTGAAGCTGCGGCGGGTTTCATCCAGCTCGCTGACAAAGGCGGCCTGCAACGCGCCGAGGCTGTAGCCGGTGAGGTGGTATTCGCTGACTTTCAGGCGCGGATGCTGTGCGCGCACGGCTTGCATGGCGCGGTACAGGTCGTCGGCGTCTTCGCGGGTAATGCCGGGTGTGGCAAAGCGCGAGGCCGAGGTCATAAAGTCATAGCTGGTGGGCGAGGACAGTTGCACCACGTGATAACCGGCGCCGTAGAACAGCTTCTTCAGGTATTCCGGGGTGCTGCTGGCGTAATGCGCGCCCGTGCCGGCGATGATAAAGATCAGCGGCGCTTCGCCGGACTGCTTGGCCATGCGGTAACGCATCTTGGTGACCGGCCAGAAGTTGTCTGGCAGCTCGAACTCGCGCTCCGGGCGCAGTTTGATCTGGTAGTCGCTCTGGTTGATGTCGGCGTCGGCCGGAAGCTCCGGGCGCAGCTCCGGCGGGGTGGTCGCCAGGGTGGCTTCGAATGCATTGCTGATGGGGAAGCCATAACTGCTGGCATCGATATCGGCCGCGCTGACGGGGGCAATCAGGGCTAGGCAACTGAGAAGGGCAAGCAGACGAGGGACATGCGACATGGCTAAATCTCTGAGAGCTAGGACTGATGCTGATGGAGCGGGTCAGATGCGGAACGATTTGACCACATAAGTCAGGCTAAGTGCCGTTTAGTTATAGATATGCAGGTTTTCAGGCGCAAGCGTCATGTCGAAAGCCAATTTGCTAGGGCAGTACCGCCAGTTGCTCGACCCAGATCAGCTCGCAGGCGCCGTCGCCGGTGTCTTCCCGGCTGAGCGAGCTGGTCCAGCGATAGCCATCGTCGCCGTCGATTCGCACCAGTTGTCCGCTCAGGCGAATCTGCTGGCCTTCTTTGAGCCCTGCCAGGGTGCTGGCCACTTCAGGGTTGGCAGGTATCAGGTGCATATTGGCACTGTGGATCTCAATCTGCCGGCGTTCGATTGGCAACTGTTCGGCGCGCCAGAAGTACCAGCGATTGCGTTGGCTGATGTTGATGTGGCGTAGCACCTCGGGGTCGGCCATCGGCCCCCAGCCGAGCGCCAGATCGGTCGGCGAGAGTTTGGCGCCGCGGTCGAAGTAGTAGTCTTCACGGCCCAGAATGCGCGCTTCCAGCTGGAAACTCTCCAGCCTGCTGACTGTGTGTTCCGCCACGCGCCAGCTGCCGCTGGACAACGGCGTACTGGGCGGCAGGCTGCTGGGCGTGGGCAACAACATGACCCACAGCATCCAGAGGCCGAGCAGGCTTGCGGCGATCAGTATCAGGCGACGTATCAGCATGTCTGGATTCTAGCCGCAGAGGCTGTGAGTAGGCGATCTCGGGGGATGTTATCCGTGCCGTGGCGGCTTATCCTACGCAGCCTTTTTATCTGCTTGAGTTGCCTATGTCCCGTTATCTGCCCCTGACTGCTCTGCTGATCGCAGCAGCCCTGTGTCTGGCACTGAGCTTTGCGCTGCGTTACCAGCTGATGGAAGGCGCGCAGTGGGTCGGCCTGTGCGTCGAAGCCCCGCAGCAGTTGGCCTGCCAGGTGCGGGCGAGCCTTGGCTGGTTGATCCATTTCCGGGTCTTGGCCTGGGCTGCGCTGATTATTGCTGTGCTGGCGTTTGTGCTGCCGGGTGCCTGGGGCAAGCGTTTGGCGGTGCCGGCATTGCTGCTCGCTCTGCCGGCGCTGGTGTTGTACAGCGCTAGCCTCGCGGTATTTGCCGTGGTGCTGGCGCTGCTGCGCTGGGTGCGCGCGCCGCAAACCGCCTGATCAGGCGGTTTGCGCTTTAACCCGCAGGCTGCGCCACAGTGCGGCCACCAGTAGCACGCAGGTCAGCGCCCAACCCAGGGCTTGCCAGTTGCTTAGGGTTTCCTGGTACAGCTGCGGCGCAATGCATGCGCCGATCAGCAGGGCGAGCAGAGCGACCTCACGGCGATAGCCGCCCACCGGACGAGATAGATAGACCAGCGCCGGCAGCAATAGCGCGGCGCTGGGGAAGCTGCGGTAACGCGCGTCAACTACCAGCGCCAACATCATCACCGCTCCGGCAAAGCCGCTCAGTGCCAGCCATAGCGCGCCTTTGCTATGCAGCCAGTTGAATAGCCGCGCGCGCCAGCCAGCCTGCCGACTGAGCAGCAGCGCGGCGTGGGCCAGCACCAGCAGATTCAGCAGAATAAGCGCGCCGGCCCAGAGCCATTCGCCGAGATAGCGGCTGGTAACCAGCGTCAATTCGGCAAACAGACCGATACAGCCGGCGCCCAGCGCCGCCAGCAGCGGCAATAGCAGCGCGGCACGTGGCGAGTTCGGCCGGCCGGCCAGCAGCAGAGTGGCGGCAAATAGACCCATGCTCAACGCCAGCCAGGCCGGCCAGTGCGGCAGGTTGGATACGGAGCCGGCGAGGATCGACTTGTCCTGGCGATCAGCGTCATACAGGCCCCAGTAACCGCCCACGGCACCTTCGCTGACGCGCTTCCACGGCTGGTCAAACGCCTCGATCAGGTTGTAGCGCCAGCCGTTCTGCTCGGCCATGGCAACAAAGCCACGGATAAACTTGGCCTGGTTGACCAGGCTTGGCACCGCCGTTTCACGCTGGCGGCCTTCGCTCGGCCAGCCGGTTTCGCCGATCAGGATGTCTTTGGGCGCATAGGCGTTGCCAAAGGTCTGGCGCACTTCGGCGACTTCATGCAGCGCGCTTTCGATGCCGGCAGGATTGTCTTCCCAGTAGGGCAGCAGGTGGATGGTGATGAAGTCCACTACGGGGGCGACTTCTGGGTGCTTGAGCCAGAACTCCCAAACATCGGCATAGGTCACAGGTTGCTCGATCTGCGCCTTGACCTGTTCGATCAACGCCACCAGTTGCTGCGGGGTGACTTCCTTGCGCAGTAGCGCTTCGTTACCGACGATCACCGCCTGCACCACGTCCGGGTGGGCATTGGCAATTTTCACCAGGCCGGCGATCTCGACCGCGGTGTCGGCTGGGTTACGGCTGACCCAAGCGCCGACGATCAGTTTCAGGCCATGTTTGCGCGCCATGTTCGGTAGCTCTTCCAGGCCGGTCACTGAGTAGGTGCGCAGGCACTCGAAGCGTTCGGCCAGCAAGGCCAGATCCGCTTCCATGCGCTCGGGGCGCAGCTGCATCGGCTGATCGAAGGGCGATTGGTCTTTGTCGAACGGCGTGTAGGACGCGCACTGCAGTTTGTGCGTGGGCGTTGCGGCATCCGCCAGTTCGACCGGTTGGCCAATGCCAAACCACAGACCGAAGAGCGCCAGCAGGCCAAGCAGGCAGGCAAACACGTAGGGAGCAGCAGGGGGGCGAGAAGTAGCAGGCATGATCGGGCGCGTATGGTGGCTGAGCCGCGCATAGTAGCGGATTGGCCCAGCACCTCGCTGGCTGTTTTTACGCCCTGCTCAAGGGTTTTACCGTGGCAGCAAACCTTATGCCTGGTGATGCAGCCAGGCATGCTTGGGGCGTGCGGCGGCAGTTGTTGCGCGACCTTCGATGCGCTGCCAGACCTTCTCGTGGAAGTAGAAACCCACCGAGTTGCACAGCGGTTCGATGGCGGCGACCAGGCCGCTGGCCGCAATGCTGCCGGTCAGCGCGTAAGTGACGCCGAAGGCAATGCAGAAGTGCATCAGGGTAAAAGTCACAGTCTTGAGCATGACGCACCTCGAGTGAGAATTGTTCTCTATTGAAGTGCAGCCTAGTCGCTCAAGTTTGATTGGGGAAATGTTGTGCTTGAATGGATTCGATAGTTTTTGACGATTGATACGCTGGCTGACCCATGTGGCCGTGAGCAAATAAATAGCCAATAAAAAACTGTCTGGAACAGTTTTAACGTCGCGTAGCGACGGCCCGAAGGGTGGTTGCCATGGATGGCAAGCAATAAAAAACCCGCACTAGGCGGGTTTTTACTTTCAAGCAGGCTTGAAAGGGTGGTGCATGTGGTTTTCTGACTCATGAGTATTGGTTAAACACCAACTGCTCTACCAACTGAGCCAACGACCAAAAATGGTCGGGGTAGGGGGATTCGAACTCCCGACATCCTGCTCCCAAAGCAGGCGCGCTACCGGACTGCGCTATACCCCGATGTACTACTGGCTCCGCGACCAGGACTCGAACCTGGGACCCAATGATTAACAGTCATTTGCTCTACCGACTGAGCTATCGCGGAACAATGGCGCGTATCCTACTGATTAGAAAGGGGAAGTCAATACCTGATCGACTTCCCCAGTGACTCAGAGAACGGCAGCGATGGCCTGAGTAACAGCTGGCAGGTTGCGTTGGTTCAGCGCAGCGACGCAGATGCGGCCGGTGCTGACGGCGTAGATGCCGAACTCGGTTTTCAGCCGTTCGACCTGCTCGGCGGTGAGGCCCGAGTAGGAGAACATGCCGCGCTGCTGTGCGACGAAACCAAAGTCGCGCTTGCAGTTGAGTGCAGCCAGCTGCTCGACCATGGCCATGCGCATGCCGCGAATGCGTTCACGCATGCCGGCCAACTCTTCTTCCCACAAGGCGCGCAACTCAGGGCTGTTCAGCACCGAGGCGACAACCGTGGCGCCGTGGGTTGGCGGGTTGGAGTAGTTGGTGCGGATCACGCGCTTGGCTTGCGACAGCACGCGGCTGGCTTCTTCCTGGCTGCCGGTGACGATGGACAGTGCGCCGACGCGTTCGCCGTACAGCGAGAAGGATTTGGAAAACGAGCTGGAGACGAAGAACGGGATGCCGGAGGCGGCGAACAGGCGCACAGCAAAGGCGTCCTGCTCGATGCCGTCGCCAAAACCCTGGTAGGCGATGTCGAGGAACGGCACGTGTTCGCGCTCGCGCAGCACCTCCAATACGGCTTTCCAGTCGTCCAGCGACAGGTCGACGCCAGTCGGGTTGTGGCAGCAAGCGTGCAGCACGACAACCGAGCGGGCGGGCAGGTTCTTCAGGTCTTCGAGCATGCCGGCGCGGTTGATGCCGTGGCTGGCTGCGTCGTAATAGCGGTAATTGTGCACCGTGAAGCCGGCGGACTCGAACAGCGCGCGGTGGTTTTCCCAGCTCGGGTCGCTGATGGCGACCACGGTATTGGGCAGCAGACGCTTGAGGAAGTCGGCGCCGGTTTTCAGTGCGCCCGTGCCGCCCACGGCCTGAGTAGTAATCACCCGACCAGCGGCGATCAGCTCGGAGTCGGCGCCCAGCAACAGTTTCTGCACGGCGCTGTCATAGGCTGCAATGCCTTCAATCGGCAGGTAACCACGCGGGGCGTGGGCTTCAATGCGGGCTTTCTCGGCTTCGGCTACGGCGCGCAGCAATGGGATGCGGCCTTCCTCGTTGTAGTAAACGCCCACGCCCAGGTTGACCTTGGTCGCACGGGTATCGGCGTTGAATGCTTCATTGAGGCCCAGGATGGGATCGCGCGGAGCCATTTCGACGGCAGAGAACAGACTCATGGATGCGGCAGCTCTGAAGAGGAGAAGTTGAGTATCAGGCAACACCCTGCTAGGGGTTGCGTAAGTGGGCCGGTAGTATACCGACGCATAACCTGTGCTGCGACAGCAGGCACACGCTTTTCACCGGTTTTGACGTAGGCTTTCAAGCCGCGTCACAGCCGCTTGTCGAGGTCCGTCATGTCCGAGTTTCAATTGGTCACCCGTTTCCAGCCGGCCGGCGATCAGCCCGAGGCGATTCGGCAGATGGTCGAAGGCCTGGAAGCGGGCCTTTCGCACCAGACATTGCTCGGCGTAACGGGCTCGGGCAAGACCTTTTCCATCGCCAACGTGATCGCGCAGATTCAGCGTCCGACCCTGGTGCTGGCGCCGAACAAGACCCTGGCCGCGCAGCTCTACGGCGAGTTCAAGAGCTTCTTCCCGAACAATGCGGTGGAGTATTTCGTTTCCTACTACGACTACTACCAGCCGGAAGCCTATGTGCCGTCCTCGGATACCTTTATCGAGAAGGACGCCTCGATAAACGACCATATCGAGCAGATGCGCCTGTCGGCGACCAAGGCGCTGCTGGAGCGACCGGACGCAATCATCGTTACCACGGTGTCGTGCATCTACGGTCTGGGCAGTCCCGAGTCGTACCTGAAGATGGTGCTGCACGTCGATCGCGGCGATAAAATGGACCAGCGCGCCTTGCTGCGGCGTCTGGCCGACCTGCAATACACCCGCAACGACATGGATTTTGCCCGCGCCACCTTCCGTGTGCGCGGTGATGTGATTGATGTCTTCCCGGCTGAATCCGATCTGGAAGCCGTGCGTATCGAATTATTCGACGACGAAGTGGAAAGCCTGTCGGCCTTCGACCCGCTGACCGGCGAGGTGATTCGCAAGCTGCCGCGCTTTACCTTCTATCCCAAGAGCCACTATGTGACTCCGCGGGAGGTGCTGCTGGATGCCATCGACAAGATCAAGGTCGAGCTGGCCGAGCGCCTGGACTACCTGCGCAGCAACAACAAGCTGGTGGAAGCCCAACGTCTGGAGCAGCGTACCCGTTTCGATCTGGAGATGATTCTGGAGCTGGGCTACTGCAACGGCATCGAGAACTACTCGCGCTACCTCTCAGGGCGCGGCCCTGGCGAGCCGCCACCGACCCTGTACGACTACCTGCCGGATCAGGCGCTGCTGGTGATTGACGAATCCCACGTTTCGGTACCCCAGGTCGGCGCCATGTACAAAGGTGACCGCTCGCGCAAGGAAACCCTGGTGGAATACGGCTTTCGCCTGCCTTCGGCACTGGATAACCGACCGATGAAATTTGAAGAGTGGGAGGCGGCCAGCCCGCAGACCATCTTTGTTTCGGCCACGCCGGGCAATTATGAGGCCGAGCATGCCGGGCGGGTGATCGAGCAGGTGGTGCGGCCCACCGGTCTGGTCGACCCGCAGATCGAAGTGCGCCCGGCCCTGACCCAGGTGGATGACCTGCTCTCGGAAATTCACAAGCGGGTGGCCATCGAGGAGCGCGTGCTGGTCACCACATTGACCAAGCGCATGGCCGAGGATCTGACCGACTACCTGGCCGATCACGGGGTCAAGGTGCGCTACCTGCACTCGGATATCGATACGGTGGAGCGGGTCGAGATCATTCGTGACCTGCGTATCGGCGCCTTCGATGTGCTGGTGGGCATCAACCTGTTGCGTGAAGGCCTGGATATGCCGGAGGTCTCGCTGGTGGCGATTCTCGATGCGGACAAGGAGGGCTTTCTGCGCAGTGAGCGTTCACTGATCCAGACCATTGGCCGCGCCGCGCGTAACCTCAATGGCCGGGCGATTCTGTATGCCGACCGCATGACTGGCTCCATGGAGCGCGCCATCGGCGAGACCGAGCGGCGGCGTAACAAGCAGATTGCCTTCAACTTAGCCAATGGCATCACGCCCAAGGGCGTGTTCAAGGATGTGCAGGACATTCTCGAAGGCGCCACCGTGCCCGGCTCGCGCAGCAAGAAGCGCAAGGGTATGGCCCAGGCCGCCGAGGAGAGCGCGCGTTACGAGAACGAATTGCGCTCGCCCAGCGAGATCAGCAAGCGTATCCGTCAGCTGGAAGAGAAAATGTACCAACTGGCCCGCGATCTGGAGTTCGAGGCCGCGGCGCAGCTGCGTGATGAGATTCAGAAACTGCGGGATCGACTGCTGCAGGTTTGATTGGCTGAGCGTAGGGGGGCTTTAGCCGCGAAAACAGTGTCGCTCTGTCGCGGTTAGAGCCCCACCCACAAAGTTTGCGATTAACGCCTGCCGAAGATAATCAGCACTACACCACCGAGGGTGATGCCACAGGCAAGCATCGCCATCAGGCTGAGTCGTTCGCCCAACAGCAGGTAGCCCAGCAACAACGCCACTACCGGGTTGACGAAGGCGAAGGTCGACACCAGGCTCGGCCGCACCTCGCGCAGCAGCCAGAAATACGCCGGATACACGCCGAGGCTCACCGGCAGCACCAGGTAGGCCAACCACAGCCAGGCATTGCTGCTTATGGCGCGCAGATCCAGTGCCTGCCAATCGCCATGCCACAGGCCGAACAGCGCCAGTAGTAGTGCGCCGATCAGCATCTGCAGGCTCAGCCCCAGCCAGCTGGAGCGAAACGGCGGGCGCTGGCGCATCAACCAGGCGCCGCCGGCCCAGAGCAGCGTGGCAAACACCACCAGCAGCCCGGCGAACCACTGCTCGGCGGAGGCACTGTGGTCCAGGGCGTTATTCATCAGCAGCACAATCCCGCCGCAGGCCAGCGCCAGGCCGCACATCACCCACAGCGGCGGGCGCTCACCGAGCAGCCACTCCAGCGCCACGCTCCATAGCGGTAGGGTGGTGTAGAGCATCGCGAGCATGCCGGTCGGCAAATACTGGTTGGCGTAGATCAGCGCGCCCTGGCCGACCGCAATCAAGGCCAGGCTGCCAATCAGCACGCCGCCCCAGTCGCTGCGTTGCATGCGCAGTTGGCCGCTGAGCAGCACCCAGGCCAAGGCGAGCAGGCCGGCAATCGAAAAGCGCAGGCAGCCGATGATAAAGGGCGGTACTTCCAGCAGGAGAAAGTGGTTGGCCAGGTAGGTGGTGCCCCAGCCGATATAGATAGTGGCAAAGGCGACGATCAGCAGCAGGCTGCGGGTGCGTGATGGTGTGGACATGGTGATCTGAGTTGGCGAGTCGGCAGGGCGGGTGGCGGGAAAAGCTGCAGGGCCCGCAGTAGAGGGCGTCAGTCTAAGCGCGCTGACGTTGTTGTCCAGCTTGCTGCGCACTACAGGACAAAGCGTTAACCCGTCGCGGGCGCTGACGCAGCTGGAATAGCCGCGCTTGCTGGAGCCGGCGGCGGCTAGCCTGTTAATATCGCGCCCTTGAAAGATTGCCCGTTGCACATTCTCTGAGAGCCGCCATGACCACCGTTCGTACCCGTATCGCGCCGTCGCCCACTGGTGATCCGCACGTAGGCACCGCCTATATCGCCCTGTTTAACCTGTGCTTTGCCCGTCAGCACGGTGGCGAATTTATCCTGCGTATCGAAGATACCGACCAGGTGCGCTCGACCCGCGAGTCGGAACAGCAGATTTACGACGCCCTGCGCTGGCTGGGTATCGAGTGGAGCGAAGGCCCGGACGTCGGCGGCCCACACGGCCCGTATCGGCAGAGCGAGCGCGGGCATATCTACCAGAAGTACAGTGCCGAGCTGGTGGAGAAGGGCCATGCCTTCCACTGCTTCTGTAGCGCCGATCGTCTGGACAAGCTGCGCGCCGAACAAATGGAAGCCAAGCAGACGCCGCGTTATGACGGCCACTGCATGCACCTGCCCGCCGCCGAAGTGCAGCAGCGCCTGACCGCTGGCGAGCCGAACGTAGTACGCATGAAGGTGCCGACTGAAGGTGTGTGCGTGGTGCCGGATATGCTGCGTGGTGAAGTGGAGATCCCGTGGGATCGCATGGACATGCAGGTGCTGATGAAGACCGATGGCCTGCCGACTTACTTCCTGGCCAACGTGGTCGATGACCACCTGATGGGCATCACCCACGTGCTGCGCGGCGAAGAATGGCTGCCGTCGGCACCCAAACTGATCCTGCTGTACGAGTACTTCGGCTGGGACAAGCCGCAGCTGTGCTATATGCCGCTGCTGCGTAACCCGGACAAGAGCAAGCTGTCCAAGCGCAAGAACCCGACCTCGATCACCTTCTATGAGCGCATGGGCTTCCTGCCGCAGGCGATGCTCAACTACCTCGGCCGCATGGGCTGGTCGATGCCGGACGAGCGCGAGAAGTTCAGTCTCGACGAGATGGTCGCGCACTTCGACATCAACCGGGTTTCCCTCGGCGGGCCGATCTTCGACCTGGAGAAGCTGTCCTGGCTCAACGGCCAGTGGATGCGTGAGCTGAGCGTCGAAGAATTCGCCGCTGGCGCGCAGAAATGGGCGTTCAACAGCGACTACCTGATGCAGATCGCACCGCATGTGCAGGGTCGGGTGGAAACCTTTAGCCAGATCGCGCCATTGGCCAGCTTCTTCTTCGCCGGCGGTGTGGCCCCGGATGCCGCGCTGTTCGAGCACAAGAAGCTCTCGGTCGAGCAGGTGCGTCAGCTGATGCAGCTGATCCTGTGGAAGCTCGAAGCGCTGCGCCAGTGGGAAAAAGACAAGATCACCGGCTGCATCCAGGCGGTGGTCGAACACCTTGAGCTGAAACTGCGCGACGCCATGCCGCTGATGTTTGCCGCTATCACCGGGCATGCCAGCTCTGTATCGGTGCTCGATGCCATGGAAATTATCGGCCCGGACCTGACTCGCTTCCGTCTGCGTCAGGCCATCGAGCTGCTCGGTGGTGTGTCGAAGAAAGAGAACAAAGAGTGGGAGAAGCTGCTGGCAGCCATTGGCTAAGCAGCTGAATGCCCCGTCCGGTCGTCGTTTTGGCGTGCCGGGATGGGGTAAGTGGTTGTTCTGTCAGCATAAAGAATGCTGATGCCGGTAAAAATTTTGTTGACAGGTGCGGGGCGTGCTCTTAACATGCGCCCCGTCCTTGAGATGGGGCTATAGCTCAGCTGGGAGAGCGCTTGCATGGCATGCAAGAGGTCAACGGTTCGATCCCGTTTAGCTCCACCATCTTCAAAGCCGAAAGGCTTGCCACAATCAGCTCTTGCAGCTGGTTGGTTGTAGAAGGGTTACGTCCCCTTCGTCTAGTGGCCTAGGACACCGCCCTTTCACGGCGGTAACAGGGGTTCGAGTCCCCTAGGGGACGCCAGTTTCAAAAAGCAGTGCCGGTTTGGGCTGTGAGCCGAGAGGCGATAAATCTGGGGGTATAGCTCAGCTGGGAGAGCGCTTGCATGGCATGCAAGAGGTCAACGGTTCGATCCCGTTTATCTCCACCAATTTTGCAGTAGTAGTAACTGCCACGGGGCCAGCGTAAAGCTGGCCTTGTTCTTCGAAGGTTTCGTCCCCTTCGTCTAGTGGCCTAGGACACCGCCCTTTCACGGCGGTAACAGGGGTTCGAGTCCCCTAGGGGACGCCATTTTTGCCCGCTCTGCGGGATTTTGAAGGGTCATTCATTAGTGAATGGCCCTTTTGTTTTTATGGCCTGCCATCCCTGGCGGCCACCCTCCGGGCCGTCGCTACGCGACGTTAAAAATTTCTCCAGGCAATTTTTCTACCTCCTGAAAATTATTCCTCCAGCCGACCAACGGTTGCCCTTGGCGCTTGTTTAATTGTATTACGCCTATAATATTACGGTTGTAATGTTACGGAGGCTGACATGAACGAGAAGAAGGCGCACACCCGCGAACGCATCCTGGCCGCTGCCAGTGCGGCGTTGTTGCAGCGTGGTCCGGCTGAGCCCAGCGTGGGCGAGGTGATGGGGGCGGCTGGCCTGACGGTAGGCGGCTTCTACGCGCATTTCGAGAGCAAGGATGCGCTGATGCTGGAGGTGTTCCAGCAGATGCTCTGTCAGCGTCGGGAGCGGGTCGCACAGTTTGATCCGGCGCTGCCTGCTCACGAGCGCCGGACGCTGCTGGCGGCCTTCTATCTATCGCGTAAGCACCGTGATGCCAGCGAGCAGGGCTGCCCGTTGCCCAGCTCGGTAGGCGAGCTGGCGCGTATGCCGGACGGTTTTCGTGCGGTGCTGGCTGAGCATATCGAGCTGATGGCGGCGCAGCTGGCGGGCAGTCCTGAAGAGGCTGATCAGGCGCTGGCCGATATCGCCTTGATGGTCGGAGGGCTGGCGCTGGCACGCGCGCTGGGCCCCGGTGAGTTGTCTGATCGAGTCTTGCGTGCCGCTAAATCGGCAATCGTCTGAGGATATGGCAATGAATAGCATGAGCTGGGTTCGTGGTTTCAACGCATCGATTGGTCTGCTGGCGCCGCATGCCCTGGCCAGCAAGCTGCGCCGGGAGTTTATGACGCCGCATACCTTGCCGCCGCGGGATTGGGAATTGCCGCTGCTGGCGCAGGCCGAGCGCATCACCCTGCGTTTTGGTCTGTCAGCGCTGCGCTGGGGCAGTGGGCCGGCCGTGTTGTTGATGCATGGCTGGGAAGGGCGGCCGACGCAGTTCGCCGAGCTGATCAAAGCCTTGGTAAATGCCGGCTATGGCGTGGTAGCGCTGGATGCCCCGGCCCACGGCCGTTCGCCTGGGCGTGAAGCCAATGTGGTGCTGTTTGCCCGTGCCTTGCTGGAGGCTGCCAGCGAACTGCCGCCGCTGAAGGCGGTGATTGGTCATTCCATGGGTGGCGCCAGTGCCTTGCTGGCCACCCAGTTGGGCTTGCGTACTGAGGCGTTGGTCAGCATTGCCGCGCCCAGCCGGATTCTGACCATGCTGCGGCGCTTCTCGCGCTATATGGGTTTGCCGCGTCAGGCGCGCGCGCACTTTGTGCGGTTGGTCGAAGAGAAAGCCGGGATGCCCGCTGGCCAGCTTGATAGCGCGCACTACCAGCTGGATTTCCCCGGATTGGTCGTGCATGCGGTGGACGATCCGATGGTGCCGTTCAGCGAGGCTGAATCGATTCATCAGAGCTGGTTTGACAGCCGCTTGCTGCGCCTGGAAAGCGGCGGGCATCAGCGCGTCTTGGCTGATCCGCGGGTGGTGCAGGCGGTGCTGGAGCTGTTGGAGTCGCTGAATCAGACATCGTCCAAGGCGCTGGCTTCGTAGCTGATAACCTTGTTGCGCCCGGCGGCTTTAGCTTTATACAGCGCCTGGTCGGCGTGGCGTAGCAGCTGCTCGCGGTCGCTGCCGACATCCGGAATCAGCGTGTACACGCCGATGCTCAGGCTCAGGTCGATACTCAAGCCCTGGTGCATGCAGGGGTGGCTGGCCAGGTCTGCACGCAGCTGTTCGGCCAGGTCCATGGCGCCGGACTGATCGGTGTCGCAGAGCACGGCGGCAAACTCTTCGCCGCCGAAGCGCACCAGCAGGTCATTACTGCGCATGCGCTGCTGCATGCGCAGCGCCGCGTGTTGCAGGCAGGCGTCGCCGACCAGGTGGCCGTGCTGGTCGTTTACCTTCTTGAAGTGGTCCAGGTCCATCATCAGCATGGCGATGGGTTGCTGGCTGCGTTTGGCCTGGGCAAGCATGCGTTCCAGTTCTTCGTTGAGTACCTGGCGGTTGAACAGCCCGGTCAGGCTGTCGCGACGGCTGAGTTCGGCCAGTTGCCGGTTGGCGGTGGAGAGTTCCTGCAGTGCCTTTTGCAGAGAGGCGGTGCGCTCTTCCACGCGGGCCTCCAGGCCTTCGTTGATCTGTTTTTGCAGATCGAGGCTCTTAGCCTGTTCTAGTCGCAGTTCATGTTCGTTGGCATATAGCTGCTCTTGAGCCCGTTGCTGGGCGTGTTGCGCCAGGCGGATGCGTGAGCCGAGGGCAATCGAGAAGATCACCAGTTCAAACAGGCTGCCAATCTGCTGGGCGTGCAGGGTCAGCAGGGAGTTGGCGATGATCCCGGTGCCGCTGAGGATGCTGAACAGGCTGGCTAGAATCAGGGCTGACCAACCCAGGGCAAATAACTTGGCTGGCTGATAGCCGTCGCGCCAGCGCAGCAGGGTGAACAGGCAGGCGAATACGGCGCAAACCACCACCAGGACAAAACTGCCGATCAGGGCGACGGTGTAGGGCGCGCAGAAGGCCAGCACGATCACCAGCACGCTGCACGCCATCAGTGCCCGGCAGATCCAGGTGTAGGCTGCGGGCCCGGTCTTGAGATCGAGCACGCCATAGGTGAAGAGGATGCCGAACAGCGTCGCCAGGGCTGAACTGAGCGGAAAGCTCAGCTGATGCCAGGCCAGCGCCTGCGGCCATAGCCACTGCAAGGCAAATCCCAGCTGGATAAATTGGTAGAAGCTGAAACAGGCGACGAACAGGCTGTACCACAGGTAGTTGCGGTCGCGGGTGATGACGAAGATCGACAGGTTGTAAATCAGCATCACCAGCAGTGCGCCGAAGAACAGTCCTTGCAACAGCAGCATGCGCTGCTCGTAGTGGGTGAAGCCTTCGCTGCTCATCAGGCTGGCGCTGAGGTTGGCCGAGCCGTTGGTCTGCATGCGCAGGATCAGCTCGCGTTCTTCCCCGGCGGCCAAGCTGAATGGCAGCACCAACTGGCGATGATTGACCCAGCGTTCATCGAAGGGGCGTTGATCGCCGGCGCGATACACCCGTTCGCCATCCAGGCCATAAGCATCCAGGAAGTCGAGCAGCGGGTTGCCGATCAGCAAGACCCAGTCGATCGCCTCATCCGCCGGGTTGTGCAGGCTGAAACGCAGCCAGTAGGCGTGTTTGCTGTAGCCGAAACTGGCGTCGCGGCGTGCCACCGGTTGCCAGGCTGATTCAGGAAGCTGGCGAACGCTGTGGATATCGGCAAGGCCCTCAGGGTCTGCCCACACGTGCATGGCGGGGCCAGGCAGCAACGGCGAGTCGCTGGCCAGCAGAGGCAGGCTTGCGGCCTGCCCCAGTGCCGGCAGCAACAGCAGTAGAAGTACGCGCAGCAACGCAATCAAAAGAGGCTTTCCCTAGCAAGGATGTGACGGATACGACAAAGGTGCATTATTGCGCGGCCTTATGACATACCGATAGCTTAGCCGGGGTTGCTTATGAGCCAAAATTTACTGCATTGCCATGCTCAGCGTGATGCTTGTCTGCAAGCGTTGGCTGCCGACCTGTTGGCGCAGATCCAAACCACGCTGACGCAGCAGGCCCGCGCCGGCTTAATCCTGCCCGGTGGCAGCAGCCCGCAGGCGTTACTGCCCTTGCTGGCGCAGCAGCTGGATAGTCAGCGCATTGACCTCAGCCCCAGTGATGAGCGTTGGGTGTCGGCGCAGGCGGCCGAGAGCAACTGGCAGTTGTTACATCAGGGGCTGCCGCAGGCCAATTGCCTAGACCCGCGCCAGGGCGGCACGTTGGCCCAGGCGGCGCTCAGCTGGGGCGAGCAGTTGGCGCAGTGGCCGCCGTTTAGCGCAGTCCTGCTAGGCATGGGCGAGGATGGCCATATCGCTTCGTTGTTTCCCGGCATGCCTGGTCTGACTGCGGCGCTCGATCCAGATGCAGTACCTGCAGCCTTGCCGGCCCTGGCGCCGCAGGAACCCCGCGAGCGTCTGTCACTGAACCTGGCGATGCTGCAGCGTGGGCAGTGGTTGGGGTTGCTGGCGTTCGGTGAGCGCAAGCGCGAGCTGATTGATGCCGTGCTGGCGGATCAGCCCTCGGCTCGCGAGTTACCGCTGTATGCCTGGCTGCAGCGCAGTCCGTTGCCGGTAAATATCTACTGGGCACCCTGAGAGCATGTTGAGGTCTGCTGCATATAGGCCGGCTGCGTTAAAACAGGCGCTAAGCCGTTACACTGCAAGCTTGTACCTCGCCGAGAAAGGGAACCGTCATGTTGCATCCGGTTGTTGAGCAGGTTACCGCTGCCCTGGAGCAGCGCTCGGCCAAGCGCCGCGAGCGTTATCTGCAGCGCCTGACCCTGGCGGCCGGGCGTACCGCGCACCAGGCCCTGGGTTGCTCCAATCTGGCCCATGCCCTGGCTGCGCAGCCCGATGATGCGCGGCTGATCATGAAGCAGGGCGGCTCGCCGCATGTCGCGATCATCTCCAGCTACAACGATCTGCTCTCGGCTCATGCGCCGCTCAGGGACTATCCCGAGCGCCTGAAAGTGGCGCTGGCCAAGGCGGGCGCGACCTCGCAGTTCGCCGCCGGGGTGCCGGCCATGTGTGATGGCATCACTCAGGGCGAGGGCGGTATGCAGCTGTCGCTGTTCTCCCGCGACCTGATTGCCCAGGCTGCCGGCATTGGCCTGACCCATGGCATCTTCGACGGCGCGCTGTACCTGGGCGTATGCGACAAAATCGTCCCAGGCTTGCTGATCGGTGCTTTGCACTTCGGTCACCTGCCGGCTGTGTTCGTACCGGCCGGGCCCATGCAATCGGGTTTGCCCAACAAGGAAAAAGCCGCAGTCCGCCAGCGTTATGCTCGTGGCGAAGCCAGCCGCGACGAGCTGCTCGCCGCCGAGCTGGCTGCCTACCATCAGGCCGGCACTTGCACCTTCTACGGCACCGCCAATACCAATCAGCTGCTGATGGAGGCCATGGGCCTGCATGTGCCCGGCAGTGCTTTTATCCATCCTTACACGCCGCTGCGCGATGCCATGACCGATGAAGCGGCGCGTCTGGTGGCACATAACAGCCGCCAGGGTGAGCGTTACTTGCCGGTCGGCCAACAGATCGATTCCCATGCCTTGATTAACGCTGTGGTGGCACTGCTCGCCAGTGGCGGCTCGACCAATCACACCTTGCACCTACCGGCCATCGCCCGGGCTGCAGGTTATGAGCTGATCTGGGATGACTTTGCCGCCTTGTCCAAGGTGGTGCCGTTGTTGGCGCGGGTGTATCCCAATGGCGCGGCGGACGTGAATCAGTTTCAGGCCGCTGGTGGCCCCGCCTGGTTATTGCGCGAACTGCTGGGCGCGGGCTTGCTGCATGAGGATGTCGCCACCGCTGCCGGGCATGGTTTGCACGCCTATACCCGTGAGCCCTGGCTGAATGGCGAGCGCCTGGCCTGGCGCGACTTGCCGGCGCAGAGCCCGGCCCCGGATATTGTCCGGCACATGGCCGAGCCGTTTGCCGAGGAGGGCGGGCTGGTGCTGCTCGAAGGCAACCTAGGGCGGGCGATTCTGAAAACCTCGGCAGTCGACCCGGCGTTCTGGCGCATTCATGCCCAGGCGCGGGTTTTCGAAACCGAGGCGGCCGTGCAGGCGGCCTATACGGCCGGCGAGCTGCAAGGTGACCTGGTGCTGGTGGTGCGCTTCCAAGGCCCACGGGCCAACGGTATGCCGGAGCTGCACAAACTGATGCCGCTATTGGCCAACTTGCAGCAGGCCGGGCAGCGAGTGGCATTGGTCACCGACGGGCGCATGTCGGGCGCGTCGGGCCAGGTGGCTACGGCGCTGCACGTCTGCCCGGAAGCGGCCGCCGGTGGTGCCTTGGCGCGTTTGCAGGACGGCGACTGGCTGCTGCTGGATGCGCAAGAGGGCATTCTGCAGGTCGAGTTGACTGAGCAACAGCTGGCCGCGCGGCCTTTGACCGCTGCTACGGCCGAGCTGGAATTGGGGTTCGGCCTGGAAATGTTCGCCGCGCAACGCCGCCTGGTCGGTACGGCCGAGCAGGGTGCCAGCAGCCTATTTGAAGACTAGAAGCCTAGTGAGGGAACAAAGCATGAGCCTGACGATGGATGTGGTGCTGCAACAGGCCCGCCCGGTGTTGCCGGTGCTGGTGATTGAAGACATCAGCCTGGCGGTAGACCTGGCTCGTGCTCTGCACGCCGGCGGCATCCGCGTGCTGGAAGTGACCTTACGCACGCCACGGGCACTGGATGCCTTGGCGGCCATGCGCAAGGAGCTGCCGGACCTGTTGATCGGCGCTGGCACGGTGATCCACGCCGAGCAATTTCTCGAAGCCCGCGATGCCGGTGCGCAGTTTGCCGTCAGTCCTGGCTGCACCGAGCGCCTGGCGGCGGCGGCAGAAGATTCCGGCCTGCCGTATCTGCCGGGGGTGATGACGCCGTCCGAGGTGCTGCTGGCGCTGGAATACGGCTACCGCTCGCTGAAGCTGTTTCCAGCCGATGGCGCCACCAGCATCAAGATGCTCAAGAGCTTCAAAGGGCCCTTTACCGGCATTCGCTTCTGTCCAACCGGCGGGGTGACGCCGGATAACCTGCTGGGCTTCTTGCGCTTGCCCAACGTCGCTTGCGTGGGTGGCACCTGGATCGCGCCGAGCAACCTAGTGCGCGCTCGCGCCTGGGACCAGATTACCCAGCTGGCCGCCGAGGCCCGCGCACTGGCTGGCAGCCTGGAGCAGCAGGCATGAAGTGGGACTTGAACAACCCCTTTGTCATCGATATTCAGGTCACGGCAGAGGACATCGACGGCCTCGGTCACGCCAATAACGCCGTTTATGTCAGCTGGCTGGAGCGTTGCGCCTGGCGCCATTCGCAGTTTCTCGGCCTGGATCTGGTCGAATATCGCCGGCTGGACCGCGCCATGGCCGTGCTGCGCCATGAGATCGACTACTTGGCCAGCGCCTATGAAGATCAGCAGCTGCAGATGGCCACCTGGATTGTCGAGTCCGACCAGCGTCTGAAGATGGACCGGCACTTCCAGCTGATTCGCCCGGAAGACGGCGTGACCCTGTTACGGGCGAAAACCACCTTTGTCTGCATCGAACTGTCTAGCGGTAAGCCCAAGCGCATGCCACCCGAGTTCGTCGAAGGCTATGGCGCGGCGTTGCAGCCAGTCTTCCCTATGGAGCTGTGAGATTCACTGGTCGTGCTGCGGGGCAAAGAACAAGGCACCATTGCCATACATCAGGGTAAAGCTGAGCTGTTTGCCGGGTTCCAGCAGCAATGATTGACCACTGCCCAGGCCTTGCAAGGAACAGGCTGGGTCTTCTTTCAGGGTGGCGCGCAGATAGGGACTGCCAGCGGGCAGGCTAAGGCTGGCCGAGTCGCCATTGTTCAAGGTGGCTACTTTATCTTCGTCGATGCTCAGCACCGCTGTGCAGTCTTGAGGCACGCTGTCATCCCGGCTGAGCGTCACCTCTGCGCGTTTATTTTCGGTCCTTTGCGATGTACTGCCGTCCTGGGTTTCTGCATGGGCGATGGCCATACTCAGATAGAGGGCGACGGGTAGGGCAAAGCGGTGCATCAGAACTCTCCTTTGGCTGACTGACCCTTTGGTGGACGTCAACAACGCTTGGATGTTCCCCATTTGTTGGCTGTTATCAGCCTGTAGCGTGCCGGCGGATGTAACTGAGCTTAAACTGTCGCGCGTTTTTCTTGAGAGTGTGTCCTATGCAAATCGCTCTGGCCCCGATGGAGGGGTTGGTCGACGAAATCCTTCGCGATGTGCTGACCCGGGTTGGCGGCATCGACTGGTGCGTGACGGAATTTATTCGGGTCACCGAGCGTGTGCTGCCCGTTAGCAGCTACGAGAAGCTCGCACCTGAATTGTTCAGCGGCGCGCAAACGGCCACTGGCACGCCGCTGCGCGTGCAGTTCCTCGGCTCCGACCCCGCCTGCCTGGCGGATAACGCCGCCTTTGCCTGCACCCTGGGGGCGCCGGTGATCGACCTCAATTTCGGCTGCCCCGCCAAAACGGTAAACAAATCCCGTGGTGGCGCGGTGCTGCTGAAAGAGCCCGAGCTGCTGCATGCCATCGTCCGCGAGGTGCGTCGCGCGGTACCGGCAGCGATTCCGGTAACGGCGAAGATGCGCCTGGGTTTTGATCACAAGGACTATGCCCTGGAATGCGCCCAGGCGCTGGCCGATGGCGGCGCAGCGCAGATCGTGGTGCACGCGCGTACCAAGGTGGAAGGCTACAAGCCGCCAGCGCATTGGGAGTGGGTGGCGCGGGTGCAAGAAGCGGTGAAGGTACCGGTATTCGCCAATGGCGAGATCTGGACCCTGGATGACTGGCGGCGTTGCCGTGAGGTCAGCGGGGTGGAGGACATCATGCTCGGCCGTGGCCTGGTGGCGCGCCCGGATCTGGCCCGGCAGATCGCTGCCGCCAAGGCTGGGCAGGATGTTGTGCCCATGAGCTGGGCCGAGCTACAGCCGCTGCTGGTAGATTTCTGGCTGCAGGCGCGGCGCAAAATGTCGCCACGCTACGCACCGGGGCGGCTCAAACAATGGCTGGCGATGCTGACCCGCAGTTACCCCGAAGCGACCGAGCTGTTTAACCTGCTGCGCCGCGAAAGCGATTGCCTGCGTATCGATGGCTTGCTTGGTATCGACTTTATCGAGCCTGAGCGTGCCGAGCAGGCGAGCGCCTGATCCTGATATTCAGCGCCCACCGCTGACATCCAGCAGCGCGCCGCTGGTGTAGGACGCCTGCTCGCTGGCCAGCCAGAGAATCGCTTCAGCCACTTCACTGGCCACACCGCCACGGCCCATGGGCACGCTCTGGCTGACCCGCGCGACCCGCTCCGGCTCACCGCCGCTGGCGTGAATCTCGGTATCAATCACCCCTGGGCGCACCGCGTTAACGCGAATACCCTCGGCCGCCACTTCCTTGGCCAGACCCAGGGTCATGCTGTCGATCGCGCCTTTGGCCGCCGCGTAGTCGATATATTCACCCGGCGCGCCGAGCCGTGCGGCCGCCGAGGACAGATTAACGATGGCGCCGCCGTTGCCGCCCTGGCGGGTCGACATGCGTTTGATCGCCTCACGGCAGCAAAGAAAACTGCCGAACACATTGGTGGCGAACACCCGCTGCCAGCGAGCCAGGTCCATCTGCTGCAAACGCATTTGGGTTTCCAGCATGCCGGCGTTGTTGACCAGTACATCGAGGCGGCCGAAGTGCTGGTCAAGGCGGGCGAACAGCTGCATCACCTGGCCTTCGTCGGCTACATCTGCCTGCACGGCGATGACCTGGCCTCCGGCCTGGGTGATCTCGCTCACCAGCGCCTCAGCCGCTGCCTGCTGGCGGTGATAGTTCAGGCACAACGCGTAACCCTGGGCGGCCGCCAGCCTGGCAGTGGCGGCACCGATACCGCGACTGGCACCGGTGATCAGCATGACCTTTTCCATCAGCGTCTCCTCCCTGTAAGAAAATTTTGCAGAGGCTTGAAATCTACCTGAGTAGCCACATTTTTAGTCATGCGGGATGCCGAAGTCGGGTCTCGCGATTAACCACTCGCTGATTTTCAGGAGATTTAAATCATGAGCACTGCATTTTCCATGACCCCGCTGTTCCGTCAGTCCGTTGGCTTCGACCGTTTCAATGATCTGTTCGAGTCGGCCATGCGCAACGAGGCGGGTAGCAGCTATCCCCCCTACAACGTCGAGAAGTATGCCGACGACCAATACCGCATTGTGGTCGCCGCGGCGGGCTTCCAGGAAGACGACCTGGAGCTGCAAGTCGAGCGCGGCGTGCTGACCGTTACCGGTGGCAAGCGCGACACCAGCGCTGAGAACGTCACCTATCTGTACCAGGGCATCGCCCAGCGTGCGTTCAAGCTGTCGTTCCGCCTGGCTGACCATATCGAGGTCAAGGCTGCCAGCCTGATCAACGGCCTGCTGAATATCGACCTGGTGCGCATCGTGCCGGAAGAGGCCAAGGCCAAGCGTATTCCGATTGGGGCCAGCCGCACTGTGCTGCAGAGTTAAGCAGCCACGCCGTTAGCAACAAGGGCACCTGCGGGTGCCCTTGTTGTTTTAGTGGGGCGTCGGCCTGTGGTTGTCGTGCAGTAACTGGCGGAACTGCTCCAGCGGCACGGGCCTGCTGAACAGATAGCCCTGGTAATGGTGGCAGCCCTGCAGCTGGAGGAACTCCAGCTGGTCGGCTTGCTCGACGCCTTCGGCAATCATGTCCAGGCCCAGGCTGCGCGCCATGGCGACGATGGCGCGGATGATTTCCGCGTCGTTGGCATCCAGGGTGGCATCGCGCACGAAGGACTGGTCGATCTTCAGCACATCCACCGGCAGGCGCTTGAGGTAGGTCAGCGAGCTGTAGCCGGTGCCGAAGTCGTCCATGGCGAAGGTCACGCCGAGGCGTTTGAGGCGGTTCATCTTGGCGATGGTGTCGTCGATGTTCTGGATCACGATGCCTTCGGTGATTTCCAGCTTGAGCATATGCGGCGGCAGGTGGCTGCTGGCCAGGCTGCTTTCCACCAGCTCGACAAAGTCATTCTGACGGAACTGCCGGGGGCTGATATTCACGCACAGGCTGAACTGCGTGGCGTTGACCATGCCCTGCTCAAGCAGTTGGGCGCAGGCGTGGCAGGCTTCGGCGAGCACCCAGCCGCCGACTTCAAGAATCAGCCCGCTTTCTTCAAGAACATGGATAAACAGCGCCGGCGACTGCGCGCCCAGGGTCGGGTGCATCCAGCGCAGCAGGGCTTCGGCGCCGATGATCTGGTTATCTCGGGCGTCCACCTGGGGCTGAAAGTGCAGCTCGAATTCGCCCCGGGCCAAGGCCAGGCGCAGGTCGTTTTCCAGGCGCAGACGTTCGCTGGCGGCCTTCTGCATGGTGTTGCGAAACAGCTGGATGCAGTTGCGCCCGGAATCCTTGGCTCGGTAGAGGGCGATATCGGCGCGCTTGAGCAGGTCCGAGGGGGTGTCGCCATGGTCGGGAATCAGGGCGATGCCGATACTCGGGGTGACTTGCAGTTGATGGCCGTCGAGCAGCATCGGTTCGGCCAGCAGGTGGCGCAGTTTTTCTGCCAAGGCGCGGACCTGCTGGACCACTTTCGAACGTTTGCCTTCCAGGCCGGAAATCAGCACGACAAATTCGTCACCGCCCAGGCGCGCCACGGTGTCTTCCTGGCGCACGCTGGCTTCCAGGCGTGCGGTGACCAGCTTGAGCACGGCATCACCGACCGGGTGACCGAGTGAATCATTGATGTGCTTGAAGTGATCGAGATCGATAAACAGCAGGGCGCCGCGCAGTTCGTGACGTTTGAGCAGGGATATTTGCTGGGTCAGGCGGTCGAGCAGCAGGGCGCGGTTGGGCAGGTTGGTCAGCGAGTCGTGGTAGGCCAGGTGCTGCACCTGGGCCTGGGCTGCCTTGAGCTCGCTGATGTCGCGGGCGGTGAGCAGCAGGCAGGGGGTTTTGTTGAGTTCGATGGGCTCGACCGATACCTCGACCAGCTTGACCGTGCCGTCGCGGTGCTTGCCGTGCATTTCCATGTGGTAGACATGGCCCTCGCGCTGCAGCTTCTGCACCATCAAGTCGCGCTCAGACAGGTCCGCCCAGACATTGAGCTCCATGGAGCTGCGGCCGATCACCTCGTCGGGGTTGTAGCCGGTCAGGCGGCCGAAGCCTTCGTTGACTTCGATATAGCGGCCGCTGTCGCGTTCGGTGATGGTGATGGCGTCGGGGCTTGAGTGGAACGCCAGGGCGAACTTCTCCTGGCTGGCCTGCAGCTCAGCCTGGGCTTTCTGCCGCTCGCTGATATCGCGAAAAGTGGTGAGGATGCAGCGCTGGTTATTCAGCATCATCGGCCTGGAGGAGACCACGCAGGTGATCACCCGGCCGTGCTTGTCGAGGTAATCGGCCACTTCGTTGTGCAGGCTCTGCTCGCGTTCGAGCTTGTCATACAGCGCCGCCCGCACCTCAAGGTCGGCCCAGAAGTTCAGGTCGGTCATCCGCCGGCCGATGACTTCCTCGGGCTGCCAGCCGAAGGTCTGACTGAAGCTTGCGTTGATTTCCATGGCCACGCCGTCCGGCAGGGTGGTCAGGGCGACGGGGTCGGGGCTGGCCTGGAACAGGTTGGCGAATTTGGCTTCCGAGGCCGCCAGGCTCTGCTCGCGGCGCACCCGTTCGCTGATGTCGATAAGGATGCCGGCCATGCGCTCGGGCTTGCCGTCGGCATCGCGGTAGAGCTTGGCGGTGCTTTCCAGGTAATGCACTTCCTGGTTGTCGTATATCGCCCGGTAGGTGACCTGGTAATCCTCGGTCAGACCCTGCGCCAGGTTATTGAAGTGCTTGCGCATGGCGTGGCGGTCTTCCAGCGGGACAAAGCTGAAGAACTTGCGAAAATCGTCATGGAAGGGCTCGTCCGCCAGGCCGTGCAGCTTTGCGGCGCGGACCGAGCCGAACAGCATATTGCTGGGGATATGCCAGTCCCAGGTGCCGAGGTCGGCTGAGTCCAGGGCCAGGTTGAGGCGCTCCTGGCTGTCGTGCAGTGCCTGTTCCTGCTGGCGTTGCTGGGTGATGTCACGCAGCGACAGGACCAGGCAGGGGATGCCGTCGAGGAGTATTTCACCGCCGAACAGCAGGTTGCTGCGGATGCTGCCGTCGCGATGGTAGAGGTCTACTTCCAGGCCATTGAGGGCATCGTGCTTGACCGCCTCCATCATTCGTTGGCGATCTTCCAGACGTGCCCATATGCCCATTTCCAGAGAGGTGCGGCCCAGGGTCTGTTCGCTGCTCCAGCCAAACTGGCGTTCGAAGCCGGCGTTGACCTCGATAAAGCGCCCGCTGACCTTGTCGGTGATCACTACGGCATCCGGGCTGTAGTGGAAGGCCTGGGAGAATTTTTCCTCGCTGTTGCGCAGCGCCTGCTCACGGGCCTGCTGGCTGCTGATATCGCGGATAACGCCCATGACCCGCTGTTTTCCGTCGGCATCTAGCTGCAGGCTGCCGCTGATCTCCAGCCAATGCAGGCTGCCGTCGGGCCAGAGGATGCGGTGGCGAAAGGCGCGGTTACTCGGGTTGCCAGCGAGCAGTTGCTCGAACAGGCGCAGCACATCGGGGCGGTCTTCCTCGGGGATCAGCTCGATATAGTCGATGCGCTTTTCCAGCGGCTGCTTGGGGTCGAGGCCGAACAAAGCCTGCGCCCCGCGTGACCAGCTGACCCGGCCGCTTTCGATATCCCAGTACCAGGTGCCCAGTTTGGCGCCGTTGAGTGCGCGCAATAGGCGTGGAGCATCGTTCCAGGTGCTCTCGAATTCGGCAGGGTCCAGTGCCGGGATAAACGGCAGTGGCGGACGGCGATCACTGGATTTAGCCACGACCAACTCTTCCTGTGCATGCGTGGGTTTCCTGGTCGCTGGCTGAGCAACGGGGCTGAGTCATGCAGAAACCTTTCTTATCGTTATAAGCCCACGTTAGCCCTTAGCACCGGGCCTATGCAAGGCCGTCACGCTGGGTATCCAGCAGGTTCATAAAGGCGCGCGCGGCATTCGACAGGGTGCGGTCAGTGTGGCTGATGTAGCCCAGCTGGCGAGTCAGCTGGATGCCGGGTAATGGCAGGCGCGCGACTTGGTCGTCGAGCATGGTGCGCGGCAGCACGCTCCAGGCCAGGCCGATGGAAACCATCATCTTGATGGTTTCCAGGTAGTTGGTGCTCATGGCGATGTTCGGCGTCAGTCCCTGGGCTTCGAACAGGCGTCGCACGATATGGTGGGTAAAGGTGTTGCCGCCGGGAAATACCGCCGGGTGGTGCGCCACATCGGCCAGGCTAATCGCCTTGCTACGTGCCAGTGGATGCTCGGGGGCGGCGACGAAATCCAGTGGATCGTCCCACACAGCCACCGCATGCACCGGCTCGCGGGTTTCCGGAGCTAGGGTGATGACTGCCAGCTCGGCGCGGCCATGCAGCACTTCTTCATAGGCCACTTCGGAGTCGAGAAACTGGATATCCAGCGCCACCTGCGGATGCGCGCGGGTAAAGGCACGCAGCAGCGGCGGCAGGCGGTGCAGGCCAATATGGTGACTGGTGGCCAGAGTCAGACGGCCGCTTATCTCGCCATTCAGATTGGTCAGCGCGCGGCGCGTATCATCGAGCACATTGAGAATCTGATAAGCCCGCGGCAGCAGGGCGCGGCCGGCCTCGGTCAGGCTGACCTCGCGGCCTAGGCGATCGAACAGGCGCACACTCAGCTGCTGTTCCAGGCTGGCAATGCGTTTGCTCACCGCCGGCTGCGTCAGGTGCAGGCGTTCCGCCGCTTCGGAGAAGCTGCCCAGCTCGGCGATGGCAATAAAGGCATTAAGTGTGGCGAGATCCATGCGGCTGTTCCTGGCAGTGGGCGGGGCGCAATAGGCGCTGCTCAAGCTTACTTGTATTCCAGTGAGGAATCCTTTGGATGAAAAATATGAATTTGAGTAATTTAATTCAAGCCCATAGGATTACCCCATAAGCCAAAGGGCTATTTGCCCAGGCATAGAAAAGGGCACCTCTAAAAACGTAGGCGAGGCAGCCAGCGCAAGGCGCAACGACCAACGGGAGTAACAGCCGCAGGCTGGCCTGAAGGGCGAGCGCCAGCGAGTAAAACAGGCGAAGAAGCGCAGTTTACGTGTTGTAAATGAGCATTCTGAGCCTGTTTTTAACGCCGCGATGGCAACGCAGATAGTTTTTAGAGGTGCCCGAAAGACGCTGATGAGGGAAAGCTGATGGCCGGCAAAACGCTCTACGACAAGCTCTGGGAAATGCACGAAGTGAAGCGCCGCGACGATGGTTCGTCGCTGATCTATATCGACCGGCATATCCTCCACGAAGTGACCTCGCCCCAGGCCTTTGAGGGCTTGCGTCTGGCCAGCCGCAAACCCTGGCGCATCGACGCCAACATCGCTACTCCAGACCACAATGTGCCGACCACCAAGGCCGAGCGTCAGGGTGGCCTGGAAGCCATCGCCGATGAAGTGTCGCGAATTCAGGTGCAAACTCTGGATGAGAACTGCGATGACTTCGGCATCCTCGAGTTCAAGATGAACGACATCCGTCAGGGCATCGTTCACGTGGTCGGCCCGGAGCAGGGCGCGACCTTGCCGGGCATGACCGTGGTCTGCGGCGACTCGCACACCTCGACCCATGGCGCATTCGGCGCGCTGGCTCACGGTATCGGCACCTCCGAGGTCGAGCATGTGCTGGCCACCCAGTGTCTGGTGGCCAAAAAGATGAAGAACATGAAGGTCGCGGTCGAAGGCCAGCTGCCGTTCGGCGTGACTGCCAAGGACATCGTGCTCGCGGTAATTGGCAAGATCGGCACTGCCGGCGGCAATGGCCATGCCCTCGAGTTTACCGGCAGCGCGATCCGCGACCTGTCGCTGGAAGGGCGCATGACCATCTGCAATATGTCTATCGAAGCCGGTGCCCGCGTTGGCCTGGTGGCGGTGGATGAAAAGACCATCGCTTACGTCGAAGGTCGTCCGTTTGCACCCAAAGGCGCCGATTGGGCCGCTGCTGTGGCGCAGTGGCAGGACCTGGTGTCCGATGCCGATGCGCATTTCGACACCGTGGTCGAATTGCGTGCCGAAGACATCAAGCCGCAGGTCAGCTGGGGTACATCGCCGGAAATGGTGCTGGCCGTGGATCAGAACGTGCCGGACCCGGCCGCCGAAAGCGACCCGGTGAAGAAGGATTCGATCATCCGCGCGCTGAAATACATGGGCTTGCAGGCCAATCAGGCGATCACCGATATCCAGCTGGATCGCGTGTTTATTGGCTCCTGCACCAACTCGCGCATTGAAGACCTGCGCGCCGCTGCTGAAGTGGCCAAGGGCCGCAAGGTCGCCAGCACGATCAAGCAGGCGATGGTGGTGCCGGGCTCCGGTCTGGTCAAAGCTCAGGCGGAAAAAGAAGGTTTGCACCACATCTTTATCGAAGCCGGTTTTGAATGGCGCGAGCCGGGCTGCTCCATGTGCCTGGCGATGAACCCGGACAAACTCGGCAGTGGCGAGCATTGCGCGTCCACCTCCAACCGCAACTTCGAAGGCCGTCAGGGTGCCGGTGGGCGTACTCACCTTGTCAGCCCGGCGATGGCGGCGGCGGCGGCAGTGACCGGCCGCTTTATCGATGTGCGCGAATTGATCCAGGCCTGAGGAACAGATTGATGAAAGCCTTTACTCAACACACCGGCCTGGTCGCTCCACTGGATCGCGCCAACGTCGATACCGACCAGATCATCCCCAAGCAGTTCTTGAAGTCGATCAAGCGCTCAGGCTTCGGCCCTAACCTGTTCGATGAGTGGCGTTACCACGATGTTGGCCAGCCCAATCAGGACAACTCCAAGCGCCCGGTGAATCAGGAGTTCGTACTGAACTTCGCGCGTTACCAGGGGGCCAGCGTGCTGCTGGCGCGGGAGAACTTCGGTTGCGGCTCCAGTCGTGAGCACGCGCCTTGGGCGCTTGAGGAATACGGTTTCCGCACGATCATCGCGCCGAGCTTTGCCGATATCTTCTTCAACAACAGCTTCAAGAACGGCCTGCTGCCAATCATCCTCAAGGAGGATGAGGTCGATGCGCTGTTTCAGCAGGCAGAAGCCACGGTTGGCTACCAGCTGACCGTCGATCTGGCCGCGCAAACCGTGACCCGTCCGGATGGCGTGCAGTACAGCTTCGAGGTCGATGCTTTCCGCAAGCATTGCCTGCTCAATGGTCTGGATGATATCGGCCTGACCCTGCAGGACAGTGACGCGATCAAGACCTTTGAAACCACCTATCAGCAGCGCAGCCCCTGGCTGTTCGGCGCCATCAAGTAATCAGCGGGCGAGTGCATCCATCACTCGCCGATTAATGAGTTGAGAAAAGCATGTCCAAGCAGATTCTGATTCTCCCCGGCGACGGTATCGGCCCGGAAATCATGGCCGAAGCGGTCAAGGTGCTGAACCTGGCCAACGACAAGTACAACCTGGGTTTCGAGCTGAGTTTCGATGACCTCGGTGGTGCGGCCATCGACCGTTACGGCGTGCCGTTGGCTGACGAAACCCTGGCCCGCGCCAAGGCCGCTGACGCCATTCTGCTCGGCGCCGTAGGCGGCCCGAAGTGGGACACCATTGATCCGGCGATTCGTCCGGAGCGCGGCCTGCTGAAAATTCGCTCGCAGCTGGGCCTGTTCGGTAACCTGCGTCCGGCGATTCTCTACCCGCAGCTGGCCGATGCCTCTAGCCTCAAACGCGAGATCGTTGCCGGTCTGGATATCCTGATTGTGCGTGAGCTGACCGGCGGGATCTATTTCGGCCAACCGCGCGAAAGCAAGGTGCTGGAAAACGGCGAGCGCATGGCCTACGACACCTTGCCGTACAGCGAGAGCGAAATCCGTCGTATCGCCCGCGTCGGTTTCGACATGGCCCGCGTGCGCGGCAAGAAGCTCTGCTCGGTGGACAAAGCCAACGTGCTGGCTTCCAGCCAACTGTGGCGCGCGGTGGTTATTGAAGTGGCCAAGGATTATCCGGACGTTGAACTCAGCCACATGTACGTCGACAACGCTGCCATGCAACTGGTGCGCGCGCCGAAGCAGTTCGACGTGATGGTCACCGACAACATGTTTGGCGACATTCTTTCGGATGAAGCTTCGATGCTCACCGGTTCCATCGGCATGCTGCCGTCGGCCTCCCTGGATGCCAACAACAAGGGCATGTACGAGCCGTGCCACGGCAGCGCGCCGGATATCGCCGGGCAGGGCATTGCCAACCCGTTGGCGACCATTCTGTCTGTGTCGATGATGCTGCGTTACAGCTTCAACCAGACGGCGGCAGCTGATGCCATCGAACTGGCCGTGAGCAAGGTGCTCGATCAAGGCCTGCGCACCGGCGATATCCACAGCGCTGGTACGACCAAGGTCGGCACCGCGGCAATGGGTGATGCGGTAGTCGAAGCGCTGCGTAGTCTGTAATCTTCCTGGCCCGCCGGGGCTCCGGCGGTCAGCTTATATAGGTGTAGTGGTTATGAAACGTGTAGGTCTGATCGGTTGGCGCGGCATGGTCGGTTCCGTGCTGATGCAACGCATGCTGGAAGAACAGGATTTCGATTTGATCGAACCGGTGTTCTTCACCACCTCCAATGTCGGTGGCCAAGGCCCGGCAATTGGCAAGGAAACGGCGCCTTTGAAGGACGCCTACAGCATTGACGAGCTGAAAAGCCTGGACGTGATTCTGACCTGCCAGGGCGGCGACTACACCAGCGAAGTCTTCCCCAAGCTGCGCGAAGCCGGCTGGCAGGGCTACTGGATCGATGCTGCCTCGTCGCTGCGCATGGATGACAGCTCGGTCATCGTGCTCGACCCGGTCAACCGCAAGGTGATCGACCAGCAACTCGATGCCGGCACCAAGAACTATATCGGCGGTAACTGCACCGTCAGCCTGATGCTGATGGCGCTGGGCGGTCTGTACGAGGCCGGTCTGGTCGAGTGGATGAGCGCCATGACCTATCAGGCGGCATCCGGCGCCGGCGCGCAGAACATGCGCGAGCTGATCAAGCAGATGGGCGCAATCAATGCCTCGGTGGCCGATGAGCTGGCTGATCCCGCCAGCGCCATTCTGGATATTGACCGTAAAGTGGCCGAAGCCATGCGCGGCGAGTCGTTCCCGGTCGACAACTTCGGCGTACCGCTGGCCGGTAGCCTGATCCCCTACATCGACAAGGAATTGCCGAACGGCCAGAGCCGTGAAGAGTGGAAGGGCCAAGCCGAGACCAACAAGATCCTCGGCCGCTTCAAGAACCCGATCCCGGTCGATGGCCTGTGTGTGCGTATCGGCGCCATGCGTTGCCACAGTCAGGCGCTGACCATCAAACTGAACAAGGATGTGCCGCTGTCGGACATCGAAGGCTTGATCAGCCAGCACAACCCTTGGGTCAAGCTGGTGCCTAATCAGCGCGAAGCGAGCATCCGCGAGCTGGGCCCGACTGCTGTGACGGGCACCCTGAGTGTGCCGGTTGGTCGTCTGCGCAAGCTCAATATGGGTTCGCAGTACCTTGGCGCGTTCACCGTGGGTGACCAGCTGCTGTGGGGCGCGGCCGAACCGCTGCGGCGCATGCTGCGGATCCTGCTGGAGCGTTAATCGCGCTGCGCTGATACGCGCACTGGCTGTCTGCGAGGGGCGGGCTGTTGGGTGTTCGAGTCAAATCGAGCGCTCAGCAGTCCGCTCCTTTGCATTTGGCGGGTGCGCCTATACAGTGCTGGGCTTATTTCCTCGAGCCTTGTCATGACCCGTACCTTTGATATTGCCGTCATCGGCGCCACCGGCAGCGTTGGCGAAGCCCTGGTGCAGCTGCTGGAGGAGCGCGAGTTCCCGGTGGCCAATCTGCATCTGGTAGCCAGCGGTGAATCGGCTGGGCGCTCCTTGTCCTACAAGGGCAAGAACCTGCGCGTACGAGATCTGGAAACCTTTGATTTTGCCAGCGTGCGGCTGGTGTTCTTTGCTGCTGGCAGCAAAGTGACGCAGAAATATGCCGCGCAAGCTGCTGCGGCTGGCTGTGCAGTGATTGATCTGGCCAGCGGTTTGCCTGCCGCGCAGGCGCCACGGGTGATTCCCGAGGTCAATCCTGCGGTATTGGCGAGTCTGTCCGCGCCTTATCTGTTGACCAGTCCAAGTGCCCCGGGTATTGCTTTGGCCGCCGTGCTGGCGGCTTTGCCTGAGCAGGTCAGCATTCAGCGGGTTACCGTGACGGCCTGCCTGGCTGTCTCCAGTCGCGGGCGGGAGGGGGTGTCCGAACTGGCGCGGCAAACCGCCGAACTGCTCAATGGCCGAGCATTCGAGCCGCAGCTGTTTGATCGGCAAATGGCCTTCAATCTGCTGGCGCAGGTCGAGCAGACCGATAGCGCGGGGCACGCAGCGCTGGAGCGACAGATTGCCGGCGAGCTCAAGGAGTTGCTGGCATTGCCCGATTTGCAGGTTGCGGTGACCTGTATCCAGGTGCCGGTGTTCTTTGGCGACAGCCTGAGCGTTTCACTGCAGACCGAGTCGGCCATCGACCTGAAACAGGTGTACGCCGCTCTGGACGCCGCACCGGCTCTGGAATTGGTGGAAATGGATGATTATCCGACTGCGGTCGGCGACGCAGTCGGCCAGGATGTGGTCTATGTTGGCCGGGTGCGCGCAGGTTTGGCCGATCCAGCCGAACTCAATTTGTGGATTGCGTCTGATAACGTGAGAAAAGGCGCAGCGCTAAATGCTGTGCAATTAGCCGAGTTGTTGATAAAACACTATCTGTAAAAGATACTTACCTAGAAATTTGAAGAATCTTTCGAGCTTGGCAATACTGGCTGAGTTGATTGCTGAATGGGGTTGCGTCTTCGGGCGTGGCAGGCGGCAATTTTCAACATCCTCTCGCTGGTCGAGAAAAAAAGATAAAACAAGGGATAACGCTATGGTTCGGGTTCGCAAACTGGTGCTGGCAATCGCAGCTGCTTCGGCAATGTCATCCGGTATGGCGCACGCGCTGGGGCTGGGTGAGGTGACCCTGCAATCGGCGCTCAATCAGCCGCTGGTGGCTGAGATTGAGTTGCTGGAGGTGCGCGACCTGGCTTCCAATGAAGTCCTGCCTACCCTGGCGTCCCCGGAAGCATTCAACAAAGCCGGAGTTGATCGTCAGTACTTCCTGACGGACCTGAAATTCACTCCGGTGCTCAAACCCAATGGCAAAAGCGTTATTCGGGTGACCTCCAGCAAGCCAATGCGTGAGCCTTACCTGAACTTCCTGGTGGAAGTGCTCTGGCCAAATGGCCGCTTGCTGCGCGAATACACCCTGCTGCTTGATCCGCCACTCTATACCCCGCAAAGCGTTACCCCTGCTGCCGCACGCCTGCCTGTAGCCGCCCCGGCTCCAGCGCCACGTGTACAGGCTCCAGCTCCAGCGCCGCGCCCAGCAGCTGCTGCCGCTCAGCCAGCCGCCCCGGCGGCTCCCGTAGCACCTGCTGCGCCAGCGGCCAAACCGCTGGAAGGTAATGAATACAAAACCACCGCCAACGACACTCTCTGGGAAATTGCTCAGCGGGCGCGTGCTGGCGGCAGCGTGCATCAGGCCATGTTGGCGATCCAGGATCTGAACCCGGATGCCTTTATCGGTGGCAACATCAACCGCCTGAAAAACGGTCAGGTGCTGCGTCTGCCTGATGAGCAACAAGTCAAGAGCCGTGCCCAGGGCGAAGCCCTCGCTCAGGTTGCCGAGCAGAACGCAGCCTGGCGTGAAGGTCGCAGTGTTGCCGCTAGCGCTCGTCAGCTGGATGCCACTAAACGCACCAGTGCCGCAGCTACACCGGCCAAAGTTGAAACCGGCGACAGCCTGAAACTGGTTGCCGCTGACAGCGGTAAAGCCACTGCCGGCAGCGACAAGGGCGCAGCCGACAGCAAAGCGTTGACTGACAAATTGGCCGTGACCCAGGAAAGCCTGGACTCCAGCCGTCGTGAAAACGATGAGCTGAAAGGCCGCATGACTGATCTACAGAGTCAACTCGACAAACTGCAGCGTCTGATCCAGTTGAAAGACGACCAGATGGCCAAGCTGCAGGCTGACCTTGCTGCGCAAGGCCAGGCCCCAGCTGCTGCACCTGTCGCCCCAGTAGCTCCGGTAGTTGAAACGCCGGCTGCTCCGGTTGAGCCAGCTCCAGAGGCCGCGCCACAGGATCCAGCTGCTGCTACTCCTGTAGTGCCTGCTGCCACACCTGAGACGGATTTTAATTACAGCGAAGAGCCCGCTGCCCAGCCAGAAGCCGTGGCGCCAGTCGCGGTGCCTGAGCCGGCACCTATTGCTGCGCCTGAGCCTGCTCCGGTAGCGCCTGTTGCTCCAGTTGTCGAGGCGCCGGTAGTGGCCGAGCCGCAGGCTGAAAGCAGCACCATTGATGATCTGCTGGCCAATCCGATGTTGTTGGGCGCCGCAGGTGGTGGTGCGCTGCTGGTATTGCTGATTGCGCTGATGATGCTGTCGCGCCGCAATGCACTGAAAGAAGCCGAGTTGCAGGAAAGCTTGGCGGCTGACGATGGCTCGTCTGATCTGGGCGCAGGCCTGGATCTGCCGGATGACAGCTTTGCCGGTGTGGCTGACGATCTCGATGGTCAGCAATCCGATCTGCCGAATGAAGAGCGCGTGACCGCACAAACCGGTGATGCGCTGGGCGAGGCGGATATCTACATCGCTTATGGCCGCTTCCCGCAGGCTGCTGAACTGTTGCAGGGCGCCATCAATGATGAGCCGCAGCGCAGTGATCTGCGTCTGAAATTGATGGAAGTCTATGCCGAGATGGGTGACCGCAATGGTTTCGCCCGTCAGGACAACGAATTGCGTGAAATCGGTGGTAGTGCCGCTGAACTTGATCAGATCAAGGCCCGCTACCCAGCCATGGTCGTTGCTGCTGGCGCAGGCTTTGCTGCCGCGGCTGCTGCTGAAGAAAGCCTGGACACCTTCAGTTTGGACGATCTGGCCCTGGACGAGCCGAGTCCGAAAGCCGCTGCTGGCGATCAGGACGATGCATTCGATCTGAGTCTGGATGATCTTGAGTCCGAACTGGATCGTGATCTGCAGGCTGCTGGTAATAATGCTTCCCTGGATGATCTGGACAGCCTGTCGCTGGATAACGACCTGGATTTCAGTTCGCCAGTTGAGCAAGCCGATAACAAAGACGACGACCTGGGTTTTGACCTGAGCCTTGCTGATAGCGGCGACAGCGGCCTGGATCTGAGTGGTGATCTGGCTGATTTCAGCCTGGATCTGGATACCCCGGCCAAGCCAGCTGCGGCTGCCGAAGATGATTTCCTGCTGAGTCTGGATGACGAGCCAAGTGCATCGCCGGTAGCGGCTGAGCCAGGTTTTGATCTGCCGAGTGAGCAAGCGGGCAGTGATTTCGATCTGTCGGCTGATTTCGATCTGTCGCTGAATGATGACGTGCCAGCGCAGCCATCGAGTGACAGCTTCGCAGCTCAGTTGGATGAAGTCAGCGCCGAACTGGATCTGCTGTCTGATGATCTGGATCAACCCGCTGATCTGGGTATGCCGGCAAGCGCCGCTTCGTCCAGCATGGATAATGACGATGACTTCGACTTCCTCTCGGGTACCGACGAGACGGCGACCAAGCTCGATCTGGCTCGCGCCTACATCGACATGGGCGATACCGAAGGTGCTCGCGATATCCTCGATGAAGTCATCACCGAAGGTAACGAAGGTCAGCAAAATGAAGCGCGTGAGCTGATCGCTAAATTGGTCTGATACATGTCTGATGGTCTTACTACAACGGCAGCCGACTCGGCTGCCGTTGGCGTTTTCAAGATAGCCCTGGGTGTCGAGTACAAAGGTTCGCGTTATCGCGGTTTTCAGCGCCAGTGTGCCGGTGTGCCTTCCATTCAGGAGTCGCTGGAAAAAGCCCTGGCGAAAGTCGCTGGCGGCGTTTCCGTAACCCTGAGCTGCGCCGGGCGCACCGATGCACTGGTGCATGCCAGTGCGCAGGTGGTGCATTTCAATACGCCGGTCGATCGCTCCATGCATGCCTGGGTCATGGGCGCGAATATGAACCTGCCCGGTGATATCAGCGTGACTTGGGCCAAGTCGATGCCAGCGCACTTTGATGCGCGCTTCTGCGCCCAGGCGCGGCGCTACCGTTATGTGATTTATAACGACCAGATTCGCCCGGCGCATATGGCCGAAGAAGTCACCTGGAATCATCGGCCGCTGGATGTCGAACGCATGCGTCAGGCGTCCCGCGCATTTATCGGTACCCATGATTTCAGTGCCTTCCGCGCGCGCCAGTGTCAGGCCAAGTCGCCGATCAAGACGGTGCATCACCTGGAGCTGCTGCAGCACGGGCGCTTTATCGTGCTGGATATCCGCGCCAATGCGTTCCTTCACCATATGGTGCGCAATATCGCAGGGGTGCTGATGACCATTGGAACGGGCGAGCGGCCGGTTGAGTGGGCGCAGGAAGTGCTGGAAACCCGCGTGCGTCGCACCGGTGGAGTGACCGCGCATCCCTATGGGCTGTACTTGGTGCAGGTCGACTACCCTGAGGAGTTCGACTTGCCCAAGCGCTACCTGGGGCCGCACTTTCTTTCCGGCTTGCCTGATGTGGCGGCTGACGCCTGAAAAGCTATTTGCTAGCATCCGGCTCCAACTGAATTTATCGAGGTCATCCTGTTGTCAGCCGTTCGCAGCAAGATTTGTGGCATTACCCGCATAGAGGATGCAGTGTCGGCAGTGGAGGCGGGTGCGGATGCGATTGGCCTGGTGTTTTATGCCAAGAGTCCGCGCGCCGTCACGCTGCAGCAGGCGCGTTCGATCATTGCCGCGTTGCCGCCTTTTGTGACCACTGTGGGCCTGTTTGTCGATGCCAGCCGTTGCGAGTTGGGCGAAATTCTCGATGCAGTGCCGCTTGATTTGCTGCAGTTCCATGGCGATGAGAGCCCGGAAGACTGTGATGGCTATCACCGTCCCTATATCAAGGCGCTGCGGGTCAAGCCAGGCGATGATATTGCCGCCCAAGTGGCGCTCTACAAGAATGCCAGTGGCGTGTTGCTCGATACCTATGTGCCAGGCATTCCGGGTGGCACAGGTGAAGCGTTCGATTGGTCGCTGGTGCCTGAAGGTTTGAGCAAGCCGGTTATTCTGGCAGGCGGCCTGACGGCTGAGAACGTCGCGCAGGCCATCGCTCAGGTGCGTCCCTATGCCGTGGATGTCAGTGGCGGTGTAGAAATGGCCAAAGGCATCAAGGACGCCGAGAAGATTCGCGCTTTTATGCAGGCGGTGAAGGCTGCTTGAGGTGTGCCTGGTTGATGTGACGGCACTGCGGGCTTGGCCGTCCATAACCCTGTTGCAGGTTGGATAAACGCTGCAGGCGGTCGTTCGAGGCGGCGGGTGAGTAAGTGCTGATGGCAGTGCACCGACCCCTGAAACGACTGTACCCATGAATTTTCCCGGTTAGGCCTGGTCGCATTTAGCGCAGCCCGTCCGGTTAACAGCTTTGGAGAGTCAAGAGCATGAGCAACTGGTTGGTAGACAAACTGATCCCATCGATCATGCGTTCCGAGGTCAAAAAGAGTTCGGTACCCGAAGGCCTGTGGCACAAGTGCCCGTCCTGCGATTCGGTGCTGTACAAGCCCGAGCTGGAAAAGACCCTGGATGTTTGCCCCAAGTGCAATCACCACATGCGTATCGATGCTCGCGCGCGCCTGGATATCTTCCTGGATGCCGAGGGTCGTGAAGAGCTGGGCGCCGACCTTGAACCGGTTGATCGCCTGAAGTTTCGCGACAGCAAGAAGTACAAGGATCGCCTCACCGGTGCGCAAAAGCAGACCGGTGAGAAAGATGCCCTGGTGGCCATTCGCGGCACTCTGGAAGGCATGCCGATTGTGACCTGCGCTTTCGAGTTTTCCTTCATGGGCGGTTCGATGGGCGCCATCGTTGGTGAGCGCTTTGTCCGCGCCGCCAATGCCGCTCTGGAGCAGCGTTGCCCGCTGGTGTGTTTCTCCGCATCCGGCGGCGCACGTATGCAGGAAGCGCTGATCTCGCTGATGCAGATGGCCAAGACGTCGGCCGTACTGGCGCGTTTGCGTGAAGAAGGTATTCCGTTTATTTCCGTGCTGACCGACCCGGTGTATGGCGGTGTGTCTGCCAGCCTGGCCATGCTCGGTGATGTAATTGTCGCCGAGCCCCGTGCACTGATCGGCTTTGCCGGCCCGCGCGTGATCGAGCAAACCGTGCGCGAGAAACTGCCGGAAGGCTTTCAGCGTAGCGAGTTCCTGCTGGAGCACGGCGCCATCGATATGATCATTCACCGCGCCGAATTGCGTCCGCGCCTGGCGCGTCTGCTGGCTCAGTTTATGGGGCTGCCGTCGCCTGTAGCCTTGCCGGCGACTGCATGACCGAGCGCTCCCTTGCTGATTGGCTGAGCTATCTGGAGCAGCTGCATCCGAGCGCCATTGATATGGGGTTGGAGCGTTCTCGGGTAGTGCTGCAGCGCCTTGGCTTGGCCAAGCTGGCGCCGCGGGTGATTACCGTCACCGGAACCAATGGCAAGGGCTCGACCTGCGCATTTATTGCCTCGCTGCTGCAAGGGCAGGGGCTAAAGGTCGGTGTTTACAGCTCGCCGCATCTGCTGCGTTACAACGAGCGGGTGCAGGTCGCGGGCGTCGAAGCCACGGATGCCATGCTCTGTGAGGCCTTCGCCGTGGTGGAAGCCGCGCGCGGGGAAACCTCGCTGACCTATTTTGAGATGGGCACCCTGGCCGCCTTCTGGCTATTCCAGCAAGCTGGGCTGGATGCTCTGGTGCTGGAGGTCGGCCTTGGTGGTCGACTGGATGCTGTGAATCTGCTGGATGCCGATATCGCTCTGGTCACCAGCATCGGCATTGATCATGCCGACTGGCTGGGTGATACCCGTGAGTCGGTTGCCTTCGAGAAGGCCGGTATCTTCCGCGCGGGTAAGCCTGCCCTGTGCGGCGATCTTGAGCCGCCGCAGCCTCTGCTTGATCAGGTGGCGTTGCTCGACGCTCCGTTTTTCCTGCGTGGCCGTGACTATGACCTGAGCATCAACGCGCAGGGTTGGTCTTGGTACGGCCTCAACCATCAGGGCGAAGTGCTGAGTCTGGAGCACTTGCCGCTGCTCGATCTGCCCATGGAAAACGCTGCTCTGGCCTTACAGGCTTACGCGGTGATGCAATTACCCTGGCAGCCCGAGGTGATCAGTCAGGCACTGCAGCAGGCGCGGGTGACCGGGCGACTGGATCGCAGAATGATTAATTGGCAGGGCAAGTCACTCACGCTGCTGCTCGATGTTGGGCATAATCCCCATGCTGCCGAGTATCTCGCGCAGCGCCTGGCTAGTCGGGCGTTGTCAGGCAAGCGCCTGGCCGTGTTTGGTTTGCTGGCTGACAAGGACCTACTTGGTGTAGTGGCGCCGTTGTTAAGCGAAGTGGACAGTTGGGCGGTGGCGGCTTTGCCGACCAGTCGCACGCGCGCAGCCGCCGAGTTGCAGGCGCATCTGCATAACAGCGGGGCGCAAGTGGTCGCTTATGCCAGTGTGCAGGCAGCGCTTGAAGCTCAGTGTGAGCAGGCTTCGGATGGCGATGAAGTGCTGCTGTTTGGATCTTTCTACTGCGTGGCCGAGGCCCTGGATTGGCTGGCCCGCCAAGCCAATGGGGGCGTGCAGGATGGCTTTGCTGGATAAGGGGTTGAAGCAGCGCATGGTCGGTGCGCTGGTATTGCTGGCGCTGGCAGTGATTTTCCTGCCGATGCTGCTGTCGCGTGAAGATGAGTCGCAGCGGGTTCAGGTTGATGCGCCGGCAATGCCGGTGGCGCCCGAGGTCCCTGAGGTTGAACTGCAACCGGTGGCCGTTCCCCAGCCGCAAATATTGCCCGATGAGCCGATTGGTGCTGAAGCCGCGCAAAGCCTGGAGCCAGGCGAGCCTGTTGTGGCCGAGCAACCGACCGCGCCAATAACTCCGGCTACACCGGCTACAGCACCTGAGTCTGCAGTACCTGAGCCTGTAATAACGGCGCCTCAGCCTGCGCCGGGTAAGTTGGATGCCAACAGCCTGCCAATCAGCTGGTCGGTGCAGTTGGCGAGCCTGTCCAGCAGTGATGGCGCGCAGAAGCTGCAGAAAACCCTGCGCAGCCAGGGCTACAACGCCTATATCCGCAGCGTCGATGGCATGAACCGGGTGTTTGTCGGGCCGCTGATCGAGCGTGCCGAGGCGGATCGCCTGCGTGATCAGCTCAATCGTCAGCACAAACTCAATGGTTTTGTGGTGCGTTTTCAGCCCGAAGCGGGCTGAGCAAGCGGCTTGGCGTTCATCGCCAAGCCGATTTACCTGGCCCGCTACTAGGCGGGCCGGGCATTTCAGCGGTTGGTGAATCCTTTGCTTACGCCCCGCGCAGGTGCTCTGCTAAAATGCAGCGCCTTTCTCGTCGGTAACCTGCATCGTGGCATTCACCTGGGTCGATTGGGCGATTATCGCCGTTGTCGCCGTTTCAAGTCTGATCAGTCTGAGCCGAGGCTTCGTCAAGGAAGCCCTGTCACTGCTTACCTGGATTATTGCTGGCGTGGTTGCCTGGATGTTCGGCGGCGCACTGTCGCAGCACCTGGTGGACTTTATCGAGACGCCCTCGGCGCGCGTCATTGCAGGTTGCGCGATTCTATTTGTGGTCACCCTGTTGGTCGGTGCCCTGGTCAATTACCTGATTGGTGAATTGATCCGGGTGACCGGACTGTCGGGGACCGATCGTTTTCTCGGCATGGTTTTCGGCGCGGCGCGCGGAGGCCTGCTGGTCGTGGTGCTGGTCGGTTTGATCAGCCTGGCTCCGGTTCAACAAGACAGTTGGTGGCAGGAGTCAGCACTTGTGCCGCATTTCTTGATGGTTGCTGATTGGTCGAAAAACCTGATCCTGGGTCTGTCCAGTGAGTGGCTGGCCAGCGGCGTTACGGCGCCGGTGGAGTTACCGTTCAAAGAGGCGCTGCAGCAGCCTAAGCTGCCGTAAGTGCATTGCGAATCATCGTGTTTCATTGAGTAGGGGTTGCGTCACATGTGCGGCATTGTCGGTATCGTCGGTAAATCGAACGTCAATCAGGCGCTGTATGACGGGCTCACCGTCCTCCAGCACCGCGGCCAGGATGCTGCCGGTATTGTCACCAGCCATGATGGCCGCCTGTTCCTGCGCAAGGACAACGGCCTGGTGCGTGATGTGTTCCAACAGCGCCACATGCAGCGCCTGGTCGGCCATATGGGCATTGGCCACGTGCGCTACCCGACTGCGGGCAGCTCCAGCTCGGCCGAAGCCCAGCCGTTCTACGTCAACTCGCCGTACGGCATCACCCTGGCGCACAACGGCAACTTGACCAACGTAGAGCAGCTGGCCAAGGAGATCTACGAGTCTGACCTGCGCCACGTCAACACCAACTCCGATTCGGAAGTGCTGCTCAACGTGTTTGCTCACGAGCTGGCCCAGCGCGGCAAGCTGCAGCCCACCGAAGAAGACGTGTTCGCCGCCGTCACCGACGTGCACGAGCGCTGCCTGGGTGGTTACGCGGTAGTCGCGATGATCACCGGTTACGGCATCGTCGGTTTCCGTGACCCTAACGGTATCCGCCCGATCGTCTTCGGTCAGCGTCATACCGACGAAGGCGTGGAATACATGATCGCCTCGGAAAGCGTCTCGCTCGACGTGCTCGGCTTCACCCTGATTCGCGACCTCGCGCCGGGCGAAGCGGTGTACATCACCGAGGAAGGCAAGCTGTTCACCCGTCAGTGCGCGGCGAATCCGAAATACGCCCCGTGCATCTTCGAGCACGTCTATCTGGCGCGCCCGGATTCGATTATGGACGGTATCTCGGTGTACAAGGCGCGTCTGCGCATGGGCGAGAAGCTGGCCGACAAGATCCTCCGTGAACGTCCGCAGCATGACATTGATGTGGTTATCCCGATTCCGGATACCAGCCGTACCGCAGCATTGGAATTGGCCAACCATCTGGGCGTGAAGTTCCGCGAAGGCTTCGTCAAGAACCGCTATATCGGCCGCACCTTTATCATGCCGGGCCAGGCTGCCCGCAAGAAATCCGTACGGCAGAAGCTCAATGCCATCGAGCTGGAATTCCGCGGCAAGAACGTGATGCTGGTGGATGACTCCATCGTGCGCGGCACCACCTGTAAGCAGATCATCCAGATGGCCCGAGAAGCCGGGGCGAAGAACGTGTACTTCTGTTCGGCCGCGCCAGCGGTGCGTTATCCGAACGTGTACGGCATCGACATGCCTAGCGCCCATGAGCTGATTGCGCACGGCCGCACCACCGAGGAAGTTTGCGAGCTGATCGGCGCCGACTGGCTGATCTACCAGGATCTGCCGGATCTGATCGAAGCGGTCAGTGGTAGCAAGAAGGTCAAGATCGACAATTTCGACTGTGCGGTGTTCGACGGTAAATACGTGACCGGCGATATCGATGAGGCTTACCTGGACAAGATTGAACAGGCCCGCAACGATGCCTCGAAGGTCAAGTCCCAGGCCGTCAGCGCGATTATCGACCTGTACAACAACTAGGTTGCAGTCCGGCCTGCTGCGGCGGGCCGGTTGAGGGGATTGGCAATGACGATTGAATGGCAAGCCGGGCGTCTGGACAGCGATCTCGACGGCGTGGGCTTCGATACCCTGGCGGTGCGCGCTGGGCAGCATCGCTCGCCAGAAGGTGAGCACAGCGAGGCGATCTACCCAACCTCCAGCTACGTATTCCGCACCGCGGCCGATGCTGCCGCGCGCTTTGCCGGCGAAGTGCCGGGCAACGTCTACTCGCGTTACACCAACCCGACTGTTCGTGCCTTTGAGGAGCGCATCGCCGCTCTGGAAGGCGCCGAGCAGGCGGTCGCGACCTCGTCCGGTATGTCGGCGATTCTGGCCATTGTCATGAGCCTGTGCAGCGCCGGTGACCACGTACTGGTGTCGCGCAGCGTATTCGGTTCGACCATCAGCTTGTTTGAGAAGTACCTCAAGCGCTTTGGTGTGCAGGTTGACTACGTGCCGCTGGCGGACCTTGATGGTTGGGCCGCTGCATTCAAACCCAATACCAAGCTGTTGTTTGTCGAGTCGCCGTCCAACCCGCTGGCCGAGCTGGTGGACATTGCTGCCTTAGCGGACATCGCCCACAGCAAAGGCGCGCTGCTGGCGGTGGATAACTGCTTCTGCACCCCGGCGTTGCAACAGCCGCTCAAGCTCGGTGCCGACGTGGTGATGCACTCGGCGACCAAATACATCGACGGCCAGGGCCGCAGCATGGGCGGTGTGGTCGCAGGCTCGGCCAAGCTGATGACCGAAGTGGTGGGCTTTCTGCGTACCGCCGGGCCTACACTCAGCCCGTTCAACGCCTGGATCTTCCTCAAAGGCCTGGAAACCCTGCGCATCCGCATGCAGGCGCATTGCGCCAGCGCGCTGCAATTGGCTCAGTGGCTGGAGCAGCAGCCAGGCATTGAGCATGTGTACTACGCCGGCTTGCCCAGCCACCCGCAGCATGAGTTGGCCAAGCGCCAGCAGAGTGCTTTCGGTGCCGTGGTCAGCTTCGAGGTCAAGGGCGGCAAAGAGGCGGCTTGGCGTTTTATCGATGCCACGCGGGTGATCTCGATCACCACCAACCTCGGCGACACCAAGACCACCATCGCCCATCCGGCGACCACTTCCCACGGTCGTTTGAGCCCTGCCGAGCGTGCTAACGCCGGTATTCGCGACAACCTGATCCGCGTCGCGGTCGGTCTGGAAGATTTGGCCGATTTGCAAGCCGATCTGGCTCGCGGTCTGGCTGCGCTTTAAGCGGTTCTGTTTACCTGGCGGGCCTTAACCGGCCCGCCAGGCTGCTTCATTTCCCCCCAAATGCATTCCCTTGCCTCGCCACATTCTCTGGCGGGTATGGCTGTGGGCAAACCTTTGGCTAGCGGCGGGTAAAACATGACGCACTTCAAAGTCTGAAGGTGCGCAGGCGCTAGCATCCACCGCCAAGCGCGGCGTCTGACTGCGCGAAGAATAATAAGAACAGGGTCTGCCTGATGGACCGACTTCAGCCATGCGTGCTGCCTGCCAACGGTGTGCTCCGCCAGAGCCTGCTGGAGCTGCTGGCGCGCAGTGAACGCTTTGCCCTGACTTTGCTGCTGGCCCCGGCCGGCTCGGGAAAGTCGACGCTGTTGCAACACTGGCGCGGCTGTTGTGCTGCGGCGGTGGTGCATTACCCGCTGCAAGCGCGGGACAACGACCCGCTGTGTTTTTTCCGCCGTCTGGCTGACAGCATCCGCGCTCAAGTGGGCGATTTCGATACGTCCTGGTTCAACCCTCTGGCGGTGGCATCCAGCCTGTCGCCGCAGCTATTGGGCGACCTGCTCGCTGATGCCCTTGTGCGGGTCGACGGACCACTGTTTATCGTGCTCGATGATTTTCAGTGGATCGAATCGCGCAGCATTCTCGAGGTGATGGCGGCGCTGCTCGACAAGCTGCCAGGCCATGTCCACCTGATCATCGCCAGCCGTAATCACCCAGGCTTTGCCCTGAGCCAGCTGAAGCTGGAAAACCGCCTGCTGTGCATTGATCAGCATGACCTGCGTCTGTCGGTCGAGCAGGTGCAGCAGCTCAATACTCACCTGGGCGGTCAGGCATTGAGTCAGGAGTATGTCGACAGCCTCTTGGGCATGACTGAAGGCTGGGTGGCGGGGGTGAAGATTGCGCTGCTGGCCTATGCGCGCTTCGGCACTCAGGCGCTGCAGCGCTTTAACGGCAGCCAGCCAGAAATCGTCGATTACTTCGGCCATGTGGTGCTGCGTCAGTTGCCGCCTAACCTGCGTGAATTTCTGCTGTGCAGTGGTCTGTTCGAGCGCTTTGACGGCGCAATTTGCGATCATGTGATGCAGCGCAGTGGCTCGGCGTTGCTGCTGGAAGAATTGGCTGAGCGCCAGCTGTTCCTGCTGCCGGTGGAAAATCAGCCCGGCTGGTTCCGTTTTCACGCCCTGTTGCAGGATTTTCTCTGTCGCCGCCTGCAGGTCGAGGAGTACGCCCGCCTGGATCAGCTGCACAGCCGCGCTGCCGACTATTACCTGAGTCTTGGCGAGTATGAGCAGGCGTTGCAGCATGCCCGGCGCTGTAGCTCTCAGCGCATCTTCCTCGGGCTGTTGGAGCACTGCTGCGCGTCATGGGTACGCAGCGGGCAGTTCGGCGACATTCTGCGTTGGCTCGAGCCGCTGCCAGAGGCGCTGCTGCTGGCGCAACCCAATCTGCTCGGCTGGCTGATTGCCGCGCTGTCGTTGTCGCGGCGTTTTCATCAGGCGCACTACCATCTGGAGTTGCTCGATACTCTCGAGCACACCGCGCCAGGCGCACATCTGGAGCCGGCCACGCGGCAGTTTCTCGCCCTGTTGCTGGGCTTGTTCGAACAGGACAAGGACTTTGTGCCGCCGCCGGCCTGGCGCGATTTGCTCGGGCCGGGGCAGGATCTGGAAATCCGCGCCTGCACGTTGGTGGTGATTGCTTACCAGCATCTACTGGCGGCGCGCCTGCAGGATGCGATTCGTTTTGCCAGCGAGTCCAAGCAGTTGCTCGCGCAGTGCGGGCACAGCTTTCTGGAGAGCTACACCGATCTGATTATCGCGCTCTGCCACCGCAATGCCGGCCGCGCCACCCATGCGCGCAAAGAGGTGTGCAGCGATTACCTGCGCACCGATAAAAGCGCGCCGGCCTGGGTTAATCGTGCCACGGCGATGGTGGTGGTGCTGTATGAGCAGAATCAGCTGGTCGAGGCGCAGCAGCTGTGTGACGAGCTGATGGCGATGGTCAACTCATCCTCGGCCACCGAGGCGATTGCCACGGTCTATATCACCTTGTCGCGGCTGCTGCATCGTCAGCAGCAAATGGCGCGTGCTAGCCGTTTGCTCGACCAGTTGTCGTGCATCCTGCAGCTGGGCAACTACGCGCGTTTTGTCAGCCAGGTGGCCCAGGAGAGCATGCGTCAGGCCTACCTGAGCGGTAAGAGTGCCGCCATGGACGCCGTGGCTCAGCGTTACGATCTGCCTGCGCGGTTGCAGGCTGGGGAGTGGGAGAGCGTACGCACGTATGACGAAAACTGGGAGCGCCAGGGTTTGGCCTGTGTGTACTGGCTGCAGGCACGCGGCGCCCTGGCCCAGGCCGAGCGGATTCTCAAGGTGCTGGCGGCCTCGTTGCGGCAAAGCGAGATGCGTGCGCGGTTGCTGATCGTCGAAGCCAACCGCCTGGTGCTGGCAGCGCCCCGCCAGAGCAAGAGCCAGCAACTGGCTGCTCTGGCGGGGCTGGTTGAAACCTATGGCATCGTCAATATCAACCGCTCGGTATTCGATGAGGCGCCGGGGTTTGCCGCAGGCGTACTGGACCTGGCGCAGGCCGGGCTGCTGGTGGTGCCGGACAAGTACCGTGAGCACTACGGCGAATTTCTCCAGGGTGTCCAGGCTGCGCCGCCGCTTGATGCGTTGGCCTGCGGCCTGCTGACCGGGCGTGAGCTGGAAGTGTTCGAGTGCCTGCTTAGCGGCCTTTCGAACACCCAGATCAGCGACAAGACCGGTATTGCCTTGTCCACCACCAAATGGCACCTGAAAAATATCTACTCCAAGCTCAATGTCTCCAGCCGCACCGAGGCGATTCTCGCCGTCCGGCCGCGCGCCTCGCTCAACTAGACCGCCCTGCATAACTGATTGGCTATAGCCCCTCCGCCGGAAGGGGGCGTTGCGCCATACCCGTCGATAGGCTTGATCCTGCGCTGCTATGTCAGTAGCCGCCTTGTCCCTACAACAATAAAACGGGAGCAATAGCCATGTCGGTATGGGTCACTTGGCCAGCTTTGACCAAGCTGGGAACGTTGGGCGTAGTCTCCGGGCTACTGGTACTGGCGGTTGAACGCCAGGCGTTGTTCGAGAACAACCTCTTCGATGTCGAAAATTACACGGGCTACAACGCCGATATCACCTGCGATGCGCGCAGCCTGGCGGCCCGTACTGAGGACGGCACCTGCAACATTCTCAGCAACCCGGCCGAGGGCTCGGTGTATCGGCGCTTTGGCCGTAACGTCAACCCGGCGGTGACCCAGGGCGAGACCAGCACCTTGCTCACACCCAACCCGCGTGAGGTGAGTAACAGCCTGATGGCGCGCGAGGAGTTCAAGCCGGCGCCGAGCCTGAACTTTATCGCCGCCGCCTGGATTCAATTTATGGTGCACGACTGGTTCGACCACGGCCCGAATGCCGACGCCGACCCGATCCAGTTCCCGCTGCCCCCAGGCGATGTGCTGGGCAGCGGCAATATGTCGGTCAAGCGCACGCGGCCTGACCCGACGCGCAGCAGCAGTGACACCGGCAAGCCGCAAACCTACCGCAACCACAACACCCACTGGTGGGACGGCTCGCAGCTGTATGGCAGCAGCAAGGAAACCAACGACAAGGTGCGCTCGTTTGTTGACGGCAAGCTCAAGATCAATGCCAACGGTACCCTGCCTACCGAGCTGCTCAGCGGCAAACCGGTCACCGGCTTCAACGAAAACTGGTGGGTGGGGCTGAGCATGCTGCATCAGCTGTTCACCCTCGAACACAACGCCATCGCCAGCAAGCTCAAGCAGAAGTACCCGGCGCAGAGCGACCAGTGGCTGTACGACCGCACGCGCCTGATCAACTCGGCGCTGATGGCCAAGATCCATACCGTGGAGTGGACCCCGGCGGTGATCGCCAACCCGATCACCGAGCGCGCCATGTACTCCAACTGGTGGGGCCTGCTCGGCCAGGGCGGCCCGCGTGACGACTTCCAGGCCGAAGTGCGTATGCTCCAGGCGGACCTGGCGCGCTCCGATTCTTTCGTCAAACGCATCCTCGGTTTCGACCCGAACGTCGCGCCAGGCGTCGGCAACAGTGCCATCGACCACGCCCTGACCGGCATCGTTGGCTCTACTGCGCCGAACAACTACGGCGTGCCGTTCACCCTCACAGAAGAGTTTGTCGCGGTGTACCGCATGCACCCGCTGATGCGCGACAACGTGCAGGTGTATGACATCGGCTCGAACCAGTTTGCGCGCACCATCGCGCTGCAGAACACCCGTGATCGCGACGCGGAAAACCTGCTGAGCGACGAGCGCCCGGAGCGCCTGTGGTACTCCTTCGGCATCACCAACCCGGGTTCGCTGACGCTGAACAACTACCCGAACTTCCTGCGTAACCTGTCGATGCCGCTGGTGGGCGATATCGACCTGGCCGCCATCGACGTGCTGCGTGACCGTGAGCGTGGCGTGCCGCGTTATAACGAGTTCCGCCGGCAGATCGGCCTCAACCCGATCACCAAGTTCGAGGACCTGACCAAGGACGCCGCGACCCTGGCCGAGCTCAAGCGCCTGTACAGCAACGACATCGAGAAGATCGACACCCTGGTCGGCCAGTTGGCGGAAACCGTACGCCCTGAGGGCTTTGCCTTCGGTGAAACGGCGTTTCAGATCTTTATCATGAACGCCTCACGCCGCTTGATGGCGGACCGCTTCTATACCAAGGACTACCGCCCAGAGGTGTACACCCAGGAAGGGATCGACTGGGTCGAGCACACCACCATGGTCGATGTGCTGCGTCGGCATAACCCGCAGCTGCAAGCCAGCCTGGCCGGAGTGGAAAACGCCTTCAAACCCTGGGGCCTGAATATTCCGGCGGATTACGAAAGCTGGCCTGGGGCCAACAAACAGGAAAACCTCTGGGTCAACGGCGCACTGCGCACCCAATACGTGGCAGACCAGCTGCCGGCGTTGCAGCGCGTCAATGTCGGTGGGCTGATCGGCTCGATTCTGTGGAACAAGGTGAAGGTTCGCAGCGACGTGGCCCCGGCCGGCTATGAGAAGCCGATTCACCCTCATGGCGTGATGGCCAAGGTCAAGTTCGTCGCGGTACCGAACAACCCTTACAGCGGCCTGTTCCAGGGCTCTGATAGTGGTTTGCTGCGTTTGTCGGTGACCGGTGATCCGGCTGACCGTGGTTTTGCTCCAGGCCTGGCGTGGAAGGCCTTTGTCGATGGCAAGCCGTCGGAGAACGTCTCGGCGCTGTACACCCTGAGCGGGCAGGGCACTAACCATAACTTCTTCGCCAACGAGCTGTCGCAGTACGTGGTGCCGGAAGTCAACGACACCCTGGGCACCACCATTCTGTTCTCGGCGGTAAGCCTGAAGCCGACCCTGCTGCTGCTCAATGATATGGCCGAGGTGACCCAGGCTGGCGCCGCCGTGGCTAAACCCAAGGCGCCAACGCAGATCTACTTTGTGCCGCGCACGGAACTGCGCAACCGCTTTGCCAGCACAGCCCATGATTTCCGCACGGACCTGCTGACCTTGAATGCCGGCACCAAGGTCTATGACCTGTATGCCACCTCGATGGAGATCAAGACCTCGATCATCCCATCCATCAGTCGCAGCTACGCCGCTCAACGGCGTAACAGCGCGGTGAAGATTGGCGAGATGGAGCTGACCTCGGCCTTTATCGCCTCGGCCTTTGGCGACAACGGGGTGTTCTTCAAACACCAGCGTAACGAAGACAAATAAGCGTTAGTCGCGCTAAACAAAAAGGCCTCGGTATCTACCGAGGCCTTTTTTTATTTCTATGCCGCTCTGTCCATAGCCTTGAGGTATGGCGCGAGGTTACTCGCGCAGATCGATAGCTTCAGGCTCGCCTTGGTCGAACAGCTGTACCGGGTCGCGTGGCAGGATGCCGGGGCTGTAGTTCTCACGAATATCGCCCAGCACGCGGATGTCGCTGTATTTCTTCCCGGACAACGCCGCCATACCGGCCGCGTCTCGGATAACCGTCGGGCGCAGAAACACCATCAGGTTGCGCTTGATCCGTGTTTCCTTGGTCGAGCGGAACAACCGACCGATCAGCGGCAGGTCGCCCAGCAGCGGCACCTTGGAGTCGGCCTCGGTCACGTCATCCTGAATCAGCCCGCCGAGCACGATGACCTGGCCGTTTTCGGCGAGGATGGTGCTCTTGATCGAGCGTTTGTTGGTGATCAGGTCGACAGCATTTACGCCCTGACTGGTGGGCGCGATGGAGGAGATTTCCTGCTCGATTTCCAGGCGCAGACTGGCGCCATCGTTGATATGCGGGGTGACTTTCAGGGTCACGCCGATGTCCTGGCGCTCGATGGTGGTGAAGGGGTTGTCGGCGCCCGAACCGCTGGTGGTAAAGGAGCCGGTCTGGAAGGGGACGTTCTGCCCGACCAGGATTTCGGCCTTCTGGTGATCGAGAGTCAGCAGGCTCGGCGTCGACAGCAGGTTGCTCTTGCTGTTGGCCGACAGTGCGGTAATCAGTACGCCAAAACTGTCGGTGCCCAAGCCAATGATTGCGCCGTCCGGCAGGGTGGCCAGGGCGTTGTTATCGGTGTCGTTTTCGTTGTCCTGAATAGCCTGCAACACGCGGCCTATCGACAGCCCGGTGCCACTGAAGTTGGTGCCGCCTAGGCCGCCGGTGCTGCCGCGGCCATCCACGGCCCATTGCACGCCCAGAGCGTCGGTAATATCGCCGGACACTTCAACAATCGCCGCTTCAACCATCACCTGGGCGCGCGGTACGTCGAGCTGGCGCACGATGTCTTCCAGGGTCGCCACTACATCCGGTTCGGCCAGCAGCACCAAGGCGTTGAGGCTTTCGTCGGCGCGGATCAGGATGGTCTGCGGCTTGCCGGTGGTTTCACCGCCGGCTTCCGGTTTGAGCTTTTCGGAAATCTCCCCGAGGGTTTCCGCCATGCTCTTGGCATCGCCATGACGCAGGCGAATCACTCGGGTATTGGCCGAGCGGCTGGTGGGGCTGTCCAGCGATTGCGCCAGGGTCATCAGTTTGGCCCGCGCTGCCGGTGGGCCGAGCAGGATCAGGCGGTTGGTGCGGCCGTCGGCGATCACCTGGGTGCCGGAAGCGCCCTTGGCCTGGCCGCGATCCACGGCGCTGCGCAGTACTTCGGCGGTGTCCATGACCCAGGCATGCTGCAGATTGAGCACGCTGTAGTCGTTCTGGCCCTTCTGGTCGAGCTGGCGCAGCAGGTCTTCGATACGTTCGATATTGGCTGTGCGGTCGCTGATGATGATCGCATTGGCACTGGTGATGGCTGCCAGGTGGCCGTATTGCGGCACCAGTGGGCGAATCAGCGGGATCAGCTCGGTGGCCGAGCCATGTTGTACCTGGATCAGTCGGGTTTCCAGGCGGTCCGGCGCGTTGCGCCCGGCATCCGCGTCGGCCTTGGCCTCGGCGTTGGGCACGATGCGCGCCTGGTCGCCCTGGGTCATCACGCTGAAGCCGTGGGTGGCCATCACCGAGAGAAACAGCTGATAGACCTCGGTCAGCGTTAGCGGGCTATTGGACACCACGCTGACCTGGCCCTTGACCCGTGGATCGACGACAAAAGTCTGCCCGCTGATCTGCGCGACCTGGTCGATAAACTCACGGATATCGGCGCCCTTGAGGTTGATGGTCCAGCTTTCTTCCTGCTGGCTGGCACTCGGCGCGACGGCGGTAACGGCAGCACTCAGCTGCAGCGGACTACAGGCGAGGCCAGCGGCCAGCAGGGCGAAGGTAAGGCGCGAGAGAGTCGGAGTCATCGTGTCAGTTTTCTTCCATGGGCTGTTCGGTGGGTTCTGCAGTCTCAGGCAGGCTGCCGGAGTCCTGCATCTGCTGGCGTAGGGCGTCCATACGCTCACGCAGTTGGCTCAGATCATCGGATTCCATCTCGCTGAGCTGCTCTAGCGGATCGGCCATGGCATCCTGGGTGTTGCTTTGCAGGCTGCCAGCGGTCGAACTGTTGAGCGGGAAACTGAGGCTTTCGCGACGGCCATTGCGCATCAGCTCGACGCGGTCGGCAGCCACCGAATGCAGGCGCACGCCGCTGCTGATTTCGCTGTTGACGCTGTAGCGCTGGGCAGTGCTACCTTCGCTGAGGATGATTGCAGTGGAGCGTTGCGGATCGGCATGGACAAAGCTGCCGAGCAAGGTCAGGCGCAGGTTGGTACTGGGGGCTGGGCCATCACTGACGGCGCTGCTGGTGCCGAACAGTTGGCCGATCTCGGGGTTGACTGCTGCCACTGGCGCTTCGCTTGCGCTGTTGCTACTGGCGGCTACGGGCGCGCGCAGCAAACGCAGCCAATCGGCGCTCTGCCAGGCCAGGCTGATGCTCATGGCAAGAATCAGCACGATGCCAACAAGGGAGGTGGCCTGGCGCTGTAGCCAGCGTTGGGGAGCCGTAAGCTGCAAGGGGGGCGTCACTCCGTAACTTATTATTATGTGGTGTGGTTCGCGCGCTGATCATAGACATTTGCCAAGCATTTGGCAGCCCCTGGTTGGGGTAGTGTGTAGACCAGTTCAATGTGCTAAAGATAGCGCGCTGTTTGTCGCTCTATTGCGGCTAACTTACAACAACTATGTTGCAAAACCCCAGTTTTTGAGCCCTCGCTTGTTATTCTTGGGTTCATCATCAGCTTTCTGTGCTTAAGGCATATTACGGATGAATGCGTTGCTTACAGAAGTGCCATCACGGCGTTTACCTTTCAGCTTTGCCAGGCGTCACGGTGTGGTCCTCGTAGTGGAGGGCGGTGTCCCTTGCCTGGCTTATCGTGTGGGCGTCGAACTGGTGGCGCTGGCCGAGGCGCAGCGCTTTGTTGGCGCGCAGTTACCGCTGCATGCGCTGTCGGCAGAGGCCTTCGAGCAGGCCCTGGCCAAGGCCTATCAGCATGATTCGGCGTCCATGCAGCTGGCCGAGGATATCGGCGGTAGCCTGGATCTGGCCGCGCTGGCCGAGCAGGTGCCGGAAACCGAAGACCTGCTGGAGCAGGAAGATGACGCACCGATCATCCGCCTGATCAACGCCATCCTCGGCGAAGCGATCAAAGAAAACGCCTCGGATATTCACCTGGAAACCTTTGAGAAGCGTTTAGTCGTGCGCTTTCGGGTCGACGGCATTCTGCGTGAGGTGCTGGAGCCCAAGCGCGAACTGGCGGCTTTGCTGGTGTCGCGGATCAAGGTCATGGCGCGTCTGGATATCGCCGAGAAGCGTATTCCTCAGGATGGACGGATATCTCTGAAAGTCGGCGGTCGCGAGGTGGATGTGCGGGTTTCGACCCTGCCGTCGGCCAATGGCGAGCGGGTGGTGCTGCGTTTGCTCGACAAGCAGGCTGGACGTCTCAACTTGCAGCATCTGGGCATGAGTGCGCGTGATCGCGATCAGATGGAAGCCACCGTGCGCAAGCCCCACGGCATTCTGCTGGTCACCGGGCCTACCGGTTCGGGTAAGACCACCACGCTGTACGCCAGCCTGGTCAGCCTGAATGACCGCACACGCAATATCCTGACCGTCGAAGATCCCATCGAATATCACCTTGAAGGCATCGGCCAGACTCAGGTCAATTCTAAGGTCGATATGACCTTCGCCCGTGGCCTGCGCGCCATCTTGCGTCAGGACCCGGATGTGGTGATGGTCGGCGAGATTCGCGACAAGGAAACCGCCGAAATCGCTGTGCAGGCCTCGTTGACCGGCCACCTGGTGCTCTCGACCTTGCACACCAACAGTGCCATCGGCGCGATTACCCGTCTGGTGGACATGGGCATTGAGCCGTTCCTGCTGTCGTCATCCTTGCTCGGCGTGCTGGCTCAGCGCCTGGTGCGGGTGCTCTGTCCGCATTGCAAAGAGGCCTACCAGGCCGACGAAGCCGAGTGCAAATTGCTCGGCGTGCCGTTCGCACAGCCACCGACTCTGTTCCACGCCCGCGGCTGCGCCGAGTGCCATCAGCAGGGTTACCGCGGCCGAACCGGTATCTACGAGCTGGTGGTGTTCGACGACCACCTGCGCACGCTGATTCACAACGCCGCTTCCGAGCAGGACATGACCCGCCACGCTCGCACCCTCGGCCCGAGCATCCGTGAGGATGGCCGACGCAAGGTGCTGGAAGGGGCGACCACGGTTGAGGAAGTGCTGCGCGTGACTCGCGAAGAATGAGCGGGGAAGAATAATGGCCGCGTTCGAATACCTCGCCCTCGATGGCAAAGGCCGCCAGCAGAAAGGTGTGCTGGAAGCCGACAGCGCGCGCCAGGTGCGGCAGATTTTGCGTGAACGGCAACTGGCGCCGCTGGATGTCAAAGCCACCCGTACCCGTGAAAATGCTGGAGCAGGCTCACATTTCAGTTTTGCCCGCGGCATTTCCGCCCGCGATCTGGCGTTGATCACCCGGCAGTTGGCGACTTTGGTGCAGGCTGCTTTGCCCATCGAAGAGTCTTTACGTGCGGCCGCCGCTCAAGCCAGTTCGCCACGTATTCAGAGCATGCTGCTGGCGGTGCGTGCGCGGGTGCTGGAAGGTCATGACCTGGCCAGCAGCCTGAAAGAATTCCCCTCGGCTTTTCCCGAGCTTTACCGCGCCACCGTAGCGGCGGGCGAGCATGCTGGCCACCTTGGTCCGGTGCTGGAGCAGTTGGCCGATTACACAGAACAACGTCAGCAGTCGCGGCAGAAAATCCAGTTGGCGTTGCTCTATCCGTTGATCCTGATGTGCGCGTCCCTGCTGATCGTTGGCTTCTTGCTCGGTTATGTGGTGCCGGACGTGGTGCGCGTATTTATCGACTCCGGCCAGCAACTGCCGGCGTTAACCCGTGGTCTGATTGCTTTGAGTGATTGGGTCAAAGGCTGGGGCTGGCTGGCGGTGATTCTCGCCATCTTGGGCGTGTTCGCCCTGCGCTGGGCGTTGCGTGATGATGCGGTCAAGGCGCGCTGGCACGGCTTTCTGCTGCGCATCCCGTTGGTGGGGCGCTTGATTCGTGCCACTGACTGCGCCCGGTTTGCTTCGACCCTGGCGATTCTGACCCGCAGCGGCGTGCCGTTGGTTGAAGCCCTGGGCATCGGCGCACAGGTGATCGCCAACCGGGTGATTCGCGCAGACGTGGTGATTGCCGCGCAGAAGGTGCGCGAGGGCGGCAGTCTGACCCGGGCGCTGGAGGCTAGCGGGCAGTTTCCGCCGATGATGCTGCATATGATCGCCAGTGGTGAACGCTCGGGTGAGCTGGACCAGATGCTGGCACGCACCGCGCGTAATCAGGAAAACGATTTGGGTGCCCAGGTGGCACTGCTGGTGGGGCTGTTCGAGCCCTTTATGCTGGTTTTTATGGGGGCGGTGGTGCTGGTGATCGTACTGGCCATTCTGCTGCCGATTCTGTCTCTCAATCAGTTGGTGGGGTAAGCAGTGAACAAGCGTCAATCAGGTTTTACGCTGATCGAAATCATGGTGGTGGTGGTCATTCTGGGGATTTTGGCTGCCCTGGTCGTACCGCAGGTAATGAGTCGGCCCGATCAGGCCAAGGTCACCGTGGCCAAGGGCGATATCAAGGCCGTGGCGGCCGCTCTGGATATGTACAAGTTGGATAACCATGCCTATCCGAGTACCCAGCAGGGCCTGGAAGCGCTGGTGAAAAAGCCCTCCGGCAACCCGCAGCCGAAGAACTGGAACCGCGACGGTTACCTCAAGCGCCTGCCGGTCGATCCGTGGGGCAACGTCTATCAATACCTGGCGCCGGGCACCAAGGGTACTTTCGACCTGTATTCGCTGGGCGCCGACGGCAAGGAGGGCGGCAGCGATCAGGATACCGATATCGGTAACTGGGACCTCTGATCCCCATGCGCCAGCAACCGAGCCAGGCTGGGGGCTTTACCCTGATCGAACTGCTTGTGGTGCTGGTGATTCTTGGCAGCCTGATCGGTATTGCGGTGCTCAGCGTGGGCATCGCCGGTCCGGGGCGCGAGTTGCATAACGAAGCCGAACGGCTGGCCGGGTTGATTGGTGTACTGGCCGAGGAAGCGGTGCTGGATAACCAGGAGTACGGCCTGCTGCTCAGTCGTGAAGCATACCAAGTGCTGCGTTATGACTCGGCGACGCAGAGTTGGCAGGCCTTGTCGGCCAAGCCCCATAAGCTGCCGGGCTGGGCCGAACTGAGTGTCGAGCTGGAAGGCGCTGCTCTGGAGTTGCCGCTGCCAGAAGGTGAAGAACCCAGTAAAGGCGCATTGACGCCACAGTTGTTGTTGCTGTCGAGCGGGGAAATCAGCCCGTTTCGTTTGCGTTTGGCCGAGCGCCGCGCCGATGGGCTGCGCCTGCAATTGGTTAGCGATGGTTTTCAGCTGCCCAAGGTCGAGAGCGAGCAGCCGGCAGGGCGCAAACGATGAGGCGCGCGGGCGGTTTTACTCTGCTTGAGGTGCTGGTTGCTTTGGCAATTTTCGCGCTGGTCGCCGCCAGCGTGCTGACCGCAACCGCGCGCAGCCTGCAAACCGCCTCGCGGTTGGAAGAAAAGACCCTGGCCATGTGGATCGCCGATAACCAGCTGGCTGGGTTGCAGTTGTCGAAGACTCCGGTTGCTGATGGCCGCGACCAGGGCGAGGTGGATTTCGCCGGGCGGCGCTGGCAGTGGCAAAGCGAGGTGCTGGCCACCAGCGAGGCGGATATGCGCCGCGTCACCCTGTGGGTCGCGCCCGCAGAGCAGGGGCGTTCGGGCGGTGATGTACGTGAGCGCGCGGTGGTCAGCCTGAATGGTTTTCTCGGGGTGATGCAATGAGGGCGGCGCGCGGCTTTACCCTGCTCGAATTGCTGATCGCTATCGCCATCTTTGCGCTGCTGGGGCTGGGCACCTACCGCATGCTCGACAGCGTGCTGCAAACCGACAAGGTCACCCGTGCCCATGAAATGCAATTGCGTGAGCTGGTGCGCGCCATGGCTGCATTCGAACGAGATGTGCTGCAGGTGCAGGCCCGGCCCACGCGCGATCCCTTTGGTGATCCACGCGCCGCTTTGCTGGGTGAAGACCTCGATAATCCAGCTCTGGAACTGACTCGCAGCGGTTGGCGCAATCCTTTGGGGCAGTCGCGCTCCGGCTTGCAGCGGGTGCGCTGGCAACTCAGTGGCGAGCAGTGGCAGCGCCACTACTGGACGGTGCTAGATCAGGCGCAAGACAGTCAGCCGCAGGTGCAGCAAGCGCTGGATGGGGTGACCCGTATGCAGTTGCGTTATCTGGATCAGGAGGGCACCTGGCAGACCAGTTGGCCGCCGCTGGGCAATAACCCGGATGATGCGCTCAAGCTGTTGCCGCAGGCCGTTGAGCTGGTGCTGGAGCATCGCCGTTATGGCGAATTACGCCGTGTGCTACGCCTGCCAGAAGGCTTGCCGGAGCGTCTGCAGCAGGCGCCCGAGCCGAGCCCTGACGACCCCGCCGAGCCCGGTGGCGATATTCCCGAGGAGCCGCGCTCATGAGTCGGCAGCGTGGCATGGCGCTGATCACCGTCTTGCTGGTGGTGGCGGTGGTCACAGTGGTCAGCGCCGGGATTATCGCCCGCCAGCAGCTGTCGATCCGTAGCAGCGCCAATCAGCTGCATGTGCGCCAGGCCTGGCATTACGCCCTGGGCGGCGAGACCCTGGCCAAGGCTATTCTGCAGCGCGATCTGCGGGAGGGTGACCCGGGTGCGCCGGTGGATCATCCGGGCGAGGCCTGGGCCAAAGCCCGGGCGCCCTTTGCCCTGGATGAGGGTGGAGCCTTGCGTGTGCAGATCACCGATCTGACCGCGCGTTTCAACCTCAACAGCTTGCTGCGTCAGGGCCAGCCCAACGAGGCCGCCGTTGCGCAGTTGCGCCGTCTGTTGCTGGGGCTGCAGATTGAAGCGCCTTACGCCGAGCGGCTGCTCGATTGGTTGGACGCTGACGATCAGCCCAGCGGCGGTTACGGCGCGGAAGACAATCAATACCTGCTGGCGCAGCCGCCTTATCGCGCGGGCAACCGAGAGTTGAAGGATGTCTCCGAGCTGCGCCTGTTGCTGGAAATGACCGAGGCGGACTACCAGCGCCTGTCGCCCTATGTCAGCGCCTTGCCGGCGGATGCCACGCTTAACGTCAATACCGCCAGCGCGCGGGTGCTGGCCAGCGTGGCTGAAGGATTGCCGCTGAGCACCGCCCAGGGCCTGGTCGCCGCGCGGGGCAGTGAGGGCTATCGTGATTTACCGAGCTTTACCGCGCAGCTCAGCGGCTTGCAGGTGCAGAGCCAGGGCCTGGCGGTAGGCAGTCAGTATTTTCAGGTGCTCAGCGAAGTCACTGTTGGTGAGCGTCGTCAGGTTTTACGCAGCACTTTGCAGCGCGCCAGCGATGGTCAGCTGTATGTTCTAGCCCGTGATTTGGGGCAGGGCGGTATGCCGCCGGTGCCCGTTGAGGAAGTCGAACCATGAGTCAGACCTATGTATTTCTGCCACCCGCCGCCTGTACCGGCGCGCAGGCGGATCTACCCGTGCAGTGGGTGGCCGACGGGGTAAGCGAAACCCTGGAATTCGGTGAGGCGCAGACGCAGCTTGGCGGCAGTTGGACCCTGGTCCTGCCGGTTGAGGCGGTAACCTCCTGCGCGGTCAATCTGCCGACGCGCAAAGCCCGCTGGCTGCGTCAGGCGCTGCCGTTTGCAGTGGAAGAGCTGCTTGCTGAAGAGGTCGAGCTGATGCACCTGGCGTTGGGCGAGCAATTGGCCGATGGCCGTCATCGCGTGTTTGCCGTGCGCCGCAGCTGGCTGTCCGGCTGGCTGGCGTTGTGCCCCACAGCGCCGCAGGCGATTGCCGTGGATGCCGATCTGCTGCCTGGATCGGGTACAGCGCTCTTGCCGCTGCACGGCCGCTGGTTGCTGGGTGGCGAGAATGTTACGCGGATGGCGCTGCAGGCGCAGGACTGGCCGCAGCTGAGCCCTTTGTGTGTGCAGCCGCAGGTTGCCTGGTGTGATCCGCAGCACCCGGCGCCGCAACCGGTGGATGAAAGCATGGAGGTGGCCGATCCCTATGTTTGGCTGGCCCAGCAGCCGCTGCGCAATAACCTGGCCCAGGGCGAGTTCGCCGTGCAAAGCAGTAGCGGCCAGTGGCAGCGCTGGCGGCCATTGCTGGGGCTGGTCGGCATGTGGCTGGTGCTGCAGTGGGGCTTCAATCTGGCGCAGGGCTGGCACCTGCAGCGTCAGGCCGATGAATATGCCGCTGCCAGCGCCGCGTTGTACAAGGAGCTGTTCCCGCAGGACAGCAAGCTGGTCAATCTGCGTGCGCAGTTTGATCAGCATCTGCAGGCCGGCGCGGGCAGCGGGCAAACCCGTCTGCTCGGCTTGCTCGCCCAAGTCAGCGGCGCGTTGGCTGCTGAGGGCGGCCAGGTGCAGATCAGTCAGGTGGATTTCAGTGAAGTACGTGGCGATCTGGCTATGCAGGTACAGGCTGCCGGCTTTGCCGAACTGGAGCGTCTGCGTGAGCGCTTGCAGGAAAGTGGCTTGGCGGTGCAACTGGGCTCGGCCAGCCGTGAGGGTGCAGGCGTCAGCGCGCGCGTGGTGATCGGAGGATGAGTATGGTTTCGCAAGGCAAAGGCTTTACCGCGCAGTTGGATAATTCGCTGTTGCTGCAACGCTGGCGTGCTCTGGCGCCGCGTGAGCAATTCTCGCTTGGCAGTCTTGGGGCGTTTTTGCTGCTGGTGCTGCTTTATCTGACGCTCTGGCAACCGACGCAGGAGCGCCTGGCCGCAGCACGCAGTGCGTTTGAAACACAGCGCGAGTTGAATGCCTATCTGCATAGCCAGGCGCCGGCGGCGCGCAATGTGGCCAGCACCCCGCAGCAGGCGATTGATCCGGAGCGGCTGCAAGGCATGGTCACGGCCACGGCTGCGACCCAGGGCCTGACTATCGAGCGTCTGGACAACTCCGGCGATGGCGCCGTGCAGCTCAATCTGCAACCGGCGCCTTTTGCCCAGTTGCTGCGTTGGTTCACGGTGCTGCAGGAGCAGGGCGTGCAAATCGCTGAAGCCGGACTGGATCGTGCCGAAGACAATAAGGTGGCTGCTAGGCTAAGCCTACGGGTGGCGCAATAATGGTGCGGCGTGCCCTGTGATAGCACCTTGCAAGGGCAGCGTTTTTTGCACTTTTTTAGAAAAACTTGAAGCAGGGTGTTGACTTAGGTGCGGCCCTTGCGTAAATTTCGCGCCTCGCAAGCAGCGGGTGATTAGCTCAGCTGGGAGAGCATCTGCCTTACAAGCAGAGGGTCGGCGGTTCGATCCCGTCATCACCCACCACTCTTGTGAAACCGGACGAAAGTCCACCGACGCGCAGCGGTAGTTCAGTCGGTTAGAATACCGGCCTGTCACGCCGGGGGTCGCGGGTTCGAGTCCCGTCCGCTGCGCCATATTTTCCTGCTTGAGCTCGCTCAGGTTGAGATGGAAAAGCCCTAACAGGCGGCTTTATCAGACGAAGCAAGAGTTGTACGGACGAAAGTCCACCGACATGCAGCGGTAGTTCAGTCGGTTAGAATACCGGCCTGTCACGCCGGGGGTCGCGGGTTCGAGTCCCGTCCGCTGCGCCATATTAGAAAGCCCGCTGATAGCAATATCAGCGGGTTTTTTATTGCCTGCCGTCTAGGTCTTCACTCCGAAGACGCGTTACGCGACAAACTGTCATCTTGCGTTCATCTGCCTGCTCTAGCTTGATTGGCATGCTCTTTGTTTATGCAATGAGTGTTTGCTGACATATCGAGTGGGAGGAATAGGCAATGGATGAGTATCAAGAAGAGCTGCTGGAAGCTCGCGCCACCGAGCAGGATGTGCCGGAGCGTGACGAAGACGCCACCGAGCTCTGATCCTTTTAGAGCTGCTAGAGCGCCCGGCGCTGTTCGCGGCGATATTCGCCTGGGGTTTGCTGGTTCCAGCGTTTAAACGCGCGCTGGAAGGCTTCGGCGGAGGCAAAGCCGAGCAGGTAGGCGATTTCGCCAAAAGCCAGCTCGGTGTCGCGAATATAGGCCATGGCCAGGTCGCGGCGGGTGTCGTTAAGGATGCTGCGAAACTGCGTGCCTTCCTCGGCCAGCTTGCGCCGCAGGGTCCAGGTCGGTAGCTGCAGGCGTGCGGCTACTTCGGCGAGGTCCGGTTCGCGGCCGTGCAGCAATGGGCCGAGCAGCTGAGTAATGCGCTCGCGCAGGTTGCGGGTGCGGGTCAACTGCGTCAGTTCCCGCTCACAGATTTCCAGCAAGTGCCGCCAGGTGCTCGGACAGTGCTCAGGGTTGCGCAGGTTCAGGCTCTGCTGGCTCAGGCGCAGCTGGTTATACTCGCTGGCAAACTCCACCGGACAGTTAAACAGTTCGCTGTACTGCGCTGCATAGACGGGCGCGGGAAATTCTATCTGCACTTTCTCCACGGGCAGGGCCTGTTGCGCCAGCTTGCTCAGTTGTTGCGTCCAGCTTGCCAGTACCGAGTCGACCACGAAGCGGTTGTAGGCGTTGTACGGGCTGATCGAATAGAAGCGTAGCCAGGCCCCCCGATTGTCTTCGTGCAGGCTGGATTGGCCGCGGTAGTTGCTGGCATACAGCGGCTCGAAGCGAGTCAGCGCGCGCGCCGCTTCACGCACGGTCGGTGCCTGCATAGCCGTCACACCGGCCAGGCCAAGTTGGCTCAGGCGGCTGGTTTGCCCCATCAGCAGGCCCAAACCAGGTTCGCTACATTGCTGGATGGCGCTATGGCCTAGGCGCATATAGCGCGGAATCGACAGTCGTGCGCGCGGCTCGGCCAGGCGCGCGGCATCCAGGCCGTAACTGTCGAGCAGCGGTTGTGGGTCCTGGGCGCAGCGGCGCATGGCGTCCGCCAGGCTATCGACAAAACCCACCGACAGATCGCCGAGTTTGACCCGTGTGTTTTTCAGCATTGCAGCGTTATTCCGTCTGCGCCCATTCAGTGCTGGGCATTTAGATAGGGCGCCAGGGTAGGTGGGTACTTGGGCTTTGCCAAGGCAAGGTGCTCTTTTTGATCATTAGGTTGTCACTTTAGGTCATTGAGCTGTTCGGCGCGGCTGATTATCGTCTAGACCATATTCGACCGCGACCCGCTAAGAGGTTGCGGCATCCGTGAAAGCCAACACCCGATGTGGAGATTTCCATGACTGCTCAGTACCCCCACCTGCTGGCCCCGCTCGATCTGGGCTTCACCATCCTGAAGAACCGCACCTTGATGGGCTCGATGCACACCGGGTTGGAAGAAAAGCCCAATGGTTTTGAGCGCATGGCGGCCTATTTTGCTGAGCGTGCCCGTGGTGGCGTTGGCTTGATGGTGACGGGTGGTATCGGCCCGAACGATGAGGGTGGCGTGTATTCCGGCGCGGCCAAGCTGACCACCCCGGAAGAGGCGGAAAAGCACAAGATCGTTACCCGTGCGGTGCACGCGGCGGACGGCAAGATCTGCATGCAGATCCTGCATGCCGGCCGCTACGCTTACAGCCCGAAATCGGTAGCACCAAGCGCGATCCAGGCGCCGATCAACCCGTTCAAGCCGAAAGAACTGGACGAGGAAGGCATCGAGAAGCAGATCCAGGATTTCATCAACTGCTCTGTGCTGGCTCAACAGGCTGAGTACGACGGTGTGGAAATCATGGGCTCGGAAGGTTATTTCATTAACCAGTTCCTCGCTGCCCACACCAATCATCGTACTGATCGCTGGGGCGGTAGCTACGAGAACCGCATGCGCCTGCCGGTGGAAATCGTCCGCCGCGTCAGGGAGGCTGTGGGGCCGAATTTCATCATCATCTACCGCCTGTCGATGCTCGATCTGGTCGAAGGCGGCAGCACTTGGGATGAGATCGTTCTGTTGGCCAAGGCCATCGAGAAGGCCGGCGCTACCATCATCAACACCGGTATCGGCTGGCACGAAGCGCGTATCCCGACCATCGCAACCAAGGTGCCGCGTGCGGCGTTCACCAAGGTCACCGCCAAGCTCAAGGGCGAGGTCAGCATTCCGCTGATCACCACCAACCGCATCAACACCCCGGAAGTGGCCGAGCAAGTGCTGGCCGAAGGCGACGCCGATATGGTGTCGATGGCCCGTCCATTCCTCGCTGACCCGGATTTCGTCAACAAGGCCGCAGAAGGCCGTAGCGATGAAATCAACACCTGCATCGGCTGTAACCAGGCCTGCCTGGATCACACCTTTGGTGGCAAGCTGACCAGCTGCCTGGTCAACCCGCGCGCTTGCCACGAGACCGAACTGAACTACATCCCGACCACTGCGGTTAAGAAGATTGCCGTAGTCGGGGCCGGTCCTGCTGGCCTGTCCGCTGCCACCGTGGCCGCCGAGCGTGGCCATAGCGTGACCCTGTTCGATTCGGCTAGCGAAATCGGCGGCCAGTTCAACGTGGCCAAGCGCGTGCCGGGCAAGGAAGAGTTCTTTGAGACCCTGCGCTACTTCAAGCGCAAGCTGGAAACCACTGGCGTTGATCTGCGCCTGAACACCCGTGTTTCGGCCGACGAGCTGGCCAAGGGCGGCTTCGATGAAATCATCCTGGCCACCGGTATCGCGCCGCGCACTCCGGCCATCCCGGGTATCGAGCACGCCAAGGTGATCAGCTATCTGGACGCCATCCTGCAGCGCAAGCCGGTCGGCCAGAAGGTTGCGGTGATTGGCGCCGGCGGTATCGGCTTCGATGTGTCCGAATTCATCACCCATCAGGGCGAGGCCACCAGCCTCAACCGCGAGGAGTTCTGGAAGGAGTGGGGCATCGACGGCGCGCTGGAAGCCCGTGGCGGCGTGGCGGGTATTCAGGCCCATCCGCACCCGGCAGCGCGTGAAGTGTTCCTGCTGCAGCGCAAGAAATCCAAAGTCGGCGACGGCTTGGGCAAGACCACTGGCTGGATTCACCGTACCGGCCTGAAGAACAAGAATGTGCAGATGCTCAACTCGGTCGAGTACCTCAAGGTCGACGACGCCGGCCTGCATATCAGCATCGCCGGTGGCGAACCGCAGGTATTGCCAGTGGATACAGTAATCGTCTGCGCCGGTCAGGACCCGCTGCGCGAGCTGCAGGAGGGGCTGGAAAATGCCGGGCAGAACGTGCACCTGATAGGCGGTGCCGATGTGGCCAGCGAGCTGGACGCCAAGCGCGCGATCAACCAGGGCTCGCGCCTCGCCGCCGAACTCTGATAGCAAGCGCCCCGCCTAGTGCGGGGCGTTTTGCATGTGGCTCACAACAATAAGGAGAAGCTCATGTCCGATAATCCTCAATTACAACCGGCAGCGGCCGCCACGCTCGCTCAGTGGCATGGCCTGATGCAGAACAACGATTTGCGCAGCCTGCCGGAATTGCTACACCCGCAGGCGGTGTTCCGTTCACCCATGGCGCACAAACCCTATGTCGGGGCGCCCATGGTGTCGCTGATTCTCAATACCGTGAGTAAGGTGTTCGTCGACTTTGCCTACCACCGCGAGCTGGCCAGCGCCGATGGTCTCAATGTGGTGCTGGAGTTCAGTGCCAAGGTGGGCGAGCGCGAGCTCAAGGGCATCGACATGATTCGCTTCGATGAAGCCGGCAAGATCGTCGATTTTGAAGTGATGGTTCGCCCCATGAGTGGCCTGCAGGCCTTGGGCGAGGAAATGGGGCGGCGCCTGGCTCCATTCCTGGCTGCGGCGAAAGGCTGAGTCGTTGCACCAAATCCATCACAGTTTCGCCCTGTAAGCCGGTTTTTAGCGGCTGGCTGGCAGGGCGACTGCCAACCCAGTCACATTGCTGGGCTTGGTTTTTCCCCTAGACTTGCCTGAACAAGGGTATAGCGCCTGCAGCATAGGCCTTGCTTAACCCGTCAGAATGTTGGCAGTCTTGCTATGTGTGCCAGTTTTTGCGCAGCATAGGCCGGATGTGTCACGCGCTGAGCGGAGCGTCCGTTTCGGCCTAGAGGAAAACCGATGAGCATGCAGAACAAGCCGCAGATGGTCGAGGCCGTACTGTTCTTCAGTGAGCGCGGCGGCATCTGCAAGCAAATGTTTTTCCCCGAATTCGAAGCCTTGCTCGATGGCGTAGTGAATATGCCGGAGTTCGCCGACGAGCAGATGCGTGTGGCGTACGTGCTGATCAATCCGCGCCTGTTGATCAAGGCGCTGGTGTTTTTCTACCTGGATTTCGACGAGAAGGGCGCGCCGGATTCCGGCTGGAATATCCCTTTGCAAGCCTTGGCCGAGCGTGCCGGGCGTGGGCCTGATCTGGGTGCCGGGCCGATTCGTCTGGCTTGCCGCAGCCAGTGCCCTGTGTCCTGGCATCAGATGCACCTCTGGGACCCTAGCTTGACTCCCGGCAATAACGACCTGGCGCTGCTGCGCGATGTGGTCAAGCGCAACAGCCTGGGTTTGCTGGCCGAAGATGAGAACGCTCAGGCGGTTGCGCCCGAACGTCTGCAGATGGCCTCTGAGGACAAGTGGTACGCAGCCGATCCCGCTCAGGAAGAAGCCGCCAAGGCCACTGAAAAGCTTGACCAGGAACAGCGCCTGAAAGCCGCGCAGTTGATCAAGCAGCAGCGTTTGCGCATCAGCAGCCTGACCCAGCAGCACGAAGAAGAACTGGCCAAATTCAAGCTGGCCAGCGATGAACAGAGCAAGAATCTGCAGGCGCAAATCCACGGCCTCCATCAGGCGTTGCGTCAGCAGGAAGAGCATAACGCTGCGCTGAAGACGCAATTGGCAGCTCAGGCCGCGAGTTTCCAGACTTCCCGCGAGGATATGACCGAACAGCTGCGTGCGCTGGAGCGTGACGGTCGCAGCGAGAGCGATAGCCTGCGTGCGCAGTTCGAAGGTGAGATGCAGGCCAAAATCGCCTCGGCAGTGGCTGAATACAAAGAGCAGATTGCTATTCGCGACGTTGAGCTGGCTTATCGCAGCGAGCAGGACACCCAGGCGCTGCAGGAGATCAATCGCCTCAAGCGCGCTTACGCCGATCTGGCCAGCCAGGGCGGTGATCAGATTCTCGAGCGCCTGGCCAAGCTCGGTGTGGTCTTCGTGGTCTATCACCCAGGTGCTGGTCACCTGACCATCCCGCTGCAGGACATCGCTTCGTACCAGGACAACCCGCTGGCTTATGCCGCGGCCAAGTGTTTTGTCAGCGAAGAGCAGTACCGTCACTGGCTGGCGCATTATCAGCAGCCAAGCTGTGAGGCCTCGCTACCAAGTGGCGAGCGCTGCGCCATCCCGATCGACCGTATCGACACGCCGAGCCGCTTTGCCCTGGGTGAATCCAATTGCTGTGCGCGGCATAAGGCCAGTAGTCGTCTGCGTACTGTCAGTTAACCTTGCCGGTTGTCCTGCCTGACTGGGCGCCGCGCGCGCCCTTGCAACCCTTGCGATTGGAGTGGGCGCTAGCTGCCGGAATCGAGCTGGCGGTGCTGCGTCTGGACCTGCTTGATCCACTGATCAGCGGCAATAAATGGTTCAAACTCTCCGAGCATCTACGCGCCGCAGAAGCCTGTGGTGCCACTGGCGTGATCAGCCTGGGCGGCGCGCATTCCAATCATCTGCATGCCCTGGCCGCTGCCGGTAAACGTTTCAATTTCCAGGCGGTCGGGCTTTTGCGTGGCCATCCGCAGCAGACCCCGACTGTGGATGATCTGCAGGCCTTTGGTATGCAGCTGCACTGGCTGGGTTATGCGGGCTACCGAGCTCGACATGCAGCCGACTTCTGGTTGCCCTGGCAGGCACACTATCCGGGCTTTTATCCGCTGCCCGAGGGTGGTGGTGGCCTGCCGGGCGCGCTGGGGTGCATGAGTCTGGTGCAGCAGGTTCGTGAGCAGCTGCCAAGTCTGAGCTGGGCGGATTACGACGCCTGGTGGCTGGCGGCAGGGACGGGCACCACGCTGGCAGGTCTGCTGCTTGGTGAGGCTGCCGCGCATCCGGTGTATGCGGCGCTGGCGGTGCCGGCCGATCATGGCGTCGAGCAGCAGGTGCAGGCGATTGTTCAGGCTGCTGGCATGCCTGTGGGACGTTATCAGTTGCAGGAGGCCAGTCGTGGCGGGTTTGCCAAGGTGGATGCCGAATTGCTCAATTTTATGCATGCGGCGGAAGCCGAAAGTGGCGTGCCGCTGGAGCCGCTGTATACCGCCAAGGCATTAATGGCGTTGCGCCAGCAGGTCGAGGCCGGTTACTTTGCTCGCGGCAGCCGCCTGGTGTTTGTGCATACGGGTGGCTTGCAGGGCCGTGCTGCGGCGCTTAAAGCATGCTCGGCCGATTAACCCGGCTACACTGAATTTCACCAGCGGAGCCTGGATATTCCATGAGCGAACCTCTTAACCCCGAACAGTTACGCAGCCTGACGCCACTTAATGTGCTGTCCGAGCAGCAGTGGCGCGAGCTGCGTACACAGCTGGTGCCGCAGCCTTTGCTGGCGGGGCAGTTGTTGTTTCGTCCGGGGGATCAGGCGCGGTTGACCTACTACCTGCTGGCGGGCGAGTTGCTGCTGCAATCGGTTGATGGTCAGGAGCAACGCTTGCAGGCCGGCAGCGAGGCCAGTTGTCACCCGCTGTCACCGAGCCTGCCGCGCTTGCATGAAGCACGGGCGCTGACCGATGCCAGCGTGCTGGCGCTGGACACCGCGACCCTTAATCGTCTGCTGACTTGGCGCCTGGCCTATCAGGATCTGCTGCTGGAGCTGGGGCAGAACCATGCCGAGGTCGAGTGGCTGGAACGTCTGCTGGAAAACCCGCTGTTTGCCAAGGTGCCGCCGTCCAACGTGCGCGCCATGCTGGAGCGTTTGCAGCGTATCGAATTGGCTGCTGGCAGTACCGTGTTGCAGGAAGGTGATCTGGGTGACAGCTGCTACTTCCTGAAAAATGGTCGGGCCGAGGTGATCCGCGGGGCAGACAGTGCGCAGCAGGTGTTGGCCGAGCTGGAAATTGGCGCCTGCTTTGGTGAGGAGGCCTTGCTGGCCGACAGCCCGCGCAACGCCACAGTGACCATGCTGGAAGACGGCGTAGTGCTGCGTTTGGATCGCCAGGACTTCTTCGCCCTGCTGAAGGCCCCGGTGGTCGATGAGGTATCGCTGGGTGAGGCGTCGCGGTTGCTCGCCGCGGGGGCGCAGTGGCTGGATGTGCGCCTGCAGGAAGAATACGAGCGGGCCCACGCGTTGCAGTCACTGAATATGCCGCTGCAGCTGCTGCGTCTGAAAGCGCGTCTTCTGGATAAGACGCGTACTTACCTGTGCTACTGCGACAGCGGCAAACGCAGCAGTAGTGCGGTGTTTCTCCTCTCGCAGCTTGGCTACAGCGCCTACGCCCTGCGTGATGGTGTGGATGCCTTGCCGGCGATCCAGCGTGATGCGCTGTTGTGTGAAAGTGGCTCGGGCTATCTGGCGCGCTCGGGCGGGCGCACCGAACGCAGCCTGTGAGCTAGCTGGCCGGTTGCGCCGGCCAGTGATCATTCACCAGAAACACCCGCTCGGCTTCCAGCCAGTCATCCTGTGGGCCTTCAGTCAGGCGTACGAGCAACTGCGCGTTGGCATCGCCCGGTAGCGCGGCGAACCACTGATTGAATTGCTCGGGCGACCACAGATGCTCTTTCTCGATACGCGCTGACGCCAGCCAGGCGTGCCGTGCTAACGGCTGCCAGTGACCTGGGTTATGCATAGCAAAGCTTGGCCAGTCTCCTCGATGCAGCCAGCGCCCACGCAGGTGCGCAGAGTTGCCATTTCGCGGTGCGACATAGGCGGGCTGCTGCCAGGGGTAGAACAGATAACCGCCCAGCCACAGCGCCGCCTGAGGTTGCTGAATATCCAGCTCGGCCAGCCTCTGTTGGGCTTCCGTGCGTGCGGACAGCGGTAGCTGGTGCTGGCCGAGATGTGCCAGTTTTATATCCAGGCGGTCGTGGCTGCCGGGGCCGAGCCAATGCGCCGGGTCAACGCCACTGCAATGCGGCTGGCCGAGGTACAGCTTGATCGCCAGCTCCAGGTGATGCACACCCTCGGCATCGCGCAGCAGCATATCCAGCTCGCCCAGGGTATGACCCTGCTGGCGAATAGGCAGGTTGGCTGCCAGCACCTCGATACCGGGTGCGGCATGCAGGGCAAACTGCCAGAGGCGTTCGTAATACAGCCCCAGGCGGCGCACCGAGCTCTGGCTCAGCCAATGTTGCAGGGTATGGCTGTCGGCATCCAGGCTTAGCAACCAGTCCGCCAGCGCATCGGGTTGCTGGCTCCAACTGCTGGCCTTGAGTGGGTGACGTTGTGGCCAGGGTGTCTGCGCCAGTAGCGGCGGAGAAAGCAGCGCCCAGGCCAGGTCGCGCACAGCGGGCTGGCGTAACTGCGAGGGTAGGTCGATGAGTGAAGGGAAGGGCGTCATGTTGCGAGCATAGCGCTTAGAGGCTGTTTACGATCTGCTGCGCGTCGGTTCTGCGGGGTTGAAAACAGCCTCGCGAGCTCTTCTCCAAGCGTTTGACCGCCATCATAGCCGGTCAGCGGTTTGCCGCTGCCATGGGCTTTCGCCCATAATCCGACCCACTAGATCCAGAGCCTGGCGGGAGCACCATGGAGCAGTTTCGTAATATCGGCATCATCGGTCGACTGGGCAGCACCCAGGTTCTCGACACCATTCGCCGGCTGAAGAAATTTCTGCTCGCTCGTCACCTGCATGTGATCCTCGAAGACACCATCGCCGAAGTGCTGCCGGGTCATGGCCTGCAGACCTCTTCGCGGAAAATTCTCGGCGAAGTGTGCGACCTGGTGATCGTGGTCGGCGGTGATGGCAGCATGCTTGGCGCAGCGCGTGCGTTGGCGCGGCATAAGGTACCGGTGCTGGGCGTCAACCGCGGTAGCCTGGGTTTTCTTACCGATATTCGCCCCGATGAGCTGGAAGTGAAGGTGGCGCAGGTGCTCGAAGGGCACTACCTGACGGAAAACCGCTTTCTGCTAGAGGCCGAAGTACGGCGCAACGGCGAGGCCATCGGCCAGGGCGATGCGCTCAACGATGTGGTGCTGCATCCGGGTAAATCCACACGCATGATCGAGTTCGAGCTGTTTATCGATGGCCAGTTCGTCTGCAGTCAGAAGGCCGACGGTCTGATCGTCGCCACACCGACCGGCTCCACGGCCTATGCGCTGTCCGCCGGCGGGCCGATCATGCACCCCAAGCTGGACGCCATCGTGATTGTGCCGATGTACCCGCACACGCTCTCCAGCCGGCCGATTGTGGTGGATGGCAACAGCGAGCTGAAAATCGTCGTGTCCAAGGATCTGCAGCTCTATCCGCAGGTGTCCTGTGACGGACAAAATCACTTCACCTGCGCCCCCGGTGACACGGTTACCGTGGCTAAGCGGCCGCAGAAGCTGCGCCTGATTCACCCGCTGGACCACAACTATTACGAGGTCTGCCGCAACAAGCTGGGTTGGGGTAGCCGGCTCGGCGGGGGTGATTAATGCACCTCGATCCCGCTCGTGGTTACGACCTGATCGGCGATATCCATGGCTGCGCGAAAACCCTGGAGCATCTGCTGAGCACCCTGGGTTATCGCCTGCAGGCAGGTGTGTGGCGCCATCCGCAGCGTATGGCGATCTTCCTTGGTGATCTGGTCGACCGTGGCCCGCGCATCCGTGAGGCGCTGCACCTGGTGCGCGATATGGTCGTGGCCGGCCAGGCGCTGTGCATCATGGGCAACCATGAATTCAATGCCCTGGCCTGGAGCACGCCGGCAGCCCCGGGCAGCGGTCGGCAGTTCGTTCGTGAGCACACGCCACGGCATGCGCGGCTGATCAAGGAAACCCTGGAGCAATTCGACGCCTACCCGCTGGAGTGGCAAGAGTTTCTCGACTGGTTCTACGAGCTGCCGTTGTTTATCGATGCCGGGCGTTTCCGCGTGGTGCATGCCTGCTGGGACGACAGCCTGATCGAGCCGTTGCGCGCGCAGTTTGCCGATGGCTGCATCGATGAGCATTTTCTCCAGGCCGCCGCCGTGCATGGCAGTTTTGCCAATACCGCGTTTGATCGTCTGCTGCGCGGCACCGACATGCGCCTGCCGCATGGTATGACCCTGACCAGCGATGACGGTTTTACCCGCGCGCACTTTCGCACCAAGTTCTGGGAAGAAGACCCGCAAACCTACGGCGATATTGTCTTCCAGCCCGATGCCCTGCCGGAACTGGCGGCGCAGATGCCGCTCAGCGAGATGCAGAAGACTGAACTGCTCAAGTACCGAGGCGATCAGCCGCTGCTGTTTGTCGGCCACTACTGGCGCAGCGGCAAACCCGCGCCAATTCGCAGCAACCTGGCCTGCCTGGATTACAGCGCCGTGCTCAACGGCAAGCTGGTGGCTTATCGCCTCGACCAGGAATCGCGTCTGGATGCCAGCAAGTTTGTCTGGGTCGACGTCGAAAGCCCGGAGGCACGACCATGAGTGCAGTAGCGGCGATGCGTTTGCCCGAGCATGTCGACCTAAGCGGCTTTATCAGTTTGTTGCAGCGTCTGCAGGTGCCGCACCGCGTTGCGGAAGAGGCGGGCGAGCAGGTGCTCTGGGTGCCAGAAGAACAGCTGGCCGAACAGGTGCGCGAACTCTATGGCCGCTACCCGCAGGGCGATGCCGAGGTGCTGCTTGAGCGGTCGCAGGAATCTGCGGAGGCCGCTCCGGGCTTTGTTCAACAGCTGAAAGCCAGTCGCATGACGGCTGTTGTTCTATTGCTGACTTTTATTGCCGCAGCCATCACTTTGTTGGGCGATAACCTGGCGACGGTAAGCTGGCTGAGCTTTGTCGATTACCGCGTGCAGGGCGATTACATCTACTTCAGCTACCTCAACGACACACTGGCCAGCGGCCAGTGGTGGCGGCTGCTGACACCGATGCTGATTCACTTCGGCATCCTCCATCTTGCGATGAATACCCTGTGGTATTGGGAGCTGGGCCGGCGGATTGAGGCGCGTCAGGGTGCCGTGATGTTCTTGGGGCTGTCCCTGCTATTTAGCCTGGCGGCCAATTTCGCCCAGTACTTGCATGCCGGCCCATCGCTGTTTGGCGGCTTGTCTGGGGTGCTGTACGGCTTGCTCGGGCATTGCTGGATCTTCCAGCGTCTGGCGCCTACTCCCGCCTATCGGCTGCCGCCAGGCGTATTGGTGATGATGCTGGCTTGGTTACTGATCTGCATGACCGGCATCTTCGAGCTGCTGCAATTCGGCGCTATTGCCAACGCGGCGCATGTCGGCGGCCTGCTGGCCGGTTGTCTGACCGGGCTGGTCGGCGGTGAGCTGGCGCGTCGGCGACACAGTTAGTTGTTCTACAGGCTGGTAAACTGCCACTTTGCATTTGGAGGCGCCATGTCGTCCTTTCTCGAAGCGATTGAAAACATCACCCCTGAGATCTACCAGAGCCTCAAGCTGGCGGTGGAAATCGGCAAATGGCCGGATGGCCGCAAGCTGACCCAAGAGCAGAAGGAGCTGACCCTGCAAGCCCTGATTGCCTGGGAAATCCACAACCTGCCGGAAGACGAGCGCATCGGTTATATGGGACCGCAGGAGTGCAGCTCCAAGTCCGAGCCGGTGCCCAACCTGTTGTTCAAGTCCTCGGATACCCTGCACTGATGAGCGAGTTGGCCCGTGGTGCCCTGAGCAAAATGACGGCGCAGCTGGATGCGCCGGTGCAGTACAGCTTTCGCCTGGGCGATGAGTTGCTGCCGGTTAATCCGTTGATCGGCAAGAGCCTGCGTCTGGAGTTCCTTGGCGCAATCCACTGCACGCATTGCGGACGCAAAACCAAGAGCAGTTTCAGCCAGGGTTATTGTTACCCCTGCATGCAGAAGCTGGCGCAGTGCGATATCTGCATCATGAGTCCGGAGCGCTGCCACTATGAGGCCGGCACCTGCCGCGAGCCGAGTTGGGGCGAGCAGTTCTGCATGACTGATCATGTGGTCTACCTGGCCAACTCCAGTGGCGTCAAAGTCGGCATCACCCGCGCCACGCAGATTCCTACCCGTTGGATCGACCAGGGCGCGACCCAGGCTCTGCCGATTCTGCGGGTGGCGACCCGTCAGCAGTCCGGCTTTGTCGAAGACCTGCTGCGTAGCCAGGTGGCGGATAAAACCAACTGGCGCGCGCTGCTCAAGGGCGATGCCGCGCCGGTTGATCTGCTCGCCGTGCGCGAACAGCTGTTTGCCAGTTGTGGCAGCGGGCTCACTGAGTTGCAGCAGCGCTTTGGCATCCAGGCCATCCAGCCGCTCAGCGATCAAGCCGTGGTGCAGATTGCCTACCCGATTGAGGCTTATCCGGCGAAGATCACTAGTTTTAATTTGGACAAGAATCCGCTGGCCGAGGGCACGTTGCTGGGCATCAAGGGCCAGTACCTGATGTTCGATACCGGCGTGATCAATATCCGCAAGTACACCGCTTACCAGCTGGCCGTTCACGAACTGGCCGCCTGAGTTTTCTATTCGCGAACCCGGCGCCCGCGCGCCGCAGACAAAGGGCCACAAGCCATGCGCACCGAACAGCCGAAGATGATCTACCTCAAGGACTACCAGGCCCCGGATTATCTGATCGATGAAACGCACCTGACCTTCGAGTTGTTCGACGACCACACCCTGGTGCACGCGCAACTGGTAATGCGCCGCAACCCGGCTGCCGGCAGCGGTCTGCCGCCGCTGGTGCTGGACGGTCAGCAGCTGGAACTGCTCAGCGTGGCGCTTGACGACCGCGAACTGAGTGCCGGCGATTACCAGCTGAGCGACAGCCATCTGACCCTGCAGCCAACGGCGGCCAGCTTTGTTATCGACAGCAGCGTGCGCATCCATCCGGAGAGCAACACCGCGCTGGAAGGGCTGTACAAGTCCAGTGGCATGTTTTGCACCCAGTGCGAGGCCGAAGGGTTTCGCAAGATCACCTATTACCTCGACCGCCCGGACGTGATGAGCAAGTTCACCACCACCCTGAGCGCAGAGCAGCACAGTTACCCGGTGCTGCTGTCCAACGGCAACCCGATTGCCAGCGGCAGTGAGGAAGGCGGTCGGCATTGGGCGACCTGGGAAGACCCGTTTATGAAGCCGGCCTACCTGTTCGCCCTGGTCGCCGGTGACCTCTGGTGTGTGGAAGACAGCTTTACCACCATGAGCAAGCGCGAAGTGGCGCTGCGCATTTATGTCGAGCCGGAAAACATCGACAAGTGCCAGCACGCCATGGACAGCCTGAAAAAATCCATGAAGTGGGACGAGGAGGTCTACGGCCGTGAGTACGACCTGGACATCTTTATGATCGTCGCGGTCAACGATTTCAATATGGGCGCCATGGAAAACAAGGGCCTGAATATCTTCAACTCCAGCTGCGTACTGGCCAAGGCCGAAACCGCCACCGACGCTGCGCACCAGCGCGTTGAAGCAGTGGTGGCCCACGAGTACTTCCACAACTGGTCGGGCAACCGCGTGACCTGTCGCGATTGGTTCCAGTTGTCATTGAAAGAAGGCTTTACCGTCTTCCGCGATGCTGAGTTCAGCGCCGATATGCACTCGCGCACGGTCAAACGTATTGAGGACGTGGCTTATCTGCGTACTCACCAGTTCGCCGAAGATGCCGGTCCGATGGCCCACCCCGTGCGTCCAGACGCCTTTATGGAAATCTCCAACTTCTACACCCTGACGGTGTACGAGAAGGGCTCGGAAGTGGTGCGCATGATCCGCACCCTGGTTGGCGCCGAGGGTTTCCGCAAAGGCAGCGACCTATACTTCGCTCGCCACGACGGTCAGGCCGTGACTTGCGACGACTTTATCCGCGCGATGGAAGAAGCCAATGGTATCGACCTGACCCAGTTCAAGCGCTGGTACAGCCAAGCCGGCACGCCGCGCCTGGAAGTCAGCGACAGCTACGATGCCGCCGCTAACAGCTATCGCTTGCAATTCCGCCAGAGTTGCCCGGCCACGCCAGGGCAGGCTGAGAAGCAACCCTTTGTCATCCCTGTGGAGCTGGCCCTGCTGGATGCCCAGGGCCGTGAGCTACCGCTGCAACTGGTCGGTGAAGACACGTCGGTAGGGCTTTCGCGTGTGCTGCAGGTGACCGAAGCCGAGCAGGCGTTCACCTTTGTCAATCTGGCGGAAAAACCGCTGCCTTCCTTGCTGCGTGGCTTTTCTGCGCCGATCAAACTGAGTTTCCCCTACAGCCGTGATCAGCTGATGTTCCTGATGCAGCACGACAGCGATGGTTTCAACCGCTGGGAGGCGGGGCAGCAACTGTCCGTGCAAGTGCTGCAGGAGTTGATTGGTCAGCATCAGCGTAGCGAGCCGTTGGTGCTCGATCAGCGCCTGGTTGAGGCCTGTCGTACTCTGCTGGTGGACGAGTCGTTGGATCAGGCCATGGTCGCCGAAATGCTCTCGCTACCTGGTGAGGCCTACCTGACTGAAATCAGCGAAGTGGCTGATGTTGAGGCCATCCACGCCGCCCGTGAGTTTGCCCGTAAGCAACTGTCGGATGCGCTGTTCGATCTGCTGTGGCAGCGCTACCAGCGCAATCGCGAGGTGTCCCGTGCCAGCGCCTATGTGGCAGAGGCCGAACACTTTGCTCGGCGCAGCCTGCAGAACATCGCGCTGTCCTACCTGATGCTCAGCGGCAAGGCCGACGTGTTGGCGGTTTGTCTTGAGCAATTCGAGAACGCCGACAATATGACCGAGCGCCTGACCGCGTTGGCGGTGCTGGTCAATTCACCGTTCGAGGCTGAGAAGGCTGTTGCCTTGGCCAGCTTCGCCGACTTCTTCAAGGACAACCCGCTGGTCATGGATCAGTGGTTTAGCGTGCAGGCCGCTTGCGCCTTGCCCGGCGCGCTGCAGCGCGTTGAGCAATTAATGCAGCACCCGGCGTTTACCCTGAAGAATCCGAACAAGGTACGCGCTCTGATCGGTGCTTTTGCCGGGCAGAACCTGCTGGGTTTCCATCAGGCTGATGGCAGCGGCTATCGTTTCCTGGCCGACAAGGTTATTACCCTGAATGCCCTCAACCCGCAGATCGCGTCGCGTTTACTGGCGCCGCTGACTCGTTGGGCCAAATATGGCAGTGCACGCCAGGCTCAAATGAAGGAGCAGCTACAACGAATTCTGGCTTCGGGTGAGCTGTCTAGCGACGTGTATGAAGTGGTCAGCAAGAGTCTGGCTGGTTAATTGATCAGCGGTAACAAAGTAGGGGCGGTCATGCTGCCCCTACTTAAATCTGTATGTGTCTGATCGTTTTTCGATCAATTCGTTAATACTAAAGACCGATCAAACAGGCCTGTGTGCAATGCATGGGGTTAGATGCTCTTCACGAAGTCCTTCCGAGTCGCATAAAAGTGTTACCTGTTTCGATCGGGTAACACTTTTTGTGTTACCCGATTAGATGTAAGCAAAGTTTGCACAATCTGAATTGGCCTGCTTGGCTTGACCTTGGCCGATTTGTTTGAAGCGTCTGAATGCTTAATCCCGGGTGGGGTGACTGATCACGCCAGATGGTAGGACAAAATAGGAAAAATCCGTCACCGCATACAGTTGATTGGTTGCTGAATGATCAGTCATAAAATGGTTTTTTGGTTTGAGTTGCGTGTTGCTGATTTTTTTATACGGCCGTTTGAATTGGCACCATGGTTGCAGGGAACTAAATTGATTTGACCTCGTCATGGTGCACGCCAAACAGTGAGGTGCGTGTAAGCGCGTTGGGGGCTTGCCTTCCAATCAACATTTAAGGCCGTCATCAGTATGGCCATAACGTGCCTCAGCGGTTGGGGTACAAAAAAGATGATCTGTCCACGGAGTAATGTTTCGATGGAAATTAAGTCCCGTAAGCCCGTATTGCGTTTCGCACCTGCCAAGGCGGGTTTTGCTTTTGTCGGTCTTCTTCCTCTGCTGGTAGCAGCTCACGCCCAGGCAGTGGAATTCAGCTTCGCCGACGATGAAATCAGCGGCTCCATCGATACCACCGTGTCCTACGGCCAACTCTGGCGCGTACAGGGCCAGGACAAGACCAACAACGACATCAACACCAACGACGGTAACCGTAACTTCAATACCGGTCTGGTATCTGAAGTGTTCAAGATCACTACCGATATGGAAGTGACCTACCAGAACTACGGTGCTTTTGTGCGCGGTACTGCGTTCTATGACACCCAGATCATGGATAAACGCAACAATTACTACGACACCAGCTTGGCTTATCAGCCAAGCCAGAATGCTCCAAACGATGACAGTTTTACCCGAGCTACTCGTCACTCAGCTGGTCGTAATGCGGAAATTCTCGATGCATACGTTTATGGTAACTGGGATGTTGCTGACATGCCGGTTGGCGTGCGCTTCGGTAAGCAAGTGTTCAACTGGGGCGAAGGTCTGTTCTATCGCGGTGGCGTGAATACCACCAATCCGGTGGACGCTGGCAAATTCCGCCTGCCAGGTGCTGAAGTTAAAGAGGTGTTAGTTCCAGTTGAAGCACTGAGCTTTAGCGTTGGCCTGACTGACAATATCTCTATGGACGCTTTTTATCAATTCAACTGGAAAGAGTCAGCTATTGATCCGGTAGGTACCTTCTTCTCTGAGACGGATCTTTTTGGTGAGGGTGGTAATACTGCTTATAACAATTTTGCAGGTACGGCTCTGGCTCCGGCTATTGCTGGGTATAATGCTGCTGCTAACCCACTGAACCCAGCATTGCCATTGCTGCAAGCGACAGGCTTGTATCAGAATGGCGTTAATTCTTCGTTTGGCGATATTCTGAAAGTTGCTGATGTTACTAGTGACATTAACGCCAAGGATGATGGTCAGTATGGTTTTTCATTCAAATATATTGCTGAAGAGTTAAACTCTACCGAGTTTGGTGCTTACTTTGTTAATTATCATGCTAAGGAACCAGCTATTTATGCTGATCTGAATGGCTATACGGGAGTTGACTTAACAACGCTGTCAGGCTTGGTGGGGCCGGCAGCTGCAGGCGGTTTGGCAACCGTTGACTTGTTAGGCTCTACTCAGGCCAAGCGCGAATATGCTGAAGATATTCGTATGTATGGATTCAGCTTTAACACTACCGTAAACGAGACGTCAGTTTTCGGTGAGTTGGCCTATCGCCCTAATCTTCCTGTAGGTATTGCTGCGACCAACGATCTGCTGGGTGATCTGGTTTTGCAGGGCGCTAAGCTCGCAGATAATTCAGGTGCTCTTCCTGGTGCAGGCACGGCGCTTATTTCTGGTCAGCAAATTACGCGTGATGGCTCTGTAAGCAACTATCGTCGCGTTGAAGCGTTTAATGCATCTATTGGTGCTATCCATAACTTCGGTAATGTGCTGAGCTTCGATTCGCTGTTTGGTGTTGCGGAACTTGCTTCTGAACATCTTCGTGGCGATAGCCTGAAATATAGCGCTATCAATGGCGATCGCTGCATTGCTGGTCGTGCTAATACCTCCTATTCAACAGATGCCGCCATGGCCAAGCAAGACTGTGCATCGACTGATGCTTATGGCTATACGCTAGTGCTGTCCGGTACTTGGAACGACGTTTATGCGGGTGTAAATCTGTCGCCATTTACTATTTTCAAACATGATTTTGAAGGTAATGGCCATCAGACTGGTAACTTTATTGAAGACCGCAAGGCATACACGCTGGGTCTTCGCGCCAGCTACCTGAACAGCCTGGAAGCTGAAATTCAATACACCGAGTTTATGGGCGCCGGTCAAAGCAATTCTGGCCGCGACCGCGACAATATCGGCCTGAACGTCAAGTATTCTTTCTAAACATAACTAGAAAATATCGAGTGCCTGCGGGCACTCGGTTGATGACTTATTTCACGGAGAATCAAGATGCTGAAAAAGCACACGCTGATTGGTGCTGCCATTGCGCTGGCCCTGTCCGCTGGCAGCGCGTTCGCTGCAGTTTCGCCTGCGGAAGCGGCCAAGTTGGGCGCAAGCCTCACCCCGTTTGGTGCCGAGAAAGCCGGCAACGCGGCAGGCACCATCCCTGAGTGGACCGGTGGTATTACTCAGGCACCAGCGGCTTACAAGACGCCAGGCCAGCACCATGTCGATCCTTTTGCTGATGACAAACCGCTGTTCACCATCACCAAAGCCAACCTGGATCAGTACAAAGACAACCTGACCCCAGGTCAGATTGCGATGTTCAATACCTACCCGAACAGCTACCAGATGCCGGTCTACCAGACCCGCCGCTCCGGTTCTGCGCCAAAGTGGGTGTATGACAACACCATCAAGAACGCCAGCACGGCCAAGTTGCTTGATGGTGGTAACGGCTTCTCCGACGCTTACGGCGGCATCCCGTTCCCGATCCCGCAAAATGGTGTAGAAGCGCTGTGGAACCACATCGCACGCTATCGCGGTACCTACATCGTGCGTCGCGCTTCGGAAGTGGCCGTACAGCGTAACGGCAGCTACTCCCTGGTGACCTCGCAGCAGGAAGCCATGTTCAAGTTCTACAACCCGAAAGGGACTGCCGCTGACCTGAACAACATCATGTTCTACTACCTGTCCTTCACCAAGAGCCCGGCGCGTCTGGCCGGTGGTGCGGTACTGGTGCACGAAACCCTGGATCAGGTAAAAGAGCCGCGTCAGGCTTGGGGCTACAACGCCGGCCAGCGTCGCGTACGTCGTGCGCCGAACCTGGCTTATGACACCCCGATCGCTGCCGCTGACGGCCTGCGTACTGCAGACGACACCGACATGATCAACGGTTCGCCAGATCGTTATGACTGGAAGCTGATCGGCAAGAAGGAAATCTACATTCCTTACAACAGCTACAAGGTCACCAGCCCTGAAGTGAAGTACAAGGACCTGCTGCAAGTCGGTCACTTGAACCCAGCGTTTACTCGCAACGAGCTGCACCGTGTGTGGGTAGTCGAGGGCACGCTGAAGTCGGGTTCGCGTCACATCTACTCCAAGCGTACCCTGTTCCTCGACGAGGACAGCTGGCAAGCAGCAGTGGTTGATCAGTACGACGGTCGTGGCGAGCTGTGGCGCGTTTCGATTGCCTACCTGAAAAACTACTACGACCTGCCGACCACCTGGTCTGCGCTGGATAGCTTCCACGACCTGCAGGCGCGTCGTTACCACGTGCAGAACCTGGATAACGAAGAGCCAAGCACCATCGACTTCAGCCAGGCTGTGCCGGATGATGGTTACTTCAAACCTGCTGCGCTGCGTCGCCGCGGTACGCGTTAATCCGCGTGTAGGTTGAGCAAAAGGCCGCTACTGTTGTAGCGGCCTTTTGCTATTTGTCAGTCCAACAGGGCATGGTAGGCGGGCGGGTTTAACAAAACATAACGTCGCGCCGATTGTCAGGCCTTTTGAAAGCTCAGTAGGATAGGCGCACTGCTATAAGGGTAGTGCTACCTATAAGAATAAGGGGGAAGGTATATGAGTGAGCCCGTCATGCGGCGCACCCAGGCCGGTCGTGTTGTGGGGTTGTCCCGCGCACCGGCGCTCCGCGTCCACTCACCGATAGCCAAAGCGCTGTCGCTGTGTAGTGTGCTATCCGTGCTGATGTTTACCAGTGCGCCATTGCAGGCTGCCAGCGATGACGCCAGTCATTACTCGGTAACCTCTGCCCAAGCTCATCAAAGCCTGCTGCTGGATGTCGCCAGCCTGGGTAAGCGCCTAGTCACCGTCGGTGATCGTGGGCATATCCTGTACTCCGACGACAACGGCGCAAGCTGGGTTCAGGCCAAGGTGCCGACCAAGCAGATGCTTACTGCCGTGTTCTTTATCGACGACAGCCACGGCTGGGCGGTTGGTCATGATGCGCAGATTCTCGCTAGCACCGATGGCGGCGCTACCTGGGTCAAGCAGTTCGAAGACCTTGAGCGTGAGGCGCCGCTGCTGGATGTGTGGTTCAAAGACCGTAACAACGGTTATGCCGTAGGTGCTTACGGCGCCTTGTTGGAAACCACTGACGGTGGCGCCAACTGGGAAGATGTCAGCGACCGCATGGACAACGAAGACGCCTACCACCTCAACGCCATTGTCGAAGTCAAAGACTCCGGCCTGTTTGTTGTGGGCGAGCAGGGCGCGATGTTCCGCTCCCCGGACTGGGGGCAAACCTGGGAAACCCTGGAAGGCCCTTACGAGGGGTCGCTGTTCGGTGCCTTGGGCACTGATGAAGCCGGAGCGCTGCTGGTCTATGGCCTGCGTGGGCATCTGTTCCGTTCGGCAGACTTCGGTATGACCTGGCAGGCGATCAGCCTGAGCACCGCCAACAATGGCCCTCTGGAGTTTGGTCTGGCTGACGGTAATCGTCTGGCCGACGGTTCCATTGTGGTGGTTGGCCATGGCGGCACCGTACTCAAGAGCACCGACAGCGGCCGCAATTTCAGTGTGATCAATCGTGCCGACCGGCTTTCGCTGGCAGGCGTTGCAGCAATGGAAAACGGCAATCTGATTCTGGTAGGGCAGGGTGGCGTTCATGCTGCTGCGCCTACTGGCGCCGATCTGGGCCAACAACAATAAGCCAGGAGCCTTTGCATGAGTAAGCATCAACAACAACCTGCCTCCTTCCTGGAGCGGTTGATCTTCAACAATCGCCCGGCCGTGATTCTGCTGTGCCTGTTGATCAGTCTGTTTCTGTTCTTCCAGGCGGCGCAGGTGCGTCCGCAGACCAGCTTCGAGAAGATGATTCCGCTGGGGCATCCGTATATTCAGAAGATGCTCGAACACCGCAATGACCTGGCGAACCTGGGCAACACCGTGCGTATCTCGGTGGAAGCGGTAGACGGCGATATCTTCAGCAAGGAATACATGGAGACGCTGCGTCAGATCAACGACGAAGCCTTCTATATTCCGGGTGTCGACCGTTCCGGCCTGAAGTCTCTATGGAGCCCAAGCGTACGCTGGACCGAAGTGACTGAAGAAGGTTTTGCCGGCGGTGAAGTAATTCCGCAAACCTACGACGGCTCTGCGGAAAGTTTGGAAGAGCTGCGCAGCAACATTCTCAAGTCCGGGCAGATTGGCCGTCTGGTGGCCAACAACTTCAAGTCGAGCATCGTCGATTTGCCGTTGCTTGAGACCTATGCCGACCCGAACGATCAGAGCAAGCAGATCCCGCTGGATTACCAGAAGTTCTCCCACGAGCTGGAAGAGAAAATCCGCGATAAATACCAGGCGCAGAATCCCAACGTCAAAATTCACATCATTGGTTTCGCCAAGAAAGTCGGCGACCTGATCGATGGTCTGATTGGCGTGGCGCTGTTCTTTGCGGTGGCAATCGCCATTACCTTCGTTCTGCTGCTGTGGTTCACCCACTGCTTCAAGAGCACCCTGGCGGTGGTTTTGGCCACGCTGATTGCGGTGGTTTGGCAGCTGGGTCTGCTGCACACCCTGGGCTTCGGGCTTGATCCGTACTCGATGCTGGTGCCGTTCCTGGTCTTCGCCATCGGTATTTCCCACGGCGTGCAGAAGATCAACGGCATTGCCATGGCCTCTGGTGAGGCGACCGATTCGCTGTCTGCCGCACGTATGGCCTTCCGTCAGCTGTTTGTTCCGGGCTTAGTGGCGCTGCTGTCGGATGCCGTGGGTTTTGTCACTCTGCTGCTGATCGATATCGGTGTGATCCGTGAGCTGGCCATCGGCGCATCCATGGGTGTGGCGGTGATCATTCTGACCAACCTGATTCTGCTGCCGGTGATGATTTCCTATGTCGGCATCAGCAAGAAGGCGGTGAAGATCAGCCGCGAAGAAGCTGATAAGGATCATCCGTTCTGGCGCTTTATCTCCAACTGTGCGCACCCGATGGTAGCCCCGATTTCCGTGGTGGTTGCAGTCGCGGCGCTGGCAGGTGGTGTGTGGTACGGGCAGAACCTGAAGATCGGTGACCTCGACCAGGGCGCGCCTGAGCTGCATCCGGATTCGCGCTACAACCTGGATAACGATTTCGTCATCCGCAACTACTCCACCAGCTCCGATGTACTGGTGATCATGGTCAAGACGGCGGCTGAAGGCTGCTCGACTTACCCGACTCTGTCGGCCATGGATGAGTTGATGTGGAAGATGGAGAACACCGAAGGCGTGCAGTCGGCCATTTCCATGGTCACCGTGTCGCGTCAGGTGATCAAAGGCATGAACGAGGGCAACCTGAAATGGGAAACCTTGTCGCGTAACCAGGACGTGCTGAACAACTCCATTGCTCGGGCCGATGGCCTGTACAACGGTGATTGCTCGGTGGCACCGTTGCTGGTGTTCCTCACCGACCACAAGGCAGAAACCCTGTCTCGTGCGGTTAAGGTTGCCGAAGACTTTGCCAAGGAAAACAACAAGGACGGCCTGGAGTTCATCCTGGCAGCCGGTAACGCTGGTATCGAAGCGGCTACCAACGAAGTGATTGCCAAGTCCGAGACCACCATGTTGCTCGCGGTATACGCCGCAGTGGGCATCATGTGTCTGCTGACCTTCCGCTCCTTGGCTGCGACGCTGTGTGTGATGCTGCCGCTGGTACTGACCTCGGTACTGGGTAACGCCCTGATGGCCTTTATGGGCATCGGTGTGAAGGTGGCGACTCTGCCGGTAATCGCTTTGGGTGTGGGTATTGGTGTCGACTACGGCATTTATATCTACAGCCGTCTGGAGACTTACCTGCGTCAGGGGCTGTCGCTGCAGGAGGCCTACTACGAGACCCTCAAGTCGACCGGTAAAGCGGTGCTGTTCACCGGCATCTGCCTGGCGATCGGTGTAGCGACCTGGATCTTCTCGGCGATCAAGTTCCAGGCCGACATGGGCCTGATGCTGACCTTTATGTTCCTCTGGAACATGATCGGTGCGATCTGGCTGCTGCCTGCTCTGGCACGCTTCCTGATCAACCCGGAGAAGCTGCGTAACAAGGGCTAAGCCTGATACGCAGTCGCAACACTAAAAACCGCGGCCCTTGGGTCGCGGTTTTTTATTGTCTAAGGGTTAGGTTTGCAGATGGCTTTTGTGGCGCAGGCGTGCCCGTGAATCGCGCTGCCCTCGGTTTGTAGCCGGATGTAGTCCATGGGGCTGCGTAAACGAACATTTTCCGGATTTCATTCGGGCTACGGATTGTAGGAGCGGCTGGGCGGCACTCCGTCTTGCCCGCGAATTGCGCTAGACCCCAGCAGCTTCGCGGACAAGCCCGCGCCTACAAGGGTGACGGGTAATCCATTACTCGAGGTAAACCGATAACCGCTTGGTGGGGTACCTGGCAGAACAGTTGCGCAGTTGTGGTTCAACCCCAGCGTATGCCACTAACCCACCCTACAACCGCTGCGCCGGAGCTTAACTTGCTAGCGCGGATACAGTGGTGGCAAGGCACTGGTGTCCTGATTGGCGGTGCTTTCGAGGTCTTCTACAGCGGGCAGGCTGCGAATGGCCAGCCACAGATTGCGGCCTTGCCAGTGCTGGCCGCTTTCGCTGTACAGTGCGCCATTCAGGCCGTCGAGGGCCTCGGACAGCGGGGTAAAGCGCGCAGCCATATCGGCCAGGGTTTCCGGTTGCTGACGCGCCCAGGCGTCCAACGCATGGCGAGTGGCCTGCGAGTCGTTGGCCAGGCAGCTGCGTTTGAGGTCATCGAGCAGGTTGCGTTGGCTGGGGCCAGTCTGCTGGCTGGGCAATACGGGAGGCTGGCGACGCGCGCGCCACCACAGGGTAAAGCCGAGCAGGGTGGTCAGGCTCAGCAGTGCGCTGCTCAGCTGCCAGGGCCAGAGTTGTACGTTGGCCACCTCGCTGACTGCAGGGCGCGCTGCTTCAACCGGCAGGGTTTCCAGATTCGGGTTGGCGGCTACTTGCAGATTGCGAGCCGGCAAGCTGCTGCGTTCCAGCTGATCGGTCTTGGTGTTCCACCACAGCACTTCGATTGCCGGCAAGGCAATCATTCCCTCACGATTGGCCACCAGTGCTTCGCGCTCTTCACGGCTGGCCACCAGTCCGTTGTCGCTGGCCTGGTTGGCTAGTTGCGGTTGATCGGGGTAACGGCGCAGGCCGGCAACCTGAGTGGCTGGCAAGGGCGGCAGTTGTGCGCTGGCAAGGCCTTCGACCTTGAGCAGCAGACTGCGGGTCAGCGAGTCGCCGACGCGGGCTGTCTCCGGCTGCGGGCTCCAGACTTCACTCAGGGTCAGTGCGCGTGCTGGCAGCCAGGGGGCATCGGCTGGGTAGCTGCCCGGCTTGGCTTTTACCGTCAGCGGGATTTCCGGAGACCTGACCCGTACCACCTTGCCTGGGCGCGGGCCGAACGGGTTGTAGGTATTGCTGGCGGAGCGGTCAACCGCGGTGGCGGTAAAGGCCTGTGCGGGGATCAGCAGCTCGCCACTTTCCTGGGGGAAGATCGCGTAACGCAGCTCAATCACCCCATGGCGCACGCCGTTGATGTCTTTCTCGTAGGTGCGCGGCTCGCCGAGCGCCTCAACGCGCGCCTGGGGCATGTCCAGCGGGGTCAGGCTGCTGTCGTCGTAAAGCGAAACAGAGTGGTAGATGCGCAGCGTCAGCACGGTTTGCGCCTGCACGTAGACGCTTTCCTGATCCAGGCTGGCGTCGATAAATACCGGGGCCAGGCGACTGTCATCGGCGCTGGAGGCTTGTTGTACATGCAGGGTGATGGGTTCGCTTTGCAGCTGGCCAAGGCTCAGCGGCGGTATCACCACATAACCGCTGTGTTTGGGTTGCAGGGTGACGATCCAGCGCGTGCTGGCCTGGGCGCCATTGCTGCCGCTGGTCAGGCGGTTGACCTGGCGGGTGCCGAGCACTTCGAATAGCTCATTGAGCGGCTGCAGATCGGGTTTGCCGAACAGCGTGGCGTCATCCGATTCCAGGGTCAGCTCAACGCTCTCGCCGGCATCCAGGCGGGTGCGGTCGACGCTGGCGGTCAGGCTTTGCGCGCTGACATTCAGGGCCAGCAGGCCAAGCAGAAGGGTACAGAGCAGTCGGCTCATTGCAGTTGTTCCTGGCGCTGTTGTTGTTCCAGCCTGAATTTACGCCGCAGCAGCTCGCCCGGATCGTCGGGGATCTGCCGCAGCCATTGTTCCAATGCCTGACGCCGCTCGCCGTCGAGGCTCGGCTCGGCGCTGGCGATTTGTTCTTCGCCGCTGTCGCTGTCGTCTTCTTCTGGTTGTTTCGGCGGCGTATCCGCGTCTTCATCTGCGCCAGGTTGTGCGGGGTTTTCCCCCTTGTCCTCTGGCTCTGACGGCTTGGCCGGCGATTGCTCGGCCTGCTGCTGGGCATCTGGATCGGACTGGCCTGCCTGCGGCTGGCTGCTGGGCTGATTCTGCTGCTCGTTGGGTTCTTGCGGATTGTCGGCTTGATTCTGTTGCTGCTGGTTCTGGCGCAGCAGTTCTTCGACCAAGGCTTTGTTCTTTTGCGCCTGGGCCAAGTCGGGTTGCAGTTCCAGCGCCTGGGTGTAGGCGTCCACGGCGGCTTCCAGTTCATTGCTGCGCGCCAGGGCGTTGCCACGGTTGTAGTGGTCGCTGGCGGTTTCGCCATTGGCGAAGCGTTCGGCGGCCGCGGCGTAATCACCGGCCTGGTAGAGCGCCTGGCCTTGCCAGCGTGGATCGTGGAAACGCTGCGCGGCTGCCGCTGGCTGCTGCGCCTCAAGCAGGCGCTGGCCTTGCTGGTCGGCGCGCAGCCAGAGGTCGTCGAAGCTGAAGGCGTAGCTGTTCTGCGGCAGGCTCAGCAGCAACAGCGGCAGGCACAGCAGCCAACCGCGGCGCGCGGCGCAGGCAGCGAGCAGCAGCAGGGGCAGGAGCAGCCAGTGGCTCTGATCGGCCCAGGCTTGCAGGCGGGTCAGCTCGCCATCGCGGCGCAGCTGTTGCGGTGCATCGAGTAAGCCCAGGTTGCGCAGGTCGCGTTCATCCAGGGTGACGCCCTGATACAGGCCGCCCAGTTCACTGGCAAAGCGCTTGAGGCCGTTGCTGTCCAGGCGCGGCAGCAGGATGGTGCCCTGAGCATCCTTGAGGAACGAGCCGTCCTCCTGAATGATCGGCGCGCCCTGAGTGCTGCCAATACCGAGAATACGCAGGCGCTCGCCGCGGCGGCCGAGGGCTTGGCTGATGGCTTGGCGTTGGGTTTCGTCGAGGCTGCTGGTCAGCAGCAGCAGGCGGCCATTGCCCTGGGCGCCCTGTTCGAGCAGTTGCAAGGCCTTTGCCACGGCCAGGTCGGCGCGTTTGCCAGGCTCCGGCATGATCTCAGGGCTTAGCACATCGAGCAGATTGCGGCTGGTCGCCAGGTCGTCGGACAGCGGCACCAGGGTATGCGCGCTGCCGGCATATACGACGATGGCGGTTTGCGCATCCTGGCGCGCTTCCAGCAGGTCGAGCAGCTTGCGCTTGGCCTGGGCCAGGCGATTGGGCGAGGCGTCGCTGGCGAGCATCTCTGGCGTCAGTTCGAGCAGTACCACCAGCGGGTCGGCCGGCTTGGGGTTTTGCTGTTCGATGCGTTGCCAGCTCGGGCCAAGCAGCGCAAGCAGGGCAAGCAGCCATGCCAGGCCGAGGGCCAGCCAGGGTAGACGACTGTTGCGCCCGCCGGTGGCAGTCAACAGTGCAGCTTGAAAGGCGGCTGGGAGCAGAGCCTGCCAGCGGCCGGTGCGTTTTTCCCGGTGCCAGAGTTGCCAGAGCAGGATGCCTAGTAGCGGAATCAGCAGCAGCCAGAAGGGCCGCTGCCAGTGCGGCCAGAGGCTGGTCAGTTCGCTCATGACTGTTTCCCCCGCAGCAGTGTCAGCTGATTGCGCCAGCGTTGTTGTAGGCTCGGCCAGAGTGTTTGACTGACTAGCAGCAGGCTGAGCAGCAGGGCCAAGCCCAATGGCCAGGGATAGAGCGGCAAGGTTGGCCGCGCCAGAGTCGGCTTCTGCGCCACCGGTTCCAGCCGGTCGAGGGTCGCTTCGATGGCTTGCAGCTCTTCGCTGTCGCGGGCACGGAAGTATTCACCGCCGGTGGCCTCGGCAATCGCGCGCAGGCTTGGTTCGTCCAGATCGATACCGGGGTTGAAGCCGAGCATGCCGAGCACGCCGCCTTGCTCAGGATCGGCCCCGATGCCGATGGGGTAAATGGTGATGCCTTCTTCGGCGGCAAGGCGTGCGGCAGTCAAGGGATCGATTTCCCCGCCGTTGTTGGCACCGTCAGTCACCAGCACCAGTACGCGGCTCTGCGCCGGGCGCTCGCGCAGGCGCTTGACCGCCAGGCCAATGGCGTCGCCGATGGCGGTCTGCGGCCCGGCGATGTTCTTCTGCGCCTCATCCAGCCAGGTGTGTACGGTCTGTCGGTCGAAGGTCAGCGGCGACTGCAGGTAGGCGCGGCTGCCGAATAGGATCAGGCCGACCCGATCACCCTGACGGCCGTCGATAAAGTCGCCGAGCAGGTGTTTAACCAGGGTCAGGCGACTGACTTCCTGATCTTCCCAGAGCATGTCGGAGTAATCCATGGAACCGGACACATCCACCGCCAGCAGCAGATCACGGCCGCTGGCCGGCAACGGCAGTGGTTCACCCAGCCATTGCGGACGCGCACTGGCGAGCAGCAGTAACAACCAGATCAGGACAAACGGAGCCTGTTGCCGCAGGGCCGGCAGTCGCACGCGGGCGCGGCGTCCGCTCAGGCCTTCCAGCTCCGCCAGAAAGCTGATTTTCAGCGCTGCCTCGCCGCTGTCCGCAGGCGGTAGCCAGGCGCGCAGCAGCCAGGGCAGGGGGGCGATAAGAAAGACCCAGGGCCAGGCAAACTCAAACATGTTTGCGAATCCAGATCGACACCGCCTGGTTGAGGCCGGCGATGGCCTTGTCATCCAGGCTGCAGTGCGGGCGATAGGCGCCTTCCACCAGAATCATCCAGCGAGTCAGGCCGGCGGCTGGGCAACGGCTGTCGAGAAAAGCCAGCCAGGCGCGGCTGCTGAGGATATGGCTGTGGCTTTGCGGGTAACGCTCGCGGCACAGGCGTTTGAGGATGGCATTGAGTTGCTGCAGCCAGGGGCCGGCATCGACGCCGTCGTAGGGTTTGCTCAGGCGTTCGAGTTCGTTCAGTGCTGCCTGGCGCAGTGGGTCGAGGGTTGCTTCGGCTGACTGCCCGGCAGCTTTGCGCGGCAGGCGTTTAAGCAGCTTGAAAGCGGCCCACAACAGCAGCGGCAGCAGAACCGCGAGCAGCCACCAACCGGGTGCCGGCGGCCACCAGCTGATCGGCGCAGGGGCGATCAGCGGTTCGAGCTGGTCCAGCGGGTTCACAGGGCCTTCCTCGGCCGCTGGGCATTTAGGTGCTCACGCAGCTGCTCGATCATCTCGCTCTGGGTGTTCAGGGCCAGCAGCGGCACGCCGAGTTTCTGTGCTAAGCGCTGCCAGCGCGCCTGGCGGGCATCGGCCAGGCTGCGGTAGGCCTGGCGCAGTTCGGCGTCCTGGGTGTCCAGCTCCAGCTGCGCGCCGTGCTCGGTAAAGCGCAGCAGGCCGGCATTTGGCAGAGCATGGTCGAGCGGGTCGGAAAGTGGCAGCAACAGCAAGTCGGTATGCCGCGCCAGCAGCAGCAACTGCTGTTCGCTGCTGTCGCTCAAGGTGCGCTCATCACACAGAATCACCACCAGGCTGCCAGGGCGCAGCACTTCGCGGGCGCGGCGCAGAGCGAGGCCGAAGCTGTCGCGGCCGCCCTGGGTGTCATTGCTCAGGGCCTGATTGGCTTTGGCCAGACGGCTGAGCAGCTGCAATAGGCTCTGCTTGCTGCGCCGTGGTTTGATTTCGTGGTGTTCCAGATCGCCAAATACCAGGCCGCCGATGCGGTCGTTGTGGCCCAGGGCGGCCCAGCCGATCAGGCTGGCGGCTTGAGCCGCGAGTACTGACTTGAACATCAGCCCGGAGCCGAAGAACAGCCGCTTGCTCTGCTCGACCATGATGTAGATCGGCCGCTCGCGCTCTTCGTGGAACAGCTTGGTGTGCGGTTCCTGGGTGCGCGCGGTCACTCGCCAGTCGATGGTGCGCACGTCGTCGCCTGGCTGGTACACGCGCACCTGGTCGAAGTCCACGCCGCGCCCGCGCAGTTTGGAGTGGTGCAGACCAATAAGCGGGCTGCGCCGCGCCGGCGTGGAAAACAGCTGCACCTCACGCACACGGTGGCGCATCTCGATCAGTTCACCGAGGCTGACGCGAATGCCGGGTTGCGTGGGTTGGTCGTGCATGGTGGTTAGGCGACCGCCACGACGTCGAGAATGCGCTGCACCACGCGGTCCTGGTCGATGCCGGCGGCTTCCGCCTCGAACGACAGAATGATGCGGTGGCGCAGCACGTCGAATAGCACCGCCTGGATATCTTCGGGGCTGACGAAATCCCGCCCGGCGAGCCAGGCGTGGGCGCGTGAGCAGCGGTCCAGAGCAATCGAGCCGCGCGGGCTGGCGCCGTAGGCAATCCACTCGGCCAGTTCCGGATCAAATTTGGCCGGGGTGCGCGAGGCCATGACCAGTTGCACCAAATACTCTTCCACCGCATCGGCCATATACAGGCCAAGGATTTCCTGGCGTGCGGCAAAAATCGCCTGCTGGCTGACCAGCTGCTCGGGCTTGGTTTCGCCATTCAGCGCTTCACCACGGGCCTGGGCGAGGATCTTGCGTTCCACGCTGGCGTCGGGGAAGCCAATCTTTACGTGCATCAGAAAACGGTCGAGCTGGGCTTCGGGCAGCGGGTAGGTGCCTTCCTGCTCAATCGGGTTCTGCGTGGCCATCACCAGAAACAGCGGCGACAAGTGATAGGTGCTGCGGCCCACGCTGACCTGGCGCTCGGCCATGGCTTCGAGCAGTGCCGACTGCACCTTGGCCGGTGCACGGTTGATCTCATCGGCCAGCACCAGATTGTGGAAGATCGGCCCCTGCTGGAACACGAAGCTGCCGGTTTCCGGACGATAGATTTCGGTGCCGGTGATATCTGCCGGGAGCAGATCGGGGGTGAACTGAATGCGGTGGAACTCGGCCTCGATACCTTCGGCCAGCTCCTTGATTGCCTTGGTCTTGGCCAGACCGGGAGCGCCTTCGACCAGCATGTGGCCATCGGCGAGCAAGGCAATCAGCAGCCTTTCGATGAGTTTTTCCTGGCCGAGGATCTGACTTGAAAGAAAATGTCGCAGCGCGACAAGCGCTTCACGGTGTTCCATCGTTAAGCTCATCCGGCAAATGTGACCAGCGAGTCTTGAATCTCGCCAGAGTTAAGTGGCAGCCACTTTAATGCAATCGCTGCCTCCTAGACTAACGTTGAACAACAAGGTTGTGGCGAAGGTCATTACTCGCGACTGCCTTGACCGAGTCCCCTGACGAATAACAAGCCAAACGGAGCAAACCCATGGCGTTCTTTACGGCGGCCAGCAAAGCCGATTTTCAGCATCACCTGCAAACGGCGCTGGCGCAGCACGTCAGTGAACAGGCTCTGCCACAAGTAGCCCTGTTCGCCGAGCAATTCTTCGGCATCATCGCCCTCGAGGAGCTGACTCAGCGTCGCCTCTCTGATCTGGTCGGCTGCACATTGTCGTCCTGGCGCGTGCTGGAGCGTTTTGAACCGGCCAAGCCCGAAGTGCGGGTATTCAACCCCGATTATGAAAAACATGGCTGGCAGTCCACCCACACTGCCGTGGAAATTCTGCACAGCGACATTCCGTTCCTGGTCGACTCGGTGCGCATGGAGCTGAACCGTCGCGGTTACAGCATCCACACCCTGCAGAACAGCGTGTTCAGCGTGCGCCGCAACAAGAGCGGCGAGCTGCAGGAAATCCTGCCCAAGGGTGCCCAGGGCAAGGATGTGCAGCAAGAAGCACTGATGTTCCTGGAGATTGACCGCTGCGCCAACGTCGGCGAGTTGAAGACCCTGGAAAAAGACCTGCACGAAGTATTCAGCGATGTACGCCTGAGCGTCGCCGACTTCCAGCCGATGAAAGCCAAGGCCAAGGAACTGCTGGCCTGGCTGGATAAGGCCAAGCTCAAGGTCGAAGGCGCCGAGCTGGAAGAGATCAAGGTGTTCATGAGCTGGTTGCTCGACGACCACTTCACCTTCCTCGGCTATGAAGAATTCACCGTTGCCGACAGCGCCGGCGGCGGCAGCATGGTCTACGACGAGAAGTCCCTGCTGGGTATGTCCAAGCGCCTGCGCAGCGGCCTCAAGGCTGATGAACTGCATATCGAGCCTGAAGCCGTCGCCTACCTGCGTGAGCCGCAGCTGCTGTCCTTCGCCAAGGCTGCCGTGCCGAGCCGCGTGCACCGTCCGGCTTATCCTGATCTGGTGTCGATCCGCGAGTTGGACGCCAAGGGCAAGGTGATCAAGGAATGCCGCTTTATGGGCCTGTACACCTCGGCGGTGTACGCCGAGAGCGTGTGGAACATTCCGTTTATCCGCCGCAAGGTAGCGGTGATCAAGCAGCGTTCCGGTTTCGACAGCAGCGCGCACCTGGGCAAAGAGCTTGCACAGGTATTGGAAGTGCTGCCGCGTGATGACCTGTTCCAGACCCCGGTGGACGAGCTGTTCAACACCACCATGGCGATCGTGCAGATTCAGGAACGCAACAAGATTCGCGTGTTCCTGCGCCGCGATCCTTATGGCCGTTTCTGCTACTGCCTGGCCTATGTGCCGCGTGATGTGTACTCCACCGAAACCCGCATGAAGATCCAGCAGGTGTTGATGGAGCGCCTGCAGGCCACCGATTGCGAGTTCTGGACCTTCTTCTCCGAGTCGGTACTGGCGCGGGTGCAGTTCATCCTCAAGGTCGACCCGAAGAACCGTGTGCAGATCGACCCGCTGCGCCTGGAAAAAGAAGTCATCCAGGCCTGCCGTTCGTGGAAGGACGACTACACCAGCCTGATCGTCGAAAGCCTCGGCGAAGCCCAGGGCACCGAAGTGCTCAGCGAGTTCCCCGGCGGCTTCCCGGCCGGCTACCGCGAGCGTTTCGCCCCGCACTCGGCGGTGGTGGACATGCAGCACCTGCTCAGCCTGAACAGCGAGCGCCAACTGGTGATGAGCTTCTACCAGCCGCTGACCCAGGGCGAGCAGCAGCTGCACTGCAAGCTGTACCACGCCGATACGCCGCTGCCGCTGTCGGACGTGCTGCCGATTCTGGAGAACCTTGGCCTGCGCGTGCTCGGCGAATTCCCTTACAAACTGCGTCGCGCCGATGGCCGCGAGTTCTGGATTCACGACTTCGCCTTCACCTATGCCGAAGGCCTGGATGTCGATATCCAGCAGCTCAACGACACCCTGCAGGGCGCCTTCGTCAATATCGTTGGCGGCGCGGCGGAGAACGACGGCTTCAACCGTCTGGTGCTGATGGCAGCCATGCCGTGGCGTGACGTCGCGCTGCTGCGTGCCTATGCGCGCTACCTAAAGCAGATTCGCCTGGGTTTCGACCTCAGCTATATCGCCAGCACCCTGGTCAACCACGCCGATATCGCCAAGGAGCTGGTGCGTCTGTTCAAAACGCGTTTCTACCTGGCGCGCAAGCTCACCGCCGATGACCTGGAAGACAAGCAGCAGAAGCTCGAGCAGGCGATTCTCGCCGCGCTGGACAACGTTGCGGTACTTAACGAAGACCGCATCCTGCGCCGCTACCTGGACTTGATCAAAGCCACCTTGCGCACCAACTTCTACCAGACCGATGCGGCCGGGCAGAATAAGTCCTACTTCAGCTTCAAGCTCAACCCGCGAGCGATTCCGGATATTCCACGGCCGACGCCGAAGTTCGAAATCTTCGTCTACTCGCCGCGTGTTGAAGGCGTGCACCTGCGCTTTGGCGACGTAGCCCGTGGCGGCCTGCGCTGGTCGGACCGTGAGGAAGACTTCCGCACCGAGGTGCTGGGCCTGGTCAAGGCGCAGCAGGTGAAAAACGCGGTCATCGTGCCGATGGGCGCCAAGGGTGGCTTTATTCCACGGCGTATGCCGGTCGGCGGCACCCGTGATGATGTGCTGGCTGAGGGCATTGCCTGCTACCGCATCTTTATCAGCGGCCTGCTGGATATCACCGACAACCTGAAAGACGGCGCCGTGGTGCCACCGCAGAACGTGGTGCGTCACGATGGTGACGATCCTTACCTGGTGGTAGCGGCCGACAAAGGCACCGCGACCTTCTCCGATATCGCCAACGGCATTGCTGCCGAATACGGCTTCTGGCTGGACGATGCCTTCGCCTCGGGCGGCTCGGCTGGTTACGACCACAAAGGCATGGGCATCACTGCCAAGGGCGGCTGGGTCTCGGTGCAGCGCCACTTCCGCGAGCGCGGCATCGACGTGCAGAAGGACAACGTCACCGTGATCGGCATCGGCGATATGGCCGGTGACGTGTTCGGCAACGGTCTGCTGCTCTCGGAAAGCCTGCAGATGGTCGCCGCCTTCAACCATATGCACATCTTTATCGACCCGAATCCGGATGCGGCCAAGAGCTTCGTCGAGCGTAAGCGCATGTTCGACCTGCCGCGCTCCAGCTGGGCCGATTACGACGCCAAGCTGATTTCGGCGGGCGGCGGGATCTTCCTGCGCAGCGCCAAAAGCATCGCCATCAGCCCGCAGATGAAAGAGCGTTTTGATATCAGCGCCGACAAGCTGGCGCCGAATGAACTGCTGAACGCCTTGCTCAAGGCGCCGGTGGATCTGCTGTGGAACGGCGGTATCGGCACCTACGTGAAATCCAGCAAGGAAAGCCACGCCGATGTCGGCGACAAGGCCAACGACCTGCTGCGCGTAGATGGTCGCGAACTGCGCGCCAAGGTGGTGGGTGAGGGCGGTAACCTCGGTATGACCCAGCTGGGCCGCGTCGAATACGGTCTGAATGGCGGCAAGAGCAACACCGACTTTATCGACAACGCCGGTGGGGTGGACTGCTCCGACCACGAGGTAAACATCAAGATTCTGCTCGGCGAAATCGTCGGCGCTGGCGACATGACCGGCAAGCAGCGTAACAAGCTGCTGGTGGAAATGACCGACGCGGTTGGCGGCCTGGTGCTGGGCAACAACTACAAGCAGACCCAGGCGTTGTCCCTGGCCGAACGCCGCGCCCGCGAGCGGGTCGGTGAGTACAAACGTCTGATGAACGCCCTGGAAGCGGCCGGCAAGCTGGACCGCGCCCTGGAGTTCCTGCCCACCGATGACGAACTCAACGAGCGCGCTGCCAATGGCCTGGGTCTGACCCGGCCGGAGCTGTCGGTGTTGATCTCCTACAGCAAGATCGACCTCAAGGAGTCGCTGCTTAAGTCCCTGGTGCCGGATGACGAGTACCTGGCGCGTGAGATGGAAACCGCCTTCCCGCCGCTGCTGGCGAAGAAGTTCGGTGAGCCGATGCGTCGCCATCGCCTCAAGCGCGAAATCGTCAGCACGCAGATCGCCAACGATCTGGTCAACCATATGGGCATCACCTTCGTGCAGCGCCTGAAGGAGTCCACCGGCATGAGCGCGGCGAATGTCGCAGGCGCCTATGTGATCGTGCGTGACCTGTTCCGTCTGCCGCAGTGGTGGAAGCAGATCGAAGCGCTGGATTACAAGGTCCCGGCCGAGCTGCAACTGCAGCTGATGGACGAGCTGATGCGTCTGGGCCGCCGCGCTACCCGCTGGTTCCTGCGCAGCCGCCGCAACGAGCTGGACGCTGCCCGTGATGTGGCGCATTTCGCACCGCGTATCGAAGCCCTGGTTGGCCGACTCGACGAACTGCTTGAAGGCCCGGCCCGTGAACAATGGTTGGCGCGCTTCCAAGCGTATGTCGAAGCCGGTGTGCCGGAAGAACTAGCGCGTGTTGTTGCTGGCACCAGCCATCTGTACACCTTGCTGCCGATCATCGAGGCGTCGGATGTGACCGGGCAGGAGCCGGATCGCGTAGCAGCGGCGTACTTTGCCATTGGCGGGTCGCTGGAGCTGTCCTGGTACCTGCAGCAGATCACCAGCCTGCCGGTGGAAAACAACTGGCAAGCGCTGGCCCGTGAAGCCTTCCGCGATGACCTGGACTGGCAGCAACGCGCCATCACCGTGTCGGTACTGCAAATGGCCGAAGGCCCTGCGGATATCGAAGAGCGGGTCGGCGTGTGGCTGGATCAGCACCGCCGCCTGGTGGATCGCTGGAAGGTCATGCTGGGCGAGCTGCGCGCGGCCACCAACACCGATTACGCAATGTACGCTGTGGCTAACCGCGAGCTGATGGACCTGGCGCAAAGCGCCTGATAGAAGCAGCGCAGGCCTGGCCTGCGCTGTTCCTGCCCCAATAAAAAGCCCCGCCAAGTGCGGGGCTTTTTTATGAGCGATGGTTATGCGGCGACTATGGGTTTTAGTCGTCGAAATCCATCCAGCCGCCCATCTCCTTCCAGCGATTGACGATGCCGCAGAACAGCTCGGCAGTCTTCTCGGTGTCGTAGCGGGCCGAGTGCGCTTCCTTGCCGTCAAAATCGATACCAGCGGCCTGACAGGCCTTGGCCAATACGGTCTGGCCGTAGGCGAGGCCGGCCAGGGTGGCGGTGTCGAAGCTGGAGAACGGGTGGAACGGGTTGCGCTTGATGCCAGTGCGGTTAACCGCGGCATTAAGGAAGCCCAGGTCGAAGCTGCTGTTATGGCCGACCAGGATCGCCCGCTTGCAGCTGTTGGCTTTCAGCGATTTGCGTAGGCCACGGAAGATTTCCGTCAACGCGTGCTCTTCGGTGACCGCCATGCGCAGCGGGTGATCGAGCTTGATGCCGGTGAAGTCCAGTGCAGCCTGTTCGATATTCGCGCCTTCGAACGGCTCGATACGGAAGAACTGGGTGTGCTCCGGATAGAGGAAGCCGCCTTCGTCCATGCCGATGGTGGTGGCAGCGATTTCCAGCAGGGCATCGGTGGCGCAGTTGAAACCACCGGTTTCCACGTCCACGACTACCGGTAGGTAGCCACGAAAGCGTGCGGCCATCGGGTGGCGCGGGCCGGAGTGGCTGCCGCTTTCGGTTTCGTCGTCGTACAGGTCTTCACTCACGCTTGGCTCTCCAGCAGACGCCAGCGCAGGGTTTCACCGGCGCGCAGCGGGATAACGGTTTGCTCGCCCAGCGGCAAGCTGGCAGGTGCGGTCCAGTCTTCACGCACCAGAGTGATGCTGTCGCTGTTGCGCGGCAGGCCGTAGAAGTCCGGGCCGTTCAGGCTGGCAAAGGCTTCCAGCTTGTCCAGGGCATTGCGCTGCTCGAAGGCTTCGGCATACAGCTCGATGGCCGCATAGGCGGTGTAGCAACCGGCGCAGCCGCAGGCGGCTTCTTTGGCGTGCTTGGCGTGCGGCGCCGAGTCGGTGCCGAGGAAGAACTTGGCATTGCCACTGGTGGCCGCATCCAGCAGAGCGTCCTGGTGGGTGTTGCGCTTGAGAATTGGCAGGCAATAGAAGTGCGGGCGAATACCGCCAACCAGCATGTGGTTGCGGTTGTATAGCAGGTGGTGGGCGGTGATGGTGGCGCCGACGTTGGCCGAAGCGCCTTGCACAAACTCCACCGCATCACGGGTGGTGATGTGCTCGAACACTACTTTCAGGGTCGGGAAACGCTCGACCACACGGCTCAGGTGCTCGCCGATAAAGATCTTCTCGCGGTCGAATACATCGATCTCGCTGCGCGTTACTTCGCCGTGTACCAGCAACGGCAGGCCGACTTCGGCCATGGCCTCGAGCACCGGGAAAATCTTGTCGATGCTGGTCACGCCAGAATCTGAGTTGGTGGTCGCGCCGGCCGGGTAGAGCTTGGCTGCATGCACAAAGCCCGAGGCCTTGGCCGTGCGCACATCTTCAGGTTGGGTCAGGTCGGTGAGGTACAGCACCATCAGCGGCTCGAAGCGGCTGCCGGTAGGGCGGGCGCTGAGAATGCGCTGGCGATAGGCATCGGCTTCGCTGGCGTTGCGCACCGGCGGCACCAGGTTGGGCATGATGATGGCGCGGCCGAAGGTGCGGGCTACATCGGCGACGGTGTGGGGCAGGACGCCACCGTCGCGCAGGTGGATGTGCCAGTCGTCGGGACGCAGCAGGGTAAGGCGGTCAGTCATGGAAGCTTCCAGGCGGGCAAAACGTGGCGAGAATGCTACCGGAAAAGCCCCGTGGCAGCACGTTGAAAGCAGGCGCGGCGGACAAAGGCGGATGCAAGGTCGCGGTTCGCCGCAGCGAGCTCTGCGCAAGAGCAGTAAAGCGCCGCTCAAGTTTTCCGCCGTGGCACCGATAGACAACAGGTAAGCCGTATTCCCCGGAGTCTGTCGTGCGACCCTATTCACTCGCGGTGCTTTGCCTGCTGGCAAGCCAGCCCGTCCTAGCCATCAGCTTCCAGACTCGTCTGGAGAAGATCGAGTGGCAGGTCGAAGGTGATCAGTTCGAGTGTCGCCTGTCGCAGCCGATCACCGATTTCGGTTCCGGGATGTTTGTGCGCCGCGCCGGCGAGCAGGTGACTTTCAGCCTGAAGAGCCGCGAGCGTTGGATGGGCACTGGCGAGGCCACGCTATTGGCTGCTGCTGCGCCCTGGCAGCCCGGGCGTGGTGACATTAATTTGGGTTCGGTCAGGGTGGCGCCCGCCGAGGTGCTGTTCAATAGTTCCGAGGAGCAGGGCACGCGCTTGCTCACCGGCCTACTCGAAGGCCGCAGCCCGCTGGTGCGCCATCGCATGACGATGGGCGGCGATGCCGTGGAAGTGCGTCTGCTGCCGGCCAAGTTCAACAAGGCCTACAACGACTACCTCAATTGCACGGCCAAACTGCTACCGGTGAACTTCGACCAGGTGCGCAAGAGCCAGGTGGGCTTTCCAGGTGGCGGTGTGGCGCTGGAACCGCTGGCCCAGGCCAAGTTGGACATCATCCTGGACTTCATCAAGGCCGACCCCAGCGTCAACCGCATCCAACTCGATGGGCATGCCGACAATGGCGGCAATCGCTTGACCAACCGTGACCTGTCGCGCCGCCGCGCCCTGGCGGTGATGGAGTACCTCAAGGCCAATGGCATTCCAGCTGAGCAGATCACCATGCGCTTTCATGGCGAGCGCTACCCGGTGGCACCGAACACCAACGAAGCCAACCGGGCGAAGAATCGCCGGGTCAGTATCCTGCTTGATCGGGTTCCCGAAGCGGCGGTGCCACCTGCTACAGAACCACCTGCTGCAGAACCAGCTCCCACGCCTGCACCCGCCGCCGAACCAGCAGAACCAGCGGCCACCTCCTAAAACACCGTATTTGTCTGTGTTTTTCCCGGATTGCGGCGCTTATCCCGACACGTTCCCACCGCCTGCAGCGCCAGGCGGTTCGTCGGTTGTCCAACAATTATCCGTCGCTTGGTCGTCACAAGCTGTCGCGCCTCTGTAAATCAGGCGGCATGGGCAGTAGAATCGTCGGTTTTCCCGCACAACCCCGTGGAGTTGATGGCATGGCCGACGTAAACAAGGTAGTCCTGGCATATTCCGGTGGCCTGGACACTTCCGTGATCCTCAAGTGGCTGCAAGATACCTATAACTGCGAAGTGGTGACCTTCACCGCGGATCTCGGCCAGGGTGAGGAAGTCGAGCCGGCACGCGCCAAGGCCAAGGCCATGGGCGTCAAGGAAATCTATATCGACGACCTGCGCGAAGAATTCGTCCGCGATTTCGTCTACCCGATGTTCCGCGCCAACACCGTCTACGAAGGCGAATACCTGCTGGGCACCTCGATTGCCCGCCCATTGATCGCCAAGCGTCTGATTGAAATCGCCAATGAAACCGGCGCAGACGCCATTTCCCACGGCGCTACCGGCAAGGGTAACGACCAGGTGCGTTTCGAACTGGGCGCCTACGCGCTCAAGCCCGGCGTCAAAGTGATTGCCCCATGGCGTGAGTGGGACCTGCTGTCGCGCGAGAAGTTGATGGACTACGCCGAGAAGCACGCCATCCCGATCGAGCGTCACGGTAAGAAGAAGTCGCCGTACTCCATGGATGCCAACCTGCTGCACATCTCCTATGAGGGTGGCGTGCTGGAAGACACCTGGACCGAGCACGAAGAAGACATGTGGAAATGGACTGTCTCCCCCGAGGCAGCGCCTGACGCAGCGACCTATATCGAACTGACCTACCGCAAGGGCGACATCGTTGCCATCGACGGTAAGGAAATGAGCCCGGCCACCGTGCTGGCTGAACTCAACCGCATCGGCGGCGCGAATGGCATCGGTCGTCTGGATATCGTTGAAAACCGCTTTGTCGGCATGAAGTCCCGTGGCTGCTACGAGACTCCTGGCGGCACCATCATGCTCAAGGGCCACCGCGCCATTGAGTCGATCACCCTGGACCGCGAAGTCGCTCACCTGAAAGACGAGTTGATGCCGAAATACGCCAGCCTGATCTACAACGGTTTCTGGTGGAGCCCTGAGCGTCTGATGCTGCAACAGATGATCGACGCTTCCCAGGCCAACGTGAACGGCGTGGTACGCATGAAACTGTACAAGGGTAACGTGATCATCACTGGTCGTAAGTCTGATGATTCGCTGTTCGACGCCAATATCGCCACCTTCGAAGAAGATGGCGGCGCGTACAATCAGGCCGACGCTGGTGGTTTTATCAAGCTCAACGCCCTGCGCATGCGCATCGCGGCGGGCAAAGGGCGCAAGATGCTCTGATAGACTGGAGCGCCTGAGCCACACCAAACCCCGGCCATAAGCCGGGGTTTGCATTTATAAGCCCGCAAGATGGGCAACGATGAGGAGACACCTGATGAGACTGCTGCATACCATGCTGCGCGTCGGCGATATGGATAAATCCATCGCGTTCTACACCGAAGTGCTGGGCATGACCCTGCTACGCCGCAAAGACTACCCAGAAGGGCAGTTCACCCTGGCGTTCGTCGGTTACGGCGATGAGGCGCACAACAGCGTGATCGAGCTGACCCATAACTGGGGCGTGGAGAGCTACGAGCTGGGCACGGGTTACGGCCATATCGCTCTGGAAGTAGCCGATGTCTACAAAGCCTGCGAAGACATTCGCGCCCGTGGTGGCAAAATCACCCGCGAGCCGGGCCCGATGAAGCATGGCACCAGTATTCTGGCGTTTGTCGAAGATCCCGACGGTTACAAAATTGAGCTGCTGTCGCCTTCGCGTGCCGATTGATAGCTGCTATCTTTGTAAGTAATGGCTTACAAAGCGAATGGCCAATCTACCCGGCCAGACGAGGTGTTCCATGACCAGCGGAAACTATGCAAAGCGGCTGATTCGGGCCGTGCAGGAGTTGTCCATGGCAAGGGATATGGATGCTGTTGCCGAAGTGGTGCGCTACGCCGCGCGTGAACTGGTGGGAGCCGATGGCGCCACCTTTGTCTTGCGTGATGGCGAGCAGTGTTTTTACCGTGATGAAGATGCCATCTGTCCGTTATGGAAAGGTCAGCGTTTTCCCCTGCAAGCCTGTATCAGCGGTTGGGCCATGCTCAACCGGCAGGCGACGGTGATCGAAGACATCTACCTGGATGATCGAATTCCCCACGCCGCCTATCGACCGACCTTCGTCAAAAGCCTGGTCATGGTGCCGATCCGCACCCTGGAGCCTATCGGCGCAATTGGCACCTATTGGGCCAGCCAGTACCGCGCCACGGCCGATCAGGTCGAGATGCTACAAGCTCTGGCCGATGCGACCTCGGTGGCCCTGGAGAATGTTCAGGTGTATGCCGAACTGGAGCGCCGGGTCGAGGAGCGCACGGCGCAACTGGCGCAGGCCAACCAGCTGCTGCAGGACGAGGTGGCTGAGCGTCTGCGCGCCGAGCAGTTGGTGCGACAGATGTCGCTGACCGACGAACTGACCGGTTTGTACAACCGCCGGGGCTTCCTGCTGTTGGCTGAGCGCGAGCTGCAAGTTGCGCGCAGGCGGCGGGGGCGCAGCCTGCTGCTGTATGTCGATCTGGACTACCTGAAGTTGGCCAACGACCGTTTCGGCCATGCTGCCGGCGATGGCATGTTGGTCGACGCCGCCGATTTGCTCAAATCGTTGTTTCGCACCACCGATGTGGTGGCGCGGATTGGCGGCGACGAGTTCGTGGTGCTGGCCAGTCATTACAGCACCAGTGAAGAGGTGCTGACGCGGTTGGACAAAGCCTTGCAGACCTTCCGTCAGCGCACGGGGCGGCCATTGTCGTTAAGCGTGGGTACGGCGGAGTCGTCGTTGCAGGCTGATCAAAGCCTGGAGCAGTTGCTGACTCAGGCGGATGCTGCGATGTATGCCAACAAGTGTTCACGACGCAGCTTGCAGGCTGTTGGCTGAGCAACTAAAAAGCCCCGCAGTGTAGCGGGGCTTTTTATTGCGGGCGGCGTTAGAGGTCGAAGTCGTATTCGGCCAATTGCTTGTGCAGGCGGCGCTCTTCGAGGAAGTTGTCGATGATGCGGCGCTTGGTCAGGTTGGTTTTGGCAACCTCTACTGGTGCTTCGGCGTCATCCGCTTCTTCGGCAACAAAATCTTCGTCGAGCTCAAGTTCTTCTTTATCAGTGCTCATCAAATCCACTCCAGGCTACTAGGGCCATTTGCGCACCTTATAGCGGCAAAACCTGGGCGGGTAAAAAAGATTTTTTCAATCGCCTTATTGAGCGGCTGAATAGCGGCTCAATCGTCGGAGGTTTTCTGTTTGTATTCGCACAGGTCTTCGATGCGGCAGCTGCCACAGCGTGGCTTGCGCGCCTGGCACACATAGCGGCCATGCAGGATCAGCCAGTGGTGTGAATCGAGAAGAAATTCCTTGGGCACAAACTTCATCAGTTTCTTTTCCACTTCCAGCACGTTCTTGCCGGGAGCGATGCCGGTGCGGTTGCTGACACGGAAAATATGCGTGTCCACCGCCATGGCCAACTGGCGAAACGCGGTATTGAGCACCACGTTGGCGGTTTTGCGCCCGACCCCGGGCAGGGCTTCGAGGTCTTCGCGGTTGTCCGGCACCTGGCTGTTGTGCTTTTCGATCAGCAGGCGGCAGGCCTCAATGACGTTCTTTGCCTTGCTGTTGTACAGGCCGATGGTCTTGATATATCCGCTCAGCCCATCCACGCCCAGGGCGTAGATTGCCTCCGGGGTATTGGCGACCGGGAATAGCTTGGCGGTGGCCTTGTTGACGCTGACGTCGGTGGCCTGGGCGGACAGGGTGACCGCTACCAAAAGTTCGAACGGCGAGCTGTAGGCCAGCTCGGTCTTCGGCTCGGGGTTGTCCTCATGCAGACGGCGGAAGATCTCGTAGCGCTTGGCGGCGTTCACTCGATTACTCCGGTCACCCGCACGCGGCGGCTTTGCACCGGGGTATCAACCTGTTGCGCCTTGGCTCGCTCGGCCAGCACTTCGTCCACGCGGTTTTTGCAGGCGATCAGCAGGCCCAGCACGATAAAGGCGCCAGGCGGCAGAATAGCCAGCAGGAAGCCCTTGTACTCGGGGATCAGCGTCAGCTGCCAGTTGGCGGCGATGGGGCCGAACAGCAAATGCATATTGGCGAACACCGCGCCGGTGCCGAACAGCTCGCGCAGGGCGCCGATCATCACCAGCACCACGCCAAAGCCCAGGCCCATCACCAGGCCGTCATAGGCGGCGCGGGCCGGGTCGTTCTTCGCGGCGAAGCCATCGGCGCGGCCGAGGATCACGCAGTTGGTGGTGATCAGCGGGATAAAGATGCCGAGAATCTGGTACAGCTCGTAGGTGAAGGCCTGCATCAGCAGTTCGATGCAGGTGGTCAGGGCGGCGATGATCATCACAAAGGCCGGCAGCCGCACCGCCGTGTTGACCACGCCGCGCACCAGCGACACCGCGGTGTTGGAGCACACCAGCACCACGGCGCTAGCCAGCGCCAGGCCGAGGGCGTTGACCGCCGAGTTGCTTACTCCGAGCAGCGGGCAGAGGCCGAGCAGCTGCACCAGCGCCGGGTTGTTCTTCCAGAGGCCGTTAAGGGTGATTTCGCGGTAGCTGGGACTAGCCATTGGACTTCACCTGGGCTGCGAACAGCTGCTCTTGATTGGCATCGAAATACTGCAGGGCCTTATGCACGGCCTTGACCACCGCGCGCGGGGTGATGGTGGCGCCGGCAAACTGGTCGAATTCGCCGCGATCTTTCTTCACCGCCCAGCCATCCTCGCCGGGATTGCTCAATGACTTGCCGTCGAAGCTACGAATCCAGGCGCTCTTGGCCAGCTCGATCTTGTCACCCAGGCCCGGGGTTTCCCGATGGCCGAGGACGCGCACGCCGGCCAGGCGACCATCTGCATGGATACCGATCAGCAAATGGATTGCGCCGCTGTAGCCGTCCGGCGCGGTGGCGCGCAGGATCACCGCGCTGGGTTTGCCGTCTTTCAGGGCGATATAGGCGGTCTGCGGCGATTTACTGCCGAGCAGCGGATCGTGCAGCTGGATGCTGTTATCCAGCAGGTGGTTGTCGTAGCTGTCCTGGGGCAGAATTTCGCTCAGGGCGCGCACCTGAGCTTCGCGCTCGGCGTTGGCGATGCGCTCGGCAGTGGCTTGTTGCAGCACGGCCACCAGGCCCACGGTGGCGATGGCAAACAGCCCGAGCACCAGGGCGTTCTTCAGCATCGAGCGGCTAATTTCAGGCAGGGCCACGGTTACTCTCCCAACTTGAAGCCGCGTGTCGGCTTACGGTGGCCGTAGGTGCGCGGCCGCGTGTAGTAGTCGATGGTCGGTGCTGCCAGGTTCATCAGCAACACAGCGAAGGCGACGCCGTCCGGGTAACCGCCCCAGGCGCGAATCACATAGACCAACACGCCAACGCCTATGCCGAAAATCAGCCGGCCGAGGTTGCTGGTGGCGCCGCTGACCGGGTCGGTGACGATAAAGAAGGCGCCGAGCATCGTCGCGCCGGTCAGCAGGTGAAACAGCGGCGAGCCGTTGGAGTCCGAGCCTGAGCCGTTCCAGAACAGCAGGCTCATCACGGCCAGTGCTGCGAGCATGCCCACCGGTGCATGCCAGGTGAACAGGCGCTTGTGCAGCAGATACAGGCCGCCGGCGAGGAAGGCCAGATTGACCGCCTCAGTAGCGGCGCCGCCGAGGTAGCCGAACGCTGGGTTCTGTGCCCACAGCTCGTCGATGGTCAGGCTCTTATTGACCTTCAGTGCGTCCAGCGCAGTGGCCTGGGCCCAGCCGTCAGGCAGGCTGGCGATGCCGAGAATCTGTTGCAGGCCTTCAAGCAGGCCGACCGTATGTGGCGCTGGCCAGCTGGTCATCTCCACCGGGAAGGAAATCAGCACCACCACATAGCCGAGCATGGCCGGGTTGAACGGGTTCTGCCCGAGGCCGCCATACAGCTGCTTGCCGAGCAGCACGGCAAAGCCGGTGGCCACCAGCGTCAGCCACCAGGGCGAGTAGGGCGGCAGCGCCAGGGCCAACAGCACAGCGGTGACCAATACGCTGTAGTCCTTGAGGAAGAACAGCACCGGGCGCTTGCGTAGCGCCAGGATGGCTGCTTCAACCCCCAGGGCGCAGGCGCTGGCCCACAGCAGGTTGATCAGTGTGCCGGCGCCGAACAGCCAGGTCAGGGCGAGAATGCCTGGCACCGTAGCCAGCAGCACCTGCAGCATAACTTGCTGGGTGCGATTGCTGCCCTTGGCGTGGGGCGATGTGATGCGGGGCAGGGCCATTGGCGCTCCGGTTGTTGCTTGGGTTGGCTACGCAGAGCTGTTATCAGCTGCCTGCGTGCTCCTGTAATTGGCTTTCAGCATCCGCCAGGCGCTGGCGTGCGGCGGCCAGGGCGTCGGCTGGGCTGTCGGTGTCGCGTTCGAGTTTGCGCAGATCGGCGCGGGCAAAGGCCACTTCGGTTTTCAAGGCGCGGGTGGTTTCGTCGATTGGCTTCTTGTCGGTGCGTACCAGCTCTGGCGCGGGCTTGCCAGATGCATCCTCGGCCTGGTGCAGCGCCTGCTCGGCGGCCGCCAATGCTTCGCGTAGGCTGCCAAGCGCGGCTTCATCGCTGCCAGCTTTCTCGGCTTTTTTCAGTTCGGCACGTTTCATCGCCAATTCGATCTTGGCTTTTTTCAGCGGGTCGGGGGCTTCTGCATCAGGCGCTTTTACGGGAGCGGTCGGTGCCTGGGCTTCCAGGCTGGCCAGCAGTTTTTCGGCAGCTTTCAGCTGGCTGCGCAGTTGCTGTAATTCGCTTTGCTGCTCGTCGCTTGGCGCTTCAAGTTTTTCCAGCTTGCGCACTTGGGCACGCAGCATGGCAGCGTCGATCTTGGCCTTTTTCAATGCGCCATCGTCGGTAGCCGGTTTGGCGGTTGGTGCTGGCGCCTGGGCTTCCAGGCTGGCCAGCAGTTTTTCGGCGGCTTCCAGCTGGCTGCGCAGTTGTTGCAGTTCGCTTTGCTGCTCGTCGCTTGGCGCTTCGAGCTTTTCCAGCTTGCGCACCTGGGCGCGGAGCATGGCAGCGTCGATCTTGGCCTTTTTCAATGCGCCATCGTCGGTAGCCGGTTTGGCGGTTGGTGCTGGCGCCTGGGCTTCCAGGCTGGCCAGCAGTTTTTCGGCGGCTTCCAGCTGGCTGCGCAGTTGTTGCAGTTCGCTTTGCTGCTCGTCGCTTGGCGCTTCGAGCTTTTCCAGCTTGCGCACCTGGGCGCGGAGCATGGCGGCGTCGATTTTGGCCTTTTTCAATGCGCCATCGTCGGCTGCTGGCGCTGCGGCCGGGGCAGGCGGGTTGGCGGCCATGGCGCTGTCGAGCGCTTGCTGGGCGATGGCTGCTGCGCTGCGCAGTTCGTCAACCTGGGCCTGCAACTCGGGACTGGCGTGGGTTGCCAGCTGCTTTTCGGCTTTTTTCAGGGCGACTTGGGCCATGCTGGCTTCGATCTTGAGTTTCTTCTGTTCATCACTCAGCCCGGCCGGTTTGGCCGCTGCTGTATCACTGCTAGCCGCCGCTGGTGCAGCTTGGGCTTGAGCGGCCTTGGCTTGGGCTGCTTTAGCGGCACGGGCCTGGCGTTCGGCTTCCTTTTGTTCTTCGGCGCGGCGCAGGCGTTCCTGGCGCAGCTCGAAGCGCTGTTTCGACTGTTCTGCCTTGAGCTGCTTCTGCTCCAGGTCGCGAATCTCGCCCTTGGCGGCGCGGTAGTACTGCACCAGGGGGATGCTCGACGGGCAAACATAGGCGCAGGCGCCGCACTCGATGCAGTCGAACAGGTTATGCGCCTTGAGCTGTTCATGCTCCTGGCCGATGGCGAAGAAGTGCAGTTGCTGCGGCAGCAGGCTGGCCGGACAGGCTTCGGCACACTCGCCACAGCGGATGCACGGCATGGCCGGTGGCGGTGGCGGCAGCTCGTCGGTGGTCGAGGCCAGCAGGCAGTTGGTAGTCTTGATCACCGGCACGGCAAAGTCGGGCAGGGTAAAGCCCATCATCGGGCCGCCCATGATCAAGCGATTCAGCTTGCTGCGGTCGAGGCCGGCAAACTCCAGCAACTCACCCACCGGGGTACCGAGCAGCACCTCGACGTTCGTCGGTTGCGCCAGGGCTTCGCCGGTGAGGGTGGTGATGCGCGAAATCAGCGGTTTGCCGTGGATCACCGCGTTATGAATGGCCACGCAGGTGCCGACGTTCTGGCAGAGCATGCCGATATCCGCCGGCAGGCCGCCGCTCGGCACTTCCACGCCAGTAAGAATCTGGATTAGCTGCTTTTCGCCACCGGACGGGTACTTGGTGGGGAATACCTTGAGCTGATAGCTGCGCTCGGCCAGTGCATGGCGAACGGCGGCGATGGCTTCGGGCTTGTTGTCTTCGATACCGATCAGCACCTGATCCGGCTGGATCAGCTGCACCAGAATGTCGATGCCGCTGATCAGCTCACTGGCGCGCTCGCGCATCAGCAGATCATCGGCGCTGATATAGGGCTCGCACTCGGTGCCGTTGATGATCAGCGTGTGGATCTTCTGCGTCGGCCGCGCGTTGAGCTTCACCGCCGTGGGAAAGCCCGCACCGCCGAGACCGCTGATGCCCGCCTGGCGAACCAGCTCAACCAGGGCGCTGTTTTCAAGATGACGATAGTCAGCTTGTGGGGTCAGCTCGATCCATTCCTCCAGCCCATCGCTGTCGATCACGATGGCCGGGGCGAGCATGCCGGATACATGCGGGTAAGGCTGTGGGCCGATAAAGCTCACGGTGCCGGAGGTCGGCGCGTGCACGGGTACGCTGACAAAACCTGTGGCAGCGGCGATCAGCTGGCCTTTCAGTACGCGCTCACCCACGGTTACCACGGGCTCTGCGGGCGCGCCGATATGCTGGTTGAGCGGCAGCGTCAGGCGCTTGGGTAGCGGTGCCGGCTGGATTGGCGTGCGGTTGGACAGCTCCTTGCGCTCGGCTGGGTGAATGCCGCCGGGGATATCCCAGATCAGTGCTTCAGCTTTGTGCAATGCGCTCATGCCGCTTGCTCCCGGTCACTGGCAATCAGTTGGCCGGGCAGCAGGGGTTTTTCCCATTTCCAGCTTTGCACGGTGCTGCCCACTTCGATCATGTCGATGCAGTCCACCGGGCAGGGTTCGACGCACAGGTCGCAGCCGGTGCATTCGCTGACGATCACTGTGTGCATCTGTTTGGCCGCGCCGACGATGGCATCCACCGGGCAGGCCTGGATGCATTTGGTGCAACCGATGCACTCGGCCTCGCGGATATAGGCGACCATCTGCGGTTTTTCGCCTTCCACCGCGTCGAGCGGCTCGGCTTCAACGTCGAGCAGGTCAGCCAGAGCCTGGATGGTGGCTTCGCCGCCGGGGGGGCACTTGTTGATCTTGTCGCCGCCGGCAATCGCTTCGGCGTAGGGTTTGCAGCCCGGATAGCCGCACTGGCCACATTGGGTTTGTGGTAACAGGGCGTTGATCTGCTCGGCAATCGGGTTGCCTTCGACCTTGAAACGCACGGCCGCGAAACCGAGGATGGCGCCGGCCACCAGGCACAGGGCGAGCAGGGCGAGAACGGCGATCAGCACCAGGCTCATAGCTTGATCAGCCCGGTAAAGCCCATAAACGCCAGAGACATCAACCCGGCGGTGATCATGCCGATGGCCGCGCCCTGGAAGGACTTTGGTACATCGGCGATGGCGATACGCTCACGCATGGCGGCGAACAGCACCAGTACCAGGGAGAAGCCGAGGCCGGCAGCAAAGCCGTTGGCGGTGGCGGTGATAAAGGTGAATTCGGCCTTGTTGGCGTTGAGCAGGGCCACGCCCAGAACGATGCAGTTAGTGGTGATCAGCGGCAGGAAGATGCCGAGCACGCGGTACAGCAGCGGGCTGGTCTTGTTCACCACCATTTCGGTGAACTGCACCACCACGGCAATCACCAGAATAAAACTGATGGTGCGCAGGTATTCGATATCCAGCGGCTTGAGCACGTACTGCTGCACCAGGTAGCTGCACATGGCAGCCAGGGTCAGCACGAAGGTGGTGGCCAGCGACAGGCCGATAGCCGTCTCGATTTTCTTCGAGACGCCCATAAAGGGACACAGGCCAAGGAACTGGACCAACACGAAGTTGTTGACCAGGATGGCGCTGACCATGATCAAGGCGAGTTCGGTCATTGCAGGTTCCGTGAATGGACGGGCAAAGGCCGCAGGAAAGGGGTGGCTATTATCGGTAAGCCGATCCTGCCATACAAGCCGGATCAGCCTTCCTGAGGTGCTGCCATAAGGCTAGCGCAGCCTGATCAGAGTGGCTGCGCTATTGGGTCGCAGGTTTATTTGACCCGCTGGCCTGGTTTGGCACCGCTGTCTGGGCTGAGCAGGTAGATTTCCTCGCCGCCAGGACCCGCCGCCAGGACCATGCCTTCGCTGATGCCGAACTTCATCTTGCGCGCGGCCAGGTTGGCTACGTACAGGGTCAGGCGGCCTTCCAGTTTGCTCGGGTCCGGGTAAGCGCTCTTGATGCCGCTGAACACGTTGCGCTTGGCGTCGCCGATATCCAGAGTCAGGCGCAGCAGCTTGTCGGCACCTTCAACGAACTCGCACTTCTCGATCAGGGCGATACGCAGGTCGACCGCAGCAAAGGCGTCGAAGGCGATTTCGGCGGCCAGTGGGTCTTTCGTCAGCTCACCGTTGCCAGCGGCTGCTGGAGCGGCTTCGCTGGCGGCCAGGTCTTCTTTGGAGGCTTCGATCATGGCGTCGATTTTCGCAGGCTCAATACGGGTCAGCAGGGCGCTGAACGGGTTCAGTTGGTGGTTGGCCAGCAGCGTCTGGTGGTCGTCCCAGGTCAACGGCGCGACATTGAGGAAGGCCTCGGCGTCGCTGGCCAGCTGCGGCAGCACTGGTTTCAGGAAGATCACCAACTGGCGGAACAGGTTCACGCCCAGGGCGCAGATGGCCTGCACTTCGTCCTGCTTGCCGTCCTGTTTGGCCAGGGACCAGGGTGCTTTGTCGGCGATCCAGGCGTTGGCGCGGTCGGCCAGGGCCATGATCTCGCGCATGGCGCGGGCGAAATCGCGGGCCTCGTAGGCTTCGGCGATGCTCGGTGCGGCAGCCTGGAAGGCTTCAGTTAGCTCGGGTGCGGCATTGCCAGCCACCAGCAGACCGTTGTTGCCTTTGTGGATAAAACCGGCGCAACGGCTGGCGATATTCACAACCTTGCCGACCAGGTCCGAGTTGACCTTCTGTACGAAGTCTTCCAGGTTCAGATCGAGGTCATCCACGCCACGGCCCAGCTTGGCCGCGTAGTAGTAGCGCAGGTATTCCGGGTTCAGGTGATCCAGGTAGGTGCGCGCCTTGATAAAGGTGCCGCGTGACTTGGACATCTTCTGTCCGTTGACTGTCAGGTAGCCGTGTACGGCCACTGCGGTTGGCTTGCGCAGGCCGGCGCCTTCGAGCATGGCCGGCCAGAACAGGGCGTGGAAGTTGACGATGTCCTTGCCGATAAAGTGGTACAGCTCGGCGGTTGAGTCCTTGTTCCAGAATGCGTCGAAGTCCAGCTCCGGGCGCTTGGTGCAAAGATTCTTGAAACTGGCCATATAGCCGATCGGCGCGTCCAGCCAGACGTAGAAGTATTTGCCCGGCTCGTCGGGGATTTCGAAGCCGAAGTAGGGCGCATCGCGGCTGATATCCCATTCCTGCAGGCCGGAATCCAGCCATTCGGCGATCTTGTTGGCTACTGCATCCTGCAACGCGCCGCCACGGGTCCAGCTCTTCAGCATGGCCTCGAAGTCCGGCAGCTTGAAGAAGAAGTGCTTGGAGTCGCGCAGTTCAGGCACCGCGCCGGAGATGGCCGAACGCGGGTTCTTCAGCTCGGTGGGCTCGTAGGTGGCGCCGCATTTTTCGCAGTTATCGCCGTACTGGTCTTCGGCCGCGCACTTGGGGCAGGTGCCTTTGATAAAGCGGTCGGCGAGGAACATGCCCTTCTCGGGGTCGAAGTACTGGGTTACCGAGCGGGTGGCGATATGCCCGGCGTCGCGCAGCTTCAGGTAGATAGCCGCCGACAGTTCGCGGTTTTCGTCCGAGTGGGTCGAATGGTAGTTATCGAAATTGACCCCGAAATCGGCAAAGTCGGCGGTGTGTTCGGCCTGCACATTGGCGATCAGTTGTTCCGGGGTGATGCCTTCCTTCTCGGCGCGCAACATGATCGCCGAGCCATGCGCGTCGTCGGCGCAGACGTAGATGGCCTGGTTGCCGCGCAGCTTCTGGAAACGCACCCACATGTCGGTCTGGATGTACTCGAGCATATGGCCAAGGTGGATCGAACCGTTGGCGTAGGGCAGGGCGCTGGTGACGAGAATCTTGCGGGCTTGGCTCATGGGATCGGCTGCACTGGTAACTCAGGGAAGCCGGCAACTATATAGGGGCAGCGGATATTTTTCATCCTTGCACGGGCAATGCCTGCCGGTGCGCGCCTATGGAGTTAGCCTGGGGTAAGATGCCTGCCTGCTTTACTCAGCCTTTCGGAGCCTTCCATGAGTGTCGTTACCCGCGCAGCGGTCGAAGCCGCCCTGTCCCAATACACCGATCCGCACCTGAATCAGGACCCGGTCAGCGCTGGTTGCCTGCGTGAGGTGGATATCCAGGGTGGGCAGGTCAAGGTGCGTTTGCAGCTGGGTTACGCGGCCGGGCTGTTCAAGAGCGGCTGGGCGCAGATGCTGCAAATGGCTCTGGAAAACCTCGACGGCGTCGAGCGTGCTCAGGTGCAGATTGACTGTGTGATCGAAGCACACAAGGCTCAGGATCAGGTGCCGGCGCTGGCCAATGTGAAAAACGTGATCGCCGTGGCGTCTGGCAAGGGCGGGGTGGGCAAGTCCACTACGGCAGCCAATCTGGCACTGGCCTTGGCTCGCGAAGGCGCTAAGGTCGGCATTCTCGATGCCGATATCTACGGGCCGAGCCAGGGCATCATGTTCGGTATTCCGGAAGGCACTCGGCCGCAGGTGAAAGACCAGAAGTGGTTTGTGCCGCTCAAGGCCCACGGTGTGGAGGTGATGTCCATGGCCTTTCTCACCGATGAGAACACTCCAGTGGTCTGGCGCGGGCCGATGGTTTCTGGCGCGCTGCTACAGTTGATCACCCAGACTGCCTGGGATGACCTGGATTATCTGGTGGTCGATATGCCGCCAGGTACCGGCGATATCCAGCTGACCCTGGCGCAGAAGGTGCCGGTGGCGGGTGCGGTGATCGTCACCACGCCACAGGATCTGGCCCTGCTGGATGCCAAGAAGGGCGTGGAGATGTTTCGCAAAGTGAATATCCCGGTGCTCGGTGTGGTGGAAAACATGGCCGTGCATATCTGCTCAAACTGCGGGCATGCCGAGCATCTGTTTGGTGAAGGCGGTGGCGAGAAGCTGGCGGCGCAGTTTGGCGTCGATCTGCTGGCGTCCTTGCCGCTGTCGATGGCCATCCGCATGCAATCCGATGGCGGTAAGCCAACTACCATTGCCGATCCGGAAAGCCAGATTGCGATGATCTATCAGGAAACTGCACGCAACGTCGGTGCGCGGATTGCTCAGGGTGGTGCGCAGCAGGCAATGCCAACCATAGTGATTAGCGAAGACTGATCCGGTAGTGGCGCACGCACGTGCGCCACATCGTGCGCGCAGATAAATAAGCGCCCATAAAAAAGCCCCGCACTAGGCGGGGCTTTTTATCAAGCGAGGTTAGTGCAGGTTATACAACCTGAACTTCCTCAGCTTGCATGCCTTTCTGACCACGGGTAGCGACGAAAGTCACTGCTTGGCCTTCTTTCAGGCTCTTGAAGCCATCGCTCTGGATAGCTTTGAAGTGTACGAAGAGGTCGTCACCGGACTGTGGGGTGATGAAGCCGTAGCCTTTTTCATCGTTGAACCACTTGACGGTGCCATTCTGACGATTCGACATGTTATGTCTCCTAACAAATTTATTAACAGCCCTGGAAAAGCCCAGGCCGGGACTGAGTGCAACGAGTACTAGGAGTCGGACGATGTTTGGATCGAAATCTAGGCATCAAGTAGCGATTCGCGGTGACACATGCAGCACAGTGAAACAACCATACTCGCTTTTAACGCTAAGCGCGAATGCTCTGTGCATCTTTCTGTTATTTAGCGACAGACAGACTGTTTGCCGTTTTGCGCGCCGCGCTGGTTCAAGAGCCTTTGAACCCAGTCGCTGGCCCCGGTAAGATGCGTGCACTTTTCACCCTTCGCTATAGCAGGACAGACGCCATGAGCATCAAATCGGATAAGTGGATTCGCCGCATGGCTCAAGAGCACGGCATGATCGAGCCCTTCGTTGAGCGTCAAGTACGTGCCGAGGGCGCACAGCCACTGATTTCCTACGGCGTTTCCAGCTACGGCTACGATGTACGCTGCGCCGATGAGTTCAAGGTGTTCACCAACATCAACTCGGCAACTGTCGACCCGAAGAACTTCGACGAGAAGAGCTTTGTCGATGTGAAAAGCGATGTTTGCATTATTCCTCCGAACTCCTTCGCCCTGGCGCGCACTGTGGAATTTTTCCGCATTCCCCGCGATGTGCTGACCATCTGCCTGGGCAAGAGCACCTACGCGCGCTGCGGCATTATCGTTAACGTCACCCCGTTGGAACCGGAGTGGGAAGGCCACGTGACCCTGGAGTTTTCCAACACCACCACCTTGCCGGCGAAGATCTATGCCAACGAAGGCGTGGCACAGATGCTGTTCCTGCAGTCCGATGAGGCCTGCGAAGTGTCTTACAAAGATCGCGGTGGCAAGTATCAGGGCCAGCTGGGTGTGACCCTGCCTAGGGCCTGAGTCACTTCAGTCGATCCATAGAAAAAGCCGGGCATTGCCCGGCTTTTTCTATTTTTGCCTCAGGTAAGTCAGTCACTGATACACGTTCTTTCTGGCTGTTCTGTGCAGATTATGCCTGCGAACTTTTCTGATGTTGGGTGTAGTGCTTGACCACGTCGCCGAGGGCCGTAGTCATTACTGCGGTGGATACGCCGAACATCAGGATGCCGTTGGCCGCTTCTATCGGGCTGAGCAGTTGCCGTGGGGTTGAAAGCACAAGGTCGCCGTAGCCAACGGTAGTGAAGGTCACGCCGGAGAAGTACAGCGCTTGGGAAAAGCTCTGGAATTCGTCAAGGGCGATAAACAGCACAGCCCAGATGGCCATCTGCACAAAGTTGCCCACCAGAAGCAATAGCATCACCAGACTCAGAATCAAGATGGTACTGCCCAGCGAGGGTTGGCTGAGGCTACGCCGGTACTCGGCATAGCGGCGCAGGCTGAGGGCAACCATCACGGTTTGTAGAAGCAGGCACAGCAGTATCAGCGGCAGACCGATCATCAGGCTCAGGAACATGGCTTCTCCTTGGTAGCTTTTAGGCGCGCCGATGTTTATTCGTCATCCTGCGGGCTGGTCGCCCTGTTGGCCTGTGGCGTGTCGACCCACTGCCAGAACAGTTTGTAGCCCACCGCCAGGAGCACCGGGCCGATAAACAGGCCGATGATGCCGCCGCTTACCATCCCGCCCAGCGCGCCAATCAGCACCACGGGCATTGGCACATCCACACCGCGCCCCAGTAGCAGCGGCTTGAGCACGTTGTCGGCGAGGCCGGCGACGAAGACGTAGATGGCGAAGATGATGGTTGCTAGGGAGGCTCCTTCGCTGAAGAACACGAAGGCGATTACTGGCAGGGTGATCAGCGTGGCCGGCAGCTGCATGATCCCCAGTAGCAGTACGGCCAAGGCCAGCAGGCCGGCACCGGGAACACCCATGAAGATGAAGCCAGCACCAATCAGCAGCATCTGGATAAAGGCAATGCCTATCACCCCCTGAGCCACGGCGCGGATGGTCGCGGTGCATAACTCGACCAGGGCGTCGCTGCGCTCAGCCTCTATCACCCGTGCGGCAATGCGTTGGGCACTGCGGTGGCCGGTGTTGCCAAACGCCATGATGATGCCGGCAATCATCAACGCAGCGATGAATACCAGCATGCCGATGCCTACTCCAGCGAGCTTGCCGAGTAAGCCCAGCGTCACATCCTTGAGCTGCGGTGCCAGGCGTTGCAAGACTCCGGTTAGATCGGAAGCCGCTTGTTCCCAGAAACCATGCAGTGACTTGCCGATCAGCGGCCATTGGGCAACCGCATCCGGCGGTGGCGGGATATGCACACCGTCCGCTTTGACGTTGGCGATGACCACTTCCACCGACTCTGTCAGGGATGTGCCGAGCAGGTAGGCAGGGATCAATAGAATGGCAATGGCAAGCAATATGAGCAGCGTGGCTGCGCGGCTATCGCTGTGGCCGGTGTGCGCCTTGATCATGTTGTGCAGCGGATAGAGGGTGACGGCGAGGATCAGTGCCCAGATCATCAGGCTGAGGAACGGGCTGAACACCTGGAAGCAGGCGACCACCAGGGCGGCGACCAAGCCTGCGCGGATCAGGGTATCGAGTAGGGTGCGAGTGATAATCTGCTCAGGTGTGGCGTTCGGCGACATATGGCTTTCCTTTCCTGAAGTACCCTTAGGCCTGCCTGGCTTGAGTGGCTGAGCAGTTCTTCAAAAAAGCGTAGCCTGCCGCGGGCATGTCAGCCCGCGGCTTAGGTGCTTAGCGCAGTTCGCGTTTGTGACGGGTGTTGCCGTAGGTGCGCGCGGTGGTGGCATATGCCTCGGAGGCATGGTCGGTGCCGATCACCTGCTGGGGTGGCAGCTATTTTGCCGTCGAACTTCATCAGTCGGCCGTGCGTTTCGTGGACTTTGTTGCGTTCTGCTGTCGACAGGGCGTCGATGGCGGCTTGCAGGCTTGCGGCCATGCCCGGTGTGCTGAGCATATCCCGCAGCTTGGCGGCAAGGGCGAGGTTTGCTTGTACTGCATGGCAATCATGCTTTGTGTGCCATGTCTGCCCGTTATGTGCTCGTTAAACTGCTTAATCGAGGTGGGTTGCAGCCCAGGCTAAATATTTTGGGAATTCTTGTTCGGGCATGGCGCTCTAATGCTCAGTGTCATTACTGATCGAAGGAGTTAAACGACATGCATACGCCTCAACTGTGCAGCACCCTATCCATGCCCCTTGGGGTCGTCAGATTTGCTGGCGGCATTCCGGGGCAGCCTGAACCAGATACCCCGGATGAGCCAGTACTGCCGGATCAGCCTACTGAACCGGGTGGGCCTTTAGTGCCAGATCAAGCGCCGCCTGTGCCCTTGGCGAGTTGTTAAGGGACTAACGGCAGCTCGCGCTTGTGCCGGGTGTTGTCGTAGGTGCGCACGATGATGGCGTATGCCTCGTCGCGCACGGGTTGGCCGTGCAGGAAAGCGTCGATTTCGGCGTAGCTGACACCGTGGGCTTCTTCGTCCGGTTTGCCGGGGCGCAGTTCTTCCAAGTCGGCCGTCGGCACCTTGAATACCAGGTTTTCCGGGGCGCCGAGGTGTTTGGCGATGGCGCGTACCTGACCCTTGACCAGGCCGGACAGCGGGGCGAGGTCGCAGGCGCCGTCACCGAACTTGGTGAAGAAGCCCATAACAGCTTCTGCTGCATGGTCGGTGCCGATCACCAGGCCGTTGTTGGCGTTGGCGATGGCGAACTGGGCGACCATGCGAATGCGCGCCTTGATATTGCCGGTGACGAAGTCGCGGCGGGCATCGCTCAGCTGCTGCAGGTGGGTAACCTGCTCACCGAGACCTTGCACGCTGTCCGCGATATTCACCGTATCTTCTTCATCGGCGCGGATAAATTGCAGCGAGGCTTGGGCGTCGTGCTCATCGTGCTGAGTGCCATGCGGTAGGCGTACGGCGATAAAGCGATAGGCGTTGTCGCCGGTCTCACTGCGCAACTCTTCCACCGAAAGTTGTGCTAAGCGACCTGCGGTCAGAGAGTCAACGCCGCCACTGATGCCCAGTACCAGCACCTTGAGCCCGGAGTTCTTCAGGCAGTTCTTGATAAAGGTTTTGCGCTGGTTGATCTGCGCCACCAGCGCCGCTTCGTCGGCGAAGGGCGGTACCACATCTAGGGCTGCGGCGATCTCGGCTTGGCGATTGCTCATCTCGGGTTCCTCAATTGGCGTCGCTGACGCGAAAAACATGTTTCAGGTAGCTGACGAAGTTGTCGTCGCGGCATTGGGTCTTGCCCGGCGCATCGGAGATTTTGGCGACCGGCTGGCCATTGCAGGCGGTCATCTTGATCACGATATTCATCGGTTCGACCCGGGGAATGTCGCAGGTCAGGTTGGTGCCGATGCCGAAGCTTACGTTGATCCGCCCGCAAAGTGCACGGTAGAGCCGCAGTGACTTCTCCAAGGTGAGCCCATCGGAGAACACCAGGGTCTTGCTCTTGGGGTCGATGCCGAGCTTTTCGTAGTGGGCGATGGCTTTTTCCGCCCACTGCAGCGGGTCGCCGGAGTCGTGGCGCAGGCCGTCGAACAGCTTGGCGAAGTACAGGTCGAAGTCAGCCAAGAAAGCATCCATGGTGATGCAGTCGGTCAGGGCGATGCCGAGCAGGCCGCGGTACTCGCGCACCCAGCAGTCCAGCGCGGCGCTCTGGCTGTCGATCAGCCTTGGGCCGAGCTGTTGGTGGGCCATCAGCCATTCGTGGGCCATGGTGCCGATCGGCTTGAGGTCGAACTCGCGGGCCAGGTGCACGTTGCTGGTGCCGACGAAGCGTCCGGGGAAGTCGCGCTTGAGGATGTGCACCATCTGCTCCTGCACCCGGTAGGAGAAGCGCCGTCGGGTGCCGAAGTCGGCGATCTGGAAATTGGCCAGTTCGCTGGCCGAGGCCTCGCCCTTGAGCCAGTCGAGTTTCTCGTACAGGCGCTCGCTGGCCTGCTCCAGCACCACCTCGCGGTAGCGATAGCGGTTGCGCACCTCGCTAACGATGGCCAGCAGCGGGATCTCGTAGAGGATCACGTGCAGCCAGGGGCCGCGCAGACGGATGCACAGCTGGCCGTCTTCGATGCTGGTGTGCACGTAGCGCAGGTTGAAGCGGAACAGGCTGAGAAAGCGGATGAAGTCGGCCTTGATGAACGGGATGCGTTCGAGGAAGGCCAGTTGGTCGGCACTCATGCTCAGCTCGGCCAGGCGCTCGATCTGGTAGCGGATCTCCGCCAGGTAGGGCGTCAGGTCCTCGGCATTGCGGCAGCGGAATTCCCACTCCACCTCGGCGTTGGGGTAGTTGTGCAGCACCGCCTGCATCATGGTCAGCTTGTAGAAGTCGGTATCCAGCAGGTTCTGCACGATACGCTCGGCAAATACGCTTTCACCCATGATCAGATCCTCTTGTCCGTATTGAGGGCCGCGTCCAGCTCATCCAGGCTGGCGTACAGCTCGATACCCGCTGCGCGCATCTCGTTGCAGGCGGTTTGCGCGGTTGCTTCGGTAATGGCGCGGCAGGCCGGCAGGTAGACGCCGACGTCAAAACCGGCGCGGCGCAGTTGCAGGGCGGTGGTCTTCACGCAGTAGTCGAGGGCCAGGCCGCCGACCAGTACGCGCTGCACGCCATTGTGCAGGAGAAACTCGATGGCGCCCGTGCTGCGTTTCTCGGCCAGGTCGTGGTAACACGCGCCGTAGGGGTGCAGGTCCGGCTCCACGCCTTTCCACACGAAGTAGTCGTAGTCCAGCGGCTGTGGCAGCTCATCCAGCAACTCGAAACCGGGCGTGCCCGGCACGCAGTGGCTGACCCAGCTGACATCGGCGTTGGCCAGCGGCAGCGGTTTGAGCATCTCCGCATGGCTCGGTGCGATCCAGGCGGCTTGCGGGCTGTGCGCGTCCTTGCTGCCCAGGCGCAGGTGGGCGCGGCTGGCCAGCTCATTCAGGGCAGGCGCGATCTGCTCGCCGCCGGCTACCGGCAGCTCATTCGGGCACAGCGGGGTGAAGCCCTTTTGTGCATCGACGTCGAAGCTGGCGATTTTCATGCTGACACTCCTTTCCGCTGGTTTGCGTGGCTACATATTCCATCTGATGTAATATGTGGTCAAGCGCTTTTCTCCGAAACAAGTGAAATTCGCCGGGTTATTGGTCAAGATGAAATAAGTCGAAGGGATTGGAGGGGTAATGGGTTCTGCAGAAGTGCTGGCCAGTGTGGATATCGTCGCGCTGCGCCTGAGCGAGGCGGGCGAGCTGGAGCTGCTGCTGATTCGTCGTGCGCAGGCGCCGTTCGCCGGGCAGTGGGCGTTGCCCGGTGTGCTGGTCAACGGCCGGTGTGCCGACCTCAGCCTGGATGCCGCGGCGACCCGTGCGTTGCAGGAAAAGGCACGGGTGCAGCCGCAGCACCTGGAACAGGTGGCGACGGTGGGCAATGCGCTGCGCGACCCGCGCGGCTGGTCGCTGAGCACCATCTACCTGGCCCTGTTGCCCGCCGATACCGAGCTGCCGGGTGAGGATCTGTGCTTTGCCAGCCTGGCGCAGGTGCTCGATGAGCGCTTTGCGCTGCCATTCGACCATGTGCAGTTGGTGGCGCAAGCGCTGGAGCGGCTGGCCGGCAAGTCGGTGTACACCTCTCTGCCGCTCTATCTGCTGGCTCCGTGCTTTACCGTGACCGAGGCGCTGGCAGCGTTTCAGGCCTGCCTGGGCCAGGCGGTACAGCACACTACCCTGCGCGGGCGCCTGGAGAAGATGAAGCAGCAGGGCTGGATCAGTGATACCGGCGAGAAGAACTACCCGAAGATGGGGCGGCCTCAATACCTATTGGCGCATAAGCCCCAGGCATCTGGAATCTTCACCTTTGATCGCAGCCTGTTGAACTAAATCGCAGGCAAAAGAAAGGGCGCTAAAAGCGCCCTAAAACGATGATGATCTATGGAGTAAGTCCGCTTACTCAGAGTGGCAGCCGCTGAATTGGTTCAGCAGCTGCCGACGAACGGTCGTTAATCGCAGCACCGTCTCATTTAGTTGGCATCAGCAGTAGGCGCTTGTTGCCATACACCTTGTCGAGGTTTTGCGACTGGAAGGGGAAACTCATATAACTGCCCTTGAGCCAGGCATCGATGCCGTCGGCGTAGTGTTTGCTGGCCGGGTTGCCGGACTGTCCGGAGCTGTTGAGGCCGATCAGTGGCTCTTCGCGGCCGAAGTCGACGACGATGCGCATGGCCGGAATCAGCCAGGTGTCGAAGTTCTCGCCCCAGTTGTAGGCTGCCACGTTCAGCGTGCCGTGATCGCCGCCTGCTGGATAGGGGCCGCGATCCAGATAACCCTTGATGGCGTTGATGCTGGTGCGTTGGCTGGAGCTCATGTATTGCGCCAGTTGGCTGGTTTCGGTGGTCCAGTTGTAGGTGTGCAACTTGCCCCACTGCCAGGCACTGCGTTCGCTACCCAGCTTGCTTTCCAGCAGGGTGACGGCGCCGGCTAGGCTGCGCGCGAGGATGGCGGGTTTGTCTTCACGCTGTGCGGTGCGGGTGTCGTTCCAGAACGGACTGTCTTCACGACCCAGCAGGTGGTCCGCCTGGGCGGAGTAGGAGCTGTTGGCGGTTTCGACCAAAGTCTTCCAGGCTGGTGTGCTGTCCGGGCCCAATTCGTCGAGGAAGGTTTCCCGTGCGCTCTGGTAGAGGAAGGCGCTGTACAGCGCTGCGTCTGCCGAGGTGGCGGCCATTTTGCCGTCGAACTTCATCAGTCGGCTGTACGCTTCGCCGGCTTTGCTGCGCTCGGCTGCCGGCAGGGCGTCGATAGCCGCTTTCAGGCCCTCAGCCATGCCTGGTGCGCGGAACATATTCTGCAGCTTGGCAACAAAAGGCGAGGTCTGGTCGTACTGCATGGCAATCATGCTTTGAGTGTCATGCCTGCCCGTTGCTGCCAGAGCGGCGATGCGCTCGGCCCGTTCCGGATAGAACCAGGAGTTGGACAGCTGCATGCCATAGCCACGCGGTACGGTGCGGTGGTTGGCCGTGCCCAGCCAGCCATCCGGCGGATCCTGATCGTAGGGATGCAGCATTGGGTCGGCAAAACCGTCCCACTCATATTGGCTATCCCAGCCAGGGGAGGGCATCAGACCCAGGCCCGCGCGGCGATTGGGGAAGCGTCCGGTGACTTGCCAGCCGATATGCTGGGCATCGGCAAACACGATGTTCAGCGGCATGGCGCGTACTTCGCGAGTGGCTTCAAAGGCCTGCTCGACCGACTGGGCGCGCGACAGGTCGAAGAAGGCATCGAGGGTTTTATCCGCTTCGAGCTGTGTGGTTTTCAGCGCCAGGCCATAACCGCTGCTCAGCTGCATGGGTTGCAGCATGTGCTTGCGTTCGCCCAGCACAGAATTCAACAGTGGGCCGTGGCGGGTTTCGAAAATGGTTTCGCGGATTGGCCGCTGGCCTTTGATAAAGAAGGTCTCCTGGCGTTGCTGTGCCGGTAGCCATTTGCCGTCGGCCAGGTAATGCAGGCGACCGCCTTGGCGTTTGACCTGCTCGAGGAACAGGTCCTGGTTGTCGCCCATGACCATGGTCATGCCCCAGCCCAGTTTACCGTTGAAACCGGCCACCACCGCCGGTACGCCAGCAATCGATACGCCGGCTGCCTGGTATTTGGGTGAGCGAATTTGCACGAAATTCCACACCGAGGGCATCGACAGCGGCAGGTGGGTGTCGTTGGCCAGCAGGCTTTTGCCACTGCGTGTGCGCTGCGGGGCAAAGGCCCAGTTGTTGGACGCCGCCACGCCGAGCATATGCGCATCGGCAAATTGACTGACGGCTGCGCTGACATCGCTCAAGCCAGCCAGCTGGCCCTTGAGGTCAAGGCCTTTGAGTTTGGCAGCTTCTTCAAGTGGCAACGGCTCATCAGGGTAGGTTGGCAGTAGCCAGGCCAGCTGTTCGCTACCGACTTTTTGTGCGAGCACCAGAGAGGCGATTTCTTCCTGCAGATTCACCGCCAGGCCGAAGTTCAGCAGGCAGAACACCAGCACCGAGTCTTCGGCCTTCCAGTACGCCGGGCGATAGCCGGACTCGGCCAGATCCATCGGCAGTTTGTCGCGGTAGCGGAACAGGTAGGCGTTGACCCCGCGGGCATACACCTCGAAGAAGCGTTTGATACGCGGCGAGGAGTTGCTATAGAGCACCTCGGCGCTTTTCTTCAGATTGACCGCGCGCATGAAACGGTCCATTTCCAGCACGCCGGGGCCGGCCATTTCGGCCAGTCGGCCCTCGGCCATCAGGCGCAGGCCTACCATCTGGCTGAGACGGTCGCTGGCATGTACATAGCCCAGGGCGAACAGCGCGTCATGGAAGGTGGTGGTTTCGATCAGCGGCATGCCCAAAGGATTGCGACGGATCACCACGCTTTGCGCCAGGCCCTTGACCCGGACAATGCCCTGGTCCGGGTGCACGCTGTCGCTGTAACGGCTGTTCAGAAATGACTGGCAGCCAGTGAGCGCGACGACGGCCGTAAGAACGGCGGCGAGGCTGAGGTGGGCCATGGGGCGTAACGCGCGCGCTAGCATGCAGCAGGCTCCTTGCGGGTGGAAAACGGTCGATTGGGGTGTGCGCTTTCCGACCGGTGCGTGGGCGCGCAGGTGCGGACGTACTAAGTTAGCCAGCGGCCCTGCGCCTGACAAGGCGCAGGGTAGGCAAATCAGGCGCTTTGGCGCAGGGGCGGCAGGGCTTCATCGAGCAGCCAGCGGGCGGCGGCGCGAGCAGCTGCCTTGTGCTGCAGCTCCAGTTCGCTGAAACGCTGCTCATGCTGGCGGCGCACGCTTTTCTCCAGGGCCTTCCACTCGGCGTGGGTCGGCACCTGGGCGGTTGCTGCGAACAGCAGGTGAAAAACCTCACAGCGCTGATCCTGACTGAGGCGGCTGTCGTAGTTATCCAGCAGCACCTTGATCCGAATCGCGCCCTCGATCAGCGGCAGCTGACCCTCAAGCAAACTGCTGGCGAGGATATGCAGATCGCCACCGATACGTTCGCGCTGCGTGTTGAGCGCTGCAGCCTGGGCTTTTTCCTGGGCCCAGACGCGCCGCCACAGGTGCAGGGCGTAGAGCGTCAGTGCGGCAATCAATACTGCGCTGCCGATCAGTACGAGTAGAGTGAGGTTGTTCATCGCAGGCTTATGCGCCGTGGCATTTCTTGAATTTCTTCTCGCTACCGCATGGGCAGGGGTCGTTGCGGCCAACGTCTTTCAGGGCGTTGCGCGCAGGCTCCTGGTGGCCGTGGTTGCAGTTTGGACCATGCACGTGGCCGTGATCATGGTGGTGAGCGTGGTCGTGGTCGTGGTCGTGATTGCAGTCAGGACCGTGGACGTGTTCTTGCTGGGTCATGCGAGTTACTCCGGGATGTAATCGCCGGGAATTATCTCGCCATTGCGCGACATGTGCACGCTCTGTCCGAACAGCCAGCCCGTTTTTACCGCACCTTGCAGGCGATAAGGGATGGGCTGGTCGGGTTTTTCCAGGGCTTTAACGATTTGTCGCAGGTGGCGCCAGAGGTTGGTGCGCACTGGTATGGAGAAGTTGTGGTGGCCGTGGGCTGGCACGGTGAACGAAACGCTGGATTCGCCTTCAGCCAGTTTGACCTGGTTCAGATGCACCAAGTAATCCATCCCGCGCACTGGCAGGCTGAAGTTGTTGGGGTTATCGATGCGAAAGCGCAGCGTGAAATGCTGCTCCAGCAGTTTGGCTTTAACGACGTCGACTTTAACGAGACGTACTTCGGGCGATTTCATATCGCCTGGAGAGGAACAACCGCTAAGGCCCGACAGGAGGCCAAAAAACATCAATAGGCTGAGAATTCTTATCGTTTGCGCCTGATAAAACATTGCATACTCCGAATGACGCATCAGTGTAACAAGCAAGTGCTTGGCTGCAACCTGTTGTGACGGTAAAAAAACCTGCGCCATACTGAGCAACGAATAGGACAGGAGTATGACCATGGCTCGCTACGAAATTGCCTTTAGTGCGCAGTTGGTCCCGGGTGCCCAGCTGGAGTTGGTGAAAGCCAATCTGGCCAAGTTGTTCCAGGCGGATGAGCAGCGTTTGGCGCTGTTGTTCTCGGGGCGACGTATCGTGATCAAAAGCAACCTGGATGCGGCCGGCGCGGAAAAATATCGCTCGACGCTGGAGCGCGCTGGGGCTGTTGCCGAAGTGGCCTGCCTGGACGATGAGATCGAAGAAATCGAGTTGGCCGCGCCGCCTGCTGTAGTCGCGGCTCCAGCTGCTGCGTCGGCTGCGTCACCTGTTGAGGCAGCGGTCACCAGCAAACCGGCGGGGCGCCTGCAGGTAGCACCGCGTGATGAATATATGGCCGCATTCGCTGAGGTGGATGCGCCGGATTTCGGCATTGCGCCGCTCGGTGATGATGTGCAGGACGGCAAGCCGCAGGTGCAGGCCCCAGCCCTGGATTTGTCGCAGTTCAGTCTGGCGCCAGCCGGCAGCGACATGGGCGAGGCGAAAAAAGCTCCGGCCGGGCCGCCGCCGGATATCTCCCATCTGAAATTGCAGGATTAGTCTGCGCAGCTCAGAGCGCGCCTTATCGGTGCTTTCTGCGCGATCAACTCGCTTCAGCAGTCAAAAATAACTGGCGCAGCACTTCTTGAATTTCAACCCGCTGGCGCAAGGGCAGGCGTCATTGCGGCCAAGCTTCAACTCGACTGTAGGGTCAATGAAATACCAGTTGCTGTTATTGCGCACGAATGCCGAGCGTTCACGGTGGCTGTGCGCGCCACTCTCATCACGCCAGTGAACGGTAAAGGTGACATAGGCGTGCTGGGGTTCGCCCTCGACCAACTGCGCTTCTTCAACCTCAAGCCCGAGCCAGGTACTGCCCAAGCTCCACGCGCGGATAGCCTCGTGGTCGAGACCTGTTTGTTGGGCCGGTAGTGTGCTGTGCACCAAGTAATCGATCAGCCCCAGGGCGTAGGCGCTATAACGTGAGCGCATTAATGCTTCTGCGCTGGGCGCTGGAATGCCTCCGTGAAAGCGGCCGCAGCAGGCTGTCAGCGGTTGGCCGCTGCCGCATGGGCAGGTTGTGCTGCTCATGGGTTTACCACCAGTACTTGCCGAAATTTTCCGGGTTGGCCCAGAACTTGGCATTCAGCCAGTCGGGTACTTGCTTGTAGTCGAGCAAGTCGTAAGTGAACAGGTTGAGTGTCTGTTCATCGCGCTGGAAGCACTCACTGGCTTGCAGGGCCAAGGCAAAGAAGTCGGTCTCTTGCCATTCACAGGCGTGCAGGTCGACCAGTACGGCCATACGGCTGGCATTCAGGTTACGAATGCCACCGAGCAGCTCTAGTCCGGCGCGTTTCGGCAGATGTTCAAGGCAATCGACGATCAGTGCCAGATCGAAACGTTGCGCAGCTACTTCACCCGGTAGCGCTCCGGCATCCGCATGAACGAGGTGGCAGCTTGGATGGGCCTGGATAAATGCATCAATCGCAGGTAATTTTCGGCTACCGACTACCAACAGGCGTTCTGGGGTGTAACGCGCCAACAGAGCGGCAAGGGCTTGCTGGGGTGTTCGGGTGGACGGGGTTGCAGACATGACGGCTCCTCGCTCAAGTGCGCAAAGACTAACGTGCAGCAGTAACGCGGCCTAGTGCGGATTGTGCTAGTAATGTGTTTGCATATTCTCTGGCATATTTTGTTACTGGCGTCTTTACTTCGTCAGTATCGGTTTTTGCCGATTTACCAATAGGAGACGTATATATGAGCATCACCAGGAAAGCATTACCCCTGATTGTCGCGAGTACCTTTTTGACCGGTTGTGCCGGGCTGCAGAAAACGGATTGGCCAACCTGTGCCGCGATTGGCGGTGTGGGCGGTGCTGCTCTGGGCGCTATTGAAAGCTCTACCTGGGCTGGTGGCGGTGCAGTAGTTGGCGCTGGTATGGCAGCTGCATATTGCTGGGTGCATGGCGCCAGCGATGAGCAAGTTGTTGTGGTTGAAGAAGTGGTTGAAGAAGTTGTAGTTGCCGAACCAGCCGAAGCAGTACGCGTAGAGCTGGACGTCAAGTTCGACTTCGACAAGGCTCAGGTCAAACCAGAAAGCTATGGCGATATCAAAAACCTGGCTGACTTCCTGACCCAATACCCACAAACCACCACCGTGGTTGAAGGTCATACCGACTCCGTTGGTAGCGACGCTTACAACCAGACTCTGTCTGAGCGTCGTGCCAATGCGGTACGTGACGTACTGGTTAACCAGTACGGCGTAGGCAGTGATCGCGTTAACGCTGTGGGCTATGGCGAATCTCGTCCGGTTGCGGACAACGCCAGTGCCGACGGTCGCGCCGTCAACCGCCGCGTAGAAGCAGAAGTAGAAGCTCGTCCTTGATCGTCTGATTCCAGACTTTCTGAAGAAAACAAGCCAGACCCCTCGGGGTCTGGCTTGTGCAGCTCGAAGGGTAGGTCTTTACTCCTAAGTTACCGGCAGTAGCCGGCATTACAGGAGATTTCTACCATGAGAGTTAGATCCATGATGGGGGTAGCCCCCATTCTCTTGGTCAGCAGTGTTCTTTCAGGTTGCGTCACAACTTCCAGTACGGGAGATGCGCCGCTCAACCAAGGGAACTGGCCCCTGTGCAGTGTAATTGGCGGTCTGACCGGTGCTGGTCTGGGCGCAATCGAAAGTTCAACGTGGGCAGCAGGTGGAGCCGTGGCCGGTGCGGTCATTGGTACGCTGATTTGTTACGCCCAGGATGGTGATGAAGACGATGACGGCGTGTTTGACCGTCGTGACCGTTGCCCAGGAACCCCTCCTAATACGCCGGTGCATCACAACGGCTGTCCGATCAAAGAATATGCCAGTACGCCTGCCGAAGCAGAGCCTGAGCCCATCGAAGTTGTGGACTCGGTTCGGGTAGAGCTGGATGTGAAGTTCGATTTCAACAAGTCCGATGTTAAAGAAGACAGCCAGGCCGATATCAAGAGCCTTGCCGACTTTATGAAGCAGTACCCACAAACCACCACAACCGTTGAAGGACATACCGACGCTGTAGGCAGTGATGCCTATAACCAGGGACTGTCCGAGCGCCGCGCCAATGCGGTGCGTGATGTGTTGGTCAATCAGCATGGTATCGACAGCGGCAGGGTCTCTTCTGTCGGCTACGGTGAGTCGCAGCCAGTCGCTGATAATGAAAGTGAGTCCGGACGGGCGATCAACCGCCGGGTTGAAGCGGAGGTCGAGGCGCAGCCATAACCGATGTGACGCGCTGGCAGGCCGTTGCGAACCTATTTGCCGGGTTCGCAACGGCCTGCCAGCCAGAGATAGTTTCAACCCAGTAAAAGCTATGAAGGCATTCAGCCTCCATGGTTTTTACTGGTCTTCTGGCAGCACACTCCCAAAGCAGATAAGGTGCAGCGAAATAAAAAACTGCTGGGGCCGGGTATGAAAACATTTCTCACGTTGGGTAAGGTGCTGACGGCATTGTTCTGGGGCGTCGTCCTGGCCAATCTGCTGCAACCCTTCGCACAGCCTTTCGCGCTGCTGTTGAACGGCGCCGGGGCTTTTATTCTGCTGATCCATGCGCTGGAGCTTTGGTTCTTTGACAAGCGCATCGCCGCTTGCTCCAAGCCTGTTCAGGAGCGTGTGCAGGTCATGTTGTTCGGGATTTTCCAACTGCTTGGCTTGCCTGCTGCGCAAACTGCTGTTGCCGGCGTAGCAGAGCCTGAGCAAGCGCTGCAGATGGAGGCCGAAAATGCGTAAGCTGCTCGCCCTCGCTGCGTTGTTCAGTCCACTGGCATTGGCCCAGGCGGTGATTGAAGTCGACTCCCATGCGGTTATGCGTCTGCCGAGCAATACCAGCGTGTTGTTGCTGGACCGCCTGGAGATTGCCGATCACGGCACCTTATTGATTCCTCCAGGTTTGACCGAAATCCGTGTGGCGCAGCTAAGCCTGGGGCGCGATGCGCGCCTGGCGATTGCTCCCAGTGATCAGGTGCTGCGTCTTGAAGTGGAAACCGCCGAGATTGCCAGTGGCGCCCAGATCAGTGCGCGCGGCGCCCAGGGCAGTGCTGAGAAGCCGGCTCTGCCGGGGCGTAACCTGAGCCTGCGCATGCAGGCAGTGACTCTGGAAAACCTGGTGCTGGACGCCCGGGGCGGTACAGGTGCGCCTGGTTATGCCGGCCTTGCCGGTGCCGATGGCAAACCGGGTGGCTGCACCTGGGGTGAAGCCAGTCGCGGCCATGATGGCTTGAATGGTGGTGACGGTCAGCCGGGTGCCGCCGGTGCGCAGGTGCGTCTGGAAGTACCGCAAGGTTTCCCGGTTGAGCAGTTGCAGGTGCGTCTGGATGGCGGCAGCGGCGGACAGCCGGGCGTGCCAGGTGCAGGTGGTCAAGGTGGTATGAGCAAGGGTTGCTGGTTGTACAGCACTGATGGTGCTCGCGACGGCAAGCCTGGGCAGGCCGGCCAGCCCGGTGAGCCAGGACCGGCAGGCGCTCTGAATGTCGTGCAGTTCTAACCGGTCACGTGTGTCTAACCGCTGCCCTCAGGCAGCGGTTGATTTAGTGCAGTTAGAGCGAGGGGCGGATACCGGCGATTGCCACTACCAGCAACCCCAGTAGCAGATTGATGCCTACCAGCTTGCGAATACGTCCAAGTACCGCGCCGCCGTTCGGCCAATCCTCTGCCGCCACAGCGCGGCGCAGTTCCGGCAGTTGCAGTGCTTGGATGCGCAGAAACAGCGCCAGCATGGCGATATATAGCCCCATCATGATGTGCACGTAGCGCGGCGCGGTATCGAAGCCGCTAAAGCGCAGGTGCAGCATGCCCACGCCGGTGACCGGCAGCACAATCACCGCCGCCCATACCCAGTAGAAAAACCGCGGAAAGACTTCCAGCCAGAGTTTCAGGCGGGACGGGGCTTCCAATGCGGCGACGGCTGCCGGGCGCAAGATCATCCACGCGAAGAACATACCGCCCACCCAAACCAGGGCGGCGAGCAGGTGCAGGCTGTAGATGAAGGCATAAGGGGTCATGCAGGCACTCCTGTTGGTTAAGCGGTTCAGCGCTGGATCGATTAGCGCGCTATGATAGCCGCCGATTACAAACACTGAAAATTTATCCAGCCTTTTCGCGCCAAGACCCCATGCTCAGTACCGAACTCAAGTCCCAGATTCAGGGCGCCTATTCCCGTTTTCTTGAAGCCAAGTCGCTCAAGCCGCGCTACGGCCAGCGCCTGATGATTGCTGAAATCGCCAAGGTGTTGGGTGCGATCAAGACTGACGACGAAGGCCGGCGCCTGGGTGATCCCGCGGTGGTCGCGGTTGAGGCCGGCACCGGTACGGGCAAGACCGTGGCATACAGCCTGGCGGCGATTCCCACTGCCAAGGCGGCGGGCAAGCGCTTGGTGATCGCCACGGCCACCGTGGCCCTGCAAGAGCAGATCGTGCACAAGGATCTGCCTGATCTGATGCGCAATAGCGGGCTGAATTTCAGCTTCGCCTTAGCCAAGGGTCGAGGCCGTTATCTGTGTCTATCCAAGCTGGATATTCTGCTGCAGGAAGGCCAGGCGCAGAGCGCCACCGCCCAGTTGTTCGAGGAAGAAGGCTTCAAGATCGATGTGGATGAGCAGAGCCAGAAGCTCTTCACCACGATGATCGAAAAACTCGCCGGCAATAAATGGGACGGCGACCGCGACAGCTGGCCGGAAGAGCTGGAAGACACACGCTGGTCGCAACTGACCACCGATCACAGCCAATGCACCAACCGCCATTGTCCGAATTTTCAGCAATGCGCCTTCTACAAGGCGCGCGAGGGTATGGGTAAGGTCGATGTCATCGTCACCAACCATGACATGGTCCTGGCCGACCTGGCCCTCGGCGGCGGTGCGGTGCTGCCGGACCCGCGCGACACCCTTTACGTGTTCGACGAAGGCCATCACCTACCGGACAAGGCCATCGGCCATTTCGCCCACTTTACTCGGTTGCGTTCGACTGCCGATTGGTTGACCCAGATCGACAAGAATCTGACCAAGTTGCTGGCGCAAAATCCGCTGCCCGGGGATCTAGGCAGGCTGATTGAGCAGGTGCCGGAACTGGCGCGGGAGCTCAAAACCCAGCAGCAATTTATGTTCGCCGCCTGTGAGCAGGTGGCCGACTTCAAGCCGGGAGAAGATATGCAGGGCCGCGAGCGGCCGCGCCATCGCTTTATCGGCGGTGTGGTGCCGGAGCACTTGACCGAGCTGGGTCTGGAGCTGAAAAAGGGTTTTTCCAAGCTCAATGATCTGTTCACCGGAGTGACTGAGCAGCTCAAGGAAGCGATGGATGGCGAGGGCTCTGTCGGTATTGCCAGTCACCAGGCCGAGGAATGGTACCCGCTGTTCGGCAGCCTGTTGGCGCGGGCCAAGGGCAATTGGGAGCTGTGGTTGGCCTTTACTGCTGAAGATCCGGAGGAAAGCCCGCCAATGGCGCGCTGGCTGACCCTGGCCGACAGCGGTGCGCTGTTCGATATCGAGGTTAACGCCAGCCCGATCCTGGCGGCGGAAACCCTGCGGCGCAACCTGTGGAATGTCGCCTATGGCGCCTTGGTGACCTCGGCGACCCTGACGGCGCTGGGCACCTTTGATCGCTATCGCATGCGCGCCGGTTTGCCGAAAGTGGCAGTTACCACCGTGGTGCCGAGCCCGTTCCATCATGCCGATGCTGGTGTGCTGCGGGTGCCCAACCTGAATGCCGATCCGCGTGATGCGGTGGCGCATACGGCGGCAATCATTCGCGATCTGCCCGGTCTGGTTGAAGGTTCGCGCGGCACCCTGGTGCTATTTTCCTCGCGTAAGCAGATGCAGGAAGTCTTCGAAGGGCTGGAGCGCGACTGGCGCAAGCGGGTGTTTATCCAGGGCAACCTGTCCAAGCAGGAAACCCTGAACAAACACAAGGCGCGGGTCGACAGCGGCGAGGAGAGCGTGCTGTTTGGTCTCGCCAGCTTTGCCGAAGGTGTCGATCTGCCGGGCGCCTACTGCGAGCATGTGGTGATCGCCAAGATTCCCTTCGCCGTGCCGGACGATCCGGTGGAAGCGGCGCTGGCCGAGTGGATCGAAGCGCGTGGCGGCAACCCCTTTATGGAAATTGCCGTGCCGGATGCTTCGCTACGTCTGGTGCAGGCGTGCGGCCGATTGCTGCGCACCGAAGCGGATCGCGGCATTATTACCCTGCTGGACCGGCGCGTGGTCACCCAGCGCTACGGCAAATCGATTCTCAATGCCTTGCCGCCGTTTCGTCGGGAAATCAGTTAGCAGTCCATCTGGTAAGCAACTCGTTGAGCCTTATCGGCTCCAAGTGGCGCATGGACAATGCCTTGGTAAGCACCAAGGCCAGAATTATGCCTCCGGCAGTGTTGCCCGAGGCGGTTGAAACAATGGGGGAGTGTGGTTCGTGAAGGTTAAGCGCAGGCTGCAAACGGCTGTTCTGGTATCAGCGCTCATGGGCTTTTACGGGGCGGCCATGGCGACAGAGCAGCAGGAGCTGTTCAACTTTGTCCGGCCAATGGATGCCGTGCAGGTCACGACGCAGGATGCCGATCTGCCCAACCGCATCGGCGAGCCGACCCCGCAAGGCGAAGTGCTGCGCCGGGTGACCTTCCATCCCGCCGAGCAGCCGAGCCTGCGCCTGACTCCGCAAAGCGGCAGCTGGGACTGGTCGCAGCAAACCCAAATGAGCCTGCGTGTGCAGAACGCCATGGATTGGGCGTTGACCCTGGATGTGCTGGTCGAGAGCACGGATGGTCAACGGCTGAGCGCGCGCATTGCCCTGCCTGCCGGTCCCGCGCAAACCCTGTTGATACCCTTGCAGGCCACGTCGCCCCGCGATCAAGGCATGCGAGCCGGTGTACCGATGCCCTGGACGCATAAGGGCCAGCGGCTGCTGTTGGCGGACACCGTCACGGGTGCGCTGGACCTGAGCAAGGTCAGCGCGGTTACCCTGTCCATGCCGCAGCCGAAAGCCGCGCAACATATTCTGATTAGCCAATTTGGCGTGAACGCCGAGCTGCTTTCGGCGGCGGCCTATGTTGGCATCGTCGACAGTTACGGCCAGTACACGCGGGCCGATTGGCCGGGCAAGGTCAAGAACGACGAGCAATTGCAGCAGGCCGTGATCCAGGAGCAGAAGCAACTGCATACCTGGCTGGCTGAACGCCCTGCGCAGGACAAGTTTGCTGGCTGGACCGGCGGGCTGCCGTTTGAGGCGAGTGGCTTCTTTCGCACTGAGAAACGCGACGGCCGTTGGTATCTGGTAACGCCAGAGGGCCATCCGTTCTACTCGCTGGGCGTTAATGCGGTCACCGCGCAGCAGAGCGCTACTTACGTCGAGGGGCGTGAGGCGATGTTTGCCGGCTTGCCACAACCGGGCGAGGCGCTGGCGGCCTATTTCGGCACGTCCGACAGCCGCAGCGACACCGGCGCCAATCAGGGCCGGGCATTTGCCAGTGGGCGCTGGTTCGATTTCTACAAGGCCAACCTGCAACGCAGTTATGGCCAGGTTGATCCGGCTGCCTGGCGCACGCTGAGCCAGGACCGCCTGCAGGCCTGGGGTTTCAATACCCTGGGTAACTGGAGCGAGCCGGCCTTTGGTGGTGATAGCCGCATGCCGTTTAGCATTCCGCTGTCGATTCATGGTGACTATGCCACCATCAGCACCGGCGTCGATTGGTGGGGCGCGATGCCTGATCCGTTCGACCCGCGCTTTGCCATGGCCACCGAGCGCGCTGTGGCGATTGCCTCGCGCGATCACCGCGACAACCCTTGGCTGCTCGGTTATTTCGCCGATAACGAATTGGCCTGGGCCGGTCCTGCGGATGATCCCCATGGCCGTTACGCCCTGGCGTACGCCACGCTGCGCCTGACCACTGATGTGCCAGCCAAGCGCGCGTTCCTCAAGCAGTTGCGTGACAAGTATCGTAATCAGAATGGCCTGTCCCGCGCCTGGGGTATCGAGCTGCCGGCCTGGGAGCTGATGGAGGATCCGGGCTTTAAGGCGCCGTTGCCAAGTGCCGAGTTCCCGGCCATCGAGAAGGACATGCAGGCATTCTTGCGCCTGTATGCCGACACCTATTTCAAGACCATTGCCGATTCGCTCGACTGGCATGCGCCCAATCACCTGCTGCTGGGTGGCCGTTTCGCCAGCAGCATCCCCGAGGCGGTGAATGCCTGTGCGAGCTTCTGCGATGTGTTGAGCTTCAATTTCTACACCCGCGAGCCGCAGCACGGTTATGACTTCGCCATGCTGCGCCAGCTGGACAAGCCGCTGATGATCACCGAGTTCCACTTTGGTTCGCGTGACCGTGGGCCGTTCTGGGGCGGGGTTGCCGAGGTGTACAAGGAAGAAGAACGCGGCCCGGCCTATGCGCATTTTCTGAGCAAGGCCCTGGAAGAGCCACAGATCGTCGGTCTGCACTGGTTCCAGTACCTCGACCAGCCGGTGACCGGGCGTCTTCTGGACGGCGAGAATGGTCACCTGGGCCTAGTCGGGATCACTGACCGGCCGTGGGATGGTTTCGTCAAAGCCGTGCGCAAAGCCAACCTGGATGTGCCGAAAACGCTGCTCAAACCCGTATCAGCGCCAGTTCCTGCTGCGCCGTAAGAGCTATTCAGCGGTCTGATAGTGCCGCTGCCAGCCTTGCGCAGGGTTCACCGCGGGCGTTACAGCTGAAACAATCTGCCAAGCATTTGGCCGAGTAAGAGAAGGGGCAGGGTGGTGCAGATACAGGGTTATTTCGACCTCAAGTTCGAGGCGCTGAGAGATGCCTTTGCGGCATTGTTCGATGAGCCGCAGGAGCGCGGCATGGCGCTCTGCGTGCAAATCGGCGGCGAAACTGTGCTCGACCTGTGGGCCGGGGTTGCCGACAAGGATGGCCAGCAGGCCTGGCACAGCGACACCATCCTTAATCTGTTTTCCTGTACCAAGACGTTTACTGCTGTCACCGCGCTGCAACTGGTGGGCGAGGGCAAGCTCGAACTGGATGCGCCGGTGGCGCGCTACTGGCCCGAGTTCGCTGCAGCCGGTAAGGACAAGATCACCCTGCGTCACTTGCTCAGCCATCAGGCCGGGCTGCCAGCCTTGCGCGAGATGCTGCCGGCCGAAGCCTTGTACGACTGGCAGGCCATGACCACCGCACTAGCCGCCGAACAGCCATGGTGGCCACTGGGCGAGGGCCATGGTTATGCGCCGATCACCTATGGCTGGCTGGTCGGTGAGGTGTTGCGCCGAGTTGAGGGGCGCGGGCCGGGCGAATCCATCGTCGCGCGCACGGCCAAACCGCTGGGCCTGGATTTCCATGTCGGTCTGGCCGATGAGGAGTTCGATCGCGTATCGATCATCTCCCGCGGCAAGGGCAACTTCGGCGATGCGGCAGCCCAGCGCCTACTCAAAACCATGATGAGTGAGCCGGCAGCCATGAGTACGCGGGCTTTTACCAACCCGCCGTCGATCATGACCAGCACTAACAAGCCCGAATGGCGGCGCATGCAGCAGCCGGCGGCCAACGGCCACGGCAATGCCCGTAGCCTGGCTGGCTTCTACAGCGGCCTGCTGGATGGTCAGTTGCTGGAAAGCGAGTTGCTTGCCGAGCTGACCCGCGAGCACGCGGTGGGTGAGGACAAGACCCTGCTGACCCGTACCCGCTTCGGTCTGGGTTGCATGCTCGACCAGCCCGAGGTCGCCAACGCCACCTACGGCATGGGCCCGCGTGCCTTTGGTCACCCTGGAGCCGGCGGTTCCATTGGCTTTGCTGATCCGGAGCGGGATGTGGCCTTCGGTTTTGTCACCAACAACCTAGGACCGTTCGTCTTGATGGACCCTCGTGCGCAGAAACTTGCGCGTCTATTGGCTGATTGTTTATAGCCAGCTCGGCTAAACTGCTGCGCAACATGGCATGGCCGGCCGTCTGAGCGGGCCACTGACCGGCTTCTTTTTTGCTCATCACGTGTGGATACCCGATGCTCGCCAATAAAACTCTCGCCATCGCTCTGTGTGTACTGATCAGCGGTTGCAGTCTTTTCGACAAATCCGCAAAGCCTGCGCCGAAAGTGGTGCCAATGCCGCCACCGGCAGTGACCCAGGCCTGGTTGGATGTGTACGAGCCGAAGGTGCGGGAAGCGATCAAGGGCACCCATTTCGAGTTCGAGCGTCGTGAAAACCTGTTAGTCGTTACCGCTCCGGTGCAGGGTTCGTTCAACCCGGACCGTCCACACATGATGCTGCCGACCACCCTCGGCCCGCTGAGCCGCATGGCCAAGCTGCTGGAAAGCGATGAAACCATCGGTGTACTGATTCTCGGCCACGCCGACAGCAGCGGTGAAGTAAGTACCAACCGTGAGTTGAGTCATCAGCGTGCCCGCGCGTTCACCTCGATTTTCCGCCTCAGCGGTCTCAAACAGAACCGTCTGATGGTTAAAGGCCTAGGCTCGGACATGCCACGTGCCGCCAACGACAGCCAGCAAGGCCGTGCGCTGAACCGCCGAGTGGAAATCCTCTTGACTTCGAAAGCCACCCTTAACGCCCTGATCTCCAAGTACAGCCAGCCAGCACCTGCGCCTGCCAATGCAGTAGCCGCTGCCAAGCCTGCCGCTGACAAGAGCGCGAAAACCGTAGCGAAGGCTGATAAGCCAGCCAGCAGCCAGTAACGCATTACGCCAATAGTCGCTAGGCAGCGGCGTGTTGCCGCAGATCAAGCCAGATAGAGCGCTCGCGGGTAAGCTAGGCAATACTTGTTCGAGAGGATTTGCCGATGACTCAAACCCTGGCTGATATGCGCCGTGACTACACCCGCGATGGCTTGAGCGAGGCGCAAGCGCCGCTTGAGCCGTTTGCGCTGTTCGAGCAATGGTTTGCCGATGCGGTGAAGACCGAGCAACTGCCGGTCGAACCCAATGCCATGACTCTGGCGACCGTCGATGGCGAAGGGCGCCCGCACTGCCGGGTGCTGCTGCTCAAAGGTCTGGATGCCCGCGGCTTTACCTTCTTCAGTAACTACGACAGTGCCAAAGGCCAGCACCTGGCTGCCAATCCCTTTGCCGCCATGACCTTCTTCTGGCCCAGCCTGGAGCGCCAGGTGCGTATCGAGGGGCGTGTCGAGCGGGTTAGTGCCGAAGAGTGTGATGCCTACTTCCAGGTGCGTCCGCTGGGCAGCCGTCTGGGCGCCTGGGCTTCTCCGCAGAGCCGGGTGATTGCCGACCGCGCCGAGCTGGAAGGCCTGCTGGCCGAGACCGAACAGCGTTTTCTCGATCGCGCGCCGCATTGCCCGCCGCACTGGGGCGGCTATCGCCTGCTGCCGGAGCGCATCGAGTTCTGGCAGGGCCGTTCCAGCCGCCTGCATGACCGTCTCAATTTTCGTTTGCAGGACGCCGCCTGGCTGCGTGAGCGCCTGGCGCCCTGAGCGCGCTTCAGTCGCCGGAGTACTGCGCGGCGGCTTGCTCCAGCCAGGCGGGCAGGTCGCTGCGCTTGATGCCGGCGGTTTGCGCCTCTGCCAGACGGGCGAGCATATAGCTGCGTTTGGCCGCTGATTCGCCGGCCAGTGATAGCGCCAGGTCCCGGTCCATCCAGCGCTTGATCCGCACATACAGCCACCAGTGGAAGTACAGCCCGGCAATGCTGGTGATGGCGACGATAAAGTAATCCATAAATCCCCCAAGCCAAGCCTTAGCTTAGGCTGATTGGGTGCTGCGCTTGCACGTGGCGAAGTGTCGCGCCGGGCCCTGCGCTGCAGCTTGGGTAAAGTTTTGCCGCATATTGGCGGGTGACAGCGGCGCTGCGCAGGCGTTTTAATGAGCATCTGCATAACTGGAGAAACAATCATGCGTAAACCCTTTCTGTTGGCTGCCTCGTTTGCCGCGCTGGCCCTGTTGGGCGGTTGCGCCTCCAGCCTGACGGGCGACACCTACTCGCGCGATGAAGCACGCACCGTGCAGACCGTGCGCATGGGCACCATCGAAGCGTTGCGCCCAGTGAAGATCGAAGGCACGAAAACCCCGATCGGCGCCGGTGCCGGTGCGGTAATCGGCGGCGTGGCCGGTAGCGGCGTCGGTGGCGGGCGTGGCAGCGCTGTCGCTGCGGTGATCGGTGCAGTGGCCGGTGGCCTGCTGGGTGCGATGACCGAGGAAGGTCTGACCCGCACCCAAGGCGTGGAAATCACCGTGCGCGAAGATGACGGCAGCATGCGTGCCTACGTCCAGGCGGTCGAAGAAAATCAGATTTTCCGGGTCGGCGAGCGCGTGCGCATCATGACTGTGAATGGCACCAGCCGCGTTACTCACTGAGTGTCCAAGAAACCGGATCAGTCCTGACTGATCCGGTTTTTTTATGTCTTTTTTCTAGATAAACCAGATGTTTATCGGTGTTTGGCGGGTTATTCAGGCAAGCTCGCGGAAAACACAGTGTTTAGTAATAATTCTATCCATGACGGTTTGCCGATAGTTATGGATAATCGCGCACGCTTTTGCGCCGACGGGCTTTAGTCGCCGCGCGGTGCAATACTTTTGCGCGGGTTGCTGCGCAGGCAAAAGCCTGCGGTTGACCGCAGTGAGCAGGTTAGGGAGTCAGCCGGGGACGGGTACGTGCCGGGTTCGTATTAAGGGGTTTTTCTATGACGCTTGCGCTGATCATCGCCTTGCCATTTCTCGGCATCTTTCTGCCGCTGCTGGCCGAACGCCTGGGCCGTTCCGCCTGCGCTGCGGCGGCAGGGGTAGCGCCGCTGACGGCGTTGGTACTGCTGCTCTCGCAGCAGTCTGCGGTGTTCGCCGGCGAGCTGCTCAAGGTCAAGCTGGAGTGGTTGCCGGCCTTGGGCCTGAACCTCAGTCTGCGTCTCGATGGCCTGGGTTTTCTGTTTGCCCTGCTGATTCTCGGCATCGGCCTGCTGGTCATTCTCTACGCGCGTTATTACCTGTCGAAGAAGGAGCCGATGGGGCGCTTCTTCGCCTTCCTCTTGCTGTTTATGGGTGCGATGCTCGGCGTGGTGCTCTCGGAAAACCTGCTGCTGATGTTGATGTTCTGGGAACTGACCAGCCTGTCGTCGTTCCTGCTGATCGGCTTCTGGGGCGCCCGTACGGATGCACGCAAAGGCGCGCGTATGGCCCTGGCCGTGACCGGTGGTGGCGGCCTGGCGCTGTTTGCCGGGATTCTGTTGATCGGCCATATCGTCGGCAGTTTCGAGTTGTCCCAGGTGCTGGCTGCCGGTTACGCGATTCGCGCTCACGAGCTGTACCCGCTGGCGCTGATTCTGGTGCTGCTGGGGGTGTTCACCAAGTCGGCGCAGTTCCCGTTCCATTTCTGGTTGCCCCATGCGATGGCCGCCCCGACGCCGGTGTCGGCCTATCTGCACTCGGCGACCATGGTCAAGGCCGGGGTGTTTCTGCTGGCGCGCCTGTACCCGGCGCTGGCGGGTTCAGAGTGGTGGTTCTACTTGGTCAGCATCACCGGCCTGGTGACCTTGCTGGTCGGCGCCGGAATGGCGCTGTTTCAGCATGACCTCAAGGGCCTGCTGGCCTATTCGACCATCAGTCACCTGGGCCTGATCACCTTGCTGTTCGGCCTGGACACCCGCCTCGCGGCAGTGGCGGCGGTGTTCCACATCATCAATCACGCCACCTTCAAAGCCTCACTGTTTATGGCGGCGGGGATCATCGACCACGAAACCGGTAGCCGTGATATGCGGCGCATCAACGGTATGTGGAAGTACATGCCGCATACGGCTGTGCTGGCCATGGTAGCGGCCTCGGCGATGGCCGGGGTGCCGCTGCTCAACGGCTTCCTCAGCAAGGAAATGTTCTTTACCGAGACGCTTAATCAGCACCTGCTGGGCAGCTTCAACTGGGTGATCCCGGCGGCGGCAACCTTGGCTGGGGTGTTCTCGGTGGCCTATTCGCTGCGCTTTATCCATGACGTGTTCTTCAACGGTGAGCCGGTTGACCTGCCGCATTACCCGCCGCATGAGCCGCCTCGCTATATGAAGGTGCCGGTGGAGATTCTGGTGTTCCTCTGCCTGCTGGTGGGGATTGTTCCGGCCTACACCGTGGCGCCACTGCTGGCTGCTGCCGCTGCGGCTACCCTGGGCGGTGAGGTGCCGAGCTACAGCCTGGCGATCTGGCACGGTTTCAACCTGCCGCTGCTGATGAGCTTTATCGCCCTGTTCGGCGGGATCCTGGTGTACGTGTTCCGTCAGCCGCTATTTCGCTGGTATGCCGGGCTGCCGAGTGTGGATGCCAAGCTGCTGTTCGAGCGCGGCGTGCTGATCCTGGTCAAGGTGTGTAGCGTCGTCACCAACTGGCTGGAGAACGCTTCGCTGCAGCGTTACCTGGCGCTGCTGCTGGCGGCCGCCTTGCTGGTGGTGACTCAGGGCCTGAGCTCGTTGCCGCAAATCAGCGGACCGATACCGATGACCAAGATCGACGGCATCACCGCCCTGGGGCTGGGCATCATGGCCCTGTCCGCGTTGGTAACGGTGGTTTTCCATCGCCAGCGCCTGGTTTCGCTGCTGATGCTCAGTGTGGTCGGACTGATGGTGGCCCTGGCCTTCGCCCGCTATTCGGCGCCGGATCTGGCCCTGACCCAGCTGTCGGTGGAGGTGGTGACCATCATCCTGCTGATGCTCGCGCTGTTCTTCTTGCCGGCGCATACCCGCATCGAGTCGAGCAGCCTACGCGGCCTGCGCGACTTCACCCTGGCGGTTGGTAGCGGGGTGATGGTGGCGATGCTGGTGTTCGCCGTGCTGACGCGGCCATACGACAGTATTTCGGCGTTCTTCCTGGAGAACAGCGTGCCGGGCGGCGGCGGCACCAACGTGGTCAACGTGATTCTGGTCGACTTCCGCGGCTTCGATACCATGGGCGAGGTCACCGTGCTGGCGATTGCCGCCGTCGGCATCTTCGCGCTGCTCGACGGCCTGCGCCTGTTCCAGCCGAAATTCGATGCGCAAGGGCGCAGCTGGGCGCGTGACCGCCATCCGCTGATCCTCGCCACTCTGTCACGGGTGTTGTTGCCGATGGCGCTGCTGGTCTCGGTGTTTATCTTCCTGCGCGGCCACAACCTGCCAGGCGGCGGCTTTATCGCCGGCTTGGTGACGGCTGTGGCGTTGATCCTGCAATACGTCGCCAGTGGCGTGCAGTGGACGCAGTCGCGCCTGCCGCTGAATTACCAGGGCATGGCCGGCCTTGGCGTGTTGGTTGCCGGCCTGACGGGTCTGGGCAGCTGGCTGTTTGACCGGCCGTTCCTGACCTCGGCCTTTGGCCATTTCGAGATCCCGCTGATCGGTGAAATCGAGCTGGCCACCGCCATGCTGTTCGACCTGGGCGTGTACCTGACGGTTGTCGGCGCGACCCTGCTGATTCTCGCCAACCTGGGCAAGCTGACCCAGGGAAAAGCTGCACAAGAGGTGCTTTGAGATGGAAGCCATATTTGCTGCGACCCTGGGCATCCTCACCGCCAGCGGTGTGTACCTGCTGCTGCGCGCGCGGACCTTCCCGGTAGTGCTGGGGCTGACGCTGATTTCCTATGCGGTCAACCTGTTCCTGTTTGCCATGGGCCGCTTGCAGAGCGGCGTGGTCACGGTGATCGGCCAGGGCAGCCAATACGCGGACCCGCTGCCCCAGGCGCTGGTGCTGACGGCCATCGTGATCGGCTTTGCCATGACCGCCTTCGTGGTGGTGCTGGCGCTGCGCAGCGTGGGCGAAACCCAGACCGACCATGTTGACGGCCAGGAGCCTGTGCAATGAATCATGGTTTGATCCTGCCCATTCTGCTGCCGATGTTTGCCGGCAGCCTGTTGCTGCTGGGCGCGGGCTTAAGCCTGCGGGTCAAGCGCAGCTTGTCGCTGGTAGCGACCCTGTTGCTGCTGCCGTTGAGCGGCTATCTGCTCTGGCTGGCCGATCAGGGCGTGCTGCAGGTGTATGCCGCCGGTAACTGGGCGGCGCCGTTTGGCATCATTCTGCTGCTCGATCGCCTGAGCGCCTTGCTGCTGGTGGTCACGGCGGTGCTTGGCAGCTTTGCTTTGTTATATGCGGTGCGTGGCGACGATGAGCGCGGGCAGAGTTTCCATGCGCTGTTCCAGTTCCAGCTGATGGGCATCAACGGCGCCTTCCTCACCGGCGACCTGTTCAACCTGTTCGTGTTCTTCGAAATCCTGCTGATCGCCTCCTATGCGCTGCTGGTGCACGGCGGTGGGGTAGAGCGGGTACGCGCGGGGCTGCATTACGTGGTGCTGAACCTGGTGGGGTCGGCGTTCTTCCTGCTCGCCGTGGGCGTGCTGTATGGCATCACCGGTACCCTGAACATGGCCGATATGGCCATTCGGGTGGCGGCCGCCGGGCCAGATGATGCAGCGCTGCTCGGTGCTGCTGGGCTGCTGCTGCTGGTGGTATTCGGCCTCAAGGCGGCGTTTCTGCCGCTGTATTTCTGGCTGCCCAAGGCCTATGCCTCGGCCACTGCACCGGTCGCCGCGCTGTTTGCGATCATGACCAAGGTCGGCCTGTATTCGATCATCCGCGTGTACACGCTGATCTTTGGTGACGAGGCCGGCAGCCTGGCCAATATGGCCAACGACTGGCTCTGGCCGATTGCCCTGCTGACCCTGGCGCTGGGCGTGATCGGCGCGCTGGCGGCGGTCAGCCTGCAGGGCCTCTTGGCCTATCTGGTGGTGGTGTCGGTCGGCACCTTGCTCGCCGGTATCGCCATCGGCACCGAGCAAGCCTTGGCCGCAGCTCTGTATTACCTGGTGCACAGCACCTGGGTGGCCGGCGGGCTGTTCCTGTTGGCGGACTTGATTGCCCGCCAGCGTGGAGTTAAAGAGGCGCTGCTGGTGCAGGGCCCGGCGCTGCAGAACCCGCATCTGCTCGGCGGCCTGTTCTTCTTCGGCGCGATTGCCGTGGCTGGTCTGCCGCCGCTTTCCGGGTTTATTGGCAAGCTGCTGTTGCTGCGCTCGCTGGAGCCTGGCTTACAGGCGCTGCTGCTCTGGCCGATTGTGCTGGGCGGCGGTCTGCTGACCCTGATTGCCCTGAGCCGCGCCGGTAGCATGCTGTTCTGGCGCGTCGGCCTGAGCCAGCTGGACAGCGCCGAGCTGGATTACGGCCGCTTGCTGGCCTGCGCCGGCTTGCTGCTGCTCAGCTTGCTACTGATGGTCGGCGCCGCGCCGCTGCTCAGTTATGTCGAAGCCACGGCCAGCCAGCTGCATGACCTGGCGCTGTACCGGCAAATCATCGAATCGGGAGCTGCACGATGAAAGCACGTCGCTGGTTACCCCATCCGCTGCTGAGCCTGTGCCTGCTGTTGGTCTGGCTGCTGCTGGTAAATGACCTGAGCCTGGGCCACTGGCTGCTCGGTGCGCTGCTCGGTTGGGCGATTCCGCTGCTGACCCAGGTGTTCTGGATCAACCCGCCACGGGTCTACAAGCCGCTCAAGCTGTGCCTGTTTCTGCTGCGCATCCTTGGCGATATCGTCATGGCCAACCTGCAGGTGGCCAAGCTGATTCTCGGCTCACCCGCCAAACTGCGCCCGGCCTTCGTGGAAATTCCCATGCTGCTGGAAGATGAACTGGCCCTGACCATGCTCACCAGCATCATCTCCCTGACCCCAGGCACCGTCTCCGCCGACCTCAGCGATGACCGCAAGATGTTGCTGGTGCACGGCTTGGATGTGCCGGACGCCGAAGCCATGGTGACGGAAATCAAACAGCGCTACGAAGCACCCTTGCTGGAGGTATTCACATGCTCGCCTACGTGATTCCGCTGTGCCTGGTGATCATCGGCCTGGCCCTGATGCTGACCATGGCGCGCCTGATCATCGGTCCGGACCTGCCCGACCGCATCCTGGCCTTGGATACCCTGTATATCAACGCAATTGCCATGCTGGTGCTGTTCGGCATCTGGCTGGGCTCGGACCTGTATTTTGAAGCGGCCCTGCTGATTGCGGTGATGGGCTTTATCGGCACGGTGGCAGTGGCCAAGTATTTGCTGCGTGGCGACATCATCGAATGAGAACGAGTTTACGATCTGCTGCGCGTCGGCCCTGCTGCGTTAAGAGCAGGCCGGGACGCGGCGTCTCGGATTGCTCATTTACAGCTCGTAAACTCCGCATCCTCGCCTGTTCTTGCCTTGCATGGCTCTAGCTCGCGAGATCGTAAAAACGTTCTACGGAGATTGCTGAATGGATACCTGGATCGAAGCGCTGGTGGCGCTGTTTCTGCTGATCGGCAGCCTGTTCGCGCTGATCGGTGCAATCGGCCTGTACCGCCTGCCGGACTTTTTTATGCGCCTGCACGGCCCGACCAAGGCCAGCACCCTGGGCGTGGGCGGCATGGTGATCGCCTCGCTGATCTACTTCAGCTTTCGCGGCGAGGGCGTCAGCCTGCATGAACTGCTGATCGCTCTGTTTCTGTTTATCACCGCCCCGGTTAGCGCCCATATGCTGGCCAAGGCCGCGCTGCAGCAGAAGCTGCGGATCAGCGAGCAGACTCGCGGCAAGCCCTGGGATCAATAAGCCCGCACAGTTCGCGGCGCTGACTGTATCTGTCGGCGCCGCGCCGGCCTCTCTACACTGCAGTCTTTGATCAGGAGGCTATATGCAGGAGCAGGGAAGGGGCATCGCGGTGATCTGCCTGGTGATCGCCATGGCGCTGTGGGGCAGTTCCTTTATCGCACTAAAACTGGCCTTTGCCGAGCTGCCGCCGCTGTGGGTGATCTTCGGCCGTATGGCTTTGGGCAGCCTGGTGTTTCTGCTGGCCTGGCGCTGGCGTGGGCAGATGCATTATCGCTCCGGTGATTGGAAGTACCTGCTGGGCCTGGCGGCCTGTGAACCCTGTCTGTATTTCCTCTTTGAAGCCCTGGCGCTGCAGCACACCAGCGCCGCTCAGGCGGGCATGGTCACGGCCTTGCTGCCGCTGCTGGTGGCGGTGGGGGCGTTTATCTTCCTGCGCGAGCGGATCAGCCGCATCACCTTGGCCGGTTTTCTCCTCGCCCTGATCGGCGCCGTATGGCTTAGCCTGGCCGGTAGCGCCGATGAGCATGCCAGCAACCCGATTCTCGGCAACTTCTACGAGCTACTCGCGATGCTCTGCGCCATGGGTTACACCCTGCTGCTCAAGCACCTGTCATCGCGCTATTCGCCCTTTCTGCTGACCGCCATGGTGGCCTTTGTCGGCACCATCTTCTTTTTGCCCTTGGCCTGGTTCAGCGCGCCGCTGCCAACCAGCGTCAGCCCCATGGGCCTGGGCGCGGTGGCGTATCTGGGCATTCTGGTCACGGTGGGCGCTTACGGGCTGTACAACTTCGGCGTCAGCCGCTTGCCGGCGAGCCAGGCGTCGGGCTTTACCAACCTGATCCCGGTGTTCACCCTGCTGTTCGCCATACTGCTATTGGGCGAAAGCCTGAATGCTGTGCAGATGCTGGCAGCGGGATTGGTGTTTGCTGGCGTATTGCTGAGTCAGTGGCGCGGGACGCGTGTGGTGCCGGCCGGTGTTTTGGATTAGGGGGTAAGGCATGAGTGATTCAAGAACCTGGGCGCGCGAGGCCATTCGCATCATTGAGGCGGATTTTCAGCGCAGCGCTGACACTCACCTGATTCCCCTGGCGTTGCCGGGTTTGCCTGGCGTCGAACTGTATTTCAAGGACGAATCCAGCCACCCGACTGGTAGCCTCAAACACCGCCTGGCGCGCTCGCTGTTTCTCTACGCACTGTGTAACGGCTGGCTCAAGCCTGGCGCGCCGGTGATCGAGGCGTCCAGCGGTTCCACGGCAATCTCCGAGGCTTACTTCGCCCGCTTGCTGGGTCTGCCGTTTATCGCTGTGATGCCGGCCAGCACCTCGAAGGAGAAGATCGCGCAGATCGCCTTCTATGGAGGGCAGAGCCATCTGGTGACGGACCCGACGCAGATATACGCCGAGTCCGAGCGCCTGGCCCGCGAGACCGGCGGGCATTTTATGGATCAGTTCACCTACGCCGAGCGCGCCACCGACTGGCGCGCCAACAACAATATTGCCGAGTCGATCTTCCAGCAGCTGCGCAGCGAGCGCTTCCCCGAGCCGAGCTGGCTGGTCTCCAGTCCTGGCACTGGCGGCACTTTGGCGACCCTGGGCCGTTACGTGCGCTATCGCCGCCATAGCACCCAGGTGTTGTGCGCCGATGCCGAGCGTTCGGTGTTCTTCGATTACTACCGCACGGGTGATGCCAGCCTGTGCCTGAACCATGGCTCGCGTATCGAAGGTATTGGCCGGCCACGGGTCGAGGCGTCCTTTCTGCCGTCGGTGATTGATGCCATGTGCAAGGTGCCGGATGCCTTGTCGTTGGCCGCTATGCATTACCTGGCGCAGCGTCTGGGCCGGAAAGTGGGTGGCTCCAGCGGGACCAATCTTATTGGCGCGCTATTGGTGGCGCAGCGGATGGTCGCGGCGGGCGAATCCGGCTCGGTGGTGGCAATTCTCTGCGATGGCGGCGAGCGCTATGCCGACACCTACTACGATCAGGCCTGGCTTAGCGCCCAAGGTTTCGAGCTGAACGGGTTAATCGCAGCGGTAGCGGATTGCGCCGAACGCGGCGTCGCTTTGCCGGCTGACTTGCCCACGGCAAGGCTGTAGATGGATAACCTGCGGATTCGCCAGGCTCTGGCTGCCGATATCGACAACCTCTGCGCGCTGATTTTCGAGCACGGGTCGAATCCCTGGAATCATTTACCTCCTGCTGAGGTGACGGCCCATCTACAGCAGATTGCCGACGGTTCGGTGTCGGCATTGCTGGCCGAGCGCGGTGGCGAGCTGCTGGGGTTTGTCAGTTATCAGCACTCGCGGCATTTCGCCCACTATCAGCCGCCGACGCGTCACGATCTACAGCACGCCTATATCTGCGAGGCGGTCACCCATCGCGCAGTTGCCGGGCAGGGCTTGGGTTCACGCCTGCTCAAGCAGGTGGTTGCCGCCCTGGACGAGCAGGGCGTGGCCGATATCTATATCGACCGCCACGAAGAAAACGCCGCCTCGGCGGGGATGATGCGCAAGGCTGGGTTTGTCGAGATCGAAACTTACGCCGACCCCGAGCGCCGCCCCAATGGCTCGCGGCGCACCACGGTCTGTTGTCTGCGTTTCGACGTTTAGTCGACTGCTCGCGAGCCGCTGGGCCAGCCGTGCTGGTCTAGAGTCACTGCTGTAGGTGGGCGCACGCCGCGCCCCGAATGCAGCAGGAGAAATGCCATGGGAACTGTGCGCAGCTGCTTGTACATGCTGCTGTGGTCAGCAGTTTTAAGCGTACCGGCGCTGGCTGCCGATGATACGGCGGGGTCGAAGGACCATCCGCTGCTGTCACGCTACCCGAACTCGCATATCGTCGAATACGAGCAGAACTACAATGCTGCGCAGTTCGCCACCGGCACTCAGGACGGCGTGCCGCAGCGCCAGACCGTGGAAGGCGATGCCACGCAGATTCGCTATTTCCACAACGCGGTAGACAATCAGCCGAGCCCACTGCAGCTGCTGCGCAACTACCAGAACGCGATCAAGTCGATCGGCGGCGAAGTGGTTTACGAGCGTCTGCCGCAGGATGGCGATGGCGGCGAAACCACGCTGAAGGTCACGACCGGTGGTAAGGAAGTGTGGGTGCGCCTCGAACCGGAAATTTTCAGCGCACCGACCCAGAGCTACAAGCTGGTGATTGTCGAAGTGGCGGCCATGCAGCAGGTGGTCAGCGCCAACCAGTTGCTCGATGAACTCAACCGCAACGGCTTTATCGCCCTGTATATCAACTTCGACACGGGCAAAGCCGAGCTCAAGGCCGATGGCCAGGCCACCGTGGCGGAGATTGTCAGCATGCTGAACGCCGCGCCGGCTCTGCGCCTGGCCATTGAAGGCCATACCGATAGTCAGGGCCAGGCGGAGGCCAACAAGCTGTTGTCCGAACAGCGTGCGCAGAGCGTGATGAACGCCATAGTCGCCGCCGGTATCGAGGCGCAGCGGTTGAATGCCGCAGGTTTTGGCCAGGAGCGGCCAGTGGCGGACAATCGCAGCGAAGAAGGGCGGGCGAAGAATCGCCGGGTCGAGTTGGTCAAGCTGTAGTCCACATGCTGCCTGGTTTACAGGCAGCATGTGGGTGACCTTTTAGACAGGTTCGGCAATCCCCAGCATGTCGCGAATCAGCGCTTCGGCCACGCGAATGCCATCAACCCCGGCGGAGAGAATGCCGCCGGCGTAACCCGCACCTTCCCCGGCCGGGTACAGGCCGCGGACGTTTAGGCTCTGCATATCCGCGCCACGGGTGATGCGCAGTGGCGAAGAGGTGCGGGTCTCGATGCCGGTCAGCACCGCATCATGCAGGTCGAAACCCTTGATCTGCTTGCCGAAGGCCGGCAGCGCTTCGCGGATGGCTTCGATGGCAAAGTCCGGTAGCGCCAGCGCCAGATCGCCCAGCTTGATCCCCGGTTTGTACGACGGCTCGACGCTACCCAGTTCAGTGGACGGCTTGCCCGCGATAAAGTCGCCGACCAGTTGCCCCGGCGCCTCGTAGGTGCAGCCGCCGAGCAGATAGGCTTGGGATTCCAGGCGCTCCTGCAACTCCACACCGGCCAGCGGGCCGCCCGGATAATCCTGCTCCGGGGTGATGCCGACGACGATGCCGGCGTTGGCATTGCGCTCATTGCGCGAGTACTGGCTCATGCCATTGGTCACCACGCGGTTCGGCTCTGAGGTGGCCGCGACCACGGTGCCGCCTGGGCACATGCAGAAGCTGTAGACCGAGCGGCCGTTTTTGGCGTGATGCACCAGTTTGTAATCCGCAGCACCGAGCTTGGGATGTCCTGCGTATTTGCCCAGGCGCGCGCGGTCGATCAGACCTTGCGGGTGCTCGATACGAAAGCCCACCGAGAACGGCTTGGCTTCCATAAATACCTCGCGCTTATGCAGCATGCGGAAGGTGTCACGCGAGCTATGGCCCAGGGCCAGGATCACCTGGCGGCTGAGAATCTGCTCGCCGCTGTCGAGTACCACGCCCTTGAGCTGGCCATCTTCGATCAGCACATCGCTGACGCGCTGCTGAAAGCGTACTTCGCCGCCCAGCGCCTTGATTTCCTCGCGCATGGTGGCGACCACGCCGGTGAGGCGGAAGGTGCCGATATGCGGCTTGCTGACATAGAGAATCTCGTCTGGCGCGCCGGCTTTGACGAACTCATGCAGCACCTTGCGCCCGTAATGCTTGGGGTCCTTGATCTGGCTGTACAGCTTGCCATCGGAGAAGGTGCCGGCACCGCCTTCGCCGAACTGCACGTTGGACTCGGGGTTGAGCACGTTCTTGCGCCACAGGCCCCAGGTGTCCTTGGTACGCTGGCGCACTTCGGTGCCGCGTTCCAGCACGATGGGCTTGAGTCCGGCCTGGGCGAGAATCAGCGCGGCGAAAATCCCGCAGGGGCCGAAACCGACGACCAGCGGACGCTCTGCGAGGTTCTCAGGCGCCATGCCGACCGGTTTGTAGGCGGTATCCGGGGTGACGCTGATATGCCGGTCATCGCTGAACGTGGCCAGCAGCGCCGCTTCATCGCGCAGCTCGCAGTCGATGGTGTAGATAAAGTGCATTTCAGTGGATTTCTTGCGCGCATCGTAGCTGCGCTTGAACAAGGTGAAGCCAAGCAGCTCGCTGTCGGCAATCCCGAGGCGCTGGACAATGGCCGGGCGCAGAGCCTCGTCGGGATGATCGAGGGGCAGCTTGAGTTCGGTGATACGAAGCATGAGGAACGATCCACTTTCAGGGCCGGAGGCAACCCGGCAGCTTTTAAAAGGCGGTGATTATACGCCTGATCCGTGGTTAAAGGCCGCCGCCGGTAGCGGGCAGCGGCCTGTCATATGGCTGAGTGCTAGCGTGCCTCAGGCTTTACCCAGGCAAGCATCACATCGAGCATGCGGTTGGCGAAGGCCCACTCGTTGTCATACCAGGCCAAGACCTTGACCAGATCGCCCTGCACGCGGGTGTGGCTGAGGTCGACCACGCAGGACACCGGGTAGCCGTTGAAGTCGCTGGAAACCAGCGCCAGCTCGTTGCATTCCATCACCCCTGGCGGCAACTGCAAGGCGCCGGCCTTTAGAGCGGCGTTGATCGCTTCGCGACTGGTCGGGCGTTCGCTGGTAAAGGTCAGATCGACCAGCGAGACGTTGGGCGTTGGTACGCGTATCGATAAACCATCCAGGCGGCCAATCAGCTCCGGCATCACCAGGCCGATGGCCTTGGCCGCACCGGTGCTGGTGGGAATCATCGACAACGCGGCGGCGCGGGCGCGGTAGAGGTCGCTGTGGGTCTTGTCCAGTAGGTTCTGGTCATTGGTGTAGGAGTGGATGGTATTGACCAGGCCCTGGCGAATGCCCACGGCCTCGTGCAGTACCTTGGCCATCGGCGCCAGGCAGTTGGTGGTGCAGGAGGCGTTGGACACGATCTGCTGATCGCCGAGCAGCTGGTGGTTAACGCCATAGACCACGGTCAGATCGGCGCTGTCCAGCGGGTGCGAGAGCAGCACGCGCGGGCTGCCGGCGCTGATGTGCTGTTCGACCTGGGCCCGCTTCTTCAGCTTGCCGGTGCATTCGAGTACCAGATCCACCGCATGCTCACGCCAGGGCAGATTAGTCACTTCGCGCTCACGCAGCAGCTGGATCGGGTGGCCGTTTACCAGCAAGGTATCGCCGTCCAGGCTGATATCCCCAGGAAAGCGGCCGAAGGTGGAGTCGAAGCGGGTGAGGTGGGCGAGGGTGCTTTGCTCACCTAGGTCATTGATCGCGGTGAGGTGGATCTGCTGCTCCAGTTTGCGCTCGAACAACGCGCGCACTAGGCAGCGACCGATACGTCCATATCCATTGATAGCAATGCGCAGCATAACGATATCCCTTTGGCTGTCTTCCCTTGCAGCTTAGGCCAATCGTCTGCCGCTCGGCTGATCTATCTCAGCGATCTGATTGCTAATCGTTGCGTGCGCCGCCCAGGTAGGCGCAGCCACGCAGGACTTGCCCATTAAGACGCAATTCGGCACTCAGGTGCTGCACCGCGCCACTCATGCCGTCGACGCAGCGCTGGCGGGCGACCCACAGATCCAGGCGTTGGCCGTTGGCTTCGCTGCTGAGGTTAAGGCGGCCTTCGGGCAATTGCTCTTCCAGGTACGGCAGCGCTTGTGGCTCCTGGCCTGGGCGATTGAGGATCAGCCCCTGATTGCTTACCGCGATATTCCAGTCCGGCTCGTGGCCGCTGGCACGCAGGATGGTGCGGGCAAAGTTGATATCTGTGCAGCCATGGCCTTCAGCCTGTACGCGGTATACCTGGCTCGGCACGAACTGACCATCGACACCTTTCTGCGCATTGGCCTGCAGCTGGCCGCGCATATCGACATACAGCGTGGCGTGGCCGTCACCGAACAGCGTGCTGGCATCGCTGCTCAGCTCGGCTGCGCTGTCTTCCTTGAGGATAAATTGACGTTGTTCCTGGCAGGGGCGAAACAGCAACTGGCCCGCGTTCAGGCTGAGTTCGCCCTGCATGCGCGTCTGCTCAATCACCGGTTCGACGGGTTTATCGGTAAACACCTGGCAACTGGCGAGCAGTGGCAACAAGGCAAAGCAAAACGGGCGGCTGAAACGCATTGTGGCACTCCTGAAAAGTGCGCTCACGTTACCTAGGCCCCTGGCGTATCACAAGGGCATGCCGCCCCCGGCGACGGCATTTTCAGCCGCGTTGGGCATGTCAGTCAGGGCTATGAAGCCTGCCGACTGACATGCCCGGAGGGTTAGTCAGTCTTGATGGTGGTCGTGGGGCCATTGGTCTTGACCGACTCAATGCCGCCCTCACGGCTGGCTGCAGCCTTGTACATCTGGCTGGTGCCAATCACCTGATGGTTGGCCGCCTTGAGGTTGAAGTAGAAACGCCCATCACTGGCATCCTTGCGCTCATAACGTTCATCGGCGGGCGCATTCTTCTGTACTGAAGCAATACCGCCTTCGGCAGCCGCGCGGGTCTCGTACTGCTCACTGCGCAAAATCACCTCGGCATTGCCTGCCTTCAGCACGAAAAAGAACTGGCCTTTATCGTTCTTCGAAAGTTCATACCAACCAGCCATGGCGGCCTCCATCAAGTAAAAAAGGAAGGGGTAGAACAGCGATCATCGCAACCACACGTGCGTGATCGACGGGCAAAAGCATAGCAAGGGCATGTGACAGTGCGCGGTGAGCTGCGAGTAGCTGCGCAGGCCGTGCTTGAGGGGATTGTTTGAGTTGAGTTATTCGCCGGACAGATCCGACTCCTGACCTGGGTCGCCCAAGAGGAAGGTGTCGCCATTGCTCGCCGTTAGGGTCGCGGTGCCCAGATTGCGGATAACCCATTGCCATTGGCCATAGCGGCTTTCCAACGTGCCGCGTGCAGTACAGGGGCCGTAGAGAAAAAAGTCATGCTGCTGACGTGCGGTAATAACTACCGCCTGCTCAAAGAATGCCTGTGCCTGCTCCGGGCTGATCACAAACTCGGAGCAACCCTCTGACTGCGGACCGATTCCCTGCTCCTGCACGCTGACCTTGGTGATCTGGCCTATAGGCGATGCCAAGCAGGCAAGCGGAAATAGCAGCGTTGGTAACAGCAGCGCTTTGCGTATATGGCAGGGTTTGCGTATGGAGGCAGACACTTGTTGTTCAGTCATGGCCGGATGTCTCGATGAATTGATTGCTGTGGTCTAGGTCCGTCTGAGACGCATTGTTCTTACTGAAGATGCAGGATATCGTCAAAGTGCATAGCATTTTCGAGTAGAGCAGAATCAGGATAGGCCGGTTTTTACAATTATCAGAAATTATCATGTTGGGTGTTAATGCTGAAATAGTAGCCTTAATGTCTGTAGTTTATCTAGGTTGTATCGAAGTTAAGGGGATATGTTGCAAGGATGTATATCAGTAATTAAAGTGCGCGAAGAGTAATGTGGTTTAGTGGGCTTTGGTAGGCAGTAGAAATGATTTTATTGTCTCGTCATGCTTTATCGTGAAGTGATTTAATTAGTTGATGAGATTCCTGCGATTAAGCCAAGGAGTGGTTTATCCTTTCAATGTGCACAAAAAAGCGCTTTTTAGGCTCCGCTGCAGTAAGTAATTTAGGCACTAGTAAAGCCTCTGCAGATAGCAGCAATTTTGTTACCGTCCGGATCGCGCACATAAGCAGCATAAAAATCTTTGGCATATTGTGGGCGCAAAGCTGGAGTCCCTTCTGATGTGCCGCCATTTTTCAATGCCGCATCATAAAACTCTTGGACTTCGGCCCATGTGTTAGCTCGCAAGCCAACCATTGTGCCATTGCCGGGTGTGGCACAAGAGTTATTAAAAGGTGAGCATACCCAGAGTGCCAATTCTTCTGCTCCTCCAGATTCATAAGTTCCCCAACCAGCCCAGCCGTCCCAGTTCGGTTCATTGGATGTGTTGCACCTGCTAAGGCCAAGAGGTGCAAGCGTTGAATCGTAAAATTTAATCGCCCGTTTAAGGTCGTTGGTTCCGAGACATATATATGCGAACACGGGTGTTTACCTGCGGCTTACAGAAATTAAGCTAACCGATAGATAAAACATAGCTTTAACTGCTGAGCGAAGAAGGTGTGCGATGTTGGAGGATCGGCTATACGGCAAGCTTAAATTTAGCCAACTCTTCAGGGCTCAGTATCTGCGGGTCTACCCGAGGCAGGCCTGAGGTATTGAACAAAGGGGATTTCCGATACCTTCTACCGATAAGATTCGTGATCAGGATCCATATGAAGCGAGCTAAAACCCCCAAGAGTCCGCGCTGCTTGGGCTTCGATTTTCCCAACGCAGTATCCGTATTCAGAACTGCAATGTGGGTGCCGAAGTCTTTATCCATTTGACTCCGGTCAAGGCAGGTGTGAATCAATCCAATGAACGATGCTTTGGGATTGCCCATCGTATTACCAATAGGCGTTCCGCAACATGTTGTATACCAACGGATCATGCCGTTTGCGCTAAGACGTACCGCCGACAGGCAATCTTCGCCTTGGATAAAGTGCAAGCGCGGTTGCGCTACTTGGATGATCTCTGTCCCACCTTGCCCATCTAGTACGTCAGTGGTTTTTCCAAGAAAGCGTGCGAACGCACGGCAGTCTGTGCAATAGCAGATAAGGCGATTATGAGCCCCGTTGCTTTCGAGTTGGCCTCGGAGGGCGCCACATTTACATTGGATAGGGTGCATTGCAGTCACTACTCCCTGGACAGTCACGGTCCGTTTTTCCGTATAACGATTAAGCTAAGGGGGCGGGCTTTAGCCCATCCTAGTGAGCGCATTGTTAGACGTTGCTTACCAGGACATTAACTTCGCCTTCAGGTGCGTGACAAGCAATGCAGATTTTGTTGCCATCAGGATCTCTGAAGTATGCGCCGTAATAATTTTCATGATACTCAGGGCGCAAACCTGGTTTACCCTCGCAAATGCCACCGTTGATTAGTGCTGTTTTATGGGCGGCATCAACTATTGCACGGTTTTTTGCTTGAAAAGCCACCATGCTGCCGTTGCCACAACTATGCGGTTGTTCATTGTATGGTTTTCCTATGAGGAATAGGGGTTGAGTGCCGCCAGCGCTATGCCAGCCGGCCCAAGGCCTATTTCGATCACAGAAACGAGTTTCTAGGCCCAAGCAAGACATTAAAGAGTTATAGAAAACTAAAGCACGCTCAAAGTCAGTGACACCAAAAAATACATGCGAATACATGAGGGCTCCCTGCGGTGGCTGTGCAGCGTCTAGCGTACGGTTAAGGGGCGGGCTTTAGCCCGTCCCAGTGAGCGCAGCGAACGATTTGAACCACTAGTTAGGTGTGGGTCGATAAATTGTGGATCTTTATTCGTTCTGTAGAGCTTTAATGTTTCTAGGCGCGAGGTATAACATACATATAAGGGATGCGTGAACGAGTATTGAGGGGAGAATGCCGGCTAGAAATATTAGGTAATTAACGTTTTTCCACTGCGTTATGATTTTGAGTGTGCTAATTAAATTCCAAGGTATAGATGTCGACGAAAACAAGAAGCAAACGTATGTGGAAATTATTGCTAGACAAATTAGATTTATAATTGAAGTTAGGTTGCTACGAGCATTACACGTCAGCGCTGAAATCACGAAAGGTGCTGATATAAGGCTAGCCCAAAACAAACTAGTTCCGAGCGTCGACTCGCAATTACGTTGCCCCATACATGACCCAACAGCACCGGCTATACCAAATCCGACAATTAAGGCTGTAAGGCTCAGAATTATGCGAATGACTATCAGCATATAAGCACCTAACGTTTGGTTAAGGGGCCGGCTTCAGCCGGTCCCAGTGAGCGCAGCGAACGGTTTGAACCACTTGTTAGGCCTTGATGTCCGGTAGGGCGTCGGAATAGTGACCTACAACTGATGCCGCGGCTTCTATGTTGTAGCCGTGAAACTCGTCCTCGGCGGCTCCAAGGTAGCAACTGAAATGCGGAGCAGCGGATTCTATGACGCTGACACAAGCCCGGCCAACGCAAACACCGTTAGTATGGAACTCGATGAATGCGGCGCCGACAGTTGCAAAATCGGTGGTACAACGGATGTGTGGCCAACGCGATTCAACGAGATCAGCTAACGAACGCAGTAGAGGAATCTCTATCTCTGGCTGCCACGGTTTTCCCCAATTTGGAATCGACCAATCTGTCATGTAAGGCCTAACGCCTGAATTAAGCCGACCCGCGAAGCGGGGTCGGCTTGAATGAATTGTTAGAGGCGCGTCCCGAGATCTTGTAGTTGAAGATCCAACTCTTGTCTGATTTCTGGAGTCGCTAGCCACTGCTCGAGCGGGGTGCTGCCGGTGTAGTGGAAATCAAGTACATTGAGGATGGACTCCGAAATACTTGCGACCTGATCTGGAGATGCATCTGCCTCATATGCACTAAAGCTATCTAGTGCCGACCAGAACTGAATTACGTTCGGATCTATATCTATTGAATGATCCTCATACGAATCCGATATTTCAGTAGCTAGATGAAGAAGACGTCTCAAATTTTGCAAGTCCATCGCATTGGTCTGCACCATTGAGATAAGTTGCTTGTGAAGTTCAAGCTGCTCCGAGCTCAACGACGCCACGTCCGATGCTTCTAGCAATCTGCTGAGTCGCAGTAGAACTCCCGAGATGAGCGCGGAGTGCTGTTGAAAGTTTGCATCCTGTATCGCCTTGCGGATCAAGGCTTTGTAGCTGGAGAATGAGTTGTCCATTTCTTGGTGCTCCAGAATATTTCAAAGTGCATCTAACGATTAAGCTAAGGGGCGGCGGCACGCCGTCCCAGCGAACGAAGTGAGCGATTTGAGCGACTTGTTAGGAGCCAACTCCACCACCGAATATAGAAAATGGATAACAGACGAAAAATATCACCTTTGGGAATGCTATACCAAGGAAGGTTCCGACGATGATTGAATAAAGCGCCCACCAACCGATGGTACTAATCGATACCGGCATTGGCCCGAGTAATAATCTACCAAGTACGCCAATCCAGAAGCACCCGAAACCACCTACCACAGCACCTAGAATTCTATCTTTCCGAGTTATAGGTACTTGCCACCACTCAGCTACGTTATGGAGTTTTCGTTGTAAATAGCCAGGGTTCATGATTGGCACCTAACGTTTGGTTAAGGGGCGGGCTTTAGCCCGTCCCAGTGAGCGGAGCGAACGATTTGAACCATTTGTTAGGCCTGCGCGAGTTCATGCTCAAGATAGCGCGAGTGACTTTCAATGCTATTGGTGGTTAAAAGATAATATGGTTTTTTCTTTGTGTAGTGCCACGATACAAGTGATACGACACCGTTTTTCTCTGTTCTTGGTGGAGTGGTTTTCACGAAATCTCCTAGTTTGAACTTTGGTTCTGGGGTTTCAATTAATGAAGACTCTTCTACGCGAATTGCGTCGGTGTGGAAATTAATGATCACCCAATTCTCATCTTTACCCAGAACTTTAACAATACGGCCTTGAACACCGTTCGCGAGTAAATCTATGTCATCGCCATGGATTTTCTCAGCCCCATGTTCTGGGAACCATGTAAATATTGCCCATTCCATAGATTTGCCTAACGATTAAGCTAAGGGGCCGGCTTTGCCGGTCCCAGTGAGTGAAACGAGCGATTTGAGCGCCTAGTTAGGCATTCCCCAGATCTTGTTTTTTGTACCAATGCTCTACGCTTTTTAGTGCATTTTCAAAGCACTCTTTGCATGTATTAATTTGTTGGCATTGATATGAAGGCGCTTTGCCGCAGTAAGAGCAATTTTGCATGCTTGTTTCACGCTTCGTGTGGAGTTTAACTAACGCTTTTCTAATACAGTTTTCACAAGCATAGCCATTTAAACCGTGCACTGTTGGCCCGCCGCATCGACTAAGCCGTAGTGTGCATGGCCGTTTGCACGATTCCTCAAAGGATACTCGTTGTCTTTCCATGACTGCCTAACGTTTGGTTAAGGGGCCGGCTTTAGCCGGTCCCGAGTGAGCGAAGCGAGCGACTTGAACCAGTAGTTAGGTTTTTATGGTTGCACGGTGCGCGAGCGCCTTACCTCGCTATAGCGCATTTGCAGCAGGTTGCCCTGTGACTCAAGGTGCCCTTGCTCGACAAGGTTAGCCACGCGCTGCGAGTAGCAAAGATCTGGAATGTCGTTGAACTGACCCTGAGTTTTGCTCATGGTTAGCCCTACAACCATTGCAACCTTTCGCCAACTACTGCCTGTATTTGCAAGCAGCTCGGTATCAATTTTCTCTACATCCGAGGCAGAGAGTTTACTTACCGCCAACTCCTGGGCTTGATTCAACGGTGGAGCGTTAGGCTCTACTGTGCTTGTTTCATTCATTGCTTTTTTCTCAGCGTTATCTTGTGCGGTGTCCAAGCAGCCAGAAATAAAGATGGCAATTACTAGAGGCGCGAAGAGAAATTTGGCCATAAGAACCTAACGTATGGTTAAGGGGCGGGCTTTAGCCCGTCCCAGTGAGCGTAGCGAACGGTTTGAACCAGTTGTTAGCCGCACACGGAAAGCTGCATGGGAACAAATTGTATGCCATTTTTATTTTGCGGTTCTGATGTGGAGGCAAAACCGAAGCGTGAATACATTGGTGCTGCATAAATTGATGAATTTACAGTGAAGGTTCCTGCGCCATCATGCTCGAGCGCCTCACTCTTCAAGTGTTGCCAGAGTTTGTTTGCAATGCCGCGCCGGTGAAATTCGGGATGAACAAATAGGTGGTATATGTGTTTGTTGTCTCTGAGCGCTGCGACCCCAACCAGTTTTGTGCCCATAAAACCAAGGATGTAATTGAAGTTTTTGGCAGTGATGTATCCAGCAATAGCTGTTTGCGAGATGCTTGCCATAAAGCTTTCTGCACCAACGCCAGACGGAGTGGACAGAAAGTAATGAGCAACACTATGTATAAGCTCTGCGACATGCGCTGAATCGGTTTCGTGAGCTGACTGGATTATGAGGTTTTCGTTCATAGGGCTAACGATAGGTTAAGGGGCGGCGGCACGCCGTCCCAGTGAGCGAAGCGAACGATTTGAGCCGTTTGTTAGAGCCTACAATTTTTCCAAAGGATAACAGTCAAGACAAATATTCAGTGATGCGTTTGCTAGCAGAGCCATTAATTTTGGTTCAAGATCGATAACAATGTTGTGTTTACTATACAGGCCTACGAAGAACTCAGACCTCCCATCGTTTTCTCTAAGATTTAAGAAGAATGGCCCAAGGTGCTGAAATTGGGTGGTAAGTAAATATGGCGTTTCTTCGAGTTCTTTTGTTTCAGATGAAATTGGTTCTGAAACTAGTAAGGCGCTCAAATACGAATTAGTACGAACTCCCCCTAATAGTTTTCCTTTAGGTGAAATACGGGGCTCACCTATTGTCCATTTGTGCTTAGGCTCTATGCCAATCGCGGACGTGATGTCTTCGTGTGGCATAGATGGGTGCCGAATACGCAGCGAAGTTACATATTGGTACGGTAGCATGTTGGCTCTAACTATTAATTATGCGACATGCGATGTCGCTTTTTCGTGTCGTATAACTCGCCTTGTTACCTGGTAAGTCCTTGTCTAGTCTGGTGATTATCGCGAGTAACGCGACATTACTCAGGAGGCAACACCACATGGATGACGGCAAGTCTAAGCTGTTGGACCAAGTGCGTCAGCAGATTCGAGTCAGAAACTATTCCATTCGCACAGAGACGGCCTATGCCGAATGGGTTAAGCGTTATATCCGCTTTCATCAGTATCGTCATCCTCTGGAAATGGGCGCGGCCGAGATCGAGGCGTTCCTGACGCATTTAGCGGTCAAGCGCAATGTGGCGGGTGCTACGCAAAATCAGGCGTTGGCGGCTTTGCTGTTTCTTTATAAAGAGGTGTTGAAGGTTGAGCTGCCTTGGCTGGACGGTATTGTCCGGGCCAAAAAGCCCAAGCATCTACCGGTAGTGCTGACGCGTGATGAAGTGACTAGGGTTCTGGCGCAGTTATCCGGGGTTAAGTTGATGGTAGCAGCACTGCTTTATGGTTCCGGCTTGCGTCTGCTGGAAGCATTACGCTTACGGGTCAAGGATGTTGAGTTTTCCCGCGGTGAGATTGTGGTGCGCGACGGTAAGGGGCAGAAGGATCGGGTAACCATGTTGCCCCGCACGTTGGTTGCGCCTTTGCAGGAGCATTTGCAGAAGGTTGCCGATGTGCACCAGCAGGATTTGGCTGAAGGATTCGGGCGGGCCAATCTGCCGTTTGCTCTGGCGCGCAAGTATCCGAGTGCGGCGGCTGACTGGGCTTGGCAGTTTGTGTTCCCGTCGGGCAACCGCTCGGTTGATCCCCGTTCAAAGGGTATTTTTCGGCATCACGTGCATGAGAAAACCATCCAGCGGGCGATGCGTGAGGCCGTTCGTGGTGCGGGTGTGCTTAAGCCTGCCACGCCGCATACCTTGCGCCATTCCTTTGCGACTCATCTGCTTGAGGGTGGTAAGGATATTCGCACCGTGCAGGAGTTGTTGGGGCATGTGGATGTCCAGACAACGATGGTTTACACCCACGTGCTCAATTGCGGTGGTCTGGGAGTGCTAAGCCCTTTGGATCGAGCATAAAAAAGCCCTGCATCGGCAGGGCTTTTTATCGAGCGATATATGGTGTGGGAGTTAGATCAGCTCGGCCCACATGTCGTATTCATCGGCGTCGACGATGCGGACGCGGACCTTGTCGCCTGGATTGACGTTGGTGCTGGCGATAAACACGCTGCCGTCGATCTCCGGGGCGTCGGCGTAGCAGCGGGCGACTGCGCCCTGATCGTCGACTTCGTCTATCAGTACGTCCATTTCCTTGCCGACTTTCAGCTGCAGGCGGGCGGTGCTGATGGCTTGCTGGTGGGCCATAAAACGGTCCCAGCGGTCCTGCTTGATGTCGTCCGGCACGGCGTTGTCGAGTAGGTTGGCCGGAGCGCCCTCTACTGGTGAGTACTGGAAGCAGCCGACGCGGTCGAGTTGGGCTTCGGTCAGCCAGTTAAGCAGGTACTGGAAGTCTTCTTCGGTCTCGCCGGGGAAGCCGACGATAAAGGTCGAGCGGATGGTCAGTTCCGGGCAGATCTCGCGCCAGTTCTTGATGCGCGCCAGGGTCTTGTCTTCGAAGGCTGGGCGCTTCATCAGCTTGAGCACTTTCGGGCTGGCGTGCTGGAAGGGGATATCCAGGTACGGCAGGATCTTGCCGGCGGCCATCAGCGGGATCAATTCGTCGACGTGCGGGTAGGGGTAGACGTAGTGCAGGCGCACCCATACGCCCATGCTGGAGAGTGCTTCGCACATTTCGGTCATGCGGGTTTTCACCGGCTGGCCGTTCCAGAAGTCGGTCTTGTATTTCACGTCCACGCCATAGGCGCTGGTGTCCTGGGAGATCACCAGCAGCTCTTTGACGCCGGCTTTGACCAGGCGCTCGGCTTCGCTGAGCACTTCACCAACTGGGCGGCTGACCAGCTTGCCGCGCATCGAAGGGATGATGCAGAAGCTGCAGCTGTGGTTGCAGCCTTCGGAAATCTTCAAATAGGCGTAATGGCGCGGCGTCAGCTTGATGCCTTGTGGCGGCACTAGGTCGATCAGGGGGTTGTGGTCCTGGCGTGGTGGCACTACTTCGTGAACGGCGTTTAGCACTTGCTCGTATTGCTGCGGGCCGGTCACCGAAAGCACGCTGGGGTGCACGTTGCGGATTGCGCCTTCTTCCACGCCCATGCAGCCAGTCACGATCACTTTGCCGTTTTCTGCCAGGGCTTCACCGATGACTTCCAGCGACTCGGCTTTGGCACTGTCGATAAAGCCACAGGTGTTAACCACCACCACGTCGGCGTCCTGGTAGGTGGATACCACTTCATAACCTTCCATGCGCAGCTGGGTCAGGATGCGTTCGGAGTCCACCAGCGCCTTGGGGCAACCGAGTGAAACGAAGCCGACTTTGGGCGTGGCGGGGGTGGACATGGCGTTAACCTCAGGCGTGTACGGATGGATGCTGGGCGCTTGGCGCGCCTCTGATCAAAAAGTGCGCAATTCTAGCGGCGACGCTGGCAATTGACCAGCACTGAGCGTCGCCTTGATGGAGTGGGGCTGATTGCCTGACGAAGTTAGGACTGCTTGCTTGGCAGGATGCGCGTCAGGGTGTTGTCGCGAACGACGAAATGGTGGAGCAGCCCGGCGACGGCGTGCAGGCCGATCAGCCAGTATCCAGCGCTGCCGGCCAGTTCATGCCATTCCTTTATAGTGCCGGCCAGATCCGGGTTCTTGCCGACCAGTGGCGGCAACTCCAGGCCAAAGAAGGGGATGGGTTTGCCTGCTGCACTGAGGATCAGCCAGCCTGCCAACGGTGCGCCGATCATCAGGCCGTAGAGTGCCAGATGCATCAGTTTGGCCGGGATGGCTTGCCAGGCGGGTAGGGTGGGTTGGATTGCCGGTGTCGGTGCAATGGCGCGCGCTAGCAGGCGCAACCAGACTAGGGCGAATACACTCAGTCCGAGCATAAAGTGCCACTGCTTGAGCAGCTCGCGAGTGTCGCTTCCCTTGGGGAAATTGCCTTTGAGTTCGATGCAGGCGTAGACGCCGGCAATCAGAATCAGCATCAGCCAATGCAAGGCGATGGACAGGCTGCCGTAGCGCGATTGGGTATTTTTCCAGGGCATGGTGGTGTGGGCTCCGAGGCTGTAAGTGAGGATCTGCTCCAGTCTAGATAGGCAAACCTTAAGCCTTGCTGAGCAGGATCACTTAAATCACGCACAAACAAAAAGGCCACTCGATTGAGTGGCCTTTTTGAGTATCTGGTTGCGGGAGCCGGATTTGAACCGACGACCTTCGGGTTATGAGCCCGACGAGCTACCAGACTGCTCCATCCCGCGCCGGCCATTCTATATAGAAATCGTGTGCTGTCAACAAAATAGTGTTCTTAATCAAATGCTTAGGTTGTGCTGGTGGCAGAAACAAAAAAGGCCACTCGATTGAGTGGCCTTTTTGAGTATCTGGTTGCGGGAGCCGGATTTGAACCGACGACCTTCGGGTTATGAGCCCGACGAGCTACCAGACTGCTCCATCCCGCGCCGGCCATTCTATACAGGAACGGTGCTTTGTCAATTGATTAGTGGTTTTTAATCAATAACTTAAATCGGTTGGGCGAAAATGCAAAAAGGCCACTCGATTGAGTGGCCTTTTTGAGTATCTGGTTGCGGGAGCCGGATTTGAACCGACGACCTTCGGGTTATGAGCCCGACGAGCTACCAGACTGCTCCATCCCGCGGCGCCAATTCTAGCGTCTAAATGCTGCTTGTCAACCTAAAGGTTGCTAGAAGTTGTTTTTATTCAGATGCTTAGCCGTGCGCTGATTGGTTTTACGCTGCAAAACCCTGTGCTAGAGCTTGATTGGGTGGACAGGTTTGCTTTCGGCATAGCCCGCAACCGGGCTGTTGGGCTAGAGTCCGTGCCCATTAAATGGGAGGAAAGTTATGAGCGTTGAATGCAAAGCCTGTGGTGCTCAGGTACCGGCCGATGCCAAGACCTGTCCGGGTTGCGGCGCTGCCGTGGCAGCGAAGACCAAGTTGGTGCCATTGGCTGCGTTTATGCTGATTGTCATCCTGATTATCCAGTCTTATATGAGTAAGTCTGAGGATGCGGCGAGCGAGGCGAAACCGGCAGCGCCTGTTAGCTCAGCCGAGCAGTAGCCGCAGGATCTGTGAGTTTGGCGATGAACAGCCGCAAGATCATTCACGTGGACTGTGATTGCTTCTACGCAGCAATCGAGATGCGGGATGACCCGAGCCTGGCGAGCAAGCCCTTGGCGGTCGGTGGCTTGGCAGATCGGCGCGGGGTGATTGCCACCTGCAATTACGAGGCGCGCAGTTATGGTGTGCGCTCGGCGATGGCTTCCGGGCAGGCGCTGAAGTTGTGTCCGGACCTGGTAATCGTCAAGCCGCGGATGGATGCCTACAAGGCGGTATCGCGGGAGATTCATGCGATTTTTCGCGATTACACCGAGCTGATTGAGCCCTTGTCGCTGGACGAGGCCTACCTGGATGTAACCGACAGCCCGCACTTTGCCGGCAGCGCCACGCGCATCGCTCAGGATATTCGTCGGCGGGTCTCGCAGGAGCTGCATATCACCGTCTCGGCGGGCGTGGCGCCAAACAAGTTTCTGGCCAAGATCGCCAGCGACTGGAAGAAGCCTAACGGGCTATTCGTCATCACCCCGGATCAGGTTGAGGACTTTGTTGCTGCGTTGCCGGTAAACAAGCTGCATGGTGTGGGCAAGGTCACAGCCGACAAGCTTGGGCGTTTGGGCATTCGTACCTGCAGCGACCTGCGCGAATGGAACAAGCTGGCGTTGGTCAAGGAGTTCGGCAGTTTCGGCGAGCGTTTGTGGGGCCTGGCGCGCGGGATTGATGAGCGAGTTGTGCATAACGACAGTCGGCGTCAGTCGGTCAGCGTGGAAAACACCTTTGATAAGGATCTGCCGGACTTGGCCGCCTGCCTGGAGCAGTTGCCCGCGCTATTGGAGCAACTGGCAAAGAGGATGGAGCGGCTGGATGCGAGTTATCGGCCGGATAAGCCCTTCGTCAAAATCAAGTTCCACGATTTCAGCCAGACCACTCTGGAGCAGGGCGGGGCGCGGCGTGATCTGGAGAGCTATACACGGTTGATAAGCGCGGCCTTCGCCCGTGGCAACAAGGCTGTGCGCTTGCTCGGCGTCGGCGTACGCTTGCATGACCTGCGCGGCAAACACGAGCAGCTGGAGTTGTTTGCGCCCTGACAGCGGGTGGATAGGGTGCGGAAAATAGAAAAGGCGAAGCCGCAGGGCTTCGCCTTTTTTAGTTGCGCATGGATCAGTGCTTGCGCGGTACCGGCTTGAGCAGTTCGTCAGGCGGCATTTCGCAGGCGATCTTGCGGCCCAGCAGTGCTTCGATGGCGGGCAGGGCGTAGGCGTCGTCTTCGCCGGCAAAGCTGATCGAGGTGCCGCTGCTGCCGGCGCGGCCGGTACGACCGATGCGGTGCACGTAGTCGTCTGGCGTTTCCGGCAGGGTGAAGTTGATCACGTGGCTGATCGCGTCGACGTGGATACCGCGGCCGGCCACATCGGTGGCGACCATCACGCGGATCTTGCCTTCACGGAATCCTTCCAGGGCGCGGATGCGCTTGTGTTGCGGCACATCGCCGGACATCTGCACGGCACTGATGCCGTCACGGGTCAGGCGTTCTTCGATGCGCCGCACTTCATCCTTGCGGTTGGCGAAGACCATCACGCGAATCCAGTCGTTCTGGGTGATCAGGTTGTACAGCAGTTTGTATTTGTCGCTGCCGGCCACGGCATAAACGTGCTGCTCAACGGTATCGCTGGCGACGTTTTCCGGCTCGATCTCAACGATCGCCGGTTCTGTGGTCCATTGCTTGGCCAGGTTCATCACGTCTTCGGTGAAGGTCGCGGAGAACAGCAGAGTCTGGCGTTCGCCCTTCATCGGGGTCTGGCGGATGATCTGGCGTACCTGGGGGATAAAGCCCATGTCGAGCATGCGGTCGGCTTCGTCGAGCACCATCACTTCGACCATATCCAGGTGCACTTCGCCGCGCTGGTTGAAGTCGAGCAAACGGCCCGGGGTGGCTACCAGGATGTCGCAGAAGCGCGATTCCAGCAGCTTGAGCTGTTTGTCGAAGTCCATACCACCGACAAAGCTCATCACGTTGAGGCCGGTGTATTTGGTCAGGTCGGCGGCGTCTTTGGCGATCTGCACCACCAGCTCGCGGGTCGGCGCGATGATCAGTGCGCGCGGCTCGCCCATATAACGCTCTTTCGGCGGTGGGGTTTGCAGCAGCTGGGTGATGATCGAGATCAGGAAGGCGGCAGTTTTGCCCGTACCGGTCTGGGCGCGGCCGATGGCGTCACGGCCGCTGAGGGTGTAACCCAGCACCTGCGCCTGGATCGGCGTGCAGTAGGGGAAGCCCAGATCATGGATGGCATGCATCAGCTCGGGGGAGAGCTTGAAATCATGAAAACGGGTTTTGCCCTCAGCCGGTGCTACGGCGAAGTCTTCCAGTTTCCAGGTGTCGACTGGTTTGGCAGGGCGTTCGCGGCGCGGTTTCGCCGGTTTTTCCTTGCTCTGTAACGGTTTTTCAGCGGCTTCAGTGGGGCGCGGTGAGGCGCTGCGGCTGGATTTGTCAGCGTTGGCGTCAGGCTGGACGCGCGGTGCGCTGGGCGTTACAGATGACGGAGTTACTGGGCTGGGCTGTTCGCCCTCGGCTTTGCCGAATATTTTCTTGAGTGCTTTGAGCACGGTCATCTCATCAATTGGTTAAGGAGTGAACGGTCGCCAGTGTAAAGCAAGAAGCCGGCGCGGCGAAGTGCCGCGCCGGATGGCGGCTATTGGCTGTTTATTACTCAATTTTCGGGAAGGCTGGCAAGCAGCAAACGCTGTACGTTGCCGCCCATGATCGCAGCAATGTCCGCGTGGCTGAAACCCGCCTTGAGCAGGCCTTCGGTCAGTTGCGGTAGGCCCGTTACGTCAAACGGTGCATGGATGGTGCCATTGAAATCCGAGCCCAGCGCCACGTGCTCCACACCGATCAAACCGGCGGTATAGCGAATGGCTTTGACGATGGCCTCGACCGAGGTAGCGCATACGGCGGCATCCCAGTAACCGATACCGATGACTCCACCGGTAGCAGCGATGGCTTTCAGGTGTTTGTCGCTGAGGTTGCGCGGGCCTTTGCAGGTGCCTTCGACACCTGTGTGAGAGACCAGCGCCGGGCGCGTGCTGATGGCCAGCACGTCATCGATCAGCGGGCGCGAAGCGTGGGCCAGGTCGATGAGCATGGCTTTTTCTTCCAGGCGCTTGATCACTTGCCGGCCCAGCGGGGTCAGGCCGCCTTTTTCCAGGCCGTGGGCCGAGCCGCCGATTTCGTTATCAAAGAAGTGGGTCAGGCCGGTGATGCGAAAGCCGGCGTCATAGAGTGCGTCGACGTTCTCCAGCTTGCCTTCGATCGGTTGCAGGCCCTCGGTGGCGAGAATCGCCGCTACACGCTGCGGGTCTTTCTGCCAGGCGCTGACAAAGCTGGCCAGATCGCCACGGCTCTTGATCATGACCAGGCGACCGTTGCTGTTGGCGCTGGCCTCATTGAGCTTGTGCGCCTGGTAAAGCGCGCGTTGCAGCAGGCTATCCCAGGTTTCCTTGGGCCAGCGCTGGGCCATGGCCAGCAGGGTGATGTTGTCGGTCTCGCCGCTGTTGCGCTCATAGTTGATGCCGCGTGGTGTCTTGGTCACGGTGGAGAACACCTGCAGGCCGACACGGCCTTCGAGCATGCGCGGCAGGTCGGAGTGGCCAAAGTCATAGCGCTTGAGCAGGTCGCGCTCCCACAACAGCACGTCGTCATGCAGGTCGGCGATAAACAGCTGTTGATGCAGCTGATTGGCCGATTCACTGGCGGGGTAAGGCGCGGGGGATTCGACGCTGTTCATCTTGCGGTCAAGCAAGGAGGGCAGGGCAAACACACTGCCCGCAGCGATCAACAGGATTATCAGCAGGGTGATCAGAATTTTGCGCATATAGAAGGTGCCATCCGGGCGTTGTTGTTAGAGCCTGTTCCCGATCTGCTGCGCGTCGGCCCTGCTGCGTTAAAAACAGGCTCGGAATGCTCATGTACAAAAGTACACTCCGCTTCCTCGCCTATTTTTGCCTTGCAGGACTCTAGCTCGCTAGATCGTGAATAGACTCTTATGCGCAGCACTCTAGCAAGAGTGAGTGGGAAATGTGATGGCTGGATGCAGCGCTGCCGGCTAACCGCAGAGGCAGTCGCGGCCTTGCTGCTTGGCCTGATACAGCGCGCTATCGGCGCGAGCGATCACGCCTTGCAGGCTGTCCTTGGGTTGCATCTGCGCCAGGCCAATGGACACGGTCACTCCCGGCAACACGCCAATCGGTGAGTGGAACGAGCTGACATTGCGCAGCGCCAAACGCAGTCGTTCGCCAATGCTGCGCGCCTCATCGATGCCGATTTCTGGCAGCAGGATGACGAACTCTTCGCCGCCATAGCGGGTCAGGCTGTCCTTGGGGCGCAGCTGATTGCGCAGAGTGTGCGCTACCAGGCACAGGGCATAGTCGCCAGCGAGGTGGCCGTGCTGGTCGTTGTAGGCTTTGAAGTGGTCGACATCGAGCATCAGCATGCACAGTGGCTTGCCATTGAAGGCACTGCGGGTGCTTTCGCGCTCGAATATATGTTCCAGCCAACGGCGGTTATAGGCGCCGGTGAGAGCGTCGATATTGGCGGTCTGTTCGCTGTCGAGGATGATCCGGTTGCCTTTGCGCACACGGTCGCAGAGCAGCTCGAGCATGTTCTGCATCAGTTCTGGCGATTGCTGGAACAGGTTGAACAGTGATTCGCGGTGTAGGCGCAGCACGCAGCAGGGCTCAGTCGCCACCACGTAGGCGGAGGGGTGTTCATTGTCGATAAAGCTGATTTCGCCGGCGCAGTCGCCGACTTTCAGGGTGCTGACGGCCTGGCTGTCGAGCGAGCCGAGGTAGACCTTGAGTTGGCCCTTGAGCAGTAGATAGAGGTACTGGTTGCGATTGAAGGGCGACAGCAAGACTTCGCCGGCTTCCAGATCGCAGGCACGAAATTCCTTGAGCAGCTGGCTGATGCTGCTGGCGGCGACGTTATTGAACAGTCGCAGATGGCGAAGTTGTTGCAGGTCGGCCTGCCACTTGGCGTTTTTCATCGGATTGGCAGGTGTGACTGTGAGTTGGGAAAGTTGGGCATCGCTAACGCTCCCTGCATTAAGGGCGAACACCATGCCTGAACATATTCCGCTGTCTGAGGCCTGACAATCCTTGTCGGACGCACGGGCGACCAGTGGTCTTGAAGTTGAATGGTTGGTCACAATTCTGGCGCGATCCTTGCGCCAGCACTTGCTTACTCGGCGGGGTGCAGTTCTATGGCCACGGCAAAGCCGGCCAGGCGTTGGGTTACGGCGTCGGCCAGCGCGATTTGACCGGCAGGCAGATGAATGTGGGCGACCTGGCCGCGCTTGTCGTCGCTGAGCACCTCCACGCGCAGGCGTGCATCGAGCTCTGCCAGTGCAGCCTGATAGACGCGCGCAATGGCATCGAAGCGCAGCGCCGGTTTGAAGGTTTTACCCACTGCGGTCAGCGGAATGGCGTCGATGATCCAGGCATCCTTGGGGATCGCCGCACGCTCGGGAATGTGTTCGGCGGCATGGGCCAGCAATTCGACTTCGCTAACCTGCGCGCCGGGCTTGAGTTGCACGTAGACCACCGGCAGTTCGCCGGCCTTTTCGTCGGGCTTGCCGACAGCTGCGGCCATGGCCACGGCGGGGTGCTTGTGCAGCGCTTCTTCGATCATCTGCGGGTCGATATTGTGGCCGCCACGGATGATCAGGTCCTTGCTGCGTCCGGTCAGCCAGATATAGCCATCGGCGTCGACGCGCCCCAGGTCGCCGGTGTTGAACCAGTCGCCGTCGACCCAGATGCCCGCGTTTTTGCTGCTCTGCAGGTAACCCTTGAACACCGTGGCGCCACGGATGCACAGGTTGCCGATTTCATTGCGTCCGGCCTCTCTTAGATAGTTTCCCTGTTCGTCGAGCACCTTGATGCTCACTTCGCAATAGGGCATCGGCAGGCCGATGGAACCGGGGCGGCGCTCACCGGCAGGCGGGTTGGCGCAGCTGCCGCAGGTGCCTTCGGTAAGTCCGTAGCCTTCGATCAGGGTCAGTCCGGTTTTGCTTTCGAACTGGCGAATCAGCTCCACCGGCATCGGTGCGGCGCCGCACAATGCGTATTTCAGTGAGCTGAGGTCATGACCTTCGCTCGGCACCTGCAGCAGACCGGCGTAGATGGTCGGCACGCCGCTGAAGAAGCTGACCTTGTGGCGTTCGATGATTTTCCAGAAATTGCCGATCAGGTTGGGGTTGCGATAACCCTGCGGGGTGGCCAGCAGCACTTCGGCGCCGCCGATAAAGGCGGTGAGTCCGGTGACGATCACGCCGTTGACGTGAAACAGCGGCAGGCCGCAGAGGGTGACATCACCCGGCTCGAAGCCGGTAACCAGATTCATGCTGTAGGCCATGGCCACTTCGTTGCCGTGGCTATGTGGCGCCAGTTTCGGTGTGCCGGTGGTGCCGCCGGTGTGGAAGTAGCTGGCAATGTCGTCGGGTGCGATGACGCGGCCGCTTTCCAGGCGATCATCTGGGCAGCTGGCGATCAGTTCGTCGAAGTCCAGCACGCCGTCTGGCAATGGCCCGCGCTGCGCCTTGATGGCGCTGCGCTGTGGCTCCGGCAGCAGGTTGGCCATGTCCACACAGATAATCGCCTTGAGGTTCGGCAGCTGATCGCGCAGGCCTTCGACCTTGGCCCACAGGTCGGTGCCGGGGAAGGGCGCCAGGGTCACCAGCAGTTCGGAGTCCGAGGCCTGGATCAGCTCGGCGATATGTTCTGGGTCGAGCAGCGGGTTGATCGCGTTGACGATCCCGGCTGCCTCGCCGCCCCAGATGGTGAAGTGGGTGTGTGGCAGGTTCGGCAACAGAAACGACACCGCCTTGCCTGGGCGCAGGCCCAGGCGGTGGAAGGCGTTGGCGGTCTGGGTGATCTTACCCAGCAGTTGCCCATAACTGAGGCGGTAAGCCGCCTCATCTGCCGTGCCCTGGAGGATAAACGAGAGTGCCGGGGCATCCGCTTGCCGCGCTGCGCTGCGGCGGATCAGCTCATAGGTACTGGCCGGCAGGTCGCGCTCGGCCAGTGGGGTTTGCTCAATCAGCTGGATATCACGCAGGGTCTTGATCGCAGGGATGGCAGGCATAGATGTTTTCGCTCGCAGACAGTCAACTGGTGAACCGTTGCTCCAGCCAGTCGGCGATGTCGCGGATTTCCTCATTCACCACTTCGTGGCCCATCGGGTAATCACGCCATTGCACGCTGACGCCAGAGGCACTCAGGTAGTCATGGGCTGCGCGGCCCATGGCCGGCAGAACTATGTCGTCGAATGTGCCATGCAAACACAGGACCGGCAGTTGTTTTTTTGTATCCGCCAGCTGGATGTCGTCGCTGAAGGTCGGTGCATAGGTCGACAGGGCCATTACCCCGCCGAGGGCGAACTGCCAGCGCAGGAAAGCGGTGTGCAGCACCACTGCGCCGCCCTGGGAGAAGCCGGCGAGAACGATGCGCGCAGGATCAATGCCGCTGTCACGCTGCGCTTCGATCAGCGCGATTACCTGCTGCGACGAGGCTTCCAGTTGTTCGCGGTTGATCGCGCGGGCCGGGCTCATGGCCAGAATGTCGTACCAGCTGGGCATGGCGTAGCCGCCGTTGATGGTTACCGCCTGGGTCGGCGCTTGGGGCAGAACGAAGCGGGTGTTGTGCAAACGCTTCTGGAGCATCTCCGCAACCGGCATAAAGTCGTAGCGGTCGGCACCCAGGCCGTGCAACCAAATGACGCACGAGTCTGCGGCAAGTGTGGGCTGAAGAATCAAGGGTTCGCTCATCTGAGGCTCCGCTGTGGTGCGCGCGCGCTGATTTAGTGCGCGAGAAATTTTAGGGGGTGGCGATTCTAGAAAGAAGTTGTCGCCAGGGTGCAAGTTTTGCTCTTGACCTGTCCGTATGGTGCTCAAAGCGCGGCGCTGGTACGGGCCTTGCTATACACCCTAGGGACTGATGACGTTGCCTGGTAGTGGTAACACTGCCACCAAACTGGGCACGGAGCAGACTGAAATGCCTTTGCCGGCGTTTCACAGGTTCGCCAGGCGCTGCATGCTGTGCGACAAGTCACTTGCTATCTGTCTCTAGCCCATTCAAATAATGGGCGGGTGAGAGTTTATGGCCGCTGGAGCAATCGGCAACTAAACTCGCGCTAAGGTTTGATCCCCGGTTGAGTGTGTTGCTGCCGACACAGTCAACGAGCCCCATAAGGGTACGGTGGTAGAACCGAGACTCCAAACACAACAAAAGCAACTGGAGGTTTTAATGAAGATGGTGAAATCCACATTGGCAGTACTGACCACCGCCGCTGTTCTCGGTGTCAGCAGTTTTGCTCAAGCAGGCGCTACTCTGGACGCGATCCAGAAGAAAGGTTTCGTACAGTGCGGTATCAGCGATGGTCTGCCTGGCTTCTCCTACGCCGATGAAAAGGGTAACTACCTGGGCCTCGACGTTGACGTGTGCCGCGCAGTTGCTGCTGCAGTATTCGGTGACGCTACCAAGGTCAAGTACAGCCCGCTGACCGCCAAAGAGCGCTTCACTGCGCTGCAGTCCGGCGAAGTCGACATCCTCTCGCGTAACACCACCTGGACCAGCTCGCGCGATGCCGGCCTGGGTCTGAACTTTGCCGGCGTCAACTACTACGACGGTCAAGGCTTCCTGGTTAACAAGAAACTCGGCGTTTCCAGCGCTAAAGAACTCGACGGCGCAACTGTCTGCATCCAGGCAGGTACCACCACCGAGCTGAACCTCTCCGACTACTTCCGCGCCAACAGCCTGAAGTACACCCCGATCACCTACGACACCTCCGACGAGAGCGCCAAATCGGTTGAAGCTGGCCGTTGCGACGTGCTTACCTCCGACCAGTCGCAGCTGTACGCACAGCGCATCAAACTGGCCGATCCGGAATCCTACGTAGTACTGCCGGAAGTGATCTCGAAAGAGCCACTGGGCCCGGTCGTACGCCAGGGTGACGAAGAGTGGTTCGACATCGTGCGCTGGTCGCTCTACGCGATGGTTAACGCTGAAGAGCTGGGTGTGACTTCGGCCAACGTCGAAGAGCAAGCCAAATCCACCAAGAACCCCGACGTAGCTCGTCTGCTCGGCGCTGAAGGTGAATTCGGCAAAGATCTGAAACTGCCGAAAGACTGGGCCGTACAGATCGTCAAGCAAGTGGGTAACTACGGCGAAAGCTTCGAACGCAACGTCGGTACCGGCAGCGAGCTGAAGATCGAACGTGGCCTCAACGCCCTGTGGAACAAGGGTGGTCTGCAGTACGCACCGCCGGTGCGCTGACCGTCCGCTGCCAGCCGCTCGTCCTGAGTGGCTGGCATTGTTCTGATTGATGTGAACCTCATGCCCGCTAATGCGGGCATGAGGGTTCCAAGAGGGCTCCTATGCAAACCACTGCAAATGTCCCGCGCCCCGGTGGATCGGTCTGGACCGACCCCAAGGCGCGTGCCTGGCTATTTCAAATTCTTGCCGTTATCGCCGTTGTGGCGCTCGGCTGGTTTCTGTTTGATAACACCCAGACCAACCTGGAGAAACGTGGGATCACCTCCGGGTTTTCCTTTCTTAATAACAGCGCCGGTTTCGGCATTGCCCAGCACCTGATCGACTACAACGAAAGCAACTCCTATGGGCGTGTTTTCGTGGTGGGCCTGCTCAACACCTTGTTGGTGTCGGTGATTGGTATTGTCCTGGCGACGCTGTTGGGTTTCCTGCTGGGTGTGGCGCGTCTGTCGCCGAATTGGCTGGTCAGCAAGCTGGCCACCGTGTACATCGAGACGTTCCGTAATATCCCGCCGCTGCTGCAAATCTTCTTCTGGTACTTCGCCGTGATGCTCTCCCTGCCAGGACCGCGGCAGAGCATGGGCGTTGGCGAGACGTTCTTCCTCAACAGCCGTGGCCTGTATATGCCGGCTCCTAGCCCGACGGACAGCTTCAGCCTGTTTGCCGGTGCGGTGATCGTGGCGATCATCGGCGTGGTGCTGCTGGCGCGTTGGTCGAAGGCGCGTTTTGAAGCCACCGGTCAGCTGTTCCCGGTGTCTCTGGGGGCTATTCCGCTGCTGATCGGCCTGCCGGGGCTGGCGATTCTGCTGGGCGGTAACCCGTTGCAGTGGAGTGTGCCGGAGCTGACGGGCTTCAACTTCCGTGGCGGCTGGGTGCTGATCCCTGAGCTGATGGCGTTGACCTTGGCGTTGACCATCTACACCGCAGCCTTTATTGCCGAGAACGTACGTTCCGGGATCATGGCGGTCAGCCACGGGCAGACCGAAGCGGCGCGCTCTCTGGGCCTGCCGGCTGGCAAGACCCTGCGTCTGGTGATCATCCCGCAAGCGCTGCGGGTGATCATCCCTCCGCTGACCAGCCAATACCTCAACCTGGCGAAAAACTCCTCGCTGGCCGCTGGTATCGGTTATCCGGACATGGTCTCGCTGTTCGCCGGCACGGTACTCAACCAGACCGGGCAAGCGATCGAGGTGATTGCCATCACCATGAGTGTGTACCTGGCGATCAGTATCAGCATTTCCATGCTGATGAACTGGTACAACAAGCGCATTGCGCTGATCGAGCGGTAAGGAGCAGCCATGCAAACTCATACGTTCAAACCTGATCTACCGCCACCCGCGCTCAGCGTCGGTGTGGTCGGTTGGCTGCGCGCCAACCTGTTTTCCAGCTGGTTCAACACGCTGCTGACGCTGTTCGCGGCGTATCTGGTGTGGCTGATTATGCCGCCGCTGATCCAGTGGGCCTTTATCGATGCGGACTGGACCGGTACCACCCGTGCCGACTGCACCAGTGGTGGGGCGTGCTGGGTGTTTGTGCAGCAGCGTTTCGGCCAGTTTATGTACGGTTTCTACCCGACTGAGCTGCGCTGGCGCGTTGACCTGACCCTGTGGCTGGCGATCATCGGTGCTGCACCGCTGTTCGTGCCGCAGATGCCGCGCAAGGCCATGTATGGCCTGGCTTTCCTGGTGGTTTACCCGCTGTTGGCGTACTGGCTGTTGCACGGTGGCTTCTTCGGTCTGTCGACCGTGTCGACCAGCCAGTGGGGCGGCCTGATGCTGACCCTGGTAATCGCCGCTGTCGGTATTGCCGGCGCCTTGCCGCTGGGCATTCTGCTGGCGCTGGGGCGCCGTTCGGAGATGCCGGCGATCCGCGTGATCTGCGTGACCTTTATCGAGTTCTGGCGCGGGGTGCCGTTGATCACCGTGCTGTTTATGTCCTCGGTGATGCTGCCGCTGTTCCTGCCTGAGGGCCTGTCCTTCGACAAGCTGATGCGTGCACTGATCGGGGTGATCCTGTTCCAGTCGGCCTATATCGCCGAAGTGGTGCGTGGTGGTCTGCAGGCGATTCCCAAAGGTCAGTACGAGGCCGCTGCGGCCATGGGCCTGGGCTACTGGCGGATGATGGGCCTGGTGATTCTGCCGCAAGCCCTGAAGCTGGTTATTCCCGGCATCGTCAACACCTTTATTGCGCTGTTCAAGGACACCAGCCTGGTGATCATCATCGGCCTGTTCGACCTGCTCAACAGCATCAAGCAAGCCACCACCGATCCGGCTTGGCTGGGCATGGCCACTGAAGGCTATGTGTTCGCCGCGCTGATTTTCTGGATTTTCTGTTTTGGTATGTCCCGCTACTCCCAACATCTGGAGCGCAAGCTGGACACCGGCCACAAGCGTTAGGAGCTAACCCATGAGTGAAGCAAACAAACAGCCTGCGCCTGCTGACGGCATGATCCAGATGCAGGGCGTGCACAAATGGTACGGTCAGTTCCATGTGCTTAAAGACATCAACCTGAATGTGCAGGCCGGTGAGCGTATCGTGTTGTGCGGGCCATCCGGCTCGGGCAAATCGACCACCATCCGTTGCCTCAACCGTCTGGAAGAACACCAGCAGGGGCGCATCGTGGTCGATGGCACCGAGCTGACCCACGACCTCAAGCACATCGAAGCAGTGCGCCGCGAAGTCGGCATGGTGTTCCAGCACTTCAACCTGTTCCCGCATCTGACCGTGTTGCAGAACTGCACCCTGGCGCCGATGTGGGTGCGCAAGATGCCCAAGCGTCAGGCGGAAGAAATTGCCATGCACTTTCTCGAGCGCGTGCGCATTCCGGAACAGGCCCACAAGTACCCAGGCCAGCTCTCCGGCGGCCAGCAGCAGCGTGTGGCGATTGCCCGCGCGCTGTGCATGAAGCCGAAGATCATGCTGTTCGACGAGCCGACCTCGGCCCTCGATCCGGAAATGGTCAAGGAAGTGCTGGATACCATGATCGGCCTGGCTGAAGACGGCATGACCATGCTCTGCGTAACCCACGAAATGGGCTTTGCCCGCACCGTGGCGAACCGGGTGATCTTTATGGACAAGGGCGAGATCGTTGAACAGAACGAGCCTAACGCCTTCTTCACCAACCCGCAGAACGAGCGCACCAAGCTGTTCCTCAGCCAGATCATTCACTGAGTTTCAGCCGCAACAAAAAAGGGAGCCTTCGGGCTCCCTTTTTTGTTGCGCATGGTTTGTGCGCTCGGATCTCACGAGCTAGAGCAAAACAAGGCGCTACGTTAGTAACAGCCTGCGGCTGTTACTGCGTTGAAACGCAGTTTGGCCGACGCGCAGTAGATCCGAGACGGGCTCTTATTTGCTCTCAGGCCATAGGCGCAATGGCTTGCCTTCGGCGGGCCACAGCTGCAGTTGCTCGGTGGCGGAGAAGTCCCAGCGCTCTACCTTGCTCAGGCTGTCGAGAAAGCGCGCTTCCTGCTCCATCAGCGCCGGTGCGCACATCTTGCGGGTGCTGCCGGCGGCGCTGAAGCTGAGCTTGTCGCCGTCCAGGGTGTAGCCGGCAAACCAATGGTTGCAGCCGGCGTTGCCATAGGCGCGGCCGTCGTCACCGAGGGTGATGGTCAGGTGACTGCGGTCGATCAGCGGGCGTTCGCCGATCCATTCCACCTGGTAGCTGTGCTCGGTTTCCAGCTGCGGTGCGGATGTGGCGCAGCCCACGAGGCCGGCAGCCAGCAGGCTGATAGTCAGTACGCGTTTCATATAGCCTCCTTGTTGATGCATTTCGGGCACAGGTGTTTGGCGTTTTTCGATTGCCAGCCCAGCTCCTTGATCCGCGCTTCGGCGGCTGGTGCCTGGGCCTTTTTGCCGAGTGCGGCGTCGACGGCGAATTCGAAGTCCAGCTGCGCATTGCAGCTGTCGCAGTTGGCCTGCCAATTGAAAATCGCCAGTTCCTTGAACGCCGGGCCGGTGGCCACGGCGACCCACTGGCCGCGCGGGTTGATCAGGTGACGAACCTTGTCGGCCTGCAGGCGCATGGACAGCTCACGGCTGCCCTTGAGTGTAACCAGCAGGGTATCGCCGCTCTGGATCGAACCGCCATTGCCGGTCACCTGGTAGCGGCCCGGTGCCAGTGCGCGGCATTCGATCAGGGTGTGCTCGGGGTTGAGCAGGTTGTAGCGAAAGTCGTGTTCAGCCATGAATCCTCCAGATAGGCGTAAATGCTATCACGCGGCAGGAAGCAGCTGATTGATCGGCGCATTTCCCAGCCAGGCGGCGATATTGTCGCGGGTGGTGCTGGCAATCGCCGTCAATGCTTCGTGGGTGAGAAAGCCCTGGTGCGCGGTAATCAGCACATTGGGGAAACTCAACAGGCGCGCCAGCACATCATCCTGCAGCGGCTGTTCGGAGCAGTCCTCGAAGAACAGCTCGGCTTCCTCCTCATAAACATCCAGGCCCAGATAGCCCAGTTGCCCGCTTTTCAGCGCGCCGATCAGCGCCGGGGTATCGATCAAGGCGCCGCGCCCGGTATTAATCAACATCACGCCGCGCTGCATCTGCTGCAAACGCGCGGCGTTGATCAGGTGGTGAGTGGCGGCGTTGAGCGGGCAGTGCAGGCTGATGATGTCGCAGCTTGCGAGCAGCTGATCCAGCGTCACCTGTCGCGCGCCGGTAGGTAGCTCGGCGATGGGGGTTGGATCATTGATCAGCAGCTGGCAGCCGAAACCGGCCATGATCCGCGCGAAGGTCAGGCCGATTTGCCCGGCGCCGATAATGCCGACCTGTTTGCCATGCAGGTCAAAGCCGATCAATCCGTGCAGGGAGAAGTCGCCCTCGCGGGTGCGGTTGAAGGCGCGGTGAGTGCGCCGGTTGAGGGTCATGATCAGCGCCAGGGCATGTTCGGCGACGGCATGCGGCGAGTAGGCGGGCACTCGTACCACTGTCAGGCCGAGGGCATGCGCAGCGTGCAGGTCGACATGGTTGTAGCCGGCCGAGCGCAGGGCAATCAGCCGTGTACCGCCGGCGGCCAGTTGCTGCAGTACTTGGGCGCTGAGTTCGTCATTGATAAAGGCGCAAACTACCTCGTAACCGGCGGCCAGGCTGGCGCTGTCTGGGCGTAGATGGGCTTCCTGAAAATTCAGCTGCCAGTCGTCCGGGAAACCAGCAGCGCGAAAGCTCTGCTGGTCGTAAGGCTTGCTGCTGAACAGGATGATGCGCATGGGGCTCCTTGATGTTTGGCTTCTCGCGGCGCCTGAATCAGGCGCTGACCTGGGCGTGCCGCGCCAGTCGATCGATGGCGGCATCCAGCTCATCCAGCGCTTGTTGGGCTGCGGGGTCGTTCTGTTTCAGTAGGGTTTCGCTGCGCTGGCAGGCGGCGCGCAGCTGCGGCACGCCGCAGTAACGGGTGGCGCCGTGCAGGCGGTGTACGCGTTCGATCAGGCTGTTGCGCTCGCCACTGTCCCGCGCCTGGCGAATGGCCTGGCGGTCGCCGGGCAGGCCGGCCAGCAGCATGCTCAGCATATCCGCGGCCAGGTCCGCCTTGCCGGCCGCCAGGCGCAGGCCTTCCTCGGCATCCAGCACGCTGAGGTTGTTATGCGTGGCGCTGATGCCGGTGTGTTCGTCGCTCTGGTTGCGCAGGGCCAGGCCGGTCCACTTGAGTACCACCTGGGCCAGCTGACGCTCGCTGATCGGCTTGGTCAGGTAGTCGTCCAGGCCGCTTTGCAGCAGGGCGCGTTTCTCGTTGGCGAGGGCGTGGGCGGTCAGCGCGACAATCGGCACTGGGCCCTGGTTGCGTTCGTTTTCCAGTTGGCGAATTGCCTCGGTGGCCTGGCGGCCATCCATGCCAGGCATCTGTACGTCCATAAAGATCAGGTCGAATGTCTGCTCGGCGGCTTTCTCCACGGCCTCATAGCCGCTGTTGGCGATGCTCACCTGCGCGCCCATGTCGTCCAGCAGGGTTTGCACCAGCAGCAGGTTGGCTGGGTTGTCGTCGACGCAGAGAATCAGCGGCGGGCGGCTCGGGGCGCTTTGCTTGTTTTCTGCACGGTTCTGCCGTGGGCTAACCAGCTCGGCCAGGCCGCGCTGCAGCTTGCGCGTACAGGCCGGCTTGGCCTGCAGCTGGCTGTAAGCATCCGGTAACAGGCTGTGGTACAGCGACTGTTCGGTGGTGGGGCACAGCAGCAGCGTCTTGCAGGCCAGGCGTTCGAGCTCCCAGATGCGCTGATTGAGGCGCTCCGGTGGCAAGGTCTGGGTGCTGACGCCGAGCACCGCCAGTTCGATTGGCTGGGCGCTATGCCGCGCTTCGGCCACGGCGCTGAGCAGGCTGTCGAGGTTGTCGAAGCCGCTGACCTGCAGGCCGCAGTCTTCCAGTTGATGTTGCAGGGCCTGGCGCGCCAGGTCGTGGTGTTCCAGGGCGGCCGCGCGGCGGCCGAGCAGCGGTGGCCGCGGCAGATCTTCGGCATCGTCACGGGCCTTGGGCAGGCTCAGGGTGATCCAGAATTCCGAGCCTTCCTCGGGGGTGCTGTCGACGCCGATCTCGCCACCCATCTGCTCGATCAGACGCTTGGAAATCACCAGGCCCAGGCCGGTGCCGCCGGCCTGGCGGCTGAGTGAGTTGTCAGCCTGGCTAAAGGCCTGGAACAGTTCGCGCAGGTCTTCATCGGACAGGCCGATGCCGGTGTCCTGCACGCTGATGCGCAGCTGCGCGCGGTCGGCGCTTTCGTCCTCAAGCATGGCGCGGATCACGATGGTGCCAGCGCGGGTGAACTTGATCGCGTTGCTTACTAGGTTGGTCAGCACCTGCTTGAGCCGCAGCGGGTCGCCGATCAGCGACAGCGGCGTGTCGCGGTAGACCAGGCTGAGCAGCTCCAGCTGCTTGGCGTGGGCGGCGGGGGCGAGGATGGTCAGGGTGTCCTGCAGCAGATCGCGCAGGTTGAACGGGATGTTTTCCAGGACCAGCTTGCCGGCTTCGATCTTCGAGAAATCGAGAATCTCGTTGATGATCGCCAGCAGGCTGTCGGCGGATTTTTCGATGGTGCCCAGGTAATCCTGTTGACGCGGGGTTAGTTCGCTTTTCTGCAGCAGGTTGGTGAAACCGAGGATACCGTTGAGCGGGGTGCGGATCTCGTGGCTCATATTGGCGAGAAATTCGGACTTGATCCGGCTGGCCTCCAGGGCTTCTTTACGCGCCAAGTCGAGCTCGATGTTCTGGATTTCGATGGTTTCCAGGTTCTGCCGCACGTCTTCGGTGGCTTGGTCGACGCTGTGTTGCAATTCTTCCTGGGCGTTCTGCAGCGACTCGGCCATGCGATTGATGCCCGAGGCTAGTTCGTCCAGCTCATGGCTGCCGAGTGGCGGCAGGCGGGTTTCCAGGTGGCCGTCCTTGAGCTGGGCGACGCTCTGTTTGATCTGCCGCAGCGGGTCGTTGATCGTGCGGCTCATGCGCACGGCGAGCAGGGCGGTGACCATCAGCCCGGTGGCGATCAGCAGCAGGCTGGCCAGCAGGCTGCGGTAACCGCTGAGCAGGGTGCTGTGGTGCGACAGCTCCAACTCGACCCAGCCCAGCAGCCGGGTGCCAGGCTGATTGTCGGCCTGGCCGGTCAGACTCAGGTGCTGCTGATACACCGGCAACAGAAAACGCGTGGCGTGCTGATTGCTGTTCTGCGCCGGCTGCGGCTCGCTGGCCGACGGTGCCGGGTTGAGCATGCTCGGCCCGGCGTGGGCCAGGGTGTCGCGCTCGGCGGCGAGGAAGCTTACTGCGCGTACATCCGGCTGATCGAGTGCCTGGCTGGCAATGCGCTGTAGCACCTCGCTGTCGCCGGCATGCAGCGCCGGCGCGGCCAGCGGTGCGAGCTGCTCGATGATCATCTGGCCGCGCTGCAGCAGCTGCCCCTGCAGGCCGGACAACTGCACCCAGGTGAAATAACCGCCCAACACCAGCGCCAATAGGCTGGTGGGTAGCAGGGTGAGCATGAGCACACGGCCTTTGATGCCTAAATCCTTTAACACGCGCTGCCTCCTGTATTGACCTGTGCAGTTTAGCGGCTGCGCCTGTTCTTATGGCAAATGCTGTTGCCCACATTGGCTCTGTTATATGGCCGGGCGAGGTTTGCCGTTATCATGACGACCTTCTTTGCTTCTGGATCATCTCGTTCGCCATGAGCCCGCATTACCCAACCATCGCCGATTGCATCGGCAACACCCCGCTGGTGCGTTTGCAGCGCCTGCCGGGTAACACCAGCAACACCTTGCTGTTGAAGCTGGAAGGCAACAACCCGGCCGGTTCGGTGAAGGACCGCCCGGCGTTGTCGATGATCACTCGCGCCGAGCAGCGCGGCGACATCCAGCCCGGTGATGTGTTGATCGAGGCCACCAGCGGCAACACCGGCATTGCCCTGGCCATGGCAGCGGCGATCAAGGGTTACCGGATGATCCTGATCATGCCGGACAACTCCACCGCCGAACGCAAGGCGGCAATGACCGCCTACGGTGCGCAGCTGATTCTGGTTGGCGGCATGGAAGAGGCCCGCGACCTGGCTCTGCAGATGCAGGCCGACGGCAAGGGCAAGGTGCTCGATCAGTTCGCCAACGGCGACAACCCGATTGCCCACTACACCAGCACCGGCCCGGAAATCTGGCAGCAGACGGGCGGGCAGATCACTCATTTCATCAGCTCGATGGGCACTACCGGCACCATCATGGGCGTCTCGCGCTTCCTGAAAGAGCAGAAGCCGGACGTGCAGATCGTCGGTCTGCAGCCGATGGAAGGCGCGGCGATCCCCGGCATTCGTCGTTGGCCGCAGGAGTACCTGCCGAAGATCTATCAGGCCGAACGGGTAGACCGCATCATCGACATGGGCCAGCAGGAAGCCGAAGACGTGATGCGTCGTCTGGCGCGTGAAGAAGGCATCTTCTGCGGCGTGTCCTCCGGCGGTTCGGTGGCGGCGATGCTGCGCCTGTCCCAAGAAGTCGAGAACGCGGTGATGGTGGCGATCATCTGCGACCGTGGCGACCGTTACCTGTCCAGCGGCGTTTACGACGCTCCGAGCAACTGATGGCCAAGAAAGACGGCGGTCTGCGCTTTCAACCCAGCGGTGGTTCCCGTGCAACCCAGGTGCCGGTGGGCAAGAAGCAGAAGCTCACCATCGAGCGTTTGGCCAACGATGGCCGAGGCATCGCGTTCAGCGAAGGGCGTACTTGGTTTGTCAGCGGTGCGCTGGCCGGTGAGCAGATCGAAGCGCGGGTGTTGGGTGCCCATGGCAAGGTGGTCGAGGCACGGGTCGAGCGCATTCTCACTGCTAGTGCCGAGCGCCGTAGCGAGGCCTGCGTGCATGCCAAGGTCTGTGGCGGCTGCAGCCTGCAACATATGCCCCATGCCGATCAGCTTGCCCTGAAACAGCGCATGCTTGCCGAGCAGCTCAGCCGCCTGGCTAACCTTGAGCCGCAGGAGTGGGCCGCACCACTGGTCGGCCCGGAGCTGGGCTATCGTCGCCGCGCGCGTATCGCCGTGCGCTGGGACAACAAGGCCAAGCGCCTGGACGTCGGTTTTCGCGCGGCGGCGAGCCAGGACATCATCGCCATCGGCGATTGCCCGGTGCTGGTACAACCCTTGCAGCCGATCCTGCGCGCGTTACCCCAGGTTCTACGCGAGTTGGATAAACCCCAGGCCATTGGTCATGTCGAGTTGTTCAGCGGCAGCTCCAGTGCTGTGCTGATAAGGCATACCGCTGCATTGAGCGAGGCTGATCTGGCCCGTTTGCAGGCATTCTGCACGACGCAGAATGCGCAGCTCTGGTTGCACGGCACTGCCGAGCCGCAGCCATTGGAGCCGGCGAAGCAGCTGAGTTATCGCCTGGATACTTTTGATCTCGACCTGGCTTACCGGCCTGGCGATTTTGTTCAGGTCAACCAGCCGGTGAATGACGCCATGGTCGCGCAGGCGCTGGACTGGCTGGCGCCGCAGGCCGATGAGCGGGTGCTGGATCTGTTCTGCGGTCTGGGTAATTTCGCTTTGCCGCTGGCCCAGCGGGTGCGGGAACTGGTGGCGGTGGAGGGCGTGCAGGCCATGGTTGAGCGCGCCGCTGAGAATGCCGTGAGCAATGGTCTGGGCAATGCGCACTTTTTCCAGGCCGACCTGTCCAACCCGCTGGTCGATGCGAGCTGGGCCCAGGGCGGTTTTGCCGCGGTGCTGCTGGACCCGCCGCGGGATGGCGCGTTGCAGGCGGTCAAGCAAATGACAGCGTTGGGCGTCAAACGGGTGCTGTATGTGTCGTGCAACCCGACGACCCTGGCCCGCGATAGCGTCGAGTTACAGGCGCAAGGCTATCGGCTGGAACGTGCCGGTATCCTCGATATGTTTCCGCAAACCGCGCACGTCGAAGCGATGGCGCTGTTTGTCAGGCAGTAGATAGAAGCGCCGGGATACGGCGGCAGATGCTTGGTTTTATCCGGCGTCGCCCTTATCTCGGTGCTGCAGGGGCGCACAGGGATCGCGCCTTAAGTGGTTAAACCGACCGCCTCAGAGAAGGCGGCGACTGTTCGGTGTGCATGCCGCGCACCGTAGGGAAGGTAAGCAAGATGGTTCAGGTCAGAGCGCATCAGCCGATCAACGATGACGGCAGCATCAACCTTGAAGCCTGGCTCGGGCATGTGCTGAGTGTCGATCCGGCACTGGATCGCGAAGCCCTGCGCGAGGCCTGCGAGTTCGCCCGCGAGGCCGAGCAGCAGGCCAATGCTGCGAAGAATCTGTGGACCGAGGGCGCGTCGAGTTTTCGCTCTGGTCTGGAAATCGCCGAAATTCTCGCCGACCTCAAGCTTGATCAGGATTCCCTGGTCGCAGCCGTGATCTATCGCTGCGTGCGCGAGGGCAAGGTGCCGTTGGCGCTGGTCCATCAGCGCTTTGGCCCGGTGGTGGCCAAGCTGGTGGAAGGCGTGCTGCGCATGGCGGCGATCAGCGCTTCCTTGAATCCGCGTGATTCCCTGGTGCTCGGCTCCCAGGCGCAGGTGGAAAACCTGCGCAAGATGCTTGTGGCCATGGTCGATGACGTGCGCGTGGCGCTGATCAAACTGGCCGAGCGCACCTGCGCGATCCGTGCAGTAAAAGAGGCCGATGACGAGAAACGTCAGCGTGTGGCCCGTGAAGTGTTCGATATCTACGCACCACTGGCCCACCGCCTGGGCATCGGCCATATCAAGTGGGAACTGGAAGACCTGTCCTTCCGCTACCTGGAACCTGAGCAGTACAAGCAGATCGCCAAGCTATTGCACGAGCGGCGGCTGGACCGCGAGCACTACATCAATGAAGTGATGGGCCAGTTGCGCGTGGAGCTGGAGGCCACTGGGGTCAAGGCCGACATCAGCGGACGGGCCAAACATATCTATTCGATCTGGCGCAAAATGCAGCGCAAGGGCCTGCAGTTCAGTCAGATCTACGACGTGCGCGCGGTGCGCGTGCTGGTGCCGGAAGTGCGTGATTGCTACACCGCCCTCGGTATCGTGCACACCCTGTGGCGGCATATTCCCAAGGAGTTCGACGACTACATCGCCAACCCCAAGGAAAACGGCTACCGCTCGCTGCACACCGCCGTGCTCGGCCCGGAAGGCAAGGTGCTGGAAGTGCAGATTCGCACCCAGGCCATGCATGAGGAAGCCGAGCTGGGCGTATGCGCGCACTGGCGCTACAAAGGCACCGACGTCAAAGCCAGCTCCAACCATTACGAAGAGAAGATCTCCTGGCTGCGTCAGGTGCTCGAATGGCACGAAGAGCTGGGCGATATCGGCGGTCTGGCCGAACAGCTGCGCGTGGATATCGAGCCGGATCGGGTTTATGTGTTCACCCCCGACGGTCACGCCATCGACCTGCCCAAGGGCGCCACTCCGCTGGATTTTGCCTACCGCGTGCACACCGAGATCGGCCACAACTGCCGTGGCGCGAAGATCAACGGCCGGATCGTGCCGCTCAACTACAGCCTGCAGACCGGCGAGCAGGTGGAGATCATCACCAGCAAGCACGGCACGCCTAGCCGCGACTGGCTGAACTCCAACCTCGGTTATGTCACCACCTCGCGGGCGCGGGCGAAGATCGTCCACTGGTTCAAGCTGCAGGACCGCGATCAGAACGTCGCGGCCGGTAAGGTTCAGTTGGAGCGCGAGCTGCAGCGCCTTGCACTGCCGCATGTGGACTTCGAAAAACTGGCCGAGAAGGCCAATATGAAGACCAGTGAGGACCTGTTCGCCTCCCTCGGCGCGGGCGACCTGCGCCTGGCGCAACTGGTCAACCTGGCGCAGCAACTGGTCGAGCCGGATCGGGTCAACGAGCAGCTCGAATTGATCCCGCGCAAGGCGCTGGGCTTCAAGCCGGGCAAACGCGGCGATATCCAGATTCAGGGCGTCGGCAACCTGCTGACGCAGATGGCTGGTTGCTGCCAGCCGCTGCCGGGCGATCCGATTGTCGGCTATATCACCCAGGGTCGTGGCGTGAGCATTCACCGCCAGGACTGCGCCTCGGTGCTGCAACTGGCTGGGCGCGAGCCGGAGCGGATTATCCAGGTCAACTGGGGCCCGGTGCCGGTGCAGACCTATCCGGTGGAAATCATTATCAAGGCCTACGACCGTTCCGGCCTGCTGCGTGACGTGACCCAGGTGCTGCTCAACGAGAAGCTCAATGTGCTTGCGGTGAACACTCGTTCGAACAAGGACGACAACACCGCGTCCATGTCTATCACCGTGGAGATTCCGGGGCTGGATGCGCTTGGGCGCTTGTTGGGGCGTATTTCGCAGCTGCCAAATATCATCGAAGCGCGTCGCCATCGGGTTTCCTGAGGCGATTACAACTTAACTGGATTTGTCATGTACCAACTCGACGATCTGCTGCACCTGATGGCCCGGTTGCGCGACCCGCAGCACGGCTGCCCCTGGGACCTCAAGCAGAGTTACGCGACGATTGTGCCGCACACCATTGAAGAAGCGTATGAGGTGGCTGATGCCATCGAACGCGGCGATTTCGATCAACTGCCGGGTGAGCTGGGCGATCTGCTGTTTCAGGTGGTGTATTACAGCCAGCTGGCCCGCGAAGAAGGGCGCTTCGAGTTTGCCCAGGTGGTCAATGGCATCACCACCAAGTTGATTCGCCGGCATCCCCATGTGTTCCCCGATGGCGATCTGTATGGCGCAGTGGATGTGGCCAAGCTGGAAGAGGCCGCGGTCAAACAGCGCTGGGAAGAGATCAAGGCTGAGGAGCGTGCCGAAAAGGCCGCAGTACCGGAGCAACTTTCATTGCTCGACGATGTGCCCACGGCGCTGCCGTCACTAAGCCGGGCGATCAAACTGCAGAAACGCGCCGCCCAGGTTGGTTTCGACTGGCCCGAGGCCTTGCCGGTGGTCGACAAGGTGCGCGAAGAGCTGGATGAAGTGCTCGAGGCCATGAGTGAAAACGACCCCGAGGCGATCGGCGAAGAAATCGGAGATCTGCTGTTTGTGGTCAGCAACCTGGCGAGGCATCTGAAGGTTGATCCGGAAACTGCCCTACGTGCGGCTAACGCCAAGTTCGAACGGCGCTTTCGTTTTATCGAGCAGGCATTGCGCGAGGCGGGGCGCAACATGGAAGATTGCACCCTGGATGAGTTGGACGCGCTCTGGGGCGAAGCCAAGAAGCTGGAAAAGCAGACCCCGAGTTGTTGAGTTGTGCGGGTGCGGTCTACCCGCTGATGGTGGGCACGCCCGCTTTAAATTGATGGTTGGAAAGGTAGGTTATGGCTCTCTCACTACGCGATCAGTTGCTCAAAGCCGGGCTGGTCAACGAAAAGCAGGCCAAGCAGGCCGGCAAACAGCAGCAGAAACAGCAGCGACTGGTGCACAAAGGCCAGGTCGAGAAGGACGAATCGCAAAAGCTCGCCGCTCAGCAGGCCATGGCCGAGAAGGCCGCGCGCGATCAGGAACTGAACCGTCAGCAGCAGGAAAAGATCGAGCAAAAGGCCCGTGCCGCGCAGATCAAGCAGCTGATCGAGATATCGCGCCTGCCCAAGCTGACCACCGAGGATTACTACAACTTCGTCGATGACAAGAAGGTCAAGCGCCTGTCGGTGAACACCCTGGTACGCAACAAGCTTAGCAGCGGCTCGCTGGCCATCGTGCGCCACGGTGGCGGCTACGAAGTAATCCCGCGCGAAGCCGCGCTGAAGATTCAGGAGCGCGACGCCCAGCGCGTGGTGCTGCTCAACACCCCGACCGAAGCGCCGGATGCTGATGATCCGTACGCGGCCTATCAGGTGCCGGATGATTTGATGTGGTGATTGCCTGGGTTGAGCACCGCTCGGCCCAGCCTTGCTGAAATCAACACAATAAAAAGCCGAGCACTTAGCTCGGCTTTTTTCATCGGACTAACTCAGTCCTGGCGACCTTCAACGGCTTTGCCGTCGACTGTGCCTTCCTTGAGCATGATCTGGTATTCCTTGCCGTCTTTCTCGACCTGATGCAGGCGCACCAGCAGGAATTCCCAATCCTTGGCGAACCAGAGGATGGTCTTGCGGCTGCTCTGGGTCGGGTCGCGCACGCGCTCGACCTTGATTGCGTCGATCAGGCCAGCCTGGGTGCGTACGGTTTCCTCACCCAGTACGCGGAAATCATAGGTTTCCACTTCATCGCCATCGACCACCTGGTAGCTCATGCTTTTTGTGCCGGCGGCCACGTCGTATTGCAGGGCCAATTGGTAGGTCGACTTGTCCAGCAGGCCACGGTTCAGCGGTAGGCGTACCGGTGTGTCGCGGTCACTGCCGATCACCTGCTTGGCGCTCCAATCGAAGTCATGCTCGATCTTCTTGCCCTTGCCCAGGCCGTTGCGCTCATACAGGTAGGTCTGCGGCAGGAATACCGCATTATCTACGCGCAGGGTGCTTTGTTCGGTCAGGCTGGCAACCAGCATCGAGGCTTCGAAGTTGAGCTGCCACAGCCCGTTATCCAGGGCTTGCAGACTGCGTTCGGCGCTGCCGCTGACAGGCAGTTGCTTCCAGTCGGCGGTGTAGCTGGCAGAGAAGGGTTTCAGCTCGACGGCCAATGCCGGCAGGCAGATTAACGATAGTGCGAACAGTAAGGCGCGACCCATGGTGTCTCCTAAGTTCGAATAAGGTGTCCGGTACTCGGTAACAGGTGCTCATCCAACATTGCCCCTTGCGCCGTCAGCTGCAAACGGCCTTCGGAAAACCAGCGTACGGCCAGCGGGTAAATCACATGCTCTTGCTCGTGTACGCGCTGCGCCAGGCTGGTGGGCGAGTCATCCGACTGTACCGGTACCACTGCCTGTACGACCAGTGGTCCGCCATCGAGTTCCTCGCTGACGAAGTGCACGCTGCAGCCATGCTCGCTGTCACCGGCGTCCAGAGCCCGCTGGTGGGTGTGCAGGCCTTTGTATTTCGGCAGCAGCGAAGGGTGGATATTCAGCAGGCGTCCAGTGTAGTGACGAACGAAGCCGGGCGTGAGGATGCGCATAAAACCGGCCAGCACCACCAGCTGCGGATCAAATGCATCAATGGCCTCGACCAGCGCGGCATCGAAGGCTTCGCGGCCGTCGAACTGCTTGTGGTCGAGCACGGCGGTGGCGATGCCAGCCTGTTTTGCGCGTTCCAGGCCGTAGGCATCGGCGCGGTTGGAAATCACCGCGCTGATCTGTGCCGGGTTGCCGTCATGGGCGATGCTGTCAATCAGCGCCTGCAGGTTGCTGCCGGAGCCGGAGATCAGCACCACCACATTGCAGTCTATTGGCATCGGTACCGACATTAGTGCTGTTTCAGGTTGTTCAGCACGACCTGGGCGGCACCTTCGGCAGCTGTGCCGATCTGGCCGATCACCCACGGCTGCTCGCCAGCGGCGGTAAGGGTTTGCAGAGTGATTTCGACCTGATCCTGCGCCACGCAGATAACCATGCCGACGCCGCAGTTGAGTACGCGGTGCATCTCGTGCTCATCCACATTGCCTTTTTCCTGCAGCCAGTCGAATACCGCTGGGCGAGTCCAGCTGGCCACGTCGACCACTGCTTGTGCGCCTTTTGGCAGCACGCGCGGGATGTTGTCGAGTAGGCCGCCGCCAGTGATGTGGGCCATGGCTTTGACTGCGCCAGTGTCCTTGATCAGTTTGAGCAGCGGTTTGACGTAGATACGGGTAGGCGCCATCAGCAGGTCGGTCAGCGGCTTGCCGTCGACCTGGGTGCTTTCGATTTCAGTACCCGACACTTCGATGATCTTGCGGATCAGCGAGTAGCCGTTGGAGTGCGGGCCGGAGGACGGCAGGGCGATCAGCGCGTCACCAGCGGCGACTTTCGAGCCGTCGATGATTTCGGCTTTTTCCACCACACCGACGCAGAAACCGGCCAGGTCGTAGTCTTCGCCTTCGTACATGCCTGGCATTTCCGCGGTTTCACCGCCAACCAGGGAGCAGCCAGCCAGTTCGCAGCCGGCGCCGATGCCGGTAACCACGGTGGCGGCTACATCAACGTTGAGCTTGCCGGTGGCGTAGTAGTCGAGGAAGAACAGCGGCTCGGCGCCACACACCACCAGATCGTTAACGCACATGGCGACCAGGTCCTGGCCGATGCTGTCGTGCTTGTTCAGGTTCAGTGCCAGGCGCAGCTTGGTGCCGACGCCGTCAGTGCCGGAGACCAGCACAGGTTGCTTGTAGCCAGCCGGGATCTCGCACAGCGCGCCGAAGCCGCCCAGCCCACCCATGACTTCCGGACGCGCGGTGCGCTTGGCCACGCCTTTGATGCGTTCGACCAGGGCTTCGCCCGCGTCGATATCTACACCTGCGTCCTTGTAGCTGATGGAGGGTTGCTTGCTCATAGATCCAGGCCTTTAGGGGAAATTCGGATTGGCACCGCCGCTTGTGGCGGCGGTCTGCGAAGGCGCGCGATTTTATCAGGCTTACCCGGCAGCGGCCACCCGCTAAGGTTGCGGCTGTTGGGGCGGCTGTTTAAGCTCGAAATCTGGTTGTTGTTGGCAGTCTGCGGCTGAAAAGGGCTTTGGAGTGCGCCTTAACAGCACCTAAACTCGCACTCTTGAGCCACCGCCGCCTGCTTTATGTGGCGTGGGTTGGCTGCAACTGTTGTTAAACCTGGCCTGCGCGCCACTTTCCGTCCGTCGAGAATTCATCCATGCGTTTGACCGCTCGCCTGCTTCTAGTCTGTTTGTCGCTGTCCGGCCTGTCGGCGTTTGCCGCGCCGGTGAGTGATCTGTACCAAGTCCGCGAAGCGGTCAGCAGCCAGCAACCGGAAGAGCGCGCTGCCGCCCTGAGCCGCGCGCTGGATACCCTGGTGTTGCGCCTGACCGGCAAGGCCGATGCTGCGCAGAACCCGGCACTGGCGGAGCTGCGCAAGGACCCGCAACAGATTGTCAGCCAATATGGCTATGAGGGCGAGCAGCTGCTGGTCGACTTTGACCCGCTGAGCACCGATCGCAGCCTGCGTCAGGCGGGCCTGTCGCTGTGGGGCGCAAATCGCCCGAGCATTTTGCTGTGGTGGCTGAGTGATGCCAGCGACGGTAGCCGTCTGCTCGGTGATGGCCAAGCTGCTGCCGCACCACTCAACCAGGCCGCGCAGCACCGTGGTCTACCGCTGCGCTTGCCGTTGGCCGATCTGGCCGAGCAACTGGTGGCGGTACCGGAAAACCTCACGGCGAATGATCCGGCTACCCTGCGTGAAGCCTCCGAACGCTACGCCGCCGATGCCTTGCTGGCAGTGATGGCGAGCGAAGCAAACGGCCAGTGGCAGGCTGAGTGGCGCCTGTGGCTGGGCGATGAGCGGGAGCAGGGCACTGTGCAGGGCGCCGATCAAGCCGCGTTGGCCGATGCCATTCTGTTGGCGGTCAACCAGCGTCTGGCGCCACGCTTTATTGTCGCAGCCGGCGCCGCCAGTGGTCTTACCGTGGAAGTGCAGGGTGTTGACCTGGCGCGCTACGCCGAATTGCAGCGCATTCTTGAGCCGTTCGCCGCGCAACTGCGCAAGGTTCAGGGCGACACGCTGACCTTTGCGGTCAATGCCAATGCCGAACAACTGCGTGCGCAATTGGGCCTGGCGCGCTTGCAGGAAGTACCGGCAGAAGCCCCAGTGCTCGATGCCAGTCAGTCGGTTACGCCGCCGGCTACTGCGGCTGAGCCCGCCGCCGCAGTGGTAGCCCCTGACAATGTGCTGAGGTTTCGCTGGTAGACTGCGGCTATTACATCCGGCCCCTGACTTGAAAACCGCAGCTATCGAGCTGCGGTTTTCTTATGTAACGGGTCTCGCGGTTTGAGTATTTCTGGATAAAACGTTGGCATATGGAGCGCAGGGCATGATCGATTCGCATCGTTGGATATGGATAGTCGGGGCGCTGCTGCTGTGCGGCCTGTTGTACCTGCTGGCGCCGATTCTCTCGCCGTTTCTGATCGGCGTTCTGCTGGCTTATATGGGCGACCCGTTGGTCGACCGTCTGGAGCGCTGGAAAATGTCGCGGACCTGGGGCGTGGTGGTGGTCTTTGCACTGATCACCCTGATCATGGCCATCCTGCTGCTGGTATTGGTGCCCATGCTGGGTAAGCAGCTGGTGCGCTTGTACGAGTTGATCCCGGAGATGCTCGACTGGGCACAGAACCAGGCCCTGCCATGGGTTCAGCTCAAACTGGGCCTGAACGAAGGCTTCTGGCGCTTTGATCAGTTGAAAACCGCGCTGTCCGGGGAGCTGGGTAAAACCACCGATATCGTCGGCATGCTGCTGTCCACGGCCACCTCTTCAGGCTTAGCGCTGCTGGCCTGGCTGGCTAACCTCGTGCTGATTCCGGTAGTGAGCTTCTACCTGATGCGCGACTGGGACCTGATGGTCGCCAAGCTGCGCAGCTTGCTGCCGCGCGGCCGTGAAGGCCTGGTTGTGCAGCTGTTCGGAGAGTGTCACGAAGTGCTCGGCGCCTTCCTGCGCGGTCAGTTGCTGGTGATGCTGGCGTTGGGTGTGATGTATGCCACCGGCCTGATGGTGATTGGCCTGGAACTTGGTTTACTGATCGGCGTACTGGCAGGTCTTGCCAGTATCGTGCCGTATTTGGGCGTGGTGGTCGGCATCGGTGCGGCATTGACGGCCGGCCTGTTTCAGTTCGGCATGGACCCTTACCCACTGGTGGCCATCGCTGCAGTCTTTATCGTCGGGCAAATGCTCGAAGGCATGCTGCTGACACCGATGCTGGTGGGCGATCGCATTGGCCTACATCCGGTTGCCGTAATCTTCGCGATCATGGCCGGCGGCCAACTGTTCGGCTTCACCGGCGTTCTGCTGGCCCTGCCGGTGGCAGCGGTGATCATGGTGTTAGTGCGTCATCTGCATGATTTCTATAAACTTTCCGATCTTTATGGTGAGCCAGCCAGCGGTTCCGACGAGCCGCCCAATCCAGCATGACACCCATACAACTGCCTTTAGGTGTGCGTCTGCGCGATGACGCCACTTTCGCCAATTACTATCCCGGAGCCAACGCTGCGGCGTTGGGCTATGTCGAGCGTCTGTGCGAAGCCGATGCCGGCTGGACGGAAAGCCTGATTTATCTGTGGGGCGGTGAGGGTGTGGGGCGTAGCCACTTGTTGCAGGCTGCGTGTTTGCGCTTTGAGCAGCGTGGCGAGCCGGCGGTATACCTGCCGTTGGCTGATGTGGTCGAGTACGGCCCTGCTTTACTGGATAATTTGGAGCAGTTCGAACTGGTTTGTCTGGATGATCTGGATGCAGTGGCGGGGCGTAGTGACTGGGAAGAGGCATTGTTCCACCTGTTCAATCGCTTGCGCGACAGTGGCCGTCGCCTGTTGCTGGCCGCCAGCACTTCACCGCGCGAGTTACCGGTACAACTGGCTGACCTGCAATCGCGCCTGACCCTGGCGCTGGTGTTTCAGCTACAGTCACTCTCCGATGAGGACAAGCTGCGCGCCTTGCAACTGCGTGCTTCACGCCGGGGCCTACATCTGAGCGATGAGGTTGGGCGTTTTATCCTGACTCGCGGTGAGCGCAGCATGAGTGCGTTGTTCGATTTACTTGAGCGCTTGGATCAGGCGTCACTGCAGGCTCAGCGCAAGCTGACAATTCCCTTTCTTAAAGAAACCCTCGGTTGGTAGCGGCCTGTCTAATCAGCCGGCAGTCCGGTAATAAAGCGCTCTATAGCATCTGCACAAGCCTGTGGCTGGCTCTGCAGAAGGAAATGCGGGCCATCCAGTGCGATCTCGGTTAGCTGTGTGCAGCATGTCTGCAGGCTGGTCTGAGCCTTACGGGTTACCAGCCTGTCTTGCTTGGCCAGTAGGTGCAGTGCCGGCAATTCGAGCTGCAATGCGGGTTTCTGTAATTGGCTAAGGCTGTGCAGGCGTGCTCGCAGTAAGAGCGTGGGTAGCCTCTGAATTTCTTTGCGCAGTATCAGAGTCAGTTCGGCGCTGGTTTGGCCATTCAGGCAGAACAGGTTTAACAAGGTATTTTGCTCGAGTAGCCAGCGCGGCAGAGGTAGGTACTTGATCAGCGGTAGTAGTGGATGCGGCCGACTCAAGAATGAGGCGGTGAAGATCACGCCGCGCAAGCCAGGTGGTTGTTGTAGGGCCAGTTGATACGCCAGCGGTCCGGAAAAAGATTCGCCAAGCAGTACGTAGGGTGTGTTGCCGAGTTTGCTCAACAGCAGACCAGCCAAAGCCTTGGGGGCTTGGCTGCCCTGGCTCGGCAGTTCGAGTGTCTGTACTTCCAGTGCAGGACTCAGGTGGGCCAGTAAAGGCTCGAACAGGGTGCTGCTGCCATTGAGGCCGGGGAGCAGCACCAAGCGCATCAAGCCTCCCCTGCCAACTTGCGCTCGTACTGAAAGCGCCAGCGGGTAAACATCAGGGCTGCGCAGAACAGGCTCAAACTCAGCCCCGTCAGTAACCAGCCGTAAACCGCCTTGTTCGGGTCGAAGGCTGCGAGTACGCCCTGGATAAAGTACAAATTCACCACAAAGCAGGCCCAGGCGTGGGCGCGGGCGTTGCCGATGATCAGGCCGGGAGCCAGCAATAGCAGGGGCGCGAGTTGTACGCCGAGGATCACCCAGAGCAGTTTGCTGGGCACGTTGGCGAACCACAGGTTCCACGCCAGCAACAACGCGGCGAGGCTAAAAAAACTCAGCAGGCTGACCGCGCGGCTGATGCTCAGGCGCGGTTGCAACCATTCCAGGGACGGCAGCGGTTTTGCGATTTTAGCCACGGGCGCTCTCCAGTTTTGCCGCGATTTGCGCCAGGCGTTGGCCGAGTGCACGGCACAGGGCGGTTTCATGTTCATCAAGGGCGCGTTTGTTATCGGCGCCGGCGTGGTGGCTGGCACCATAAGGCGTGCCGCCGCCACGGGTTTCCAGCAGCGCGGATTCGCTGTAGGGCAGGCCCGTAATCAGCATGCCGTGGTGCAGCAGGGGCAGCAGCATCGACAGCAGGGTGGTTTCCTGGCCGCCGTGCAAGCTGGCGGTGGAGGTGAATACGCCGGCGGGTTTGCCGACCAGGCTGCCGGTCAGCCACAGGCCACTGGTGCCATCGAGGAAGTACTTGAGTGGCGCGGCCATATTGCCGAAGCGGGTCGGGCTGCCGAGTGCCAGACCGGCGCAGTTCTTCAGGTCATCCAGGCTGGCATACAGCGCACCTTCGACCGGGATATCCGCAGCCACTGTTTCACACTCGGCAGATACCGCAGGCACTGTGCGCAAGCGCGCTTCCAAGCCGCCCATTTCTACGCCACGGGCAATCTGTCGGGCCATTTCCGCAGTGGCGCCATGACGGCTGTAATACAGCACCAGAATGTAGGGCGCGCTCACGGCAGAATCTCCAGAATGTTTTCAGGTGGGCGACCGATGGCGGCTTTGTCACCGACTACCAGAATGGGCCGCTCAATCAGTTTTGGCTGGCTGACCATGGCTGCGATCAGCTGTGCGTCAGTCAATTGCAGATCGTTCAGGCCGAGGGTCTTGTATTCCTCTTCGCCGGTGCGCAGCAGTTGCCGCGCGCTGATGTCGAGCTGGCCCAGTAGCTCTTGCAACTGTTCGGCGCTGAGCGGTGTTTCCAGGTAGCGCACGATGGTTGGGGTGAGCCCGCGGTCTTCCAGCAATTGCAATGCGCTGCGTGATTTGGAGCAGCGCGGGTTATGGTAGAGCGTCATAGCGGTCATGTTCGGGTCGCCTGTTACCTTCGATGGCGGCTATTCTAACCGCTTACGGCACCCGCGCCTGCGCCTGAGCAGGTAGCTGGGATGCAAATGGCTAAGGAGAGGGCATGCTGCAGCGCGTTAACAACCTGTTGGAGTTCTGGCGTTTTTTATTGCAGCGCTTTATTGCCGACCAAGGCACCAGTAATGCGGCAGCCTTGACCTACACCACGCTGTTTGCGGTGGTGCCGATGATGACGGTGACCTTTTCCATGCTCTCGGCCATTCCGGCGTTCCAGGATACCGGCGAGCAGATTCAGAGCTTTATCTTCCGCAACTTCGTCCCGTCTGCTGGTGAAACCCTGCAGCAATACCTGCGCGACTTCACCGCTCAGGCGCGCCAGCTGACCTGGATTGGTGTGGGGGTGTTGGCCGCGACGGCGTTCTGGATGCTGGTAACCATCGAGAAGACTTTCAACACCATCTGGCGCGTGCGCCAGCCGCGTCGGGGTGTCTCGAGCTTTCTGCTGTACTGGGCAATTCTCAGCCTGGGGCCCTTGCTGCTCGGTGGCGGCTTTGCCATCAGTACTTACTTTACCTCGCTGTCGCTGATTTCCGGGCCGGATGCCTTGCTCGGGGCTCAGGTCGTTCTGAAGTTTATGCCGCTGCTGTTTAGCGTGGCCGCATTCACTCTGTTGTATGCCACGGTGCCGAATGCTCAGGTGCCGGTGCGGCATGCGCTGTTGGGCGGTTTGTTTGCGGCGATTTTGTTCGAAGTGGCGAAGATGTTGTTCGGTCTGTATGTGCGCCTGTTTCCTGGTTATCAGTTGATTTATGGCGCATTTGCCACGGTGCCGCTGTTTCTGTTGTGGATCTATGTGTCCTGGCTGATTGTGCTGTTTGGCGCCGAACTGGTCTGCAACCTGGGTTTTTCCCAGCAATGGCGTAAGCGTGCGGTGCCGCGTTTGCTGATGGCGCTAGGGGTGTTGCGGGTATTCTACGAGCGTCAGCAGTCGGGTTTGAAAGTGCGCTTGCTGGATGTGCAGCGCCAGGGCTGGTCGCTGGCGGAGCATGAATGGGAAGAGATTCTGGTGTTTCTTGAGCAGCAGAAGCTGATTGCGCCTACCGGTTCCGGCGCCTGGGTGTTGAGCCGCGATCTGGGCCATTATTCGCTGCAGCAACTGCTGAGCCACAGTCCCTGGCCGATGCCCAGGGCGGAGAATTTGCCCGAGCAACTCGACGAAGTCTGGTATCCCGCTTTGCGCAGTGGCTTGGTGAAACTGCAGGAAGAGCAGGCGGCGCTATTTGGGGAAGACCTGGCGAAGTGGCTGCAGCCAGAGGTTGAACCATCAAAGTGACGTAAAACGTCAGTTTGCGGCGTTGTGCTGATGGCGCATGATGGCACTGGCGACCATGAAGGTCGCTAAACGCGGTTAAAAGGAAGCTGGCACGCTTCTGGCTATCTGTCTTGCAGATAGCGATCAGGTTGCCAGCAGGGCAGGGATTGGCGGAGTGTGAAGGCGTTATGACAGCCAATAAAGGCAAAGTGATTCATCTGTATCAACGTGATCCGCAAGAGGCCCTCGAGCGCCTTAATCGCATCACCGGCTTGCGCTTCAGCAGCTGGCCGCAATCCTTGGTCAATTCCAACCCGTCTGAGCAGCCCGATATTTCTGGCTCATCTGAAGCTGTTGCGCAGCCTGATTCCGGCGCCAAGTGCGGACCTGCAGAAATGGTTTCTGGCTAAATGCAAAACCCCGCGTCGATGCGCGGGGTTTGTGTGTCGCAGAGTGCTATCAGGCGAGGGCTTGGCGGCTATCGGTTTGTGGCAATTCGACCGCTTGTACAAACAACTCTTCAACCACCAGGCTGGTCGCCGGTACGGCAGAGCGCAGACGCACCTGCATTTCTTCGATCTTCAGCTTCACCGGCAGGCGGGCCACGCTGGAAAGCAGGATCTTGCTGTGCTGATTGACCTTGCCATGATCGACCATCACTTCACGGCGGGTGGTGCCGTCGCGGTAGCTGATGAGCAGGGATACAGGCAGGTTGGCCAGTCCCGGCAGGTGCAGCCAGGCGGCTACGTTGAACTCAGCGACGCGCCCTTCGTAGGGGGTGACCTGTAAGCGGGCGAGATTGACGATGGCAGATGGCACAGGGCCGACCAACTTATCGAGGGCTTGGGTCATGGTTGTGTTCCAGGCTAATAACGGATCGCATCAAGCGTGAGTGCGATGAATTATAAGCTTGGCCCACCCGATGAAACTGTGCGCTCGGCCGACGTTCGGCGTGACCTTTCTCGCACTTTTAGCGTATTGGCAAAAAGGCTTAGGCCAGCTGCATCGGGTAGCGGGTGACGGATGCGGTGACCAGATTGGCGGTCGGCAGTGGCAGGATCGCCTGATTGTGCGCGCTGGCCAGCTGCAGCCAGACATTTTCCCCTTCAACAAACTGTCCATTGGGCAGCCATAAGCCATGGTGCCAGCCATTACCTGGTGCCGGGGTGCTCTGCAGCACGCCTGGGTGAGTCTGGGCGCTGGGCGCGCGCCGCAGCCATACCGGACGCGGCAGGCCTTTCAGGTAGCGCAGGCCAAGGTGCAGGCCTTCGCTATTCAGATGCCTCCACCGTACCAGGGCCAGGGTCGGTGTATCGCTGCCGGTGAGCAGCAGTACCAGCTGGCCAACCGACAGCTGCGCGGCTTGGTCGGCATTACACAGCAGACGTGCACCGCCTGCGCTGGCGTCGAGCATCTGAGCGCTGGTGCGCAGTGGCCGCTGTTCCAGTAGCTGCGCATGGATGCCGGGCAGGCCGACGATAAGGTTGCATTCGGAACTGTGGTCGGCGCGGGTATGTCGACGTTGCTGGCGCCCCAGCCAGTGTTGTTGTACGCGCTCCAGCAGTTGGCGTTCCGCCTTGCTTTGTAGCGGTGCGGGATCATGCAGGGCCACCAGCAGGGCGCCCAACTCGAAGCGGCGTAAACAGTCCACGCTGCCTTCTGGCGTCTGGGCATAACTCAGGCAGGGTTGCGCCTCGGTCAGGTCAATGGTGGGCCCTTCGATCTCATCGTCCTCGTCCCAGGGCAGCAAACGCGCCAGACCTGCCAGTGGCGAGAGTGCACCGAACAGGAGTTCACATTCACCATCGGCGAGGTGGAATGGATTGCTTAAGGCCAGCAGCAGCATCTGCTGATAAATGCCACGCAGTGTGTTCGCCGGTTGTGGGGTGAACGCTGCTGCCACTGGCTCGTCCAGGCAATCCTGATGCTCACCGATCCAGTACAGTAGGTGGCTGTCACGCCACAGGCTGGGCGGCGGCTCCTGATACAGCTGATAGTGACGCAGCAGGCTCTGGGCGAGAAAGTGCTGAGCCATATACAGGCACCAGGCCAGGTGCGGGCGTGATGGCTGGCGGCCCTGGAGGATTTGCAGCAGCAGGCGTTTGAAGCCGATGGCCAGTTCACTGCACAGGTGCACGAACAAGGCCGTGGGGGGATTCTCGCCTTGATAGGCCTTGCTGTAATGGCGGTACTGATCGCTGAAGCTTTGCAGTGCACGCTGCCTTTCGAGTAAGGTCATGGCGCTGCGGTTTAGTCTGAAGAGCAGGCCGAGCGCCTGCTGCAAGGCCAGTTCTGGCGACTGCAGGCGGGCCTGGGCCAGCTGCTCATTGAGGTCGGCTAGCGGCGCGACATCGGTTTCGAGGATGTCTGGCACTTCCAGGCGCAAGGCATCTAATGTCATATCAACCTTATGGAATCAGGGAGCGAATGCATGGGAATGCGTTTCCAGGCGATCATTCGTGCTGTTGCGGGTGTAGGCATAGGTCTGATTCTGGCCGGTTGCGCTGAAGACATAGGCGTCGATCAATATGGACGAAAGGTAGCGGTTGAGCGCCTGGAAGGCCAGTGGTTAGTGATTAATTACTGGGCGCAGTGGTGCGCACCTTGTCGCACCGAGATTCCCGAACTCAATGCCCTGGAGCAACAGCTCAAGGAGCAATCCGTGCAGGTGCTCGGGGTGAATTTCGATGCGCTGCAGGGGGAGAAGTTGAACCAGGCCGCGCAAGACATGGGCATCAGTTTCACCGTGTTGGCGCAGGACCCGGCCGAGCGCTACCAGTTGCCGCGTGCCGAGGTGTTGCCGGTGACCTATATCGTCGACGATCAGGGGCGTATGCGTGAGCGCTTGCTGGGTGAACAAACGGCTGCCGGTCTGACGGCTCGCCTTATTGCACTCAAGGCGGAGGGCTAGTCCGTGGCGCGTACTTGCATGCATGGTTACGTCAGCGGCCGCGTTCAAGGCGTGTGCTTTCGCCAGACGACTGCGGAGCAGGCTGAGCGGCTTGATCTCGATGGTTGGGTACGCAACCTGGCCGATGGCCGGGTCGAAGTGCTGTTCGAGGGTGATGAAGCTGCGGTGGCTGAATTGACGAGCTGGTTGCAGCACGGGCCGCAGGCTGCCGAAGTTACCGCGCTGGAGCTGCAAGAGCAGGCGCAGCAGGGGATTACCGGATTTATCGTGCGGCGCTGAGAACCTGTTTACGATCTGCTGCGCGTCGGCCCTGCTGCGTAACAGGCTCGGAATGCTCATGTACAACAGTATACTCCGCTTCCTCGCCGCTTTGACCAGCCGAAGGTAGCGCCTTGTAGGTCTCTAGCTCGCGAGATCGTAATACAGGTTCATTTACCAATTACGGTTTGACATACCAGAAGTCGTGCCAGAAACCGACCACCTTGGCTGAGTAGGTGTGCTTGCCCAGGCTGCCGTTATAACGCGCCAGTGCGCGGTTCAGGTCGCCGTTTTCCTTGCGTAAATAGAAGCTGAGAATGGTGCAGCCATAACGCAGGTTGGTGGCGTTGTCGGTGAGGTTGTCTTGCGGGCGGCCCAGTTCGGCTTTCCAGAAGGGCATCACCTGCATCATGCCCTGAGCGCCGACTGAGGAGATGGCGAAACGGTCGAAATGGCTTTCGGCATGAATCAGGGCGATTACCAGATCGGGACGCAAGCCGGCCTTGCTGGCTTCGCGATGCACCAGGCGCAGCAGGCTCAGACGTTCCTCGGCATCCGGGATATAGCGGCGCATGCGTGTGGACATATCCAGCAGCCAGACTTCGGCCTCGAAGCGATCCTGAAAGCTGTCGGCCTGGGCTACGGTCTGTTGTAGCAGTGTGCGCAGTTCCGGCTCTGGCGCTTGACGCACTTCGGCATAAGTCGCGCCGCAGAGCAGCAGGCCGAGTAGGGCGCAGGTCAGGCGCTGCCGCATGGGGGCGTCAGTCGTTGCCAGGATCGGCGACCAGGCGGCCGGCGTCTTTGGTCAGGGCCTGGAGGAAAATCTTCTGCAGTTCCGGATCGTTGCGCGTCAGCTCGATCAGGCTCTGTTCCAGTTCGCTGGCTTCCTCTTCGAGGCCCAGCTCCGACAGGCGTTTGACCCGATGCACCCATTGGGCAACGTCATCACCCTCAAGGTCGTTGTAAATCAGGTCATGGGCTTCCTGTAGCTTGCCACGCAAGGTGCGGCTGACCAGCAGGGAGGCATCGGCGCGCGCCGAGCCTTGATCATCTTCAACCGTCAGCAGCAGCGTGCTGATAAGGGTGACATCTTCTTCGGCAAACGGGCTGTCGAGCAGGTTAAGGCGCAGGATGCCATTACGGTCGGTCAGCAGTTCGTGGTTCTGTTCACCTGCTTTAACCCGCACCGGGCGTTCGGCCCATGGCAGGCTGGAGTATTCCATGCGGGCATCCTGGCGATGCTCCTCAAGGCTGGCGAGGTTCTGCTGCGAGCGGCCGTTGGACTCGACGTTCATTGCCGGGTTGAGCCCGGCAAAGCCGTAGCTGATCCAGTCCTTGGTGGCGCTGTCGGGTAGGCTGCCGAGCAATACCACGTTCAGTACGTTTGCGCCGATACCGCCGACCACCGCCAGTGCTCCCAGCGGCACTTCATAGAGTTCGCGCCAGGGCTGGTAAGGGGTGTAGCGGTCATAGCGGCGCGTCACGTCAAACGCCGTGACCTCGAAAGTCTTCTGCTCATGCACGCGCACGCGGCGTTGCGGCAACTCCAGCACGCGTGGCTCACCGACATCGATCTGCAGGCTGTGATCGAGCAGTTTGCGCTCGACGCGCTCCTCGTGCTCGCTGCGTTGCGGCAACTGGTTGGCGCAACCGCTGAGAAGCAGAGAGCCACCCACAAGGGTGGCGATGAGGCTGAAGGTGTTTCGCTTGAACATGACGACTCTTGCTAAAGGGGCTGAGATCAGTGGCTGATACGGGCCTGGATAAAGCTCAGGATGTCGGCGACAGGCACGGCCTGGGCGTCGGTTTCCTTGCGGCTCTTGTACTCCAGGTTGCCTTCGGCCAGGCCGCGATCGCTGACTACGATGCGATGCGGGATGCCGATCAGTTCCATATCCGCGAATTTGATGCCTGGGCTGGTCTTTTTGTCACGGTCATCGAGCAGTACTTCGAAACCGGCAGCGGTAAGCTCGGCATACAGCTTGTCGGTGGCTTCGCGCACGGCATCGGTTTCATAACGCAGCGGCACCAGGGCGATATGGAAAGGCGCCAGGGCGTCATTCCAGAGAATGCCGCGGTCATCATTGTTCTGCTCGATGGCAGCCGCCACCACGCGGGAAACCCCGATGCCATAGCAGCCCATGGTCAGGGTCACCGGCTTGCCGTTCTCGCCGAGCACCTGGCAGTTCAGCGCTTCGCTGTACTTGGTGCCCAGCTGGAAGATATGCCCTACCTCAATGCCGCGTTTGATTTCCAGGGTGCCTTTGCCATCCGGGCTCGGGTCGCCAGCCAACACGTTACGCAGGTCCGCTACTTCCGGCAGCGGCAGGTCGCGCTCCCAGTTCACGCCGAAATAGTGTTTGTCGTCGATATTGGCGCCGGAGGCGAAGTCGCTCATCAAGGCAACCGAGCGGTCGATGACGCAAGGGATCGGCAGATTGACCGGGCCCAGTGAGCCAGGGCCTGCGCCGATGGCCGCGCGAATCTCGGCTTCGCTGGCAAAGACCAGCGGACTAGCAACCAGCTCCAGGTTGGCGGCCTTGATCTCGTTGAGTTCGTGGTCGCCGCGTACTATCAAGGCGACCAGGGTGCCTTTTTTGGCGCCGTGCACCATCAGGGTCTTGATGGTTTTCTCGATGGCCAGGCCAAAGCCTTGAACCAGCGCGTCGATGGTCTTGGTGTCCGGAGTTTCAACCATGCGCATGGCTTCGCTGGCGGCTGCGCGTGCGGTTTCACGAGGCACAGCTTCGGCTTTCTCGATATTCGCGGCGTAATCGGAGCTGTCGCTAAAGGCGATATCGTCTTCGCCGGAGTCGGCCAGTACGTGGAACTCGTGGGAGCCAGTACCACCGATCGAACCGGTATCAGCCTGCACAGGGCGGAAATTCAAGCCCAGGCGGGTGAACACGTTGCAGTAGGCCTGGTGCATGCGGTCATAGGTTTCTTGCAGCGAAGCCTGGTCGACGTGGAAGGAATAGGAGTCCTTCATGATGAATTCGCGGCCGCGCATCAGGCCGAAGCGCGGACGGATTTCGTCGCGGAACTTGGTCTGGATCTGATACAGGTTGATCGGCAGCTGCTTGTAGCTGTTCAGCTCATTGCGCGCCAGATCGGTGATAACTTCTTCATGGGTCGGGCCGGCGCAGAAATCGCGGCCGTGGCGATCCTTCATGCGCAGCAGCTCCGGGCCGTATTGTTCCCAGCGACCGGATTCCTGCCACAGCTCTGCAGGTTGAATACCGGGCATCAGCACTTCCAGGGCGCCAGCGGCATTCATTTCCTCGCGGACGACTTTCTCAACCTTGCGCAGCACGCGCAGGCCCATGGGCAACCAGGTGTACAGGCCGGAAGCCAGCTTGCGGATCATGCCGGCACGCAGCATCAGTTGATGGCTAATCACCACGGCATCGGATGGGGTTTCTTTCAGAGTCGAGAGCAGGAACTGGCTGGTACGCATATTTGGCTGTTCTGTCGGTTGCAAGAGATTTTGAATGGCCCGCATTGTACGGTGCCTGTACAGATGCGTACAGGATGCTGGCGTGTGCTTATAAAAGGAGGGGAGTGTGTCGATATTGACGGCGGAACAGGTGCAGGCGCTGATTCGGGCGGGACTGCCGATGGCAGAAGACATCAACTTGTGTATCGACCGGCTGGACGCTGTTGGCGCACTGGCGCGCGTGCCATTTCACAGCAAATTGATTCGACCCGGCGGCACCTTGTCCGGGCCAACCATTATGGCGTTGGCGGATGCAGCGATGTATGCGGTGGTGCTGGGCAGTCTCGGCCGGGTGGAAATGGCTGTGACGTCTAATTTGAATATCAACTTTCTGGTTAAACCCAAGCCGGTTGATCTATTAGCCGAAGCGCGGATATTGAGATTGAGTCGCAGGCAGGCTGTTTGTGAAGTCTCTGTTTATTCTCAGGGTAATGAAGAGGAGTTGGTGGCGCATGTAACTGGGACTTATGCGTTGCCGTTGTAAGTTTTCAGCAGGCAAGAAAAAGCCCGACCTAGGTCGGGCTTTCTTTACCAGCTAAACGGTCTTGATTACAGAACGCTCAGTGGGTATTCAACGATCAGACGGAAGTCATTCATGTCGGGAGTGTCGTAGTGAGCATTTTGTGCGCTGTTGGCGCGGTAAATGGCATTACGAATGCGGAAAGACAGGTCTTTAGCCGCACCTTCCTGAATGACGTATTTGGTTTCGAAGTTGAACTCGTGTTCTTTACCTTCTTCGCCCAGGCCGGTCTCGATATTGGTGCCATAGATGTAGCGGGTCATGAAGCTCAGGCCCGGCACGCCATAGGTGGCCATGTTGAGATCGTAGCGAACCTGCCAGGATTGCTCATCTTCACGGTCAAAGTCGGAGATCTGAACGGAGTTGGCCAGCCAGATGGTGCCGCCGCCGTCAACGCCATAGGCATAAGCGGTGTCGCCCGAAGAGCGCTGGTGTGCCAGTGTGAAGGTATGAGCGCCCAGGTTGTAAGCAGCAGCCAGGCTCCAGATCTTGTTGTCCACTTCACCCGACAGTTTGCGGCCGTCGTCATTAGTTCTGTAGAAGTTAAAGTCGAAGTTCAGTCCTTGGTCTTCAGCCAGGGGCAGGTTGTAGTTCAGGTTGGCATATTGCTTCTTGAAGTGATCTTCAACATCGGATGCGTGAATGGCACCGCTGAAGTTGTCAGTGAAGCTGTAGCTGGCGCCAACGATGTTGGCCTCGGTCAGTTCGCGGCCATCACGACCGGTAGGTGCTTGGCGGCTGATTGCAGTGAAGCGACCAGCGGTCAGCTCCAGGCCTTCGATTTCGTTGCTGGTGATCAGGGTGCCGGTGGCAACCTCAGGCAGGATGCGGCTGTCGTCGGTGGAGAGCACCGGGCTGCCTACAAACTGGTTACCGTGCTTGAGTACGGTGTCGGATACGCGGAATTTGATTGCGCCGCCAACTTCAGTTTGAGTGTCTTCTGCGCGGCCATCACTGTCCTGGGAGAATTGACCGAGACCTGCGCGACCACGACCGGTGTCCAGCTTGATGCTGCTCAGTGAGTGAGCGTCGAAACCAACACCAACGGTGCCTTGAGTGAAGCCAGACTCGAGCAGAAGGCGTATGCCAAGGCCGAACTCTTCGCTCGTACGGCTGTCGGCAATGTTTTTGTAGTCGCGGTTGTGGTAAAGGGCGCGATTGAAGATATTGAAGCTGCTGTCTTCAACAATGCCTTTGGATTCGGACTGGCTGGATGCCACTGCCATTTGGGTAGTGCCCGCTGCTACTGCGAGGGCGATTACGCTCCACTTCATCACTTGCATCGTGATTGCTCCTTTGGTTTAGAAAAGTTGCGCCGTCCGGCTGGTTGTTATAAGGACGACTCTTTCTTTTTGTGTCGGCGGTAACTTATAGCACGCTGCCAATGTTGGCGATAGTTGCAATCTATTCATTACGATTTCTTCACGGCTGTGTCGCAAAAGCTTATGAATCATGTCGCATTTTTGTAGATGCAGCTGCGTGCTAGGAAGCCAACGCTAACGGATTTTTGCGCTTGCTCGCAGGTTGCTTTCGGCAGCCAAACGGTGCAATGCGATTCGTCACGGATTGCTTAGCAATAGTCGTGCACAAAACTCTAAAGGCCAATTTTTTATCCTCGAATTGGCCTGTGCTGTCAGGTTTTCGGGGGTTACATTGGTTTGTTGGTGGTTTTTCAGGGGTTCTTTCTATTTTTGTGGCCGGAGAAAGGGCTTTTAGGCGACCGCTTCTGCTCGGTTTTCAGTGGGTTGCTGTCGTGTAGGTGCCCTGTGGAGCCTGGCGACTGCCTGAGGATTACCGAAGGGAACAGTTTTGGTGCGTGCGGTTGGGGTGGTTTTTGTTGAGTGCTGTCTATTGGTGCGTGGAGGGCGAGGGTTGATCGTGGGTGTCGGGTTCGCTGCTTCGGCGTATCCTTCACAGCTGCTATTTGCAGGTTCTGATTGCGGTTTGGCGGTTTATTAGCTAGCCCGGGTTCAGTTGTTGTCGCTCGATCTGTTCGGTGTCGATCAGGGCCGAGTTAGTAGGTATGTCTTAAAGGTAATAGTTATGTTTGTTCTGGATTCGCGGTTGCAGCAGGATACTGTTTGGTTGGGTGATTACCCATTATGCAGTTTGCTGTTGATGAATGATGCGCAGTACCCCTGGTTTATCCTAGTGCCGCGACGTGAAGATGTCAGTGAGTTGTTTCAGCTGGGCGCGAGTGATCAGTCGCTGCTCTGGCGGGAAACTACTGGCCTTGCTGAGGTGCTCAAGGACTGTTTTGCGGCAGACAAGATGAATGTCGCGACCTTGGGTAATGTCGTCAGTCAGCTGCATATGCATGTCATCGTGCGGCGCCGCGAGGATGCGGCTTGGCCTGCGCCTGTATGGGGGCGTCATCCCGCTCAGGCATATACTGCTGAGCAGTTGGCGGCGCTGAAAGCCCGTTTACGCCTGGTTTTGACCGGGGATTTTTGTTTTGCTGAGAGCTGATTGGTGGAAATAGAAGAACGCATCAACGATCTGCAAAGCCGGCTGGCTTTTCAGGACGACACCATTCAGGCGCTCAACGATGCGCTGGTGGCGCAGCAGCGACTTCTGGAGCGCTTGCAGCTGCAAGTAGCGGCATTGATCAAGCGCCAGGATGAGGTGAGTTCGCAGTTCGGTATGGCTGAGGATGAGGCGCCGCCGCCCCATTATTGATTGGTTATAAAACGCAAAAGGCCCGCAGTGTGCGGGCCTTTTGCATTTATGCGATTAACGCCGCGCGGGGAGTGCGGCGATGACGTCTTCGGCTTGCAAGCCTTTGTCGCGTTGCATTACGGCGAACTCGACCCGCTGGCCTTCGACCAGTACACGGTGACCTTCACCGCGGATGGCGCGGAAGTGCACGAATATATCGTCACCCGAATCGCGGGAGATAAAGCCGAAACCCTTCGAGGTGTTGAACCATTTTACTGTGCCTGTCTCGCGGTCGCCCAGGTCCTGCGAGCTTGAGGTGTTGCGCGATTTCAGGCGCAGGTTGGCGGCCAGGTGTACGGCTACGGCGGCTGCGATGATAAGCAGGCTAAACAGGCTGGCCGGTTGGTTGGCAATGACGGGCAGCGGGGCGAGCAAAATCAAGGCTTGTAGCAGGGTGCCGAGGACCAGTAAGGCGGAAACCAGATTTTGCGCTTGATGACGCAGGCCGGCGTGCCAGATGGGCAGTTGCGGAGCAAGTAGCAGGTTCAGCAGGCCGAACAGGGCAAGGCACAGTGCGCTGGGTTGCTCTAAGAATGACTGTGGTGTGTTACCGAAGGATGGCGCAAAAGAAAGTAGCAGGGCGATAGCGCCCGTCAGAAGGTGGACAATTTTCAACATGTTCGATGAGCTCGCTTAATTTAAAGAGTCAACAGGAAGGGCTGGTTGCGCGTATTGGGCGTTGCAGGGGAGGAATAAAAGCGCGTGGTACCAACCATGCGCCGAACCAGAGATGCGGTTCAGCGGCACGGGGCGTATTTAACAGCAAAGAGGTGGGGTTCTCAATCAAGCACTGAGCGCTGTTTCACTCGCAATGGGGCTCACTTGGTTGCGGCCATCGCGCTTGGCCTGATAAAGCGCGTCATCAGCGCGGGTGAGCAGGGTTTCCAGCGTATCGCCTTGTTCTGCAAGGGCGAAGCCGAAGGAAGCGGTAATGCTGTCGAGTACTTCGTCGGTTCGGCGCACTTTGATGCGCAGTGACTGAATCTTCAGGCGCAGCTGTTCGGCAAAAGCGTAGGCCGTTACGTTGTCAAAACAGTCACGCAGGATGACGCAGAACTCTTCACCGCCATAGCGTGCGGCCATTGCGCGGGGGGGGAGTAGGTCGCGCAGCAGCTGGCCGACGTGTTGCAGCACGCGATCACCCAGGGGGTGGCCGTATTGGTCGTTGAATTGTTTGAAATGGTCGATATCCAGCATCACCAGGGCGACGCCGTCATGTTCGGTGCTGAGGGTTTGTTCCAGCAATCGGCTGAAGGCATTGCGATTGAATACCTGGGTCAGGCTATCCAGTGTTGCGGCGATGTGCGCGCGTTCAAGCTGGCTGCGTAGGCTCTTGATTTCTTGCTGAGCGGCATTCAGGCGATAGAGGAACTTGTCCTGCTGGTCCTGCATCAGTTGCGTGCTTTGCTGCAGTTCATTCAGGACATTCGGCAGATCATCGATGATCGGCTCCTGCAGCGCGGCAAGGCCATGCTCCAGGCTGGCTTGGTAGTTGCGGCTGCCAATGATGCTTCGTGACACATTGCCTTCGATGTCATCGACCAGCTCGATGACCTGTTGCTGGCCGGCACGGGCTTCTTCGAGTTCGCCGTGGATGATGTAGTCGCGAAACAGTTTGGCTGCGGTTTCCGGCGGGAAGCTGTCAAAGTCAGCGACGGTTTTCTCCAGGCGGCGATTGAGCTCGGGTTCCAGGCCTTTGCTGTAGGTGTACCAGAGGGCGTAATGCACCGGATTGGGCGGGATGTCGTGGCGCATCATCAGCGGTACCGCCTTCTTTAGAAGCGCCGCAGCATCGCGGGTTTCTTCGGGGTACAGCTCTAGGATGCTGGGGGCTTTGGCGGGTTTGTTCATGCACGTCACTGTGGCCAAGTTGCAATTGACCAAAGCATAGAACAGCTGCTGGGCAAGCGCCTAGCAAAAGGCCCATAAAGACGGGCCTTTTACGTGATTTACCTAGGCGGCCAGCAGGCTGCGCAGCATCCAGGCGGTTTTTTCATGGACTTGCATACGTTGGGTCAGTAGGTCCGCGGTGGGTTCGTCGCTGACTTTGTCCAGCAGCGGGAAGATGCCACGAGCGGTGCGTACGACGGCTTCCTGGCCTTGAACCAGCTGTTTGATCATGTCTTGTGCATTCGGCACACCTTCTTCTTCTTTAATAGACGAGAGGCGGGCGTAGGCGGCGTAGGTGCCGGGAGCGGGGAAGCCCAGGGCGCGAATGCGCTCGGCGATCTGGTCGACGGCCAGCGACAGTTCGGTGTACTGACCTTCAAACATCAGGTGCAGGGTGTTGAACATCGGGCCGGTGACGTTCCAGTGGAAGTTGTGGGTTTTCAGGTACAGGGTGTAGGTGTCTGCAAGCAGTCGCGACAGGCCTTCGGCGATGGCGGCGCGGTCCTGCTCGGCGATTCCGATATTGATTTCCATACCATTTCTCCTTCAGGGCTCGGGGCTTGGCTGCCCGCGTGATGGGCAGAGCCTACCATGGGTTTTACCGAGCTTTATCGTGGTTTATATCAATGAAAGTGATGGTTGGAGGCTATTGCTTGGCATGGGTTCAATTTTTCTAAGGTTTAGCGATGTGCCAGCTCTGGGTGTTGTTGCAGCGTCTGATTGAATACTTCGACCCAGTAGGTGCTGAATTGCCGTCCGGCGAGGTTGTTGATTTCTAGGATGGCGCGCAACAACGGGCGTTTATTCAGGGTTTGATGGGCGCGTTCATGGGTGCGCGCGTCGAAGGTGTCGACGATATTGATAATCAGGGCTCCTGGGCTGGTCTCGACCTCTTTCAGGCCTTTTGGATAGCCGCTGCCGTCGGCGTGTTCCTGGTGTTGCAGGGCGATTTCCGCGGCCGCATCCCATCTGGGCATGCGTTTGAGCAGGTCATAGGCGAGACGCGGGTGGGATTGCATCTGCCGGCGCTCTTCGCGGTTGAAGTGTTCTTCTTTATGCAGCATTTCCAGCGGCAGAAAGGCCATGCCCAGGTCGTGTAGGCAGATCGCTGCAGCCAGTTGTTCGGGCTGTTCCGGGCCGCCGCCGAGCTGATTGATTGCCAGAGCTAGGTCGAGCTGACGCAGGCCGCGACCTTGCCAGAAGTGTGAACGGCGTTCGCTGGCCTGCATCAGGTCGATAAAGAACAGCAGGTCTGCATCAGGCTCTATGCCGTAGCGTCTGAGCAGGTCGGCGGCGGCGGGTTCATCTGCAGTTATTGCTGCTGGTGGCCGCGAGCTGGGGTCGAGCTGTTGCAGCAGTGCGCTGCGAATACCGGTTTGTTGCACCGCTGGCGCCAGTGCCAGAGCGCTGAGTGCCTGACTAAGCGACTTGCTTTGGGTTGCGCTGAGTTGCGCTGACGGGCCGCCGAGTGCGTGCTGGATCAGCTCTTTGAGGTAGTCGAGGGTTAATAGCAGGATATCGCCCAGCAGGCTGTCGAAATGCAACTGGCCCTCGCGCAGACAGGACAGAACATCCTCCATGGCTTGCGGCACGCTCATCAGCGTATCCAGGCCGATATAACCCAGATTGCCCTTGAGCGTATGCACCAGGCGAAACAGCTCGCGCAGGCGTTCGCGGTCATTGGGGGTGTGCTCGAGCTCGATCAGCAATTGTTCGCAACGTTGGAATTGTTCGCTGGATTCCAGGCGAAAGTCTGCCAGCAAATCGCTGGGGATTTCAGCCAGGTTCGGCGTGGCCATAAGCCTCTCCACTATTCGACGGTCAGAGTGCTGCATGCCTGAGTATAGGAAGGGCTGGCAAAAGCGCGTGGGGCGGCGGCTGCAAGTGGCGGCTTAACCATATATAATCCCGCGCTTTGCCGCGTTTTGTCGGGCGAACCGTCGGCTGCGTATGCGCCGCTGATCGTTTCGCGCCCCTTAAAGGCAGCACTATTGCGGAAAATGGCGCCTGCGCCAGCCGGTTATCCGGCCAACGAGCGTCGCAGTCACTGCGGCCCAACGAATTCAAGACTCAAGAGAAGCGACTACCACCATGATGCGCAGCCATTATTGCGGCCAACTGAACGAGAGCCTGGACGGCCAGGAAGTCACCCTTTGCGGTTGGGTACATCGCCGTCGTGACCATGGCGGGGTGATTTTCCTCGACATTCGTGACCGTGAAGGTCTGGCCCAAGTGGTATTCGATCCGGATCGCGCGGCGACCTTCGCCACCGCCGACAAGGTGCGCAGCGAATACGTGGTCAAGATCACCGGTAAGGTGCGTCTGCGTCCGGCCGGTGCCGGCAACGCCAACATGGCTTCCGGCGCTATCGAAGTGCTGGGCTATGAGCTGGAAGTGCTGAACGAAGCGGAAACCCCGCCGTTCCCGCTCAACGAATACACCGACGTCGGCGAAGAAACCCGTCTGCGCTACCGTTTTATCGACCTGCGTCGCCCGGAAATGGCGGCCAAACTGAAGTTGCGTTCGAGCATCACCAGCAGCATCCGTCGCTACCTGGATGAAAACGGCTTCCTCGATGTGGAAACGCCGATCCTCACCCGTGCCACTCCCGAGGGCGCGCGTGATTACCTGGTGCCGAGCCGCACCCACGCCGGCAGCTTCTTCGCCCTGCCGCAGTCGCCACAGCTGTTCAAGCAGCTGCTGATGGTGGCCGGCTTCGACCGCTACTACCAGATCGCCAAGTGCTTCCGTGACGAAGACCTGCGTGCCGACCGCCAGCCGGAATTCACCCAGATCGACATCGAAACCAGCTTCCTCGATGAAGCCGACATCATGGCCATCACCGAGAAGATGATTCGCCAGCTGTTCAAGGAAGTGCTCAACGTCGAGTTCGGCGAGCTGCCGCACATGACCCTGGCCGAAGCTATGCGTCGCTTTGGTTCGGACAAGCCGGACCTGCGCAACCCGCTGGAACTGGTGGATGTCGCCGATCAGCTGCAAGCGGTCGACTTCAAGGTGTTCAGCGGTCCAGCCAACGATCCGAAGTGCCGAGTGACCGCGCTGCGCGTACCAGGCGGGGCGAGCATGCCGCGCAGCAAGATCGACGAGTACACCAAGTTTGTGGGCATCTACGGCGCAAAGGGCCTGGCTTACATCAAGGTCAACGAGCGCGCTAATGGTGCCGAAGGCCTGCAGTCGCCGATTGTCAAGAACATCCCGCTGGACAACATCAACGTGATCCTTGATCGCGTCGGCGCAGTCGATGGCGACATCGTGTTCTTCGGTGCCGACAAGGCTAAGATCGTCAGCGAGGCCTTGGGCGCACTGCGCATCAAGCTGGGTCACGACCTCAATCTGCTGACTTGCGAGTGGGCGCCGCTGTGGGTCGTCGACTTCCCGATGTTCGAAGAGAACGACGACGGCAGCCTGACCGCCATGCACCACCCGTTCACCGCACCGAAGTGCAGCCCGGCCGAGCTGGAAGCCAATCCGGCCGCCGCCCTGTCGCGTGCCTACGACATGGTGCTCAACGGCACCGAGCTGGGTGGCGGTTCGATCCGTATCCACGACAAGTCGATGCAGCAGACCGTGTTCCGCGTACTGGGTATCAGCGAAGACGAGCAGCAGGAGAAGTTCGGCTTCCTCCTTGATGCCCTGAAGTTCGGCGCGCCACCTCATGGCGGCCTGGCTTTCGGTCTGGATCGTCTGGTCATGCTGATGACCGGCGCGCAGTCGATTCGTGAAGTGATCGCCTTCCCGAAAACCCAGAGCGCGGCCTGCGTTATGACTCAGGCGCCTGGCCTGGTGGATAACAAGGCGCTACGCGAATTGCACATTCGCCTGCGCGAGCAACCCAAGGCCGAATAAGCCTTAGCGATGACAAGAAGCCTGGATTTTCCAGGCTTCTTGGTTATATGGGTGCGATAAAACCTGATTTGACGAATTACGGAGTGAGTTATGGCTGGTCATTCCAAGTGGGCCAATATCAAGCACCGCAAAGGGCGTCAGGACGCCAAGCGCGGCAAGATTTTCACCAAGATTATTCGTGAGCTGACCGTTGCGGCCAAGCACGGCGGCCCGATCCCGGCGGACAACCCGCGTCTGCGTCTGGCTGTAGACAAGGCCCTTACGGCCAATATGTCGCGCGATGTGATTGATCGGGCGATTGACCGTGGTGCCGGCAATAACGAAGCCGACAACGTCGTCGAGCTGAGTTACGAAGGTTACGCGCTGGGCGGTGTGGCGATTATCGTCGAGGCCATGACCGACAACCGCAATCGCACGGCAGCCGAAGTGCGCCATGCCTTTACCAAGTGCGGCGGCAACCTGGGCACCGATGGTTCGGTGGCTTATATGTTTGATCGCAAGGGGCAACTCAGCTTCGCCCCAGGCGTTAGCGAAGATGCCTTGATGGAAGCTGCGCTGGAAGCCGGTGCTGATGACGTGGAGATGAGCGAGGACGGCTCTGCCCTGGTGTCGACCAGCTTTGCCGATTTCCATGGCGTCAACGAGGCGCTCAGTGCTGCCGGTCTCAAGGCGGATGAGGCAGAAATTGCCATGATCCCTTCGATCAGTGCGCCGGTTAATGATCTGGAAACCGCGCAGAAAGTTATCAAGCTGATCGATATGCTCGAAGACCTCGACGATGTGCAGGAGGTTTACCACAACGCCGAGATCTCCGATGAGCTGATGGAGCAGCTTGGCTGAGTGCGCGTGTATTAATGAAAAGCCGGAGGTCTTCAGGTAATTCCTGAGTACTTCCGGCTTTTTTATAGCCTGCCATCCATGGCCGCTACCCTGCGGGCCGTCGCTACGCGACGTTAAAAATGACTCCGGCCTGGGTGACGCCGACGTGGGCGGGCCCTATACTCGCCAACTGGATAAATAGACAGTGTGCCGGCTGAGTTGGCTGGTGCCTTGAGTGGGCGGTAGGGCATGACCTTGATCCTTGGCATCGACCCCGGTTCGCGCATCACCGGTTACGGTGTGGTGCGTGATACCGGGCGCAATTGCGAATATGTCGCCTCCGGCTGCATTCGCACGGGCAATGGTTCGATGCCGGAGCGTCTGCAGGTGGTGTTTCGCGGCGTGCGTGAAGTCATCGAAACCTACGGGCCGGTTACCATGGGCATCGAGCAGGTGTTTATGGCGCGCAACCCGGATTCTGCGCTCAAGCTCGGTCAGGCGCGCGGTGTGGCTATCGTCGCGGGGATGGAGGCGGGGCTGGATATCGCCGAATACACCGCGACCCAGGTCAAACAGGCGATTGCCGGTACAGGCGGGGCGGATAAGGAGCAGGTGCAGGTGATGGTCATGCACCTGCTCAAACTGGTGCAGAAGCCGCAGATCGATGCTTCCGACGCCCTGGCCATTGCTCTGTGCCATGCCCACCACCGACAAAGCCTGATTCCCCATGGCTTGGCCGGGGCCAAGCGGCGCGCGGGTCGTCTTCGTTTGTAACGTAACTTTTAAGGAAAGCAGCGGTGATCGGACGTTTGCGCGGCACCCTGGCTGAAAAGCAGCCGCCCCATGTGATAGTGGACATAAATGGTTTGGGTTATGAGCTGGAAGTGCCTATGACCACCCTGTACCGTTTGCCCTCGGTGGGTGAGCCGTTGACCCTGCACACTCATCTGGTGGTGCGTGAGGATGCGCATCTGCTCTATGGTTTTTTCGAAAAGCGCGAGCGCGAGCTGTTTCGTGAGCTGATTCGCCTCAATGGTGTCGGCCCGAAACTGGCTCTGGCCTTGATGTCCGGCCTTGAAGTCGATGAGTTGGTGCGTTGTGTGCAGGCACAAGACACCTCGGTGCTGGTTAAGATTCCGGGGGTCGGCAAGAAAACCGCAGAACGTCTGTTGGTTGAGCTGAAGGATCGCTTCAAGGCCTGGGAAACCGTGCCCGGCATGTCGCACCTGGTGGTGGAACCTCGCGGCGGCAGTGCAGTCTCAAGCGCGGAGAATGATGCGGTCAGTGCACTTATTTCGCTCGGCTACAAACCCCAGGAAGCCAGTCGCGCCGTCTCAGCTATTAAGGAAGACGGTTTGAGCAGTGAAGATATGATTCGTCGAGCCCTGAAGGGAATGGTCTAGTGCTAGAAGCTGATCGCCTGATTACCGCAGCCCCGCGTGACCGTGATGAGCAGGTTGACCGTGCCATTCGCCCACTGAAATTGGCCGAATACATCGGCCAGCCGAGCGTGCGCGAACAGATGGAGCTGTTTATCCAGGCGGCCCGTGGGCGCAGCGAGGCGCTCGATCACACCCTGATCTTCGGCCCGCCCGGTCTGGGCAAGACCACCCTGGCCAATATCATCGCCCAGGAAATGAATGTTTCGATCAAGAGCACCTCGGGCCCTGTGTTGGAGCGGCCGGGTGATCTGGCGGCTTTGCTGACCAATCTTGAGCCGGGCGATGTGTTGTTTATCGATGAGATTCATCGCCTTTCGCCGATTGTCGAAGAAGTGCTGTACCCGGCCATGGAAGATTTTCAGCTCGACATCATGATCGGCGAAGGCCCGGCCGCGCGCTCGATCAAGCTCGATCTGCCGCCGTTTACCCTGGTCGGTGCCACCACTCGGGCTGGCATGCTGACCAATCCACTGCGCGACCGTTTTGGCATTGTGCAGCGTCTGGAGTTCTACAACACCGAAGACCTGGCGACCATCGTCATGCGCTCTGCGGGGATTCTCGGCTTGTCGATCGAGCCCCATGGCGCCTTCGAGATTGCCCGTCGCGCCCGCGGTACGCCGCGTATCGCCAACCGTTTGCTGCGCCGTGTGCGCGACTTTGCCGAAGTGCGCGCGCAGGGCGATATCACCCGTGAAATTGCCGATCTGGCTTTGAACCTGCTGGATGTTGATGAGCGTGGCTTCGACCACCAAGACCGACGTCTACTGCTGACCATGATCGAGAAGTTCGACGGTGGCCCGGTGGGTATCGATAACCTGGCCGCTGCCATCAGTGAAGAGCGCCACACCATCGAAGATGTGCTGGAACCCTATCTGATTCAGCAGGGCTATATCATGCGCACCCCGCGTGGGCGCGTGGTCACCCGGCATGCCTATTTGCACTTTGGCCTGAATGTGCCCAAGCGCATGGGCGAACTCCCCACGGCTGACTTGTTCGGGGGCGATGATGCTTAACAAAAAATACTTGTCGAAGACGATTGGCAAGATCAGGAGCTGGCACTAGAGTATGCGCGCGCAAAACGGAGTTACGCCGTTCACCCATCGTTGTCGGGTTTATTTCGAAGACACCGATGCAGGCGGCATCGTCTACTACGTCAATTACCTCAAATTTATGGAACGGGCTCGCACCGAGTGCCTGCGTGATCTGGGTTTTCTCCAGTCGACGTTGGCCGAGGAGGGCCTGTTGTTCGTTGTGCATTCGGCTGAAGCGCGCTACCACGCGCCAGCCAAGCTCGACGACGAGTTGCTGGTAAGCGCTGAAGTAATTGAATTAAACCGTGCCAGCCTGCGTTTTCGTCAACAGGTCAGGCGGGTAACGGATGATGCGCTGCTTTGTGAAGGGCAGTTTATGGTGGCCTGTGTGCGCGCCGACAATTTGAAACCCCGGGCCATTCCCCAAGCTCTGCACACGGCCTTTGCCGGGCAGGGCGGCGCGGGTACATCTAGAGCAGGAGAGTAAGCGTGGAAGCCAACGCCGTTGACCACATGTCGATGTGGAGTCTGATCAGCAACGCCAGCCTGGTGGTGCAACTGGTAATGCTGACGTTGGTGGCCGCTTCGGTCACTTCGTGGGTCATGATTTTTCAGCGCACCGCGCTGCTGCGTGCGGCCAAGCGTGCCCTGGATAATTTCGAGGAACGCTTCTGGTCGGGTATCGACCTGTCCAAGCTGTACCGCCAGGCGGGCAGCAACCCGGACCCAGATTCCGGTCTGGAGCAGATCTTCCGCGCAGGCTTCAAAGAGTTCTCGCGTCTGCGTCAGCAGTCCGGTGTTGATCCGGATGCGGTGATGGATGCCGTGGCTCGTGCCATGCGTGTTGCCATCTCGCGTGAAGAAGAGAAGCTTGAGCAGAGCCTGCCGTTCCTCGCCACTGTCGGTTCGACCAGTCCGTATATCGGCCTGTTCGGTACCGTGTGGGGCATCATGAACTCCTTCCGTGGCCTGGCTCAGGTGCAGCAAGCGACTCTGGCCACTGTGGCTCCGGGTATTGCCGAAGCGCTGATCGCCACCGCCATAGGCCTGTTTGCCGCGATTCCTGCGGTAATCGCCTACAACCGCTTTGCCGCCCGCGGCGAAATGTTGATTGGCCGTTACTACACCTTCGCTGACGAGTTCCAGGCGATTCTGCACCGCAAAGTCCACACCAGCGACGACTAAGCCTTAGGCACTCTTTACGAAAGGTTTTAAGCCATGGCCAGAATTCGCAACAGACGCAAGCCCGTCGCCGAGATGAACGTGGTGCCTTACATCGATGTGATGTTGGTACTGCTGGTTATCTTTATGGTGACCGCGCCCATGCTCAATCAAGGGGTCAAGGTCGATCTGCCGCAAGTCAGCAGTGAGGTCTTGCCACAGGACAATAACGCTCAGGTGCTGACCATCTCGATCAAGGCCGACAAGACCTATTTCTGGAATATGGGCACTGAGGTTGATGTCGATACCGTGCAGGACCAGGCGCTGACCCTGGAAGAAATGACCCGCGCAGTGACTGCGATCATCAGCCAAAGCCGGGCAACCGGTAAGCAGGTTCAGGTGTTTGTGCGCGGTGATAAAACCGTCGATTACGGCACCATCATGGCGGCCATGGGTGGTTTGCAGCAGGCTGACGTGGGTAACGTCGGGCTGATTACCGAGGCCCCCTGATGCACTACCAGCGCGAGCGTTCGCCCTCGGAAAATCTGTTCTGGCCCGTTGTCTGGGCAGTGGGCCTGCACGTCATCATGTTTGCCATGCTGTTCGTCAGCTTCGCCTTTGCCCCAGACCTGCCGCCGGCCAAACCGGTGGTGCAGGCGACTTTGTACAAGCTGCAATCGCAGAGTCAGGCCACCACCCAGACCAATCAGAAAATCGCTGGCGAAACTAAGAAGACCACTGCACCGGTGTACGAAACCGAACAGCTTGAACAGAAAAAAGCTGAGCAGGAAAAAGTAGCGGCCAAGGCAGCGGAACAAAAGAAAGCTCAAGAGGCTCAGAAAGCGGAGGCTGCCAAAAAGGCCGACGCCGAGAAGAAGACGGCTGAGCAGAAGAAGCTCGCCGATGTAGCCAAAAAGAAAGCGGCGGATGAAGCGGCTAAGAAAAAGGCCGCTGAAGATGCCAAGAAAAAAGCTGCAGAAGAGGCGAAGAAGAAAGCCGCTGCAGAAGCTGCGAAGAAGAAAAAAGCTGATGACGCCAAGAAAAGGGCGGCAGAAGCGGCTCAGCGTAAAGCTGTAGAAGACAAAAAGGCTGCCGCACTGGCCGAGCTGCTGTCCGAGGATGTCGGTCGCCAGCAGGCAATCGCCGATACCGTCGGCGATGAAGTCGCCGGCAGCCTGGATGATCTGATTGTTATGCTGGTCAGCCAGCAGTGGCGGCGCCCGCCATCTGCGCGTAATGGCATGAGCGTAGAAGTACTGATCGAAATGCTGCCTGATGGCACCATTACCAATGCCAGCGTGACGCGCTCCAGTGGCGACTCGCCATTTGATAACTCGGCCGTGCAAGCGGTGCGTAACGTCGGCCGTATTGCTGAAATGCAACAGCTGGACCGCGCCACTTTTGATCGCCTTTACCGGCAGCGTCGCGCTGTCTTCAAACCGGAGGATTTAGGTCTGTGAATACCCTGATGCGTATTGTTCTGCTCGGTCTGACCCTGATGGTCGGCACCGTTCAGGCCGCTGATCCGCTGGTGATCAGCAGTGGCACCGACCGTGCCACACCCATCGCTGTGGTGCCTTTTGGCTGGCAAGGCGGCAACGTGTTGCCCGAGGATATGGCTGAAATCATCGGCAATGACCTGCGTAACTCCGGTGTATTCGAGCCGATTCCTCGGCAGAACATGATCAGTCTGCCGACTCAGGCGACTGAAGTGATCTACCGCGACTGGCAGGCTTTGGGTGCGCAGTACGTGCTGGTCGGCAGCATTGTGCCGAACGCCGGTCGTCTGCAGATTCAGTTTGCCCTGTTCAACGTAACCACTCAGCAGCAAGTCATGACCGGCAGTGTCGGTGGTGGTGTCGATCAGCTGCGTGACATGGCGCACCATATCGCCGACCAGTCGTACGAGAAGCTCACCGGCGTCAAGGGTGCGTTCTCCACCCGTATGCTGTACGTCACCGCTGAGCGTTTCTCGGTGAGCAACACCCGTTACACCCTGCAGCGTTCCGACTATGACGGCGCGCGTGCGGTGACCTTGCTGCAATCGCGTGAGCCGATTCTGTCGCCATCGTTTGCCCCGGATGGCAAGCGTATCGCCTATGTCTCTTTCGAGCAGAAGCGCCCGCGCATCTTCGTGCAGCATATCGATACTGGTCGCCGCGAGCAGATCACCAATTTTGAAGGTCTGAACGGTGCGCCGGCCTGGTCGCCGGATGGCAATCGCCTGGCCTTCGTGCTGTCGCGTGATGGCAACCCGGAAATCTACGTGATGGACATGGGTAGCCGTCAGCTGCGCCGTGTGACCACTCAGCCATCGATTGATACCGAACCATTCTGGGGTAAAGACGGTCAGACTTTGTACTTCACTTCGGATCGCTCCGGCAAACCGCAGATCTACAAAACCAATATCAATGGTGGCTCGGCAGAGCGTGTGACCTTTATCGGTAACTACAACGCCAACCCGAAGCTGTCCGCTGATGAAAAAACCCTGGTGATGATTCACCGCCAGGATGGTTACACCGTGTTCAAAGTGGCGGCGCAAGACCTGCAGCGCGGCAATTTGCGGATACTTTCAGATACCAGTCTGGATGAGTCGCCTACTGTCGCGCCTAACGGCACCATGGTAATCTACGCCACCCGCCAGCAGGGTCGGGGAGTCTTGGTATTGGCGTCCACCAATGGTCGCGTGAGGCTCCCTCTTCCTACCGCTCAAGGCGAAGTTCGAGAGCCTTCTTGGTCCCCTTACCTGAACTGATGCGGCGCTACACCTTTTTGCTGTCTGAAATACTGCTTAACACACTGGGGTTCATTAGGAGTTACATGATGGAAATGCTGAAATTTGGTAAGTTTGCTGCTCTGAGCCTGGCTCTGGCCGTTGCAGTTGGTTGCTCCTCGAAAGGCGGCGACGCTGCTGGCGAAGGCGCTACCGATCCTAACGCTGGTTACGGTGCCAACACTGGCGCTGTTGATGGCAGCCTGAGCGAAGAAGCTGCTCTGCGTGCTATCACCACCTTCTACTTCGAATACGACAGCTCCGACCTGAAGCCAGAGGCCATGCGCGCTCTGGACGTGCACGCCAAAGACCTGCAAGGCAATGGCGCTCGCGTAGTTCTGGAAGGCCACGCTGACGAGCGCGGTACTCGTGAATACAACATGGCTCTGGGCGAGCGTCGCGCCAAAGCTGTGCAGCGTTACCTGGTACTGCAGGGCGTTTCCCCGGCTCAACTGGAACTGGTTTCCTACGGTGAAGAGCGTGCAATCGCCACTGGCAACGACGAGTCCTCCTGGGCTCAAAACCGTCGCGTCGAACTGCGTAAGTAATTCGATATGCGTACGTGCCGTCGTGCTTTAACCGTTTTGGCGCTCAGCCTGCCGCTTGCGGCGTGGGCTGAGGTTCCCGTGGTGGATAACAATGCCGGTTACGGCAGCAGTTACCCGCCTGCTGGTTACGGTACGTCCGGCACCTCCGTCGCGACAGGGGCTGCGCCCCCTGTCACGGCGCAGGGCATGCTGTTCAACCAGTTGCAGCAGATGCAAGAAGAGATTGCGCAGCTGCGCGGTACGCTGGAAGAGCAACAGAATGAAATTCAACGTCTGAAGCAAGAAAGCCTGGAGCGCTATCAGGATCTTGATCGGCGTGTAAGTGGTGGTGCGGCAGGTGCTGCGACCAACCAGGACTCTTCAGCCGCTGGCGCAGTCAACGCCAACGGTACGCCAACCCCGCCAGCTGCGGGGCAGGCACAAGCGCCAGCCAGCAATGAGCCGGCCGATCCGGCAAAGGAAAAGCTGTTCTATGAAGCTGCCTTTGACCTGATCAAAGCCAAGGACTTCGACAAAGCCAGTCAGGCCTTTGCTGCGTTTTTGCGCAAATACCCGAACAGTCAGTACGCCGGCAACGCGCAGTACTGGCTCGGCGAGGTGAACCTGGCCAAGGGTGATCTGCAGGGCGCAGGCCAGGCATTTGCGCGGGTCAGTCAGACTTACCCGAGCCACGCCAAGGTGCCGGACTCGCTGTTCAAGCTTGCTGACGTCGAGCAGCGCTTGGGCAACAGTGACAAGGCCAAAGGTATTCTGCAGCAGGTGATTGCCCAGTATCCGGGTAGTTCGGCGGCTCAGCTGGCGCAGCGTGATTTGCAGCGTTTGCCGTAAAGGCTGAACTTCGAATCAAGAAACCCGCGCTTTGCGCGGGTTTTTTATGTCCAGTGATCACTAGTGGTTGCCCGTCGGGTCGTCGCTGCGCGGTGTTAAGAATTTCACCCGGAATCTATTTCGTATACAATCCGCGCCCCTTTTCCCGCAACGGAGGCGGACAGCCTGTTTAGCTGTCACGCCCGTGGCTGATATGCAAAATACCCTGCGCATTACCGAGATTTTCTACTCGCTGCAGGGCGAGACGCGCACCGCCGGCTTGCCGACTGTGTTCGTTCGCCTGACCGGCTGTCCTCTGCGTTGCCAATACTGCGACACCGCCTATGCCTTCAGTGGTGGGGAGATCATGTCGCTGGACGCCATTTTCGAGCAGGTTGCCGGCTACAGACCACGCTATATCTGCGTGACTGGTGGTGAGCCGTTGGCGCAGCCCAATTGCATTCCTCTGCTCAAGCGTCTGTGTGATGCCGGCTATGAAGTGTCGCTGGAAACCAGCGGCGCGTTGGATGTATCGGCGGTCGACCCGCGGGTGAGCAAGGTCCTCGACCTAAAGACCCCAGGTTCAGCCGAAGTGGCGCGCAATCGCTACGAGAATATCGATCTGCTGACGCCAAATGATCAGGTCAAGTTCGTTATCTGCTCGCGTGAGGATTACGACTGGGCGGTGAGCAAGCTGATCCAGTACCGCTTGGCTGAGCGTGTGGGCGAGGTGCTGATGTCGCCGAGTCACCATGAGCTGGATGCGCGCTCGCTGGCCGAGTGGATCATCGCCGACAACCTGCCAGTTCGCCTGCAGATGCAGCTGCACAAGATTCTCTGGAATGATGAGCCAGGACATTGATATGAGCGATAAGAAAGCGGTAATCCTGCTGTCAGGCGGCCTGGATTCGGCCACCGTGGTGGCGTTGGCCAAAGCCGATGGCTACAGCTGCTACACCATGAGTTTCGATTACGGCCAGCGTCACCGCTCTGAGTTGCAGGCGGCCGAGCAGGTGGCGCGGCAGCTAGGTGTGGTCGAGCACAAGGTGATCGGCCTTAATCTCAATGGCATGGGTGGCTCGGCGCTGACTGACGCGAGCATTGAGGTGCCGGAAAGCCCGAGCGAAGGCATTCCGGTGACCTACGTGCCAGCCCGCAACACGGTGTTCCTGTCCCTCGCGCTGGGCTGGGCTGAGGTGCTGGGCGCTCGCGACATTTTTATCGGGGTCAATGCGGTGGATTATTCCGGTTACCCGGATTGCCGTCCGGAGTTTATTGAGGCCTTTGAGCGCATGGCCAATCTGGCCACCAAGGCCGGTGTAGAAGGGCAGGGCTTCCGCATTCAGGCTCCACTGCAGGCCATGAGCAAGGCCGAGATCGTCCAGGCAGGCGTTCAGCAGGGTGTTGATTACGCGCTGACTGTCTCCTGTTACCAGGCTGATGATCAGGGTCGCGCCTGCGGAAAATGCGACAGCTGCCGTCTGCGTGCCGCGGGTTTTGCTACCGCCGGACTGGTAGATCCCACTCGTTATTTCTAAAAAGTTTTCGCGAAGTGTTGAATTTCTGAATTAAATCAGTATCATGCGCCTCGCATCGGGTCGTTAGCTCAGTTGGTAGAGCAGTTGGCTTTTAACCAATTGGTCGTAGGTTCGAATCCCACACGACCCACCATATTTCCTTCCTCGGAAGGTCAAGAAGCCTGAAAGTTCTGATTAAGGAATTTTCGGGCTTTTTTGTATCTGTCACTTTTACCACCGGCGCGTGGTTGCAACCTGCCTGCTGCAGCGCTATCCAGGCGGGTATACTCGCTGCACTGAAAGCATATTCAGAGCCTGATGACATGACCCAGATTTCCGAACGCCTGCTCGTGCAAGTCCACCTCGATGCCAAGCAGCCCAAGCCGCTGACGCCCGAGCAAGAGGCTTTCTACCGTACTGAAATTGCTGCCGAGCTGAAAAAGCAGAACGCCGTGCTGGTCGCGCATTATTACTGTGACCCCGTGCTGCAAGCGCTGGCCGAGGAAACCGGCGGCTGCGTTTCCGACTCGCTGGAAATGGCGCGCTTCGGCAATCAGCACCCGGCGCAGACCGTGCTGGTGGCCGGCGTTAAATTTATGGGCGAAACGGCGAAAATCCTCAATCCGGAAAAGCGCGTGCTGATGCCGACGCTTGAGGCGACCTGCTCGCTTGATCTGGGTTGCCCGGTGGAAGAGTTCTCAGCGTTCTGCGATCAGCATCCGCAGCGCACTGTGGTGGTGTATGCCAACACCTCGGCGGCGGTGAAGGCGCGCGCCGATTGGGTGGTGACTTCCAGTTGTGCGGTGGAAATCATCGAGCACCTGATGGATAACGGAGAAAGCATCCTTTGGGCGCCGGATCAGCACCTAGGCCGTTATATCCAGAACAAGACCGGCGCCGACATGCTGCTGTGGGACGGTGCCTGTATCGTCCACGAGGAGTTCAAGGCCAAGCAGCTGGAAGACATGAAGGCGCTGTACCCAGACGCAGCCGTGCTGGTTCACCCCGAATCACCGACCGCAGTGATCGATCTGGCCGATGCAGTAGGCTCTACCAGCCAGCTGATCGCTGCTGCGCAGCGTCTGCCGAATAAGACCTTTATCGTCGCCACCGACGCCGGCATCTTCTACAAGATGCAGCAGCTGTGCCCGGACAAGGAATTTGTCGCCGCCCCAACTGCCGGTAACGGCGCGGCTTGCCGCAGCTGTGCGCATTGCCCGTGGATGGCGATGAATACCCTGCAGCGCACCCTCGAGTGCCTGCGCGAGGGTAGTAACGAGATATTCGTCGACCCGGCCCTGATCCCCAAAGCGATCAAACCGCTCAAGCGCATGCTCGACTTCACTCAGGCTGCGCGGCTCAAACTGAGCGGCAACGCCTAAGCGAGCTGCATAAAAAAGCCAGGCATTTGCCTGGCTTTTTCTTTTCTGTCGCGGGCTTTACTAGCGCAGCATCTGTTCAATGATGCGCTGTTCTTCGATCAGCTCGCGCTGCCTGGCGTCGATGCGCGAGGCCAGTTGGAAGTTGTTGTTGGCGCGGCGTTTGGCGAAGTCGAGTTGTTCCAGGGCCTGGTTGTAGTCACCGACCAGGGCAAAGAACTCGCCGCGTGCCTGATGCAGGCCGATGGTGTTGCCGCTCAGGCCGCGTACTTCTGCTACTTGGTACCACACATCCGGGTCCTTGCCGCGGCTTTTCAGCATGTCGTCGAGGGCGCGTTCGGCTTCCTGAATGTGGCCCTGTTTCATCAGTAGGTCGATATGTGCCTGGTTGACCGGGTAGTTGTTCGGGTAAAGGGTCAGCAGTCGGGTAGTTCGGCTTTGCGCATCGCTCAGGCGATTGGCCGCCATATCCAGTTCAATTTGCGCGAGATTGTAGGCGACATCGTTGGGTGAATTTTCCAGCAGCGGCTGCAGGGACTCGCGCGCCTGCTTGTGCTGGCCGCTTTTGATCTGCGCAATCGCCAGGCCGTAGCGAGCGGCTTCCATCTGTGGGTTTTCGTCGAGCATATTGCGAAAACGCTTGGCGGCCATCCCCGGGGTTTCTTCGTAGGTCAGCTGCACACGGGCGCGCATCAGCTGATAGCGCACGCTGTCGGTGACGCCTTTGGCGGTGTACTGCTCGGCACGGTTGCGGGTGTCGGCGATACGCGACTCCGACACCGGGTGAGTCAGGAGGAATTCCGGCGGCTTGCGGTCATAGCGGTACTGGCGCATCAAGCGCTCGAACATGCTGGGCATCGCGCGTGGGTCGAAGCCGGCTTTTTCCAGGTTGACCAGGCCGATTCGGTCGGCTTCCTGTTCGTTCTGCCGAGAGAAGCGGCGTTGCTCCTGCATGGCGGCTGCCTGGGTTGAGGCGATGGCGGCGATGCCCAAGTCGCCAGCGCCGGCCGCCGCCGCGACGATACCGGCGAGCAGGCCGGCCATGACTGGAATCTGCATGCGTTGCTGGGCTTCCAGGCCACGGGCGAAGTGGCGTTGCGACAAATGCGCCAGTTCGTGAGCCATGACCGAGGCGTACTCGGCCTCGGTTTGCGCATACAGAAACAGTCCGCCGTTGACCCCGACAATCCCGCCGGGTGCGGCAAAGGCGTTGATCTGCGGGCTGTTGAGCAGAACGAACTCGAGACGGCGATCCTGCAGCTGGCTGGTTTCGCTCAGACGGTACACGCTGGTTTCGACGAAGTCCTTGAGCTGCGGATCGTCGAGCTGGCTGACCTGGCCGCGTACCAGGCTTAGCCAGGCGCGGCCCAGCTGGTGTTCTTGCTGCGGGGAAACGATGGCGGAACTGGCATCGCCAAGGGAGGGCAAGTCACTGGCCATGGCGGGGGCTGCCAGCAGGCAGGCCAGCGTCAACAGGGTAGGGCGCAGAAGGCTCATGCACAAAGCTCGTGTCGAACAAAGGCGCTACTGTAGCTGGCCAGCGGCTGTGCTGGCCAGGGTTGTACGGCCTTGGTTATCCTTGCGGCCTTCCTGGAGTAGCTCAATGACTGATATGCAATGGCGTGCCGAAGACTTCGACGCGCAACTGGACGCCTGCGGGCTCAACTGCCCGCTACCCTTGCTTAAGGCCAAGCTTGAGCTCAATCGCCTGGCCAGCGGCGCTGTGCTCAAGGTTGAGGCCACTGATGCAGGCTCGCAGCGGGATTTCCGTGCCTTCGCGAGCCTCGCCGGGCATAGTTTGTTGCGTGAAGAGGTCGATAATGGGGTTTACCGCTATTGGCTGCGTAAGGCCTAGGGTTTGCTGCGCTAAGCGCGGCTTGCGAGGCGTTAGAGACACTGTGTTTCCCAGGTAAGGAGTCGCAATGTTCAAGGTGTTTCAGGATTGGCTGCATCGCTATTTTTCCGATGAGCAGGCGGTGGTGCTTGCGGTGCTGCTGGTGCTCGGCTTTGCCGCGATCCTGAATCTGGGCGGCATGCTAGCCCCGGTGTTGACGGGCTTGGTGCTGGCGTTTCTGATGCAGGGCCTGGTGAATGCCTTTGAGCGTCTGCGCTTGCCGCAGATGGTCGCGGTGTGGCTGGTGTTCACCCTGTTTATGAGCATGCTGGGCCTGTTTCTGCTGGTGTTGATGCCACTGCTCTGGCAGCAGCTGAGCACCTTGTTCAATGAGCTGCCGCGCATGGCTACGGAGTGGCAATCGGTGTTCCTGCTGCTGCCCGAGCGTTACCCGAATCTGATTACGGATGAGCAGATCGTGCAGCTGATTGACAGCATGCGTGGCGAGGCCGGCAAGTTCGGCCAGTGGGCGCTGTCGTTCTCCCTGTCCAGTCTGCCGATGCTGCTGACCATCATGATCTACCTGGTGCTGGTGCCGATTCTGGTGTTCTTCTTCCTCAAGGATCGGGAGCTGATCAGTGCGTGGTTTCGCGGTTATCTGCCGCGTGAGCGTGCGTTGATCACTCAGGTGGCGGAGGAGATGAACAAGCAGATCGCCAACTACATTCGCGGCAAGGTGATCGAAATCATCATCTGCGGCGTGGTCACCTATATCGCGTTTGCCTACCTGGGGCTCAACTATGCGGCGCTGCTGGCCTTGCTGGTGGGTTTGTCGGTGGTGGTGCCGTATATCGGCGCGGTGGTGGTAACGGTGCCGGTGGCGCTCATCGGGTTGTTCCAGTGGGGCTTTGGTGACCAGTTCATCTACTTGATGGTGGTCTACGGGATCATTCAGGCGCTGGACGGCAATGTACTGGTGCCGCTGCTGTTCTCCGAGGCGGTCAACCTGCACCCTGTGGCGATCATCTGCGCCGTGCTGCTGTTTGGCGGCATGTGGGGCTTCTGGGGTGTGTTCTTCGCCATCCCGCTGGCCACATTGTTCAAGGCGGTGATCGACGCCTGGCCGCGCAGTGAGTAGATAGCGGCCGATTAATCTGCAGGCAATAAAAAGCCGGTCAATTGGCCGGCTTTTTTGCGCGCGCGATTCAGGCTTTATTCAGTGCCTGGGCCGCGGCCAGAACGGCATCGACATGCCCTGGTACTTTCACACCGCGCCATTCCTGGCGCAGGACACCGTCTTTATCGATCAGAAAGGTACTGCGGTCGACGCCCAGGTATTCCTTGCCGTAAAGCTTCTTCAGCTTGATCACATCGAACAGCTGGCAGACCGCTTCATCCTTGTCGGAAATCAGCTCGAAGGGGAACTCCTGCTTGCACTTGAAGTTCTCGTGGGATTTCAGGCTGTCGCGCGATACGCCGAAGATCAGCGTATTGGCCGCCTGGAACGCCGGGAATTGATCACGAAAACCCTGGCCCTCGGTGGTGCAGCCAGGGGTGCTGTCCTTCGGGTAGAAGTAGATCACCACTTGCTGGCCCTTGAGTGCGGACAGTTGGACGGTCTGGCCGCTGGTGGCCTCTGCCTGGAAGTCTGCAACAGGAGTGTCGAGTGCTACGGCCATAAAATGCTCCTATGGGTTCTGTGGACGCCAAGGCTCAATGAGTGCGTCTAGGTTCAACGCATCGGCAAAGTCGAGAAACTGATCGCGCAACCAGCTGATCTGCGTGCCGGCCGGCAGGGTCACGGTCAGCGTGGCGTTGAGCATGGTGCCGCCGGTCTGCGGAGCTTGATAGGTATCGCAGGTGAGGTTTTCCAGCTCGACGTGATGGTCGAGAAAGAACTGGCACAGCTCATTAAGGATGTCTGGGCGGTAGGCCGAGCTGACATACGCCACATAAGGCAGCGCCTGCGGGCGGCTTTCCGAGGCGGCGCTGCGAATCACATTGACCGAGAAGCTGTGCTTCTTCGCCAGCGCCGGTAGGCTCGACTCCAAGCGCGCCAGGGCATCCCAGCTGCCGGAAATCTGCAATACCAGTGCGCTGTACTCGCCATGCCGACTCAGACGGGTGCTGACCACGGCGCAACGGTTCTCGTGGCTGGTGCGGCAGAGTACGTTGGTCAGCTCCATGGCGTTGGGGCCAAGGGCGCTGATAAGCAGGAATTGTTCGCGAACTAGGGGGGTGGACATGCAGCCTTCCTAAACGATAAGCGGTCGGCCTGCGTACACAGCGCCGATCAAAGCCGGAAGGGTAGCGAAAAGCGCCGCTCAGGGGAATGCCGGCAGGGCTGGGCGGTGAGGAATGTGCCGCGTTTGTCCGAGAAAGATTGTATACGCGTTGCATCACAGCCTCGGTACTTCGCTTGTGCAAGGCAGGTGGCCCCAGTACCATTACGGCTCTCTTTTTCCGGCAGGAGCGGTTGCATGATTGCGGGCAGTATGGTGGCACTGGTTACGCCCATGGATGCACAAGGTGGTCTTGATTGGGACAGCCTGAGCAAACTGGTGGATTTCCACCTGCAGGAGGGCACCAATGCCATCGTCGCAGTCGGCACTACCGGCGAGTCGGCGACCCTTGAGGTGCCTGAACACATCGAAGTGATCAAGCGCATCGTTGATCAGGTTGCCGGGCGCATTCCGGTCATCGCCGGCACCGGTGGCAACTCCACCCGTGAGTCGGTCGAGCTGACCCGCGCTGCCAAAGACGTCGGCGCCGATGCCTGCCTGCTGGTCACCCCGTACTACAACAAGCCGACTCAGGAAGGTTTGTATCTGCACTTCCGCCACATCGCCGAATCGGTTGCCATCCCGCAGATCCTCTACAACGTGCCAGGCCGTACGGTCTGCGACATGCTGCCGGAGACAGTCGAGCGTTTGGCCAAAATCGACAACATCATCGGTATCAAGGAAGCCACTGGCGACCTGCAGCGCGGCCAGGAAGTGCTGGATCGCGTAAGCAAGGACTTCCTGGTCTATTCCGGCGATGACGCCACCGCCGTCGAGCTGATGCTGATGGGCGGCAAGGGCAATATCTCGGTAACCGCCAACGTCGCCCCGCGCGCGATGAGCGATCTGTGCGCTGCAGCCATGCGCGGTGAGGCCGCCATTGCCCGCGCGATCAACGACCGCTTGATGCCACTGCACAAGGCGCTGTTTATCGAATCCAACCCGATTCCGGTGAAATGGGCTCTGCATGAAATGGGTTTGATGCCAGACGGTATCCGTCTGCCACTGACCTGGCTCAGCCCACGTTGTCATGAACCGCTGCGTCAGGCCCTGCGCCAGTCCGGCGTATTGGTTTAATTGAGGAATTACTACGCATGAAGCGACTCACCGGACTCTCCGCCCTGGCCCTGATCATCGCTGGCACCAGCGGTTGCGGCTGGATCTATGGCGAAAACGGCTATTTCCGTGACCGTGGCAGCGACTACCTCGAAGCCCGTCAGACGGCCACGATGGAAATCCCGCCAAACGTCGACGCCAAGCGCATCGACCCACTGCTGCCCGTGCCGCAGCAGGTAGCCACCACCACCGACACTGGTGAATTTATCGTACCGCGTCCGCAAGCTCTGGCTGTGGCCGGTGATGCCAGCGAGTTCAGCCTGCAAAAGAGCGGCGAGTCGCGCTGGGTTGTGGCGCAGCGCGTACCGGCTGAAGTCTGGCCTGTTGCGCGTCAGTTCTTTGCTGACAACGGTTTTCAGATTGCAGAAGAGCGTCCGCAAACCGGTGAATTCAGCACCTCCTGGCAGCGGTTTGATGCCCTGTCCGAGTCCATGGCGCGTCGTCTGAGCAGCCGTGTATCCGGTGTGAATCCTGATGCCGAAACCCGCGTGCGGGTGCGTATCGAGCCAGGCGTGCAGCGCAATACCAGTGAAATCTTCGTGGTCAGCGCCGAGCGTCCAGCTGGCAGCACTGCCGATGTCGCCTTCACCAACCGCAGCAGCAACCCAAGCCTGGATGCCGCGCTGCTCGATGAAATGCTCGTGACGCTGGCGCGCAGCGCCGAGCAGGGCGGTTCGGTCTCCCTGCTGGCCGCTCGTGATTATGACGCGCCGAATCGCGTCAGCCTGTCCGAAGACGGCAACGGCAATCCGGTGCTGAGTCTCGGTGCTGATTTCGATCGCGCCTGGTCAGGTGTGGGTCGCTCCCTGGAAATGGCTGATGTGCGCATCGACGACATCAACCGCAGCCTAGGCGTGTACTACATCAACCTGGCCGAACGTGCGCAGAAGCCGGACGATAAGCCTGGTTTCTTCGGTAGCGTATTTGGCAGCGAGCCGAGCAAGGAAGAAATCGACGCCCGCGCCGAGCGCTATCAGGTGCGCCTGACCGCCGTTGGCGACAGCGTGCAGGTCACCGTGGAAAAAGACCTCAACACCATTGCCCCCGCCGACGTGGCGCGCAAGGTGCTGGACCTGATCCAGGAAAACCTTGGCTGACAGCAGGCAACTGCTGCACCGGCAATACCAATAGGCGAAACCCGGCGGGTTTCGCCTGTTTTGTTTACCAAAGGCGGAAATTCCGACATGAGCACAGCCACCACCCTGAGCCTGAAGAAAATCTATTCGGGCAAAGTCCGTGATCTATACGAGATCGACGACAAACGCATGCTGATGGTCGCCACCGACCGCCTTTCGGCATTCGACGTGATCCTCAACGAGCCGATCCCGGAAAAGGGCAAAATCCTCACCGCCATCTCCAACTTCTGGTTCGACAAGCTCAAGGACCTGGTGCCCAACCACTTCACTGGCGACAAGGTCGAAAACATCGTTCCTGCGGCAGAGTTACACCTCGTCGAAGGCCGCGCAGTGGTCGCCAAGCGCCTTAAGCCGGTCGCGGTGGAAGCTATCGTACGTGGCTATATCGTTGGCTCAGGCTGGAAGGAATACCAGAAGAGCGGCACCGTCTGCGGCATTCAACTACCAGCGGGCCTCAAAGAAGCGGCCAAACTGCCGCAGCCGATCTTCACCCCCTCGACCAAGGCCGCCGTGGGCGACCACGACGAGAACATCAGTTTCGAGCAGTGCGAAGCGATCATCGGCGCAGAGCTGGCCGCCAAAGTGCGTGATACCTCAATTGCCCTGTACAGCGCAGCGGTGGAGTACGCAGCCACGCGCGGCATCATCATCGCCGACACCAAGTTCGAATTCGGCCTGGACGAAGACGGCACCCTGACCCTGATGGACGAAGCCCTAACGCCAGACTCCAGCCGCTTCTGGCCGGCGGACAGCTATGCAGAAGGCACAAACCCGCCAAGCTTCGACAAGCAGTTTGTGCGTGACTGGCTGGAATCCACCGGCTGGAACAAAGAACCACCCGCCCCAGCAGTGCCCGCCGACGTCGCGCAGAAAACCGCCGACAAATACCGCGAAGCCCTGACGCGCCTGACCGTCTAAGTCGCAGCACTACGCGCGTAAGCGCGACACAGAGGGGCGCTACGGCGCCCTTTTTTTGTGGGCGACTGTTTAGCTTCCCACCAGCTAGATTTTGCCGCTGTTCATCGTCTTGATCGCAAGCATCTGAAAGTATGTGAAAAATTTCAAAACTGGGGTTCGCCAAACGCACTTCAGCTGTTATCATGCGCGCCGCCACGGGAAGATGCCGGAGTGGCCGAACGGGACGGATTCGAAATCCGTTGTGTTAGCGATAGCACCTAGGGTTCAAATCCCTATCTTCCCGCCATATTGCAGTACCTAAACCCCTGATTTTCCTAGTGAAGTCAGGGGTTTTTTGTTTCTGGCATTTGGTCACTGTCGAAAAAGTGTCGAAAGTGGGAAAAAGCCAAAGTCTCTGCCTGAGATTGAATAGGCAAGCGACCTGTAGGATGCTTTGCCGCTGGATATCGAACCTCTAGATTGTGCCGACTCATCATAAAAGGACTTACGAATGTTCTGTCGCAAGCTGCTTCCTCTCTTGCTTCTGTGCGCTGCCACGACAGCTCAAGCTCAGATCTACAAATGGGTTGATGAGAACGGCCAAAAACACTTCAGCACCCAGCCCCCACCAGCCCAGCAAAAAGTCGAGCCGGTAAAGATCAACCAAGGCTATGTTGGTGACGATCGACCTGCTACGGAGACGGAGGCTGCGTCTTCAGAAAGCAAACCCACTGCCTCAGCTAAGTCATCGAAAAAAGAAATGTGCAGCAGTGCTATGCGTTGGACTGCTATCGATATCGATAACCTGAAGGACATTGCGAGAGAGAAGAAGCAGTCCGGAAAGGCATCAGCGGCTGAGTATGACAAAGGCATAAAAAGCTTAGATGCCGTCAATAAGCAGATAACCATGCAGGACTGCATTACAAGCTCAGGCGAGGATCAGAAAAATTATGAATGCCTGTCTAAAGGTGCCGGTATTTTGGTCTGTTCAGGCCTAATGGCAGAAGCCTTCAAAGAAGCGTTCAAGGAAGGGGCCAAACGCACTCAAAAACCCTAAGCGCTCGGCCACTTTCTGAAGAACTGTTCAAAATCTGCAATAGGCCCAAAGCGCAAAGCATCCTGCAAATGATCCGGTGCCAAGTGTGCATAGCGCATCGTCATGGCCAGTGACGTGTGACCCAGGATCTTCTGCAAGGTCAGTATGTTCCCCCCGTTCATCACGAATCGACTGGCGAACGTATGCCGAGCACGTGGGATGACTGGCCAGCAGGGACAGGTATTTTTGATGCGCCCAGGGTCTTGTCAAAGCTGTTGAGGCAGTTGCTGAACAAGCCGTGCCGGTCGTAGATTTCTTATTTGCGCCGCCGATGCTGCGCGTGGTGGCGCATTTTCTTTATGCGCGGTGCCTGCGAGCGAAAGTCGAACTCCCAGTCATTTGCGAATACTCGAACCCATCTGGCCCACTGATCAGATGTCGTAGCATCTACTTCGGTGAGCTGCCTTCAGCCTGCGTTAACGCTGAAGGCGCTGCATTCAAAAAGAGATTTCCATGTTGACCGTAGGCGCTGATGTGCGGCTGCCTTGCCCGCCATCGACACCGAACTTGTTGTGCCAGTACTCGTAACCCACACCGAACCAGACATTGGGTTTGATGTTCTTACCGGGCCGAGCTGCGAACATCAGTGAGGTGCGCATCAAGGTTTCGGCAGCGGTGTCGTTGTTGTTGTAATCCTGACCTTTCTCGCCGGTATGGCTGAGTACACCTTGAAACTTGGCCGCATGATTGCCGGCCTGAAAAGGCCGCAGCCACGTCAGGTTAAGGTTGTAGGTGCCGTCGAACGTCACCTCCTCATGGCGGGCACCCGGAATACCGGTCTGATTGTGTTCGCGGTAGTACAGCACGCTGAAATCCAATACCCCGACGGTGCTGAACTTCAAGGTAGGGCCGAACACGATCGAGCGTTTGTTCGACGAGGCTCGGTTGTTATTGCGGTTGGCATCGAAGCCCATGGTCAGTGCATAGTCCTTGATCAGCCCGGAGCCCAGAGGCCGGTCGAAGAGGCGAGAAGAAAACAGCTGGTGCCGATAGACGGCATAGACCTCACTACCGCCGTGGTCTGTACCTTTACGCAGGTCATTGTTGTCGGAGAGGAACACGTCGATGTTGAGGAAGTTACTGCCATAGCGGTATCCGTCGGCATGGGTAAAGGTGTAGATCCGCTTGGCGATGTATTCAGGGTTTTTCGGGTTGGTGAACTCCTGGCCGTAACGAAAGCCGACGCTGTTGTTCATCCACTCGAGGGCCGATGCCTGCCCCATGCTGACCAATGCCAAAATCGCAGTTATGCCCTGTGCTATTCGTTTCATTATTATTTTTGCCTATTTATAGGTGACTGCCCGGCCAGCCGGGCAGTGGGACACTAACGCTATGGTTAGCTTGCGTTGTCCAACTCGATCAGCAGCTGCTGCACGCCGTCATGTGCCTCGCTGCGCATTTTGGCGAGGTCTAATCCGGGAATTTCGCCCTTATCCACGACCACACAGCCATTGATGATGCTGTAACGCACCGCTACCGGCTCGCCAGCCACTACGGGCGCCAGCGCTATATCGTGGAAGCCGAAGAAGCGCGGGTGGTCGAGGCCGTAGATCACCAGATCAGCGGCTTGGCCAACTGCCAACGTACCAACCGCCCCGAGCCCGAGCACCTCGGCGCCACCGGCTGAACCCCAGTGGATGACATCCTCTGCCACTGTCGCTTGCGCGCCTTGAGCGGCGCGGTGAATCAGCCAGGCCGTGTGCAGTTCGCCCATCATGCTGCCGGATTCGTTCGAGGCGACCCCATCCACGCCGATAGAAATGGGCACGCCGGCCTCGGCCATTTGTGGCACCGGGGCGATGCCGCTGCCGAGCCGGCTGTTGCTCACCGGGCAGTGCGAGATACCCGTACCGGTTTGCGCCAGCATGCGAATTTCTCCAGGTTGCAGGTGCACCATGTGCGCAAACCAGACATCCGGCCCCAGCCATTCGTGCTCGGCGACAAATTCCACCGGCAAGCAGTTGTACTTCTCGCGGCAGAAATTCACATAGTTCTGCGTTTCCGAGAGATGGGTGTGTAGACGCAGACCCATGCCCCTGGCTGCACTGGCCAGTTCACGGAGCAAAGTCGGCGGCAGAGAAAAGGTTGGCGTGGTCGGCGCCACCACCACCCGGCGCATAGCAACGGGGGTGTCCTGGTGGTAACGCGCTTTCAGCCGCTCAATGTCACCGATCATCTGGTCGAGAGATTCAGGCTGTAACGCGGTTTTCGAGAAGCCCGGATGCGCGTGGGCTGACTCCAGCGCGCCGCCTCTGCACAAGACAAAGCGCATACCGAATTCGTCAGCGACGTCGAATAGCTGATCGCCCATCTCGGTGGTGCCGTTGGCGTGGTACAGATAATGGTGGTCAGCGCAGGTGGTCGCCCCGGACAGCAGCAACTCGGCCATCCCCAGTCGGGCGGCAATCCGCACCAGTGCCGGGGTAAAGCGTTCCAGGCGTGGATAAGGCACGCTGGCCAACCAGCCCTGCAGATCCTGGTTGATGCCGGCAGGCACCGCTTTCAGCAGGTTTTGCGCCAGATGGTGATGGGTGTTGATTAACCCTGGGTACACCACACAGTTGCTGGCATCGATGACTCGCTCCCCAGGCTGGGCCGCCAAATTACGGCCCATTTCACTGATAAGACCGCCACTGATGCGGATATCCACCTGGCCGGCCCGTGCACGGGAACCGCGCAAGCCGGTCATCACCGCCAGTGGATTCTTCACCAGCATGTTCTGTTGTTGTTTCATGGTCGTCTCCTTTTACGTGGCAAACGCCAAACTCAGAGGCTGTGTGGCGCGCTTTCCAGCGCGGCTTTATTGGGCGAACTGAGGCCGTTGAGCAGGGCGTTGAGCACCACGGCCACCAGGCATGCGATCACGACGCTGCTGTGCAGGAACGGCTGCGTCCACTCGGGTAACTGGGTGAACAGCGCTGGGGTAAGGATCGGTACCAAAGCCGCCGAGATGGTGAAGCCGACAATCAGCACGTTGTAGCGGTTGTGTTCGTAATCCACCTTGGCCAGAGTCTGGATACCGGCGGCTGCCACCACGCCGAACATGGCGATGGCTGCACCACCCAACGCGGCAGTGGGGGTGGCGGCGATGATCGCACCAGCTTTCGGGGTCAGTGCCAGTAGGCACATCAGCACACCACTGACCGCTACCACCCAGCGACTGCGTATACCGGTGAGGATCACCAGGCCGACGTTTTCCATAAACGCGATAAAAGGGAAAGCGGCGAAGCAACCGGCGATGGTGCTGGCTAGGCCATTGGCGCGCAGGCCGTTGATCACATCCTTTTCCTTGATCGGTTTGCTGACGATGTCGCCGATGGCAAGGAACAGCCCCATGGACTCAACCATCTGCACGGTCATCACCACCATCATGGTGGCAATCGGAATCAGGGCGAAGGTCGGTACCCCGAAGTAGAACGGGTAGGGGACTGTGGCCCAGGGAGCATCCTGCACGCTGCTGAAATCACCCATGCCGAGCATGAAACCCAGGAGTGCGCCAACCAGCATGCCGATCAACACGGCCAGGTTGCGCAGCATAGGGCTGCCGAACCGGTTGACCAGCAGAATGGTCACCACCACCGCTGCAGCCACAGAGAGAAACGCCGGGGCGCCGAAGTTGGCAGCCTCGCGCCCACCACCAATCCACTCATAGGCCACTGGAAACAACTGCAGGCCAATTACGGTGACGATGCATCCGGTCACCACCGGCGGGAAAAAGCGGCGCATCCGCCCAACAAAGGGCGCGGCCAGCATGGTGAAGACCCCGGCGGCGATGACTGCACCACAGACTCCGGCAAAGCCGACCCCCGGGGTGCTGGCAATGGCAATCACCGGCCCGACGCTGCTGAACGCCACCCCCTGAAGGATGGGCAGGCGCACGCCAAACTTCCAGAAGCCAACGGTTTGCAGCAGGGTGGCAATGCCGGAACAGAACAGCGTGGTACTGATCAGCACCACGGTGTCGGCCTGAGACATCTTCAAGGCTGAAGCGATGATCAGCGGCACCGCGATGGCACCTATATAGCAGACGGCCATGTGCTGCAGGCCGAGGGTGAGCATCTGTCGGATCGGTAGTATTTGATCTACCGGATGCGTAGCTGAAGTCATGGTGTTTCTCCTCGGTATCTTGTTTTTATGCGTTAGAGAGTTTTACCCACTCAGTCTGCTAAGAGCCGCTGACAACTGTCCCATGCACCCCCTAGGCCTTCTGCCATCCCGCTCGTGACGAGGGCATCACCTTACCGGTAGCACTACTCCTGACTCAAAAGGCTCTCATGTCATTTCAACTGGCTAGGCAGGCCTGGAAGCGTTGGTTGAGTGCGGCCCGATCGAGGTCGCGGCCGATAAACACGATCTTGCTTGAACGTGGCTCATTACCCCAGGGCTGTGCGGCGCGAAACTCCACCAGGCTGTGCACGCCCTGCAGCACGTAGCGTTGTTCTTCGCTCTTAACCGCGAGGACGCCCTTCATGCGGAACAGGTTTTCCGACTGATCACGGCGCAATTCGCTGATCCATTGGTGGAAGGCCACCAGATCGATATCGGCCTGCACGGCAATGCCCACCGACGAAACGCTCGGGTCATGCTCATGAACCAACTCGTCGTGTTCATGCTCGTGGTGATGCTCATCGGCATGGTGGTTGTGTTCAGCACCGATCTCCATGAGTTTCTGGGTCGCTTCGAAGGCGCCTACGCCGAGAATCTTCGACAGGTCGATCTGGGCGTAACTGGATGTCACCAGATCGGCGGTGGCATTCAGGCCGCGGATTTTCGCGCTCAATGACGCCACCTCGTCGGCGCTGACCAGATCGACTTTGTTGATGACGATGCGGTCGGCGCAGACGATCTGATCCACCGCCTGATTGTCGACGCCGTCCAGTTGCAGGTCTTCCAGATGCTGGGCGACGTGTTTGGCGTCGACCATGGTGACGATCGCATCCAGTTCCACTTCATCGGCAATCGGGTCGTTGATAAAGAAGCTCTGTGCCACCGGGTACGGATCGGCCAGCCCGCTGGTTTCGATCAGAATGTGATCCAGCCGTACCGGCCGCGCCACCAACTCGCGGACGATGCGCACCAGGTCTTCGCGGACCTCGGCGGTGCAGCATACGCAGCCGTTGACCATCTCGTAGATTTCTTCGGTTTCAGAGCTGAGCACCAGGTCACCGTCGATGCCGACTTCGCCGAACTCGTTTTCGATTACGGCAATTTTGCGTCCGTGGTTTTCCTTGAGGATGTAGTTGAGCAGGGTGGTTTTACCCGCGCCGAGAAAACCGGTGAGGATAGTCACCGGGATTTTCCGGTTAGGTGTGGGGGCGTTGAAGGTGTTCATACAAGCTCCTTGGGGGTAACAAACGAATGGGTGTGAGCGCTGTTGACCGCGGCAGGTTCGCCCCAGCGCAGCGCCGTGCCGGCATCCAGACCAAACAGGTCCAGCACCCGGCCGAGACTGTGATCAATCATCTGTGACAGGTTGTCCGGGCGGGCATAGAAGGCCGGCACGGGGGGCGCGATAATTCCGCCCATCTCGGTGACGGCAGTCATGTTGCGCAGGTGGGCCAGGGTCAGCGGCGTTTCCCGGGCCATCAGCACCAGGGTGCGGCGCTCCTTGAGGGTGACGTCGGCGGCGCGCCCAATCAGCCCTGATGACGTGCCGGTGGCGATTTCCGCCAGGGTGCGCATCGAACACGGGGCGACCACCATGCCCAGGCAGCGGAACGAGCCGCTGGCAATCCCGGCCGCCACGTCGTCAGCACGGTGGTAGTGGCTGGCCAGCGCCGTGACATCGGCCAGTTTGTAGTCGGTTTCATGGGCCATGGTCAGCAGCGCGGCACGGCTGATCACTAGGTGGGTTTGCACATTCAGTTCGGCGAGCAATTCCAGCAGGCGCACGCCGTAGATAAATCCCGACGCGCCACTGATGCCTACCACCAGGCGCTGCGGACTCATGACCGATAGCCTTTGAGCAGGTCGCGGGCACGCTCCAGCACGGTTTCATCCAGCTGTGCGCGAATTCCATCGAAATTTGAGCCGCGAGTGGCGTCCAAGCCCATGCGCGAGGTGGTGCCGTTGACCGAGGACGATGGGTCCAGCGGGCTACCCGGCAACCCATCGATGACGAAGATGTCCTGATGCGGCTGAAAGTGGGTGGCCAAGGCCCACAGCACCTGGCTGTCGTCGCTGATATTGATGTCGCAGTCCACTGCGATCACGGTTTTCAGGTAAGGGTCCCAGCCAAGAAGCGCTAGCATGATCTGCCGGGCTTCACCGTCGCGGCTTTGATCCAGCGCCACGTAGCAATGAAAGTGCGTACCGGAATTGGGGTAGTGCACGGCCGTGACCGAGGGGAAGCGTGCCTTGAGCTTCTCGCTCATTTCAGCTTCACGTGGTAGCCGCGCCAGGGTCAGGTGTTCGGCGTAACGCCCGCCGACTACGTCCACCAGCCAGGCATCCTTGCGTCGCATCAGGGTGTCGATGCGCAGTACGTTGTTGGTCGAGCGGTCTGAGGAATAGCCGCTGAACTCACCGAACGGGCCTTCTTCGGCGTAGGCCGTTGGGTCGATGGCACCTTCCAGTACGAACTCGGCATAGGCCGGCACACCGATGCCATAGCGCGGGGTTTTCACCAGCTCCAGCGGCGCGCCGAACAGGCCACCGGCCACGGCGCGTTCATCACTGCCGAACGGTAAGCGTGCAGCGGCGGCGAGCATAAACAACGGGTGGGCACCGATAACCATCGCCACCCGCAACTCTTCGCCGCGCTCACGGGCGGTTTGCAGCATGCGCCACAGGTGCCCACGCGAATGCAGGCTGGTGGCCAAGGCCTGGCGTGCATGGCGCATCGAGCGGTGGTAACTCATATTGGCGATGCCGGTGACCGGGTCTTCGGCAATGATCACCGCGTTGGTGATATAGGGCCCACGGTCGCTGTCGAAGTGTTTGAGCATGGGCAGCATCGCCAGGTCCACGGCTTCGCCTTCATATATTTCATCCAGCACTGGGCCGGTTTCGACGTAGCGTGGCGGGATCGGGTTGTTGGCGCGGGTTTGAAAGGTTTCATGTAGCTGGGCCGGCGTGACGCCGAACATTCGTGCAATGCGCACCCGCGAGGCAAACAGGTTGGTCGCGACTGGCACGCCGAGTGCGCCGACCTTTTCGCAGATCAGCAGCGGATCGCGGGCCTGGGTAGCAAGCGCATCGACCAGCGCAGTCACGTCTTGGTCGGCGGACAGCGCGTCGCTGATCGTCAGCACATCGTCCGGAAACTGCTGGCGATACGCGCTGATGAAATCGTGGAAATCCTGGGTTTCGCCAAATGTGGAGAGGGACATGGTTTCACCTCGAAAAAAGCAGGCACGCAGAGCCTGACAGCGTTCGATCGGCAAGCCGTTGGCCTGCCAGTGAACGAACGCTGGCTCAGGATGAGCGCCTGAAAGTACCCCTGTTGGAAAGCGGTTGTAGAACCTACAGGTACGTCGTGGTCAGCCTAAGTTCCGCCTCGACCAGATCCTTGGGCGGTGGCGTCGGCTCGATGCCGCACAGCCGGGCAATGTTGTTGCCTAGGTAATCTTCGAGGTGGTCCTCATCGATGCCCAGACCCTGCGGTGCCGGCGAGCACAGCACTTCCAGCTCACGCAGCCACATACCCGGTTCGTTCGGCGGTGAGTCGGTGCCGAAGACGATCTTGTTGCGCGGCAGCTCCTTGGCGAACTCGACAATCCGTGACTGGAAACACCAGCCGGATTCGCAGTACACGTTGGGCGTATCCATCGCCATCCAGAACGCTTCGAACGAGTAGTTACCGCCCGTCTGGATGCCAAAGTGGCCGATGATGAAGTTGACCATCGGGAACTCGCGGATGATCGGGTAGAACATGGTCGGGATGGTGTACGGACCGTCACCGGTGTGGATCAGCACCACGATGTTGTATTTGGCGCAGACCTTCATTGCCGGGCGCAGCCAGTCCAGTGCGCGGTCCGGGCGATAGCCGTGCATGTTGGCGTGCAGCTTGAGCATCTTGAAACCGTATTCCTTGATATGGAATTCCAGTTCAGCTGCGCCATTTTCCGGGCCCCAGCGCGGGTTGAAGTTGAAGTTGCCGATAAAGCGGTCCGGGTACTTCACGCACAGCTCAGAAATGTACGACATGTAGTCGCGTACGCCTTCACGGCCACGGCGGTTGCCGTCGCGGTAACCGGTGTTGCCCGGTGGCGGTTGGATAAAGCCCATGTCGATACGGCGTGGTTTGCCGTTGATCATGTACGGGCCGTCCATCAATTTGAGCATACGCTCACCGGTGAACGGTTCACCGGTATGGCGCCAGGCCTCGTCGACCAGGTTGGTGGGGTGCAGATGAGTGTCGATAATCATCGGATCAGCTCCTGGCCAGTTGAGTGGTGACGGGACGTTTGAGCATCGCCTCGGCTTCGGCCACGGAACGTGGCGGCGCTGTCGGTTCGAGGCCGATCATTCGCGCCGTGTTGTTGCCGAAGTAGTCCTCGAGCGTGTCCTCGTCCAGATTCATGCCTTGCGGCGGTTCGTGGCAGAGCACTTCCAGCAGGCGCAGCCACATACCCGGTTCGTTCGGCGGGGTGTCGGTGCCAAACAGGATCTTGTGGGTCGGCAGGACCTTGGCGAATTCGACGATCCGCGATTGCAGGCACCAGCCCGACTCGCAGTAAACGTTGGGCAGTTCCATCGCCCATTGCATCGGTTCGAACACGTAGACGCCGCCGGTCTGCACGCCGAAGTGCGCCATGATGAAATTGACGTTGGGGAATTCCTTGATCATCGGCACCCATTCGGAGGGGATGCTGTAAGGCCCGTCGCCGGTATGCAGCTTCACCGGAATGCCCAGTTCGGCGCATTTTTCGAAGGCCGGACGGACCCAGTCCAGCGCCCGGTCCGGACGGTAGGCGTGCATGTTGGCCTGCATCTGAACCATCTTGAAACCGTGTTCCGTCACGTAGCGCTCGATCGCTTCGACGCCGTTTGCCACCCCGCAGCGCGGGTTGTAGACGAAGCAGCCGATAAAGCGGTCGGGATAGGTCTGCACCATTTTCAGGGTGTAGGCCATGTACGCGTCGATGGATTCGCGGCCCGACAGTTCGCCGTCGGTCCAGGTGTAAATGGTGTTGCCCTGCGGCGGCTGGATAAAGGCCTTGTCGATCCGGCGTGGTTTGCCGTTGATCATGTAAGGGCCATCCATCATCTCCAGCAGACGCTCGCCGGTGAACGGATCACCGTCGTGCCTCCAGGCGAGGTCCACCAGGTCGGTGGGGTAGCAACTGATATCAATGATCACAGTTCGATCTCCTGATAATGCGGGGAAGGGTTTCCTTCCAGTTCGCAGCAGGTTCGCCCTGTGCCGCCGGCCTTTGTTAAACGTATTGCTACGCCTTCCCTCGCCTGGTGGCATGAAGCACAGGATCTGTGCCGCTGCTTGGGCCGAAGTATTGGAAGGGCAGATCGGGGCCGTACAATACTTATTGCCCTAGGCTTTGATACTTACTCGATATGGTCACGCCCAGGCGCTCTGCAGCGGGCCTTGTGGCCCGGCCAAGCAGCCTGAAAGGCATTCAAGGGATACAGGTTGCATGCCTTTTACGTGCGAAAACTCACCCGCTGTCTGGCTTTTGTGCGCACGGATGGGGAGCGTGCGCGGGAGGGGTTATGCGTTTGCGCACTCTGAAATTGCAGGGCGGGTAGGCGACTGAAAACGCTCTCAGTCAGTCGCTAATAGGGTTCTCACTGCCATCTGTTTGATCGCTTCGACCAGCGGCGCCACTCGCTCGGCCTGGCCATGCGACCAGACGGCATAGAGGTTGTAATGGGCGGGGATTTCAGCGCAGGTCAGTTCCTGCAAGCGCCCGGCGCGTAACGCATCAGCGGCCAGCAAACCGCGCACCAAACCGACGCCCACGCCGGCCTCGGCAGCGGCAATCAAGTTGGCGGCGTTGTCGAACACCACGACCGCTGCTGGCTCCACCGGCGGCAAGCCGGCGGCGTCTAGCCAGGGAATCCAGGAACGCCGGGTGTACCCCAGCAGTGGCAGTTCCAGCGCCTGCTCCGGGCTTATCGGTGCGGTTAGTTGATAGCGGCCTAGCAGGGCGGGAGCGGCCACGGCGGTCACGCGATCGGCGCAGATCTGCACCATCTCGCAGTCATCCCAGTCGCCGTAGCCATAGCGCAGTGAGACATCCACTCGTTCGAACGAGGGCTGTTCGGCGCGCGGCATCGACAGCAGCATCAGCTCATAGCCCGGCAGCGCCGCGAGCAGCTCCGGCAGTCGGGCATTCAGCCAACTCTGCGCCAGCTCGCTATCGACATCGATGGTCATGCGCAGCGGCACATTGCGGTTCTTCACTGACGACAGGGCCCGGTCGACCTGGGCCAGACCGTCAGCCAGGACGCTGGCGAACAACTGCCCGGCATCGGTCAGGTTGCTGCCGCCACCTTCGCGGATAAACAGCGGCTGGCCGATAAATTCTTCCAGAGAGCGAATCTGCTGGCTGATTGCGCTATGGGTTAGGTCTAGCTCCCGCGCCGCGCTGGAAAAACTCCCGGTGCGCGCCGCATGCAAGAAGGCGCTCATCGACTGCACCGACGGATAGCGTTTGTACATGGCTGTTAGCCCTACTTACAGAGGTTGGCAGAAATGGTCGCTGGCTGCGTTGTTAACCGGACTTCAATAATCGCTGCAGACACGGCAAGCGAAAAATCGCGCCGGCTGAAGAGGAGACTGCAGATGATCGAACTCATGGTGAACGGTACCCAGCATAGGTTGGATATCGCATCGGAATCCATGCCCCTGCCTGGGTGCTGCGTGATCAGTTGCAACTGACGGGCAGCAAATTCGGCTGCGGCGGTGGTTTTTGCGGCGCCTGCACGGTGTACCTGGACGGCATGCCGGTGCGTTCCTGCCAGTTTCCGGTGTCTGCCGCCGTGGGTCGTCAAATCACCACTATTGAAGGGCTCTCGCCCACGGGCGAACACCCGCTGCAACTGGCCTGGGTTGCCGAAGACGTCCCGCAATGCGGCTATTGCCAATCAGGTCAGCTGATGTCCGCAGCAGCGCTGCTTGCATCGGGCAAGGCCATCAATGACGAAACCATTGCCCAAGCCATGTCCGGAAATATCTGCCGCTGTGGCACCTATTCGCGCATCAACAAAGCCATCAAACGCGCGGCCAATTCGCCGAAGGAGGCATGATGTCCAGCCATGATAAAGAGGCGGTGACGCTGCCACGACGCAATTTTCTCAAGCTCAGCACGGTGCTGGCCTCGGGCCTGGCGATTGGTTTCCACTGGCCTCAATTACTGAGCAACGCGACTGCAGCAGGCAGTTCAGCGGCAGCGGCGACGCAATTCGAACCAAATGCCTGGGTGCGAATACTGGCCGACAACAGCATCAAGATTGTCGTGCACAAGCACGACTCTGGCACCGGCACGCTGACGGCGCTGGCCGCCTGCGTGGCTGAGGAACTGGATGTCGACCCCATGCAGATTGAGGTCATCACGCCGGAGAACCCCTTTTTTGAGGTGTATATCCACCCGGTCTGGAAGGTCTTCTCAACCGGCGGTAGCACCAGTGTCTCGCTGGAATACGATCGTCTGCGTCAAGCCGGTGCTACTGCGCGAGTCTTGCTGCTTGCTGCCGCCGCCAAGCAATGGGCCGTAAGCCCGGCCAGCTGCAGCAGCCAGGACGGGCGTATCGTGCACGCGGCAAGCGGGCGTAGCGCCAGCTATGGCGAACTGGCCGAAGCGGCGGCGCAGTTACCGGTTCCGGAAAAAGTCACGCTAAAGGACCCGGCGCAGTTCAAGTACATCGGCAAGCTGAAACACAAGCGCCACGCCGCCGACAAGGTCAATGGCAGCTTCCGCTACAGCATTGATGTGAGCTTGCCTGGCATGTGGGTGGCGGTGATCGAGCGCGCCCCGGTCATCGGTGCCAAGGTGCTGCAGGTGGATGCCAGCGCGGCCTTGAAAGTCGCAGGTGTGCACCAGGTCATGCAGATTCCGGCGCATCCGGGTGTGCTGGGTGGCAACTTCGAAGGGGTCGCGGTGCTGGCCCAGGACTATTGGTCGGCGGAACAGGGCAGGGCGGCCTTGAAAATACGCTGGAGCGAGAGTCGCTTTGCCGGCTTCAACAGCGCGGCATTAGGTGCTGAACAAGCCAAGTATCTTGAGAGTGCGGGTGCTGCCTTGGTGCCGACCATCGTCAGCGGCAACGTCGAGGCTCACTGGCCGCAGGCGGGCACGCTGCTCGAAGCCAATTACCTGATGCCCTACAAGGTGCAAAACCCGCTTGAACCGGTGTGCATCAGCGCCTGGGTCAAGGATGGCAGCATCAGTTATTGGGGCGGTGTGCAGGTGCCATCCTCAGCACGCGAAGCCGCGCAGGTGGTGTGCGGCATTCCGATGGAGAACGTCATCATTAACGATATGGTTTCCGGTGGCAGCTTCGGCGCACGCGAATCGAAATACTGGTTGTTTGAAGTGGCTTACTTGGCCAACAAAACCGGCAAGCCGGTCAAGCTGATCAACAGCCGCAAGGATGAAATGCGCTCGCTGTTCGGCCATCCGGCCACCTTCCACACACTCAAGGGCGCACTGGATGCGCAGGGCAAACTCAGCGCCCTGAAGCTCCGTGCTGTCTCGCCGGCCTCGCCGGAAGAGTGGGAGCCGGGTTATCTCGAACGCCCGGATCATATGGACTACAGCACCACCGAGGCGATTTCGCCCTGGGACTTCGCCTACCGGGCCGAGCACATGGATATCGGCTGGGTGCGTCACGAAACCGGGATTCCCACCGGTTGGTATCGCTCCGTTAGCTTTATTCCTAACGTATTCGCCGTGGAAAGCTTTATCGACGAACTGGCGGATGCTGCCGGCCGCGACCCGCTGGAGTTCCGTCTGGCCCATATGCATGAGCGTCCACGGCACGTCAGCGTGCTGCGCCAGGCGGCCGAACGTGCCGGCTGGGGCAGGCCGCTACCTGCCGGAACCTCATTGGGTATTGCAACTAACGAGGCTTATCACAGCTATGTGGCCGTGGTCGCCAAGCTTGTTCAGGAGCAAGGACGGATACGTATCGACAAACTCACCTGCGTAGTCGATTGCGGTTTGGCGGTATCGCCGGGCGGGGTCGAGGAGCAGATCTACGGCGGTTTGATGTGGGGCCTGGGGCATGCCTTGTTCGATCGCATGGACATCGAGAATGGTCAGGTGCTGCAAAGCAACTTCCACGACTACCGCGTGGCGCGGATGAACGATATGCCGGAAATCGAAATCATCCTGCTGCAAGAGGAACGCAACAAGCCCGGTGGAGTGGGCGAGTTGACCAGCCCGCCCGTCGCGCCGGCCATCGCCAATGCGCTGTTCCGGCTAACCGGTGACCGACAGCGCAGCACCCCATTGGCATTAGTGGCACCCGCTTAGGGAGTAACGCAGTATGGACTTGCGCTTATTGCGGTATTTCTCGGTGCTGGCGGATGAGTTGCACTTTGGTCGCGCCGCTGAGCGGTTGAATATCTCCCAGCCGCCACTCAGCCAGCAGATTCGCCTGCTCGAAGAAGAAATTGGCACTCCGCTGTTCAAGCGCACTCATCACCGCGTCGAACTTACGGCCGCAGGACGCTGCTTGAAAGAGCAAGCCCCTCTGGTATTCGAGCAACTGAGCCGAGCGCTTGATATCACTCGTCAGACTGGGCGTGGCCAGTTGGGCGAGTTGGAAATCGGCATGATTAGCTCGGTGATGGTGGGAGTGCTGCCACGAGTGCTGCATGTGTTCCGTGAGCGCTATCCCGAGGTGCGCTGGTGCCTGCGGGAAATGACCCCCGTTGCGCAAATGCTGGCGCTTAAAGAGAAGCGAATCGACTTATGTGTGTTCCGGGTCGGCTATGACGACCCGGATGTGCGCAACGAACTGCTGATGTACGAGCCGATCCGCGCCGTTCTGCCAGCCAACCACCCACTCGCGCAACAAGAGCGCTTGGCACCGACCGACTTGGCGGATGAGCCTTTTGTAGCGCTCGAGCTCAAACAGTCGCGCTTTGCCAATTTTCTCTTCCAGAGCTGCGTGCGAGCAGGTTTCACGCCACAGATCCGCCAGCAGGCGATCGAGGTACAAACCTTGCTCAGCCTGGTGCAGGCCAACTTTGGCGTGACCTTGCTGCCGGCTTCCCTGGAGCAAGTGGCCCCGCCGGGCGTGGTCTTTCGCAGTTTGACCCCAGCCCTGCCAGAAGTACCCTTGTATGCGGTCTATCGTGCCGATGATGATTCGGCAGTGCTGAAGCTATTTCTCGATACGTTGCGTGAGCTTGTCGCAGTCGAACGCGAGTCGCGCGCGGCCTTGGCATAGGCTGGTGATAGTTGCCGGAACTGGGCACGTTCGCAGCTTCGTGTGTCTATCGAAGGCGCTCGGTCTGCTGCGTTGAAGCTGATCAGGCGCGGACCTGGCGCGAGCGATCCGCCGGTGCCCGTGGATGTTATTGCGGCAGTGCGCTGATTTTCTTCACGGCTTCAAGCCAGTCGGGATTTAGCCGCAGCTGGTCGATATCCATGCCCAGCTCTTCCATGCGTTCTTTGTGCTGGTTGATCTCTGCCACTGCTTCACTGAGGGCGCTGGAGTTGCCGTCCAGCTGGTGCATCTGCGTCAGGCCCAGGTGGTAGAAGCGCAGCAGCTGCATGGCTGCGGGGTCGCGGGCGGCGACGCCGGCTTTGACGTGGTGCATCAGGTTGGTTACGCGCATCAGGCTGCGTTTCAGGCGCCAGCCGTACACGGCGGCGGCCATAAAGGGTTGTGGCCACAGCAGCACGCGCACCAGGACCACAGTCAGCGCTAATGCGGCGATAACCCCGCCGAGGTTCCAGCGGAAGTTGTCGCCGCCCGGTGTGCCAAACATCAGCACGGCGCTGCTCGACAGCAGCATGGCCAGGGCGACGAAGATCCCCGCGATGGTCAGGGTGCTGCGGCGGGTTTGCTGGCGGTAGGTTTCTGGGGTGCGGTGCTGGATTTCGAACATCGGGGCCACGGAATTTCTCACTTGATCGGCTGGTAAGCGGCGTCGCTCGCCGGTGTTGCCTGTGCATGCGGCAATGGGCGTTACGCCATTGCTGGAGCGCGGATTCGGCAAAACGCTGCAAATTATGCGCGATTGGCCGGCAACAGGTATCTTCCCCCATCCGTTGACCGCATCGCTTAAGGATTTACCGGGTTTATGAGCCGTACTGTGTTTCAGGTTGTGATTATCTGCGTGGCGGCGCTGTGTTCGAGCGCCGCGTTGGCCAAGGTCGAGGTACAGGCCGGGCAGCACAAGACGCTCGGGCGGGTTTTGCTGGCCAAGGTCTCCGAGGATATTGCGCCGGGTGATTACGAGGCGCTGCTCAAGGGCATCAAAGCCAATCCGGGCAAGTACGCGAAGAAGATCGTCATGCTCGACAGCATCGGCGGCAGCGTATCCGAGGCCATTCGCATGGGGCGTTTGCTGCGTGAAACCGGCTTCGACGCTTTGGTGCCGTCCACCGGGGTGTGCCAGGGCAGTTGCGTGTACCTGCTGGCGGCGGGGCATGGCAAAAGCGTGCGCGGTTATGTGGGGATTCACCGGCCGTACTATGCGGGCAGTGATTCGGTGCATTCGGCATCTGCCTTCGGGCCGAGCCACGCCACTCAAACCGCCTATTTCAAGGAAATGCAGATTCCGCCGGAGCTGCTTACTGCGATCAACAGCACCGAGCCGCGGCGCATGCGCGTGCTGACGCCGACTGAGCTGGCGCGCTATCGCTTGAAGTGAGGCGGGCGCTTGCTTGCCAGCGTTGGCGCGCTGTCAGCTGGTACGGTGCCTTTCGAAGAAGCTCATGACCTGCTTGCTGGCGTCCTCGCGGGGCATGTCGTAGCGCTGCTGCACCAGGTTGGTCAGTTTCTGCGCGTCGCCTTCGGATTTGATCAGTTCATCCAGGGTCAGCTCGTCCCAGACGATCAGGGCGAGGCCGGCCAGTTTGCGCCAGTTCTTCTGGATGATTTCGGCAAGGGGTCTGCTCATGCGTGGTGCTCCTGAGGTTACCGCGCTGGGCCGGTTGCGCGGTCAGAGCGGAATTGTGCTGATGTCAGCCTGTCAAAACTGGGGTAGCCAGTCGGTGCGCTACAGCGCTTATGCGGGTTTGCGTACCGACGCCATGGTGTTTCGCCGATAGCCTGATTGCCGCGCCGCAGCTGATGTGGCGTGGCAATTGCTCTGCTTAGAGCCACCTGGGCCTGTTCTGGCCAATTCAAGGATATGCCGCAATGTCGATGATCGAACCTGTGCTACTGACTGCTGCACGCGTCTGTACCTACGCCGGTCAACAGCTGTTGACCAACGCCAGCGGCTTTTACTTCGCCCGTGACGAGCGCCTGTTTCTGGTGACCAGTCGGCATGTGATGGTCGATGAGCCGAGCCAGCATTTTCCCGATCGCATCGAGATCGAAGTGCACACCGATTTGCACAATGTCGCGCAGACCACGGGCTTCTCCATGCCGCTTTATCGCGATGGCAAGAGCCTCTGGCGGCAGGGCTGCGATGGCGCCGGTGAGGTGGATGTGGCGGTGCTGGAAATCGAGCGGGCGGCGCTGCCTAAAGGCATGGTTTATCACGCCTTTACCCCGGAGCACCTGCTGCAGCCGCAAACCCCGGTCGAGGTTGGCACTTCGCTGCTGGTGGTGGGTTTTCCCCTGGGTTTTCACGACACCCTGCACCATATCGCGGTGGTCCGGCATGCCGTGGTGGCGTCGTCATTCGGCCTGCGTTTTCAGGGCCAGGGTTACTTTCTCACCGATGCCCGCACCCATCGCGGCACCAGTGGCGCGCCAGTGGTGATGCGTACGCCGGACAGTGGGGAAGGTGAGTTGCCCTGGGTGCTGCTGGGCGTGCATTCGGCGCGGCTTGATCTGGGCAGCCGAGACCTCGAGCTGGACGAAGCCCTGGGGCTCAACTGCACCTGGTATGCCGATATTCTGCTGACCCTGACTCAGTAACTCCCTGGGCTCAGCGTTGCGTCTGCAACACGGTGGCATCGGCCATATTGACGTCCTTGACCAAGCCGGACGTAGCTCGAATCACCTCGCGGGCCATGCGGGTTTCCTGCTCGGTGTGGGTTTGTGCCACCAGCACCACATCACCATGGGTAATGGCCTTGCTCACCAGCTTGGCAAAGCGCCCGTGATGCTGGCCAGCGCCGGATGATGCGCCGATCACGCTGCCAAGAAAGCCGCCGATAAAGCCACCCATGCCCATCAGAGTGAAAGGCGCGAGCATGGGGCTGGCGCGGAACAGGCTGGCCTCGCTGACAATCAGTGCCACCGCGATCAACGCGCCAATGCCGATACCAATGCCGGCACCAATGGCGATATCGACCAGCATGTCCTTGAGCACCTTGTTGCTTTTCCCCTGTGGCGCAGGGGCGGGCGGGGCATCGGCATTGCTGGCCACTATCTCCAACTGCTCGTTGTGCATGCCGCGCTGAATCAACTGGGCCAGCGCCTGTTCGGCAGTGCTGCGTTGGGTGAAGAAGCCCGAAACGTGGTGGCGATAGAGGTCCATCTTGCTGCTCCTGATCGTAAGCCGTCGTCGACGACCGATCTTCAGCTTAAGCAGCACTGACGTTCATGTCTGTGCGCCTGCGTACGCAGGAACAACCTCGATCTCACTGATTGTCCCGCTTAAGCGCGACAGCGCACGGACACATCTGGGCAGCACTGCGATTGTCCCTCTACAGCTGCATCCATGTTGTGAATGCAGCGGTTAAAGCTGGAATTCAACCTGTACCTGCCTGTGCATTTATCGCCGGAGATGCGCGATGAACATCCATTACCGCCCGCTCTTGCTGGCGTTTGCCATTGCCTATGCCGGGCTGGCCGTGAGCAGTCTGCTGATTGCCATGAGCCTGGCGCAGAGTGCCATGCCCTAGCGACCGAGAATGCTGTCTGCCGCGCTGATCGAGCGCTGCGGCTTAGCCCACCTGGGCCCGTGTGCGGCGAAAGCTGCAACGTGCTTATCCGTAATTGTTTTTGAGGACATTCCTATGAACAGGACTTCATCCATCGTCAATCGCATGGCTGCTTTGCGTCTGGCCGGCCTGTCTGCCGGGCTGCTGGTGCTCAGCGCCTGCGCCTCGCCGCCACTGCCGCCTAGCCAGGCGTTGCAAGCCGCTGAATCGGCGATCAGCAACGCCGAACAGGCGCGCGTCGCGGACTTCGCCTCGCCGGAATTGGGTGTTGCGCGGGAGAAACTCACCGCCGCCAACCTGGCCGTGCAGCGTGAAGAGATGCTGCTCGCCGAGCGTCTGGCAGATCAGTCGCGGGTAGAGGCCGAGCTGGCCCTGGCCAAATCACAGGCGACCAAGGCCAAGGTGGTCAATGACGAAATGCAGAAAAGCACCAACAGCCTGAAACAGGAAATGCAACGCAACACGGGAGCTCAACAATGAACCTTGCCCATAACGCTAAGCACCTGCTGCTGGTCAGCGCGATCAGCCTGGCCTTGGCCGGTTGCGCCGCCAAGCCGAGCATGCCGCAAGGCGCTGCCGATGCCCGCAGCAAGCTCACCCGGTTGCAGGCCGATCCGCAGTTGAATACCCGCGCGCCGGTAGCACTCAAGGCCGCCGAGGATGCGGTGATCGTCGCCGAACAGCCGCGCAAGGATCAGGACGAAGAGCAGGCCCTGGGCCAGCATCTGGTGGTGATGGCCGACCGCAAAGTGGAAATAGCCATGGCCCTGGCGCAGACGCGCTTCTATGAAGACCAGCGCAAAATCCTCAGCGAACAGCGCGAAGGCGCGCGCCTGGATTCCCGCACCCGCGAGGCCGATCAGGCGCAGCGGGAAAACAGCCAGTTGCAGCGTCAAATTGACGAGTTGAATGCCAAGGAAACCGAGCGTGGCCTGGTCATGACCCTGGGCGACCTGCTATTCGCCACCGGCCGTTCCGAGCTGCGTGCGGGCACGGCGAATAACCTCGGCAAACTGGCGATTTTTCTCAGCCAGAATCCTGAGCGCCAGGTGCTGATTGAAGGGCATACCGATAACGTTGGCGGCGAGGAGGCGAATCTGAGCCTGTCGCAGCGCCGGGCCGATTCGGTGATGCATTACCTGACCAGCCAGGGTGTCTCCCCAAGCCGTCTGGGTGCATCAGGTAAAGGCGAGAGCATGCCGGTTGCCGGCAATGAATCGGCTTCAGGTCGGCAGATGAATCGGCGGGTGGGNAAATCATCATCAGCCAGGACATGGCCYCGCAGCGCTGATGCCCGCTAGCTAATCTGCAGNCCCTTGCAGATTGGGTTAACGCAGGTCGGGAGCTTTCCGACCTGCGTGGCTGCGCTTTAGACGCTCCGGCGGA
>NZ_JBNXUH010000517.1:0-224 GCF_050563605.1 Pseudomonas peli | reverse complement strand
AGTTCGTCTCGTGGGCTCGGAGATGTATAAGAGACAGGCTCTGGAAGAAGCCGGCGTGCCGATCATCGGCACCAGCCCTGACGCCATCGACCGCGCCGAAGACCGCGAGCGCTTCCAGCAGATGGTTCAGCGCCTMGGTCTGMGTCAGCCAGCCAACGCCACCGCGCGTAGCGAAGAGGAAGCACTGGCCCACTCAAAGACCTGTCTCGTATACACATATCAGA
>NZ_JBNXUH010000516.1:0-224 GCF_050563605.1 Pseudomonas peli | reverse complement strand
CAACAACACCCTGAAAAGCGGCCGCGACGCCAGCAAACCTCTGAGCAGCGAGCGGCGTAACCAAANGTGGTGCGTCGGCGGCGGCGTCGGATGAGTAGAAGAGGCAGCAAGAGGAGCGTGGTAGGCAGCGGCAGAGGGGTAAAAGAGATAGGAACAACACCCTGAAAAGCGGCCGCGACGCAAGCAAACCTCTGAGCAGCGAGCGGCGTAACCAACTGAATGCC
>NZ_JBNXUH010000515.1:0-224 GCF_050563605.1 Pseudomonas peli | reverse complement strand
TGTATAAGAGAGAGGCCCATCGCCGGGCAGGCAACCACCGCACAGCCCMCCAKGTKSCGGGGGGAGGSSGGGGTGATCTGCGGCGAGCTGCTGGCCGCGCGCTTTGGCCTGCCGTTCTGGCAGGTCACCGCCACAGCCACGGATTCGAACCGCTACGTGCTGCGCTGGGCCCGCGCGATTACTCAGCGCAAGACCCTGCTGGCTGTCTCTTATACACATCTCCG
>NZ_JBNXUH010000514.1:0-224 GCF_050563605.1 Pseudomonas peli | reverse complement strand
CGAAAAACCCACCCCGGGGGGGGGTCGCCGCCAGCGCAAGATTGTGTAAAAGAGACCCCCCCCGCCCGGATTGCCCAACCCGCCGTTATCTGGTCGAGCGCTGCGAAACCGCACTGGCCAACGCCCGCCGGCACAGCGAAGCGATTGCCTGCTGTTTATCGACCTCGATCACTTCAAAACGGTCAACGACAGCCTCGGCCCTGTCTCTTATACACATCTGACGC
>NZ_JBNXUH010000513.1:0-224 GCF_050563605.1 Pseudomonas peli | reverse complement strand
ACCACGTTGTGGATCGCCACCATATTGCCGGCTACGGCACCAATGGCCTGCACACCTATATCACCTTTTCTTTTTTTTTTTTTTTGATGACCCGGCGCCCACCGAGATCTACACTCGTGGAGCGTCGTCGGCAGCGTCCAGATGTGTATAAGAGACAGGGCCGAAGCCGCTACCACGTTGTGGATCGCCACCATATTGCCGGCTACGGCACCAATGGCCTGCAC
>NZ_JBNXUH010000512.1:0-225 GCF_050563605.1 Pseudomonas peli | reverse complement strand
ACCCTGAGTTGCTGGCGGCAAAGGAAGGGTGGCGCTTCGGGCTGATTGGCTCGATGGCCGGGTTCGACCCCAACNTTCCTCCTCACCCCTTTTCCCTCCCCCCCCCCCGCTCCCGTCGTCCCCCCCCCACCCTCACCCCCCCCACCCTCCCGCACTGAGCCGCTGGCGGACCCGGAACGCTCGCGCTTCGCGCTGATCGGCTCGCTGGCCGGGTTCGACCCCAAC
>NZ_JBNXUH010000511.1:0-211 GCF_050563605.1 Pseudomonas peli | reverse complement strand
TTTAGCGCCCCCAACTCCCAAGATTCCCCCCCCGGGGGGGCGTCGCCGGCGGCTTCAGTTGTTTAAAAGAGACANTCCTGANCCCTGCTCGACCAGCTGGATGNCCYCCACCCGCCAGTACAACGAACGCTTTCATAACCTGGAGCGTTGGCGCGACCGCTTGCTCAACGGCGACGACGACACCCTGGAAAAATTTGTCGTCGAATACCCC
>NZ_JBNXUH010000510.1:0-210 GCF_050563605.1 Pseudomonas peli | reverse complement strand
AATTGCGTACCGGCGACCCCTTGCTCACCCCACGGGGGGGCCGCCCTGGCCGCGATAAATTGAAAAAAGACTCCAGTAMAANCTCMGCCGCMCCCGCCACAACCGGCAGCAGTAGGCCTAGCAACAGCGAACAGCAGGTCAGGGCAGGTCTATGCATCGATGCAGCACCTTATCGACAGGTTAGATTCCGTATTCCGCGCGGTAGGCTTC
>NZ_JBNXUH010000509.1:0-227 GCF_050563605.1 Pseudomonas peli | reverse complement strand
GGCTAAAACTGTTTGGCCGTCTCAGGTGCCCAGGCCATATACCTGTCTCTTATACACATCTCGAGCCCACGAGACGNCCCGCATGTCGGAGTGCTGCAGTCGTGGGTCGGCTTGCGCCGCCCTAAATGTGTACAAGGGACTCTGCTAAAGTGCTTTTGCCGTCTTGAGTGCCGTCTCCTTATCCGGGTCTCTTATGCTCAGCTGTCTCCGGTCCGCCGCCCAGATCC
>NZ_JBNXUH010000507.1:0-228 GCF_050563605.1 Pseudomonas peli | reverse complement strand
GCCGCGACGATTTGCAGCTCAGTCGCGGCAATGTGCTGGAGCTGCCGCTGATACAGCAGGGACACGGCCGTGGACCCTATACAAATCTGGCGCTGCCGACGACCCCGAGGCTGAGGACAAAACGGGGGGAGAGGGATCAGTAAAAAAAAANCGTCTCGTGGGCCGGAGATGTGTATAAGAGACAGGCCAATACGTTTGGCTGCTCAGTCGCGGCAAGGTGCTGGAGCG
>NZ_JBNXUH010000506.1:0-228 GCF_050563605.1 Pseudomonas peli | reverse complement strand
CCCCCCACAAACTCACCCCTCGGGGGGCGCCGCCGGCAGCGTAAGTTGTTTAAAAGAGACAGCTTTCCCCCCCCCCCGTCGCTACGGGCTTCGGAGCCTGCCGTGAGCTTTMCCCCCGCCAATCGCCTGTTTCCCGCCACTCGCCTGCGTCGCAACCGCCGTGATGATTTTTCCCGGCGCCTGGTGCGGGAAAACCGCCTGAGTGTCGATGACCCTGTCTCTTATACA
>NZ_JBNXUH010000505.1:0-150 GCF_050563605.1 Pseudomonas peli | reverse complement strand
TTCTACACGTCCACTTGTTCATCGGCATCCACTGGTGTCGCTTCGTCGGCAGCGTCAGCTGTCTATAAGCGACAGGATCAGCCCTTGTGCATGCGAACACGTCGGTCAACGTTGAGCGGTCATGCCAACGTTATGCCGATTATGCATGCC
>NZ_JBNXUH010000504.1:0-229 GCF_050563605.1 Pseudomonas peli | reverse complement strand
GAACTGGTGCATGGCGATGGTTTTGGCCTTGAACAGGGTGGTGCCTGTCTCTTATACAATCTCCGAGCCCACGAGACGNATGCTATTCATGATGTTCCTAAAACATACAAAGAAGCGAGCTATGGAGTCGGTGCAACCAAATGGCAACTCGTATGGAAGGTAGTGAAGCCTGAGGCGGATATCGGAATCAGAGGTGTGGTGATGGTAGGAGTGGGGAGCGCGATTGGTG
>NZ_JBNXUH010000503.1:0-218 GCF_050563605.1 Pseudomonas peli | reverse complement strand
CCCCCGGGGGGCGTCCGCGGCAGCGGCCGATGAGAAGAAGAGACAACACACAGAAAGAACAAGGCCCCGGGCCCACCGCGCCCTGCAGTACCGGACGCCGGRGTGATCSCCMCCARACCCGCCACAGCACCCGAGGCAATGCCCAGAACGCTTGGTTTGCGGTGAGTGATCCACTCGGCGAACATCCAGCTCAGCGCCGCTGTAGCGGTGGCAATCTG
>NZ_JBNXUH010000502.1:0-231 GCF_050563605.1 Pseudomonas peli | reverse complement strand
GAGCTGCAGCGCATGAGCCCCGGCGATTACCTGCCGGCCGAGGTGCAGCTGGCGGCGCGTTTTGCGGTCAACCGCCACACNTTTTATATGAAAGTCGGTCTATAGCCACCCGGACCCGCTGTCCCGCGAACGGCCCGCCGTGCGGCGCGTGGSGCTGSAGCGCATGASCCCCGGCRATTCCCTGCCGGCCGGGGTGCAGCTGGCGGCGCGTTTTGCGGTCAACCGCCACAC
>NZ_JBNXUH010000501.1:0-231 GCF_050563605.1 Pseudomonas peli | reverse complement strand
CGCCGGAAGGGCCCGCACTCGGGGGGCGTCGCCGGCRGCGTCAGRTGTGTAWARGAGACAGGWAARGGCGTRAAAACCCATGCCTTTAGGCAGCGCCGCCCGCTCGATTYCCAGCACCGCCACATCCACCTCACCGGCGCCATCGCAGCCCTGCCGCCAGAGGCTCTTGCCATCGCGATAAAGCGGCATGGAGAAGCCCGTGGTCCTGTCTCTTATACACATCTCCGAGCC
>NZ_JBNXUH010000500.1:0-232 GCF_050563605.1 Pseudomonas peli | reverse complement strand
AGATGTRTNAKANASAGNWSMKGTCCTGCTTTTCACCTAGCAGCGGCTGCGGGTTGCTGGATGGCAAGGCGAAGGCGCTGATGGACAGGCTGCTCAGGATTACGGCGGTGAGAATTTGCTTTTTCATGTTCAGGCTCCTCGTAAGGGCGGATGTAAGAGCGTATGGCGTCAATAATATGGACGTAAACTTGCTGAAGAAACGTAGGGCTGTCTCTTATATACATTCTTCAGC
>NZ_JBNXUH010000499.1:0-232 GCF_050563605.1 Pseudomonas peli | reverse complement strand
CGCCAGCCCAGCCCAGCGCGGGCGCGCCGGCATGCTCGACGAACACCCTGTCTCTTATACACATCTCCAGCCCACGAGACGNCTCGCCTCTCTCCATACGTGTCGAGCGTCGTCTGCAGCGTCAGATGCGTATAAGCTCCACCGCCGGCCCAGCCCCGGCCGCGCCAGACGGCTTTAACGACCAACGCCATCCCAGCTCAACGCATCCGCGCCGCCCTGCTCGACGTGCGCC
>NZ_JBNXUH010000498.1:0-232 GCF_050563605.1 Pseudomonas peli | reverse complement strand
CCTCGAGGGGCGTCGCGGGCAGCGTAAGATGTTAAAAAGAGACAGCCCCCAGCTTGTATGCCGCCCCCCTCCTCACCACCCAGGCCAGTGAGCCRAATAMCCRGGCGCTGCACMCCGACCTGCTGRAAATCATCAACACCCGCCGTGAACTGATCGACCGCCTGAACCGTGAGCTGAACGCTCTGCTCAACGAGTCGATCACCCTGCAACTGAATCCTGTCTCTTATACACA
>NZ_JBNXUH010000497.1:0-232 GCF_050563605.1 Pseudomonas peli | reverse complement strand
ACCCCCATCTGATCTACCCAGGTGACCAACTCAGCCTGGTGTACATCTGTCTCTCTTACACATCTCCGAGCCCACGAGACGNCTCCCCGGTATCTGGTAGCGTGGTGTTTTTTAGGCAGCGTCCGATGTGAAGAAAACAACACTCGTCGTGTGTCCTCCGCAGGGGCAGATGTCTATAAGGGGTAGACCCCCATCTGTTATACCCAAGTGACCAAATCAGCCTGGTGTACAT
>NZ_JBNXUH010000496.1:0-217 GCF_050563605.1 Pseudomonas peli | reverse complement strand
TTTTTTTTTTTTTCCAAGCAGAAGCCGGAATCCGAGTCCGCTCAGTTCGTCTGGTGGGCGGGGAGTTGTTTAAAAGAGACGGGGTTTCATGKTTTTCGGGGCTGCCGATGAYCYCCCCCGCCATACCTGAAGCAGCAAACACCTCAACTGCACGGCGCATCCAGTAACACCAGAACAACTGGCTTTTGCGCTCGGTACGCTGCCAACGCTGTGTGCC
>NZ_JBNXUH010000495.1:0-226 GCF_050563605.1 Pseudomonas peli | reverse complement strand
CCCCCTAAATCCCTCCCCTCGGGGGGCGTCGTCGGCAGCGCCAGTTGTTTATAAGAGACGGGCTCTACGGCATGCTCCTCAATSCCATTCTGCGCATKTTGGCTGGGCGCGATGACAGTCCCCCMCCCGCCACGCCGGCCAATTCTGGGCCACACTGAAGAGAGCGCAGCCGATGGCTGCGCGAGTTGTTTAACCCTCCCTCTCGCGGAGTACCGCCATGTACCGC
>NZ_JBNXUH010000494.1:0-233 GCF_050563605.1 Pseudomonas peli | reverse complement strand
TGCATATAGAGCGTATCGATAGCCTGCTCGGGCAGCATTTCCTCGAACAGCACCACCGGCGGACGCAGCACCCCAGCGCCTGNACAGCGCAGCGGTCTATAAAATTAAAACGAGTGGAGCGTCGTCGGCAGCCTGAGATGTGAATAAGAGCCAGGACATATAGAGCGGTGGGATAGCCTGCCCGGGAGGCGTTCCCYCGAACAGCACCACCGGCGGACGCAGCACCCCAGCGC
>NZ_JBNXUH010000493.1:0-234 GCF_050563605.1 Pseudomonas peli | reverse complement strand
ATTCAGGCGGCTGACAACTTATTCGAACTGGTGGGACAGGCGCTGCAGAACATCCAGATCGTCCACCGTCTGGCAAGCGAGTGNCTAGCAGAAGACGTCTTACGAGATCTCTCAGTTCTTCTCTTGGCCTCGGTGTTGTGTATAAGCGACCTATTCCTGCCGCTTCCCCCTTCTTCGAACTGGGCGGGCAGTCGCTGCAGACCATCCAGATCGTCAACCGTCTGGCCAGTGAGT
>NZ_JBNXUH010000492.1:0-226 GCF_050563605.1 Pseudomonas peli | reverse complement strand
ACGAGTCCCCTCTGTTCGTCCGGGGGGCGGGGAGATGTTAAAAAGAGACAGGCCCACACCACCCGCCAGAGCCCCCCCCGCCCCTGCAGTACCGGACGCSGGAGTGATCSCCMCCAGACCCGCCACAGCACCCGAGGCAATGCCCAGAACGCTTGGTTTGCGGTGAGTGATCCACTCGGCGAACATCCAGCTCAGCGCCGCTGTAGCGGTGGCAATCTGGGTTACC
>NZ_JBNXUH010000491.1:0-234 GCF_050563605.1 Pseudomonas peli | reverse complement strand
GAACCGCTCTCTGCGCATTACCGCTGCATGCCGACAAGCACCTGCCCAACGCCCACCACTGAGATTTTTTTTTTTTTTTTTTTGTTAATGACGCGCCGACCACCGAAATCTACACTCGTGGAGCGTCGTCGGCAAGCGTCAGATGTGTATAAGAGACAGCCAACTATCTGGATTGGCCGCCGGAACCGCTCTCTGCGCATTACCGCTGCATGCCGACAAGCACCTGCCCAACGC
>NZ_JBNXUH010000490.1:0-235 GCF_050563605.1 Pseudomonas peli | reverse complement strand
GCTTCGTCTGCATACCACCACTTCCTAGCGCGCCGTTCCTGTCTCCTATACACATCTCACGCTGCCGCCGCCGCTCGCCGAGCCCTTGTCCAAGGTTGGCCCCCACTGCTTATCAAACCCTTATCATGTAATGGCTTCTACGGTACATAANCGTCTCGTGGGCTTCGGAGATGTGTATAAGAGACAGGCTTGGTCTGCATACCACCACGCCCGAGCGCGCCGCCCACACCACCAG
>NZ_JBNXUH010000489.1:0-235 GCF_050563605.1 Pseudomonas peli | reverse complement strand
GCCTTGCAGCTCCGAGCCGGCTGGCGGCAAGGCTTCCAGCGCGGCCTGCACTGTCTCTTATACACATCTCCGACCCACGAGACGNCCGGGAGCACGCCCCGGGGTGTCGACGCGGGGAGCGTCGGAGGGAGCGTAGGATGTGTATAGGAGAAAGGTCACGGGCGGCAGCGGCCGCGTGGTCGGGGGCGCGCTGTACGATGCGATTTTCGCCGTGATGGAGGCCATGGTGGCGGAG
>NZ_JBNXUH010000488.1:0-235 GCF_050563605.1 Pseudomonas peli | reverse complement strand
CGCTGAATCCTTTAAGCGTGCTCCGAAACTGCCCAAGAGACACCTGTGGGGTCTCTCTGATACCGCCCAAACGCTCCCGGCGGCACCCCATGACTGTCTCTTATACACATCTTACGCTTCCTCCTACGCTCCCCGACTCTCGGCCTCCTTNCGTCTCGTGGGCTCGGAGATTGTATAAGAGACAGGGCTGAAGCCTTTAAGCGTGCGCCGAAGCTGCCCAAGGAGCACCTGATGG
>NZ_JBNXUH010000487.1:0-235 GCF_050563605.1 Pseudomonas peli | reverse complement strand
GATGTGTATAAGAGACAGCTGTTTATCAATGCCGGGCGCGGTGTGGCGGTGGTCGATCAGGCGCTGGTCAGCGCCTTGCAACAGGGGCTACTGGCGGGCGCGGTGATCGATGTTTGCCGTGAGGAACCGTTGCCCGCCGGCCACCCATTCTGGGATGCGCCGCGGCTGCTGCTCACTGGCCCCAGCTCGGCCCGTCTCTTTTACACATCTGACGCCGCCGGCGACGCCCCACCAG
>NZ_JBNXUH010000486.1:0-235 GCF_050563605.1 Pseudomonas peli | reverse complement strand
GGTCGAGCACTACCAGATTGAACAGTTCGCGGGCCAGCAGACGGTCCATCCTGTCTCTTATACACATCTCCGACCCACGAGACGNCCCGTCATACCGTACAGTGTCCAGGATTATCAAGCGCTGTTTTGACACACGAAACAGACTCGGACCCCCGATGGTCACCCATGCTGTGGACCAGCAGCTGGGGCCTGAACTACCTGCTCGTACTGTTCCCGGCCCCCCAGACGGTCCATC
>NZ_JBNXUH010000485.1:0-235 GCF_050563605.1 Pseudomonas peli | reverse complement strand
AGCCGGCACTGGCGGTGCTCACCAACTCGACCTACGACGGCCTCTGCTACAACNGTCTCTTATACACATCTCCAGCCCACGAGACGTGCGCTCGAATGCCAGAAGCAGCGGGGCATGCTCTGGCAGGAACAAGACCGCGTAGGTGGCGCACCCCCGGTAGCGGAGGCGGTGAAGAAAAAGACGATGAGAGGGGGGTGATGTAGGGAAATCCATCATAGAAGAGTAGATAGACCAA
>NZ_JBNXUH010000484.1:0-235 GCF_050563605.1 Pseudomonas peli | reverse complement strand
CGTCATGGCAGGCAAGTCGCTGGCTGAGGCTGGTTACACCAAGGAAATTATCCCGCCGTACTACAGCGTTAAGGGGCCGGGCGCCGCGGCAGCCACCCCCGCGGGGGGCGTCGCCGGCAGCGTAAGATGTGTATAGGAGACGGGGCCAGGGGGGCAGCGCGCGTCAKGGCRGGCAAGCCGCGGGCTGAGGTTGGTTACACMAAGGAAATTATCCCGCCGTACTACAGCGTTAAGG
>NZ_JBNXUH010000483.1:0-236 GCF_050563605.1 Pseudomonas peli | reverse complement strand
GATGTGTATAAGAGACAGGNNTACGGCGGGATGGCCACGTCGGCTTCGGCGAAGCTGATCTTCAAAACAATGAAGAACGGCAACATAAAGAACAGGAACAACCAGAGAAACGGCACCCCGATAACCAGGTGCCGGCCCGTGGGCATGCGGCGGCTGATGCTCCGGATAATGATCAAGGGCGCAAGGCCGCCCCTGGGGCTTATTCGCGGCGCAGAACAGACGAGGCGAGGGGGGCG
>NZ_JBNXUH010000482.1:0-236 GCF_050563605.1 Pseudomonas peli | reverse complement strand
GCTGTGCGTAGGGGGCAAACAGAGGGCGGTGCGCAGCTGATGAACAAGGCTTGATAAAAGGATCGCGGGTCTACGCNTTCCTGCACACCCCCCCCTCCTTCCCCCCCCCCGCTCGTCATGTCGCGGGCTCGGCGCTGTGTCCCCGACCCTGCCTCTGCCCACCGCGCACACACCCGCCGCTGCCCAGCTGCTGAACCAGGCTTGATAAAAGGTTCGCGGGTCTACGCAGCCAGTGG
>NZ_JBNXUH010000481.1:0-236 GCF_050563605.1 Pseudomonas peli | reverse complement strand
GGTTTGACACCATGGCCATTCCCGCCGATGCACCGCACCCCAAGGCCGCCCACGCCTTTATCGATTACATGCNTTTTCAAGAGACCGCCCACCCCACAGTATAGCCCGGCGGGGCGCATCGGCGGCAGCGTCAGATGTATAAAAAAAGCAGGTTTACCCCCCATGCCCATTCCCGCCGATGCACCGCACCCCAAGGCCGCCCACGCCTTTATCGATTACATGCTGCGCCCCGAGGC
>NZ_JBNXUH010000480.1:0-237 GCF_050563605.1 Pseudomonas peli | reverse complement strand
GAGTAGGCATGACCAACCGAACGCTCAATCTCGATTCCGCCCTGTATCAACTGCCTCTTATACACATCTCCCGAGCCCACGAGACGNAGTCGTCAGCTTGTGGTGTGTAGTCGGCAGCGTTAGAGGTGTATAAGAGATAGGGAGTCGGGGAGCGCCCTCGGCAGCGTCAGAGGTGGATAAGACACAGGAGTAGGCAGGACCAGCCGAACGCGCAGTCGCGATTCCGCACTGTAACGA
>NZ_JBNXUH010000479.1:0-237 GCF_050563605.1 Pseudomonas peli | reverse complement strand
GTGGAGCGTCGGCGCCAGCCTCCGATGTGTATAAGACGCCGGTATATCACAAACCGTAGCGGCCGTTGCCGGGGTCAAGCACCCGGTGGCTCAGGGTATCGTGCAGTCGCTCAGCGTGTTTATCGACACCATCATCCTGTGCAGCTGCACCGCGCTGATCATCCTGCTGTCGGGCGTGTATCAACCAGGCACCGAGATGGCCGGCGTAGTGCTTACCCTGTCTCTTATACACATCTC
>NZ_JBNXUH010000478.1:0-237 GCF_050563605.1 Pseudomonas peli | reverse complement strand
GATCCAGCGCGTGAAAGTGCCGGTAGACGCTCGGCAGACCTGCCTGCACGCCGGCCTGCACCAGTTGGTGGGCCATMCGGTAGACCCTGTCTCTTATCCCATTCCCCGGCCCCACGGGCCGAACTGGGCGATTCCGAATGCCGTCTTCTGCNGGACCCGCGGGTGAAAGTGCCGGTGGGCCGCTCGGCAAACTGGCGGCGCGGCCGCCTGGCCCCGGTTGGTGGCCATACGGTAGAC
>NZ_JBNXUH010000477.1:0-238 GCF_050563605.1 Pseudomonas peli | reverse complement strand
GTTTGTCTGCAAGAACGGGGAGGGAGTTGTCAATAAGAGACTCGTCCTACAGGCAGAACCGTCAGGACATGGGCCATTAGCAGCGCCCCCCAAAGGCTGTCTCTTTGACACTTCTGACGCTTCCGACCACACCCCCCAAAGATACGTACTNCGTCTCGTGGGCTGGAGATGTGTATAAGAGACAGGTTTGTCGGCAAGAACGGTCAGGTCGTGGTCAAGAAGCAGCTCGCCCTACAGG
>NZ_JBNXUH010000476.1:0-238 GCF_050563605.1 Pseudomonas peli | reverse complement strand
TGCGAGGTCAGACGGTTGGAGATTTGCAGCCCGGCGGCATCGTCCTTGGCGCTGTTGATGCGTTTTCCGGTGGACAGGCGCTGCAGCGATGTGGATAAGAGACAGTGCGAGGTCGGACGGTTGGAGATTTGCAGCCCGGCGGCATCGTCCTTGGCGCTGGTGATGCGTGTTCCGGTGGACAGGCGCTGCAGAGGCTGTCTTTTATAAACATCTCGGAGCACAAGAGAAGAACGGAGAG
>NZ_JBNXUH010000475.1:0-241 GCF_050563605.1 Pseudomonas peli | reverse complement strand
GCTCAGTGCCAGACACAGGGCTGCTGCGATCAGCAGAGCAGTCAGGGGCAGATAACCTGTCTCTTATACACATCTCGAGCCCACGAGACGNAGAAGAGGAGGGTGTTGGTGGTATGAAGAGTCAGGGGTGGAGAAGAGGAAGTCGTGGAGCGTGGACGGCAGCGGCAGAGGTGGGGAGGAGACTGGGGCAGGGAGAGGCACAGGGCTGCATCGATCAGCAGAGCAGTGTGGGGAAGATAAC
>NZ_JBNXUH010000474.1:0-241 GCF_050563605.1 Pseudomonas peli | reverse complement strand
AGGCCATGCAACGCCCGGACCTGGCCGAGCAGCTGCACAAGGTGCTGCAAGGCGAAAGCCTGTCTCTTATACACATCTCCGGCCCACGAGACGGGGACGGTTGCCATGTGTGTAGTGTTTTTGTCAGAGGGTGCGGCGTCGACGGAGCACTCCTGCGACAAGGTCTAGGCGGCAGCGGGAGAGGTGGAGAAGAGACAGGTATCTAGAGTGGACAGTATGGAAGAGGCTGCAAGGATAACAC
>NZ_JBNXUH010000472.1:0-242 GCF_050563605.1 Pseudomonas peli | reverse complement strand
GTCATACCGAGCAATGCGGCATTGTGGAAGCTCGCGCCGTGACGGACAGGCGACTGGCTCGCTCTTAGACACACATGCCGCTGCCTTCGACGCCTCACGCGCGTCCGACTACGCCCCCCGACGCTTCCTTCAACAAAAAACGACGTCCCTNCGTCTCGTGGGCTCGGAGATTGTATAAGAGACAGGCGATACAGAGCAATCCGGCATTGAGTAAGGACGCGACGTGATGGACAGGCTAATGG
>NZ_JBNXUH010000471.1:0-242 GCF_050563605.1 Pseudomonas peli | reverse complement strand
GCTCAAGGCCATGCGCGCAAACACGGCCCCCCGTCGCCGGTGCACCTTGATGCACACAGCGAAACTTGGCCGGACAGCGACGACAGCGAACNGCCGGCTTCCGAGTTCCCTCATTTCTTCTCGTGGGCTCGGAGATATGTATAAAAGCCAGCCTCAAGCCCATGCGCGCAAACACGGCGCGCTGTCGCTGGTGCACTTCGATGCACACAGCGACACTTGGCCGGACAGCGACGACAGCGAAC
>NZ_JBNXUH010000470.1:0-242 GCF_050563605.1 Pseudomonas peli | reverse complement strand
GGTCTGGCCGACAAACCCCGTGATGAAACCGTACTGCGCCTGCTGCGCGCCTGTATTGATCGCGGCATTCCCGGATGACACATTTTCTCTTCTCGTTTGTCGTCGTCGGCCGCGTCAGCTGTGTATACGCGACAGAGCTTCTCCGGCGCCGACTATCCTGGTTTCGGTCTGGCCGACAAACCCCGTGATGAAACCGTACTGCGCCTGCTGCGCGCCTGTATTGATCGCGGCATTCCCGGATG
>NZ_JBNXUH010000469.1:0-243 GCF_050563605.1 Pseudomonas peli | reverse complement strand
CGCCCGTCTCGTCCTATGGCTCGAAGATGTGAATACTTCACCGCTGCTGATTACCCCCTGCCGCCTCCAGCTCCCGGGCTCGCCCCTGCGCCCGGCGCCTCTCCCTTATTCCCACTCCCTGCTGCCGCCACCGCCTCCCTTCCGCACCACGTCTCGTGGGTCGGAGATGTGTATAAGAGACAGTTGCTGATGACCGCCTTCGGCCTGCTGCGCCTGGGCAAGCTGATCCGCATGGTGCCGCAC
>NZ_JBNXUH010000468.1:0-243 GCF_050563605.1 Pseudomonas peli | reverse complement strand
GTGTTCAAGGATGTCTGCCCGATGGTCGCCGAGCTGATTGCCGCGCACCTGGCGGAGAACCTGTCTCTTATACACATCTCGAGCCCACGAGACGGACTGTGGGCGAGTGGGAGGGAGGCTAAGATGTGCATGAGGGACAGTCGTGGAGCGTCGTCGGCAGCGGCGGATGTGTATAGGAGCCAGCGGTTCTGGGGGGTCTCCCCGATGGTCGACGAGCTGATGGCCGCGGACCTGGCGGGGAAC
>NZ_JBNXUH010000467.1:0-221 GCF_050563605.1 Pseudomonas peli | reverse complement strand
TATCATTTGTATTTTTTTTTAATGAGAACCGCCACCACCGAAACTTCCACTGGGGGGGCTTCGTCGGCGGCGTCAGTGGTTTTAAAAAGACGGGCTACGCCTCGCCTTGGGCKGCGCCGGGCGTGCCGCTGAAAGCGATCAAGTGGCTGCTGCAAAAACATGCGCCGCKGGCGATCAAGGCCACCGCCGATATCGACCAATACCTGTGGATGGCGCAGATG
>NZ_JBNXUH010000466.1:0-232 GCF_050563605.1 Pseudomonas peli | reverse complement strand
ACCCCGAGATATCTCCCCTGGGGGGGGGTCGTCGGCGGCGTCAGATGTGTAAAAGAGACGGGTCCCTGGTTGTCGGTCAGCCCTCCGAGCCCTYCGSGGGTGGTYTTGAAGAAGTAATCCGGCAGCCACAACCGCCGCAGTTTGCTATAGAGCATGCCCAATGAACGCGGCAGCGCCTGGCCGGCGAAGAAGCGCGGCACCTTGGCGCTGACCTCGCTGAGCAGGTCGACGT
>NZ_JBNXUH010000465.1:0-243 GCF_050563605.1 Pseudomonas peli | reverse complement strand
AGAAGCCGGCATACGAGACCGCTCAKTTCKTCTSGKGGGCTGGGAGATGTGTAAAAGAGACAGGCCCAGTCCCGCGCCCCCCMCCGGGGCATGGCTGTCGGCTGCAGCCATCAACGCCCCGCCAATACCCGCCAGGACAAAGGCCAGGAGCATCTGCCGGGGTGCGGGCATGCCGCTGAGCAAACGGAAACTCAGCGCACCGGCCAGCACGCCAAGCTGGTTGGCACCTGTCTCTTATACACA
>NZ_JBNXUH010000464.1:0-243 GCF_050563605.1 Pseudomonas peli | reverse complement strand
GGCTCGGAGATGTGTATAAGAGACANGCATACAAACTTCGATCAATTTGAACCAGAGAAACACCCGCCAGGCGGGCACTCGCTTTACCGCCAGAACCTGATGTTTGTAATCCCAGCGGCGGGTGTCTGTTTGGATGACACGGCGGTGCTCAGCAGGCTCGGAGGAAAGGGTCCCAACCGTCTCTTTTTCACAACTGACGCTGCCGGCGACGCCCCCCGAGGTGAGGACCTCCGGGGTGTCGCG
>NZ_JBNXUH010000463.1:0-244 GCF_050563605.1 Pseudomonas peli | reverse complement strand
CTACTACATCACTGTGATGAACGAGTCCTATCAGCAGCCCGCCATGCCGGCCGGCATCGAGGAAGGCATCATCAAGGGCATGTACCTGCTCTGTCTCTTATACACACTTGACGCCGCCGACTACGCCCCACGAGTGCAGTGCCTTGTAGGNCGGCTACTACATCGCCGTGATGAACGAGTCCTACCAGCAGCCCGCCATGCCGGCCGGCATCGAGGAAGGCATCATCAAGGGCATGTACCTGCT
>NZ_JBNXUH010000462.1:0-223 GCF_050563605.1 Pseudomonas peli | reverse complement strand
TGTGCCTGGTTGCGCTGCGCGGGCTCTTTCTGATGTTAAAAGGAGCTAGTAGAGCGCCGGGCGGGCGGTGTCGCCGCGCGCGGCGCGCGCCCGCCGTTATGTTGACGAGGCGGGCTGGCTGCATCAGGCCCTGGCTGAGCGTTGTGAGCGTGTGGTGTTTACCGTGGCGGGTTTGCCGATGGTTCTCAAGGGGAATGCGCTATGAGTGAGCAATGGTGGCAAC
>NZ_JBNXUH010000461.1:0-244 GCF_050563605.1 Pseudomonas peli | reverse complement strand
CAGCTCAAGCGCCGTTATGACCTGATCCCCAATCTGGTGGAAACCGCCAAGGGCTATATCTGTCTCTTATACACATCTCGAGCCCACGAGACGNAACCATCGTGAGGGCTAGGAGGAAGAGTCGCACGTGGATAAGAGAGAGTAGCAGAGCGTCGGTGACGACATGAGAGCTGTATGGGAGAAACCAGCTAAAGACCAGTTAGGTCTGGTACACACATCTGGAGGAAACCACAAGGAGCGATAT
>NZ_JBNXUH010000460.1:0-245 GCF_050563605.1 Pseudomonas peli | reverse complement strand
CAGCTACGTCTGGGACAACCGCGCCGCACCCGGCACCCATGCCCGCAGCGCCTATACCGAAACTGTCTCTTATCACATCTCCGAGCCCACGAGACGTCATCGCCACATGGGGCGTCGTCAGCAGCGTGAGACGTGTAGAAGAGACAGGCCGGGGGCGACGGCGGCGCCGCCGGATCCGAAGACGGGAGAGCTCAGGGACAAACGGTCTGCGCCCGGGACCCATGCCCGCAGCGACTAAACCGAGA
>NZ_JBNXUH010000459.1:0-245 GCF_050563605.1 Pseudomonas peli | reverse complement strand
CTGCAGCACAGTGCGGCTGGCCCCAATCGGAATACGCTTGGCCTTGGCCTCTTCCGGCACGATGCGCACCAGGTCGATAAAGTGCTGCTTGCTCGGGGCTGCGGCAACGGCGGTGCCGGTGAACACTTTGAGCGGCTGCAGCGGGTCGCTGGCACCACCGGCGGCACCCAGCAGCATCGCCATGCCCCAGATACCCAGCAGTGCACCTGCGGCCTTGCTCAGGCTGGCGTGCTGTTGCACCTGAC
>NZ_JBNXUH010000458.1:0-245 GCF_050563605.1 Pseudomonas peli | reverse complement strand
CGTCAGTTGTGTAAAAGAGACAGGACCGCCCAGCTGCCCGAGCGCTTGTCTTCGATCACCCCCCCCCTGCGCGCCTCCGCCCGCCGCGACCGTCATGCACCGGAAAGCGTGGCCCTGCAGCCAGCCATCGACGATGCCCTGGCCTTGCTGGCCAAGCGTCGCCAGGCCATGCAGGTCGAGCTTATTCGCGACCTGCCGAACGCCACCCCCTGGGACGTGCCTTTCCGCCCGCCATTGGCCCATCC
>NZ_JBNXUH010000457.1:0-244 GCF_050563605.1 Pseudomonas peli | reverse complement strand
GTGCAGCGAAAAAACAACGGGGTTACCGCAAAAGGAGAACACCAGCTTCTCAGCACAACAAGCGCCGATCAGCAGGTCGTAGACCAGATCCGGGGTCATGCGGATCAGGGTCAGATCCTTGCNGTGCAGCGAACCCACACCGGGGTTACCGCCCCAGGAGACACCTTCTTCTTTGCCCCCCCTTCCCCTCTCCTCCTGTCTTTCATCCTATCCTCGTTCATGCGTCTCATGGTTAGTTCCTTTC
>NZ_JBNXUH010000456.1:0-245 GCF_050563605.1 Pseudomonas peli | reverse complement strand
ACCCTGTTCTGCCTCGCCCTACCCGTCCACGCCGAAGGCTTTATCAGCCGACTGCTTAATAACTGTCTCTTATACACATCTCGAGCCCACGAGACGCGCTGGTGTCTTAGTAACGAGGGGGTGAACGGAAAAAGCGACACTCGCGGGGCTTCCTCGGCCGGCGCAGACGTGTAAAAGGGACAGACACTATACTGCCTCGCAACACCCGACCACGCCGAAGTCGTTATCGGACGACTGCTTAATAA
>NZ_JBNXUH010000455.1:0-245 GCF_050563605.1 Pseudomonas peli | reverse complement strand
CTGAAACCCTGCTCCGGCAGCGCGCGGCATACGGCGTCGAGGTCGGTCGGCTCGGTGATAAACCTGTCTCTTATACACATCTCCGGCCCACGAGACGCGGGTCGCGTAGCCACAATCCGTGGACCCGACACGGCACGTGCTGCGGCGCTGCCTCGGCAGCCGCCGGCGTGGAGAGGGGACGGCGGACGCCCCGGTGATACACCTCGCTGTATGCGGCATCTCCGGCGGTCGGCTCGCTGTGAAAC
>NZ_JBNXUH010000454.1:0-245 GCF_050563605.1 Pseudomonas peli | reverse complement strand
TCCTTCAACCTGCGCCCGAAACAGGCCAAAGGCGCCACCGGCGTTCGCCCAAAAGCTGTCTCTTATACACAACTGCCGCCGCCGACGCCGCTCCCCCAGTTTCTCTTCTCCACCTCTGACTCTGCCTACCAACACAAAAACAGATATGACGTCTCGTGGGCCGGAGATGTGTATAAGAGACAGTCCTTCAACCTGTGCCCGAAACAGGCCAAAGGCGTCACCGGCGTGCGCACCAAAGTGTCGGA
>NZ_JBNXUH010000453.1:0-245 GCF_050563605.1 Pseudomonas peli | reverse complement strand
AGYSKSAGATGTGTATAAGAGACANNGAGATTACTGTCAGCGGCGTGCGCAGCTCGTGGGAGACGTTGGCGACGAAGTCTTTGCGCATCTGCTCCAGCTGATACAGGCGGGTGATGTCGCGCACCAGCATCAGGTGTTCACGGTTGCCGTACTGGGGGGTGTGGGATTGCAGGCGCAGGGGGGCGGTGGACGGGGGCGGGCCGTCTCTTATACACATCTGACGCGGGCCGCGACGCCCCCCGAGG
>NZ_JBNXUH010000452.1:0-245 GCF_050563605.1 Pseudomonas peli | reverse complement strand
GGGGGGGCGGGGAGWTKTAWAAAAGAGAMAGGCAAAAACCCCGGKGAAAAAYMCCCCSCAAKGTTGGAGGAGGGGGCGCAGMRGGGGKTGGAGCACGACAACCGCCACTACGCCGCCAAGGGCCAGGCGGGTAACCGGGACGCTGCTGGGGCTGGGCGCCGCCTCTTATACACATCTGACGCCGCCGGCCACGCCCCACGAGGGTACAATAGTGGAGATCTCGGTCGACTCCAAAAAAATAAAAA
>NZ_JBNXUH010000451.1:0-245 GCF_050563605.1 Pseudomonas peli | reverse complement strand
GTATAAGAGACTGTTTTTTTTTTTTAGAAACAAGAGGGCGGAAAAGAGCTTCGTAAAGTCCGTCTCGCGGGGGCGGAGAATAAAAAAGGGGAATCCTTATWGCATAMCCGCCACTCTCAACCTATTGCACTGCCCGAGTAAGCGCATGTCCACCACCCTGCCTCACCCTCGTCGCCCGCGCTGGCGCAGCCTGGCCGTACTTGCCCTGCTGCTGACGCCACTGCCTGTCTCTTATACACATCTCC
>NZ_JBNXUH010000450.1:0-245 GCF_050563605.1 Pseudomonas peli | reverse complement strand
CCCGAGATCTACACTCGTGGAGCGTCGTCGCAAGAATCAGATGTAACACAGAGAAAGAACAAGGACGGGGAACGAAACGCAACCCATGCAGCCGAGGCCGCCAACCATGCGGACCGCGCCGCCAATCAGGGCAAGCAGACGGTGCAACACACCGCCGATGCAATTGCCGCCCTGGCGCAGGAGATCGCCCCGCCGGTAACCGGGGGCCAAACCTGGTCCAAGGACCTGTTCTTTATACCCACCCC
>NZ_JBNXUH010000449.1:0-246 GCF_050563605.1 Pseudomonas peli | reverse complement strand
AATCTGACCTACGAAGCGCTGCGTTACCGGCTCCGCCCGTCAGCTGGTTCCTGTAAACATCTCACGCTGACCCCGCCCCTCCCCGCGTGGCGCTGTCTTGGGTGTCGGCGGCACTCCAAAAAAAAAAGCAATAGTTGACGTTTGGCGTGGNCGTCTCGTGGGCTCGGGAGATGTGTATAAGAGACAGAATCTGACCTACGAAGCGCTGCGTTACCGGCTCGGCCTGTCGGTGGCTGCGCCCTATGG
>NZ_JBNXUH010000448.1:0-246 GCF_050563605.1 Pseudomonas peli | reverse complement strand
CGTTCACGTACCTCGACGCTGCGCCGCGCGTCACTGCACGCCTGCGGTAAACCCAGAGACTGTCTCTTATACACATCTCCGGAGCCCACGAGACGNCCTTGTGCACCGCTCGTGGTGTGTTTGTGGCAGCACCAGATGCGTCTACGATACAGCCTCGTGGCGCGTCGTCGGCAGCCTCCGATTTGTATAAGAGACAGCCTCGTCGCTGCGTCGCGCGTCACTGCACGCCTGCGGTAAACCCAGAGA
>NZ_JBNXUH010000447.1:0-246 GCF_050563605.1 Pseudomonas peli | reverse complement strand
GCGCAGTACGACCTCTACCATATGGCGCGTCAGGGGCTGGACGTGCAGGCCGGAATCATCTTGCTGGCCGAGCGTATCGGTCATGTGCCTGTCTTNCACCCACCGATGTTTCCACTCTTGGTTCGTCGTCGACAGCTTCAGCTGTGTATACGAGTCAGGCGCAGTGCGGCCTCTTCCATATGGCGCGTCAGGGGCTGGACGTGCAGGCCGGTATCACCTTGCTGGCAGAACCTGTCGGTCACATGC
>NZ_JBNXUH010000445.1:0-247 GCF_050563605.1 Pseudomonas peli | reverse complement strand
CCACCCCTCGGGGGGCGTCGTCGGCAGCGTCAGATGTTTAAAAGAGCCGGCCCAAACCCCGGCCCCGCCTGCGTGAGCTGTTCGATATCGTCAACTACAACGATAYCCGCCGCTGGGGCGATGAGTTTCTCGCTGCCGTCAGCGACCCGCAGGATCAACTGGACCGCGCCCTCGGGCTGGTCGGCTAGGCGGCAACGGCGCAGCCTGTCTCTTATACAATCTCCGAGCCCGCGAGCTGAGCTGAGCG
>NZ_JBNXUH010000444.1:0-247 GCF_050563605.1 Pseudomonas peli | reverse complement strand
GTCCGTGGCCCACGCCGGGCCACTTTTCCAAAGCCAGCATGGGTTGAAGCAGACCGCCCGCATAACGTCTTGCCCTGGAAAGCGGACGCTGAACAGCCGAGATCGCTCAGTTCGTCTCGTGGGCTCGGGAGATGTGTATAAGAGACAGGTCCGTGGCCCACGCCGGGCCACTTATCCAAAGCCAGCATAGGGTGAAGCAGATCGCCCGCATAAGGTCCTGCCCTGGAAAGTGGACACTGAACAGCCG
>NZ_JBNXUH010000443.1:0-247 GCF_050563605.1 Pseudomonas peli | reverse complement strand
TTTTTTTCAGATGTATCTCAGCGACCGATGCATTATGAACCTGAGGAGCGGCCCCGGCGGCGTCAGGGGTTTAAAGGGGACGGACAAACCCCCGGCAAGCCCACCCGCCGTGGCTCCAGGCCGAGGCTGACCGCACTGTGCTCGCCAGCCATCAGCGCATGCATCCAGCCCTGCGACCAGCACAGCAGCAAAGCCCCGCTCAGGGCGATAAACACCCGCAGGCTGTAGCTGAATTTGTCCTGGGCCC
>NZ_JBNXUH010000066.1:0-225 GCF_050563605.1 Pseudomonas peli | reverse complement strand
GCCGSCATACGAGCTCGCTCTTTTCKTCTGGTGGGCTGGGAGYTGTGWTAAAAGAGAMRGGGGGGGGGGGGNGGTGNCCGCGGGGCGAGCTGCCCCGCCGTTATGTTGACGAGGCGGGCTGGCTGCATCAGGCCCTGGCTGAGCGTTGTGAGCGTGTGGTGTTTACCGTGGCGGGTTTGCCGATGGTTCTCAAGGGGAATGCGCTATGAGTGAGCAATGGTGGCA
>NZ_JBNXUH010000442.1:0-248 GCF_050563605.1 Pseudomonas peli | reverse complement strand
GTTGCGCGCCAGCTCACGGAAACCTGAGCATTATGCGGCGCAGGCTGGGGGAGGGGTCTCTGCATGACTCGCATACTTATCTGATGCTCCCGTCGAGTCTCTGCGTGCGTTTCTAATGTCCGTCTCTACATTTCGATGACCATTTCTTAGNCGTCTCGTGGGCTCGAGATGTGTATAAGAGACAGGTTGTGCGCCAGTTCACTGAAAGCTGAGCAACTTGTTGCGCAAGGCTGCGCAGGTTTCTGCGC
>NZ_JBNXUH010000441.1:0-248 GCF_050563605.1 Pseudomonas peli | reverse complement strand
CTGTGCTGCGGCCAAGTGTATAGAAAGGGTTTTTAGCATTTCAAGCTGAATGCCGGGGTGCCCCACCTGTCTCTTATACACATCTCCGACCCACGAGACGATGTATCGCTCTCGTTGTTTGTCGGCGGAAGGGTCAAATGCGTATAAGATGCGGTCGTAGAGCATGGGTGGCTAGGTCTGATGTATAGATGCGGCAGGCCTCCACCAGGCTCTTATACCATTCACCGCTGCATGCCGGGGTGCCAAGC
>NZ_JBNXUH010000440.1:0-248 GCF_050563605.1 Pseudomonas peli | reverse complement strand
GTGCAATGCGATCAACGCGCGACTGTTCTTCAAGCAGCGGATCGCTGCCAATGTGTTGGCCGGCGGCGCGCTGGGGCTGGGCGGCCTGCCGCCTGTCTCTTATACCCATCTGCCGCCGCCGACCACGCTCCCCTGGCTCTTATCCACATCNGACAGGTGGAATGCGATCAGCGCGCGACTGTTGTTCAAGCAGAGGATCGCTGCCAATGTGTTGGCGGGCCGCGCGCTGGGGCTGGGCGGCCTGGCGC
>NZ_JBNXUH010000439.1:0-248 GCF_050563605.1 Pseudomonas peli | reverse complement strand
GCGCATGGTCGCGTTGCGCCACTTGATACCGAGGTTCTTGAAGGTGCCTTCCTGAACCACATAAGCGATATCCATGTTGCGTTCCCACTCTTTCCCCCTGACTCTTATACACATTTCCGAACCTACCTGAGGAACTGAACGACATCGTATGCCGTCTNGTAGAGTTGCCCCACTTGATACCGAAGTTCTTGAAAGTCCCTTCCTGAATTACCTCAGCGATATTCATGTTGCCTTCCGACTCCTTAGCC
>NZ_JBNXUH010000438.1:0-248 GCF_050563605.1 Pseudomonas peli | reverse complement strand
CAACGCTCGTGGCGCGTCGTCGGGAGCGGCAGAGGTGTATAAGGGGCTGTCCGTGGCTGGGCTGCTTGGCTTGCAGCGCAGCGTGCAGCGCGTCGGGGAATTGCGCCTGATGGCTGATCACCTGGGGCTTGGCCTCGATCTGCGCAGCATGGTTAAGGGTGATGCCGGTCACGGCAAACAGCAGCATGCCGGCCAGGTACGTCTTCTAGCTGATCCAGTGCCATTTGCGCAGGGTGCCGAGCCAGTGG
>NZ_JBNXUH010000437.1:0-248 GCF_050563605.1 Pseudomonas peli | reverse complement strand
CCGTCCTCCTAACTATGCAGTTTTTAGTTTTAGTCAGCCGCGCGACATCTACCGAGACGTCCGCTCGTGGGGCGTCGTCGCCGGCGTCAGATGTGTATMASTGTMCGTGCGGATCAAGCAACTGCCGCAGCGTCAGCTGACCATCTACACAGCGCGATGTAAAGAAAGCCAACGGGACCGACCCGTATAAACATCTCAGAGCCAACGACACAAAATGAGCGATAACGTATGAAAGAGTCTGCTGGAAA
>NZ_JBNXUH010000436.1:0-249 GCF_050563605.1 Pseudomonas peli | reverse complement strand
GCCTCACAGATACCCGTCAGGTCCCGCCAACGCTATTCATCCTAACTCTCAGGTCCCCCCTTAGTCCTGTCCCCTGGACACATCCCACCTTCCCGCGCACGCCCCACGTCTGTCTCTTATACACACCTCACGTTGCCGACGACGCACCACGTCTCGTGGGCTCGAGATGTGTATAAGAGACAGGTCTCACAGATACCCGTCAGGGCCTGCCAACGGGATACATCCCAACGCTCACGGCAACTCTTACTG
>NZ_JBNXUH010000435.1:0-250 GCF_050563605.1 Pseudomonas peli | reverse complement strand
ACCTCAAGCAGAGCATGCAGAACGGCGGTGGCCCGGCTTGCCTGCGCCTGCGCGTGGCGCTCAACTGTCTCTTATACACATCTCCGGCCCACGAGACGANTCGTGGCGCGGCGGCGGGAGCGTCAGATGTGTATAGGAGACAGACCTCACGCCGCGCATGCAGACCGGCGCTGGCCCTCCAGCCCTGGGCCTGCGCGTGGCCCCCAACTGTCTCATATACACGACGCCGTCCCATGCGGCGAGCGGAGCG
>NZ_JBNXUH010000434.1:0-250 GCF_050563605.1 Pseudomonas peli | reverse complement strand
GGCCTGGGGTGTGTCCGAGCTGTTCTTCGGCATGACCTGGGGTGGGCCGATGAAGCACGCCATCGCCGGCGCGCTGCACCTGGCCTGGCACCGCCGTAGCGAATACTCGTTGGGCGTGGTCGGCGGCGTCGGATGTGTATAGGAGACGGGGCCGGGGGTGTGTCCGAGCTGTTCTTCGGCATGACCTGGGGTGGGCCGATGAAGCGCGCCWTCGCCGGCGCGCTGCCCCTGGCCTGGCACCGCCGTAGCG
>NZ_JBNXUH010000433.1:0-250 GCF_050563605.1 Pseudomonas peli | reverse complement strand
CCGGCAGCGTCAGATGTTTATAGGAGCCAGCGCCAGGGCTGGGTCACCCCCCATGGGGCCATTTTCGCTCGCGTCAGGGGCATCCCCACGGCCGTGGCCGTGGTTGWCYTGCCGTATTCGAAGATCGACGGCATTCAGCTGATCGTCGACGGCTACCACGGTGAGGTGTTCACCCTGTCTCTTATAAACATCTCCGAGCACACGAGACGAACTGAGCGATATCGGATGCAGTCTTATGCTTGAAAAAAAA
>NZ_JBNXUH010000432.1:0-250 GCF_050563605.1 Pseudomonas peli | reverse complement strand
TGCTCTTACACTCTCATTTTATAATTGAGAGGATTAACTGCTCTATTGTGATTCGGGCTCGTGGCGCGTCGTCGACAGCGTCATATGTTTATAAGAGACAGGGTCTATCTGGGTATCACCGCCGCGCTCCTGCTGGGCATCCCCCTTGGCACACTGGCTGCCAACGGCATCGGCTGGCGGGGAGCCTTCTGGCTGCTGGCGGGGCTGTCACTTGTCTATCTCTTAGACACATCGCCGAACCCACGAGACG
>NZ_JBNXUH010000431.1:0-251 GCF_050563605.1 Pseudomonas peli | reverse complement strand
GCACAGGCTCCGCATGTTCCGGCACCAGGACCTTGGGCTGAACCCCAGAAATGCCGGCGCGCAGAATGTAGCGGTCGACCAGATCGACAAAAATATCCTCGGCGCCATCCCACTCAAGCGCGGCGTCGACACCTTCCGCGTGTATGTCGAGGGCTGGTACGACGGCAGCTTCCAGGACGTGATCTATTTCGAGAAGGCCCAACCAGAAATCCGCCGGATGATCAGCTCGATCCTCGCCGGCTACGCCTGGG
>NZ_JBNXUH010000430.1:0-251 GCF_050563605.1 Pseudomonas peli | reverse complement strand
CTCATACACCGCCATATAGGCCTCTTTGCCCATGGCTTCGAGAATGCCGAACAGGGTCGCGGCACACTAGGTGTTGGCGTGCCCGCCCTGGCTGGAGAAGTCCACTCGTGGGCCGTCGTCGGCGCCGTCAGTTTTTTTTCTTCCCCCTCTCTTCCCCATCAGTATAGGCCTCTTTGCCCATGGCTTCGAGAATGCCGAACAGGGTCGCGGCCTCCTCGGTGTTGGCGTGCTCGCCCTGGCTGGAGAAGTCC
>NZ_JBNXUH010000429.1:0-251 GCF_050563605.1 Pseudomonas peli | reverse complement strand
GGCATCGCCCATGGAGACGAAGGCTGCCTGGCCTAGTACACCCAGCGTACGCAATACGTGATGACGCTCCGCGAAGGTGATCTGGCACATCTTCATGTACTGAGATCGCTCAGTTCGTCTCGTGGGTCGGAGATGTGTATAAGAGACAGGTCATCGCCCATGGAGCCGACTGCTTCCTGGCCTTGTTCACCCAGCGGACGCAATACCTGATCACGCTCCTCGAAGGTGACCTGGTACATCTTCATGTACTG
>NZ_JBNXUH010000428.1:0-210 GCF_050563605.1 Pseudomonas peli | reverse complement strand
ATACGAGATCGCTCAGTTCGTCTCGTGGGCTGGGAAATGGGTATAAGAGAAGGGCCCAGGAGGGCCCCCCCGGCCGACGTGGTCTCCGCCCCGCCAGGCCCGCGCAGATGCTGCGCCACTTGCTGCTGCAGATGTTGTGCGGCCGCCAGCAGGCCGGTGCSCTCGGTGTTGGGYAGCAKCAGGAGAAWCTCYTCGCCGCCGWAGCGGAAC
>NZ_JBNXUH010000427.1:0-251 GCF_050563605.1 Pseudomonas peli | reverse complement strand
ACAATAACTAGGAAATCGACGTAGACGGAGTAGACCTGGAACTGAAGGTCAAATAGCAACCGCTGCTCAGTGGCGTCAGCAACTCCCCCCCACCCCCTCCTCCTTCCCCCCCCCCGTCCCTCGGGCCCCGCCCCCTGCCTCACCCCCCCCACCCTCCCACGCCCTCCCGTGCGCCGGCGCACAACTGGCACTGAACGTCAACCAGCAACCGCTGCTCAGTGGCGTCAGCAACCAGAGCGGCCAGGTGCCAC
>NZ_JBNXUH010000426.1:0-238 GCF_050563605.1 Pseudomonas peli | reverse complement strand
CACTTTGTGTTACTTGTGTTTTTTTTTTTTAGCGAAACGGGTCCCACCGATCTGCACACTCGTGGGGCGTCGTCGGCAGCGACAGATGTATATAAGAGACAGCTCTGGTACACCGCGTCGATGATGCCTTGCTTGTTCACCGCCATGTCCAGCGCCTGGCGCACTTCGAGCTTGTAGAACGGCGGGTGGGTGACGTTGTAGGCGATATAGCCGACGTTGAAGCCGGCCTGCTCAGGCA
>NZ_JBNXUH010000425.1:0-253 GCF_050563605.1 Pseudomonas peli | reverse complement strand
GGTGTTGATGGCATTCAGCACCGCGCCGCACATCGGCACGCCAAAATGCGCCTCGAACATCCCCGGGCCGTTGGGCGCGATCACCGCCACTGTGTCGCCCAGGCCTGGGGGGGCGTCTCCGGCCGCGCCAGATGTGTAAAAGAGACGGGGTGTTGAGGGCATCCACCCCCGCGCCGCACATCGGCACGCCAAAATGCGCCTCGAACACCCCCGGGCCGTGGGGCGCGATCACCGCCACTGTGTCGCCCAGGCC
>NZ_JBNXUH010000424.1:0-213 GCF_050563605.1 Pseudomonas peli | reverse complement strand
GGAGGCAGAGTAAGATGTGTTTTAGATAAAGAGGGGAGAGGTACAGGAGACTTTGACCAATCGTGGAGCGTCGTCGACGGCGTCAGATGTGTATAAGAGACAGACCAGCCACAGTACAAACAGCGCCAGCGCCGTGCCGCAAAGCAGATGTTGGCGGCGCAGATCCTGTCTCTTATAACACATCTCCGAGCCCACGAGACGAACTGAGCGAAA
>NZ_JBNXUH010000008.1:0-225415 GCF_050563605.1 Pseudomonas peli | reverse complement strand
GGCTCCCCCGCCCACGGGCCCAATGGCCGCCCCCAGCTGGGTTGGGTTCCCGGGGAAACTTGGGGCGCAATGGGGGCAATGGGTGACGAAGCTCTGGGTCATGCGGCGATCCGGCTAAACGAGGCGGCTAGTCTAACGCAAGTGCTTGGCAATGCAGCAGCTGTGCGCACTGGGGCGGTTAGCGGCGTACGCCGCTGATGCGCACCCAGCCGTCTTTATCGGCGGTCGGGTCGAGGATAAAGGCGTCGTTGTAGGCGGCGCGCACCTCTTCGGCCTGCTCGGCAAGGATGCCCGACAGCGCCAGGCGCCCGCCCGGCTTGACCAGGCTGGTGATCTGCGGGGCCAGCGCTACCAGCGGGCCGGCGAGGATATTGGCCACCACCACGTCTGCTGGCTGTTGCGGCATATCGTCCGGCAGATAGAGCGGGAAGCGCGTCGGATCGATGTTGTTGCGTCCGGCGTTATCTCGCGAGGCCTCGATGGCCTGAATATCGATATCAGTGCCCACAGCCTGCGGTGCGCCGAGCAGCAGGGCGGCAATCGCCAGGATGCCCGAGCCGCAACCGAAGTCGATCACGCTGCAATCCTGCAGATTCTGGCCGTCCAGCCATTCCAGGCACAGCGCAGTGGTCGGGTGAGTGCCGGTGCCGAAGGCCAGGCCCGGATCGAGCAGCAGGTTGACGGCGTCCGGCTCAGGTGCGGCGTGCCAGCTCGGCACAATCCACAGGCGCTGACCGAAGCGCATCGGCTGGAATCCGTCCATCCAGCTGCGTTCCCAGTCCTGATCGGCGATTACTTCGGCATGGTGCTCCGGCAATTCGGCGCCGGTCAGCAGCTGCAGGTGGGCGAACACCGCGTTGGCGTCGGTATCGGCTTCGAACAGGGCGAGCAGGTGGGTGTGCGACCACAACGGCGTGGTGCCCAGGTCCGGCTCGAAAATCGGCTGGTCTTCGGCGTCCATAAAGGTCACCGAGACGGCGCCGACTTCCAGCAACGCGTCTTCGTAGGTTTCCGCCTGCTCCGGGGTGATGGCGAGACGGACTTGTAACCAGGGCATGGGAAACCTCGTGAACGTTGTGGCGTGATGGCGCAAATTGGCGCGCAGCTTACTTGAAGCGGTGGTGCGGCTGCCACCGCCGGTGGGCCGGAAACGACAAGGGCCGCCTAATGGCAGCCCTTGTCAGTGCGCTTAGCCGAAGCTTAGTGCTTATCCATACCCAGTTTCTTTTCCAGGTAATGGATATTCACGCCGCCTTTGCAGAAGCCTTTGTCGCGGACCAGCATGCGGTGCAGTGGCACGTTGGTCTTGATGCCGTCGACGACGATCTCGTCCAGGGCGTTGCGCATACGGGCCAGGGCCTCGTCGCGGGTGGCGCCGTAGGTGATCAGCTTGCCGATCAGCGAGTCGTAGTGCGGCGGTACGGTGTAGCCGCTGTACAGGTGCGAATCGACCCGTACGCCATTACCGCCCGGGGCGTGGAAGTGCTTGACCTTGCCGGGGCAGGGCATGAAGTTGTCCGGGTCTTCGGCGTTGATTCGGCACTCCAGCGAATGACCGCGAATCACCACGTCACTCTGCTTGAACGACAGCTTGTTGCCAGCGGCGATGCTGAGCATCTCCTTGACGATGTCGATACCGGTGACCATTTCCGAAACCGGGTGCTCAACCTGTACGCGGGTGTTCATTTCGATAAAGTAGAAATGCCCATCTTCGTAGAGGAACTCGAAGGTGCCAGCGCCGCGATAGCCGATCTCGATGCAGGCATCGACGCAGCGTTGCAGTACTTCGGCGCGGGCTTTTTCATCAATGCCCGGTGCCGGCGCTTCTTCCAGTACCTTCTGGTGGCGGCGCTGCAGCGAGCAGTCGCGGTCACCCAGGTGGATGGCGTTGCCCTGGCCGTCGGAGATCACTTGGACTTCCACGTGACGTGGATTGCCGAGGAACTTCTCCAGATAGACCATCGGGTTGCCGAACACCGAACCGGCTTCGCTGCGGGTCAGCTTGGCCGATTTGATCAGGTCTTCTTCCTTGTACACCACGCGCATGCCGCGACCGCCGCCGCCGCCAGCGGCCTTGATGATCACCGGGTAACCGACTTCGCGAGCAATCTGCAGGGCGGTTTCCTCGTCTTCCGGCAGCGGGCCGTCAGAGCCAGGTACCACCGGAACACCGGCACGCTTCATGGCGTCCTTGGCCGAGACTTTGTCGCCCATCAGGCGAATGGTCTCGGCTTTCGGGCCGATAAAGGCGAAGCCGGAGTTTTCCACCTGTTCGGCGAAATCGGCGTTTTCCGCGAGGAAGCCGTAGCCAGGGTGGATAGCAGTGGCGCCGGTGACTTCAGCTGCGCTGATGATCGCCGGAATATTCAAATAGGACAGCGCGCCAGAGGCCGGGCCGATGCACACCGACTCGTCGGCCAGGCCCAGGTGCATCAGTTCGCGGTCAGCGGTGGAGTGCACCGCGACGGTCTTGATGCCCAGCTCTTTACAGGCGCGCAAGACGCGCAGGGCGATCTCGCCGCGGTTGGCGATCAGAACTTTTTCCAACATCGCTGGCTCTCCGTGGATCAAACGATGGTGAACAGAGGCTGGTCGTATTCCACCGGCTGACCGTTCTCGCCCAGGATGGATTCGATCACGCCGCTGGTTTCGGCCTCGATGTGGTTCATCATCTTCATCGCTTCAACGATGCAGAGAATGTCGCCTTTCTTCACGCTCTGACCGACTTCAACGAAGTTGCCCGAGGTCGGGCCGGAAGCGCGGTAGAAGGTGCCGACCATAGGCGAGCGCACCACGGTGCCATTCAGCTTGGCGGCTGCAGGCGCAGCGGCTTCAGCAGCAACTGGTGCGGCAGCAACCGGGGCAGCTGCAGGCGCAGGCGCCTGGGCGTACATCGGCTGTTGCATAAAGGCCGGCTGCTTGCTGTGACGGCTGATCCGCACGGATTCTTCGCCTTCGCGAATCTCCAGCTCGTCGATACCGGATTCTTCCAGCAGCTCGATCAGTTTTTTGACTTTACGAATATCCATAGTGGTTCAACTCCCGGTGAGGTCAGGGGCGCTTAAGTTCAAGTTGTTCGAGTGCAGCCTCCAGGGCCAGTCGATAACCGCTGGCGCCAAGGCCGCAGATCACTCCCACCGCAACATCTGAAAAGTAGGAGTGATGGCGGAAAGCTTCGCGTTTGTGCACGTTGGACAAATGCACTTCGATGAATGGGATGCTCACTGCCAGCAATGCGTCACGTAATGCGACGCTGGTGTGAGTAAAAGCGGCAGGATTGATCAGGATAAGGTCGACACCTTCGCCTTTTGCGGCGTGAATACGGTCAATTAACTCGTACTCGGCATTGCTTTGCAGGTAGAGCAGATGGTGGCCTGCCTCACGCGCGCGGCGCTCCAGGTCGAGGTTGATCTGCTCCAGGGTGACGGCGCCGTAAACCCCAGGCTCGCGAGTGCCGAGCAGGTTGAGGTTGGGGCCGTGCAATACCAATAAGGTCGCCATGATCCTTAATCCTTGTTTTTCTACTGCGCAGGACTATGCCGCGACAGCGCGGGGCTGTCCAGTTCTCAGCAATAGTCGACACGATGACCGCAAATTGCGGCAAATATATGACTCGGGGCGTTAAAAACGTTCCCGCGCCGTGCTCAGGCGGGCAGCAAAGGTCGCCGCATCCACCTCACCTACGACACGCAGATCCAGCCATTCGTCACCCTTGGCGTCGAACAGCAGAATGGCCGGCGGGCCGAACAGCTGGTAGCGGTCAAGCAGGGCACGTTGCGCGGGGTTGCTTTCAGTGATGTCGAAACGCACCAGTTGATAGTCGCCGAGTTGGCGGCCGACTTCCGGGGCGCTGAGCACTTCACGCTCGATCACCTTGCAGCTGATGCACCAGTCGGCGTACCAGTCGAGCAGCAGCGGCTTGCCGTTGTTCTTTGCGGCGAGCAACGCGGCATCAAGTTCGGTGGGCGTGCTGATGGTTTGCCATTGACCGGTTTGTACCTGAGTGGCTTCGGCGCTGCTGACCATGCGGCCAAGCGGCCGTAGCGGGTCATCCTGGCCTTGCAATGCGCCGACCCAGGCCACCAGGGCGTAGATCAGCAGCGGCAGGCCGAGCAGTTGCGCGAGTTTCTGGTGATGGGTTTTCGGTGTCAGCTCCAGCACGCCGAGCCAGAGTGCGATGCCTGCGGCCAGCAAACCCCACAACGCCAGGCTGACTGGGCCGGGCACCACACGTTCGAGCAGCCAGATCGCCACCGCCATCAGCAGTGCGCCGAACAGGTTGCGCACGGTGAGCATCCAGGGGCCAGACTTCGGTAGCAAGGCGCCGCCACCGACGGCGAACAGCACCAGTGGCGCGCCCATGCCGAGGCCCAGAGCCAGCAACTTAAGGCCACCGCCGAGGGCGTCACCGCTGGCGCTGATATACAGCAGCGCACCGGCCAGTGGCGCGGATACGCAGGGTGAAACCAGTACGCTGGACAGCACGCCGAGCGCCGCTGCGCTGAAAATCGTACCGCCGTGCAGGCGCTGGCTCAGACGCTGCAGGCGACCGTCGATTGCCGCTGGCAGGCGCAGTTCGAGAAAGCCCAGACTGGCCGCGCCGAACAGGGCGAAGAAAATCGCAAACGGCACCAGCACCCAGGGCGATTGCAGGCGTGCCTGCAGGTTGAGTTCCGCGCCGAACAGGCCCATCAATGCGCCGAGGATGGCAAAGCTCAGGGCCATCGGCAGCACGTAGGCCAGCGACAGCACCAGGCTGCGCATGCCGCCCGGCTGGCCGCGCAACACCACGCCAGTGAGGATCGGCAGCATCGGCAGCACGCAGGGGGTGAAGGTCAGCGCCAGGCCACCAAGGAAGAACAGCGCCAGGTCGGTCCAGCTCCACGGAGTTGCCGCATTAGGAGCAGCGCTGCTGGCCGCCGCGCCACCGCCAATCCCCAGCACTGCGGTTTCCGGCGGATAGCACAGGCCTTTATCGGCGCAGCCCTGATAGTTGACGCTGAGGTTGAAGGAGCGATTGTCCGGGTTGTCGACCGGCACCTCGACATCCAGCACCTCGTAGTACACCTCGACATCGCCGAAGTACTCATCATGTTTTGCCTGGCCGGCCGGCAGCACGGCCTGGCCCAGACTGATATCGGCCGGCTCGCTGCTGAAGCTGAAGCGGTGCCGATACAGGTAATAACCTTCGGCGGCGACAAAGCGCAGTTTCACCGACTCGCTGGAGCTGCTGATCAGGCTCAGCTTGAACGCCTCGCGTACCGGCAGAAAGTCCGCGCTATTGTTCAGTGGCGCGCCGAATTGCGCAGGGGCGGGCGGCTTGTCGAACAGGCCGGCGCTGGCCGGCAGTACGACCAGAAGCAGAAGCAGGCTGAGTAGACGGTGCATGGCAGGCTCGTGATGCGGGAATCGCCGCATCATAGCGGAGGCCGGCAGTTCAGGGCACGACCCAGGCTGTAAGCGGTCTTGTCGACCGGTCGGATGGTGCGCGACAGATTGCCGCGCCAGCGGCCGTTAACCGTCTGTTAAACCCTGAACGCCTGCACGGCGGTATGCAACTGGCCGCCGAGTTGCAGCAGCTGGTCGCCCTGATTGCGGCCCTCGCCGATGCGCTGCAGATTGTCACCGCCCAGGGTGTGAATGCGTTCGCTGTGCCCGCGAATCTCGCTGACTGCGCCGCTCTGCTGCGCGGTGGCGTCGGCAATCCGTTCGGCCATGTTGGCGATGGTGCGGATCGCCGCGACGATTTCATCCAGCGCGCCATCGGCGGCTTCGGCCTGGCTGGCGGTGGCTTCGGCGTGTTCGACCTGAGTGCGCATGGCTTGTACTGATTGCAGTGCGGCCTGCTGCAGGCGGCCGATCAGTTCCTGAATTTGCGCGGTGGCGCCGCTGGTGCGTTGCGACAGTGAGCGCACCTCATCGGCGACCACGGCAAAGCCGCGGCCCAGTTCGCCGGCCCGCGCCGCTTCGATGGCGGCATTCAGGGCGAGCAGATTGGTCTGTTCGGCGATGCCACGAATCACCGTCAGTACATTGCCGATGGTCGCGGTTTCTTCGGCCAGGCGTTCGATGGCCTGGGCGTTGCCCTGCACTTCATCGACCAGCGAATGCAGGCCGGTAAGGCTATGGCCAATCACCTGTTGACCTTGTTCCAGGGCGCGGTTGGCGTCGCGGCTGGCATCGGCGGCCTGGCTGGCATCGCCGGCAACCTGTTGGATGGTGGCCTGCAGCTCGCCTAGGGCGTCGCGGATCTGCGCGGTGTCGCCGGCCTGGCGTTCGGCGCCGCTGTGCAGTCCGCCGCTGAGGTCAGCCAGAGTACGGCTGGAACCGACCACCTGTTCGGCGTGTCGGCGAATGGTGCCGACCAGGTCGACCAGATAGGCGCGCAGGCGGTTTAGCGACTCTTCGATATCGCGCAGCTCGCGGGTGCGTGAGTTGAGATGGATGTCATCGGCGAAGTCGCCGGCGGCCCATGCTGAAAGGGCTGGAACCAGGCGCTCTAGTACGCGGGTGAGGCGCCGCTGGATGGTGTCGATGATCAGCGCGATCAACAGAATCAGGCCGATCATCAGGCCGAGGATCAGCTGCACTTCACCCTGGATACGTCCGTGTTCGGCGCGCACCAGCGGCTCCAGCGCGGCCAGCGCTTGCTGCACCTGGTCGATCTGCGTGCGCGTGCTGTTGGCCAGGGCGCTGCGTTGTTCGATCAGGCTGCGGGTGCGTTGCAGCTCGGCCGGATAGCGCGTGATCAGGTTACTGAGGTCGCGCTTGAGGGCGATGCCGCGGTCTTCGGCCTGGCTGCTCTCGCTACTGGCATCCAGCCCCAGCAGGTTGGCAAAGGCGTCGCCGGACGACTGGCTGGCATCGGCCACACCGAGCAGCGGCAAATCGCCGATTGCCTGCGCCTGTTTGCTCAGGGCCGCCAGTTCGCGCTCGACTTCGCTGGCCAGCTCGCTGCGGCCGCTGCGCACCAGTTTGTCGCGCGCATGGGCCAGGCGGGTGAGATGCCGTGCCGCGCTAAACAGCGGCTTGCGGTAATTGGCTGCAGTATTGGCTTCACCGCTGTCGGCGTATTGCGCTAGCTGCTCAAGAGCGGCGTCCATTTCCCGCTCGGCTTGTAGCAGCAGGCCTTGCGGGTCGGCGGAAAGCTTGCCGGCGGCCAACAGCTCGTTGGCACTGAAGGCCTTGAGTTCTGCGAGGCTGGGGCGCAGGTTGTCCGCCAACTGCGTGGGCAGTTCAGTCATGGCCTGCTCGAGACTGTCCAGCGATTGCAGAGCGGCGCTGTGGCGCAGGGCGTCGCCACTTTCCAGGTAGGCACTGATGTTCTGCGCCGCCTCGCCCTGAAATTGCTGGGACAGGCTCAGGTAGCGCGCCATCAGCAGGTATGGACGCTCCAGGGCGCGCTGCGACCACCAAAGAGTGACGGCCAGGGCCACGCAAACGGTGACCAGCAGCAGGGTGTTGAGGTTGGTAAGGGATTTCAGGCGCATAGGGCTCGACCGACTACGAACGGTTCCGGCCGCCGACGGATGCGTCAGGGCGGCAGCTAAGCCTCAGAATTTATTGCTTTTTCGTGACCGTAATATGACGACGCCGACTGCGTCACAGTTTTCTGTCGGGTGGTTGGCGATGGCGCAGGTGCTTCAGGGCGAGCGCGCTCAGTCGCCCTGATAGATCGCCACCTGGTTGCGCCCGCCGTGTTTGGCCACATACAGCGCCAGGTCGGCCTGCTGCGAGAGCAGTTTGCCGTCCAACTGCGGCGCCAGCTGGGCGATTCCGCAGCTGAAGGTGCAGGACAGGTCATGCGGCTGCGCCGAATACTGGATTTCCGCGAAGCGCTGGCGGATTTCGTCGAGTACCCGGCGAGCGGATTCGGCGTCGGTATCGGGCATCACCACGGCGAATTCTTCACCGCCGTAACGGCCGATGTGGTCGCTCTTGCGCAGGCGCTGCTTGAGAAACAGCGCCAGGCTCTTGATCACCCTGTCGCCCATGGGGTGGCCGTAGGTGTCGTTAACCTTCTTGAAGAAGTCGATATCGATCATCGCAAAGCTCAGTGGCTGGCTGTCACGTTCGGCGCGAAAGCGGGCATCTTCGAGCAGTTGCAGGGTGTGGGTGTGGTTGTACAGACCGGTCAGGCTGTCGCGCACCATGCGCGCCTTGAGGTTGCGTGCGCGGGCGGCGCGGTTGCGTACGGTGGCGATCAAATGGCGCGGCTTGATCGGCTTGGTGAGGAAGTCGTCACCGCCTTCGCTCATCGCGTCGAGCTGCTTGTCCAGATCGTCTTCGGCGGACAGGTAGATGATCGGCACGCTGACGTAGCGGTCGTTATGGCGAATCACCTGGGCCAGTTCCGGGCCATTGCACTCGGGCATGTACATGTCGAGGATGATCAGGTCTGGCTGGAAATCCGCCAGATGGCTCATGGCCTGGATCGGCTCGATCAGGGTGCGGGTGACGATGCCGGCGCTGTTGAGCACGCGCTCGGTGTGCGTGGCCTGGGCCCGCGAGTCGTCGATGATCAGCACCTTGTAGGGTTCGTACTGCGACACGTTGGTCAGCACTTCGATGCGCTCGAACAGGTTCGAGGCGTCCAGGCTGCCGGTGAAGAACTCCTGGCCACCGGCGCGCACTGCGGACAGGCGGGTCATGGTGTCGGTGTCTTCCGGGCTGAAGAACAGCAGCGGAATTGGGTGTTCCAGGCCTTCCTGCACACTTTTCGCCAGGAGCAGGCCACAACCTGGACCGGAGAAGTCGACTTCCATCAGGATCGCCGCCGGGTGGCGTTCGCGCATGGCGTTGCGGAAGGCGTTGGCGCTATCCAGGGCAATCGCGTTCATGCCGAAGAATTCCAGGCGCTGCACCAGCTGTTCGGCGCGCTCAATATGTTGCAGGGCCAGATACACCGGTTTGCGCAGCGGCGGCAGCACGGTTTGCTCGAAGCGGTCGCCGTGGCGCAGGCCGGTGCGTGACAGGCGCTGCAACAGCTCGTTGAGCTGGCTGATCAGTTCGCTATTGAGGCGGCCACGGTTGCCGGCCACCAGTTGCAGGCAGTTGTCGATTTCCTGGGCCAGCTGGCTGTGCTCGACCTGATCGAAGCGTTCGGCATAGCGCTGCAACAGTTGCGTCGCCTCGCGCAATTCGCCCATGCCGGCTTCGTTCCACTCACTGCGCTGCAGGCGCTGCCAGACTTCCAACACCTGACGCGCCTGATTGATCACGCGCTGCGCGAAGTGCTGCTTGAGGCGGTCGCGGCTGGGGTCTTCTTGCTCGATCATGGCCCGGTTTCGGTTGGCGCAGCGCGTGGCTACAGGTGATGGCTTAGTGCTAGCAATGCTAACACTCGTTTGATTTTTTGCGAGTGCCGTCGATCTATTGGCGTCGGCCTTCTGTCTATGACATCACAGATACGTAATCGGCTTAACCGGCGCTAAGTTTGCCCTTCGCCGCTGCGCAGCAGGGTGCGCTTCCCTTATAGTGCAAGGCAGTTGCGCAACCCTGCTTGAGGGTTGTGGTCGAACGAGGAGCCACCGGTTTGTGCCGTCCGGTCGCGAGCTTGTTATTTGGGTAAAAAAAGGACATTGCCATGCTGGATTGGAAGAATCGAACTGCCGGGGCGAGTGATAGCGCGGCAGGCGCCGCCAACACCTCAACGAGCAAATCCACTGGAAGCCTGGCCGCCCGTACGGTCGGTGGTCTGTTGGGGCTTTATCTGATTATCGCCCTGGTGGTGGGTTGGTACTGGAGTCAGGAGCCGGCGCAATTCTCCGTGCAGCAGCGCGCCGAGGCGGCGTCCCAGGCCCGCGGGCACAAGCTGGTGAATGGTTACACCACTGCCGAAACCCTCAAGCAGGTGGCCAGCACCTTGCTCGACAAGCCGGGCGGTTACCTGTCCAACGACCTCGCGCCGCCGGGCCTATGGCTCGATAACATGCCGAGCTGGGAGTTTGGCGTGATAGTGCAGGTGCGTGATATGTCCCGCGCGCTGCGCAAGGACTTCACCCGCTCGCAGTCGCAGTCCACCGAAGACCCGGATCTGGCCAAGGCCGAGCCGCGCTTTCACTTCGACAACAAGAGCTGGGCGCTGCCGGCCTCCGAGGCTGAATACGCCGAAGGCATCAAGTCGCTGGACCGTTACCTGGCCCGTCTTGCTGATCCGAGCAAGGGCAGTGCGCAGTTCTATACCCGCGCCGACAACCTGAACAACTGGCTGGGCGATGCCGCCACACGTCTGGGTTCGCTGTCGCAGCGCCTGTCGGCCAGTGTCGGTCAGGTGCGTCTGAATACTGCAGTGGTTGATCCAGCGCTGGCCGAGAGCGTGGCGCAAGCCGACTTTATCGAAGGCGTGAACTACGAGACGCCATGGCTGCAGATCGACAACGTGTTCTACGAAGCCCGTGGCCAGGCCTGGGCGCTGGCTCATCTGCTGCGCGCCATCGAGGTGGATTTCGCCGATGTGCTGGCGAAGAAGAACGCCACTGTCAGCGTGCGCCAGATCATTCGTGAGCTGGAGGCCGCGCAGGAGCCCCTGTGGAGCCCGATGATCCTCAACGGCAGTGGTTATGGCCTGCTGGCCAACCACTCGCTGGTAATGGCCAACTACATCTCGCGCGCCAATGCCGGGCTGATCGACCTGCGCCAACTGCTGTCGCAGGGCTAAGCGGTGGCCTGGTCCGAAGCCGAGGTGGCGCACCGCGCCGCCTCCGATGCCGAACGCATCGCCTGGGTCGACGAAGATGATCGACCGCTGGGCGGTGTGTTGCGCAGCGAGTTGCGGGCGCGGCATCTGCTCGGGCGCGGCACCTATATCCTGCTGTTCAACAGCGCCGGCCTGCTTTGCGTACACCGTCGCACCCTGAGCAAGGCTCTGTATCCGGGTTATTGGGATGTGGCGGCCGGCGGCATGGTGCTCGAAGGCGAGAGCTATGCCGAGTCCGCCGCGCGCGAACTGGCTGAAGAGCTGGGTATCGAAGATGCGCCGCTGGTCGAGCATGCGCATTTTCTCTACGACGCCCCGGAAAGCCGCCTGTGGTGCATGGCCTATTCGGCGGTGTCCGATGCGCCGCTGCGCTTGCAGCCGGAGGAGGTGTTGGAAGCGCGCTTTATCTCCATCGACGAGGCATTGGCCGAGACGCAGCACCTGCCGTATTGCCCCGACTCGTTGGCCGCCTTGCAGCGCTATCTGGCAGCCACTCGCTAGGCCCTTAATAACGGCCAAACCCCCCGTCAGCCCTGGCTTTGTGCAGGATATCTGGACGTTTTGTTCGGCATCCTGAACAACGTCGCCAATCCGCCGATTAATGGCGCATTTTTACACTTAGCAGTCGCGGCTTTTGCCGTTACACTGCGCGGCCTTCAAGCCCTGGCCGTGTATCGCCAGGGTGCGCTGCCCCTGCCAGAGTGGGGCTTCGCGGTCGACTCCGAACACTCCGTCGACCAGTCGCTATCCTGACCCCTTCGAGGACCTACCGGTGGTCAAGAAAGCTTCCTCATTTGCCGCCCTCAGCGGCCTGGTGTATTCCACCGACAGCGGCCGGCATTGCCCGGACTGCAGCCAGCCGGTGGACGCCTGCATCTGTAAACAGACCCTGATCCCCGAAGGTGATGGCATCGCCCGCGTGCGCCGCGAAACCAAAGGTCGCGGCGGCAAGACGGTGACCACCATCAGCGGTGTGCCATTGGCCGAAGAGCCGCTGAAGGACCTCGTCAGCGCCTTGAAGAAACGCTGCGGTTGTGGCGGTTCGCTCAAGGATGGGGTGATCGAGATTCAGGGCGATCACGTCGAACTGCTGATCGCCGAGTTGATCAAGCACGGCTTTAAAGCCAAGAAGTCCGGCGGCTGATCCAGTCTTTTCTAAACTTCCTCGGCAGACCTTTGGTCCATTGCCGAGCAATCGTCATTTCCAGACTTTAATCTGTACGGGTCTTGGTGTTACCAAGGCCACTATCGCCAGCAAGGGAGACATCGATGTCTGCACGACGCACACGTAAAGATGACGGCAGCCAGTGGACCGTAGCGGACAGCCGCAGCGTCTATGGCATTCGCCATTGGGGCGCGGGTTATTTCGCGATCAATGACAAGGGCCGTGTCGAGGTGCGCCCGAATGGCCCAGAGAGCCAGCCGATTGACCTGTTCGAGCAGGTCGAGGAGCTGCGTTCCAGCGGCTTGTCGCTGCCGTTGCTGGTGCGCTTCCCGGACATCCTGCAAGACCGCGTACGCCAGCTGACTGGGGCCTTCGACGCCAATATCGCGCGTCTGGAATACCAGAGCCCGTACACCGCGCTGTACCCGATCAAGGTCAACCAGCAGGAAGCGGTGGTGGAAAACATCATTGCCACGCAGAACGTCTCCATCGGCCTGGAAGCCGGTTCCAAGCCGGAGCTGATGGCCGTGCTGGCGCTGGCGCCGAAGGGCGGCACCATTGTCTGCAACGGTTACAAGGACCGCGAATTTATCAAGCTGGCCCTGATGGGGCAGAAGCTCGGTCACAACGTGTTTATCGTGATCGAGAAAGAATCCGAAGTGCAGCTGGTGATCGACGAGGCGGCCGAACTCAAAGTCGCGCCGCAGATCGGTCTGCGCGTGCGTCTGTCGTCCCTGGCCTCGAGCAAGTGGGCCGACACTGGCGGTGAGAAGTCCAAGTTCGGCCTGTCGGCGGCGCAGCTGCTGTCGGTGGTCGAGCGCTTCCGCGCGGCCAAGCTGGATCAGGGCATCCGCCTGCTGCACTTCCATATGGGTTCGCAGATCGCCAACCTGTCCGACTACCAGCACGGCTTCAAGGAAGCCATTCGCTATTACGGCGAGCTGCGTGGGCTGGGCCTGCCGGTTGACCATATCGACGTCGGCGGCGGCCTGGGTGTCGACTACGACGGCACCCACTCGCGTAACGCCAGCTCGATCAACTACGACATGGACGACTACGCCGGTGTCGTGGTCGGCATGCTGAAAGAGTTCTGCGATGCCCAGGAGCTGCCGCATCCGCACATCTTCTCGGAAAGCGGCCGTTCGCTGACCGCGCACCACGCCATGCTGGTGGTGCAGGTCACTGATGTGGAAAAACACAACGACGAGATCCCCAAGATCGAAGACGTCACCAGCCTGCCGGAAACCGTGCGTTACCTGGTCGAACTGCTCGGGCCGACCGATATCGAGATGGTCACCGAGACCTACTGGCGCGCTACCCACTATATGAGCGACGTGGCTACCCAGTACGCTGACGGCAAACTTAGCCTGACCGAAAAGGCCCTGGCCGAGCAGTGCTACTTCGCCGTCTGCCGCCGCCTGCACAACTCGCTCAAAGCGCGTCAACGTTCGCACCGTCAGGTGCTGGATGAGCTGAACGACAAGCTGGCCGACAAGTACATCTGCAACTTCTCGGTATTCCAGAGCCTGCCGGACACCTGGGCCATCGGCCAGGTGCTGCCGATTCTGCCGCTCAACCGCCTCGACGAAGAGCCGCTGCGCCGCGCCGTGCTGCAAGACCTGACCTGCGACTCCGACGGCAAGATCCGTCAGTACGTCGACGAGCAGAGCATCGAGACCAGCCTGCCGGTACATGAAGTGCGCGAAGGCGAGGACTACCTGCTGGGGATCTTCCTGGTCGGTGCCTACCAGGAAATTCTTGGTGATATGCACAACCTGTTCGGCGACACCGATTCGGTGAACATCTACCAGAACGCCGATGGCAGCGTGTACCACGCCGGTATCGAGACCCACGACACCATCGAGGACATGCTGCGCTACGTGCACTTGTCGCCAGAGGAGTTGATGAACCACTACCGCGACAAGGTTGCCAGCGCCAAGATCAGCCCGCGCGAACGCACCCAGTTCCTTGACGCGTTGCGTCTGGGGTTGACCCGTTCGTCCTACCTGTCGTCCTAGGGAACAATCGATCTGCTGCGCGTCGGCCCTACTGCGTTAAAAACAGGCTCGGAATGCTCATGTACAAAAGTACACTCCGCTTCCTCGCCTGTTTTTGCCTTGTAGTGCTCTAGCTCGCGAGATCTTGAGCAGGTATAAGCTCGCGCTGAATGCAAAAGGCCCCGCACTGCGGGGCCTTTTGCTGTCTGCTGACATTGATTAAAAACCGTAGCCCGGATGCAATCCGGGGGGCGCTTAAGCCCCGATCAGGCTCTGCCCGCATACACGCATCACCTGCGCAGTGGCGGCACCCGAGCCCGGCTGGGCGAACCAGGCCACGGCTTCGGCGACATCCTGCGGCAAACCGCCCTGGCCCATGGAGTTCATCCGCCGGCCGGCTTCGCGGATGGTCAGTGGGATGGCGGCGGTCATCTGGGTTTCGATAAAACCGGGTGCCACGGCGTTGATGCTGATGCCGCGCTTGGCCAGCGTCGGCGCCCAGGCCTGGGCCAGGCCGATCACGCCGGCCTTGCTGACTGCGTAGTTGGTCTGGCCCATATTGCCGGCGATGCCACTGATCGAGGCAATCAGCACCACGCGGCCGTTATCGTGCAGCTTGCCGGCGTCCAGCAGGGCCTGGGTCAGCACCTGCGGGGCATTCAGGTTGACGTTGATCACCGAGTTCCAGAACTCGTCGCTCATCTTCGCCAGGGTCTTGTCGCGGGTGATGCCGGCGTTGTGCACGACGATATCGATCCCGTCTGGCAGCGCCTCGATCAGCTGCGCGGCGGCGTCGCTGGCGCAGATATCCAGAGCCAGGCCGCGCCCGCCCAAGCGTGCAGCCAGGGCGTCGAGAGCGTCCTTGGCCGGCGGTACGTCCAGCAGCACCACTTCGGCACCGTCGCGGGCCAGAGTTTCCGCGATGGCCGCACCGATGCCGCGCGAGGCGCCGGTGACCAGGGCCTTCTTGCCGGCGAGCGGGCGGGTCCAGTCCTTGACCTGCTCGCTGCAGGCATTCAGGCGCAGCACCTGGCCAGAGACGTAGGCGCTTTTCGGCGAGAGGAAGAAGCGCAGCGCGCCTTCCAGCTGCGCCTCGCCTCCCTTACCGACGTAGATCAGCTGCACGTTACCGCCCCGGCGGATTTCCTTGCCCAGGGAACGACTGAAGCCTTCCAGCGAGCGCTGCACGCTGGCGGCAATCGGGTCTTTCAGGGATTCCGGGGCGCGGCCGAGGATCACCACGCGCGGGCATTTATCCAGGCCCTTGAACGCCGGCTGGAAGAAGTCGCGCAGCTCGATCAGCTGTTCGAAGCGGGTCAGCCCGCTGGCGTCAAACACCAGCGCCTTGAGCTTGGGGCCGTGCTCGGCAGCCCAGCGCGGCAGTTCAAGCTGGCCTTCGAGGGCGGCGAACAGGGCGTCGGTCAGTTTGTTGGCAAAGGGCAGTACGGCGCCGGCCAGGCTGCCTTCGCCGCCAATCAGCAGGGCACCGTCCACCGGTCGGCTGCGCCCGGCCATCCAGCGCTCCAGCAGCAGCGGCGCGGGCAGGCCGAGTGCGCTCACCAGACGGCGACCGGACGTGGAGTTGGCAAAGGCGAGATAACGGTCGGACATGGGGCAGCTCCTGCGCATGGATCAAAAGTGCGCCCACTCTACGCAGGCAGCAGAAATGCGCAATTGACCGCATCGCCTGCTGCACTGGCAAGGCGGCCAATGCCACACTGCAGGGACAGGTTAGCCTGTGCGCTATCCCTCTCAGCCCCATCCCAGCTCAGGAGTCATCCATGACCCAGCCGCGCCGCGTCGCCATTGTCGGTGGTAACCGCATTCCGTTCGCCCGCTCCAACACCGTCTACGCCACCGCGAGCAACCAGGAGATGCTGATCAGCGCGCTGGATGGCCTGGTCGAGCGTTTCAACCTGCACGGCGAACGCCTCGGCGAAGTGGTGGCCGGTGCGGTGCTCAAGCATTCGCGCGACTTCAACCTGACCCGCGAATGCGTGCTCGGCTCGCGTTTGGCCCCGGAAACCCCGGCTTATGACCTGCAACAGGCCTGCGGCACTGGCCTGGAGGCTGCACTGTTGGTGGCCAACAAGATCGCCCTCGGGCAGATCGAGTGCGGCATCGCTGGCGGCGTCGACACCACTTCGGACGCACCGATCGGGGTCAACGAGGGGCTGCGGCAGATCCTGCTGCAGGCCAATCGCGGCAAGAGCACCGGTGAGAAGATCAAGAGCCTGCTGCAGATTCGCCCACGCCATCTGGCCCCGGCTATTCCGCGCAATGGCGAGCCGCGTACCGGGCTGTCGATGGGTGAACACTGCGAGCTGATGGCGCAGACCTGGGCCATCCCGCGTGACGAGCAGGACCAACTGGCCGTGGCCAGCCACCAGAAACTCGCCGCTGCCTATGCCGAAGGCTGGCACGACGATTTGCTCACGCCGTTCCGTGGCCTGACCCGCGACCAGAACCTGCGCGCCGATATCAGCCTGGAAAAACTCGCCACGCTCAAGCCCTGCTTCGAGCGCAGCCCACGCGGCACCATGACTGCCGCCAACTCGACGCCACTGACCGATGGCGCGTCCCTGGTGCTGCTGGCCAGCGAAGACTGGGCCAAGTCCCGCGGTCTGCCGATCCTGGCTTACTGGAAGGATGGCGAAGCTGCAGCAGTGGATTTCGTCGGCGGCAAGGAAGGCCTGCTGATGGCTCCGGCCTACGCGGTGCCGCGCTTGCTGGCGCGCAACAAGCTGAGCCTGCAGGACTTCGATTACTACGAAATTCATGAGGCCTTCGCCGCCCAGGTGCTCTGCACCCTCAAGGCCTGGGAAGACGCCGACTACTGCAAAACCCGTCTCGGCCTGGATGCGCCGTTGGGCTCCATCGACCGCAGCAAGATGAACGTCAAGGGCAGCTCCCTGGCAGCCGGCCACCCCTTTGCGGCCACTGGCGGGCGCATCGTCGCCAACCTGGCCAAGCTGCTTTCGGTGGCGCAGGAAGGCCGTGGGCTGATCTCGATTTGCGCCGCTGGCGGTCAGGGTGTGACTGCAATCCTGGAAAAGTAATCAAACAGCGGTATCCGCACGCTGTGCGGCTACTGATGTATGCAACTCCGTGATTTGGAGCGGCCCACGAAGGTGGCGCCGCTCTTTTTTTATGGCTGTTTATTGCTCAAACGATGGCTCGGCTTCCCGCTTAAGCAGCGCCGCCTTGCGCGCCAGGCCCCAGCGGTAACCGCTGAGGCTGCCGTTGCTGGCGATCACCCGGTGGCACGGCACCAGCAGGCCCAGCGGGTTGCTGGCGCAGGCGCGGGCTATGGCGCGTGGATGGCTGCCCAGTTGCGCGGCCAGTTCGGCGTAGTTGCGCGTCTGCCCCAGCGGAATCTGCTGCAGGGCGCGCCACACCTGTTGCTGAAACGCCGTGCCGCGAATATCCAGCGGCAGCTGGGCGGCGCGCTGCGGTTCGCTGATCTGCGCGAGCACCTGGCGCAAGCTATCGCCCAAGCCCGGGTTATCCACCTGCAGTTCGGCGGCAGCAAAGCGTTGCTGCAGTTCACTTAACAGCGCAGCCGGGTCGTCACCAAACAGCAGCGCGCAGATGCCCTTGGCACTGCTGGCCAGCAGCAAGTGGCCGAGCGGGCAGGGCGCGATGCTGTAGCGCAGCTGTTCGCCCGCGCCCTGTTTACGCCGTTGCGCCGGGCTCAGGGACTCCGGCTGTTGATACAGCGCGCGGGTGCCGGAGTAGCCGGCGCTTAGCGCTGCATCCAGCACGCTATTTGCTGCCGGCAATTGTTGCTCCAGACGCTCGCGGCGTTGCGCCTCGTTCCAGGCTTTGGGCGTCAGCCCGGTGCGCGCCTTGAAGGCGCGCGCCAGGTGCGAAGGAGACAGGCCGATACGCGCTGCCAGCTGTTCGAGGGTTAGCGGCTGCTCGCTGGTGTTGAGCAACTCGCAGACGGCCACCACCAGTGCATCCAGCTGTTCGGCCGGGCTCTGGCCCTGCGGCGAGCAGCGTTTGCATGGGCGAAAGCCGGCGACTGCAGCTGCCTCAGCATCGGAATGGAAACTGACGTTCTCCCGCCGGGGCCGCCGCGCCGGGCAACTGGGCCGGCAATAGATACCGGTGCTGCGTACGGCAAATACAAAGCGCCCATCCTGCGCGGCATCACGGTCGCATACGGCTTGCCAGCAGCGGTTGGCATCGAGCATGGCGCGATCCTCAATAGTCATGGGTTGATTGTCGGCTGCGGCTGGCGGTCTGCCAATCCACATCTGACTTTCAAACTGCTGACTAAGCTGAAGAACACCTGATCGCCCGCAAGGATGCCGCCATGCCGCGCTTCTGTTGCCTGTTGCTGTTATGCCTGCTGCCACTAGCCGTGCCTGCGGCCGTGTCGCTGAGTGAGGCGGAGCGAACCTGGGTTGCCGAGCATGGGGTGATTCGGGTTGGGCTTGAGCGCAGCGGCTGGCCGCCGTTCGATGTGCTGGACAAGGAAGGCCGCCATAGCGGCCTGAGTGGCGACTACCTGGCTCTGCTCGGCGAGCGCCTGGGGCTGCGCTTTGAGCCGGTGCTGATGGATGACTGGGATACCGCGCTCAAGGCTCTGCGCAGCGGCCAGGTCGATCTGCTGCCCTCGGTGGCCAAGACCGCCGAACGCGAAACCTTTATGGCGTTCAGCGAGCCCTATCTGACCAGTAGCAGCCTGATCTTTACCCGCAGCGAGCTGGCGGTGCAGCGCATCAAGGATCTGGCGGGCAAACAGGTGGCCATCGAGCGCGGCTATGTTTTGCAGCAGGCGCTGCGCGAGCGGGTGGCGGGCGTGCGTTTGCTTGAAGTGGCAGACACCGAAGCGGCCCTGCGCGCGGTGTCGTCCGGGCGCGCGGATGCCTATGTCGGCGACATGATCGTGGCCAGTCACCTGATTCGCGAACTCAACCTGACCAACCTTGAATTGCGCGGCGAAACCGGCTTGTCCAGCAGCGAGTTTCGCTTTGCCGTGCGCCCGGATTGGCCGCAGCTGGTCAGCTTGCTCAACCTGGCCCTGGACGATCTGAGCGACAGCGAGCAGGAGGCGATCAAGCAGCGCTGGCTACCGCCCTTGACCGCATTCAACTGGCGGCGCCTGCTGGCTGTGGGTTGGCCCTACTTGCTCGGCCTGCTGGCGCTGGTGATTTTCGTGCTGGTGTGGAACCGCCGTCTGGCCGTGCAGATCGCCGAGCGCCAACGTGCAGAGGCCGAAGCCAGCCGTCAGCGCAGCACCTTGCTGGCGTTGATCAACGCGATTCCCGATCCGATCTGGTTCAAGGATGTCGACGGCCGATATGTTGGCATCAACCAGGCCTGCGCCACGCTGTTCGGCCGGCCTAGCGAGGAGGTGCAGGGTCAGCGTGACGAAGCGTTGCTCGACCCGGCCTGGGCCGCCTCGCGCGCCGAGCATGACCGCATCGCCAGAAGTCAGGCGCAGCCGTTTGAAAGCGAAGGCTACTCGGTCTACCCGGATGGCCGGCGGGTGATTTTCGACACGCTGCGCACCACCTTTTATGACGAGCAAGGCCAGGTGCTCGGGCTGGTGGGCATCAGCCGTGATATCACCGCGCGCAAGCAGGCCGAGCAGGCCATGGCCGAGGCCAAGGAGCTGGCCGAAGAGGCCGCGCGGCTGAAGTCGGACTTTCTCGCCAATATGAGCCACGAAATCCGCACGCCGATGAACGCAATTATCGGCATGTCGCACCTGGCCCTGAAAACCGAGCTGAACCCGCGCCAGCGCGATTACCTGGGCAAGATTCAGCAGTCCGGTCAGCACCTGCTGGGGATCATCAACGACATCCTCGACTTCTCCAAGATCGAGGCCGGCAAGCTGACCATCGAACGCATCGACTTTGGCTTGCAGCAGGTGCTGGAAAACCTCTCCAACCTGATCGGCGACAAGGTCGCCGCCAAGGGCCTGGAGCTGGTGTTCAACCTCGATCCGCAGCTGCCGCAGCAACTGGTTGGCGACCCGCTGCGTCTGGGACAGATCCTGATCAACTACGCCAACAATGCGGTGAAGTTCACCGAACAGGGCGAGGTCGAGGTGATTCTGCGTGTCGAGCAGCGCGACGCCGAGCAGTTGCTGCTGTACCTCGGCGTGCGCGACACCGGCATCGGCCTGACGCCCGAGCAGATGGGCCGTTTGTTCGAGTCCTTCCAGCAGGCCGACACCTCGACCACGCGCAAATACGGCGGCACCGGCCTCGGGCTGGCCATCTGCAAGAGCCTGGCCGAAGCCATGGACGGCAGTGTTGGGGTCGAGAGTCAGCCGGGGCAGGGCAGCCTGTTCTGGTGCCGGGTGCCGCTGGGTATTGCTCGCCAGCAGACCGCGCATCTGTTGCCGCAGGCCGATCTGCGTGGACGCAAGGTGCTGGTGGTGGATGACAACGACAGCGCACGCCAGGTGCTGCACGACATGCTGGAAAGCATGAGCTTTCGCGTCGAAGCCGTGGCCTCGGGCATGGCCGCCTTGCAGCAGGTACAACAGGCCAGTTTGCAGCGTGAGCCGTTCGAGGTGCTGCTGGTCGACTGGCAGATGCCAGGCATGGATGGCATCGAAACCCTGCGTCGGGTGCGCGAACTCAATCTGCAACCACCGCCACACCTGCTGATGGTCACCGCCCATTGCCGTGAGGAGGTGCTTCTGGGGGCGGAGAAGGTCGGCGTCGAAGACGTGCTGCTTAAACCGCTGAACCCTTCGCTGTTGTTCGATGCGCTGATTCGCAGCCTTGCTGGCGACGGCCCGGCGCAGGGCTTTGCGCGCCTGCCGGCGGGTGAGCAGATTCCCAATTTCAGCTCCTTGCGTGTGCTGCTGGTGGAAGACAACGAGCTGAACCGCGAGGTGGCGTGCGGCCTGTTGCAGGAAAGCGGTTTGCAGATCGATCAGGCCGAGCACGGTGGCATCGCCATCGAGCTGCTGCGCGGCCATGCCGACGGCTATTACGCCCTGGTGCTGATGGATATGCAGATGCCGGTGCTGGATGGCATCGCCACCACCGAGGCGATTCGCCGTGAATCGCGCTTTGCTGCGTTGCCAATCGTCGCCATGACCGCCAATGCCATGCCCGCCGACCGCGAGCGCTGTCTGGCGGCGGGGATGAACGATCACCTGGGCAAGCCGATTGAGCCGAACGAGCTGTGGCATACCCTGTCACGTTGGATGGCGGCCCAGGCTGAGCCGCTGGTTGAGTCGTCCCGCGTAGTTGACGCGGCCGTGGATTGGCAGCTGCCGGGTGTGGATATCGACAGCGGCCTGCGCCGGGTACTCGGCAAGCGCGAGCTGTATCAGCGCCTGCTCGGCAAGTTCGCCGCCAGCCAGGCTGATTTCCCGGCGCAGCTGCGTGCCGCGCTGGCGGCTAATCAGCAGGAAAGTGCCGAGCGTCTGGCCCATAGCCTCAAGGGCCTGGCCGGCAATCTAGGCGCTACTGATCTGGCGGCCCAGGCGGCAACTCTGGAAAGCGCGATCAAGGATGCCCGTCACGATGAGCTGGATAGCCTGCTGGCCGAGCTGCAGCAGAGTCTGGAGGTCCTGGTGGCGGCGATCCATGCGCAGTTTCCCGCCGATCGGTCCGGCGCGCTGCAGGCCGTGGATGCCGAACAGTTGCTGCAACTGTGTCGGCAGCTGCAACGGCTGTTCGCCGAGGATGATCCGCGCGCGGGAAAACTTTTCGATGAGCAGGCCGAACTGCTGCGCAGCGCCTTTACTAGTGAATACGCGGCCCTGGCTGCGGCGGTGCGTGGATTTGACTTCGAACAGGCGCTGGCGCTGCTGCAGGCCGCAGCCGCACAACGGCAACTGACACTCTGAGTGGGGAGCGGTGATGGACAACATACTCGACCGGCCGGATCAGCCATTGGTGCTGGTGGTGGACGACACCCCGGAGAACCTTGAGCTGATGAGCGCGCTGCTGCTCGACGATTACCGGGTCAAGGTCGCCAGCAGCGGCGTCAAGGCGCTGCGCATTGCCGCCGGCAGCCAGCAGCCGGATCTGATCCTGCTCGACATCATGATGCCGGAGATGGACGGTTACGAAGTCTGCCGCCTGCTCAAGCTCAATCCGGCCACTGCGAATATCCCGGTGGTGTTTCTCACTGCCAAGAGTGAAGTGGCCGATGAGCAACACGGCTTTGATCTGGGTGCGGTGGACTACATCACCAAGCCGATCAGCCCGCCGCTGGTGCTGGCGCGGGTGCATGCGCAACTGCAGCTCAAGGCCAGTGCGGATTTTCTGCGCGACAAGAGTGAATACCTGGAACTGGAAGTGCGCCGCCGCACCCGCGATATGCAGCGCCTGCAGGAAGTCACCATCGAGGCCATGGCCAGCCTTGCGGCCATGCGCGACAACCCCAGCGGCAAACACCTGGCGCGCATTGAACCCTATATGGCCACCCTGGCCACGGCGCTGTGGCATCAGCAACCGGCCCTGGCCGATGAGTTGAGCAAGGAACGCATCGTCCAGGTGGGTAAATCGGCGCTGCTGCATGGCATCGGCAAGCTGGTGCTGCCGGACCGCATTCTGCTTAATCCCATCCAGCAGCTGCAGGGCGATGACCTCAAGCTGCTGCACCGGCATACCGAGGCCGGGCGCAATGCCTTACTGGCCGCCGAAGCCAAACTGGGCAACGTCACCGATTTTCTGCGCGACGCCCGCGATATCGTCTATAGCCAGCATGAATGCTGGGACGGCAGTGGCTATCCGCAAGGCTTGCTGGGCGAACAGATTCCCCTGACGGCTCGGTTGATGGCGGTGGTCAGTGCTTATGAGGAACTGACCAGCCACCACCTGTACCGGCCTTCATGCAGCCACGCCGACGCGCTTCAGCAGATCAGCGCGGCCAGTGGCACGCGCTTCGATCCTTCGGTGGTGCTGGCCTTTATCGAGGCCGCCGATGACTTCGCCGAAATCGCCCAGCGCCTGGCCGACGACGCCGCTGCAATTCACGCCGAATTGCAGCGCCTGGACGACTCGCTGGGAGAAAGCATCGAGCTGACCCTGCCGGCGAGTTGATTACTGCCAGTTGAGGCTTAGCTCGGCCTGCCAGGCGAAGCGCTCGAAATGGCTGGTCACCACCTTCTTCAGGCTTTCCAGGCCTTCGCTGCTGGCGCTTTGCACGCTCAGGCGCAGGCCGTCGGCCTCTGCCTGCAACAGGGCGAGGCCGCTGTCGAACTCGATACGCCCCTGTTGCTCATCGAAACTCACCGGGATCTTGTGGGCGAAGTGTTTGCACAGCCGGCTGATATAGCGGGCTGGGGTATCCGTGGCGACATAGGCGCTGGCGTTCAGTTGCATGGGTTGCTCCTCATTAAGGCGCGGTTTAATAGCCGACGGTAAAGCGCTGACGCAGGTGTTGTGGGCGCTCCAGCTCATCGATGATGGCCACGGCGAGGTCTGCCACCGAGATCTGCGCCGGGGCATCGCCATTCATCAGCAACTGGTCGCCGCCGATGCGGAACTGCCCGCTGCGCGCACCGGGCTGCAGCAGCGCGGGCGGCGAGATAAAGCTCCAGTCCAGCGCGGTTTCAGCCTTCAGCAAATTGAGGGCCTGCCGCGCGCCTTCGGCGCCTTCCTTGTATTCGGCGGGGAAGTCCGGGGTGTCGATCAGCTGCAGGCCTGGGGCGACATATAGGCTGCCCGCGCCGCCGACCACTAGCAGGCGCGGCACACCGGCCTGCTTGCTGGCTGCGATGATCGCCTGGCTGCCCTGGATAAAGCGTTCGCGGATATCCGCCGTGCCCCAACCGGGGTTGAAGGCGTGGATCACTGCGTCATGGCCCTTGAGTTGCTCGGCCAATGCCTCGGCGTTGTAGGCATCGCCGGCCACTGCGGTCAGCGCCGGATGCTGCGGCAGTTTCGCGGGGTCACGGACGATGCCGCTGACCTGATGGAAGCGGTCTAGGGCTTCTTGTAGAACAGCTGCGCCAACAAAGCCGCTGGCACCGATCAGAGCGAGTTTCATGGGGTGTCTCCAGATGGGATTACGTGAGAGAGATAATCGCAGCTGGATAAAGGTCAGAAAAATAGGCTAAAAAGGCTTTAACTATTAAGCAGGGCTTATGAATGGAGCAGCTAAAGCGCATGGCGGTGTTCGCCACCGTGGTCGATCGCGGCTCCATGGTGGCGGCGGCCGAGGTGTTGGGCATGACGGCCTCGGCGGTCAGCCAGCAGATTCGCAAGCTGGAAGAAAGCACCCAGGTCAGCCTACTGCATCGCACCACGCGCAAGCTGACCCTGACTGAGGCGGGCGCAACGTTTTATCAGAGCTGCGCCCAGGTGCTGGCGCTGGCGCAGCAGGCCGAGCAGCGGTTGGCCGAACTGCGCGATGCGCCGGTGGGCGAGCTACGTATTGCCGCGCCGGTGGGGTTTTCCGGGCGGCGGCTTAGCGCTGCACTGGCGCCGCTGTTGCAGGCGCACAGCGGCCTGAGCCTCAAGCTGTTCTTCCATGATGAGCAGATCGATCTGATTGAGCAGCGTATCGACCTGGCCATCCGCGTTGGCAATCTGGAGGACTCCAGCCTGGTGGCGCGGCATATCGGCGACTCGCGCATGCTGCTGTGCGCCGCACCGGCCTACTTGCTGCGCAAACCACTGATCAATCATCCGCAAGACTTGATCGGTCTGGACTGGTTGATCCTGCACGGCGATAACGCGTTCAACGTGCTGGAGCTACACGGGCCGGATGCACAGCTAGAGAAACTGCGGGTGGAAAGCCGGGTGGGCTGCAATAACATCCTGGCGGTGCGCCATTTCACTTTGGCCGGTATGGGCGTGTCGTTGCAGCCGGAGCAGGAAGTGCGTGAGGAGTTGGCCAATGGCAGCCTGCGCGAGCTGCTGCCGAACTGGCGTTTGCCACCCTTCGGCATCTACCTGGTAACGCCACGCCGCGATGCGCAACCGGCCAAGGTGCGCTATGCCATCGAAGCGCTGCGCCAGCATCTACAGGCGTTCTGAGCGTGGCTGTTACTGCCAGTCGAGGCTTAGCTCAGCCTGCCAGGCAAAGCGCTCGAAGTGCGCGGCGATCAGGTGCTTGAGCTTGTCCAGGTCTTGCTGGTTGTTGCTCAGGGCGGTGATATGCAGACCGGTTCTGTCTGCATGCAGGTGTGAGAGGCCGAAGGCGAACTCGATGCGCCCGTGATGCTCATCGAAAGTGACCGGCAGCTTGTGGGCGAACTGGGTGCACAGGCGGCTGATATAGCGCGCGGGCGTCGGGGTGGCGACATAGCTGGAGGCGACGCACGGGGCGCTGATGCCATTACACCGGCTGGGAATGGCATGACGCTGGGCTGCCAAGTCTTCCAGGGTGTTATGCGGGTAGAGGACGGGCCTCTGCAGAACAGCGCTGATGCCAGATTGGGCGCGTTTCATGGTTATTTCCCCCAATCACTGCAGGCTCAGGCTAAGCGCCTTCGCGGGGTAAAGGTAAAGTCCAACACGTGTCGCACGCCTTAGGGCATGGTCGACTGGCTGATGTGTAGCCCATGGGGCAGTGCTCAATGGGACAGTGCTTAAAGCCTTTTGGTTGCATCGGGCGCTTGCTTGTAACGCCTGGTTTGCTTCGCTTGAGGGGTTTAAATTCGCCGCCAATCCGCGTGCTTGAGCGGTTTTTGCCCGCTTTGCGCGGCCTGCGTAATACCCCGCAACTAGGGCCGTGCTGACAGGAGGGTGGGCGCTGCTTAAAGATTGCCGTATAACGGGCGGCAGATACGACTTGGGCAACACAGGACCCCTGATTAAAGCTGATGAAGACGCCAAAACGTATTGAGCCCCTGGTCGAAGCCGGGCTGGTCGATGAAGTGATACGCCCGCTGATGAGCGGTAAAGAAGCCGCGGTCTATGTGGTGCGCTGTGGCGAAGAACTGCGCGTCGCCAAGGTCTACAAAGAAGCCAACAAACGCAGCTTCCGTCAGGCCGCCGAGTACCAGGAAGGCCGCAAGGTGCGTAACAGCCGTGATGCCCGGGCCATGGCCAAGGGCTCAAAGTACGGTCGCAAGGGCCAGGAAGACGCCTGGCAGAATGCTGAAGTGGCGGCGCTGTTCCGCCTGGCCAGCGCCGGGGTGCGAGTGCCCAAGCCGTATGACTTCCTTGAAGGCGTGTTGCTGATGGAGCTGGTCGATGACGGCGAGGGCGATGCCGCTCCGCGCCTCAACGATGTCGACCTGCACCCGGACGATGCCCGCGAATTTCACGCCTTTATGATTCATGAAGTGGTGAAGATGCTCTGCGCCGGCCTGGTGCATGGCGACCTGTCGGAATTCAACGTACTGCTTGATCCAGGCGGCCCGGTGATCATCGACCTGCCGCAGGCGGTGGACGCAGCTGGGAACAATCATGCGTTCAAGATGCTTGAACGTGATGTCGGCAACATGTCTGCGTACTTTGGCCAGTTCGCCCCGGAATTGAAGTTCACCAAGTACGCCAAGGAAATGTGGGCGCTGTATGAGGCCGGTGAACTGACCCCGGAAAGCCCGCTGACCGGTGAATTCGATGACCCGGAAGAAGAAGCCGATATCGACGCTGTGATGCGCGAGATCAAGGCCGCTCTTGCCGACGAGGCGCGCCGTCAGGCGCTGCTGAATGCCGAAGACGAACCCAAGGGCGAAGAGCCGCCACCGCCTTGGGCGCAATAGGCACAGAGTGCTGCTGATAAAAAATGCCGCTTACCTGATCAGGTAAGCGGCATTTTTTTTGCGCTGAACACCTTGTACGTTTGTCTGGCTTACAGCCGCGTTGCCTTGAAGGTGTCGCAACGGCCGACATCGCCACCGTCGAAACCAGTCTTGAACCAGCGCACGCGCTGCTCCGAGGTGCCGTGGGTGAAGGAGTCCGGTACCACCTGGCCGCGGGCCTGCTTCTGCAGGCGGTCATCGCCGATGGCGTTGGCGGCGCCCAGTGCTTCCTCGATATCCCCTGGCTCCAGCCAGTCATGCCGGCGTTGGCCGTGGAAGGCCCACACGCCCGCCAGGCAGTCGGCCTGCAACTCCTGCCGTACCAACAGGCCAGTGGCGCCTTCCACCCGTTCGCCGCGCTGGCGGGCGGCGTTGACCTTGGCCGAGACGCCGAGCAGGGTCTGCACGTGGTGGCCGACTTCATGGGCAATCACATACGCCTGGGCAAAGTCGCCGGCCGCGCCAAAGCGTTGCTCCAGCTCGCGGAAGAACGCCAGGTCGATATACACCCGCTGATCGCCGGGGCAATAGAACGGCCCGACCGCCGAGTTGGCGAAGCCGCAGGCGGAATTCACACCGCCCTGAAACAGCACCAGGGTCGGGTCCTTGTACTGCCGATTGGCGCCCTGGAAGATTTCCCGCCAGGTGTCCTCGGTATCGCCGAGCACCGCGCGAACGAACTCCGAATGCTCGTCATTGGTCGCAGGCGCGGAGCTTTGCGGCGCGCTGACCGAGCCGCCCTGCATGGCTTGCCCGGCCAGCTGGCCGAGGATCTGCATCGGGTCCTGGCCGCTGAGCAGGCCGACGATCACCACGATGGCCACCCCGCCCAGGGTTAGCCCTTTGCCGCCGCCCATGCGTGAGCCGCTGCCGCGCGCATCCACCACGTTGTCACTGCGTCTACCGCGTTTCCAGCGCATCGCTATCGTCCTGTTTGTATGCCGAGCTTGAGTGTCGTCCGCAGGCTTGAACTACGCCAGTGCAGTCGTCACTTATTCAATAGTGGGGTATTCGCTGATCACCCGCTCGGCGCCTTGTTTATCCAGGCCGATGACCTGATAGGCGTCGCGCACATTGCCGTATTCCATACCCGGTGAGCCGGCTGGCATGCCGGGTACGGCCGCGCCGAGTAGGTCGGGCTGTTTGCGCATTTTGAGAATGTCGGCGGCCGGTACATGGCCTTCGACAAACTGGCCGTTGATCACTCCGGTATGGCAGGAGGACACGCGCGGCGGCACGCCCAGGCGCTGTTTGACCGCACTCATATCGGTTTCTACATGATCAACAACGTTAAAGCCGTTGTCCTGCAGGTGGCTGATCCAGGCCTTGCAGCAACCGCAGTTGGCATCGCGATGCACATCGATGGTCAGGGGTTCGGCGGCGAAACTCAGGCTGCTGACAAACAGCCCGGCGAGAACAAGCAGCTGGCGCATCGGGTGACTCCTGGCAGGTGAAAGGTTGAGCATAGCGCCCGACGGCCGTGGCTAACCACCGTCGATTTCCGAAAGGCGCGGCTGGGGCTTATGCTGCGTGCTCGATTTCTGGGCTCTCGAATTCTAAGAAAAGGATGCTGTCCATGTTGTTTGCACGCGTAGTACTGGTGATTCAACTGTTGGCATTGGCGGGCCTGGGCCTGGCCTATTTTGTCCGCCCCCATGAAATGGCCAACCTCAGCGGCATGCTGCTGATGTCGCCAGCGGCCGCCACCGATATGCGGGCGTTCTACGGTGGCCTGCAACTGGGTCTGGCGGCGTTTATCGGTTTGTCGCTGAGCCGGCTGGACTTCACCCGCGCAGCGCTGACCCTGCTGGTGCTGCTCTACAGCGCTCTGGCGCTGGCGCGGATTGGCGGCCTGTGGCTGGATGGCGGCGCGCAGCAGACTTTCAATCTCTACGCGCTGCTGCTGGAAGTGGTCTCGGTGGGGCTGTGCTTCTGGGCGCTGCGCGGTTTGCAGCGCGTTTGAGTCAGCGTGCGGCGGGGAAGCCTTCGAGGATTTTCGCCACGCCACGATCGAAGTTTTTCTGGCTCATGTCCGGGTTGTGCAGCTGCCGGTTGATCTGCGCCTGAAACAGCACCGCCTGGGTCTTGCTATCGAGAATGCGCAGGGCCAGGCGTGCGCGCTCATCTTCGGTGGCGCGGGTCTGGGTATAGACCGTGCCGCCGACGGCCACCGGGGCAAGCTCAATGCCTTGCGCGTGCTCCAGGCCCAGGGCGTAGATGACCTGCATATCAGGCTGCGTTTCAGTGAAGCGGTAACCCTTGGCGCTGAGTGCGTTCTGCACCGCCTGGTTAAAGCGCTGCTCCAGATCCATACGATGACCGCTGGCCCTGACCGCCCGCACGCTGAAGGTCTGATACGGCGTGGCTTGCACGGGCTGCAGCACCTGTATCGACGGTTCTGGCGTGCTGGTGCAGGCACTTAGCAGGGGCAGCAGCAGGGCTAACAGATAACGATGCATCGACGACTCCTTGGTGGGTGGGTGCCAGGCACCCTGGCCAGCGCAGTCTAGGTCGGGTGGCGCAACCTTGCGCCAATCCGCCGATGGGTCTGCTGCTTGCACCCTGTGTCGCTGTGGGTGGCGTGGTAACGCTAGCGGCGCTCCAGCAACACACCCGACTCCATATGGTGGGTGTAGGGGAACTGGTCGAACAGCGCGCAGCGCGTCACCTTGTGGGTGTCGTTGAGCTGGGCGATGTTGGCGGCCAGGGTTTCCGGGTTGCAGGAGATATACAGAATGCGCTCGAAGCGCCGGGTCAGTTCGCAGGTGTCCGGGTCCATGCCGGCGCGCGGCGGGTCGACGAATACGCAGCCGAAGTCGTAGCTTTTCAGGTCGATGCCGGCCAGTCGACGGAACGGCCGCACCTCATTCAGTGCTTCGGTCAGCTCTTCGGCGGACAGACGCACCAGGCTGACGTTATCCACGCCATTGTCGGCCAGGTTGGCCAGGGCGGCGTTGACCGACGACTTGCTGATCTCGGTGGCCAGCACCTTGCGTACGCGGGTGGCCAGCGGCAGGGTGAAGTTGCCGTTGCCGCAATACAGCTCCAGCAGGTCATCCTGGCGTTCGCCAAGCGCGTCATAAGCCCAGGCGAGCATCTTCTGATTCACCTCGCCGTTGGGCTGAGTAAACGCGCCCTCTGGTTGGCGATAGCTGAAGGTACGGCCGGCGACTTGCAGTTTTTCCTCGACATAATCCCGGCCGATCACGATGCGCTTGCCCTTGGAGCGGCCAATGATGCTGACCTGCAAATCGGCTGCAAGCTTCTCGGCTTCGGCCTGCCAGGCTGTATCCAGCGGACGGTGGTAACACAGGGTGATCAGGCCATCGCCGGCCAGGGTGGTAAGAAACTCGACCTGAAACAGCTTGAAGCTCAGGGCGCTGCTGGCTTGCCAGGAGGCTTTCAGTCGTGGCATCAGCGCATTGATCTGCGCGCTGGCGATGGGGAAGTCTTCGAAGAAGATCGGGTTGAGGTTATCGCCGGCCTCGAACATCGCGTAGTGACGGTCCTCACCCTCGCGCCACAGGCGGAATTCGGCGCGCAGGCGATAGTGCTCGCGCGGCGACTCAAATACCTCGGGGGCGGGTGCATTGAACGGCGCCAGCAGCTCGATCAGGCGCTGCTGCTTGTCAGCAAGCTGGGCGGCGTAGGTGGCGGGATCGAACAGGGAACGGCTCATGCGGGACTCTTTTCAAAAAAGGAGGCGGGTGGGCTGTTGCCCACCCCCAGGGTCATCAGGCGAAGTACGCCAGTTTGATCGCAAACAGTACCGAGAGCACCACCAGCGCCGGGTTGAGGTCGCGCCAGCGGCCGGCCAGCAGCTTGATCAGGGTCCAGGCGATAAAGCCGAAGGCGATGCCGTTGGCAATCGAGAAGGTCAGTGGCATGGCCAGTGCGGCAACTACCACGGGGGCGGCGACGGTGAGGTCGTCCCAGTCGATCTGCGCCAGGCTGCTCATCATCAGCACGGCGACGAACAGCAGCGCCGGTGCGGTGGCGAAGGCTGGTACGGCGCCCGCCAGCGGGGCGAAGAACAGCGCCAGGAGGAACAGGATTGCCACCACGCAGGCGGTCAGACCGGTGCGTCCGCCGGCACTGATGCCCGCAGCGGATTCGATATAGCTGGTGGTCGTCGAGGTGCCCAGCGCCGCGCCGGCCATGGTCGCGGTGCTGTCGGCCAGCAGGGCGCGGCCGAGCTTGGGCATCTTGCCGTCCTTGTCCAGCAGGTTGGCTTTTTGCGCCACGCCGACCAGGGTGCCGGAGGTGTCGAACAGGTCAACGAAGAGGAAGGCGAAAATCACGCTGAGCAGGCCGATATCCAGGGCGCCCATGATGTCCAGTTGCAGCAGGGTCGGCATCAGCGAGGGCGGCATCGACACCACGCCGCTGAGCTGCGACAGGCCGAACAGGATCGACAGGCCGGTGACCAGCAGAATGCCGATCATCACCGCGCCGGTGACCTGGCGGTAAGCCAGGGCCGCGATGACGAAGAAACCCAGGCAGGCGAGCATGGCGCCTCCCTGGCTTAGGTCGCCGAGGGTCACCAGGGTGGCCGGGTGGTCGACCACGATGCCAGCGTTCTTCAGCGCGATGATCGCCAGGAACAGGCCGATACCGGCGGCAATACCGGCACGCAGGGCCAGCGGGATGCTGTTGATGATCCATTCGCGGATCTTGAAGATCGACAGCGCGAAGAAGATCACCCCGGAGAGAAACACCGCACCCAGCGCCACCTGCCAGGTGTGACCCATGGTCAGCACCACGGTGTAGGTGAAGAAGGCGTTGAGGCCCATGCCCGGCGCCAGGGCAATCGGGTAGTTGGCCAGCAGGCCCATGATGGCCGAGCCAATTGCCGCCGCCAGGCAAGTGGCAACAAAGACCGCGCCCTTGTCCATGCCGGTTTCGGCGAGCATGTTGGGGTTGACGAAGAGAATGTAGGCCATGGTCAGAAAGGTGGTCAGCCCCGCCAGAATCTCGGTGCGCACCGTGGTGTTGTGGGCTTTGAGTTGGAACAGTCTTTCCAGCATGCGGAACTCCCCGTAACGGCTTTTTTGCCGTGTTTATGCAAACCGAAAGCAAAGCACATCCACGCATGGGTGCATGTTTTTGCTGGCGATCTGGAAAAAGGCGCGCATCATATCAGCTCGTCTGGAAGGGGTGAATTTATGACCGCTCGGACAGTTTATGTACCTGATTTGCAAGGAGCGAAATGATGACTGCACGGGCCCTTATCAGCGTTGCCGATGGTGTCGAAGACCTCGAATGCGTAACCCTGATTGACGTACTGCGGCGTGCTGAAGTCGAGGTGGTGGTGGCCAGTATCGAAAGCCGGCGGATGATCACCTGCGCCCGTGGCACGCGCCTGACCGCCGACACCATGCTGGTGGACGTGCTGGCCCAGCCCTTCGACCTGATTGTGCTGCCGGGCGGTATGCCGGGCGCGCAGCACCTGGCCGAGCACGAGCCGCTGGCCGAGCGGGTGCGTGAGCAGGCCAAGGCCGGCAAGCTGTTCGCCGCCATCTGCGCCGCCCCGGCCCTGGCGCTGCAGCACTACGGCGTGCTCAAACAGCGGCGCATGACCTGTTATCCGGCGTTCAGTGATCGGCTGAGCGGCTGTGTGTTTGTCGATCAGCCGGTGGTGGTCGATGGCAACTGCATCACCAGCCAGGGCCCTGGTACCGCCCTGGAGTTTGCCCTGACCCTGGTTGAGCAGCTGTGTGGCAAGGCCGTGCGCAAGCAGGTCGCCGAGGCCATGCTGGTCAGCTAGTCGTTGCTTCGCTCGGGGCCTTGCGGATGCAGATGATCGCGCTTGGCCAATTCGGGGAACAGGCGGATCCATATCCCGGTGACCAGAATGGCGCCCACGCCGCCAATCAGCACCGCAGGCACCGTGCCAAGCCAGGCCGCGCTGACCCCCGCGCGGAAGTCCCCAAGCTGATTGGATGCGCCGATAAACAGCCCGTTGACCGCGCCGACGCGGCCGCGCATCTCGTCCGGGGTTTGCAGCTGCACGAAGGCGCCACGAATCACCATGCTGATCATGTCCGCCGCGCCCAGCACTACCAGCGCCGCCAGGCTGAACCAGAGTGAAGTGGAGAGGCCGAAGCCGATGGTCGCCACACCGAAGATCGCCACCGAGGTGAACATCACCGGGCCGACCCGCCGTTCAATGGGGAAGCGCGCCAGCCACAATGACATCAGCAGCGCGCCAACGGCCGGCGCCGAGCGCAGCAGACCGAGGCCCCAGGGGCCGGTGAGCAGAATGTCCTTGGCGAATACTGGCAGCAGCGCGGTTGCGCCGCTGAGCAGCACCGCCAGCATGTCCATCGACACCGCGCCGAAGACGGCAGGGCGGCTGCGAATAAAGCGAAAACCGGCCAGCAGCGAATCCAGCGAGACCTTCTGTTTCAGCGGCAGCTGGCGCGCCGGCAGGCTGAGCATCAGGCTCAGGGCGCAGCCATATAACAGCACGGCCGGGCCGTAGACCCAGTGCGTGCCGAGCGCATAGAGCAAGCCGCCCAGCGCCGGCGCAATGATGGTGGCGGCTTGCATGGCCGAGGCGGAGGCTGCCACGGCGGCGGGAAACAGCCCGGGCGGCACGATATTCGGCAGCAAGGCCTGGGTTGTGGGCATCTCGAAGGCGCGGGCGGTGCCGAGCAGAAAGGCAATCACGAAGATCATCTCGCGGCTGATGCCGCCTGCGCCGCTGCCGAGCAACAGGCTCAGGGCAATCAGCCCCTGCGCGCCCTGGCAGAGCGCCGCCACCTTGCGCCGATCAAAACGATCGGCAACATGCCCAGTGACCAGGATAAACAGGATTTTCGGCAGAAACTCGATCAGCCCGACCAGGCCGAGATCCAGCACGTTGCCGGTCAGCGCATACATCTGCCAGCCAATCGCCACGGTAATCATCTGGAAGCCGCTGGCGGTAAATACCCGGGCGAACCAGAAGGCGAGAAACGGACACTGATGACGGAGCAGAAGCTGGGACATGGCCGAAAAGGCTCGGACGGTTGGCGGGAGACGCAGCCTAGCATGCGTCTGCGCGGGCCGGAGCCAGGGCCTGGCAATTGAGAAGTCTGATATGCGCGCAGGGAGTAAATCTGACCTTAAAGGCAGGTTTTTATTCTGTTGTGGGAATGACTTGGGTAGAATCTGACTTTCAGGTCAATAAGTCTGTCGTCTACGCTGATTCTGCTCCGTCCTTGTAAGCGGTGCGCCTGTCACTCTCTTGTTCAAGCAAACGGCCAGGCTGCTCTGGCCCCGAGGAACGGACATGTCCACTCCTGATTTATCCCGTCGCGCCTTTCTGCAAGGCAGCGTAATCGCCGGTATCGGTATCAGCTTCGCTCCACTGGGCAGCAAGGCTTTTGCGGCATTGTTCGAAGAGCGCGTCACGCGCATGCCGCAGCCCTGGTATGACGCCAGCGGCAAGGCCGTGGCGCGCATTGATGGGGTGTCCAAGGCGTGCGGGGCCAAGGTGTTTGCCCGCGATATCCGCGCCAAGGACATGCCCGGCTGGCCGCAGCAGCAAGGTCATGCCTTGTTGCTCAAGGCCACGCGCACCGAGCAGCTGTATCAGGGCTTCGATCTATCAGTACTGCCGGCCGAGTTGCAGCCGCAACGGGTGGTCACCGCCAGTGACCTGGTTAAGGACGGCATCGCCTTCCCGGATGGCCATAATCTTGATCCGCTGCTGCCCGAAGGCCAGGTGCCGATGTTTATCGGCCACCCGGTGGCGCTGCTGATCTGGCATGACTTCGAGCGCTATCGCCAGGCCAAGAACATTATCAAGTTCAACGACAAGGTGATCCGCTACGGCGAGCAAGCGCCGGCGTTCCAGAGCGACCCTTACGGCAGTTTCCGCTTCGTGCGGGTCGGAGGCGCTACACCGTTTGAGGTCGACAAGTTTTCCAGCCTCAAGGACAGCATGCTGTTTCCGCTGATCCACAACCGCAAGCCGGCCTGGGGCGAAGGCAAGGTCAGTGGTGATCTGACCCAGCAGGGCCTGTACCACGCCGAGCAGATGCTCCAGCAGCTGCAGACACCGCCGGACGACTGGCTGGTATTTGATGAGCGCTTCACCACCCAATCCATCGAGCCCGCCGCGCTGGAGGCCGACAACGGCAATGGCTGGTTCGACGTGGCCAGTGGCACCCTGCATTTTGTGGTCGCCACCCAGTGTCCGTTTGAAGTGGCTGAGCAGACCGCGCATATGCTCGCGCCGTCGCGCTTCGGTGTGAAGAAACTCAGCATGCACCCCGGCTACACCGTCGGTTACGGCTCCAAGGACAACAACATCCACGTGTTCTATGCGGCCCTGGCCGCGCTCTACGGCAGCGGTGTGCCAGTGCGCCTGGCCAATGATCGCTACGAGCAGTTCCAGAGTGGGATTAAGCGACATCCCTTCGATATGCACTACCAGCTTGCGGTGAACAAGCAGGACCACAGCTTCCAGATCTTCCGCGCACACATGGATGTCGATGGCGGCGGTCGCGCCAACTACAGCTCCTCGGTGGCAGCAGTCGGGGCCACGGCGGCGCAGTCGATCTACTACCTGCCGCGCAGCGATCTGGCGGCCACAGCCTACTATTCGCGCGGCGTGGAAGCCGGCTCAATGCGCGGTTACGGCACCCTGCAGACCATGGCGGCCACCGAGATGATGGTGGACGAAGTAGCCGGGCGGTTGAACATCGATGCCATCGCGCTGCGCAAGAAGAACGTGTTCCAGTCCGGCATGAAGAACACCCAGGGCGCGATCCCGGCCGGTGCTCTGCGCCTCGACGAAATCCTCGACAAGGCCGCGCAGCACGAGATATGGAAGAACCGCGTTGAGCGCAAGCAGCGCTTCGATGCCGAAGATCCGGACAACCTCTACGGCGTCGGTTTCGCCATCTGCCAGAAGGACTTCGGCACCGGCTCCGAAGCGCCGATGGCCAGTCTGGAGTTCAGCGCCGATGGTCGCGTCAGCCTGCGCCAGATCGCCATCGACATGGGCACCGGCATGGCCACTTCGCAGGCCTTGCTGGTCGCCGATTACCTCGGCCAGCCCGCCGATGAAATCAAGACCGGCGAAACCGAGTGGAGCGAGCTGGCCCTGACCACCAGCGGCAACCCCTACATGATTAGCCAGGCCGAGCAGGACGCGGCGCTGCAGAACCCGCGCTGGGTCGGCAAGCTGGCCTCGCCTTCGTCGGCGACCAACTCGTCCTACTACACCGGGCACTCCACCCGCGAGGCGGCGCGCATCCTGTTTATTCATGGCTTGTGGCCGGCGGCCCTGGCTATCTGGGGCCGTGGTGAGCACGGCGGCCTGGCCAATCCTTATGTGGTGCGCCGCGAGAATGCGCACTGGGTCGATGGCAAGCTGACCGCGGACGGCATGCCGCCGATTCCGTTCAAGCTGCTGGCGCACAAGGCTCATGAGCTGGGTTTGGTCACGGGCGTGAGCGTGCACGGCTTCAACCGCTGGAGCTGGGCTGAGGGTGAGTTCGAGATCAACGGCCAGCGCGAGCGCGTGCCGCTGGATGCCCTGGCGGTGAAATACGGTGACGGTGCAACCTCCGCGCAGAGAGCGCAGATGAGCCGCAACGGCTTCCACCTGCTCGATCGCGTCAGCATCAAGTACCCGGTCACTCAGCTGAACAACGCCATGGTCACCTACTACAGCCCGGTGGCCACCCTGGTCGAGGTCAAGGTCAACAAGGGCAGCGGCGAGGCGCGGGTGATCAACCATCACTCCTGGCTTGAATGCGGCCGGGTGATCGTCGAGGAACTGGTGCTCGGTCAGCTCGAAGGCGGTATCGCCATGGGCATCGGCCACGCGCTGCTGGAGGAAATGCCACTGTATGAAGGCGGCCCCGGCGATGGCACCTGGAACTTCAACCGCTATCAACTGCCGCGCGCCAAGGATTGCGCGGTGTGGTCGCAAAGCGCGGAGATTCTGCCGCCCCTATCACCCAGCGACCCGGCCAAGGGCATAGCCGAGGTGGTGATGATTCCGGTGGTCGGCGCCATCGTCAACGCGGTGGCCCACGCCACCGGCAAGCGCCTGCGCGACCTTCCCCTGACTCCGGCCCGCATCAAGGAGGCCCTCCATGGCTAAGCGCCTGCTCAGCATGATTATCAACAGCCAGGCAGTCGGCCCGATGGAAGTGGCCGACGACCTGATGATGATCGACTTTCTTCACGAATACCTGAACCTCACCGGCTCGCGTCTGGGTTGCGGTCAGGGTGTTTGCCACGCCTGTGTGGCGATCCTCGACAAGCCCGACGGCACCAGCGAAGAAATCCGCACCTGCATCACCGGCGCACATTTCTTCGACGGCAAGCGCATCCGCACCATCGAGGGCCATGCCAAGCGCGATGCCCAGGGTGAGGTCAGTGAGCTCAATCCGATCCAGCAGAAGTTCGTCGATCAGTTTGCCTTTCAGTGCAGCTACTGCACGCCGGGCTACGTCAACGCCGCCACCGTACTGGTGGAAAAGCTGCAGCGTCAGCCGGTCAAGCGCAGCGAGCTGGAGGGCGAGATCGAAGACGCCCTGGGCAAGCACATCTGCCGCTGCACCGGCTACGTGCGCTACTACAAGGCCGCGCGCGATGTGGTCGAGTCCCTCGGTCTGGTCAAGGAGGGTTGAGCATGAAGAACATTCTGATCGCTGCCGCCCTGTTACTGCCGTTGGCCGCCCAGGCCGCCGATAAGCAACTGATCGAGCGCGGCAAGTACCTGGCGCGCGCCGCTGACTGTGTGGCCTGCCACAGCGTCGAAGGCGGTGCTGAGTACGCCGGCGGCCTGCCGCTGGAATCGCCATTCGGCACCATCTACGGCACCAATATCACCCCGGACAAGCAGTACGGCATCGGTGAGTACAGCGCCGATGATTTCTACCGCGCGGTGGCCGAAGGTGAACGGCGTGATGGCAGCAAGCTCTATCCAGCGATGCCTTACACCTCCTATCACTTGCTCAAACGCGAAGACTCCGACGCCATCTACGCCTACCTGATGAGTCTGGAGCCGATTGCCAAACCCAGCCCGCAAACCAGCCTGAGCTTCCCGTTCAATGTGCGTTTCGGCCTGAGCTTCTGGAACATGCTCTACAAGAGCCGCGTGCAACTGCTGCCGGCCGAAGGCAAAAGCGAGACCTGGCAGCGCGGCCAGTACCTGGTCGAGGCACTGGGCCACTGCGGCGAGTGCCACACCCCGCGCAATGCCCTCGGCGCGTTGCAGCAGGATCAGCGTCTGCAAGGCGGCGTGCTGCTCGGTTACGAGGCACCCAGCCTGCTCGCAGAGGACCTGGCCGAGCGTGGCTGGAGCACCTACGACCTGGCGACCTTCCTCAAACATGGCATCAGCGCCCAGGGTTCGATGTTCAACGAGATGTACCCGGTGCTGCACCACAGCACCCAGTACCTGCCGTTGGACGACCACAAGGCCATGGCCACCTACCTGCTCGGCGATCAGCCGCCAGAAGCGCGCAAGGTGACCGCCGTGGCGCTGGATCAGCTCGACGAAAGCGCACAGCAAGGCCGCCAGCACTACCTCAACCTGTGCGCCGGTTGTCATGGCGTGGCGGGCGAGGGCGTCCCGCATGTGGCCGTGGCGATGGATGGCAACACCACCCTGCGCCTGAACGAGGCCCGCAACCTGTTGCGGGTGATCGATGACGGCATCAAGGAGCAGCAGTTCACCGGTTTCGAGCGCATGCAGCCAATGCCGGGTTTCAGCGACAAGCTCGATGACGGGCAGATGCGCGACCTGCTGCATTACCTGCGCCAGACCTGGGGCGGCCAGGATGCTGAGCTGAGCCCGCAGCAGGTCAGCCAGTTGCGCAGCGAGAAGGGCCATTGAGGCTGGGTGAATACTGATGCAGCACCTTGATCAGCTGGTTGTGCGCCAGGCGCTGCAATGGTCTGCAGCGGGGCAGCGGGTGTGGCTGTGCACGGTGCTGGCCACCTACGGCTCGGCGCCGCGTGCGCCGGGTTCACTGCTGGCCGCCACCGCGAGCGGCGAGTGGGTTGGCTCGCTGTCCGGCGGCTGCGTCGAGGATGAGTTTCTTGAACGGCTGGCCGCCGGTGCGTTCCCCGAGCCGATCTATCTGCTGCGTTATGGCGATGGCAGCGACCCGCACTCGCAGATCAGCCTGCCCTGCGGCGGCGTGCTGGAAGTGCTGGTGGAAAACCTGCCGGCCGACTGCGCGGTACAGGCACATTTGCGTGAGCTGGAAAGCGCTTTGGCTGGCCAGCGCCGGCTGATCCGCGAAGTGGCGGTGCCCAGCGGTGAGCGCCGCTTGCTGGCCGACAGCACGCAGGGGCCACGGGTGGAGCGTCAGCCGAACCTGCTGCGTTTGCGCGTCGGCGCGGCCCAGCGCTTGCTGTTGGCAGGTTACTCCTCGGTGGCCCAGGTCTGTGCGCAGTTCGCCCAGGGCCTGGGCTTCGAGGTAGTGCTCTGCGATCCGCGCGACGAAGTGCTGCAAGGTGTCGACTTGCCGGGAGTGGAAATCCGCCGCGAGCTGCCGTCCGAAGTGATTCGCCTCGGCGGTTGCCATGCCGATACCGCCGTGGTGGCGCTGACCCATGATCCGCGTATCGACGATCTGGCGATGATCGAAGCGGTACGCACTCCAGCGTTCTATATCGGCGTGATGGGCTCCATGGTCACCAGCAGCAAACGCTTCGAACGCCTGCGCCGGGTAGGCGGCCTGGATGATGCCCAGCTGGCGCGGATTATCGCGCCGATTGGCCTGAACCTGGGCAGCAAGACCCCGGCGGAAATCGCCCTGGCGGTAATGGCCGACATCCTGCGGGTGCGCAACGGCCTGGCGCGGGATGCGCTCTAGTATGCCCACGGTGCTCGCCTTGATGCTCGCTGCCGGTCGCGGCAAGCGTTTTGGCAGCGACAAGCGCCTGGCCCGTTTGCCGGATGGTCGCAGCCTGTTGGCCGCCAGCGTCGAGCAGGCGTTGCAGGTGTTCACGCAGGTGCATGTGGTGCTGCGCGCGGAGGATGACCCGCAGGCACTGGGCTTGTCGGACGCCTGCCGGATTATCCGCTGCAGCGACGCCGACCAGGGCATGGGCCACAGCCTGACTGCCGGCATGCGCGCCCTGGCCGGGCAGGATGCCGAGGCTATCGCCGTGTTGCTCGGCGATATGCCCTGGGTCGCCGCAGGCAGCCTGCGTCAGCTCATCAGCCAGGCGGCTGCCGAGCGCATCGTCTACCCGCTGTACGCCGGCCAGCGCGGCCACCCGGTACTGTTCGGCCGTGAATTCTGGCCGCAATTGCAGGATCTGCGCGGTGATGAAGGTGCGCGTGCGCTGTTGCAAGCCAGCCCAGCCGCTTGCCACGGCATCGTTGTAGATGACCCTGGCGTACTGCGCGATGTCGATCGACCAGATGCGCTGTTATAAGGCGCCAGCCCTTGTGACAGCCGGTCGCGCGACAATCGACCACAGCTGAACTTACCCCGGCAAACGCTACTCTCTGTACATGCATTGACCCGCGTCAACACCTTCGGCGCGCGGTTGTGAGGGCTTTTGCCCTGCTCGCTAGTTGCCTCACCCAGAACAATAATCCCCCCGACTGATTACCCGTGACTGGCATGCGTGCCCGTGGCCGTGCCCCGTATCACCTGACTGAGGAAACGCCATGTTTGGATTGGAGGCTCTCGACCTTGCTCGAATCCAGTTCGCTTTCACCATCTCCTTTCACATCATCTTTCCGGCCATCACCATCGGCCTGGCCAGTTACCTGGCGGTGCTCGAAGGGCTGTGGCTGAAAACCGGGGAGGCGGTGTACCGCGATCTGTACCACTTCTGGGCGAAAATCTTTGCGGTCAACTTCGGCATGGGTGTGGTTTCTGGCCTGGTCATGGCCTATCAGTTCGGCACCAACTGGAGCGCGTTCTCCGACTTTGCCGGGGCGGTCACCGGGCCACTGCTGACCTATGAAGTGCTTACCGCGTTCTTCCTCGAAGCGGGTTTCCTCGGCGTGATGTTGTTCGGCTGGCACCGCGTCGGCCCTGGCCTGCACTTCTTCTCCACGGTGATGGTGGCGATCGGTACGCTGATTTCGACTTTCTGGATTCTCGCCTCCAACAGCTGGATGCACACCCCACAGGGCTTCGAGATTATCGACGGCCGGGTGATCCCGGTGGACTGGTTCGCCGTGGTGTTCAACCCTTCGTTCCCTTACCGCCTGGCGCATATGGCGACGGCGGCGTTCCTTGCCACAGCGTTCTTTGTTGGCGCCTCGGCGGCCTGGCATTTGTTGCGCGGCCGCGACAACCCGGCGATCCGCAAGATGCTGTCAATGGCCATGTGGATGGCGCTGCTCGTTGCGCCGATTCAGGCAGTGATCGGTGATTTCCATGGCCTGAATACCCTCAAGTACCAGCCGGCAAAGATCGCCGCCATCGAAGGCCACTGGGAAAACCATGGCGATGAGCCGACTCCGCTGATCCTGTTCGGTTGGCCGGATATGGAGCGAGAAGAAACCCGCTTCAAGATCGAGATTCCTGCCCTCGGCAGCCTGATCCTGACCCACAGCCTGGACAAGCAGGTGCCAGCGCTCAAGGAGTTCGCCAAGGAAGATCGGCCTAACTCAACCATCGTGTTCTGGACCTTCCGGATCATGGTCGGCCTGGGCATGCTGATGATCCTCACCGGTCTCTGGGGCCTGTGGCTGCGTACGCGCGGGAAGCTGTTCCAGAGCCGGCCGTTCCTGCATCTGGCCGTGTGGATGGGCCCGTCGGGGATCATCGCCATCCTCGCCGGCTGGTACACCACGGAAATCGGTCGTCAGCCCTGGATTATCCACGGCCTGATGCGCACCGCCGATGCCTCGTCCGGGCACAGTTTTGCGCAGATGAGCCTGACCCTGATCCTGTTCGTGGTGGTGTATTTCGCCCTGTTCGGCGCCGGCATCGGCTACATGATGCGCCTGGTGCGCAAAGGCCCGATCACCGATGAAGGCAAGGAACCCGCCGAGGGCGGCCCGGGCCAGAAACGCACGCCGTCCCGTCCGCTGTCCGCGCCCGAAGAGGGCCTGGAAGAAAGCGAAACCGACTCGCTGGCTGAGAGGAATTAAATATGGGCATTGATCTCTCGCTGATCTGGGCCGTGATCATCGCCTTCGGGGTGATGATGTATGTGGTCATGGACGGCTTCGACCTGGGCATCGGCATCCTCTTTCCCTTCGTCAAAAGCGAAGGCGAACGCGATGTGATGATGAACACCGTAGCGCCGGTCTGGGACGGTAACGAAACCTGGCTGGTGCTCGGCGGCGCGGCGCTGTTCGGCGCCTTTCCACTGGCCTACGCGGTGGTGCTCAGCGCGCTGTACCTGCCGCTGATCTTTATGCTGCTGGGACTGATCTTCCGTGGTGTGGCGTTCGAGTTCCGCTTCAAGGCCAAGGCCGCCAAACGGCATATCTGGGACAAGGCGTTTATCGGCGGCTCGCTGACCGCGACCTTCTTCCAGGGCGTGGCGCTGGGGGCCTATATCGACGGCTTCAAGGTGGTCGATCGGGTGTATGTCGGGGGCGCGCTGGACTGGCTGACGCCGTTCTCGCTGTTCTGCGGCCTGGCGCTGATTGCCGCCTACGCCTTGCTCGGCTGCACCTGGCTGATCATGAAGACCGAAGGCCGTCTGCAGCTGCAGATGCACGATATGGCGCGGCCGCTGGTGTTCGTGCTGCTTGGGGTCACCGGTATCGTCAGCCTGTGGACGCCACTGGCCCATGCCGATATCGCCGAGCGCTGGTTCAGCATGCCGAATATCTTCTGGTTTATGCCGGTGCCGTTGCTGGTACTGCTCTGCACCTGGGCGCTGCTGCGCGCGGTGGCGCGCAACGCCAACTACTCGCCGTTCCTGCTGACCCTGACGCTGATCTTCCTCGGCTACAGCGGCCTCGGCATCAGCCTGTGGCCAAATATTATCCCGCCGTCGATCAGCATCTGGGAAGCCGCGGCACCGCCGCAGAGCCAGGGCTTTATCCTGGTCGGCGCGCTGTTCATCATCCCATTTATCCTGATGTACACCGCCTGGAGTTATTACGTGTTCCGCGGCAAGGTGACGGAAGAAGACGGCTATCACTAAGGTGCGAGTGATGAACGATGTAGAAGAGAAAAAGCCGCTGTGGCAACGCCTCGGCTGGCTGGTACTGATCTGGGCCGGCAGCGTGCTGGCCCTGGGCGCGGTGTCCTATCTGCTGCGGCTGTTTATGCAGGCGGCGGGGATGGGCACGCCGTAACGGCGGTGCTTATTTGATCGCTTTAAGCACCACAAACTTCGGCGTTGCCGCCACCTGTTCTACGCCGCGAAATAGCCGTTTCAGCTTGGCGTGGTAGCCCAGGTGGCGGTTGCCAACTATCCACAGCTCGCCGCCGGTCACCAAGGCCGCGCGAGCCTGTTGGAACATACGCCACGCGAGAAAGTCGCCGACCACCTGCTGCTGGTGGAATGGCGGGTTGCACAGCACCAGGTCCAGCGAATCCTCCGCTTGCTCGGCCAAACCATCGCCGGCGCGAATCTCTACCGGGCGCTCACCCAGCGCCGCGCGCCAGTTTTCTTGGGCCGACTGCACCGCCATATACGACTCATCCACTAGCGTTAGCTCGGCCAGTGGGCTGCCCAGGGCATAGGCAATGCCGAGTACGCCGTTGCCGCAACCGAGATCCGCTGCGCGCACGCGGCTGAGGTGTTTGGGCAGGTGTGGCAGGAAGGCGCGGGTGCCGATATCCAGGTCTTCACGGCAGAACACATTGGCGTGGTTGAGCAGCTCTATGGCCGGCTTTTCCAGGCGATAACGCGTCGGGTAGGGCGATACGGGCGCGGGTTTGGCTTCAGGTGTGGCAAACAGCAGGCGGGCTTTTTTCACCGCCAGCGAGGCTTGCACCGGGCCGATATATTTCTCCAGCAGATCACCGGCAGCACGCGGTAGGTGTTTGACCATGGCCGCGGCAATCACCTGAGCGCCAGGGGCGAGCTGGCCGTGCAGGCGAATCAGTTGCTCCTCCAGCAGCGCCAGGGTTTTCGGTACGCGAATCAGCACCACATCAAACGGCCCCTGAGCGACTGCGCTGGCCGGTACAAATTTCACGGCATCCGCCGGCAACTGATTGCGCAGCAGGTTGACTTGCAAGCCCAGATGGCCGAGGTGAGAGTCGCCGCTGCTGGTTACGTGCGCCTGCCCAGCCAGGCTGGCCGCCAGTGCGCCGAAGCTGTCATTCAGCACCAATACCCGCGCGCTGCTCGTCAGCCCTTGTTCATGCAGATGGTTGAGCAGGTAATCGTCCGCAGCATCGAACGCCTGCAGCGGCTCGTGAGGCTGGTCGGGTTGGCGAAGCAGATCGAGTTGGGCGAACGGGGTGCTGAACACAGGCATGGAAAACTCGGGTGGCAGGCCGCAAGGGCGCGATAGAAAGTGCAGTTGGTCGCTATTGTCGGTGCAAGTGCCGGAAAAGTCTCGGAACTGAGAGCTGGTTCAGCAAATCGCAGTTGTGCCGCACGCGGCTTTACCGAAGAATGCCGCCCCCTTGCGGATCTGCTCAGTCGTGCTTGATACCCATGAGTCAGCAAGCATGAGTCAGCAAGGTCGGCATTCAAATAATAACCAGGCCCCGAGCATTACGCCCGGCTGCGATCTGGTAGCGCCTGATGATCAGGACCGTGCAGCACTCTGCCGCGTCCACCGAATCATCCATAGCCCACACCCCCACTCAATGAGGCCTGCCCATGCAGGCTTCACGGCGTTCTATTTGCAAAAAGGTATGTTCATGTTCAAGTCCCTGTTGTCTTTAACCTTCACTGCGTTGCTGGTCGCGGCAAGCCCGGCCCAGGCGGAAGGCAAGGCTCCAATCGTTATCAAGTTCTCCCATGTGGTGGCCGAGAACACGCCCAAGGGCAAGGGCGCACTGCTGTTCAAGAAGCTGGTGGAAGAGCGCCTGGCCGGGCAGGTGGCGGTCGAGGTTTACCCGAACTCGACGCTGTTCGGCGATGGCGATGAGATCACCGCGCTGCGCGAGGGTAAGGTGCAGATGCTGGCCCCTTCGCTGTCCAAGTTCGAGGCGTACACCAAGCAATTGCAGGTGTTTGACCTGCCGTTCCTGTTCGACGACCTGGAGGCGGTCAAGCGCTTCCAGAAGCGTGACAAGAGCCGCGAGCTGCTGCATTCCATGTCCAACCAGGGCATCTACGGCCTGGCCTACTGGAATAACGGCATGAAGCAGCTGACCTCCAACCGCGAGCTGCGCAAGCCCGAGGATGCCAAAGACCTGGCCTTCCGTATCCAGCCATCGTCGGTGCTGGAAGCGCAGTTTGGCCAGCTTGGCGCCAAGACCGTGAAGATGCCGTTCGCCGAGGCGTTCAAGGCGCTGCAGGCCGGCACCATCCAGGGCACCGAAGGCCCCTGGTCGAACATCGCCAGCCAGAAGGTCGACACGGTGCAGCCGTTTATCAGCGAGCTTAATCACGGCTCGCTGAGCTATATGCTGATCAGCAGCAAGGAGTTCTGGACCAGCATCCCCTACAAGACCCGCACCGAACTGGAAGCAATCATCGAAGAGGTCAGCTACTCGGTGAACAAGGATGCCGAGGTGCTGAACAACAATGATCGCGAGCGCATCATTGCCGCCGGCAATGCCCAAGTGGTCACCCTTACGGCCGATGAACGCGCCGCCTGGCGCACGGCGCTGAGCCCGCTGTGGAAGACCTACGAAGCTGAAATCGGTGCCGATGTGTTGCGCGCCGCGCAGGCAGTCAATCGTCGCTAAGAACAGGTTTTAAAGGGTAAAGGCCAAGAGCCCACAGGGTTTACCGGTGTTTGTATGACCTGCGTTGCGCCACACTGGGCTTATGCAATCCGCATAAGCCCGGTGTTCGCATGACCAGTGACGACAAGTACACGCGGCAAACCCTTACCTCTATTCAGGTCTGGTCGCCCAGCCTGTTCAGCCTGCGTTGCAGTCGTGATGCCGGATTTCGCTTTCGCGCCGGGCAGTTCGCCCGTCTCGGCGTAGAAAAGGCCGACGGTTCGGTGGTCTGGCGCGCCTATTCGATGGCCTCGGCGCCCCATGATGAGTTTCTCGAATTCTTCTCCATCGTCGTACCAGACGGCGAGTTCACCTCCGAACTGAGTCGGCTAAAGGTCGGCGACAGCCTGCTGGTAGAAAAACAGGCCTTGGGCTTTCTCACCCTGGATCGCTTTGCCGATGGCCGTGATCTCTGGCTGCTGGCCAGTGGCACGGGGCTCGCGCCGTTTCTATCGATCCTGCAGGGCTTGGAAGTGTGGCAGCGCTTTGCGCGCGTGGTGCTGGTGTACAGCGCGCGCACGGCCAGCGAGTTGGCCTATCAGCCGCTGATTCACGGCCTGATGCAGCAGGAACATCTGCAGGAGTACGCCGAGCGCTTTGTCTATCTACCGCTGGTGACCCGTGAGCAGGTCCCCGGCTGCCTGCATGGGCGCATCACCAGCTTGTTGGAAAGTGGCGAGCTGGAGCGCGCCGCCGATCTGAGCCTGGACCCTGCCCATTCGCGGCTGATGATCTGCGGCAATCCGCAGATGATCGACGACACCCGCGCGCTGCTGAAACAGCGCGATCTGCAGCTCAGCTTGACTCGTCGCCCAGGGCAGGTGGCGGTGGAGAATTACTGGTAACGACTGCGCAGGATGGCTGCTAGGAATGCGCGGTTGTAAAAATCTGGTAACGCTTTAACGCTTAGTCTTTGCTCCTACAGCCTCTAATATCGCGCGCTTCTTGTGACCTTTACCGGACTATATGGACAGTGAGAGATGTAAGCCGCCCTCGCCAATCGCGCTGAGTGCGGCACCGAAATCCAGCGGCGCAGCCCTGCGCACGCACCCTCGGCAGCAACCCGCTGCACGACCCTTTTCCCAGCTGATGACGCAAACGAGCGGCCAATGCCTGTGCGTTGCCTTTGGCTGTGCCCGTTCAATTAACCCAAGAGCCACACACTAAATGGAATGGATCGCTGATCCCACGGCCTGGTTAGGCCTGTTGACCCTGATCGTCCTGGAAATCGTCCTGGGCATCGACAACCTGGTGTTTATTGCAATCCTCGCCGACAAGCTGCCGCCCGAGCAGCGCGACCGCGCGCGGCTGATCGGCCTGAGCCTAGCGATGATCATGCGCCTGGGCCTGCTGGCCAGTATCGCCTGGCTGGTGACCCTGACCGAACCGCTGATCGATGTGTTCGGCAAGACCTTCTCCGGGCGCGACCTGATCATGCTGTTTGGTGGTGTGTTCCTGTTGTTCAAGGCCACCATGGAGCTGCATGAGCGCCTTGAAGGGCACACCCATCAAGCGACTGGCAGCAAGGCCTACGCCCGCTTCTGGCCGGTGGTGGCGCAGATCATCGTGCTCGATGCGGTGTTCTCCCTGGATGCGGTGATCACCGCCGTAGGCATGGTCGAGCACCTGCAGGTGATGATGATCGCCGTGGTCATTTCTATGGGCCTGATGATCGTTGCGAGCAAGCCGCTGACAGCCTTCGTCAACGCGCGGCCGACGGTGATCATGCTATGCCTGGGCTTTTTGATGATGATCGGTTTCAGCCTGACCGCCGAAGGTCTGGGCTTCCATATCCCGAAAGGTTATCTGTACGCGGCGATTGGCTTCTCGATTCTGATCGAGGTGTTCAACCAGCTGGCCCGTTCGCGGCGCAAGCGCAGCCTGCAGGGTGAGCGCGGCATGCGTGAACGCACCGCTCATGCGGTGATGCGTTTGCTCGGCGGCAAGCTGCAGGCCGACGAGGTGGGCGAAGAGATTGCCGACATGCTCGAAGGCGGCGCCGGCGAAGCCGTGCTGTTTGATCGCCGCGAACGGGTGATGATCAGCGGCGTGCTGAGTCTGGCCGAACAGTCGATCCAGAAGGTTATGACCGCTCGTATGGACGTCGACCGGATCAATCTTGACGACCCGCTTGAGGTTATTCACCAGGCTCTGCTTGAGTCGCCGCACTCGCGCCTGCTGGTGTCGCGTGGCGATGCGGCGGACGAGCCGCTGGGGTATATCCACAAGAAGGAGCTGTTCAAGGAACTGCTCAAGGGCGAGCAGCCGGATATCGAAAGTCTGGTGCGTGCGCCGGTCAATCTGCCGGACAGCGCTTCGGTGCTTAGCGCCCTGGAACAGATGCGCCAGGCCTCGACCCACGTGGCCTTTGTGGTCAACGAGTTCGGCGGCTTCGAAGGTTTGCTGACCCTGACCGACATCCTCGAGGCGATTGCTGGTGAGCTGCCGGATGCCAGCGAAGTCGATGGCCCGGATATCGAAAACCTCGACGGGGCTTATCGCGTCAGCGGCGCGCTGAACCTCGCGGTGCTGCGTGAGCGGCTGGGCTTCAAGGCCAGACCGACCGATGACTATCAGACCATCGCTGGGCTGGCGATGAGCCTGCTCGACCGCTTGCCGATTATTGGTGATCAGGTCGAGTACGCCGACTGGCGCTTGACGGTTACCGAGGTCAAGGACCGTCGGGTGGCCAAGCTGCTGCTTACACCTCTGGCTGATTAAAATCGGCGCAATAAAAAAGGCACCTTCGGGTGCCTTTTTCAATTTGCCTGGGATTATTCCTTGGCTTGTTGCGCCTTGAGCAGGTCGCGGATTTCGCTGAGCAGCTCCTGATCCTTGGTCGGTGCGGCTGGCGCCTCCGGTGCGGCTTCTTCTTCGCGCTTGAGTTTGTTGAGCACCTTGATGCCCATAAAGATGGCGAAGGCGACGATCAGGAAGTCCAGTACGGTCTGGATAAATTTGCCGTAGGCCAGGGTGACCGCAGCGGCATCGCCTTCGGCGGCTTTCAGTACAATCGCCAGGTCGGAGAAGTCCACGCCGCCAATCAGCACGCCCAGAGGTGGCATCACCACGTCACCGACAAAGGACGAGACGATCTTGCCGAACGCCGCGCCGATGATGATGCCGACGGCCATGTCGACCACATTGCCTTTGACTGCAAAGGCTTTGAATTCACTGAGTATGCTCATGCTGCGTTCCCTGGTAGGTGAGGTTGCGCTGAGTGTAATCCAGCGCGCGCCGCTTGCCAGCTACTTCTCAGGCCGGGTAGTGGACCTCGGGCAGCGACTCGAACCCCGGTTTGGCCAGCAGGTAACCCTGAAACAGCTCCACGCCCATGTCGCGTAATGCATGCAGTTCACCGAGGCTTTCGATGCCTTCGGCAATCACCCGGATATTCAGTTTGCGGCACATCTGCAGGGCGGCTTCGACCAGAATCTGCCGCACGCTGTCCTGCTCGATATTGCGGATCAGCTGCATGTCCAGCTTGATCAGGTCGGGCTGAAAGTCGGCCAGCAGATTGAGGCCGGCATAGCCTGCGCCGAAGTCATCGATTGCGGTCATGAAGCCTTGCTTGCGGTACGCGCGCAGGATGCCGGTGAGGTGGTCGACATCCAGCACCTGCTCCTGTTCGGTGACCTCGAAGATGATCCGCTGCAGCGGGAAGTTGAAGCGCTTGGCCGCCTCCAGCGTGGCGCGGATGCAGGTCTCGGGTTTGTACACCGCGTTGGGCATAAAGTTGATCGAGACCATGGCCGGCACTTGCAGCTTGGCCGCCCATTCCAGGGCAGTAATTCGGCAGGCCTGGTCGAACGGGTAGAGGTTATCCGCGTTGAGCTTACTCAGCAGGCTGCCGGCGGATTCACCGGCTGTACCGCGCACCAGGGCTTCGTGGGCGAATATGGTGCCTGTAGTCAGGTTGATAATGGGCTGAAAGGCCATGCTGATGGGAAAACCCAGCCCTTGGCCGTCACGGCACGCCGAACATCCTGATGTTGTACTCATAACCAGTTCTCGCTAATGGCTTTTGAAGCTTGGGCAAAGATAGCAGAAGTCGCCTGAGGCCCGTGTTGCAAGGCGTTTCGGCAGAGCCGGCGCGACTGGGCTAGGCTCAATAAAGGCCTGCCATGAGGATGCCGTTATGCCACTGGAACATCACCCGCTGCACCGCGAGTTTCCCGAGTTCAAGACGCAGTTGCACGCCTTGTTATCCAGTGATGGGCATTTCGCCCGGTTGGCCGAGGAATATGAAGAGCTCGACAAACGTATTTATGAGGCGGAAAGCGGTCGGGTGGCCATGGATGAGATGTTGCTGCTGGGCCTGAAGATGCAGCGCGTCAGCCTCAAGGACGAACTGGCCGGCTTTCTGGGCAGCACGCCATAGCGTGATGGGCTTGATCCGGGTCAAGTGTCGGCCCCGGTTCAGGGGGTAGTCTGTAGGCAGTGACTATCCCAGAGGAACGCCCGCATGCATGTTGAACACCATCCGCTGATCAAGGACTTCCCCGAACTGCGCGGCGCGCTGCATGAGCTGCGCCAGGGCGATGCCGACTTCGCCCGCCTGGCCGACACCTACGAAACCCTGGATAAACGCATCTGCCGGATTGAGGCGGGCGGCGAACTGCTGGCTGACGATGCACTGCTTGCCCTCAAGCAGGAACGCGTTGGCCTCAAGGATGACCTCGCGCGCCGGCTTAAACGCTCCGCAGGGCAATGTTGTGGGTGCGGCAATGGCTGCAAATCGTAGGTGCGCAGGACTGTAAATATATCCAGCTATTTCGTATGATCCGGGCTCAGCGTTTATAGGAGTCCGGCATGGCCAAGGCCAAGCGCATGTATGGCTGCACCGAGTGCGGCGCGACCTTTCCCAAATGGGCCGGCCAGTGCGGCGAGTGTGGGGCCTGGAACACCCTGATCGAGACCCTGATCGAGGCCAATGCCGCCACCCCCAGTGGGCGCGCGGGCTGGGCCGGCGAACAGGCGCAGATCAAGACCCTGGCCGAGGTCAGTGTCGAGGAAGTGCCGCGCTTCTCTACTGCATCAGGCGAGCTGGACCGCGTGCTCGGCGGCGGCCTGGTGGACGGTTCGGTGGTGCTGATCGGCGGCGACCCCGGTATCGGCAAGTCGACCATCCTGCTGCAGACCTTGTGCAATATCGCCACGCGCTTTCCCGCGCTGTATGTCACTGGTGAGGAATCCCAGCAGCAGGTGGCCATGCGCGCCCGCCGCCTGGGCTTGCCGGAAGACAAGCTCAAGGTGATGACCGAAACCTGCATCGAAAGCATCATCGCCACCGCGCGGGTAGAAAAGCCCAAGGTGATGGTGATCGACTCGATCCAGACCATATTTACCGAACAACTTTCCTCGGCACCCGGTGGCGTGTCTCAGGTGCGCGAGAGTGCGGCGCTGCTGGTGCGCTTTGCCAAGCAGAGCGGCACGGCGATCTTTCTGGTTGGTCACGTGACCAAGGAGGGCTCGCTGGCCGGGCCGCGTGTGCTTGAACACATGGTCGACACCGTGCTGTATTTCGAAGGTGAATCCGACGGCCGTCTGCGTCTGCTGCGCGCGGTAAAGAATCGCTTTGGCGCGATCAATGAACTGGGCGTGTTCGGCATGACCGACAAGGGCCTGAAAGAGGTCACCAATCCCTCGGCGATCTTCCTTACCCGCGCCCAGGAAGAAGTTCCTGGCAGTGTGGTGATGGCCACCTGGGAAGGCACCCGGCCGATGCTGGTGGAAGTGCAGGCGCTGGTCGACACCAGCCATATGGCCAACCCGCGCCGCGTCACCCTGGGCCTGGATCAGAACCGTCTGGCCATGCTGCTGGCCGTGCTGCATCGGCATGGCGGCATCCCGACCTATGATCAGGACGTATTCCTAAACGTGGTTGGCGGGGTCAAGGTGCTGGAAACCGCATCGGATCTGGCGCTGATGGCCGCAGTGATTTCCAGCCTGCGCAACAAGCCGCTGCCGCATGATTTGCTGGTATTTGGCGAGGTAGGTCTGTCTGGAGAGATTCGTCCGGTGCCGAGTGGCCAGGAGCGTCTGAAAGAGGCGGCCAAGCACGGCTTCAAACGTGCCATTGTGCCCAAGGGCAATGCGCCGAAAGATCCGCCGCCAGGGTTGCAGGTGATTGCCGTAACGCGCCTGGAGCAGGCGCTGGATGCGCTGTTCGAGTAGCTGAACAGTGGGCATGAAAAAGGAGGCCTAGGCCTCCTTTTTGTTTACTCGTCTTCGCCGAGGGCGGCGAGTTCGCGTTCCAGCAGGCTGTCATCGCCAAGGTTGAGTTCCACCAGGCGACGCAGATGGCTGATCGAGTCGAGATCGATATGTCGGCAGACAAAGCCGAGCAGGTCGTCCTGGGTGCGGGTCAGTACCACTTCCATCAGCACGCGGGTGTCGTCGGCCAGCTGGATGCTTGCGTCAAACGGCTGGTTGGGGTCGCCATTCCAGCCGTTGGGGCGCTTGATCAGCAGGCCTTTCAGCGACACGTCATGCAGTTCGACCGCCCAGCGCCGTTCCCCTTGCACTATCTCGGTGGGGGCGTCGAAAGCGATGCGGTGAAAGCGCCGACGCTCATTGGCTGTTTCGCTCATGCAAAGAAACTCCTGCGAGGTTTTATCCACTATAGCCAAGCCTGCTGGCGCTGGCTGGTTTTATCTGGGCGAATATCTGGCGCGGATAGTAACTGAAGCGGCAGCTAAATAAGCCCGCAGTAGTGGCTGGCGGCACCCCGGTAGCCGCGCCTAGCCGTACAGGTCGTTTGCGGAAAACGTGGTTGCGCCGAGCAGCCCGATCATAAACTCCGCGCCGCTGCCCGCGTTGGTGCTGCCATACAGCACGCCGTCGGCGAAGCGCAGTTGGCCGCTGGCATCCTGCTCGCTGAAGGCGGCGTTGCCGATAAAGCTGAACGCGTCGTGGGCGGCGGTCAAGGGATTGGCATCCAGTGCCGACAGATCGATCAGGTCGCCTTCACTGCTCTTGAAACCGTAAATCAGGTCGTGCAGCTCACCCGTGAGCATGTCGCTGAGCTTACTGAACACATAGCGATCAGCGCCGCTGCCACCATTCAGGTAGTCGGCACCGGCGCCACCGTCGAGCACGTCATTGCCGGCCAGGCCATTAAGCACGTCGTTGCCGGCTCCGCCCTGCAGGATGTTATTGCCGGAACCGCCGCTCAGAATGTCGTCATAGTCGCTGCCGATCAGGTTTTCCAAGCCACGTAGCGAGTCGAACCCGGAACCGCCAGTATCCTGGGCTTGTGTCGTGACCAGGGTGACGCTGATGCCAGCCACGGCATAGGCGTAAGACAGGCTGTCGTTGCCGAGCCCGCCGTTGAGGATGTTATCCCCGGAGCTTGCGAAGATGAGGTTATCCAGGGCATTGCCGGTACCGTTGGAGTTGCCGGGGGCGATCAGGTGGAGGATTTCGATATTACTGGCCAGGGTGTAGCTGGTCAGGTTGCTGAACACCCGATCAGTCCCCTCGTCCGCACCTTCGACTACCAGATCGCCAGCGTTGTCGACGAAGTAGCTGTCATTGCCCACGTCGCCGAGCAGCACGTCGGCCCCCGCGCCGCCATCCAGTACGTTGTCTGCGGCATTTCCACGAATGATGTTGTCGAGGCTGTTGCCGCTGCCGTTGAGCGCTTGCGGGCCGACCAGCAGCAGGTTTTCCAGGTTATCGCCGAGGGTCCAGCTGATCGATGCCACGACGGTGTCATAGTCCTCAACACCGGTGCCGTTCTCCACAACCTGATCGCCGGCGCTGTCGACGAGATAGACATCGCTGCCATCGCCGCCTTCCATAAAGTCATTGCCCAGGCCGCCGTCGAGGGTGTCGGCGCCTAGCGTGCCGAGCAGCAGGTCGTCGCCGTCAGTGCCGAGAATCTGTCTGGCGGGGTACAGGGAGAGCGTGCTGGGGTCGTTGTTGTCGTGGGCATCGCTCTGGTAGCCCAGGTCGTTGGCGATAAAGTCCGCCAGGCGCTGGCCGATGATTTCACTGGCATCGCCGGTCATATGCCAAACATCGTAGTAATAGGTCAGCGGATCGACGTCATAGCGCATCGGCAGGTCGCTGTAGTCCACCGCGATTTTCACATCGCTACGGCTGGCGGCCAGTTCCAGTTGCGCCTCGCGGATGGCTTCGGTGCCCGCGACGATGCCGGCAATTTCCGCTGCACTGTAACCGCGCAAGGCGGCCGCCTCTTGCTGGTAGTTGCCGGTCAGCATCAGGTAGAAGACTAGGTCCGGGGTGCCCAGCTGGGTTTTCAGGTAGTCGAAGACTTTCAGCGTATTACTCTTGTACAGCTCGATTTCAGCCTGCTGATCAGTGGCGGTGGCATAGCTCATGGCGTTGTCTTCGCCCTGGCCCCAAACGATGGCCATGGTCACGCTGCCTTTGGCTAGAAGGGTTGCCAGCTGGCTGCTGAGGTTGGCGACGGCCTGCAGCAGCGCCTCGCCGGGTTGGTCGGTGTCGCTGTACCACCAGGCCTTGGCCTTCTCCACATCAGTGGCCGTCGAGCGGCCGGTGACGGTGCTGCCACCGACGGCGATGTCCACGGGGTTGGCGTCCTGATCAAAGAACAGGCTTTCGACCTTGTCGAAGTCGGTATAGCGGGTCAGCTGGCTGACCATTTCGGTGACGCCTGACTCTTCGTCGCTGGAGAACATGCGCAGCAGCCTGGCGTTGGATTGGCCGAGCGTGGGCACGAAGAGGGTGTTCTGCGGCGTGGGCTCGGCAAAGATAAAGTCCGCCGCGCTCAGGCTGTTCAGGTGATTGCCGTTCAGGGCAATCTCGAAGCTGTTGCCATCGGCATCAGGCTCGCGGGACTTCAGGGAGGTCTTGGTGCCCGTGTCGTTCAGGGTCAGGTACAGCGTGTGGTCGTAGCCATTGCCCAGGCCGGTGTAGCCCAGGGCCGAGAGGTCGATCTTGTCCACGCCGGCGGCGAAGTCGGTGATGGTGTCGGCGGCGCTGATGTCGGCGGGGCCGTAGTTGCGGTAGCTGTCGAGTGCGCCGCTGAAACGGAAGATGTCGCTGCCTTCGCCACCGGTCAGGCTGTCTTTGCCGGCGCCGCCGTCGAGCACATCGTTGCCCGCGCCGCCATTGATTTTGTCTGCCCCGGCATAGCCTAAAAGCACTTCGTCAGCGTCGCTGCCGTTGAGTATGTCGTCGCCCACCGTGCCCAGCGGAGTGGGCGGCGGCGGTGGAGGAGGCGGTGGTGGCGGGGGCGGCGGTGAGGTGTCGAAAAATACGTTAGTGGCGTTCAGGCTGTTCAGGTGATTGCCGTGCAGGGCCAGCTCGAAGCGGTTGCCGCTGAGGTCGTGCTCCAGGGATTTCAGGTAGGTCCGATCGCTGGCGCTGCTGTAGCTGAGCAGCAGGGTGCCGTTGTAGCCATTGCCCAGTGCGGTGAAGCCGAGTCCACTGAGGTCGAGGCGGTCTAGCGTGGCATCGAAGTCGGTGATGGTGTCGTTGTTCAGGCTGCCATTGCGGTAGCTGTCCTGCAGTTCGCTGAAGCGAAAGGTGTCCGCGCCGTCGCCGCCGGTAAGGCTGTCACGCCCGGCGCCGCCGAGCAGCAGATCGTTGCCGCCGCCACCGAGCAGCGTGTCGACGCCGGCCATGCCTTGCAGGGTTTCATCCGCGGAGGTGCCCAGCAGGCGGTCATTGCCCTCGCTGCCCCACAAGATCAGCTCGCCCTCCGGCGCGGCGCGGATGTTGATCAGGAAACTGTCGGTGAACGTGCTGCCGCGCCCGTCGCTGGCACTCAGGGTGATCTCATAGGCACCTGCCGTGCCGAGCCCAGGCATGCCGTTGAAGGTCAGGGTGGTGGCGTTGAAGGCCAGCCAGGATGGCAGAGTCGCCACATTGCTTTGAGTGGCGCTGTAACTCAGGTTGTCGCCATCCGGGTCGGTGAAGCTGGACGCGGAGAAGCCGAAGGTGAACGAGTTGTTTTCACTGAGGCTCTGATCCAGCAATGGCTCGTTGAGTACGGGGGCGTTGTTGGCCTGAGTGTTGGCGGTAAACAGGATATTGGTGGGGTTTAGCGTCGTCAGCTGGTTGCCCTGGATGCCCAGTTCGAAGCGGTTGCCGCTGGCATCGGCTTCAAAGGATTTCAGGTAGGTGCGGTCGCTGGTGCTGCTGTAGCTGAGCAGCAGGGTGCCGTTGTAACCATTGCCCAGTGCGCTGAAACCGAGGGCGGAGAGGTCGAGGCGATCTAGGGTACCGTCGAAATCGGTGATCAGGTCGGCGTGCAGGGTGCTGTTGGTGCGGTAGCTGTCGGCCAGTTCGCTGAAGCGAAAGGTGTCCGCGCCGGCTCCGCCAGTGAGGGTGTCACGGCCCGCGCCGCCAACCAGTACATCGTTGCCGGCACCGCCATTGAGCTTGTCGTCGCCGGCCTGGCCGCGCAGCAGCTCATCGTCTGAGCTACCAATCAGGTTGTCATTGCCACTGCTGCCTTCGAGTTCCAGTAATGGGTCGCCGGTGCCATTTGCCATGGAAAGCATGCAGTCTCCTCCGCCAGCTGCTGTGAGCGGCGCCTTAAAGCCAATACACGGATGCGCATGGCTTCGAGAGCCCGCTGCAGTCGCTGTGACAGCGCCTCAGAGCAAGCGTGCTGCGCCGGTTAAAGCGCTCTGCGTCAAGGGTTGGGCGTCAATGAGTACGGGGCGTACGGAGGAAATTTGGCGTCATTCACTGGGCGGCTGGCGGCCTTGCAAACAGGCACCAAGGCATTGCACCTCGGGTTTTTGGACGCATAAAAAATGCCCGCATCTCTCAATGCGGGCATTTTATTACCGACGGACGGTCGTGCGATTTCCCAGGCTGGCGCTATGGGCCGCCTGGGCGAGTCACTTAGTTGCCGTATACCGGGAACTTGGCGCAGACCGCTTTAACCTGCTCGCGAATACGCGCTTCAACGGCGTCGTCACCCAGGTTGGCGAGGATTTCGCAGATCCAGCCAGCCAGTGCGCGGCACTCGTCTTCCTTGAAGCCGCGGGTGGTCACGGCTGGGGTGCCGATGCGCAGGCCGGAGGTGACGAATGGCGAACGTGGGTCGTTCGGTACGCTGTTCTTGTTCACGGTGATAAAGGCGCGACCCAGGGCGGCGTCGGCGTCTTTACCGGTGATGTCTTGCTTGATCAGGGACAGCAGGAACAGGTGGTTTTCAGTACCGCCGGACACTACGTCGTAGCCGTTTTCGATAAACACGCTGGCCATGGCCTGGGCGTTCTTGATCACTTGCTGCTGGTAGGCCTTGAACTCAGGCTGCAGGGCTTCCTTGAAGCACACTGCCTTGGCGGCGATCACGTGCTCCAGCGGGCCACCTTGGCCGCCTGGGAATACCGCAGAGTTGAATTTCTTCTCCAGCGCTTCGTTAGCACGCGCGAGGATCAGGCCGCCGCGCGGGCCGCGCAGGGTTTTGTGAGTGGTGGTGGTAACCACGTCGGCGAACGGCACCGGGTTCGGGTATACACCAGCAGCAACCAGACCGGCTACGTGAGCCATGTCGACAAACAGGTAAGCGCCGACTTTGTCCGCGATGGCGCGGAAGCGTGGGAAGTCGAGAACCTGCGAGTAGGCGCTGAAGCCGGCGATGATCATCTTCGGCTTGTGCTCAACGGCCAGGCGCTCGACTTCGTCGTAGTCGATCAGGCCGGTGACGTTGTCGATGCCGTACTGCACGGGGTTGTACATCTTGCCGGAGAAGCTGACGCTGGCGCCGTGAGTCAGGTGGCCGCCGTGGGCCAGGCTCATGCCCAGTACGGTGTCGCCGGCTTCCAGCAGGGCCATATACACGGCGCTGTTAGCTTGGCTGCCTGAGTGCGGCTGGACGTTGGCGTAGTCGGCACCGAACAGCTGCTTGGCGCGGTCGATGGCCAGTTGCTCGACGATGTCGACGTATTCGCAACCGCCGTAATAACGCTTGCCCGGATAGCCTTCGGCGTACTTGTTGGTCAGTACCGAGCCTTGGGCTTCCATCACCGCTGGGCTGGTGTAGTTCTCCGAGGCGATCAGCTCGATGTGATGTTCCTGGCGCTGGGCTTCTTGCTCCATCGCGGCAAACAATTCGGCGTCATAACGGGCGATAGTCAAATCACGGCTGAACATAGCATTCCCCTGAGAAAATCAGCTGGGCGGTAGAAAGAGGGGGCGAATTCTACCCCATCCGTACTAAACAGGCATATGAAGCGTGGTCATCTGGCGGACAAGCGGGGCTCATGCGCGGGCGTGCTTCAGCCGAGCATAAACAGCGCGGTGCCGGTAAACAGGGCGGTGAACTGGTGCGCCGGCATTGGCCTGCCGAGCAGGAAACCCTGCACTTCGTCGCAGTCGTGGCCGCGCAGGAAGTCCAGCTGAGCCAGGGTTTCCACGCCTTCGGCGATTACCGTGAGGTTGAGGCTGTGGGCCATGGCGATGATCGCCCGGGCAATCTGGCCATCCTGCTCGCCATGGGGCAGGCCGTCGACAAAGCTGCGGTCGATCTTCAGCACGTCGATGGGGAACTGCTTGAGGTAGTTCAGCGAGCTGTAGCCGGTGCCGAAGTCGTCGATGGCGATAAACACGCCGAGTTTCTTCAGGCTGCTGAGGGTCAGCATGGCGTTAGCCACGTCTTCCATGAGGATGCTTTCGGTCAACTCCAGCTCCAGGCAGCCGGCGGGAATGCCGCTGTGCTGAAGAGTCTGCGCGATCCGCTCGTGCAGATCACCTTCAGCAAACTGACGGGCCGAGAGGTTGACCGAAATCTTCGGTACGCGAATCTTCGCCTCGTGCCATTCGGCCAGCTGGCGGCAGGCTTCGCGCAGCACCCAGTCGCCGACCTGCACCACCAGGCCCAACTCTTCGAGCACCGGAATAAAGTCGTTCGGCGGCACCAGGCCGCGCTGCGGATGCTGCCAGCGCAGCAACGCTTCGGCGCCGGTCAGGCGTTTGCCGTCGCCGGAGAATTGCGGCTGGTAATACAGTTTGAACTCGCCCTGTTCGAGGGCGTGGCGCAGGTCGCTTTCCAGCTCCAGGCGCTGCAGGGCGCTGGCGTTCATATCGGCCTGGTAGAACTGGAAGTTGTTCTTGCCGCGCTCCTTGGCGTGGTACATCGCCGTGTCGGCGTTCTTCATCAGCTGGCTCAGCTCGTTGCCGTCCTGCGGGCTGAGGGCGATGCCGATACTGGCGGTGACGAAGAACTCGCGGCCTTCGAGGATAAACGGCTGCGCCAGGCTGGCGAGAATCTGCTCGCCGACATGGATCGCGCGTTTCAGTGCGCCTTCGCGGTCGCTCTGCGATTGCAGCAGCAGGGTGAACTCGTCGCCACCCATGCGCGCCACGGTGTCGTCACTGTCGACGCAGGCGGCCAGGCGCACCGCCACTTCCTTGAGCATGCGGTCGCCGGCGGCGTGGCCGAGGGAGTCGTTGATCGGCTTGAAACGGTCGAGATCGAGGAACATCAGCGCCACCCATTCCTGGTGCCGCGCGCCGTGCTGCAGGGCGCTGTGCAGGCGGTCCTGGAACAGCGTGCGGTTGGGCAGCTGGGTCAGGGCGTCGTAGTAGGCCAGGCGGTGGATGCGCTGCTCGCTGGCCTTGCGCTCGCTGATGTCGCTGAAGAAGCACACGTAGCTGACCAGGTCGCCTTCATCGTCCTTGACCGCCGTAATGCCGACCCAGGCCGGGAATTTTTCGCCGCTGCGGCGCTTGAGCCACACCTCGCCTTCCCAGCTGCCCTGCTGGTTGAGCTGTTTGACCACATAGGCCAGGTGACTGGCCTGCTGGGTGTCGGCGGTGAGCATGCTCGGCAACTGGTCGAGAATCTGCTTGGAGCTGTAGCCGCTGACCCGGCTGAACGCGTTGTTGACCTGCACGATATAACCAGCCGGATCGGTCACCAGAATCGCCGCCGTGGAGTGCTCGAATACCGTGGCGGCCATGCGCAGGTCTTTCTCGGCGCGGCGCTGCAGGCTGATGTCGCGGCCGACGCCGAGCAGGCCTTCGAAGCGCCCGCTGTCATCCCACATCGGTACCAGGCGCAGTTCTATCGGAATCTTCTTGCCATCGGCGCGCAGGCAGTCGAAGACAAACAGCTGCGGTAGAAACTCGGCGCGCAGCTCGGCCAGCCGCTGCGGGTCGCCGAGGGCGTTGCGCACACGGTCGAGCAGGGCGTAGAAGCCGCTTAGCTGACGCGGATTGGTGGCCAGGCTCTGGAAGCCGTTGGCCAACGCCCACTCGCTGTCATAGCCGAGCACCGGCATCACCGAGGGGCTGACGTAGTTGAGCTGCAGATCGCTGCCGGTTGAGAAGATCACGTCGCTGATGCTTTCCGCCAGCAGGCGATAGCGCTGCTCGCTGGTGCGCAGGGATTCGCTGTGGGTGATCTGTTCGGTGATGTCCTTGGCCACGCCGATCAGCCGGCTGACCCGGCCCTTGGCGTCGCGTGACAGCGCCTGCTCGCGGATATCGAACCAGTGCCAGCTGCCATCGCGGTGCCGCCAGCGCAGCTCGAACTGCATCAGCAGGCCGTTGCCCTGCACCTGCTGGATATTGCGCATGCGCTGGTACAGCTCGACATCGTCGGGATGCAGGATCTTCTCCCACAGCCGCTCGCCGAGCTGGTGCATTTCCGCCTTGCTGTAGCCCAGCTGCGGGCCGAGGTGGTTGTTGCTGTACATCACCCGCTTGCCGGCGATGTCGTGCACATAAATGGTATCGGGCACCGCGCTGACCACATCGGACCAGAAGCGCTCGCGCTCGATCAGCGAGGTTTCGATGCGCTTGCGGTTGGTGATGTCGCTGATACTGAGGGTCACGGCCTGCAGGTCGTCGATGCTTTCCGGCAGACGCAGCAACATCCACAGGTGGCGCTCGTGGCCCTGCGGGGTAAGGATCTGGCGTTCCATTTCCAGCTGGCCGCTGCCGCTGAGCAGGGCGCTGACCAGCTGCATGCGGAAACCTTCCGGGCGCAGCGGCCCGCCGTTGAACAGGTGCTGCCAGGCTTGCTGATTGGAGTCGACGCCGAGCAGTTGCAGGGCAACCTGGTTGGTTTCGGTCAGGCGCAGGCGCTGGCAGAGCTCGACATGGTGCTGCGGGTCGGCGTCCAGCCAGCGTTGCAGGCTGTTCATGTTGCGCAGTTGCTGCTGTTGCAGGTAGCGCTGCAGCTCGGCGAGGTCGAGCACGCACAGCGCGGTGCCGGTGCCGTCGAAGATGTCCTGATAACGCCGGCGGGTTTCCTGCAGCACGTGTGAGGCGTGCTGTTCTTCGGTGACATCGCGCAGCACCCAGACGAAGCCGGTGCGTTTGTGGTCTTCGCTCAAGTCGCTGCGGCTGATGTCGTACAGGTGGGCGACGCCGTTCTGCTGGATTTCCACCAGGTCCGGGCCGAGGTCGTTGTGCAGAGCCGTGTCGTGCAACAGCAGCGGGTCGAGACGTGGCAGCAGTTTGAGCAGGTGCCAGTCGCGCGCCTCGTCGTTGCTCAGGCCGAACATCACCTCGGCCTGCGGATTGAGATATTGCAGCTGGCCGTTGCTGTCGGTGACCAGCACGCGCTCCTCGATGGCTCCGAGTACGCTGGCAGCCTGCTGTAGCGAGCGCCGCGAGGCGGTATTCAGTGCGTGCAGGTTGCGTTGTTCATTCAGCAGGCGATACAGCGCAAGCAGCGTCAGGGTGGCGCAGAGGATAAACAGCAGCAGCTTGCTGGCCTGTTGTGGCAGTTGCTGGGCGCGCACCTTGCGTTCATTGAACAGTGCGCGCAGCTGCCAGTCGCTGCCCTTGAGCGGGGTTTCCAGCATGCTCTGGTCGAGATTTTCTGCGGTGACCGGCGGCGGTACCGAGGAGTCGCTAGCGTTCTGTGAGGCGTTGCGGGCAATCACGCGCTGCGCATTACGGTCTTCCAGTTGCCACTGGTGCGGGCTTTGATGATGCTCCTGCAGCCAGCTGTTCAGTGCCTGATTGGTCAGGCGCAGCACCCAGAAACCGCTGGCGGCGCTGTCGGGGTTATGCCGCAGTAGCAGGTAGATACGGCCGTTGTCGTTGGCACTGAAGGTGTAGAAGAAACTGTCGCTGCGCCCGCGCGCCAGCAACTCACTGAGATACAGGGCGTCTTCGGTGGGCGCATGGCTGTCGGCGATAATCCGGCCTTGGCTATTCACCCAGGCCAGGCTGCGCAGGGTCGGGAATACGCCACGCAGGGTGTGCAGCAGCTCTTCCAGCTCATCCGGGTTGCTTGGCGGCAGTACGTGGCTCTGCAGCAAAGCCTGGCCGGCGCTGGCCTTGAGCTCCATGTTCAGGCCCAGGTGATTGGCCAGCTGCGAACTGTAGGCCAGGCCCAGCTGGCGCTGGTTGTCGAGCAGCTGCTGGGATTCCTGACGCAGTTGCCAGAGCAGCAACACCAGCATGCTCAGGACCAGCACCACCAGTGCGCCACGCGTCGGCCCACGCATCGTCTCAGCCGGCGGAGCGCCGGGTGCACGCGGTGTGGTTGGGGGCGTGACTGTTGGCAAAGACCTACATCCTGGGGGGCTGGGCGGCGATGGGCTGAGTCCCTGGCGGGTGCGCGTTACGGCCGGCAGGCAGGGGGCGGCTAGCATGCCATAACCGTGGCAAAGTGCCAGCGCTGCCGACGAGCGTCGTTTGCCCTGCTCGGCGCATTCCGGTAGCTTTGCCGCACGCGCGCGTGACTGTATGCAAACGACGCTGCGCAGGTAGCGCCTGGCGGCTCCGTCCCCGCCGTGTGGCCTCAGGCTACACGCATCAGTTGGCGGCTTCTCTTTCGTTTCAACCCAGAACCAAGGTCATCATGGCTCAATACGTTTACACCATGCATCGGCTCGGCAAAGTCGTACCGCCGAAGCGGGAAATCCTCAAGAACATCTCCCTGTCGTTCTTCCCAGGCGCCAAGATCGGCGTACTCGGCCTCAACGGTTCGGGTAAATCCACCCTGCTGAAGATCATGGCCGGCGTCGACACCGAGTTCGACGGCGAAGCCCGTCCGATGCCGGAGCTGAATATCGGCTATCTGCCGCAGGAGCCGCAGCTCGACCCGAGCAAGACCGTGCGCGAAGTGGTGGAAGAGGCCGTGAGCCAGATCAAGGACGCCCAGGCGCGTCTGGATCAGGTCTACGCCGCTTACGCCGAGCCGGATGCCGACTTCGACAAGCTGGCCGCCGAACAGGCCAAGCTCGAAGCCATCCTGCAAACCAGCGACGGCCATAACCTCGAGCGTCAGCTGGAAGTCGCCGCCGATGCTTTGCGCCTGCCGGCCTGGGATGCCAAGGTGGAATTCCTCTCCGGTGGTGAGAAGCGCCGTGTGGCCCTGTGCCGTCTGCTGCTGTCGGCTCCTGACATGCTGCTGCTCGACGAACCGACCAACCACCTGGACGCCGACTCGGTGGCCTGGCTGGAGCACTTCCTCCATGACTTCCCCGGCACTGTGGTCGCGATCACCCACGACCGTTACTTCCTGGATAACGTTGCCGGCTGGATTCTCGAGCTCGACCGCGGCGCCGGTATTCCGTACGAGGGCAACTACTCGGGTTGGCTGGAAGCCAAGTCGGATCGTCTGGCCCAGGAATCCAAGCAGCAGTCGGCCCATGAAAAGGCCATGAAGGAAGAGCTGGAGTGGGTGCGCAAAGGCGCCAAAGCCCGCCAGTCCAAGTCCAAGGCACGTCTGCAGCGTTTCGAAGAAATGCAGTCGCAGGAATTCCAGAAGCGCAGCGAGACCAACGAGATCTATATCCCGGTCGGCCCGCGTCTGGGCGACAAGGTCATCGACTTCGTTAACGTCAGCAAGGGTTACGGCGACCGCGCGCTGATCGACAACCTGTCGTTCAGCATGCCCAAGGGCGCCATCGTCGGCGTGATCGGCGGTAACGGTGCCGGTAAGTCGACCCTGTTCCGCATGCTGATGGGCAAGGAGCAGCCGGACTCGGGCAGCATCGAGATCGGTGAAACCGTGCAGTTGGCCTGCGTCGACCAGAGCCGCGACGACCTCGACGGCAGTAAGACCGTGTGGGAAGCCGTGTCTGGCGGTTCCGACATGATCAAGATCGGCAACTATGAAGTGCCGTCGCGCACCTACGTCGGGCGCTTCAACTTCAAGGGCGGCGACCAGCAGAAGTTCGTCAAGGACCTCTCCGGCGGTGAGCGCGGCCGTCTGCACCTGGCCCTGACCCTGAAAGAGGGCGCCAACGTGCTGCTGCTGGACGAACCGTCCAACGACCTCGACGTGGAAACCCTGCGTTCGCTGGAAGAAGCGCTGCTCGATTTCCCTGGCGCCGCCATTGTGATCTCTCACGATCGCTGGTTCCTGGATCGCGTGGCGACCCACATCCTGGCGTACGAAGACGACTCGCATATCGAGTTCTTCGAAGGCAACTACACCGAGTACGAAGCTGACCGTAAAAAGCGCCTGGGCGACGCTGCCGCGCAGCCGCACCGTGTGCGTTACAAGAAGCTGGCCCAGTAAGCCACGCTGTACTGCAAAACGGAGCCGCATGGCTCCGTTTTTCTTTGCAGGCGCCGCGCGTTAGCAAAAGTTGCAAAGCACTGATCTGCGGCAGTGCGTCGGTCTAGTGCTGGGGCCACACTGAACACAGTGTTCCCGAGGACTACCGCATGCCTGCCTTCGACCCCCATGTCGCGCTCTACACCCTATTAAATGAATACAGCGCTCGCGCCAATGCGATTCGCCAGGACCTGGCGCGCACGCACTCGGCGGATTTTGCCGAGCAGGCGCAGCAACGGCAGAACGATGAGGTACTGGAAGCGCTGCTGGCTGAAGCCGAGGCTGGGTTGCGTCAGGTTGGCCTGGCCAAACTGCGTCTGGCCGAGGGGCATTACGGCCTGTGCCTGCGCTGTGGCGAGGCCATCAGCCCTGCGCGCTTGCAGGCCATGCCTGCTGCCGAATATTGCCTGATCTGTGCCGATATGCAGGATCAAGCCAGCTGAACAAGGATGTTGTGCTCGCCTACCGACGGCTAAATGAAGAGGCGCGCGATTGAGCTTATGGCTTGTGGATGCGGGCCGATGCGGCCATGATTTCCACCAGGCCCCCGTCCAAGGATTTCCAATGCCAGACTCCGTCGCAGCCCATTTGCGGTTGGCACCTGAAGCACTTACCCGTCCCTTTTCTCCTGAGCAGTTCAACTTTACCGATACCGAAGACCTGGAGCCCTTCCGTGGCGTATTGGGCCAGGAACGCGCCGTCGAGGCGCTGCAGTTCGGCGTGGCAATGCCGCGTCCCGGCTACAACGTGTTTGTCATGGGCGAGCCCGGCACCGGGCGTTTCTCCTTCGTCAAACGCTACCTCAAGGCCGAAGCCAAGCGCCTGGAGACCCCGGCTGACCGGGTGTACGTCAACCATTTTGACGAGCCGCGCGAGCCGCGTGCACTGGAGCTGCCGTCCGGTACTGCTGGCGAGTTTCTCGCCGATATCAATGGCCTGATCGATAACTTGCTGGCGACCTTCCCGGCGGTGTTCGAGCACCCTTCGTTCCAGCAGAAAAAGAACGCCATCGACCGCGACTTCAACAAGCGCTACGACCAGGCCCTGGATGTGGTCGAGCGCCTGTCGCTGGAAAAGAGCGTCGCTCTATACCGTGACAGCAGCAATATCGCTTTCACCCCGATGCTCGATGGCAAGGCGCTGGATGAGGCAGAGTTCGCTCAGTTGCCGGAAGCCGAGCGTGAGCGCTTTCATGCCGATATCGCCACCCTGGAAGAGCGCCTCAACGAGGAGCTGTCCAGCCTGCCGCAGTGGAAGCGCGAGTCGAGCAACCTGCTGCGTCAGCTCAATGAAGAAACCATCACCATCGCCCTGCAGCCGCTGCTCGCGCCGCTGTCGCAGAAGTACGCGGAAAACGCCGGAGTCTGCGCCTACCTGCAGGCGGTGCAGGTCAATCTGCTGAAAACCGTGGTCGATCAGTTGGTCGAAGTGGAAAAGGCCGACGCCCAGACGCGCAAGCTGCTCGAAGAGCAGTACTGCCCGAGCCTGGTAGTCGGCCATCACGCCCAGGGTGGCGCACCGGTGGTGTTCGAGCCGCACCCGACCTACGACAATCTGTTTGGCCGCATCGAATACAACACCGACCAGGGCGCGCTTTACACCAGCTACCGCCAGCTGCGTCCCGGTGCGTTGCACCGCGCCAACGGCGGTTTTCTGATTCTTGAAGCAGAGAAGATGCTCGGCGAGCCGTTTGTCTGGGATGCGCTCAAGCGCGCCCTGCAATCGCGCCAGCTGAAGATGGAGTCGCCGCTGGGTGATCTCGGCCGCATCGCCACTGTGACCCTGACCCCGCAGATGATTCCGCTGCACCTCAAGGTGGTGATCATCGGCTCGCGTCAGCTGTATTACACGCTGCAGGACCTCGATCCGGACTTCCAGGAGATGTTCCGTGTGCTGGTCGACTTCGATGAAGACATCCCGCTGGCCGACGACAGCCTCGAGCAGTTCGCCCAGCTGATGAAAACCCGCACCTCGGAAGAGGGCATGGCGCCGCTGACCGCTGCTGCTGTGGCGCGGGTTGCGACCTACAGCGCGCGCCTGGCCGAGCACCAGGGGCGTCTGTCGGCGCGTATTGGCGATCTGTTCCAGCTGGTCAGCGAGGCTGACTTTATCCGCAGCCTGGCGGGGGATGAAGTGACCGACGCCGGGCATATCGAGCGTGCGCTAAAGGCCAAGGCCACCCGCACCGGTCGCGTATCGGCGCGGATCATCGACGACATGCTGGCCGGGATTATCCTGATCGACACCGCCGGCGCGGCCGTGGGTAAGTGCAACGGCCTGACCGTGCTGGAAGTCGGCGACTCGGCTTTCGGTGTGCCAGCGCGGATTTCCGCCACGGTCTATCCGGGCGGCAGCGGTATTGTCGACATCGAGCGTGAGGTCAATCTCGGTCAGCCGATCCACTCCAAAGGCGTGATGATCCTTACCGGTTATCTGGGCAGCCGTTATGCCCAGGAATTCCCCCTGGAGATTTCCGCGAGCATCGCCCTGGAGCAGTCCTACGGCTATGTCGACGGTGACAGTGCATCGCTGGGCGAGGTCTGCACGCTGATCTCTGCCTTGTCGCGCACGCCGCTCAAGCAGTGTTTCGCCATTACCGGTTCGATCAACCAGTTCGGTGAGGTGCAGGCGGTCGGTGGGGTCAACGAGAAGATCGAAGGCTTCTTCCGTCTGTGTGAGGCCCGCGGTCTGACCGGCGAGCAGGGCGCGATCATCCCGCACTCCAATGTCACCACTCTGATGCTTGATGAGCGGGTACTGCAGGCGGTACGCGCCGGGCAGTTCCATATCTACGCAGTGCGTCAGGTCGACGAAGCGCTGAGCCTGTTGGTTGGCGCGGACGCCGGTTCGCCCAATGAAAAGGGGCAGTTCCCTGCAGGCAGCGTCAATGCGCGGGTGGTTGAGCGTTTGCGCGATATCGCCGCCATGGGTATGGAAGACGACGATAAGGAGGAGCCGAAGAAGGAAGAGCCGGCTGCTGCGGCAAACGAGAAGAAGCCACGGGCGAAAAAGCCGGCGGCTGAATGACCGCCCGGCTGCGACAATTCGCCCGGTGGCTGGTCAGTCACTGAGCGAATTGCGCCGCCGGCCAGTGCGCCTGGCTCTGGCCGGCTTTTCCTCAATTCATCCACACAGTTATCCACAGCAGGCGGGGATAACTGTTGGCTTCCCAGCGGCGCTTGCTCGGGTGTAGGCTGAAGACCTGCTCCCGAGAGGGTCGTCGCCATGTCGCGCAGCCTCAATCTCACCCGTCACTGCCTGGGCCTGGATACCCGTATTGAATGCGTGGTGCTGCCGCTGGCCGGTAACAATGGCCTCTGGACGCTGATCTGCGCCGCCGGCATGGCCGGTGCGCAGCCTTCCACAATTAAAGCGCAGGGCCCATTCCACGGGGCTTTCGCCGCAGAAAGCATCCTCACCGATATCGCCGAAAATCTGCATGGCATGGGTTACGAGCAATCGACCGACGTGCCGATTTGGCGGCTGCATATCCAGGCCGAGCTACGTCGTTTGAACGGCGAACGTGGCCATCACTTGGGTGATTACCAGTTTCAGCCGGAAACCTGAGCGGGCCTTTGTCGAGTATTTGACCAGGTGCCACCAATCCTGCAGACGACTGGCTTGCAGCCATTGATCCTGAGCCTGCCCACAAGGTTATCCACAGTTGCCGGGGATAACCGCAGCGGTCATCTATTGCCACACTCCAGGGTTGTCTAGGCGAGGGCGCTGGGTATACTCGCCGGCAGTCTTGAACCCTGAGTGAGCCCTTATGGAACGCTTTATCGAAAATGCCATGTATGCCTCGCGCTGGCTGCTGGCGCCTATCTACTTTGGCCTCTCGCTGGGTCTGCTGGCGCTGGCGCTGAAGTTCTTTCAGGAAGTCTTCCACATTCTGCCCAACGTCTTCGGCATGGCCGAGGCGGATCTGATTTTGGTGATCCTCTCGCTGATCGATATGGCGCTGGTCGGTGGCCTGTTGGTGATGGTGATGATTTCCGGTTACGAGAACTTCGTTTCCCAGCTGGATATCAAAGAGGGCACCGAGAAGCTCAGTTGGCTGGGCAAGATGGACTCCAGTTCGCTGAAGATGAAGGTAGCGGCCTCCATCGTGGCGATTTCCTCGATCCATCTGCTCAAAGTGTTTATGAATGCGCAGAACATCCCCGACAGCAAGTTGATGTGGTACGTGATCATTCACATGGCCTTCGTCCTCTCGGCCTTCGCCATGGGTTATCTGGATAAGCTGACCAAGTACGAATCAAGCTGATCCTTCCTATGCGTCCGCGCCGCCCGGCCGTTGCAAAACGGACGGGCGGTTTGCTTTCTGCCTTGTGCTTTTATGGTGTTGTACAAAAATTGTATTTGTACAGATTTTTGTATAGCTTTACTTGCCCGAGGACATTGCCATGAATCTGCAAGACCTGTCGCTGCACGCCCATGCCGGCCATATCGACGCGCTCAACCTGATCTCCATCGAAGGTGGCATCTACCTGTTGGAGGCGCACATGGATGGCCGTGCCCATCCGCTTAGTGATAGCCATGGCAAGACCCTGCACCTGCGCTCGGTCGAGCATGCCCGCGACCTGCTGCACGACCTGCCGCGCGTGCCATTTCATCTGGTGCACGCGGTGGTGCATGACGAAATGTGCGGCATGCAGGACGGCACCCAGGACACCTTGCGCGTGCCGATTTCCTTCAACTCTTCCTGGTAACGACTTCATCTATGTCTATTCGCCGGCTTGCCCTGGTTCTGGGTGATCAGCTGTCTTTCGATCTGCCCAGCCTGCAGGCCCTGGACCCGCAGCAGGATGCCGTACTGCTCGCCGAGGTTTCAGCTGAAACCGACTATGTGCCGCACCATCCGCAGAAGATCGCGCTGATCTTCAGTGCCATGCGTCATTTTGCCGAGGCCCTGCGCGAGCGCGGCTGGCGCGTGCATTACGTCAAGCTGGACGATACCCAGAGTAGTGGCTCACTGCCGGGTGAGTTGCAGCGCTGGGCTATGCAGTTGCAGGCGGCCGAAGTGCATATCACCGAGTGCGGTGAGTGGCGCCTGGAGCAGGCGCTGCAGGCTTGCGGCCTGCCGATCACCTGGCATGCCGACAGCCGCTTTATCTGCGCTCGTGACGAGTTCGCCCGTTGGGCTGAGGGGCGCAAGCAGCTGCGTATGGAGTTCTTCTACCGCGAGATGCGCCGCAAGACTGGCCTACTGCTAAATGGCGACGGCACGCCGGTGGGCGGTGCCTGGAACTTCGATGCGGAAAACCGCAAGGCGCTGCCCAAGCTGATCAAGGCACCGATGACAGCGCGCTTCCCAGTGGATGACATTACCCAGGAAGTATTGGCGCTGGTGGCTGAGCGTTTTAGTCATCACTACGGCAGTCTGGCGGCTTTCGATTACCCGGTGACCCATGCCGAGGCCGAAGCGCTGTGGCAGCATTTTCTCGATTTCGCCTTACCGGCTTTTGGCGATTACCAGGACGCCATGGCAGTCGGTGAGCCGTTTCTGTTCCATGCGCGGATCAGCGCGGCGCTGAATATCGGCCTGCTGGATGTGCGTCGCCTGTGTGCGGATGTCGAGGCGGCCTACTGGCGCGGTCAGGTGCCGCTAAACGCCGCCGAGGGCTTTATCCGCCAGTTGATTGGCTGGCGCGAATACGTGCGCGGCATTTACTGGATGCATATGCCGGAGTACGCCGAGCGCAATGCCTTCGCCAATACCCGGCCGTTGCCGGAGTTCTACTGGACCGGCAAAACCCTGATGAAATGCATGAGCCAGGCCATCGGCCAAACGCTGGAGCATGCCTATGCCCACCATATCCAGCGGCTGATGGTTACCGGCAACTTCGCCCTGCTGGCCGGTATTCAGCCTAGCCAGGTCTGCGACTGGTATCTGGCGGTGTATATGGATGCCTTCGACTGGGTCGAGTTGCCCAACACCCTGGGCATGGTCATGCACGCCGATGGCGGCTACCTAGGCTCCAAGCCCTACTGCGCCAGCGGTCAGTACATCAAACGCATGTCCAACTACTGCGGCGACTGTGCCTACAAGGTCACGGAAAGCGTGGGTGAGCAGGCTTGCCCGTTCAACGCGCTGTATTGGCATTTCCTCATGCGCCACCGCCAGCAGCTGTCGGGTAACCATCGGCTGGGCATGATCTATCGTGGCCTGGACAAAATGAGCGACGCCAAGCAGCAGGGGCTGTGGGCGCGCGGCGAGCAGCTGCTGGCGCGGCTGGATGCCGGCGAGGTGCTGTGAAAAGGGCCGAGTTGCCGGTCAAGACCTGCGCGGTATGCGGGCTGCCCTTCACCTGGCGCAAGAAGTGGGCGCGCTGCTGGGATGAGGTGAAGTACTGCTCCGAGCGCTGTCGGCGTAATCGACAAGGCGTGGCCGGTGGGTAGGGCGGACAGGTGGTTTGTGCTAGGCTGGCCGACCTTTTTTAGCCCCTAGCGGAGCAGTGCTATGTCCGATATCAATCTCTCGACTGACGAAACCCGCGTCAGCTACGGCATCGGCCGTCAACTGGGTGGTCAGCTGCGCGACAACCCGCCGCCGGGTGTGAGCCTGGACGCCATCCTGGCGGGCCTGACTGACGCCTTCAACGGCCAGCCAAGCCGCGTCAGCGAAGCAGAGCTGACTGCCAGCTTCAAAGTAATCCGCGACATCATGCAAGCCGAAGCCGCTGCCAAGGCTGAGGCCGCTGCTGGTGCCGGTCTGGCCTTCCTGGCTGAGAACGCCAAGCGTGACGGCATCACCGTACTGGCTTCCGGTCTGCAGTACGAAGTGCTGACCGCAGGCGAAGGCGCCAAGCCTTCCCGCGAAGACAGCGTGCGCACCCACTACCACGGCACCCTGATCGACGGCACCGTGTTCGACAGCTCCTACGATCGTGGCCAGCCTGCCGAGTTTCCGGTTGGCGGCGTAATCGCCGGCTGGACCGAAGCCCTGCAACTGATGAATGCCGGTAGCAAGTGGCGCTTGTACGTGCCGAGCGAGCTTGCTTACGGCGAGCAAGGCGTGGGCAGCATCCCGCCGCACAGCGTGCTGGTATTTGACGTGGAGCTGCTGGACGTTCTCTAACGTTTCAGGCGCTTTCCTTCGCGGGCATTGCCCGCTCCTACGCCAGACTGGTAGGGGCGGGCCATGCCCGCGATGCATTTCAGGGGCGCAATGCCCGGGCGTAGCAGTAGAGAAACAGATTGCGCACCAACTCCTTGAGCACCAGCGGCTCGCTGGAGTTCAGCTCGTGCAGATCCAGATCACCCTGATCACGCAGTTCATCCAGGGCATCTTCCTTAAGCAGGGCGCAGACTTCGCCGGTGTTGCGATTGAGAATGCGTAGATACGGCTGCGGGCGGTCCAGCCAGGCATCGATCAGATAGGTCATGACTCATCTCCCTTTCAAGTGTTTAGATGAGAATAATTCTTATTATATTTATAGCAAGGATTAATCGCTGCCTTTCGTCGCGCGGTGTGATTACTGTGGATCGCAGGCAATAAAAAGCCCGCCATATGGGCGGGCTCTTGTCTGTCACGATAAGCCTTTAGTGCGTGCGAGCTACGGCAAAGCGGCTGAGTTCGATCAGCGCGTCGCGGTATTCGCTGGCGGGTAGGGCGTCCAGGCAGGCGATGGCGCGCTCGGCGTAGTCGCGGGCTTGTTGGGCGGTGTAGTCCAGAGCGCCAGCGGCTTCTACGGCATTGCGAATGCTTTCCAGGTCCTCAATGCCGCCTTTCTGGATCGCCTGGCGCACCAGAGCCGTCTGTTCGGCGGTGCCTTCGCGCATGGTGTAGATCAGCGGCAGAGTCGGTTTGCCTTCGGCCAGGTCGTCGCCGACGTTCTTGCCCAGGGTGGTGGCATCGCCACGGTAGTCGAGCAGGTCGTCGACCAGCTGGAAGGCCACGCCGAGGTGGTCGCCAAAGGTGCGCAGCGCTTCGGTCTGTTCGGCGTTGGCGCCCGCCAGTGCTGCGGCGCTGTGGGTTGAGGCTTCGAAGAGCATCGCGGTCTTGCCGCGGATGACTTCCATATAGGTTTCTTCGGTGGTGCTGGCGTCGCGAATCTTCGATAGTTGCAGCACTTCGCCTTCGGCGATCACCCGGGTGGCCTTGGAGAGGATCTTCATCACCGGCATGGAGCCGAGTTCGACCATCATTTCGAAGGAGCGTGAATAAAGGAAGTCGCCGACCAGCACGCTTGGAGCATTGCCCCACTGGGCGTTAGCGGTGCTGCGGCCGCGGCGCATGTCGGACATGTCGACTACATCGTCGTGCAGCAGGGTGGCGGTGTGCAGAAACTCGATGGTGGCAGCGAGCAGGCGCAGGTTGTCGCCTTCAATGCCCAGCGCCTTGCCACTGAGCAGAACCAGCAGCGGACGCAGGCGCTTACCGCCAGCGGAGATAATATAGTCGCCGATCTTCTCTACGAGCGGTACGCGCGACACCAGTTGGGCGCGAATGATGCCGTCGACGGCGGTAAAGTCATCCGCCACCACGCGGTAGAAAGCCTGGGGTTGCATCGCTTGCACCTGCTACTCATGGGTTGCGCGGCATGCTAGGGGGCAGGGTAGGGGCTGTCAAGGCAAGCGCTTGGCGCACTTGCATGGTGTCGATTGCTTGCGTACAATCGCGCACCCTGAACTTCCCCCTGGGTATTTCCCTGCCTTACGCAATTGCAAGGGTGTCCTTCCGGCCCCAAGCAGCCATGCCAGCCGACACTTATTCCTATAAAGCGCTGGGTGAGCAGGATCAACGGAGATTTACCATGTACGCAGTAATTGTTACTGGTGGCAAGCAATACAAAGTCACCGAAGGCGAATTCCTCAAGGTCGAAAAACTCGAGCTGGCCACTGGCGCAGCTGTGACTTTTGACCGTGTTCTGCTGATCGGCAATGGCGACGACGTTCAAATCGGCGCTCCGGTTGTTGAAGGTGCCAAAGTTGTTGCTGAAGTGATCGCTCAAGGTCGTCACGACAAGGTCACTATCATCAAGTTCCGTCGTCGTAAGCACCACATGAAGCGCCAGGGCCACCGTCAGTGGTACACCGAGATCAAAATCACCGGTATTCAGGCTTAATTCGTTTAGCGCTGATCCCTTTATAGGAGTATTGAACTCATGGCACACAAAAAAGCTGGCGGTAGTACCCGCAACGGTCGCGACTCAGAAGCCAAACGCCTTGGCGTGAAGATGTATGGCGGTCAGAAAATCATTCCTGGCAACATCATCGTGCGTCAGCGCGGCACCCAGTTCCACGCCGGTTACGGTGTTGGCATGGGTAAAGATCACACCCTCTTCGCGAAAATCGAAGGCGTGATCAAGTTTGAAGTAAAAGGCGCGTTCAACCGCCGTTACGTGAGCGTCGTTGCGGCTTAATTGCGCGACTGCTGGGAAAGCCCCGTCCTTGCGACGGGGCTTTTTTGTTTCTGTATTCTTGGGGTTCTTGCCAAACTGTCCTGGGTGTTAGCGTTCGATTTGAATGCAGGTCAATTTTGCAAGAACCTGGTTTTCTCGTTTTAGATAACCCGCCTAGTTGCGGGAGGCGTACCCATGAAATTCGTCGATGAAGTATCGATTTTTGTAAAAGCCGGCGACGGCGGTAACGGCATGATGGCTTTTCGTCGTGAAAAGTTCATCGAGAAGGGCGGCCCTAACGGTGGTGATGGCGGTGACGGTGGCTCGGTATATATCGAGGCGGTCGAGAACTTCAATACCCTGGTGGATTACCGCTATACCCGTCGTTTCCAGGCGCAGAATGGTGAGAAGGGTGGCAGCACCGACTGTACCGGTGCCAAGGGTGAAGACTTGATCCTGCCGGTGCCGATTGGTACCACGGTGATCGACGCTGGTACCCAGGAAGTGATTGGCGACCTGACTCGTGCCGGCCAGCGGCTGCTGGTGGCGCAGGGCGGTTGGCATGGTCTGGGTAATACCCGCTTCAAGTCCAGTACCAACCGTGCGCCGCGCCAAACCACGCCGGGCAAGCCGGGCGAGTCGCGCGATCTCAAGCTGGAATTGAAGGTGTTGGCCGATGTTGGCTTGCTCGGCTTGCCGAATGCCGGCAAGAGCACCTTTATTCGCGCGGTATCGGCCGCTAAGCCGAAAGTCGCCGACTATCCCTTCACCACCCTGGTGCCAAACCTGGGTGTGGTCAGTGTCGAGCGCTACAAGAGCTTTGTGGTCGCCGATATCCCGGGGCTGATCGAGGGTGCTTCCCACGGTGCTGGCTTGGGTATTCGCTTCCTCAAGCACTTGTCGCGTACCCGTCTGCTGCTGCACCTGGTGGATATGGCGCCGCTGGATCTGACCGATCCAGCCGAGTCGGCAGCTACAATTATTGATGAGCTGACCAAGTTCAGTCCGTCGCTGGCTGAGCGCGAGCGCTGGCTGGTGCTGAACAAGGCTGACCAGATCCTCGATGAGGAGCAGGAGGCGCGTATCGCTGAAATTGTTACGCGGATCGAGTGGGAAGGTCCGGTGTATGTGATTTCTGCCTTGGCGCGCCAGGGTACTGAGAAGCTCTGTTATGACATCATGGATTTCCTTGAGGCGCGCGCTGAGCGCATTCAGGAAAACCCAGAGTACGCGGCCGAGCTGGCTGAGCTGGATACGCGCATCGAAGATGAGGCGCGCGCCCAGCTGCAGGCGCTGGACGACAAGCGTGCGCTGCGTCGTTCCGGGGTCAAGGCTGTTGGTGATGTCGATGAAGACGACAGCTTCTGGGATGAAGAGGACGAAGATGATGGCCCGGAAATTATTTACGTCCGGGATTAAGCAACTACAAAACGCCGCTTAATTGCGGCGTTTTTGTAATCACAGGTCGCGGCTAAGGTTGGAAGATCATGCGTGACAAGGTAACCGGTGCGCAGCGCTGGGTAGTGAAGATTGGTAGTGCGTTGCTGACCGCTGATGGTCGTGGTCTGGATCGCGCGGCCATGGCGGTGTGGGTCAAGCAGATGGTCGCGCTGCGTGAGCAGGGCGTCGAGTTGGTGCTGGTGTCATCCGGAGCGGTGGCGGCGGGCATGAGCAAGTTGGGCTGGAGTGCGCGACCGAGCGCCATGCATGAGCTGCAGGCGGCTGCGGCGATTGGCCAGATGGTGCTGATTCAGGCGTGGGAGTCGAGCTTTGCCGAGCATGGCCGGCGCACGGCGCAGATTCTGCTGACCCATGACGATCTGTCCGATCGCAAGCGCTACCTGAATGCGCGTAGCACGCTGCGCACGCTGGTGGATCTGGATGTGGTGCCGGTGATCAACGAGAATGACACCGTGGTCACCGACGAAATCCGCTTCGGTGATAACGACACCCTGGCAGCGCTGGTGGCCAATTTGGTCGAGGCGGATCTGCTGGTGATCCTCACGGATCGCGATGGCATGTATAACGCCGATCCGCGCCATAACCCCGATGCCGAGCTGATTTTCGAGGCGCGCGCCGATGACCCGGCGCTGGATGCCGTCGCTGGTGGTGTGGGCGGCGCGCTCGGGCGTGGTGGTATGCAGACCAAGCTGCGCGCGGCGCGCCTGGCTGCACGTTCCGGGGCGCATACGGTGATTGTCGGCGGGGCTATCGAACAGGTGCTGGCGCGGCTTAAGGCGGGCGAGCGTCTGGGTACTCTGCTGGCGCCTGAGCGCGGCATGCTGGCAGCGCGCAAGCAGTGGCTAGCCGGGCATCTGCAGACCCGTGGCACGCTGGTGCTGGATGACGGTGCGGTCAAGGCTCTGGCGACCGGTACAAAAAGCTTGCTGCCGGTTGGTGTTAAGGCGGTGCAGGGTAGCTTTCGCCGCGGTGAGATGGTGGTCTGCGTGGCGGCGGATGGTCGCGAGATTGCCCGTGGGCTGGCCAACTACAGTGCGCTTGAGGCGCAAAAGATCATCGGTCAGTCGTCGGATGCCATCGAGAGGCTGCTGGGTTATGTTGATGAGCCCGAGTTGGTTCATCGGGATAATTTGATCCTGATTTGAGGGAAGGCTGATGCGGGTCGTAAAGGGATTGCTGGGTGCGCTTGTGCTGTTGCCTGGGTTGGTGGCGGCCGAGCAGATCGGTGAAGTGTCGACGGTTTTCAAATTTATGGGGCCGAACGACAAGATCGTCGTCGAGGCGTTTGATGACCCTAAGGTGGAAGGCGTGACCTGCTACCTGTCGCGGGCCAAGACTGGTGGCGTCAAGGGTGGTCTGGGCCTGGCCGAGGATCGTGCTGAGGCGTCGATTGCCTGTCGCCAGGTTGGCCCGATCAGCTTTCTCGAGAAGCTCAAGGAGGGCGAAGAGGTGTTTCGTGAGCGTACTTCGCTGGTATTCAAAACCATGCAGGTGGTGCGGTTCTTCGATCAGAAGCGCAATACCCTGGTTTACCTGGTCTACAGCGATCGGGTAATCGAGGGTAGTCCGCAGAATGCGGTGACGGCCATTCCGATTCTGCCCTGGCCGCAAAAGCCCTGAGTCAAAAAAGCCCGAAGCGATTCGGGCTTTTTTGTGGTTGTGGGCGTTGCAGGCTGCGCCGGCAATTATTGCGGGCAATAAAAAACCGGCGGTTAAGCCGGTTTTTCAAGAACTAGTAGCGTGTCGCAAACAGCTTAGGCGGCTGCAGCAGCGCTCAGGGCCTTGATGTGGCCATTGAGGCGGCTCTTATGGCGAGCGGCTTTGTTCTTGTGGATGATGCCTTTGTCGGCCATACGGTCGATTACCGGCACAGCCAGGGTGTAAGCAGTAGCTGCAAGAGCAGCGTCTTTGGCTTCGATAGCCTTGACGACGTTCTTGATGTAAGTACGAACCATCGAGCGCTGGCTGGCGTTATGGCTACGACGCTTCTCAGCCTGTTTTGCGCGTTTTTTGGCAGAAGGTGTATTGGCCACCGTCAAGCTCCTCGAAGAAAAATTCTGGGGGTTACAAACAAATAAGGCCGCGAATCATGCCGATATGAGGGAGTGCTGTCAAGCCTGTTGGCTTTTCCCTGTGCTGGCCTGACCAGTGGCAGACCGCTACACTCGTCGCCTTTGCGCGCCAGTGCTTGTTTGCGGAGCCGGGATATTACATGAATTTGCTCAAGTCGTTGGCCGCCGTCAGCTCCATGACCATGCTTTCGCGTGTATTGGGCTTTGTACGCGACACCATCATCGCCCGCACCTTCGGCGCGGGCGTGGCTTCGGACGCCTTTGTGGTGGCGTTCAAGCTGCCCAATCTGCTGCGGCGGATTTTTGCCGAGGGTGCGTTCTCTCAGGCCTTTGTGCCGATTCTGGCCGAATATAAAACCCAGCAGGGTGATGAGGCTGCGCGCACGTTTCTCGCTTACGTGACAGGCCTGCTGACTCTGGTGCTGGCGCTGGTGACCTTTATTGGCATTCTCGCGGCACCGTGGATTGTTTGGGCCTCCGCCCCAGGTTTCGCCGATGAGGCGGAGCGCTTTGAACTGACCACTGATCTGCTGCGGGTGACCTTTCCTTATATTCTGCTGATATCTCTGTCCTCGCTGGCGGGGGCGGTGCTCAATACCTGGAACCGGTTCTCGGTACCGGCTTTTGTGCCGACCCTGTTGAACGTCAGCATGATCGTCTTTGCCCTGTTTCTGACGCCCTATTTCGACCCGCCGATCATGGCGCTGGGCTGGGCGGTGCTGGTGGGTGGCCTGGCGCAGTTGCTGTTCCAGCTGCCGCATCTGCACAAGATTGGCATGCTGGTGCTGCCGCGGCTGAATCTCAAAGACACCGGCGTGTGGCGCGTGATGAAGCAGATGGGGCCGGCGATCTTCGGTGTATCGGTCAGTCAGATTTCGCTGATTATCAACACCATCTTCGCCTCTTTTCTGGTCGCTGGGTCGGTGTCCTGGATGTATTACGCCGATCGCTTAATGGAGTTGCCGGCCGGTGTGCTCGGCGTGGCGCTGGGGACCATTCTGCTGCCGGCCTTGTCGAAAACCCATTCCGGCGCCAGTCGCGAGGACTATTCCAAGCTGCTCGATTGGGGCTTGCGTCTGTGTCTGGTGTTGGCGTTGCCCAGTGCGGTGGCGTTGGCGATCATCTCCGAGCCGTTGATTGCCTCGCTGTTCCAGTACGGCAAGTTCACCGCTGCCGATACCTTGATGACCCAGCGCGCCTTGATTGCTTACTCGCTAGGCTTGGTTGGCATCATTCTGGTGAAAATTCTCGCGCCGGCCTTCTACGCCCAGCAGAACATCAAGACCCCGGTGCGTATCGGGCTGGTGACGCTGCTGGCGACCCAGGCGATGAATGTGCTGTTTATCTTCGTGATTCCCCTGGCCCATGCCGGCCTGGCGTTGGCCATCGGCCTGGCCGCCTGTCTGAATGCTGGGCTGTTGTACTGGCAGCTACGCAAGCGCGACATGTTCCAACCACAGCCGGGCTGGGCGCTGTTCATCGGCAAGCTGTTGCTGGCGCTGCTGGCGATGGTAGCGGTGCTGCTGCTGGCCATGCAGCAGCTGCCAGCTTGGGCGGACAGCACTATGCTCTGGCGTTTGCTGCGCCTGAGTGGGCTGGTTGGTGTGGGCATGCTGGCCTATTTGGCTGTGTTGGCGCTGCTGGGTTTCCGTTTGAAGGATTTTGCGCGGCGCAGTGCGCTCTGATGGCGGCTGATTTGCTGCCTGTTGTCCGCTGCTCGGTGTGCGTATAATCGACCACTTTATGAGCAAGAAGCGCGTTATGCAGCTGGTTCGAGGCCTACACAACTTGCGGCCCCAGCATCGGGGCTGTGTCGCCACCATCGGTAATTTCGACGGCGTCCATCGTGGTCATCAGGCCATTTTGGCGCGTTTGCGTGAGCGTTCCGCCGAACTCGGTGTGCCCAGTTGCGTGTTGATTTTCGAGCCGCAGCCGCGTGAGTTTTTTGCCCCTGATGCCGCGCCGGCCCGCTTGGCGCGGCTGCGTGACAAGCTGGCATTGCTGGCCGCTGAAGGCGTTGATCGGGTGCTGTGCCTGAGTTTCAACCGCCGCTTGCGTGAGCTGAGCGCTGCCGAGTTCGTGCATCGCGTGCTGGTTGAAGGCCTGGGTGTGCAGCATCTGGAAGTGGGTGATGACTTTCGCTTTGGCTGTGACCGCGCCGGCGATTTTGCCTTTCTGGCCGAAGCCGGTGAGCGTGAAGGCTTTAGCGTTGAAGCGGCCAGCACGGTTGAGCTGGACGGTATTCGCGTCAGCAGTACGCGGGTGCGTGAGGCCCTTGATGCCGGTGATTTTGCCTTGGCGCAGCACTTGCTCGGGCGGCCTTTTCAGATCGCCGGGCGGGTGTTGCACGGGCAGAAACTCGGCCGTCAGCTGAATGCGCCGACCGCCAACGTGCAGCTCAAGCGCAAGCGGGTGCCGCTCAAGGGCGTGTACCTGGTCAGTACCGAGATCGACGGCCAAACCTGGCCGGGCGTTGCCAATATCGGCGTGCGCCCGAGTGTTGCAGGCGATGGTCGCGCCCATCTGGAAGTGCATTTGCTGGACTTTGCCGGTGATTTATATGGCCGGCGTTTGACGGTGGCTTTCCACCACAAGCTGCGCGATGAGCAGCGTTTCGCCTCCCTTGAGGCATTGAAGATGGCAATTGCTGCCGATATTGCTGCCGCCCGTGCCCATTGGCGCGTTTAAGCACCCAGCTTCAACTGCTGGGTGCCAATCGCTTACGAAGAGCCTGAAATGACCGATTACAAAGCCACGCTAAATCTGCCTGATACCCAATTTCCGATGAAGGCCGGCCTGCCGCAGCGCGAGCCGCAGATTCTGCAGCGCTGGAACGAGATTGGCCTGTATCAGAAGCTGCGCGCGCAGGGCGAAGGCCGGCCGAAGTTTGTTCTGCACGATGGCCCGCCCTATGCCAACGGCAGCATTCACATCGGTCATGCGGTCAACAAGATCCTCAAGGACATCATCACCCGTTCCAAGACCCTGGCCGGCTTCGACGCCCCGTACGTGCCGGGTTGGGATTGCCACGGTCTGCCGATTGAGCACAAAGTCGAGACCACCTTCGGCAAGAATCAACCGTCCGATCTGACTCGCGAGCGTTGCCGTACCTATGCCGCCGAGCAGATCGAAGGGCAGAAGGCCGACTTCGTCCGCCTCGGCGTGCTGGGCGATTGGGATAACCCGTACAAGACCATGGATTTTGCCAACGAAGCGGGCGAAATCCGCGCGCTAGCCGAGATGGTCAAGCAAGGCTTTGTGTTCAAGGGCCTGAAGCCGGTCAACTGGTGCTTCGATTGCGGTTCGGCGTTGGCTGAAGCGGAAGTCGAGTATCAGGACAAGAAGTCCGACGCTATCGATGTGGCCTTCGTGGTTGAAGATGCTGACAAGCTGGCCGCCGCTTTCGGCCTGGCCAGCCTGCCGAAGCCTGCTTCTATCGTGATCTGGACCACTACGCCGTGGACCATCCCGGCCAACCAGGCGCTGAACGTTCACCCTGAATTCACCTACGCGCTGGTCGACACCGGCGAGCGCCTGCTGCTGCTGGCTGAAGAGCTGGTGCAAGGCTGCCTAGCCCGTTACGGCCTGCAAGGCGAAGTGATCGCCACCGCGCCAGGTGCGGCGCTGGAGCTGATCCGTTTCCGCCATCCGTTCTATGAGCGCTTTGCACCGGTCTATCTGGCTGAATACGTCGAGCTGGGCGCTGGTACTGGCGTGGTGCACTCGGCTCCAGCCTATGGCGAGGACGACTTCCGTTCCTGCAAAGGCTACGGCATGAGCAACGATGACATCCTCAGCCCCGTGCAGAGCAACGGCGTGTATGTCAGCGAGCTGCCGTTCTTTGGTGGCCAGTTTATCTGGAAGGCCAACCCGGCCATCGTTGCCAAGCTGGACGAAGTCGGCGCGTTGCTCAAGCACGAAGCCATCCAGCACAGCTATATGCACTGCTGGCGTCACAAAACCCCGCTGATTTACCGCGCTACCGCGCAGTGGTTCGTCGGCATGGACAAGCAGCCGAACGAAGGTGGCACCCTGCGCGAGCGTGCGCTGGCCGCCATCGAACAGACCGCATTCGTTCCCGCCTGGGGCCAGGCACGCCTGCACAGCATGATCGCCGGGCGTCCGGACTGGTGCATCTCGCGTCAGCGTAACTGGGGCGTGCCGATCCCGTTCTTCCTGCACAAGGTCACTGGCGAGCTGCACCCCCGTAGCGCCGAGCTGATGGAAGAAGTGGCCAAGCGTGTCGAGAGCGCAGGCATCGAGGCCTGGTTCAAGCTGGATGCTGCCGAGCTGCTGGGTGATGAAGCCGCTGACTACGACAAGATCAGCGACACTCTCGATGTTTGGTTCGATTCCGGCACCACTCACTGGCACGTGCTGCGTGGCTCCCATCCGCTTGGTCACGCCGCTGGTCCGCGCGCCGATCTGTATCTGGAAGGCTCGGACCAGCATCGCGGCTGGTTCCATTCCTCCCTGCTCACCGGTGCGGCCATCGACGGTCACGCGCCTTACAAAGAGCTGCTGACCCACGGTTTTGTGGTCGACGAGAACGGCCGCAAGATGTCCAAGTCCCTGGGCAATGTGGTCGCGCCGCAGGAAGTGAATGACAGCCTGGGTGCCGATATCCTGCGTCTGTGGGTGTCGTCTACCGACTATTCCGGCGAGATGGCCGTGTCCAAGGTCATCCTGCAGCGCAGCGCCGACTCCTATCGACGCATTCGTAACACCGCGCGCTTCTTGCTCTCCAACCTCAGCGGCTTCGACCCGGCGCAGCATCTGCTGCCGGTCGACGAGATGCTGGCGTTGGATCGCTGGGCGGTGGATCGCGCCTTGCTGCTGCAGCGCGAAATCGAAGAGGCCTACGACAGCTACCGCTTCTGGAACGTTTACCAGAAGGTGCACAACTTCTGCGTGCAGGAGCTGGGTGGCTTCTACCTCGACATCATCAAGGACCGTCAGTACACCACCGCCGCCGACAGCGTGGCGCGTCGCTCTTGCCAGACCGCGCTGTTCCATATTGCCGAAGCCCTGGTGCGCTGGATCGCCCCGGTGCTGTCGTTCACCGCCGATGAGCTGTGGGAATACCTGCCGGGCGCGCGTAACGAGTCGGTGATGCTCAATGGCTGGTATCAGGGCCTGAGCGAATTGCCGGAAGGCTTCGAGTTGGATCGTGCGTTCTGGGAGCGCGTGATGGCGGTCAAGGTCGCGGTGAACAAGGAAATGGAAAACCTGCGTGCGGCCAAGGCCATTGGCGGCAACCTGCAGGCGGAAGTCACCCTGTACGCCGAGGACAGCCTGATTGCCGATCTGAACAAACTGGGTAACGAGCTGCGCTTTGTGCTGATCACCTCCACCGCCAGCCTGGCTCCGCTCGCCAGCGCGCCAAACGATGCCGTGGAAACCGAAGTGGCGGGGCTCAAGTTGAAAGTGCTGAAGTCCGGTCACGCCAAGTGCGCGCGCTGCTGGCACCACCGTGAGGATGTTGGCGTGAAGCCGGCACATCCTGAAATCTGCGGGCGCTGCGTGGACAATATCGAAGGCGCCGGCGAGGTTCGTCATTATGCGTAATAACGGCATGCCTAACGCCAGTCGTTTTGGGCGTTTGGCCTGGTTGTGGCTGAGCCTGCTGGTGTTTGTGGTCGATCAGGCAAGCAAGTTCTGGTTCGACAACAACCTGAGTATGTACCAGCAGATCGTAATCATTCCGGATTACTTCAGCTGGACCCTGGCCTACAACACCGGCGCGGCCTTCAGCTTCCTGGCAGATGCGGCGGGCTGGCAGCGCTGGTTCTTCGCTGCGATTGCTGTGGTGGTGAGCGGGGTGTTGGTGGTTTGGCTCAAGCGCCTCAAGCCAGGCGAAACCTGGCTTGCGGTGGCCTTGGCGTTGGTGCTCGGAGGCGCGCTGGGTAACCTGGTCGACCGCGTGGTGTTTGGTCATGTGGTCGACTTCATCCTGCTGCACTGGCATCAGCAGTGGTATTTCCCGGCCTTCAACGTGGCCGATATGGCGATTACCGGCGGTGCCATCCTGCTGGCGCTGGATATGTTCAAAAGTGAGAAGTCCGGAGAAACCGCTCATGACTGACCCTCTCATCCAAGAGCTGCGAATCGGTCCGAACAAGCAAGTGACCTTGCATTTCGCCCTCAAGCTGGACAATGGCGATGTGGTCGACAGCACCTTCGATAAAAAGCCCGCCACCTTCAAGGTCGGCGATGGCAACCTGCTACCTGGCTTTGAGCAGGCCATCTACGGCTTGAAGGCGGGCGACAAACGCAGCCTGTCGATCAGTCCGGAGCAGGGCTTTGGTCAGGGTAATCCGCAGAATATCCAGATCATGCCGCGCAGCCAGTTTCAGGATATGGAGCTGTCTGAAGGCCTGTTGGTGATCTTCAATGATGCGGCCAATGCCGAGCTGCCGGGTGTGGTCAAAGCCTTTGACGACAGCCAGGTAACCATCGACTTCAACCACCCGCTGGCCGGCAAGGCGCTGAGCTTCGATGTGGAGATTATTGAGGTCAAAGCGCTCTAAGGTGTAGCCCGCTCCTGTGGGAGCGGTTTTAGCCTTGAGTGTCCCTACGTGATCCTCGCGATCACGCGGCTTATACAGATTGCTTTCCCAGTGCGTGCGGCCGCGCCGTACACTAGCCCGCAAGGTCTACCGTCGAGATACCCGCCATGCATATCAAACTCGCCAATCCCCGTGGCTTCTGTGCCGGCGTCGACCGCGCCATTGAAATCGTCAACCGCGCCCTGGAAGTCTTCGGCCCACCCATCTATGTCCGCCATGAAGTGGTGCACAACAAGTTTGTGGTCGAAGACCTGCGTTCGCGTGGCGCGATCTTCGTCGAAGAGCTTGATCAGATTCCTGACGATGTCATCGTTATCTTCAGCGCCCATGGCGTCTCCCAGGCTGTGCGTAATGAGGCCGAGCGCCGTGGACTGAAGATCTTCGACGCCACCTGCCCGCTGGTAACCAAGGTGCATATGGAAGTGGTGCGCTACAGCCGCGAGGGGCGCGAATGCATCCTGATCGGCCACGAAGGCCACCCGGAAGTCGAAGGCACCATGGGCCAATACGACGCCAGCAACGGCGGCACCATCTACCTAGTGGAAGACGAAACGGACGTCGCTGAGCTGCAGGTGCGTAACCCAGAAGCACTGGCTTTTGTCACTCAGACCACCCTGTCGATGGACGACACCAGTAAAGTCATCGACGCCCTACGCACCAAATTCCCCGCCATCGGCGGCCCGCGCAAAGACGACATCTGCTATGCCACCCAGAACCGCCAGGACGCGGTCAAACAACTCGCCGTCGAGTGCGATGTGCTACTGGTGGTCGGCAGCCCCAACAGCTCCAACTCCAACCGCCTGCGCGAACTGGCCGAACGCATGGGCACCCCGGCCTACCTGATTGATGGGGCAGAGGACCTCAATCAGGAGTGGTTTGCGGGCGTGGCAGGTATTGGTATTACTGCGGGTGCATCTGCACCGGAAGTGCTGGTGCAGGGAGTTATCCAGCAGCTGAGCGAGTGGGGTGCAACAGGTGCGCAAGAGTTGCTGGGGCGGCCGGAGAATGTGATGTTTTCGATGCCTAAGGAACTTCGGATTAGGGCACTGGACTAGAGCACTTGGCGTTATGAGCTGCTGTTGCTCGCCTCACTCGGCCCACACGATTTATGACCAGATCGTGGCTGCGCGTTAAACCTCTCTCGCAGATGCTGAATGTTCCTGCCTGGAATCCCCCGCTGGGTAGTATTGCCTGTCCGCTTGGCAAGAAATGCACTTTGTTGAGCAAGGTTTGAGTGATCTTAATTTGAGATGTGCGGGGGCTTTGCTCGGCAATAATGTGCTTTGAGCTATCTGAGTTTTTATTCCTGTCTATGAATACTCGCCATCCGTTTGACCAGTCTCCGTCGATGGCTTGGATGCTGGTTGGTACGCCTGTGGTCACTGCATACAAGCGCGTTTGTTGCAGTGCACCGTGCAATAGGTTTGCATCAGCTATCGCGCGCTCTCTGGCAAGCAGCGCCATGCCATTAGGCACAGCAAAAGTCATGGCTAGTACCAGAATTGAGAGGGTTACCAGTGCTTCTAAAAGCGTATGCCCTTGGCCATATTTCATGCTGAACCTTCCTTGGTTGAGTACCGATGGTCGTTAGGATGCGTCCGGTCATCCCAGGCTTGTTGCTTTGCGCATCAAGCAAAATAAAGTGTAGGTCAGTAATTCAGGATGGAATTTCAAATGCGCATGCAAAAGGGCTTTACGTTGATAGAGCTGATGGTGACAGTCGCTGTGTTGGCGATATTGCTGGCTGTGGCTGTGCCGGGGTTTGCTGAATTTATTCGAAGCGTACGTGCCTCCAGTGACGTTAGCTCATTGACTGCTGCATTGTCTTTGGCACGCTCTGAGGCCGTTAAACGTAATCAGCCAGCCTGTATCTATTCAGCTTCCTGGAGGGGCGGATGGGAGGTCCGGTTGGATGTTAATAACGACAACAGTTGCGCTGCTGCGGGTGACTCTGTAGTGCGTACATTTGGTGCGGTGTCGGCTGCTGCCGCGCTTGTGGTGCAGCAAGGTGGGGTAGACAGCAGTCAGGTCGTTTTCAATGGCAGCGGTCGTCGTCAGGGGGGGGAATATACGATTGCATACCGCTCAGTGGCCAATGAGTGTAATCCGCAGCGTGATCGCAATCTTGTCGTTGGTCCTACCGGTAGAACCCAAATTGAGGCCTGCACCCCATGATCATATCTTCGCCCAGGCAGCAGAAAGGCTTGTCGCTGATTGAAGTGCTTATCTCTGTATTTATCTTGGCGGTAGGTCTGCTGGGCTTAGCAGCCATGCAGTTACAGTCGTTGAAGTATACCCAGGGTTCCCAGTGGCGCTCCCAAGCAAATTTTTTGGCCTATGACATTGTTGAGCGTATTCGGGCGAACAGAGCCAGCGTTGCCGATTATGTGATCGCAATGAATGCCGGTAAGCCATCTGGCAGTCTTGACACTATGGCGAAAAATGATCTGTTTCTTTGGTTGGATCAGTTGGAAACAACTATCCCTGGCGGCGATGGTTCGGTCGCTTGGAACAGTGGCAGTCGGACTCTAACTATAGTGATTCGCTCGCAAGATCAAGCGCGCGTCAGGCAATTAGCCGATGCGGCTGCTGCCGATACAACATTTACATACACTACTCAGTTGGACCAACTCCCATGAAGGCTTTTTCGAAGAAGTATCAGGCGGGTATTGGCCTGGTTGAGTTGATGATTGCCATGACCTTGAGTTTGGTTATTGGTGCTGCAGTCATTCAAGTGTTTCTCAGTCAGCGACAAACATACCGCACCCAAGATGATATGGCGCGCGTTCAGGAGAATGCCCGTTTTGCCTTCGAGCAAATAGCGCAAGATATCCGGCAAGTTGGGTATTGGGGGTGCTCTCGCAAGGCAACTATTGTCAATGATACAGGTGACGCAGTCTTTAACGATATTAATGATAAAACGATTGTAGAATCTGCAGGGAATTTGGATCTTGTGTTCTTGAATCCTCAGCCTGTTAGTAGTGTTGGTGGTGCCAGCCTTACTGGAAGCACTCCTCCGGTTCGTGTGGTTGCGGATTGCTCTAATGCCACAATGTTTAAGTCTAATAACGTACCTGCAGGCTACCCCGCAGGCTCCTTAATATATGAGCTGTCTAGCGTTCGATACGCGGTTTCCAATGGTGGCTTAACGCGGGCGGGAGATAACCTTATTCCTTCTGGTGTGCAGGGGCTTGCTCTACGTTATGGCATTGCTTCGGCAACAGGTTGGGCTGATAAGTATGAGGACGCTGCAACGGTAGGATCTAATTGGTCGTCTGTTGTGAGTGTCGAGGTCACCCTCACATTACGTGGTGAGGTTGTTGGTGATCAGGTATTCAAGTCAGTTGTCGCTGTTCGTAACCGCCTGCCTTAAGGAGAGTTAAATGTTTAATGTTAAGCAGGGTGGTTCGGCATTAATTATCTGTATGATTTTTCTATTGCTGCTTACTATTTTAGGCGTTTCCTCAATGCAATCGGCCACGATGCAAGAGAAAATGGTCGGTAATGCGGTGGAGGAAAATCGCGCGTTTCAGGCTGCCGAAGGCGCGCTGCGCGCGGGAGAAGCCAACGTTCAAGCCAACAGCGCCTCTATAAGTAACGAAAACGTTGCAACACTGCCAAGTGTCGGTGTGGCACCTAGCGGTTGGCAAACGATAGAAATTGACGGTCGCAATGCTTATTATCATCAGCAAAAAATTGGTTATGCCAACTCTGTTTTTCGAATCACTGCCATCGGTTATGGCATTGATGGGAATGCGCGTGTCGTACTCCAGTCGACTTATCGTCCTTATTGAAGGAGGAATTTAAATGAAGATTAATTATTATGTTCGCGCGCTTCTCTATTTTGGGTTGAGTGTTTCTACTGCGTTTTCAAGTATGCAGGTGTCTGCTGCGGATATTGCAAGTGAGCCATTGTATACCTCGCGTACCGTTACCCCGCTTAATATGTTGGTGATGGGGCGTGACCATAAGTTGTACTACGAGGCTTATAATGATGCGTCTGATCTCGATGGCGATGGTGTTGTAGATATTCGCTTCAAGCCCTCTATTACCTATTTTGGCTACTTTGCATCAGATATATGTTATGACTATACGGACAATATTTTTGTACCAATATCTCGCACCACAGCGGCGGATAGTTTTCGTTGTTCGGTCTCCGGTGGTGGGGATTGGAGTGGTAACTTCCTGAACTATGTTTCTACGTCGCGTATTGATGCCTTGCGCAAAGTGTTGTACGGAGGCTACCGTTCAGTCGATTTGGCTACTACTGCCGCAGTACAGACAGTGCTGGAGCGTAGTTATACACCGCAAGATGGTCACAGCTGGGGTAAGGAATATAAAAGCATAGCGGTGGATGGCTATGATATTTCACAGTATACGCCGCTTTCTCTACCTTCTGCTGCAGGTCGTCACCTGATTGCTAATGTCAACTTGAATACGGGCACAGCAACTCCGTTGATTCGTGTGCTAACCAACTCTAACCGGCGGATATGGGAATGGGTATCCAAAGAGGCTCCTGTGGCCGGGGACGAGTGTATAAACCCTGCAGGTGCCTGTGCGCAGGCCGCGGGTACAGATACAAGTCACCCAGCTAATGCATCAGAGTTTGCTGCGCTGGTTGAGAAGTTTTCCACGACTGTTCTAGCCGGGCCGGTTGCACGCACGCAGATTAATAAGCGTGTTGATGGTGCAGAAACATTACCGGGGGCAGGTGCGTCCTCTGCAGGGCAGCAAGAAAACTACATTAGCGTTATTACTGGTAAGCTGGTGGTGACGCAGGCTGGTGCTTATCAATTCGCTATAAATGGTGATGATGCCGTAGATTTTACTATTCAGGGTATTGGCACCTTTGGTTGGTATAATGGACATGGTGCTGAGAATTTCACGGATTCAAATGCCAATATCCGCGATAACTGGGACTATAAATCGCCCGTCTTAAATTTGGTCGCGGGTGAGTACGATATTTTGTTCCGCCATGAAGAGGCGGGTGGTGGTGACTCCTATCAGTTAGCCTGGAAGCGTCCATCGTTGGACTGGGAGATTGTTAAAGCCAGTGCAGGAGGTACTGAAGGCTTGAAAGGGCTGCAGTTGACCGTGCTTGGGCGTACTCAGCCTGCTGCCGTTATGACTGACTACAGGGCCAGGGTTCAAGTCTGTAAGCCAGGGCTCTTGGAGGACAACTGTACCCGCTATGTGTATTCGGCAGGTGGTGCCGAGCGTGAATCGTTCAAGCCAGAGGGTATTCTGCAGCAATACGGTGGTGGTGCCACACCTCAAATGCTGTTTGGTTTGTTGACGGGTAGTCATGTTAATAATACCCGCGGCGGCGTTATTCGGCGTGAAATATCCAATATTTCGGATGAGATCAATCAAAGCACTGGCCAGTTTACTGCGGTTAATGGCGTTATCTCTTCAATTAATAAGCTAAAAATCGTTGGCTATAATGGTAGTAGTTATGCTGGGTGCGGTTTGCTGGCGAGAGCAATTAATAATAATGAATGTCATATGTGGGGCAACCCAATTGCCGAAATGATGTATGAGGGGGTTCGCTATTTCTCGGGTAGAACAGCGCCCACGGCCGGCTTTACCTACGCAACGTCAACGTATGACGATGAGCTGGGGCTGCCAAGGCCTAGCGTAGCTTGGGTTGATCCGTATTCTAAATCTGGTGTCCAGTCATGTTCGGTTCCGGTGCAAACCGTTATTTCAGACATTAACCCTTCGTATGATACCGATGACTTGCCTGGTAGCTATTGGAATACATCATTTGCCGAGACAGGTGCCGCTACGGGGCTGAATGCCGGTACGCTTGCGGATACTATTTGGCAGTATGAAATTGGTGGCGATAAAAGTGTGTTTATCGGCGAGACCAATGGTGATGTAACGTCTGGTCCCACTGCCAAGGTTGCCAAAACATTCAAGAATACTCGCGGCCTGGCTCCAGAAGAGCCAACCAAGCGCGGTGGTTACTATGCTGCAAGCGTTGCTTATCATGGTTTGAGCAACGATTTGAATACGCGCTCGGGGCAGCAAAAAATGAGCACATACGCCATTGCTTTGGCGTCGCCTTTACCAGAGTTCAAAATCCCTGTAGGTGGTAATGTTGTAACGCTGGTCCCCTTTGCCAAGTCTGTGAAACATGGCAATGCTGCTGGGTGGAGCACGTACTCACCTACTAATACCATTGTGGACTTTTACGTTGAGTCAATTGCGGATGACGGTAAGTCTGGTGTATTTCGTGTTAACTTTGAGGACGTTGAGCAGGGTAATGACCATGATATGGATGCCATTGCACGCTACAGCTATAGAGTTAACCCAGACCAAACACTGACCATCGAGATGAGCTCTGATTACGCTGCAGGCGGTGTTGTGCAGCACATGGGTTATGTGATTTCTGGAACCACGACCGATGGTGTTTTTCTTGAAGTTCGTGACGTTGACACCAGTGTTGCGGATGACTACGAGCATCCGCTTGATACGCTGGCTGGTCGTGTTCCAGGGCAGCCGCGTGGCACAGGTAAACTCCCTCTTCAAGCTTCGCGGAACTTCACCGCTAGCTCTACTCCGGCGGCTACCTTGCTGAAAGATCCGCTTTGGTATGCTGCGAAGTGGGGTGGGTTTAATGACAAAAATGGCAACGGTCGTCCGGATTTGAAGGAGGAGTGGACAAGTTCCACTTCCACTAACCCTAATCCAGATAACTACTTTCTTGTAACAAACGCACTAAAGTTGCGTGATCAGCTTGATAAGGCATTTAGCGATATTCTGCGTTCTTTGTCTTCGTCCTCTGCTGCTGCTGCAAGTACCGGGCAGTTTGTTCAGGGTAAGAGTCAGGTTATTCAGGCGCGTTTCCGTACGTCTAACTGGTCTGGCGAACTCGTGGGTTTCGAGATTTTAAGCAATAGTGAAATTGGTAATATTCTTTGGAATTCTTCCGAAAATGTTCCCGCTGCTAATGATCGAAATATTAGAACGTTGAATGCGCTCGGTAATGGTGGCGTTGCGTTCGAATGGAGCAATTTGACTCCGGCCCAGCAGACTATGTTGAGTACTGGTGGTGTGAGTGCTTCCGTTGCTCAGGATAGGATGTCCTATCTGCGGGGCAGTAGCGCTCAGGAGCAACGCAACGGGGGAGCGTTCCGTGATCGCGTGAATGGTGTTATTGGTGACATTACGAACTCTGATCCTGTGTATGTGGATAACCTCGAGTCTCGCTTGGTTAACGTCCCTGTTACGGATACCACCAGCTATGCTGCTTTCAGAAGCACCTTGTCCACGCGTCCTGAAATGGTTTACGCCGGTACCAATGCGGGCTATTTGCATGGCGTATGTGCGATGAATTGCGGGCCATCTGTGGCGAGCGGCACTGAATTGTTGGCCTATGTGCCAAGTGGTGCCCTGCCAAATATGTATGAACTGACTTCGCCTAATTACACTCATCGCTATTACGTTGATGGGCCGAGCAGTGTGAGTGACGCAAAAATTTCTGGGAATTGGAAAACCCTGCTTCTCGGAGCGCTGGGGGCGGGCGGGCAAGGAATATTTGCACTTGATGTGACTAATCCAACTGCATTTACCAATTCCAGTGTTTTGTGGGAATTTGATCCCCAGAAAGAGGCTGCTAACCTTTCCGTCGATATCAGTGACACTGACTTAGGTTATACGATTGGCAAGCCACAAATCGCCCGGGTAAAAGCAGGTGACAAGACAGTTGCGATATTTGCCAATGGCTATAACGGTCGAAGCGGTCGTGCTTCTCTGATGATCGTGGATATGGAAACTGGGAATCTGATTAAACGGATACGTGTTAATGGAGCAGGTGCTTCCCTCGCAACACCCACGCTTCTAGATAAAGATAATGATGGCTATGTGGACTTTGTTTACGCAGGGGATGATGCCGGTAAGTTGTGGCGCTTCAATCTTTCTGCAGCAGATAGTGCCGGGTGGGCGCTCGATTTGGGTGGTTTGCCATTGTTGTCAGCCGCTACAGGTCAGCCGATTACATCGGCACCTACCTTATATACGACCACAGATAATAAAGTCATGGTCTATGTTGGAACTGGTCGTTATCTTGGGAATACTGATAAGGCTGATGCTACTGTGCAGGCTATGTATGCAGTACAAGATAAATGGCTCGATGGACAGGCGTTCAGCGCAACCGTGACAAGTTCACGACTCGTCTCGCAAACGGTCGTTTATGAGCGGGATAACGCTACTCTTGCCGACAACACTACTACTGGTTTCGCCATACGTGTAACGTCAGCGAATGAAGTTAATTATGAAAGCTCCGATGGCTGGTACTTAAATTTGGTTCCGCCAGCTCCAGGTACTCCTCAGGGTGAGCGCATTAACTCTTCCGCAGTGGTAAGGCATGGCCGGTTGATCTTTACCACCTTGATTCCACCAGTCGATAGCTGTGAGTTTGGTGGTTCTGGTTGGCTAATGGAGATGGACGCGGTAAGCGGTAAGCGTTTTGAGACCTCAGTGCTTGATTTGAATAATGATGGGAAGATTGATGACCGTGATATGTATCTGCTCGCGCCAGATAAATACAGTATCGGTGGTCGTAAATTTGACGAGCTAATTCGGACACCTGCCTTTGTGGGGTTTGGCGAAAATGAAGGTAAATATATTTCAGGTTCGAGCGGCGGTCTGACCAAGGTGTTGGAGAAAGGTGGTGCCTCTTTGGTGCGCGGGCGTCTTTCTTGGCAGCAGCTTGAATAATACGATTAACTGAGGGCGCCGATGTGATGCATAAAAAGTTGAAGGGTTTTACTTTGCTTGAATTGATGATTGTCGTCGCCGTGATTGGGATATTGGCCGGAATCGCTTTTCCGGCGTATCAGGACAGTGTTGCTAAGTCCAGGCGATCAGAAGCTGCGGCTGTGCTGACCGAAGCAGCGCAGCGGCTGGAAGTGTTTTTTTCGGTAAATGGCCGCTATTGCGCGGAGGCGGCTAACTGCGATGCGATTGCTCCAGTTTTTCAGACGGCGATTCCTGCAAGTGGGGCGGCTTATTACAACGTTGCTCCAGCCAACGGAAGTTTGCAGGCAAGGGCTTATACGTTACAGGCCGTTCCTGCTGGTGCCATGGCTGGGGATGCGTGCGGAACGCTCAGCATTACTCATACCGGGGCTACTGCCGCCTCAGGAGCGCTAGGGAGTGCTGCTTGTTGGCGCCGCTAGCTAGGTGCAGTGCGTTGAGGGCGTGCAGTTGAGTTCTATCTGTGTGGGCGGCGGTGTTGTTGGCTTGCTGTCCTCCATGCTGCTGGCGCAAGCAGGTCGTGATGTCGTTATTGTTGACTCAGGTTCAATAGGGCGCGAGTCCTCTTGGGCCGGCGGGGGAATCGTTTCACCGCTCTATCCCTGGCGTTACAGTCCGGCAGTAACTGCATTGGCGCATTGGTCGCAGGATTTTTATCCTCGTTTGGGTGAGCAGTTGCTGGCGCAGACACAGATTGATCCAGAGGTATATGTCACGGGCCTGTATTGGCTTGATCTTGACGACGAGGCTGAGGCGCTCGCTTGGGCGCAGCGTGAGGGGCGGCCTCTGCAGCGTGTTGATGTTGCGGCGGTAGAGCGAGCTGTGCCGGCGCTGGCTGAAGGCTTCGGGCGGGCGGTGCAGATGGCGGATGTGGCGAATGTGCGTAACCCGCGCCTGGTCAAAGCGTTGCGGGCGGCGTTGCAGCAGATGCCGAATGTCTCCCTGCATGAGCACTGTGCGGCCAGTGGTTTTATTCGCGAGTGTGGGCGTATCACGGGTGTGCACACCGCACAGGGTGATATGTATGCCGATCAGGTGGTGCTGGCTGCCGGTGCCTGGAGTGGCGAGCTGATGAAGACCCTTGGCATCGAGTTGCCGGTTGTGCCGGTCAAGGGGCAGATGATTCTGTACAAGTGCGCCGAAGACTTTCTCCCTGCAATAGTGCTGGCCAAGGGGCGTTATGCGATTCCGCGGCGTGACGGTCATATTCTGATTGGCAGCACGCTAGAGCATGCGGGTTTCGACAAGACGCCGACCGGCGAGGCGCTGGCCAGCTTGAAGGCTTCCGCTATTGAGTTATTGCCAGCGCTGGCCGATGCCGAGGTGGTGGGGCATTGGGCTGGGCTGCGGCCAGGTTCGCCTGAGGGCATTCCGTTTATTGGGCCGGTGCCGGGGCATGATGGTTTGTGGCTGAACTGCGGGCATTACCGCAATGGACTGGTGCTGGCTCCGGCGTCCTGCCAATTGCTGGCGGACCTGATGCTGGGGCGTGAGCCGATTGTGGACCCCGCACCCTATGCGCCTGCTGGGCGGTTGGGTTCGGCTGTTTGAGCCGGTTGGTTTGGGTGGGGCTTCGCGGCTAAAGCCCCTCCTATAACTGTGCTTTGTGATGTATTGCGTTAGTCGATGCCGAGCTTCTTTAGCCGGTAGCGCATCGAGCGAAAGCTTAGGCCCAGGCGTTGTGCGGCGGCGGTGCGGTTCCAGCGGGTTTCTTCCAGAGCCTGCATGATCAACTTGCGCTCGATGGCTTCCAGGTAGTCTTCCAGATTGTCGATCTGCGCGAGGTTGGCTTCGCCGTGTTCACTGATCGGTATGCTGTCGGCCAGGCGCAGGTCGCTGGTGGTGATGCGATCGTCTTCGCACAGGGTATAGGCGCGCTCGAGCATGTTTTCCAGCTCACGAACATTGCCTGGGAAGCGGTAGCTTTTGAGTTTCTCCAGGGCGTCATCATCAAGCTTGGCCGGACTGAGGCCGGTCCCTTCGGCCAGGCGCTTGAGCATGATGTCGGCCAGCAGTGCGATGTCTTCGCGACGTTCACGCAGAGCGGGTACGCGCAGTTCGATCACGTTGAGGCGGTAATACAGATCCTGACGGAAGCGCCCGGCAGCGACTTCTCCGGCCAGATCCTTGTGGGTGGCGCAGAGGATGCGCACATCCACGATCAGCTCCTGCTGGCCGCCGACGGCACGCACGGCTTTTTCCTGAATTGCGCGCAGCAGTTTGACCTGCATCGGTAGTGGCAGGTCGGCGACCTCATCAAGGAACAGCGTGCCGCCGTTGGCAGCCTGGAATAGTCCCTGTTTGTCTTCTATGGCGCCGGTGAAGCTGCCTTTCTTGTGACCGAAGAACTCGCTTTCCATCAGCTCGGTGGGGATGGCCCCGCAGTTGACCGGGATAAAGGGCTGCTCGCCGCGTGAGCCTTGCTCGTGGATCAGGCGAGCAACCAGTTCCTTGCCGCTGCCGGATTCGCCGCTGATATACACCGGTGCCTGGCTGCGGGCCAGTTTGAGAATTTGTTTGCGCATTGCCTTCATCGGCGGCGAATCGCCGAGCAGGCGGCTGTCCACCGGCAGTTCTTCACCATCGGCGCTGCGCAGGCGCAGGGCGGCAGCCACCAGTTCACGTAGGCGACCGAGATCCACCGGCTTGGTCAGAAAGTCGAATGCGCCGGCTTTCAAGGCATTGATCGCGGTATCCAGGCTGCCGTAAGCGGTGATCATCGCCACTGGTACTTGCGGATGACGCATCAGAATATGCTGCACCAACTCCAGGCCGGTGCCGTCAGGCAGGCGCATGTCAGTGAGGCATAGATCGAAGGGTTCCTTCGCCAGCCATTCGCGGGCTTCCTTGACGTTGCGCGCGCTGCGGGTGTCGAGCTTCATGCGCCCCAGAGTGATTTCCAGGAGTTCGCGAATATCGGGTTCGTCATCGACGATCAGGGCTCTCTGGCGGGTCATGGTCAGCTCAGTTTGCGCGGGTGGGCGAAAGTGATGCGTAGGCAGCTGCCGCCACCTTCACGAAGTTTATAGTCGAGACGGGCTTGATTGCTTTCGCATAGCTCGCGGGAAATATACAGGCCCAGGCCGGTGCCTTTGTTTTCCGTGGTGTAGAAGGGTTCGAACAGGTGGTGCAGCTGTTCTTCGGATACGCCTGGGCCATCGTCCAGCACCTCGAGTACCGGCAGCTCGCTCTCCGGGTCGCGGAACAGGTTTAGCCATACCTGGCCATGCTTGTTCTTCTGCGCGCTGTAGCGCAGGCCATTTTCCACCAAGTTGCTCAGCACTTGGGTGAGCTGGTGTGGGTCCATGCGGGTTTGGATGCTGCCGCCGCTGGTTTCCAAATGCAGGGTCTGGCCTGGGGCGGCGCTGCTGCGAAACTCACTGGCGAAGCGGTGTAGCCAGTACTTCAGATCGAGCAGTTGCGGTTCGGCTTGGCGCCGCCGCGATAGTTGCAGAACGTTCTCGATCACTAGGTTCATCCGCCGCGAGTGATCTTGAATGATCTGCGCCAGACGCAGGTCCGGGCCTTCCAGCTCTTCGGATTCCTGCAGCAGTTGTGCAGCATGACTGATTGCCCCTAGAGGGTTGCGGATCTCATGGGCAATGCCGGCCGTCAGGCGACCTAGTGAGGCAAGCTTGAGCTGTTGTGCCTGCTGGGCGATCTGCGAGATGTCATCAAGGAAGATCAGTGTGTGTTTGTGCTCGCCGCGCTGCAGGGCGATAAAGCTCGGCTGCAGCACGCGGCCATCGGGTGCCGCTTGCAGGCTGGCGGGGCGCAGGCTGGGGTTGTGCGACCATTGCTGCATGCGCTTGATCAGTTCGGGGCAGTGGGGGTCGAGAATCTTGCCGGTCAGATCGGCATGCCCAAGCAGGTGGTTGGCGCCCTGGTTGGCCAGTAGCACGCGGTGCAGTTCATCCAGCACCAGAATGCCAGTGCGCATGCGCTGCAGAATCAGCGCGTTGAGCGCTTCCAGATTGGCCACGTCGGCGGCGCGTTGCTCGGCCAGGCTTTCGCTGACTTGCAGGCGGCGTGTCAGCCCCTGCACAAACAGTGCGGCGGCAAAGCACAGCGCGCCAAGTGCGCCGACTTGCACGTACTGGGCGGCAGCGGCCGGTCGGCTGAGGCTGAGGTAGAAGGTCAGGTAGATCATGCCCGTAGCGGCGACTGCGGCAATCAGCAGGCCGATACGCCCGCGCAACAGGATATTGGCGATCGCTACGGCGACAATCAGCAGGTTGCCGAGACCGCTGGGCGTGCCGCCGGCGGCATAGAACAGGCCAGACAGCAGAATTACATCGACCAGGGCCAGGCTGAATACCTGCGCCAGACCCTTGGGGCTGCGCACGGTGGCGATAATTAGGACGTTAAGCGCCAGATACAGCCAGCTGCCATTGCGAAATAGCGTCGGATGCATCATGTCCAACAGTTCGCTGTCCAGATTGCTGGATACCAGCAGCGCCAGGGTGATGCCGATAACCAGGCGGTACAGGTGATAGAGCCGCAGGATTCGCCTGCTTTGTTCTCCGCTCAGGGAGAAATCAGCGCTCACCGGAGTGTGGGCCTTGTTCTAGGTGCGTCTGGCTGCAGAACCACTGTTCGCCCTTTGCCAGCGCATGGTCGCGGGGGACGTGGGTGCCGCAATGCTCGCAGCGCACCATGGGGGTTGGGCTGGCATTGTGGTCTTTGCTGCGAGGGGGGGCTGGTCGAGTAAAACGCCGCCATAGCCAAAATGCCGCCGCAATAATGGCAATCCAGAACAGTAAGCGGAACAGGCCCATGGCGCTCTCTTTATTATCGGTAAGCGGGCAGTTTAGCTAACCCACCTTCGTGCGCCCAGCGCTGAAACAGTGTGCCGAGCGTTGTTTCCGCCGCTTTGAGCAATAAGCAGCGCTTAGTATTTGGCTGCTGGCTAGCGGGCAGGCCTGGCGCGGCCAGTTGAGCAATAAAAAGGGAGGCCGTTGGCCTCCCTTTTTCACTGTGTTTTGCCGGCTTAGTCGAACAGGCCAAAGGTCAGGTAGCTGAACCAGGAGCGGCTTGGTTGTTCTTCGCTGGTGCCGGCCTTGAGGTCGTCCGGAATCTGCTCTTCGGCATCTTCGTACTGACGAATCACGTCCTGGCTGGCGCGGGTTTCGCCCGGTGGCAGCGGCGTGTCGGTTTCGATCAGGCCCAGGGTTGCCTTGGCCATCCAAGAGCGGCTGTCGGCTTCTTCTTCACGCGGGACGAACTGGCCGTCGACCAGGCTTGGATGATCCGGGTAGTTGAGCTTGAGGGTTTCCAGGCTGGTGGCAGCTAGGTCGTCCAGGGTCAGGCGCTGGTAGGCTTCAGTCATTACCGCCAGGCCGTCGCCGACTGCTGGGGTTTCCTGGAAGTTTTCCACCACGTAACGGCCGCGGTTGGCGGCTGCTACGTAGGCGTTGCGAGTTAGGTAGTAATGCGCCACGTGGATCTCATAGGCGGCCAGCAAGTTGCGCAGGTAGATCATGCGCTGCTTGGCGTCTGGCGCGTAGCGGCTGGTGGGGTAGCGGCTGGTGAGCTGGGCGAACTCGTTGTACGAGTCGCGGGCGGCACCCGGGTCGCGCTTGGTCATGTCCAGCGGGACGAAACGGGCGATCAGGCCACGGTCCTGGTCGAACGAGGCGAGGCCCTTGAGGTAGTAGGCGTAATCAACGTTGGCGTGCTGCGGGTGCAGACGGATAAAGCGGTCCGCTGCGGATTTGGCAGCTTCTGGCTCAACGTTTTTGTAGTAGGCGTAGATCAGCTCCAGCTGCGCCTGCTCGGCATAGCGGCCGAACGGATAGCGCGACTCCAGTGCCTTGAGCTTGGCGACGGCGCTGGTGTAGCTACTATTATCCAGGTCGGCCTGTGCCTGCTGGTAGAGTTCGGCCTCACTCAGGTTTTCGTCGACCACCGGTTTCGATGAGCAGGCGGCGGTGAGGGCGAGGATTGCGATCAGCAGCAGGTGTTTCACTTGCATGGCGGCTTGCGTCCCTGTGACGGCGGCTGTCTTGAGCAAAGCCGTCCTGTTATGATGAGCGCCCCCGGTACCCCTGGGGCAAAGACGCCGTATTTAACCACAAGCGTGTAGCCGAAACCAAAAGCTATGCCCCCTCTGTTGCCGAGCATGTCCTCTATTAATAAGCAGATCATTGAACTGAACGCCGAGGTGCCCTATGAAATGGGCGGTCAACGCCTCGATCAAGTCGCCGCACTCCTGTTCGCCGAGCACTCGCGTTCGCGTCTGTCTGCCTGGATCAAAGAGGGTCTGCTGACCGTCGATGGTGAGGTGTTGCGCCCGCGCGACATCGTCCACGGTGGTGCACTGTTGGCGCTGAACGCCGAGCAGGAAGCCCAGGGCGAATGGATTGCCCAGGACATCGCGCTAAATATTGTCTACGAAGACGAGCAGATTCTGGTCATCGACAAGCCCGCCGGCCTGGTTGTGCATCCGGCTGCAGGGCATGCCGATGGCACCTTGCTCAACGCCTTGCTGCACCACGTGCCGGACATTATCAATGTGCCGCGTGCCGGCATTGTCCATCGTCTGGATAAGGACACCACTGGCCTGATGGTGGTGGCCAAGACTATCGAAGCGCAGACTCGTCTGGTCGACCAGCTGCAGAAGCGCTCGGTCAGCCGTATCTACGAATGCATCGTGATTGGCGTAATCACCTCCGGTGGCAAGATTAACGCGCCGATCGGTCGCAGTTCGTCGCAACGCCAGCGCATGGCGGTGAGTGATGGGGGCAAGCCTGCCGTCAGCCACTACCGGGTGCTGGAGCGCTATCGCTCGCATACCCATGCGCGGGTCAAGCTGGAAACCGGTCGCACCCACCAGATCCGCGTACACATGAGCCACATCGGCTACCCGCTGGTAGGCGATCCGGTTTACGGCGGGCGTTTCCGCATTCCGCCAGCTGCCAACCCGAGCATGGTGCAGACCCTCAAGGAGTTTCCGCGCCAGGCTTTGCATGCGCGTTTCCTTGAGCTGGACCATCCGATTAGCGGTGAGCGGATGAAATGGCAGTCGCCATTGCCAGACGACTTTGTCTGGTTGCTGACGCTGCTGCGTCAGGATCGTGAAGCCTTTATTGGCTGACAAATATCTGGCTAATACGAGTGGGTAACAGGGAGTTGGGTGACAGGATGCACGACTGGCTAGCGCCGCAATGGCCCGCACCGGCAAGAGTAAAAACTAGCGTTACTACTCGTTCAGGCGGCGTGAGCCTTGCGCCGTTCGACAGTTGCAACCTGGGCGAGCATGTCGGCGACGACCCGCAAGCCGTGCTGAAAAACCGTCAACGCTTGGTCAGCCTGCTCGGCTGCAAGCCCGCCTGGTTGCAGCAGGTGCATGGCGTTGCGGTGGTCGAAGCTGATCCAGCCCTAGTGCTTGAAGCCGACGCCAGTTGGACGAGTAAGCCTAGCGTTGCCTGTACGGTGATGACGGCCGATTGCTTGCCAGCGCTGTTCTGTGATCGCGCGGGAACCCGTGTAGCTGCAGCCCATGCCGGCTGGCGCGGGCTTGCTGCTGGGGTGCTTGAAGCCACGTTGGAGCAACTGGCAGTGCCGGTGGATCAGGTGCTGGTTTGGCTAGGGCCGGCGATTGGTCCGCAGGCCTTCGAAGTGGGCGCGGAAGTGCGTGAAGCCTTTGTCGCCCTGCATGCGCAGGCCGCCGCTGCATTCCAGCCTAGCGCCAATGCGGGCAAATTTATGGCCGATATCTATCAGTTGGCGCGCATTCGTCTGGCCGCCTGTGGCGTTGAGGCGGTCTACGGCGGCGATTTCTGCACCTTTAACGATCCACGTTTCTTCTCCTACCGCCGTTCGGCGCAAACCGGGCGCTTTGCCAGCCTGATCTGGCTGGGCAACTGATCCTCACGTGCCGCACCTGCGGCGCTGTTGCGGCAAATGACCCAGGTCAACGCCGCTCGGCTTGAAACCCGCACAATCGTCCTCATCTACTCTTCATCTCGCAGGCTTTCTGTTTGGGTGCGATTCAGTGCGCCGGCCTGCCACCACCACGAGGGTTGATTGTTTATGCGTATTGATCGTTTAACCAGCAAGTTGCAACTCGCGCTATCCGATGCGCAGTCCCTGGCCGTTGGTCTGGACCATGCGGCCATTGAGCCCCTGCACCTGATGCAGGCATTGCTCGAACAGCAAGGCGGCTCGATCAAGCCGCTGCTGATGCAGGTCGGTTTTGATGTCAACAGCCTGCGTCTGGCTCTCGGTAAGGAGCTGGATCAGCTGGGCAAAATCCAGAATCCATCCGGCGACGTCAATCTGTCGCAGGATCTGGCGCGCCTGCTCAATCAGGCTGATCGCCTGTCGCAGCAGAAGGGCGACCAATTTATCTCCAGCGAGTTGGTGCTGCTGGCCGCGATGGATGAGAGCACCAAGCTGGGCAAGCTGCTGCTCGGTCAGGGCGTCAGCCGCAAGGCGCTGGAAAACGCCGTGACCAACTTGCGTGGCGGCGATGCGGTGAATGATCCGAACGTCGAGGAAAACCGCCAGGCGTTGGACAAGTACACCGTCGACCTGACCAAGCGTGCCGAGGAAGGCAAGCTCGATCCGGTGATCGGTCGTGATGATGAAATCCGCCGCACCATTCAGGTATTGCAGCGCCGCACCAAGAACAATCCGGTGCTGATCGGCGAGCCGGGCGTGGGCAAGACGGCGATTGCCGAAGGCCTGGCTCAGCGCATCGTCAACGGCGAAGTGCCGGATGGCTTGAAGGATAAGCGTCTGCTGTCGCTGGATATGGGGTCGCTGATTGCTGGCGCCAAGTTCCGCGGCGAGTTCGAGGAGCGCCTGAAAGCGGTGCTCAATGAACTGAGCAAGCAGGAAGGGCGGATCATCCTGTTTATCGACGAGCTGCACACCATGGTTGGCGCCGGCAAGGGCGAAGGTTCGATGGACGCCGGCAATATGCTCAAGCCCTCCTTGGCGCGTGGCGAGCTGCACTGCGTCGGCGCGACCACGCTCAACGAGTACCGCCAGTACATCGAGAAAGACGCGGCGCTGGAGCGGCGCTTCCAGAAAGTGCTGGTCGATGAGCCGAGCGAAGAAGACACCATCGCCATCCTGCGTGGCCTGAAAGAACGTTACGAGGTGCACCACAAGGTGGCCATCACCGACGGCGCGATCATCGCCGCGGCCAAGCTGTCGCACCGCTATATCACCGACCGTCAGCTGCCAGACAAGGCCATCGACCTGATCGACGAAGCGGCCAGTCGCATTCGTATGGAGATCGACTCCAAGCCTGAGGTGCTCGATCGCCTTGAGCGGCGTCTGATTCAGCTCAAAGTTGAAGCTCAGGCGTTGAAGAAAGAAGACGACGAAGCGGCGATCAAGCGCCTGGCCAAGCTTAACGAAGACATTGCGCGGCTGGAGCGCGAGTACGCCGACCTGGAAGATATCTGGAAATCGGAAAAGGCCGAGGTACAAGGCTCCGCGCAGATTCAGCAGAAGATCGAGCAAGCCCGTCAGGAGCTTGAGGCGGCGCGGCGTAAGGGTGATCTCAATCGTATGGCTGAGCTGCAGTACGGGATTATTCCGGACCTGGAGCGCAGCCTGCAGATGGTCGACCAGCACGGTAAAAGCGAGAACCAGCTGCTGCGCAGCAAGGTTACCGAGGAAGAAATCGCCGAAGTGGTATCGAAGTGGACCGGTATTCCGGTGAGCAAAATGCTCGAAGGCGAGCGCGACAAACTGTTGAAAATGGAAGGTTTGCTGCATCAGCGGGTCATCGGTCAGAACGAAGCCGTAGTCGCCGTGGCTAACGCCGTGCGGCGCTCCCGTGCTGGACTATCTGATCCGAATCGGCCGAGCGGTTCGTTCCTTTTCCTCGGCCCGACCGGGGTCGGCAAGACCGAGCTGTGCAAGGCGCTGGCCGAGTTTCTCTTTGATACCGAAGAGGCGTTGGTGCGTATCGATATGTCCGAGTTTATGGAGAAGCACTCCGTGGCGCGGCTGATCGGTGCGCCGCCGGGCTATGTCGGTTACGAGGAGGGTGGCTATCTGACCGAGGCCGTACGCCGTAAGCCCTATTCGGTGATCCTGCTGGATGAGGTGGAGAAGGCTCACCCGGATGTGTTCAACGTGCTGTTGCAGGTGCTGGAAGATGGGCGCCTGACCGACAGTCATGGCCGCACCGTGGATTTCAAGAACACCGTGATCGTGATGACCTCCAACCTCGGCTCCACGCAGATTCAGGAGCTGGTCGGTGATCGCGAGGCGCAGCGGGCGGCGGTCATGGATGCGGTGGGCACACACTTCCGTCCGGAATTTATCAACCGGATCGATGAGGTGGTGATCTTCGAGCCGCTGGCTCGCGATCAGATTGCTGGGATTGCGCAAATCCAGCTGGGTCGTTTGCGTCAGCGTCTGGCCGAACGCGAGCTGAGCCTGGAGTTGTCCGACGAGGCTTTGGACAAGCTGATCGCCGTCGGCTATGACCCGGTCTATGGCGCGCGCCCGCTCAAGCGTGCAGTGCAGCGCTGGATCGAAAACCCCTTGGCGCAGCTGATTCTGGCCGGCAAGTTTGCCCCTGGCACTAGCGTGACGGGCAGGGTCGAGGGTGATGAGATCGTCTTCGGCTAAGCGCAGCCGATAGCATTAAGGCTGCCGAATAAAACACACCCCGGTTCAGTTTGCGCTGACCGGGGTGTGTTTTATGGGGCTGGATTACAGATGCTTAAGCAGAATTTCCAGCGCGGCCGCCTGATCTTCGGCCAGATCAATGATGTGAAAGCCTGCCCAGCAATGCTGGCCGTCGGCGCCAGGGCGGCTCCATAGGCAGTCGGCCCCCAGGGTGATTTCGCACACGCCTTCAACCTCCTGTTCACTGACCAGGCGGCACTCCACCAGCTCGTCGGCGGTCAGCGGGGTATCGCTGAACAACATAAAGCCATCGGCGGACAGGTCGACCACGCGGCCCAGGCGCTGCCCGGTGTGTAAGTCGAAGACTTCCAGCTGCACGTCGGCGTTATGCCGGCTGTGCAGGCGACGTTCGTCATCCATAGGAGTTCCTTATTCTTGAGGCTCAGCCGTGCGCCCGGTAAAACGCTGGAGCACGCGGTAAATGGCGGTAAGGGCGCGGTCCACCAGCGGTGCACCTCGTTCAGGGGTGACGATGCGCGCCAGCCCTTGTTCCATTTCTGTGGCCAGCTGGGTGAGTGGCTTGATTGCCACGCGCTGGCCGCTCTGGTCGACAAACATATAGTTACGCGTGGTTGGGCTGAACCAGGACAGCTTGAGTGTGCGTACCTGTTCGCCATTGACGAACTCGAACCAGGTGCCGAACTCGATATGCCCCAGCTCCTTGGCCAGTGTTTGCGCGCGGGCCGAGAGTGTCGATTCGCGCGGCGCCAGGGTCGCCAGTGCGGCATCTTCGCCGAGCATGGCGCCCAATGGGCTCTCTGGCAGCGTCGGTTTGAGTTGGGCAGCCACCTGCGGCTGTTTAGCCTGTACGGCGTGCTGGCAGGCTACCAAGTCCTGCAGCAGGCGGCGGATTCCGTCCTCGTGGTAGCCGCCGAGCAGTTCCAGGCCTTTGCGCAGGTCTTCGAGCAGCGGTACGCGCAGTTTCTGCAGGCGTTCCCGACCCGTTTCGTCGAGTAGGATGCCGCTCCAGGCCAGCTGCTCGGCCGCTTCACAGGCGCGCTGCCATTCCGGGCTCTGTTCGCCGTTGCGCAGCAGCACGAATACCAGTACGTCGGCCCAGGTCAATTCGAGGAAGTTGCGGATGATGGTCGGCGGCTGGCGATTGTTCAGGCTATTGGCTATTGCTTCGACCGCGTGCTGGCGAGCGCCGAGCAGTTTGTCGCGACCTTTGGCTGCTTCCACCGCGCGGCGTTCGCGCAGTTCGACTTTGTGCCTGAGGGTGGCAACGAACTCGTTGAACTCCTCCAGCAATCCTTCAAACAGTTGCAGATCGCCGAAGAAATCATGGATAACCCGCTCAACTACCCATTGCATCTTGGCCAGCAGGCCGCGTTCATCGCCGTCGCCGCCATACAGCACGCCGGCCTGGGCCATGGCATTGAGCAGGCGGCGGGCAGGATGATGGTGTTGGGTGAACAGCGCTTTGTCCTGCAGCGCCACTTTCAGGTAGGGCGTGTGCAGGTGGGACAGGGTGGTCTTGCAGCTGTCCGGCAGGTTGTCGTCGTCGAGGATAAAGTCGAACAGCATGCCGACCAGGTCGATCACGTCAGCTTCCTGGTCGGAAACCTTCTGCTGACCAGGTAGCTCGCTGTGGGCTTCCAACTGTTGCTGTAAATCGGCCTTGAGGCCTTCTACCTGCTGCGGGCGACTCAGGCGCTGTGACAGGTCGTTGGCCGATTGCTGCTGCATGCGGTTGAGCGCATCCAGCAGGGCCGAGGCGCTGTAGGTGCTGGTCGCTTCGCGCGGGGTAAAGCTGGCAATGCTGCGGGTGCCGCCAAGCAGTGGCGCGTCAATGTCGCGTTGGCGGTGTTCGCTCAGCAGCGTTGCCAGGCTACCGAGCAATTCCTGCGGGTCGTTCGGCGGCGGACCGCTTAGATCGGTGCTGCCAGCGCTGTAGGGTTGCGCTTGAGGTTGCGCGGTGGCAGTACCGCCCGGGTTTCTATTGCTTGTACTGCTCTCGGTCGGGTGTTCGCCGGGTGCGGCGGCGGGTGTTGTCTTTGTAGGGGCCGGCGGGTTGTTGCGCTGCGCGGTGTACTTGAGGTTAGGCAGTACACCGGCATCGATCAGGCGTTGATTCAACGCGGCATAGATGCTGTCCAGGCTCTGCATCACATGAGTATCAAACAGCGTATAGAGGATGACCTTTATACGCAGCGGAAACGGGCAGGGCGTCAGCGCGTCGCGAAAGGCCTGGGCAATCATCTGCGGACCGAAGGGGTTGATGTCCTCGCCTAGCTTCTGGCCGTTGTTCAGCAGGGCCAGGCGTTGCTCCAGGGCAAACAGCGGCTGCGCACAGCGCGCCTTGACCCGGCTGACCATATTGGTGACTTGCAGGCTTTCTTCATAATCCTCGTTCTGCACCAGGGCCATGTGCTCAGCGTCCAGCTCGCTGGCGCTGGGTGGCGGCTTGAGCTTGCCTTCGAGGAAGTCGGAGAAGTTCTGCGCGATCTGCTGGTGGTAGCTGCGTTCTATCTGTGGCCGCTGCCTGCGGATCTCGCGCATGTTGTCGAAGAACAGGGTTTGCACCTGATTGTTCTCGGCTTTTTCGGCGCACTCAAACAGCGTGTCGTCGACCTGGGCGAAGACCCCGGTCAGGTGTTCGGCCAGGCGGTTCATTACCAGTTTTCGACAGCTTTGCACCAGGTCGCCGAAGCGCGGCTGGATACCCCGGCTGGCAAGGGTCTGCGTTGAGCCGGGTGGATTTGGCGGTATGCCCTGGTTACTCATGGACTTTCCTGGCTGGAGCCTTACGGCTGGTGCGTCCTGCAATGAATACAGACATAGGGAAGATATAGCAGCCGCTCACGCAGCTGCAAATCATTGTACTAAAAGCAATTTAAGGGGTTGACAGGCGCGCGCGGAAACGTAAAATGGCGCGCCTCAGACACGGGAAACGATTTAACAACCGGCTCCGGTTTCTGAGAAAGGAAGCAAGTAGTTCCGCGATAGCTCAGTCGGTAGAGCAAATGACTGTTAATCATTGGGTCCCAGGTTCGAGTCCTGGTCGCGGAGCCAATCTTTCATCGGGGTATAGCGCAGTCCGGTAGCGCGCCTGCTTTGGGAGCAGGATGTCGGGAGTTCGAATCCCCCTACCCCGACCATTTTTGGGTCGTTAGCTCAGTTGGTAGAGCAGTTGGCTTTTAACCAATTGGTCGTAGGTTCGAATCCCACACGACCCACCATTTCAAGCACGCTTGAAAGTAAAAGACCCGCCTAGTGCGGGTTTTTTATTGCCTGCGATTTTTGCTTCGCCACTAGCTGGGGTTACTGCGGGCAAGGCGAGGCCTTGTCCGCAGACAACTTAGTGCAGCTTAAGACGTGGCTCGGTGCTGCGACCGATGCGGTCGCCGAGCATCATCAGCAGCGTGCGGGTTACGCCATACAGGGCGATCTGATGCATGCGGTAGAGCGACACGTAGAACATTCTGGCCAGCCAGCCTTCGAGCATAACGCTGCCGGTCAGGTTGCCCATCAAGTTGCCGACCGCCGAGAAGGTCGACAGCGAGATCAGTGAGCCGTAATCGCGGTAGCGGTATTCAGGCAGGGCTTTGCCCTCAATGCGCAGCTTCAGCGATTTGGCCAGCAACGATGCTTGCTGGTGCGCCGCTTGTGCGCGTGGCGGCACGTTGCGTCCTTCGCTGCCGGGTTGTGGGCAGGCGGCGCAGTCGCCGAAGGCAAAAATGTTGTCGTCCTGGGTGGTTTGCAGCGTCAGGCGTACTTGCAGCTGGTTGATGCGATTACTTTCCAGGCCATCCAGCTCTTTAAGGAAATCAGGCGCGCGAATCCCCGCCGCCCAGACTTTCAAGGTGGCCGGAATAACCTGGCCTTGCGCGGTATGCAGCGCCTCGCGAGTCACCTGGCTGACGGCGGCGCCAGTGAGCACGGTTACGCCGAGCTTCTCCAGGGTTTTATGCACGGGATGGCTAATGCGCTCCGGCAGGGCTGGCAATACCCGCGGGCCGGCTTCGATCAGGGTGATGCGCATATTTTCCGGGCTGATCCGATCCAGGCCATAGGCCGCCAGTTCACGCGCTGCGTGGTGCAGCTCGGCGGCGAGTTCAACGCCCGTGGCACCGGCGCCGACGATGGCGATATTGATTAGCTCGGTGGTTTCACTCTGGCTGGCGTGGGCGCGCAGGTAATGGCTGAGCAGTTGACGGTGAAAGCGCTCGGCCTGCTCGCGTGTATCCAGAAACAGGCAGTGCTCGGCGGCGCCGGCAGTGCCGAAGTCATTGGTGGTGCTGCCCACGGCGATGACCAGGCTGTCATAACTCAGCTCGCGAGCAGGCATCAGCACCTGGCCGTGGTCGTCCAGGGTGGCCGCCAGGCTGATGCGTTTTTCTGCGCGGTTGAGATCGCACATCCGGCCCAGCTGGAACTCGAAGTGATTCCACTTGGCCTGCGCCACGTAGTTCAGCTCATCGCCGGAGGAGTTCAGTGAGCCAGCGGCCACTTCGTGCAGCAGCGGTTTCCAGATATGCGTCAGGTTGGCGTCGACCAGCGTGATCCTGGCCTGGCCGCGTTTCCCCAGGGTTCTACCCAGGCGGGTAGCAAGCTCCAGTCCGCCGGCGCCGCCGCCGACAATTATGATTTGATGAGTCATCAGACACGCTCACAAGGCTTTTAAGAAAAAGTGGCGAGTCGCTGTGGGCGAGCGCTAAGCAGCTCATAGCACCAGTCGACTCAGAAGACGGCTCAGCACGCCCAGGCCAATCGTGACCATCACGATGATCAGCAGCAGCCGCCAAACCTTGAACGGCTGGCGCTCGACCTGATGTTGCGGAGCGCTGAGGTATTGCTCGACACGTTTTTGATCATCAGGGTTCAGGCGACTGGACATGCGTGCCTCGAATTAAGGGGCCGTTTGGCAATTGATGGGATCGATTGCAGGCTGAAGTGCTGGGCATTCTAGCTGCGCGGCTTATAAAGGCTCAACGCGCAGGGCGTCATTCAGACGAATAATGCCCCCTTGTAGCACGCGCGCAGTAATTCCGCCGTGGCCGCGCATGGCCTGAAAGGTGCCAAGCCCCAGGCGTTCTTCCAGCTTGGCGCAGGGTTGGCACCAACCGGTGGTTTCCAGGATCGCCTGGCCGAGGCGAAAACGCCGGCCTTTGAGGCTGAACAGGTTGATGCCACTGATGGCGATATTGCGCCGTATTTCAGGTGCGCTGATTGGCTGTTCGGCTGGGCGGCCCATCAATGCGCTGATCACCGCCAGGTGTTCCCACTGGATCAGGGTGACCTGCCTGGCATTGCGTGGCCCTGGCCGGCTGTGGTCGCCGGTGAGACCGGCTTCGCGGCGCGCTTCAACGGCCTCCAGCTCGATCATCGCCGCCCGCGAGGCTGGGCGAACGCCAATCCAGCGCACGCAGCCCTGTTGCGGCACGGCCGCGAGCAATTCGTGCAAAGGGCTCACAGGCTGATGCCCACATCGAAGAGTACGGAGCGGCCGAGGTTGTTGCGCAGAAAGTCCGGAGCGTCCGGGTGAGCGAAAAGCACGCGCGCAAAGGTCGGGCCGACCAGTGATAGCGAGCGCCAGCCCTGGCGGAGAAACTCGGTTGGCGGCGGAAAGTGGCTATTGAAGTCCGGCACCGCGCGTTTCAGGTTGACGTAAGCGAGCAGGTCCAGCTCGCTCAGGTCGAGGCCGCGCTCTTTATAGTTGTGGGCTTTCTTGCGCAGGGTTGGCGTCAGGCGCTGTTGCAGTTCGGCGGCGGCGATGCGCCGTGGTTTTGCTTCGCGGCGCACCAGCTGGCTGAGGGAAAATGCGCTGCGCCGCCGTTCCAGTTCGGCGCGCCATTCATCATTCAGGCGGCGACCTTCGTCGAGGACGAAGAACACCTCAAAGCTGGCCTCGCGGAACAACACGTCAGGCGGTTCATGGCCCGCGGCACTGAACTCATCCAGGCGATGGCTGACGTTCAAGGCTTGCAACAGGCGCTGGCACACCCAGCGCTCGCGCTCCCACTTGCGCGCGTTGGAGAGAAAGGCGTTGGCTTGTTCGGCCTGATGCGTCAGCAGGCGCAGGTAATCTGAGTCATCCATGGGCTCAGCTTAGCCTGCGCGGTTGGGTTGTTGGTATCCCTCTGCGACGGTTGTTGCGGGCTTTTCATGTGTTGCTGGAGGCCGCAGTTGTAGACTGCGCAAGTCGGCCACGATGGCTTGGGGGTTGTTCCGCATGATTGCCGCGCACTTATTGTCTTCCACCAGTCAGATACTGGGTTGGCTGATCTATTTGCCGCTGCTGTGCTGGGCGATCTGGCGTGCGCCCTGGGTTGAGCTGTGCAGTGATCTGCGCCGCCAACATCTGCTTTGCGGCACGGCGCTGGCGCTGTTTGTACTGTGGCTGGTACGCCGAGATTTCGACTCGGGCCTGTCCTATCACTTTATCGGCATGACGGCGGTCACCTTGCTGCTGGATTGGCCTCTGGCCATGCTGGTGGGGTTGATTGCGCAGCTGGGCTTGCTGGCGCTGGGCCGGCAGGACCTTGCTGCGCTGGGCGTCAATGGTGTGCTGCTGGTGGTGATTCCCGTGTGGGTGACCGAGGCATGCGCGCTGTGGGTCGAGAAAAAACAGCCGCGCAATCTGTTCGTGTATATCTTCTGCAGTGGCTTCTTCGCCGCTGCGCTGGCGGCGTTGCTGTGTATCGCTGCCGCCTTCACGGTGCTCTGGGTGGATGGGCTGTTCCCTATGCCGCCATGGCTGGAGGACTTTATCGGCTACCTCTGGCTGGTGATTTTCCCCGAGGCCTTTATCAACGGCATGTTGGTCACGGCGCTGGTGGTGTTCTATCCGGATTGGCTGGAGACCTTCAATCGCACGCGTTATCTGGCCGCGCCCTGGAAGGATGATGATCTGCCGCGCTGATGGCACGCCCTTCAGCGTTTCGATTGCGTTGCGCAGCTTGATTCAGATCAAGCTGCGCGAACGGCTATGCGCGATCTTTGATCTATCAACGGAGAGGGCGCGATATGGGTGTGCATCAATGGGCAAGGCAGACAATTGAGCAGAGCTTGCTGGGTGTCGAGGCGCAGGGTTTTGATCAGGCCATGGTGCTGCGGGCCTTGCTCAGCGCAGTGGTCGAGCGTAGCCGGGCCGGACGCAGCGCGGCGGATCTGGCCGCAGAGCTGCAGTTTCTCGCTGACAATCTGGATAGCGATCGCGACTACAGCTTTATGCGGCCCTGAATATCAGTGCTCGCGCGGCGGTAGCTCGCCAGAGAACAGATCATCTTCCAGTGGGTTGCCGGCAATTGCGTGCTCTTCCGAGGCCCAGGCGCCGAGGTCGATCAGCTTGCAGCGTTCTGAACAGAAGGGCCGGTTCGGGCTTTGCGGGCCCCATTCGACGGGCGCGTTGCAGGTGGGGCAGGCGACTAGGGTTGGCGTACTCATGCTTGGCCTCCGCGTAGGCTCAGGTAAAAGGTGTGGAGTCGTTCCACTTCGGCTCGCAGCCAGGGCAAGTCTTGATCGTTGAGCAGCACATCATGGGCGTGGCGTAGGCGTTCTTTACGGCTGGCCTGAGCCTTGAGAATGGCCTGCACCTGCTCGCTGGAGCTCTGGTCGCGAGCCATGGTGCGCTGCATTTGCAGCTGCTCGGGGGCATCCACCACCAGTATGCGCTGGGTCAGCTTGTGCTGGCCTGATTCAACCAGCAACGGCGAAACCAGAATGGCATAGGGTGATTCTGCCCGCGCCAGGTACTGGATGATTTCCTTGTCGATCAGCGGATGCAGCAGCGCTTCAAGCCAGCGCCGCTCACCGGCGTCGGCAAAAATCCGGCTGCGCAGTGCCGCGCGATCAAGTTGGCCATCAGCTTGCAGTACATCGCTGCCGAAGTGCTCGGCGATCTTGGTTAGCGCCGGCTTACCAGGCTCAACCACCCAACGCGCTGCGTGGTCGGCATCGACCAGATGCACGCCCAGATCGATAAAGTACTGGGCCACAGCACTCTTGCCGCTGCCAATGCCGCCGGTAAGGCCAAGAATCCAAGGTTTTGTGGTCAAGGTGCGTGCTCTTGCCGGTCATTCGAAGGCGCGATTGTAGTGCAGCAGCTTGGCAGCTGGCGAACAGTAGGAGCGGGCCGTGCCCGCGAAAGATATAGGCGTATCTGCAGGCTCGCTGGATGGCCAGCGAAAACCGTAGCCTGGATGCAATCTTGGGGGATTTTCCGGAGTACATCCGGGCTATGTTACTGGCCTGTAGGAGGGGCTTTAGCCGCGACTGTTCTTGAACCGCTCGCCGCTAAAGCGCCTCCCACCGCCGGTGGCTTGATTAGAAGCCGGCGATCTGTAGATAGCTGGAGGTGATTTGCTCACCCCAGAGCAAGGCAATCCAACCGGCAATCGCCAAGTAAGGGCCGAAAGGGATGGGCGTGCTGGTTTCAGCGTTACGCAAGCGCAGCATGATCAGGCCCAGGATCGCACCAACCAGCGACGACAGCAGTATCGTCAACGGCAAGACCTGCCAGCCACCCCATGCGCCGAGCATGGCCAGCAGCTTGAAGTCGCCATAACCCATGCCTTCCTTGCCGGTTACCAGCTTGAATAACCAGTACACCGACCATAGGCTCAGATAGCCGGCAATTGCCCCCCAGAGCGCATCTTCTAGGCTGGTAAATATGCCAAAGCTATTGGCAATCAAACCAAGCCACAACAGCGGTAGCACCAGCGAATCCGGCAGCAGCTGATGATCAACATCGATCAAGCTCATCGCCAGCAAGCCCCAGGTCAACAGCAGCATCGCGCCAGCCTGCCAGGTAAAACCGAAGTGCCAGGCGATAAAGGCCGACGACAAACCGCAAGCCAGCTCAACCAGTGGGTAGCGCATGCTGATCGATGCTTTGCAGCTTGAGCACTTGCCGCGCAGAAACAGGTAGCTGATAACCGGAATGTTTTCCCAGGGCTTTATTTCATGGGAGCAGTGCGGGCAAGTTGAGTTGGGCAGTACCAGATTGAATGTTGCTGTATGGGGCTCGGCGGGCAGCTCCAATATTTCACGGGCCTGCTCATGCCAATCGCGCTGCATCATTTTGGGTAGGCGATAAACCACCACATTGAGGAAGCTGCCGACCAACAAGCCGACAAGCAGTGCGCATAAAATAAAGGCCAGCACGTGGCTGGCCAAGAAGTCGATTACTGACATAGGTTAAACAACGGCGCCCAGTTGGAAGATTGGCAGGTACATTGCGATGATCAGGCCGCCAACCAATACGCCCAGTACGGACATGATTAGGGGCTCCATCAGGCTAGTCAAGCCATCAACAGCATTATCTACTTCCGCTTCATAATAACTTGCTACTTTATCCAGCATCATGTCCAGTGCGCCGGACTCTTCACCAATAGCGGTCATTTGAATGGCCATTGACGGGAATGCGCCTGTGCTGCGCATTGAGAAATTAAGCTGCATCCCAGCGCTAACATCCTGCTTGATTTTATTAACGGCATTCTTGAATACAATATTGCCGGTTGCCCCTGCAACTGAGTCTAATGCCTCGACGAGAGGAACACCTGCGGCAAAGGTGGTTGCCAAGGTTCTCGAGTAACGGGCTACGGATGAGTTGTAGATAATGCTTCCTACAATAGGCGCTTTCAGGGCCGTGCGGTCAATCCAGTTTCGAAATTTCTCGGAGCGTTTTTTTGCTTCTCTGAGCGAAAATATTAGAATAAATGTAGCTACAAGTATTACAAACCACCACTTTTGAAGACCCTGAGAGATGCTTATAACAAATTGGGTGAACGCAGGTAGCTCTGCTCCAAAGCTTGAAAATACAGTCTCGAATTGTGGTACTACTTTGATTAGCAATATAGCTGAAACTATAACGGCCACAACAATTACGGCAATCGGGTAATTCATTGCCTTTTTTATCTTTGCTTTTAGTGCTTCGGTTTTTTCTTTATATGTGGCAACTCTGTCCAGTAGGTCCTCAAGTGCGCCCGCCTGTTCGCCTGCATCTACTAGGTTGCAGAACAGATCATCGAAATATTCTGGTCGTGTACGCAGTGAAGCCGCGAAACTATTACCGGCAGCAACATGTTGTTTTATGTCATCTACCAGTTTACGCATATTGGGGTTGTCCAGTCCCTCACCAATAATTTCAAAAGATTGGAGCAGTGGTACGCCTGCTTTCATCATGGTGGCCATTTGTCGAGCAAACAGCGCAATATCCATTGGTGTGATTTTTTTGCCTGCACTGAACAGCGAGGCGGATTTCTTGCGTACTTTGGTGGGGTTGATGCCCTGCTTGCGCAGCTGAGCTTTTACCAGTGCTGGGTTCTGGCCGCTGACTTCACCTTTTATTTTTGCACCCTGCTTATTGGTGCCTTCCCAGGCGAAGGTGCTGGTTTTTAGTGCTTTAACGGCCATCGGTTAGTCCTTAGTCACACGGTTCACTTCGGCGAGGCTGGTAACGCCTTGCATGGCCTTCAGCAGGGCTGAAGTACGCAGGTCATTAAAGCCGTCTTTGCGCATCTGGATGGAAATATCAATAGAGTTGCCTTCCTCCATGATAATCCGTTGCAGTGCAGGCGTGTTTTTAACCACTTCATAAATTCCGACACGACCTTTGTAGCCGCCATTGCAATTTTCGCAGCCCGCGGGCTCGAAAATCTTAAAGGTGCCAATCTTGTTTTCTGGGAAACCTTCTTCAAGCAGGGTTTCCCGGGGAATCTGTATTTCTTTCTTGCAGTTATTGCAAAGCTTGCGGGCCAGGCGTTGGGCAATGATCAGGTTGACCGAGGTTGCGATGTTGAATGACGGAACCCCCATGTTGCGAAGGCGGGTCAGGGTTTCTGCTGCGCTGTTGGTGTGTAAGGTTGACATGACCATGTGGCCAGTCTGGGCAGCTTTGATGGCGATGGAGGCTGTATCCAAGTCTCGAATCTCACCGACCATGATGATGTCCGGGTCCTGGCGCAGGAAGGATTTGAGTGCGGCGGTAAAGTCCATGCCCTGCTTGGGATTGACGTTGACCTGGTTGATGCCTTCCAGGTTGATTTCCACAGGGTCTTCTGCTGTGGAGATATTTACGTCAACGGTGTTGAGGATATTCAACCCGGTATACAGCGATACAGTTTTTCCAGAGCCGGTGGGGCCGGTCACAAGGATCATACCTTGAGGCTGTTTGAGCGCCGACATGTAAAGATCTTTTTGCGACTCTTCATAGCCTAGGGCGTCGATACCCATTTGGGCGCTTGCTGAGTCAAGAATTCGCATCACGATCTTCTCGCCCCATAGGGTTGGGCAGGTACTGACGCGAAAGTCGATTGATTTTGTTTTGGATATGCGCATCTTGATGCGCCCGTCCTGTGGCTTGCGGCGTTCAGAAATATCCAGTCCGGCCATTACCTTTAAGCGTGCAGATATTCGCGGTGATAGCTGAATGGGCGGGCGGGCGATCTCATGCAGAATTCCATCGGTACGAAAACGCACGCGATATGTCTTCTCGTAAGGCTCGAAATGTAGGTCAGATGAGCCGCCTTTAATGGCATCCAGCAGCATCTTGTTGACAAAGCGTACTACCGGAGCGTCATCAGCTGCGTTGCCTTCGCCGCTGTCTGGGCCATCATCGTTAACAGCTTCAACATCTAGTCCGTCGAGGTCAATGTCTCCTAGATCGTCCATGCCGCTGGCGGCAGAATCGAAGAATTTTTCAATGGCTTCGCCAAGCTTGTCGTCTTCAACCAGGATGGCCTCTGTGTTCATCCCGGTACTGAATTGTATGTCGGTAACGGCCTGATGGTTGGTGGGGTCAGACACAGCAACAAACAGCTTGTTGCCACGACGCCAGAGCGGCAGCACGCGGTGTTGGCGTACTAGTTTTTCGCTTACTAGGTCCTTTGGTTGGCTCTCTTTATCAATCGAGTTCAGGTCAGCGAACGAGACACCGAACTGCTCAGATGCAAGCTCCGCCAGTACCCGGCTTTTCACCAGTTTGTTCTGTACTAGGTACGTGACGAGTGACAGCTTATTACGCTGGGCTTGGCTTTGAGCCTGTTGGGCAGTTTTTTCATCCAGTAGCTCTGCCAAGACCATCTGGCGGGCAAGGCCGGTAAGGGACACGCTGTCGTTCATTGCAGGCTCCATATCAATCTACGCCTTATAGCCTAGTTGATTGGCGCGTGCCAAACGCAACACCTGGATGTGACAAAAAAGGGCAGTTAGTGCCAGCCTTTCTCTATTTGGTGTTATCGAGGCTGGCGATAAAAGCGTTAGCTATCGGAGGCTGAGTACTTGGCACGTAATCTGCTAAGGTTATGTTTAGGTCACAGACCTAAACATAATCTAGGAGACAGTTATGAAATCCCAAATGCAGAAAGGTTTTACTCTGATTGAATTGATGATCGTAGTCGCGATCATCGGTATTCTAGCTGCCATTGCGCTGCCGGCTTACCAGGACTACACCATCCGTACAAAGGTTTCGGAAGGTATGTTGCAGGCTTCGGCAGCCAAACTAGCTGTGGCTGAGACTGCAGCATCCATTGGTAGTCTTGCAAGCGTTACAGCTTCGAATAGCGGCTACAGCTTCACTCAGGGCTCTGGCGCCAATGCATATGTAGCGAGTGTAGGTATTGAGGCCAACGGTGTGATTCGGGTTACCACCAAAAACACTGGCGCTACAACTCAGCCTGCATTTACTTTGACACCCGCTGCCGCCGCAGGTTCAGATACTCAGCTTCAGTGGACTTGTGCGCGCACCGCGGGCGAGGCTAAGCATCTGCCAGCTTCTTGCCGGAACTAATTCCAGCTAAACTGTATTGTAATCGCTGGTTGTAGTGAGCGCCTCTTTAATAGAGGCGTTTTTTTTTGAGGGTTAATATGTCATCTGTCTACAGGCTTTCTTTTTTCTGGGCTGCTGTGTTCATTGTCGTGGCATGGCTGTTGCCAAACCATACAGTTCCTTGGCTAACCGCGTACCAGGACTTTTTTGCATTTTTTGCGCTTTTTTCAGTGAGCGCCTGTTTTTTTTATCGAGGGGGGGGCTTTACCAGCTCTATGCTGTTTATTTTTATATTTTCTCTTGTGCCTATTTTCTATTTTTTATTTGGAGTGACGTTCTTTCTAAGTGACAGTTTGATGGCGTTTTTCTATATTTCGTCATTTTCTGTTGCTATTTTTGCGGGGTTTAATCTGGGTCAAACTAACTCCTCGCAAGTGTGTGTATGGCTTTCCAGTGTTTTCGTGTTTGCTTCTCTTGTTAGCTGTTTTATAGCAATCGCTCAATGGCTCGGGTTGTCCTCTGGGATGTGGGTTGTGGATATTCAGCTCGGTGGTAGGCCTTATGCAAACCTAGCGCAGCCTAATAACTTGGCCACTTTATTATGTATGGGGTTGGGGGGCTTGATTTATTTGTTTGAGCGAAAGTTTTTTGGGGCTTTTGTTAGTGGGATAATTGCTTTTATTCTTATATTTGGGGTTGTTCTGACCCAGTCTCGGACGCCATGGGTGGGTGCTGTATTTTCTCTAGTGTGGTGGTGGTGGAAAGGGGAGCAATTCAGGATCGGGTATTTACATATGGCTGGTTGGGTGCTGGTCTATGCTAGTTTAACCATAGGCTATCCAATTTTTTCAGAAAGTATTGGTCTTTCCCTTCCCGGCTTGCTTGAGCGCGCGTCGCAGATGCAGCGATTTGAGCTCTGGGCTCAATTTGTATATGCGCTCTTTGAGGGCCCTTTGTGGGGCTATGGTTGGGGGCAGGTCTCTGTAGCCCAAGCGCTTGTCTCGCTTGACAAGCCATTTGCCCTGCCGACGGAGCACGCACACAACATCGTCTTAGATTTGATGTTGTGGTGTGGGCCTCTAGTCGGTGGGGTTGTTGTGTTGGCGCTTGGTGGGTGGCTGATGCTAACTGCTGTTAAAGTCAGGCGCAGTGAAAGCGTTTTGTTGTTTTTAATTGTTGGTTTTGTTTTGATACATAGCATGCTCGAGTTTCCCCTGGAATATGCCTTTTTTTTATTGCCAGTGGGGTTTATGTTGGGCGTTATAATCGCCGAAACTGAATCTTCCGCTGGGAAAGTGCCTCGGCCTTTGTTTTTGGGTTTTTGGGTGTCCTGCCTTGCGGTGTTTTTTCTGGTGTTTTTTGAATATCGTAAGGTCGAAGAGGATTATCGGCTGATGCGGTTTGAAGATCTTAAGATCGGGACTTTAAAGGCTGATCGCGATGCGCCTGATGTGGTAATGCTTTCTGGCTTAAGAGAGTTAATACGATTTTCCCGGTTTGAATATTTGAAAGAGATGAGTGTCGATGAGCTGGCGTGGATGCGGCAAGTTGCTTATCGCAACCCCTACTCGTATACGCTATTCCGCTTAGGTGTTGCGTTGGCCTTGAGTGGGGAAATAGAAGAAGCCAATAGTGAGTTTCTACGTCTTAGGGCTTTACATGGAGAAGTAAGCTTTGATCGCGCGATGGTTAGCCTAGATGTATTGGCAGAGAAGTATCCTGCTCTCCTATTGCTTTCTGTAATGCATAAAGACTAGCTTTTTGCCTGTGATGCCATGATGTTTAGGGCATTTTTAGCAAAATTTGCCCTGCCAGTATGTGTACTGGCAGGGCATTATGATGTTGTGAGGTGCTGCCCAAGCTTTATTGTCGTAAACGCATCGATAAATCTACTGCTTTCACATCCTTAGTTAGCGCGCCAATTGACGCATAGTCCACCCCGGTCTCGGCAATCGCCCGTAAGGTGTTTTCGTTTACGCCGCCCGAGGCTTCAAGTTTTGCACGGCCAGCAGCTAGGGTTACGGCTTCACGCATTTCCTCCAGGCTCAGCTCATCAAGCATGATGATATCGGCCCCTGCGTCCAGCGCCTGGCGCAGTTCATCCAAGCTCTCCACTTCAACTTCCACCGGCTTGCCGGGTGCGATTTTGTGCGCGGCCGCTACGGCCTGGGCGATACCGCCGCAGGCGGCGATATGGTTTTCCTTTATAAGGAAGGCGTCGTAGAGGCCGATGCGGTGGTTGTGGCAGCCGCCTTGGGTCACGGCGTATTTCTGCGCCAGGCGTAGGCCGGGTAGCGTTTTGCGGGTGTCGAGCAGTTTGACAGTGGTGCCTTGCACTAGGTCGGCATAGTGCTGGCAGCGGGTGGCTACGGCTGAGAGTGTTTGCAGAAAATTCAGGGCGCTGCGTTCACCGCTGAGCAGGGCGCGGGCGGGGCCTTCCAGTTCAAACAATATCTGATTTGGTTCGGCGCGTTGGCCGTCCTGGATATGCCAGTGCACGGCTACTCGTGGGTCGAGTTGGCGAAATACGGCATCGACCCAGGCAGTGCCGCAGATTACTGCGGGCTCGCGAGTGATGACCTTGGCATGCGCCAGACGCTCGGCGGGGATCAGTTGGGCGGTGATGTCGCCGCTGCCGATATCCTCTGCCAGTGCGCGGCGCACATTGGCCTCGATTTCGTTGGCGAGGTCGGCGAGGATAAGGTTAGGCATGATGGGCTCCAGTCAGCAGAATGCGCCGATTATAGGGATTGATAGCTTTTTGCGCAGTGTTTGCGGCTGTTCTCTGGCGGCTGTGGGGCTATGCTGATGGAAGTTCTTCGTTGGCTGTATGCGCCGATATGTATAGATTGTTGCGTTGGTCGCGTGTAGGTAACCGTTGGGAAGCTGTGGCGCTGCATCTGTGACGCGGGTCATGTCTGGAGGAAAAGTCAGCTTGGTATGCGTGCGCGCATCCCTATAATGGCTTTACTTTTTAGAATTGTTGACGCCAGGCCTTTGACGTTACGGATGACGCTCAGTTGATCGCTGTGCAGATCGGTTAGCCCAAGAGGGGCAGTCTGCAGGAGACTCGCAATGAAGACTGATGCGAATGTGGTTCACCTGAGCAAGGTGGCCCCTGAGCAATCGCCCACCTCGCCGGTAGGAAGACTGCCTGTGGCGCTGACAAATGTGCGTGACAAAGCGGCGCAACAGCTGAAAACGGCGTTGCAGGCGCTGTTCGACAATGCGGACGATACGCTGTTCGAGATGGCGGATCGCGCCACCAGCAATGCCGAGCAGAATGCGTTCTTCGAGGCGATGCGCGATCTGCGCTTGAAGCGCAAGAATATCGAGCGCGGCTTCCTGCAGAAGGTCTTCGAAGCCTTCGCCACCCTTAATCAGTATGAAATTGGCAAGCCTGCACCTTTGGATGCGGTGTCGTTTGACACCCTGTCGCTGGTGCAGAACGACGCGTTGGAAGAGTCGGTCGCTCTGGATTCCATGGTGGCCAAGGTCGTTAGTCGCGACGGTACGGCGCTCAGCCACCTGACCACACGCTTCAACGCCATGGTTAGCAAGAAGCTGGACGATAAGAGCAACCCCGTCGGTCCGACCAGTCTGTGCGAATTCTTCCTTGATGCTTGTAGCAGCCTGGGCGTCGAGATCCGGGTCAAGCTGATTATCCTTAAGCTGTTCGAGAAGTACGTACTTAGCGACCTCGATCAGCTGTATGCCGAAGCCAACCAAGCATTGATCGCTGCCGGTGTATTGCCGGAGCTCAAATCTGCACCTGCGCGGCGGAATCCTTCGCGCGCCAGTGCATCGGCTGGTGGTGCGCGTCAGGACGCATCGCCGGAACTCTCGGCTGAATTTGCCGATGAGGGCGTGCAGGAAGTCTTCGGCGCCCTGCAGGAACTGCTTTCCCAAGCGCGTGGCTCGGTGATTCCGCGGCGCAACCGCCCGGCTGACGCCATGCCGATCTCCAGCAATGACCTGATGCGCCTGCTCTCGCATATGCAGCAGCGTGCGCCAGCGCAGGTCAGCGATGATTTTGACCTGCGTGAGCAGCTTGAAGGCTTGCTGACCCGTGCCAGTGCCAAGGCGGGCAAGGCTCGTGTGGTCGGTGAGGTTGATGAAGATGTGATCAACCTGGTGTCGATGTTGTTCGAATTTATCCTCGACGATCGCACCTTGCCGGACTCACTCAAGGCGCTGATTGGCCGCTTGCAGATTCCGATGCTGAAAGTGGCGGTGATTGACAAGACCTTCTTCAGTCGTGGCAGCCATCCGGCTCGCCGTTTGCTCAATGAAATCGCCTCAGCCGCCCTGGGTTGGGGTGAGCAAGACGATGCGCAGCGCGACAGCCTGTATCAGAAGATTGAGCAGGTGGTGCAACGCCTGCTCAATGACTTTGTCGATGATCCGGTGATCTTCTCCGAGCTGTTGGCAGAGTTTCTGGCCTTTACCGGTGATGAGCGCCGCCGTAGTGAGCTGCTTGAGCAGCGTACCCGTGATGCCGAGGAAGGCAGTGCCAAGGCTGCATTGGCGAGGCGTGAAGTCGAGCAGGCGTTGAATGAGCGCTTGCTCGGCAAGACTCTGCCGGAAGTGGTGGTGCGTCTGCTGCAGGAAGCCTGGAGCAAGGTGCTTATGCTGACCTGCCTGAAGCACGGCGTTGAGTCGGCTGAGTGGCAAGCAGCGTTGGCAACCATGGATGATCTGGTCTGGAGTGTTGAGCTGCACGAAGAGCCGGAAGCGCGTATGCGTTTGCTGGAGATGGTGCCGGGGCTGCTTAAGGCGCTGCGCGAAGGCATGGCCAGCGCGGCCTTTGATCCGTTCTCTACCGGTGAGTTTTTTAGCCAGCTGGAAGCTTTACATGTGCAGGCTTTTCAGCGCTTCAAGCGCAGCTTGCCAGAAGAAAATCCGCAGGGTGACGTGCCACCGCTTGCTGAAATCGGTGAAGAGCAGCGCGCTGCTTTGGCCGAGGCTGGTATCGAGTTGCCATTGCTGGAGCTACCGGCTGCGGAAGCGGTTGAAGAGCCGGCAATGGTCGAGGTGGTCGAAGAGATCATTCTGCTGGCGCCTGGCGAACTGCGTGCCGCCGAGCCGGAAGCCAGCTTGCCGGACGACGATGAGTCGCTGCTGCAGGTCGATAACTTGCGGGTCGGCAGTTGGGTCGAGTTTCAGGAAGATGAAGAACACAAGCTGCGGTGCAAGCTGGCAGCGGTGATCAAGCCAACCGGCAAGTACATCTTCGTCAACCGTACCGGTATGAAGGTGCTGGAGAAAACCCGCATGGGCTTGGCCGTGGAGTTCCGCCGCGGCGCGATTCGCCTGCTCGATGATGCGCTGCTGTTTGATCGGGCGCTGGAATCGGTGATTGGCAACCTGCGCAAGCTCAAGGGCGCCTGATCGTCTGTAATGATGCGTCACCACAACGCCGCCGGGGTAATGCCCCGGCGGCGTTTTTGCATCTGCGTGTTTGCTCGGGTATTCGCCCTTGGCCTTGAGCAGGCGCTGCACTAGAGTGGTGGCTCGTTCAAGGAGTCTTTATGCAGCTGGACCCTTCCAGTGGCTGGTGCGATGGCATCCAGCGCTGCCCATCGCCGAATTTTAATCAGCGGCCGCTGGGCGAAGTTTCTCTGTTGGTGATCCATAACATCAGCCTGCCGCCTGGGCAGTTCGGCACGGGCAAGGTGCAGGCGTTTTTTCAGAATCGTCTGGATGCCGAGGAGCATCCTTACTTCGCCAGCATCGCCAGCATGCAGGTGTCCGCGCATTTCTTTATCGAGCGTGATGGTGCCGTCACACAGTTCGTCTCCTGTAATGAGCGCGCCTGGCATGCCGGTGTGTCGCGGTTTGCCGAGCGGGAAAACTGTAATGATTTTTCCCTAGGTATCGAACTTGAAGGTACGGATGATCTGCCGTTCACTGCCGCGCAGTATGCAGCGCTGATTGAACTGACCCGGCAGCTGCAGGCGGCTTACCCGGCCATCACTCTGGAGCGCATTTGTGGCCATAGCGATATCGCGCCTGGCCGCAAGACCGACCCCGGCCGGGCATTCGACTGGCAGCGCGTGCGCATGGCATTGCAGCAAGACAAGGAGCTGACATGAATTTTCTGGTGCTACTGCTGGTGCTCTGGGTCGAGAAGTTCTCTTCCTGGCGTAAGCCCATTCAACACGATGGCCCGTGGCTGCGCTTGCTGGCTGCGACTGAGAGCAAGCCGCACTGGGCTGAGCGGCCCTGGCTGGCGTTGGCCCTGCTGGTGCTGCTGCCGTTGTTCGCTCTGGGCCTGATTCTGCTGGTGCTCGAGCCTGTGGCCTATGGTTGGCTGGCGTTGCCGGTGCATCTGTTGGTGGTGATCTACAGCCTGGGTCGCGGTGATTTGCTGGCGGCACTGGGGCCGTTTCGCGATAGCTGGCGCCGTGAGGATGCCGAGGCTGCTTATCTGGTGGCGCGGCGTGATCTGGCGCTGGAGGCGGACGAAGAGGGCGAGTTGCTCCAGCGCGTACAGGGGCATCTGGTGTGGCAGGCCTACCAGAGCTTCTTTGCGGTGATCTTCTGGTATGCGCTGCTGGGGCCTTTGGCGGCGCTGGCGTATCGGCTGGTTGCTCTGGCCGGCGAGCATGCCACTCTGCCAGCCTTGCGTGAGGCTGCCGTACAGGTGCGTCATGGCTTCGACTGGCTACCGGTGCGTGTGCTGGCCGCCAGTTTTGCGCTGGTGGGCAACTTTGCCGGGGTCAGCCGGGCGTTGCTGCATGAGCTGCTCAGCTGGGATATCAGCGCGGCGCAGTTGGCGATTATTACGGCGCGGGCAGCTGGCGAAACGCCGGAGCCGGTAATTGGCGAGGCTGGGGTCAGCAGCCTGGATGGGCTATGGCAACTGTTGGTGCGTGCGGCGGTGTTCTGGTACGCGGTGTTTGCCGTCTGGACCCTGCTTATCTGAGATCGTCGTTCCACAGCCAGGCGGCGCCGCGTACCCCGCTAGAGTCGCCGTGGCGGGCCTGCAGCAGTCGCGTGTTGACCTGATCGGAGAACACATAACGCGGCAGCAGGGGCACCACCTGGGAGTAGAGCGCGGCACTGTTGGACATGCCGCCACCCAGCACGATCACATGCGGATCAATCAGGTTGATCACCGATGCCAGGCCACGTGCCAGTTGGTCGCAGTAGCGGGCAAAAGCCTGTTTTGCGGGTGGGTCGCCCGCTTCTGCGGCGTTCGTCAGGGCGCTTGCGTCCAGGCCAAGATTGCTGCGTGCTGCCCAGCCCGGGCCACTTAGAAAGGTTTCAATGCAGTCATCCTGGCCGCAATAACAGCGTCTACTCGGGCCGTCCTCGTTGCTCCGCCAGGGTAAGGGGTTGTGGCCCCATTCTCCGGCAATCGCATTCGGCCCACTAAGCAGGTGCTGGCGCACTACCAGGCCACCACCGACGCCGGTGCCAAGAATGACTCCGAAAACACTTATGGCATCCTCGCCTGCGCCATCGCAGGCTTCTGACAGGGCAAAGCAGTCGGCGTCATTGGCCAGGCGCACTGGACGCTGTAGCCGTTGCTCAAGGTCGGCCTGCAGATCCTCGCCGATCAGACACTGGGAGTTGGCATTCTTGATCCGCCCATGATCGGGGGAACGGGTGCCGGGTATGCCGACACCGACGCTGCCGCGGCTGCCCAGTTCGCGCTCGCAATCTTCAACTAAGCTGGCAATCAGGGTGACGGTTTTCTGGTAGTCCCCCTGAGGTGTTGGTGCGCGGCGGCGCAAGATTTGCTGGCCGTTCTCCAGTGCGATTATTTCGACTTTAGTGCCACCCAGATCAATGCCGAGCTTCAGTGGTGTGCGCATCATTAACCTTAAGTTACAGAGGTTGGGGTCGATAAGAGGTATACATGGCGCCATGTTCGACCGTTATTTTGTGACATTGATCACATTAATCTGCCCATATTTACCCCGTTGATGCAAATGCCACAGGTCGAGCAGCAAGGGACATACACGCCGCCGTTTGAGATTCTGCACGGCCGTTTTGTAACCTTACACGACAATAATTAGAACTGGAGACGTCCTGTGAAGACCGTGTTGTATCCGGCCATCGCGCTAATGAATCGCCTCAGCTTCGGCATGAAGTTCAGTCTGATCAGTGTTCTGTTCTTTCTGCCCATGCTGGTCACCAACTTCTATCTGGTGCGTGACTCCTACCGGCAGTTCGTCAGTACTCAGGCGGCTCTCGAGAGCATTGATCTGCTCGGTGAAAGCCTCACGCTGCGGCGTAATCTCGAAGACTTCGTCGACCTTATCGAGGTCAACGCCATGATCGGTCAGTCCGGCCAGGCGGGCGATCTTGAGGCGCGTCTGGTCAAGCTGCAAGGCAGCATTGGCGAAGCGTTGCAGGGCATGGCGGCGGTAGTGCGCGAGCCTGAGCAAATTGAAGAGTTCAACAGCAAGCGCGATCAGCTGATTACCGAGCTGGGCGCGGTGCAGGCCGAGACCTCGCTGCAGGGCAAGATCGCCCTGGCGGAAAAGCTGCTGGGCAGCTCTCAGGTGTTTATCAAACTGGTCGCCGCTCAAGCCGGCTTGAGCCAGGACCGTCAGGGCGCCGTGCGACAGATGATCGAACTGGTCACCGTGGACACGCCCAAGGTCACCGCGGCGCTTAGCGAAGGCCGTGCAGTAGGCGCCTATTCCCTGGCCCAAGGCTTTCTCAACTCATCGGCCAGTACCGCCTTCGATGAACTGCTGCTGGAGCTGGAAAAGCTGCATGGCGAGTACGGTCTGAACCTGCAGGCGTCGCTCAACAGCAGCGCGCAGGCGCGCACGGAGCTGGCCAGTCAGGCCGCGAGCAGCCTGGAAACCCTGAAGACCACGGCGGTGCTGTTTGAAGACAAGGTGGTTATCGCCGACTCGCTGGATACGCCTTGGGCGCAGTTCTACGCGGATATCAGCGGCGCCATGGAGCAGACCTATCAGCTCAATGATGCCGTGCTCGTGTTCCTCGACAAGCAGCTGCAGGTGCGCCTGGAGGAAAACCGTACACAGATGGTGCTGCTGGTCGCTGCTCTGCTGGTGGTGTTCCTGCTGATCGTTTACCTGTACGGCGGCTTCTACGTATCAATCCGTACCACCCTGAAAAAGCTCGGCCAGGTGATGAACCAGGTGGCAGCGGGCGATATGACCGTCAGCTTCAAGGCGCAGAGCCAGGATGAGCTGGGCGAGCTGGGTCAGGTGTTCAATGAGACGGTGAGCAAGATCCACCAGTTGATCGAACGCGTGGGGCAGACCGTGGTTGAGGTTGAGCGCCAGGCGGACCGTGTGCAGCAGGTCTCTGGCGAAAGTAACCAGGCGGTGGCCGGCCAGCGTGGGCAGATCGACCTGATCGCCACCGCAATGAATCAGATGTCTGCCACTGCCCAGGAAGTGGCGCATAGCGCTGCCGCCGCAGTGGGCAGCGCGCAGAGCGTGAATGATGAAACGGTTAGCGGCCGTGCGCTGGTCGAGTCCCAGGTGGGCAGCATTCAGCGCCTGGCTGGGGAAATCGACCAGTCGGTGGCGGTGATCAACAAACTGGCCAGTGACAGCGCCTCAATCAGCCAGGTGCTGGACGTGATCAAGGGCATTGCCGAACAGACCAACCTGCTGGCGCTCAACGCCGCCATCGAGGCCGCGCGTGCCGGTGAGCAGGGTCGCGGCTTTGCCGTAGTGGCCGATGAGGTGCGTAACCTGGCCAAGCGTACTCAGCAGTCCACCGAGCAAATCGAGTCGATGATCGCCAAGCTGCAAAGCGGCGTCGGCGCGGCGGTCAAGGCGATGAACGCCAGTCACCAGATGGCTGATACCACCGTTAACGAGTCGGGCAAGGTGCAGCAGGCGCTGGAGAATATCCTCGGCGCGGTGGGCATGATTGTCGACCAGAACCAGCAGATCGCCACCGCTGCCGAAGAGCAGACCGCCGTCGCGCAGGATATCGACCAGAACATTGTCGAGATCAGCCAGGCCGGTGAGCGTACTGCCGAAGGCGCCAGCCAGACCGAGCAGGCCAGCCGCGAGCTGTCCGGGCTGGTGGCGCGCTTGAAGCAGTTGATTGGTGCATTCCGCGTCTGATCAGCAACTCGCTTGGAAAAAGCCCGCCATCTTGGCGGGCTTTTTATGGGCGTTAGTCAGACTTAGCTATTCCAGCCAAACAACTCGGCTGCGTTGCGGCTGCTGGCGCTGGCCAGCTCGTCGGCGCTGATGCCGCGTAGCTCGGCCAGGGCTGTGCAGATGTCCGGCAGGTATTCCGGGCTGTTGCGCTGGTTTGGGTGCATGGCGGGGGCCATGTCGGGTGAGTCGGTTTCCAGCACGATGGCCTCCAGCGGCAGTTGCGCCACTACCTTGCGCAGCCGCAGTGCCTGCGGCCAAGTCGGTGCGCCGCCCAGGCCGAGCTTGAAGCCGAGCTTGAGGTATTCGCGGGCTTCTTCAGTGCTGCCGGCAAAGGCGTGGATGATGCCGCCGCGCGCTGGCTTGAGGCGCTTGAGCGTGGCGATGGTCGGCGCATGGGCGCGGCGTACGTGCAGCAGGGCTGGCAGCTCGAGCTCGCTGGCCAGTTTGAGCTGCGCCTCGAACAGCTGTTGCTGTCGCTCGCGATCCAGCTGTTCGAGAAAGTAGTCCAGGCCGAACTCGCCCACGGCGCAGAGCTTCGGATGGCCGGCGCAGCGAGTCAGCCAGTCACGCAGTTCGTTCAGGTGTTCGGGCTGGTGTTCATCCAGGTACACCGGGTGCAGGCCGAAGGCGGCGTACAAACCATCTTCGGTCTGTACCAGATCCCACACACGCTGCCAGTTGGCCTGATGCACACCCAGCACCACCAGGCGCTCGACGCCAAGATCGCGGCAGCGGGCCAGCAGCTCGGCGCGATCAGTATCGAAGTCGGGGAAGTCCAGATGGGTATGGGTGTCGATCAGGCGCATAGCATCACGGCTAGCAGCGGTTGCCAGAGAGGTTCAGGCGGCGTGCTTCGTCGTCGCTCACGCACTTACTGTCAGCGCCTTGGACGATTCGCGGGGATTTCCCGCTGATGCTACTGGTGAAGCTGTCGACAAAGCGCTGCGCCTTGTTCGCATCGTCAAAGCGGCGGGCGGCGCTCTGGTTGGAGGTGTAGCTGCCGTTGCTGGCCGCAAAGCACTGTGAGTTGCCCTCGCAGGAGAGTTCGACGTACCAGTAGGATTGGCGGATTTCCACCCCGGCGAGGCTGTAGCTGGCGAACAGGCTTAAAGCGGTGAAGAGCATCGTGCGCATGGAGTTACTCCCTGTAGGTTGAGGCGCCAGCCTAAGCCAGTGCCTTGCCCATGGGAAGTGTGGCGCTCCATGCGCTGAGGCAAAAGCCGTGCATCAGTGAGTGCGCGGCTTCGCTAGGGCTTAGTGATGCTCGCGGGTGGCGCGGAATTTCACGTCTGGCCAGCGTTCTTCCATAAGCGCCAGGTTGACCCGCGTGGGGGCCAGGTAGGTGAGGTGGCCGCCGCCATCCAGGGCGAGGTTTTCCACCGCCTTGTTGGAGAATTCCTCAAGCTTCTTCTTGTCGCTGCAGTCGATCCAGCGCGCGGACCACACGGTGATTGGCTCGTAGGCGCATTCGACCTTGTATTCCTCTTTCAGGCGGCTGGCGACCACGTCGAACTGCAGCACACCGACCGCGCCGAGGATGATGTCGTTGCTGCGCTCGGGGAAGAACACCTGGGTCGCGCCTTCCTCGGCCAGCTGTTGCAGGCCCTGGCGCAGCTGCTTGGATTTCAGCGGGTCTTTCAGGCGTACGCGGCGGAACAGTTCCGGGGCGAAGTGCGGGATACCGGTGAAGCCCAGCGCTTCGCCTTCGGTAAAGGTGTCGCCGATCTGGATGGTGCCGTGGTTGTGCAGGCCGATGATGTCGCCGGCATAGGCCTCGACCAGCATTTCACGCTCGCTGGAGAAGAAGGTCAGGGCGTCGCCGATGCGCACGTCCTTGCCCAGGCGCACGTGGCGCATCTTCATGCCCTGGCTGTATTTGCCCGAGCAGATGCGCATAAAGGCGATACGGTCGCGGTGCTTGGGGTCCATGTTCGCCTGGATCTTGAACACGAAGCCGCTGAATTTCTCTTCCACCGGCTCCACGGTGCGCTCGTTGGCCACGCGCGCCAGTGGCTTGGGTGCCCAGTCGACTACCGCGTCGAGTACATGGTCGACGCCGAAGTTGCCCAGCGCGGTGCCGAAGAACACCGGAGTCAGTTGGCCGTCGAGGAACTCCTGCTGGTCGAACTCGTGGCAGGCGCCCTGCACCAGTTCCAGCTGCTCGATAAAGCGCTCGTACTCGTCACCCAGGTGGGCGCGGGCCTCATCGGAGTCAAGGTGCTGGATGATCTTGGTTTCGGTGCGCTCGTGGCCGTGGCCCGGGGTGTAGACGATGATGTAGTCGTCGGCCAGGTGGTACACGCCCTTGAAGTCGCGGTAGCAACCAATCGGCCAGGTGATCGGCGCAGCCTTGATCTTCAGTACCGCTTCGATCTCGTCGAGCAGTTCGATCGGGTCGCGGATATCGCGGTCGAGCTTGTTGATAAAGCTGACAATCGGCGTGTCGCGCAGGCGGCACACATCCATCAGGGCGATGGTGCGAGGCTCAACGCCCTTACCGCCGTCGAGCACCATCAGCGCGCTGTCCACCGCAGTCAGGGTGCGGTAGGTGTCTTCCGAGAAGTCTTCGTGGCCCGGGGTGTCGAGCAGGTTGACCATGTGCTCGCGGTAGGGGAACTGCATCACCGAGGTGGTGATGGAGATACCGCGCTGCTTTTCCATTTCCATCCAGTCGGACGTCGCGTGACGGTCGGATTTACGCGACTTCACCGTGCCGGCCACGGCAATCGCCTTGCCCATCAGCAGCAGCTTCTCGGTAATGGTGGTCTTACCGGCGTCGGGGTGAGAGATGATCGCGAATGTACGGCGTTTGCCGACTTCGGTGGCCTGGATGGTCATTGTGCGGGAACCCGTCGACTGAATAGTCGGTCTGTCAAAAAAGGCGGCGATTATAACGGTAAACGCCGTTCAGCGCGGCGACCTGTAGTCAGAGGACAAAACCACGGTTTTTCTGCGCTTTGTGCAGCATTCCTGACGTTTTGTTTTGAATATAAAACGATCAATCAATAAGGCGACAAAGAGGGTCAAAAGCACGGCATTTTTTGATTGATCTCAGCCCCCCATGGCCCTAAAGTTCGCGCCCGAACGTCCATGCTGGCAACGATCCATCCGGCTCAAGTACTGACGACGAGAGACCTGTAAGGTACTCGGCGACATGCCTTGGGAAGTAGGCGAACCAAAGTGGGGAAACTGATCAGACGTTCTGCTTGTGCGGGCCACCCGCCAAGCCTCCCTAAATGATGGGCAACTGCCTGCGTGTGCAGCGTTTGCCTGACTAAAAATGTTTTAACTGGTTCAGCCAACTGGAGTCCGAGCATGTCGATCAAGGTCGAAGATTATTACGCACCCGCTACTTTTCAGCGCATGAAGGCGTTCGCCGACACCCAGGAAACCCCGTTCGTGGTGATCGATACCGCGATCATCAGCCAGGCCTACGATGACCTGCGCGCCGGTTTCGACTTCGCCAAGATCTACTACGCGGTCAAGGCCAACCCGGCGGTCGAGATCATCGACCTGCTCAAGGAAAAAGGCTCCAGCTTCGACATCGCCTCGATCTACGAGCTGGACAAGGTGATGGATCGCGGCGTCAGTGCCGACCGTATCAGCTACGGCAACACCATCAAGAAATCCAAGGACATCCGCTACTTCTACGAGAAGGGCGTGCGTCTGTTCTCCACCGATTCCGAAGCCGACCTGCGCAATATCGCCAAGGCCGCGCCGGGTTCGAAAGTCTATGTACGCATTCTTACCGAAGGTTCGACCACTGCCGATTGGCCGTTGTCGCGCAAGTTCGGCTGCCAGACCGATATGGCCATGGATCTGCTGATTCTCGCCCGTGACCTGGGCCTGGTGCCTTACGGCATCTCCTTCCATGTCGGCTCGCAGCAGCGCGACATCTCGGTGTGGGATGCGGCGATTGCCAAGGTCAAGGTGATCTTCGAGCGCCTGAAAGAAGAAGACGGCATCGTCCTCAAGCTGATCAACATGGGTGGCGGTTTCCCGGCCAACTACATCACCCGCACCAACAGCCTGGAAACCTACGCCGAGGAAATCATCCGCTTCCTCAAGGAAGACTTCGGTGACGACCTGCCGGAAATCATCCTGGAACCGGGCCGTTCGCTGATCGCCAACGCCGGCATCCTGGTCAGCGAAGTGGTGCTGGTCGCGCGCAAATCGCGTACCGCCGTCGAGCGTTGGGTTTACGTGGACGTGGGCAAGTTCAGCGGCCTGATCGAAACCATGGACGAGTCGATCAAGTTCCCGATCTGGACCGAGAAGAAAGGCGAAGTGGAAGAAGTGGTGATCGCCGGCCCAACCTGCGACAGCGCCGACATCATGTACGAGAACTACAAATACGGCCTGCCGCTCAACCTGGCTATCGGCGACCGCCTGTACTGGCTGTCTACCGGCGCCTACACCACCAGCTACAGCGCGGTGGAATTCAACGGCTTTCCGCCGCTGAAGTCGTTTTACCTGTAACGCCTGGCCTAGCGCTGGGCAAAAAGGCACGGGCTGACCCCGTGCCTTTTTTGTGCGCGCAACATTTTGCCCGCGCGTTACATGCCAGCCAATGCGCCGGCTCCAGTCGCTATTACTTGCGCTAGAGCCTTTGCGTCATTCCGCTAGTGATAGCCCCGCATGCGCTCGGCGGTGAAGGCTGACAATTTTGTTACAAAGGAGTTTCTGTAAACGAGATGTAAAGATTGATTGAGAGTGCTTACTAATTAGAATCGCGCCAGTTTTTAAAGCCTGAGCGATTCTCATGAACAACTACGATAAAAAGCGCAGAAATCTCCCACAACGCCGCCTGTTGGCCAGTGCCATCGGTTTTGCCATTGCTTCGTGCGCCAGCCACAGCTTTGCCGCCGAAGCCGAGAAAGCTCCGGTAGAGCTGGGCAGCGTTACGGTCAAAGGTCAGCAGGACACAGGTTACAAGGTCGACAAGGCCTCCTCGCCGAAGCAGACCGCGCCACTGCTGGATACGCCGCAGACCTTCAGCGTGATCCCTGAAGCGCTGTTCAAGGAGCAAGGCGCGCGCAACCTGACGGACGTGCTGAGCAACACTCCGGGTATCAGCTTCAATGCCGGCGAAAACGGCTTTGCCAGCGGCACCAACAATTTCAGCCTGCGTGGTTTCGACACCAGCGGCAGCATCTTTATCGACGGTGCGCGCGACAACGGCAGCTACACCCGCGACGTGTTCAACGTCGAGTCGGTCGAAGTGGCCAAGGGTCCGGCCGCCGATAATGGCCGTGGCGGTGCTGGTGGTTATATCAACCTGGTGACCAAGACGCCGACCCTGGAAGAATTTATCGGTGGCGGCATCAGCTATGCCTTCGACCAGTACGATTCCGAGGCACGCAAGCGCATGACCCTGGATACCAACCAGGTGATCAACGAGACTACTGCCGCGCGCCTCAACCTGCTGCTGGAAGACAGCGGCGTGGCCGGCCGCGAGCACGCGGAGAACAACAGCTGGGGCGTTGCACCGTCGGTGGCTTTTGGCCTGGGTACCGATACCCGCGCGATCTTTGCCTATGAGCATGTGCAGATGAGTGATCGCCCGGACTGGGGCGTGTCCGGCTCGTCGGTCAAGGGGCTCAAGGCTGTTTATGATCCGTCGCTATCGTCGGTAGATCGCGACAAGTTCTATGGCCTCAAGTCCGATTATGACGACACCACCAGCGATGCCTTCCTGGCGCGTGTCGAGCACGATTTGTCCACTGGCCTGACCCTGAGCAATCAGACTCGCTGGGCGCGGGTTGACCGTGATGCGCGTTACACCGTGCCATTCCAGTTCCTGGGCGGTGACCAGTTGCGTACCGATACACAGTTTTATGATCGGGTTAACACCAGTCTGTCCAACCAGACCAACCTGTCTGCGCAGTTCGCCACCGGCAGCCTGCAGCACAATCTGGCGACCGGTCTGGAGCTGACTCGCGAAAAGTCCGAAGGCGCGACCTACGCTGCGATCAATCCGGGTAATGCAAATATCTTTGATCCGGATTACAACCGTGCCGGGCCTGCCGCCGAGCGTGCTGCCGAGCGCAATGAGGTGACGGTCGATACGGTTGCCCTGTACGTGTACGACACCATCGAGCTGAACAAGCAGTGGCAAGTCACCGGCGGCCTGCGCCTGGAGAACTACCAGGTCGATATCAGCAGCAAGACCGTTGCCGGCGCACCTGTAGGGCCGGATGGCTACGATGACACCGAGTTCACCGTGGCCGGCAAGCTGGGCCTGGTTTACAAACCGGTGGAATACGGCAGCATCTACGCCGCTTATGGCCGCTCGGTGCAGCCAGCAGGTTCTTTCCTGTCGAACGCTGACATTTCCCGCGTCGCTGGTCAGGCTATGCCAGGGCTGGTGGATGGCGCCGGTCCGGTTAAGGCCGACAGCTACGAGCTGGGTACCAAGTGGGACTTCTTCGACAAGCGTCTTTCGACGGCCGCTGCGCTGTTCTACACCGTGAAAAAGGACGTGCCGATTACCGGGCTTGATGCGGGGCAGGCAGCGCCAGCTACCCTCAAGGGTTATGGCAAGCAGATCGTCAAAGGTCTGGAGCTAAGTGCCACAGGCAAAATTACTGACGACTGGAATGTGTTTGCCGGCATCGTCTTTATGGACAGCGAGCGTAAGCACAGTGCATACCTGGATGACGTACGCAAGCGTGCCAACGCCGCTGACTACGGCACAGTGGATCGCACCAGTGGTGATGAGTTGGCCTTTACCCCGCGCGTGTCGGGTAGCCTGTGGACCACCTACCGTCTGCCGGTTGGCGTGACCATCGGTGCGGGTGCCAAGCATGTGGGTTCGTCCTACCTGGGCCGTCCGGACGATGCCGAGCGCATTATCCCCAACGGCGCAGTGGGCAAGCTGCCGAGCTACACCACCTTCAATGCGATGGCGTCCTACGAGGTCAACCCGAACCTGGATGTACGGGTCAACCTGGATAACCTGACCGATGAGGAGTACGCCATTTCTACCAACTGGAATGGTCGTCGCGCCATGCTCGGCGATCCACGCACCCTGACCCTGAGCACCGACTTCCGCTTCTAAGTCGCTCAGGCAGTAAAACGCGCCCCGGATGCTTTGGCCTCCGGGGCGTTTTTTATGCTGTGCCGCTAGCCGGCGGGCCAGTGCATCGGCTCAATTTATTGGGCTGGATCAACGGTCCCGGCGTGCGGCGCTGTCATAGTGCGCTCCAGCTATTTAGAATCATTTGCAACTGTTTGGTGGCGGGCGCTTGAGGCGGCCGTTGAGGAGAGCGAATCATGATGTTGAGCATTGCCGATGTGCTGACGCCTGAGCAGGTGCGTGAGTGCCGTCAGGCCTTTGAGCAGGCCAGTTGGCTGGATGGTCGGCTGACGGCGGGTCATCAGGCGGTCAAGGCTAAGGCTAATCAGCAATTGGCTCAGGATGACCCGCTGGTGGTGCAGATTGGCGATTTTATTGTTCAGCGCCTGGGTAATCATCCGCAGTTTGTCTCGGCGGCTTTGCCGCTAAAGGTGTTGCCACCGCGCTTCAACCGTTACAGCGGTGGTGGCACCTATGGCAACCATATCGATAACGCGATTTTCAGCGTGCCGGGCACGCCGCATCGGGTGCGCAGCGATCTGTCGGCCACGCTGTTTTTCAGTGATCCGGATGAGTACGACGGCGGTGAGCTGGTGGTCGAGGACAGCTACGGCAGCCACAGCGTCAAGTTGCCGGCCGGCCATCTGGTCTTGTATCCCGGCAGCAGCCTGCACCGGGTCAATCCGGTGACCCGTGGCACGCGCTATGCGGCGTTCTTCTGGATTCAGAGCCTGGTGCGCGATGACACTCAGCGCAGCCTGTTGCTGGAGCTGGATCGGGCGGTGCAGGCGCTAACCCTTGAGGTGCCGGAGAGTGCCGAGCTGGCGCGTTTGACCGGGGTTTATCACAACCTGCTGCGCCAGTGGGCCAATACATGACCGATATGCCGTTGCCGAAACTGACGCATATTCCGCCGAGCATCGCAGCCGTGGCGGACTATGAGCCCCTGGCCCGCGAGCGCATGAGCGCCCAAGCCTGGGCCTATATCGCGGGCGGTGCGGCTGATGAACTGACCCTGGCGGAGAATCAGGCGGCGTTTCAGCGCATTCGTCTGCGCACGCGGGTGCTGGCCGACCTGAGCGGTGGCAACACCCATCTGCAGCTGTTCGGCCAGACGTTCGCTCACCCGATCTTCCTCGCGCCGGTGGCGTATCAGCGCTTAGCTCATGCCGATGGCGAGCTGGCCACGGTGCTGGCCGCGTCGGCGGTACAAGCCGGCATGGTGCTCAGCACCCAGGCCAGTGTGTCCCTCGAAGACGTGGCCGAGCAGGCGCACAATCCGTTGTGGTTTCAGCTGTATATCCAGCCGGATCGGTCCTTTACCGAGGCGCTGGTCAAGCGCGCTGAGGCTGCGGGTTATCAGGCGCTGGTGCTGACGGTGGATGCGCCGGTCAATGGCATGCGCAACCGTGAGCAGCGCGCGGGCTTCTTTCTGCCCGAGGGCGTCGAGGCGGTCAATCTGCGTGGCATGCAGTCGTTGCATGAGAGTGCTCCGCCAAGCGGTGGCCTGTTGCTCGGTGGCGCGTTAATGGCGGCAGCGCCTGGCTGGGCGGATGTGCAGTGGCTGCGCTCATTGACGAGCCTGCCGATTCTGCTCAAGGGCGTGATGACTGCCGAGGATGCGCAGCGGGCAGTGGCCGAAGGCGTTGACGGCATCATCGTGTCCAACCATGGCGGCCGTACTCTTGACGGCCAACCGGCGACCATCGAGGTGCTGGCAGAAATCGCTGATGCGGTGCAAGGGCGGGTGCCGCTGTTGCTCGATGGCGGTATTCGTCGCGGTACGGATGTGTTCAAGGCCCTGGCTCTGGGCGCCGATGCCGTAATGGTGGGGCGACCTTATATCTACGGTCTGGCCACGGCTGGGGCGAGTGGGGTAGCTCATGTGGTGCAGCTGCTGCGGGCTGAGCTGGAAGTGGCCATGGCGCTGACCGGCTGCCGTGACCTGGCCAGTATTGGCAGCCAGAGCCTACAAGATAAAAATCGCGGCAATGGAACTAAATAAGAATAAAGGTGTAAACGACTATTGCTTGATAATAGTTATCAATTAGAATTACGCCTCGTTTTGATCGGGGGTGGTTCTTATGGGTATGGGTACAAAAGCCGGCAACCTGCCGCAGCGTCGCCTTCTGGCTTCGGCCATTGGTCTGGTAATCGCGTCCTGGGCGGGCGCTGGTGTGGCTGCTGAACAAGCGCCGCAAAAGGCAAGGACGCCGGTTGAGTTGGGTAGCGTAACGGTCAAAGGCCAGCAGGCCGAAGACTACAAGACCGAGGCATCGTCCTCGGCTAAATACGCTGTACCGCTGCTCGATACCCCGCAAACCATCACCGTGGTGCCACAGGCCCTGCTCAAAGAGCAGAAAGCCCTGAGCATGAAAGAAGTGCTGGCCAACGTATCCGGCATCACCTTCAACGCTGGTGAAGGCGGTGGCGGCTCGGGCGACAGCATCAACATCCGTGGCTTCAGCGCCAACGCCAACATGCAGATCGACGGCCTGCGCGACAGCTCGCAGAACAACCGTACTGACACTTTCAATATCGAAGCCGTTGAAGTTATCAAAGGCCCCAACTCGGTATTTGGCGGCTCGGGTACCACCGGCGGCAGCATCAACCAGGTTAGTAAGCAGCCACTTCAGCGCGACTTCACCGAGATCGGTGCGAGCCTGGGTACTGACAACTACCACCGCCTGACTCTGGACACCAACCAGACCCTGGAAGGCGTCGGCACCGGCAGTGCAGTGCGCCTCAACCTGATGGCCCATGAGAACGATGTACCGGGTCGTGACGAGATCGACCGTCAACGCTGGGGTATTGCACCTTCCCTGCTGCTGGGCTTGAGCGAATCAACGCGTTTGACCCTAAGCTACCTGCACCAGAATGACGACAATATGCCGGACTACGGCGTGCCCGCATTTGATGGCAAGCGGTTGGCGGGTGTAGATCGCGATGCGTTTTTCGGCTGGAAGAACATCGACAAGGAAGAAATCCAGACCGATGCCTTCACCGTCAAATTCGAGCACGATTTCAGCGACAGCCTGCGCCTGCAGAACCTCAGCCGTTACAGCCAGGTTAAGCGTGATACGGTCATTTCGGCATCCCACGTCAACCTGGCCGTCGCCCCGCCTGGTCGCTATCGCCCGGCAGGCCCGCAGGGTTATGGCCGTGATGTGACCAGCGAAATGTGGATCAACCAGACCAATTTGACTGCGTATTTCGACACCTTCGGCCTGGGCCACACCCTGGTTACTGGCGTTGAGGTTTCGCGTGAGGATTACGACCGCAACACCTACAGCTATGGCCTGGATTTCGCCGGTCAGAGCTTCGATCTGGGCAATCCGCCGGGTCGCTACAGTGGGCCGACCAACAAAGCCCGCTCCGCTGAAACCTCCACTCAGCTGGAAAACGAAGCGATCTATGCGTTCGACACCATCGCCCTGAATGAGCAGTGGGATTTGAGCCTAGGTCTGCGTTATGACTGGATCAAAGGTGACTCGAAGAACGTAGCGCTGCCAGCTGGCACTGTGACGCGCCTGGATTCGCGTGACAAGGAACTCAGCGGGCGTGCCGGTGTGGTGTACAAACCAGCCGAAAATGGCCGCATCTACCTGGCTTACGGCACCTCCTTCAACCCGGCCGCCGAAGCGCTGGCATCCTCCGGTGCGCTGAACGCCGCTGCTGCTGAGCTGGACCCGGAAGAGAACGAAACCTGGGAGCTGGGCACTAAGTGGGAGTTGCTCAACAGCCGCTTGCAACTCGATGCCGCAGTGTTCCGCGTGGAGAAGACCAACGCTCGCGAAACCATGGTCGATGGCTCTACCCAGCTGGCTGGTGAGCAGCGTGTGCAGGGCGTCGAATTTGGTGTGACCGGTCGTATTACCGATCAGTGGAACGTCTACGCCAACTACACCTTCCTCGACAGCGAAACTCTCAAGGCTGCAGATACTGCTGCCGGTATCGCCCGTGAGGGTCAGGCGCTGGGCAACACGCCGCCACGCTCGTTCAACCTGTGGACCACCTACGAGCTGCCAGCCGGCTGGCGTGTCGGCTACGGCGCGCGTTATGCCAGCGAGCGCAACGTGACCTCCAGCGATAACGCCAAACTGGATGCCTACTGGGTGCACAACGCCATGCTCGGCTACAAGGTCAACAAGGAACTCGACCTGCAGCTGAATATGAACAACCTGTTCGACAAGGACTATGTGCAGAGCGTGCGCCAGAACGTCGGCCTCAATACCCGCTCTTCGGCTATCGAATACGGTGATGCGCGTTCGGCAGTGCTGTCGGCGACTTACGCCTTCTAAGCCTGCATATGCTGCTACCTGCCGGATCTACAGGTAGGTGGCCGCAAGACATGGATTCACTCAAAACCCCGGTCACTGCCTGCAGTGACCGGGGTTTTGTTTTGTGTGGCTTTTAAAAGGGGTAAGCGGGGCGTTGCGGGGGTGGTAAGTCTCGTAGAGCCAGGCTTACCCGCGAATCGAAAGCATCGCGACCTGGGCGCTTCTACGAGTTGCGCAGCGCCCATCAGCGTTGCGGGCAAAGGCTCATGCGTAGGATTGGGCGCATAAGCGTAAGGGTATTAACCGCAGCGTAATCAATGCGCTGTAATCCATCAGCTAGGAGCGTAAGGTCGCCCTCAGTACAAATCACGCCGATAACGGCCGCTCTGGCTTAGCTTCGACAACTGCTCATCCCCCAGCAACTGACGCAGGCACGCGTCGACGTCGCGGCCCATGCCTTCGAGGCTGCCGCATAGGTAGATGGCCGCGCCGTCGGCAAGCCAGGTGTGCAGAGTGGGGGCGGCGGCGCGCAGGGCGTCCTGCACATAGCGCTGCGGGTTGCCGTCGCGCGAATAGGTGAGGTCGAGGCGTGCGAGGTGGCCGCTGCGTTGCCAGGCGTGTAGTTCGTCGATCAGCAGGGCGTCGTGGGCGGCGTTACGTTCGCCAAATAGCAGCCAGTTGCGTGAGTGTGGATCGGCGGCGCGCTCCTGCAGGTGCGCGCGCAGGCCGGCGAGGCCGCTGCCGCTGCCGATCAGAATCAGCGGCGTAGCGGAGTCCGGGCCGTGGAAGCCGGGGTTGCGGCGGACGCGCAGATCAAGCGTGCCGCCCACTGCGGCATGCTGGCATAACCAGCCCGAGCCCAAGCCGGGGCTGCCATCGGCCTGATGTTGCAGGCGTACCAGCAGATCAAGCGAGCCGCCGTAGCTGGAGGCAATCGAATATTCGCGGTGGGGCAGGGGCGTTAGCTCGGCTAGCCACTGTTCTATGGCGTTTTGATCAGGGCGGGTTTTGGGCAGATGGAGTTTACTCAGGGCATCGCTTAGCAACTGGCCGTTAGCTAGGCGAGTGTGCGGTTCAAGGCCGAGTTGCTGCAGGCAGTCGATAACCCGTTGCGGGGCATGCCGTGGGCCGATTTCGGCAATATCGCCGGCGCGCCAGTCGACTGTTTCAGTACTGCTCAGGCTCAGCTGGAAGATCGGCGCACCAACGCTTTCGCGGTTTAGGCAGTTGCGCCGCTCCAGCCGCCAGGGGTGATAGTGCGCCGGCTGCCAGTCGACAAAGTCGCTGTTGCCGCTGAGGTGGCCGAGCTGCTGCTGCCAGTGGCGCAGGGTGCCGGCATCCAGGCGATCGACGCTGAGCAGGTCGAACAGCGGCTGCGCTTTCAGCGCCTGCAAGCGTTGTTGCAGGCGCTGGCCGAAGGCGCAGAACTGCGGGTAGCCGCTGTCGCCCAGGGCGAGGATGGCGAAGCGCAGTTGTTGCAGTGCTGGCAGGCTTTGCAGCGCGCGTTCGAAGCGTGCGGCGTTGTCCGGCGCTTCGCCGTCGCCGTAGGTGCTGACCACCAGTAGCAGACGTTCGAGGGTTGTCAGCTGGGCGCTGCCGAGTTGGTTGAGGGCGATGCAGCGCGCCGGCATGCCGCTGGCAAGCAATTGCGCGCAGCTGCGCTCGGCCAAGCGCTGGGCTTTGCCGCCCTGGCTGGCGTAGGCGACCAGCAGTTCGCCGGTCTGCGCCTTGCGGCGCTGCGGCCAGCAATAATGCAGGCACAGCGCGAGATAGGTGACGCTGATCAGCCCGGCACTGAGTTCGCGCGCCGGTTGCAGCCATAGCAGCAGGCCGGCCAGTAACAGGCAGGTCGGCAGAGGCCAGTGGCGCAAGGCGTGAAGTCGCGGGGTGGTGATCAAGTCGATTATTCAGCTAAGAGGTGGGAAGCGCTGTCGCCGGGCGGCGACAGCGTTCGGGCTGGCATCAGGGCGCCAACACTTCCAGAGTCGCGCTGTAGGAGGCCCGGCGTTCGGTGGCTGGGGCGCTGACGCCTTCTTTGCTGCTCAGCTTGGCTTCCAGCCAGTACATGCCGGCGTTCGGCCAGGTAATGCTGATCTTGCCGTTGGCATCGCTGGTGGTTTTGATTTCGCCCAGCTCGTCGCGGTAGCGGTTGCCACCGGGGATCACGCTGACCTCCACACCGGCGGCCGGCTTGCCATCGAGCAGCAGGCTGAACTCGGCTGCTTCGCCGGCGAACAGGTCGTTGGGGTGGGTGATCGGCGCCAGCTCCAGGCCCACGCCGGTGGTTTTCAGCACGCTGGTGGTCGGGTTGCCGGAGGTGACGAAGACCTCCATACGGCTGCTGTTCTGCGCCACTTTCAGCTCGGCGGCGTTGGCCGGAACCTGCTTGGCGAAATCTTCGGCCTTGCCCATCCAGCGCTTGTTTTCCTGGCCTTCTTTCCAGCTGGCGAACAGGCCGCTGTTGGCGATGGCCAGTTTGTAGGTGCCTTTCTGGGTCAGGTGCAGGTCGAAGGTGCTGCGGTAGCGGCCGATGGCGCCGTTCTGCGGCTTCACTTCACTGCCGTCCGGGGCGAACACGTGCAGCTTCGCGGCCTGGCGGGCGCGCTGGCCGGTGGGTTGCGTGCTTACGTCACCAACGCCCGCGATGTGCATGGAGAAATGCTCGAAGTAGAACAGGTCGTTGGATACGGCCGCATCCACGGTCACCCATGGATCTTCACCGGACAGCACGGTGGCCGATGGCAGCATCCAGGCGCGGTGGGCCTGGGCGGACAGCGGCAGGCAGATGGCCAGGGTCAGGGCGGTCCATTTTACGAGTGGGTGCATGGCAAGCTTCCTTAATAAGTGGGGGCTGAGGTTCAAGGCTTGAGTTGCAGGTTGATCTGGCCCAGCTCGCTGCTGCCCTGGGCGCTGTGACTGGCGGCCTGCTGTGGTGGCCAGGTGAATGGCAGGCGCAGCAGTTCGCGGCCGCCGACTTCGCGGGCGGCTTCCACTACCAGGCGATACTCGCCAGGTGCCAGCTGCTTGAGCGGGGCATCGGTGCTGTTGAAGCTCAGGCTCTGCTTGCCCACGGCGCGGGTTGCACCGCTGACGCCATCGACCGGCATCTCCAGACTACGGCCGCTGCGCCGCCACCACTGGCGCATGTCTTTGAGCCATTTCTCGCCTTCCTTGTCCTTGAGCTTCTGGTCGTACCACACGGCCAGGTTGGCGACATGCTTCTGGTCCGGTTGCTCCAGCCAGATGGCGACATACGGACGGTGGTACTCGGCCACCTGCAGGCGTGGGATCTCCACCTCAAGCTGCAACTCGGCAGCCAGGACGGGCGCGCTCAACAGGGCACAGAGGGGCAGCAGCAAGCGTTTCGGCATAACGATGTCCTTAATGAATAAACAGCAGAGCCAGCAGAACAGGGAGCACCAGGCCCAGGCCGAGCATCGGCCAGGTGCTGGGGCGGTTACCGGCGTAGCGTTGCAGCAGCAACAGACCGCTGAGGCAGAACACCACGCTCAGTACGGCGAATGCATCGATAAACCAGGACCAGGCCGTACCGGTATTGCGGCCCTTGTGCAGGTCATTCAGGTAGGCGATCCAGCCGCGGTCGGTGGACTCGAACTCCAGCGCGCCGGTTTCGATATCCAGGCTTAGCCAGGCATCGCCGCCGGGGCGCGGCAGGCCGATATACAACTCGCCATCCGACCATTCGGCGTCGCGGCCATCCAGGCGAATCGCCAGTTCCGCTTCCAGCCACTGACGCAGATCCAGCGGCAGTCCCTGGCTTGGCTGCTTGTCTTGCAGCGCAGCCTGCAGCGCTTCGGGCAATTGCGCCTGATGGCTGATCACCTGGGGCTTGGCCTCGATCTGCGCAGCATGGTTAAGGGTGATGCCGGTCACGGCAAACAGCAGCATGCCGGCCAGGCACAGCGCCGAGCTGATCCAGTGCCATTGGCGCAGGGTGCCGAGCCAGGGGAGAGCGTTCATAGGCTTCGCGAGGTCAGGAAAGAAGGGCGATTCTATAAAGGCCTGGATGCAAATACTAAATATTTACAAAGGCTATACATTCTCGATAAATCATCGACCATAGCGCGCCCCGCATTCGCCACGCTTAGGGCGTGAGTTGAGGCGTCTCGCGCTTTTATCGTGGTAGCGGACCGAGGGAGATGGCTCGGCGTATCACGCGCGTTGATAGCTTGATACAGGCGCTAATGCAAGCTATTCGTATTTGATGTATTGTGCGCGCCCCTGATGCGTTCCCTGCGCAATTCCCTCAAGAGGCCGCCCCCTGTGTTCTACCGTTCTCCCCTCTGTCTGAGCATTTCCCTGGCCTGTCTCGCCTTGCCGGGTGTTTCTGTAATCGCGCAAGAGGCGGTCGAGCTGGAGGCGGTGACCATCAGTGCCACCCGTGCCAAGAGCGAGGCGGGCAAGACGCCGCAGAAGATCACGGTGATTACCCGCGAGCAGATCGAGCAGCAACTGGCGATCACTTCCGATCATGGGCAGATCCTCAGCAACCTGATTCCGTCCTATTCGCCGAGCCGGCAGAAGATGAGCAGCGCCGGGGAGACTTTCCGTGGCCGCTCGGCGTTGGTGCTGATTGATGGCGTGCCGCAGTCCACGCCGCTGCGCGACAGCGCCCGCGATGGCTACACCATTGATATGGCGATGGTCGAACGCATCGAAGTGATCCACGGTGCCAGCGCCGAGCACGGCCTGGGCGCCACTGGCGGGATCATCAACTACGTCACCCGTCGTCCACAGGGCGGTACGCTCAAGCAGCATGCCGGAGTCAGCTTTGACGCGCCGACTGACTATGAGTCCGCCGGCCTGGGCTACAAGCTGGACTACCGGGTTGAAGGCAACGAGGGCAGCTGGGACTACCTGGCCGCCGCCAGCTGGCAGACCCGCGGCATGTCCTACGACGCCGACGGCACGCTGATCGGCGTCGACGACACCCAGGGCGACATCATGAACTCGGACAGCAGCGACCTGCTGCTCAAGCTCGGTTACTGGTTCGACGCCGACCAGAACCTGGAACTGATGGTCAATCGCTTCGAGATCGAGGGCGAGCACGAATACGTCAATGTGCCGGGCAATCGCGCGGCGGGCACTCCGGCCACCTCGCGCAAGGGCAGCCCACCCGGCGAGGCGCCGCAGAACGAGGTGCTGGCTACCAGCCTGAGCTACAAACATGACGACCTGTACGGCAATCGCCTGAGCGCGCAGCTTTACAGTCAGCGCTTTCGCGCGCGTTTTGGTGGCAACAGCCTGGCGTCTTTCCAGGATGCCTCGATTGCGCCGGTCGGCACCCTGTTCGACCAGTCGCAGAACGAGTCGGACAAGTACGGCGGCAAGTTCACCCTGAGCCGCGATGGCCTGTTCGACAACCACCTGATGCTCACCGGTGGTCTCGATGTGCTGCAGGACACCACCAGCCAGATGCTGATCGCCACCGACCGTGAGTGGGTACCCGAGACCCGGTTTCGCAACTTTGCGCCCTTTCTGCAGGCGGAAATCCGCGCCCATGAACGGCTAACCCTGCACGCCGGGGTGCGCCACGAATATGCCGAACTGGAGGTGGGTAGCTTCCACACCATCGCTTCGACCACCACGCCGCGCGGTGGGGTAAGTGTCGAAGGCGGTAGCCCGACGTTCGAGGAAACCCTGTTCAACACCGGCCTGGTGTTTGAGCTCACCGACTGGGCGCAGCTCTACGCCAACTACTCCGAAGGTTTTGGCATGCCTGATGTTGGCCGTGTGCTGCGCGGCATCAGCCAGCCGGGCATGAGTGTCGACAGCTTTCTTGATTTGCAGCCGATCGTCACCGACAACCGCGAGGTTGGCCTGCGTTTCAACCATGGTCCGTTCGATGCGGAAATCGGTTATTACGAATCCAATGCCGACCTGGGTGCGCGTCTGGAGAATGTCGGCGGTGCCTTCCAGGTTCGCCGCGAGCGCAGCGAAATCGACGGCATTGAGGCCACGGCCGGCTGGCAGGTCAACCCGGTGCATCGCGTGCAGGCCACCTATGCCCAGATCAATGGTCAGTCCGATACCGACGGCGACGGCAAGGTCGATACCGATCTGGACGGTGCCAACATCTCTCCGGACCGTTACGGCGTCAGCTGGCAGGCCAACTGGACCGACAAGCTGAATACCCGTGTGCAGGCCAATCACTACGTCAGCCGTGGCTTTGACGACCCGGATCTGGACTTCGACGGCTACAGCCTGGTCGACGCCTCGCTCGGTTATCGCCTGCCGGTCGGTGAGGCCAGCCTGGGCATCGAGAACCTGCTGAACAAGGAATACCTGAGCTACTACGCCCAGGCTGCCAGCAAACGTGACGATCAGATGTTTATGGGCCGTGGGCGCACCGTGACCCTGGGTTATCGACTCACTTTCTAAACAGCCGCTTTTAAACCATCGCGAGCCCAAACCGGGCAGTTACTGAGTCGGAAAAATGCTGAAGAAAGTCCTCTTCCAACTGCACTGGTTTTTCGGCATCACTGCTGGCCTGGTATTGGCGCTGATGGGCGTAACCGGCGCGGCGTATTCGTTTCAGGACGAATTGCTGCGCGCGTTTAACCCCGAGGTGTTGCAGGTTGAAGTACGCGCCAGCGGCGTGCTGGCGCCTGACGTGCTGGTGCCGCGTATCGAGGCCGCCAGCCAGCAGCGCGTGGTGCGCCTGAATGTGGAAGCGGATGCCGAGCACGCTGGGCGAGTAGGCTTCGCACCGCCTGCGGGCGAGCGCCGTGGAGAGTCGCGCTACTTCGATCCCTATACCGGCGAGCTGTTGGGCGAGCCGATTGGTCAGGTTTTTTTCGACCTGATGGTGGATCTGCACCGTTTTCTCGCCGCAGGCGAGTACGGCAAGCAGATCACCGCTGCCAGCACCTTGGCGCTGATCTTCTTCTGTCTCTCCGGGCTGTACCTGCGCTGGCCGCGTCAGGCCTTGAACTGGCGCGTCTGGCTAAGTCTGGACTGGGCCAAGCGCGGCCGCGCGTTCAATTGGGATCTGCATGCGGTGGCCGGTACCTGGTGCCTGGCGTTCTATCTGTGTGCGGCACTGACCGGGCTGTATTGGTCCTACGATTGGTACCGCGAAGGGCTGACCGCGCTGCTCACCAGCGAGTCTGCTGGTGAGCAGCGCAATCGCGGCGCTCGGCCAACTGCCGGAACAGTGCCAGAGGTGAATTACCCGGCGCTCTGGGCTGGCCTGCAGCAAGCCGCCGGCCCGCAGCTGAGCGGCTATAGCCTGCGCTTGCCGGCCGCAGCCAAGCAGCCGGTGACGGTGTTCTATATGCGTGAAGACGCGCCCCATGAGCGTGCCTTCAACTCGCTCAGCCTGGATGCCCAAAGCGGTGCGGTGAAGCAGCACAAGCGCTATGACCAGCAGGCCTTTGGTGATCAGCTGCTGACCAGCATGTATGCCCTGCACGTGGGCAGTTACTTCGGCCTGCCCGGGCGCATCCTGATGTTTCTCGCCAGCCTGAGTATGCCGCTGTTCGCCATCACCGGCTGGTTGCTGTACCTCGATCGGCGGCGCAAGAAGCGCGCAATGCTGCAGGCGCGTGGCGCGCTGCAGCCGAGCGCAGGGCCGGGCGAGGGCTGGTTGATCGGTTTTGCCAGCCAGAGCGGCTTTGCCGAACAGCTGGCCTGGCAAACCGCCGGCCAGTTGCAGTCCGCCGGCCTGGTCGTCAGCGTGCAGCCCTTGGCCAAACTCAATGAACAGATGCTGCGCCAGGCGCACAACGCGCTGTTCGTGCTCAGTACCTTTGGCGACGGCGAGGCGCCGGACAGCGCGCGCGGCTTCGAGCGCAAGTTGCTCGGCCAGGCCCTGGATCTCCCGCATTTGCGTTACGCCATGCTGGCCCTCGGTGATCGTCAGTATCAGCACTTCTGCGGTTTTGCCCTGCGCGTGCAGGACTGGCTGGTGCGGCAGGGCGCGCGCAGCCTGTTCGATGCGGTGCAGGTAGACGCCGCCGATACCACGGCACTGGCCAGCTGGCAGCGTCAGCTCGGCGAACTGACCGGTGCCCAGCCGCTGCACCAGGGCGAAACACCCTATGGCCTGTGGGCTCTGACGCGCCGCGAATTGCTTAACCCCGGCAGCCAGGGCGCGCCGACCTATCTGCTGGCATTGCGTGCTGAGCAGCCAGCGAACTGGAGTGCCGGCGATATTCTCGAAGTGCCGCCGCGTCACAGCGACGCCACCGTGCAGGCCTGGTTGCAGGCCCATGCAGTGGACGGCAAGCAAACGGTCAGCCTCGACGGTCTGACGCAGTCGCTGCAGCAGGCGCTGCGCGGCAAACAGCTGCCCGAGCAGTTCACCCATCTGGTTGGCTTGCATGCCCAAGCTCTGCTGGACGCGCTGGTGCCGTTGGCTGCGCGCGAATATTCCATCGCTTCCTTGCCCAGCGACGGCGAACTGGAACTGATCGTGCGTCAGGAGCGGCATGCCGACGGCTCACTGGGCCTCGGCTCCGGCTGGCTGACCGAAGGCGCAGTGCTGCACGGCCAGATACTGGCGCGGGTACGGCGTAACAGCGCCTTCCATGCGCCGGACGATGCGCGGCCGCTGATCCTGATCGGCAATGGCACCGGCCTGGCCGGGCTGCGCAGCCTGCTCAAGGCGCGGATCGTCGCGGGGTACACCGCTAACTGGCTGCTGTTCGGCGAACGCAACGCGGCGCATGACTTCTATTGCCAGGCGCAGCTGCAGGGCTGGCTGGCCACCGGCGACCTGGCGTGGCTGGACCTGGCTTTCTCCCGCGACCAGGCCGCCAAGGTCTACGTGCAGGATCGTCTGCGTGAATCCGCCGAGCAGCTGCGCGAGTGGCTGGCCGAGGGTGCCGCAATCTACGTCTGCGGCAGCCTCGATGGCATGGCGGCGGGGGTGGATAACGTGCTGCACGAGCTGCTCGGCGAAGCCGCCGTCAACACGCTACGCGAAGAGGGGCGTTATCGCCGCGACGTGTATTGAGCCGGCCCAGGCTTCCCGCCACGGCAATGCACCACTAAGCTGATGGGCATGAAAAGAATCCTGCTGAACTGCGATATGGGTGAAAGCTTCGGCGTGTGGAGCATGGGCGATGATGTGCATGCCATGCCGCTGGTTGATCAGGCCAACCTGGCTTGCGGCTTTCATGCTTCCGACCCGATGACCATGCAGCGCACCGTCGCCCTGGCGGTGCAGCATGGGGTGAGCATTGGTGCGCACCCGGCCTATCCGGATTTGCTCGGTTTTGGCCGTCGGCATATCGCCTGCTCGCCAGAGGAGGTCACCGCACTGGTGCTGTACCAACTTGGCGCGCTGGATGCCTTCTGCCGCGCGGCCGGCACCCAGTTGGCCTACGTCAAACCGCATGGCGCGCTGTACAACGACCTGGTGCGTGACGATGCGCTGTTCAACGCGGTGCTTGAGGCCTGCGCCAGTTACCGCAAGGGCTTGCCGTTGATGGTGCTGGCGCTGGCCGACAACAGCCGTGAGCTGCGCCTGGCCGATGCCGCCGATGTGCCGTTGATGTTCGAGGCCTTTGCCGACCGTGCTTATCTGGCCGATGGGCAGTTGGCACCGAGGCGTTTGAGCGGCGCGGTGCACCATGATCCGCAACGGATTTTCCAGCAGGCCCTGGCGATTGCCCGCGGTGAACCGTTTGCCGATATCGATGGCAAACCGCTGCAGCTGCGTGCCGACAGCCTGTGTGTGCATGGCGATAACGCCGACTCCCTGGCCGTGCTGCGGCGTTTGCGGGCCAGCCTGGACGCCCTATGATCCGCCTCGAACCGGCCGGTGCCGAAGCGCTGCTGCTGGTGCTGGCCGAGCAGCCGGATGCGCAGCTGCCGCAGCGGATCGCCCTGCTGGCCGAGCGCATTCGTGGCGAGCTGGGCGAAGTGCTTACCGATCTGGTGCCGGGCTGGACCAGCCTGCTACTGCATTACGACCTGATGCGCACCGATCACCTGGAACTGGCCGAGCGGCTCAAGCCGCTGCTGGAGCGCTGGCTGGCCGAGCCCTTTGTCGCGCGGGCCGGGCGGCTGCATGAAATCCCTATCTTGTATAACGGTGAAGACCTCGCCGAGGTCGCCCAGCTGTGCCAACTGAGCAGCGCTCAGGTGATTGAGCTGCATGCGGTGACCGAGTACCGCGTTGGCGCGATTGGTTTTGCTCCAGGCTTTGCCTATCTCGGTGAGCTGGACACGCGCCTGGCGTTGCCGCGCCGCGCCACCCCACGCATTGCTGTGCCGGCCGGTAGCCTGGCGATTGCCGAGCGGCAGACGGCGATCTATCCACACAGCTCGCCCGGCGGCTGGCACCTGATTGGCCGTTGCCCCTGGTCGCTGTTCGATGCCGCGCGAACGCCGCCCTGTCCGCTGGCGCTGGGTGATCGGGTGCGTTTTCGCAGCATTGATGAGCGCGACTTTATCCGCGAAGGCGGTCAGTTATGAGTGGCCTGCGGGTGATCAAACCTGGGCCGCAGAGCCTGCTGCAGGATGCTGGGCGGCTGGGTTGGCAACACCTTGGCGTATCGCCAGCCGGGCCGCTGGATTGGCATGGTGCGGCCTGGGCCAATCATCTGCTGAACAATCCCTGGGGCACGCCGCTGCTGGAAGTCGCCCTGGGCGGCGTCGAAATGCAGGCCGAGGTCGACACCTGGGTGGCGGTTTGCGGCGCGCAGGTGCCGCTGAGCCTGGATAATCAGCCGCAGCCGTTGTGGACACGCTTGCCGCTGCGCAAAGGCCAGCTGCTGCGTCTGGGCTTTGCCCGCAGTGGCCAGCGCGCCTACTTGGCGGTGTCGGGCGGCTTTATCGCAGCGCGGATGTTGGGCAGCGTCAGCGTGCAATTGCGTGAAGGCCTGGGGCAGGCGTTGCAGGCAGGGGATCTGCTGGCCTGCCGGCCCGCGCATTTCACTCACGCCGCCAGCGTGCCCTGGCCCTATCTGCCGGATTACGCCTGCAAACCCTTGCTGCGGGTGATTACCGGCGGCGATGCGGCGAGTTTCGAGGAAGACCAGTTGCAGGGCTTTTTCGCTCAAACCTGGCAGCTCAGCCCGCACTCCGACCGCATGGGCGCACGGCTGCTCGGCGAGGCCGTGCAGCCGCCCGTGCGGCAGTGGTCATTGGGGGTTGGCCGGGGGGCGATTCAGGTGCCGCCGGATGGGCAGCCGATCATCCTGCAGGCCGATCACCAGAGCATGGGTGGTTACCCGTTGCTCGGTTGGTTGCATCCGCTCGATCAGGGGCGCCTGGCGCAATGCCCGGCGCACCATCCGCTGCGCTTCACCCCGGTCAGCATCGGCGACGCGCAGGCTGAGCTGCGCGAGTTCTACCGCTTCTTTCGTCGTTAAAGGGTCTTGGCCATACGGCTGGCCAGCAACGCCCAGGCGAATAACAGCAGGCAGATAATCAGCATGGGCCAGCCGCGCCAGTACAGATAAGGCGTGAGCCCCTGCATCGGTTGCACCTGGCCGTAGAGCACCGCCTGTTCGAACTGCGGCAACTGCTCTGTGATCTGGCCTTGCGGGTCGATCAGCGCGGTGACGCCATTGTTGGTCGCGCGGATCATCCAGCGGCCGGCTTCCAGCGCGCGCATCTGCGCCATCTGCAAGTGTTGCAGCGGGCCGATTGAGCGGCCAAACCAGGTGTCGTTGCTGATGGTCAGCAGCAGGTCACTCTGCGCGGCCAGGCCGGCGGAAAACTCCGGGTAGACCACTTCGTAGCAGATAAACGCGGCAATCGAATGGCCCTTGGCCTGCAGCAGGCTTTGTTCGGCGGAGCCACGGGCGAAGTCGGACATCGGCAGGTCGAAGAAGGCGATCAACCCGCGCAGCACTTCCTGCAGCGGCACGTATTCACCAAACGGCACCAGCTTCTGCTTGAGGTAATCACCGCTGCCCTGGCCAACCACGCTGATGCCGTTGTAGTAGCGCTGCTCGCCACGCTCGTTGCTCTGGCGAATCGGCACGCCGGTAATCAGCGCGGCATTCCGCTCATTGGCGAAGCGATTGATCATGCCCAGGTAGCCCTGAGCGCGGTCCTTGAGCACCGGGATGGCGGTTTCCGGCCAGACGATCAGGTCGGTTGGCTTGGCGCTGAAGGTCATATCGCGGTACAGCGCGAGCTGAGCGTTGAGCTGCTCGGGGTCCCACTTCATGTTCTGTTCGATATTGCCCTGCATGGCCGACACGCTCAGCGGTTCGCCCAGCGGCTGGGTCCAGGCATGATTCTTGAGGGCGAGACCGGCGATCCACGGGGCGACTAACAGCACCACACCGATGGCGAGAAACGCCTTGCGCGTGCGCAGTTGCGCCAGATTCACCAGTAGCGCGGCGCTTAGCGCCAAGGCAAACGATAGCAGCCACACGCCGCCCACCGGGGCCAGCCCGGCCAGTGGACCGTCGAGCTGGCTGTAACCGGCATACAGCCAGGGGAAACCGGTGAGAAACCAGCTGCGGAAGGCTTCCTGCGCCAGCCACAGAGCGGCGAAGGCCAGGGCATCGGCCAGCGGCGCTTCGACCCGGCGTAGCCAGCGCGTCCAGACCCAGGCGCTAAGGGCGAACAGCAGACCGAGGCCGCCGACAAACAGCAGGGTCAGAAAGACGGCCAGGGGCGGCGAGGCCGCGCCGTAATCGTGGATGCTTACGTACACCCAGCTGGTGCCTGCGGCGAACATGCCAAAGCCATAACTCCAGCCGCGCAGCGCTGCCTGACGTGGCGTGAGGTCACGCAGGCCGAGGTAGAACAGGGCGATGGAGAGGATGGCCAGCGGCCACAGGTCATAAGGCGCCAGCGCCAGGGGCGTGATAGCGCCGGCCAACAGCGCGATCAGGTTGCCGGGCCAGCCAGGTCGGGTTATCCAGTGCATTGCATGCAGGTCCTTGGATTGAGGTGGCGCAAGGGTAAAGCGGGAGGGCAGACGGGGGAAGTATTGCGAACCGGCCACCCTGAAGGTGGCCGGTTATGGATCAATTACTAACCGGGGTCAGGCGCAGCAGGTGGATGCGTCGGCTGTCGGCGTTGAGTACGCGGAAGCGGAATTCGCCTATCTGGGTGACTTCATTGCGCTTGGGCAGATGGCCGAAGGCGCTCATCACCAGGCCGCCGACGGTGTCGAATTCGTCATCGGAGAATTCGGTATCGAAGGCTTCGTTGAAGCTTTCAATCGGCGTCAGCGCCTTGACCAGGAAGTCGCCGGAGGGCAGCGGTTTGACGTAGCTGTCTTCCTCCACGTCGTGTTCGTCTTCGATATCACCGACGATCTGCTCAAGTACGTCCTCGATGGTCACCAGGCCAGCGACGCCGCCGTATTCATCGATCACCACGGCCATGTGGTTGTGATTGGCGCGGAACTCGCGCAGCAGCACGTTGAGGCGCTTGGACTCGGGCACGAAGGTGGCCGGGCGTAGCAGGTCTTTGATATTGAAGTTGGGCTGTTCGCCCGAGAGGATCAGCGGCAGCAGATCCTTGGCCAGGAGGATGCCGATAACATCGTCGAGGCTCTCGCCAACCACCGGATAGCGCGAGTGCGCGGCCTCGATGATCGAGGGCAGAAATTCCTTGGGCGTCTGGTTGGCCTTGATGCTCATCATCTGTGAGCGAGGCACCATAATGTCGCGAACCTGCAGGTCGGCGACCTGAATTGCACCTTCGACGATGGCCAGTGCTTCGCTGTCGAGCAGCTTGTTCTGATGCGCTTCGCGCAGCACTTCCAGCAATTCCTTGCGGTTTTTCGGCTCATGAGCAAAAGCCTGGGTCAGTCTGTTAAACCAGGACTTCTGCTCGTTGCTCGATCGGTCTTCGCTCATGGTGGTTACTCAGGAACCTTTTGTATTTTCGTTGAGGGGATTATTCGTGGTCGGCGTAAGGGTCGGGGTGACCCAACTCAGCCAGCAATTCTCGTTCCAGCGCTTCCATCTCTTCGGCTTCCTCATCGTCGATGTGGTCGTAGCCGAGCAGGTGCAGGCAGCCGTGGATCACCAGGTGCGCCCAATGCGCCTCGCTGGTTTTAGCTTGTTCCTGGGCTTCGCGCTCAACCACCGGCACGCAAATCACCAGGTCGCCCAGGAGTGGGATATCCAGCATCTCGTCCGGTACATCGGCAGGGAAGGATAGTACGTTGGTGGCGTAATCCTTATGACGCCAGGTGTGATTGAGCTCGCGGCCCTCGGCTTCATCGACCAGGCGAATGGTCAGCTCGGAGTCGGCGCTGCGCTGGCGCAGGGCAATCTCGCACCAGGCGCGAAACTGCGCCTCGCTCGGCAGATCGGCGGCGTCGCTGGCGATCTGCAGGTCAAGCTCAAGCATTGCGCTCATCCTGCTCGTCATCCAGTTTGCCGTGCATGCGGTTGTCGTAGCGCTCGTAGGCTTCGACGATGCGCTGCACCAGTGGGTGGCGCACCACGTCCTTGGGCTTGAAATGGGTAAAGCTGATGCCAGGGACGTCCCGCAGCACGTCAATCACGTGGGTCAGGCCGCTTTTGGTGCCGCGCGGCAGGTCGACCTGGGTGATATCACCGGTGATCACTGCGGTGGAACCGAAGCCGATGCGGGTGAGGAACATCTTCATCTGTTCCAGGGTGGTGTTCTGGCTTTCGTCGAGGATGATAAAGCTGTTGTTCAGCGTGCGGCCGCGCATATAAGCCAGCGGCGCGACTTCAATCACCTGTTTCTCGATCAGCTTGGCCACCTGCTCGAAGCCGAGCATCTCGTAGAGAGCGTCGTAGAGCGGGCGCAGGTAGGGGTCGATTTTCTGCGACAGGTCGCCGGGGAGGAAGCCGAGCTTCTCGCCGGCTTCGACTGCCGGGCGTACCAGCAGGATGCGGCGAATCTGCTCGCGCTCCAGGGCGTCCACGGCGCAGGCCACGGCCAGGTAGGTTTTGCCGGTACCGGCCGGGCCGACACCGAAGTTGATGTCGTGGTCGAGGATGGCTTTGACGTAGCGCTGCTGATTGGCGCCGCGCGGACGAATCATGCCCTTGCGGGTGCGCAAGGCGACGCTGGCCTCGACGGTCGGGTTGCTCATTTCCTCAATCCCGGACTCCTGCAGAAACAGGTGCACCAGGTCGGGCGACAGTTCGGTGTTTTCGGCTTCGCGGTAGAGGCGGCGCAGCAGCTGCTCGGCAGCGCGGGTCTGACCGGCGGTGCCGACCAGTTCGAACTGGTTGCCGCGGTTGCGCAATTCGATGCTCAGGCGCTGTTCGATCAGGCGCAGGTGCTCATCAAATTGGCCGCACAGATTAGCGAAGCGGCGAGCCTCAAAGGGTTCAAGGATAAAACGGAGTGGTTCTATGGGTGCGTTCAAGGTCGTGTGATGGCCGCCAGTCGGCTGGGGTAGTGAAACGAAGAATAGCGCTAGCGGCCGCGAGGGGGAAGCTCGGGCCGCTGCGGCTTTAGTTGCAGACGGTTTCGTTGATCAGCGTGCCGCGCAGCGAGTTGGGCATGGCTTCGTCGATATGCACGTCGACGAACTGGCCGATCAGGCGCGGGTTGTCGCTGCGGAAGTTGACCACCCGGTTGCTCTCGGTACGGCCCTGGAGCATGCCGGGGTCCTTCTTCGAGTAATCGTTGACCAGGATGCGTTGCACGGTGCCCGCCATTCGTCGGCTATTTTCGAAGCCCTGCTGGGTGATGCGGTGTTGCAGGAGTGCCAAGCGCTGTTTTTTCAGTTCCAGCGGGGTGTCGTCGGGGAGGTCGGCCGCCGGGGTGCCAGGGCGCGAGCTGTAGACGAAGGAGTAGCAGAAGTCGAAACCGACATCCTCGACCAGCTTCATGGTCTGCTCGAAGTCCTTCTCGGTTTCACCGGGGAAGCCGACGATAAAGTCCGAGCTGATCAGGATGTCCGGCACTGCGGCGCGCAGCTTGCGGATGCGCGACTTGTATTCCAGCGCGGTGTGATTGCGCTTCATCGCCGCGAGAATCCGGTCGGAGCCCGATTGCACCGGCAGGTGCAGGTATTTCACCAGCTCGGGAATCTCGGCGTGGGCCTGGATCAGCGCATCGGAGAATTCCAGCGGGTGGCTGGTGGTGTAGCGAATGCGGTCGATGCCATCGATGGCCGCCACGGCATACAGCAGCTCGGCGAAGTCGGCAATTTGCCCGTTCTGGGTCGCGCCGCGGTAGCCATTGACGTTCTGCCCGAGCAGGGTGATTTCACGCACGCCGTGTTCGGCCAGGTGGATGATTTCACCCAGCACGTCGGCCATCGGTCGGCTGACTTCTTCACCGCGGGTGTAGGGCACCACGCAGAAAGTGCAGTACTTGCTGCAGCCTTCCATCACCGACACGTAGGCGCTGGGCCCATCGACGCGTGGCTCGGGCAGGCGGTCGAATTTCTCGATTTCGGGGAAGCTGATGTCGACCTGGGCGATCTTGGTCGTACGTGCAGCATCGATCATTTCCGGCAGGCGGTGCAGGGTCTGCGGGCCGAAGACCACGTCGACGTAGGGCGCGCGATCACGAATCGCCGCGCCTTCCTGGCTGGCCACACAGCCACCGACGCCGATCACCAGGTCGGGGTTGGCAATCTTCAGTTTTTGCCAGCGGCCGAGTTGCGAGAACACCTTGTCCTGGGCTTTTTCACGGATCGAGCAGGTGTTGAGCAGGATGATGTCAGCGTCCGCCGCCGTCTCGGTGACTTCCAGGGCTTGATGTTCGCCCAGCAGGTCGATCATGCGCGAGCTGTCGTACTCGTTCATCTGGCAACCGTGGGTTTCGATATAAAGCTTCTTGGTCATGCGCGCTCAAAAAGAGTGATTCGAAGAACCGCGCATTATAGGGAGCTAGTGCCAGGGTTCCTAGCGTTGGCTGCTAGGCGGCTATGCTATGATCCGCGCCCTTTCAATTAACCCATCGGTACGAACTGCATAGCCATGAGCAAGCGCGAACCCATCTACAAGGTGATTTTCCTCAACCAGGGTCAGGTGTACGAGATGTACGCCAAGCAGATCTTTCAAAGCGATCTGTGGGGCTTTCTGGAAGTGGAGGAGTTCGTCTTCGGCGAACGCACCCAGGTGGTCGTCGACCCCAGCGAGGAAAAGCTCAAGGCGCAGTTTGACGGTGTGGTGCGCAGCTTTATCCCCATGCACGCGATCATCCGCATCGACGAAGTCGAGCGCCTGGGTACGCCGAAGATCAGCGAAGCCAAGGGTGGCGGTAATGTGATGCCGTTCCCTATGCCCATGCCGGATAAGTGAAGCTACTGCGCTCGACCATGCGGCGTTAAAAACTGGCTCGGCATGCTCATTTACACCAGTAAACTCCGCTGCCTCGCCAGTTTTTGCCTTGCCTGCTCTTCGCTCGCTACGCTTCACGCCAAAACGGTTTGACTACGGCAGCGGGGCGAAGGGCGAGGTGAGGGTGTCGGCGTTCTGCAACTCCAGCAGGTAGTTGCGGAATATCTGCCCGAGCACCTGACTGGCGATTTCCAGCTCATCGCGGGGCATCTGCGCGGCAATCAGGTCGGCGCTGTCCATGGCTTCGTCCGAGCCATTCACCGCCGCCATTTTCAGCACGATATAGGCCTGCACGGCGTTTGCCGGCACGCCTTCGCCCCGGAAGAACATCATGCCCAGGCGGTACTGCGATTGCGCGTGGCCTTGCAGCGAGGCCTGTTCGAACCATTTCAGCGCCTGGCTGAGATCACGTTCGACGCGCTTGCCATCGTAATAGAACTCGCCCAGCTCGAACTCCGCTTGCAGGTCGCCATTGAGCGCAGCCTGCTCACAGGCCTCAAGGGCGGCGGGCAGTTCTTCGGGGGCGGTGTTGAGTGAGCAGCTGCCAAGCGCGGGGATCAGCAAGGAGTTGCCGCTCGCCGAGGCGAGCAGTGGCAGCAGGAGCAACAGGCAGCCCAGGGACAGGGTGCGGCCGGTGCGTTTCATGAAAATCCGTTTACCTCGGGATGCAAAGCGAGCGATGTGCCCGGCCGCCGGAACGCGGCGGCCGTCACATTATGAAATAAGCAGCGGCGTTCTTACAAAGTCTTTACCGGGTTTTCTTCTGTGCGGCCAAGTTTTGCATTACCAGGCAGGCTTAGCAGCAGCCAGGCCAGCAGCGGATAAGTCGGTGTCAGCAGGGCGTGGAACAGGTCAACTCGGCGTAACGAGCCGATAAAACCCTCGGTGCCCACGGCCAGGCCGGCCAGCAGAAACAGCCCGACCACCGCAATCGCCGCAGCCAGGGGCGCGCGTTTGGGCCATTGCACGGCGCCGGCGTAGACGATCAGCAGCAGGGTCGCCAGGTTGAGCAGCAGGCGGTAATCCTCCAGCTGGTTCATCTGCCGGAACAACTCGAAGAACGCGCACAGCCCCAGCAGGATGCGCCCCCAGTTGGCGCGGCTCCATTGCCAGCCGCGGCCCAGTGCCAGCGCGGCGGCGCCGAGCAGCGGCAGGCCGAGAAAGCTGCTGGCCTGGCTTAGCCACAGGTGCGCGGCCTGCGCGCTGGGGTCGATGCCAAAGCGAATAACCCCCACGGCTGCCGCTGCAGCCGGCAGGAGAAACCCCAGCAAGGCGCAGAACAGCGCTGGCTGATCGGCCTCGCCATAGTGCTTGCGGGCTTTACCGATGGCGATTGCGCAGGCCAAGCAGGCCAGTGCCAGGATCGCGTCGCTAAAGGCAGTGCTGTACTGCATCAGGCTTTCTTCAGCTCGGCAAAAGCGCGCTCGGCGGCGTCCAAGGTGATTTTCAGCTCGGCATCGCCATGGGCGATCGAGGTGAAGCCGGCTTCGAAGGCGCTTGGTGCCAGGTACACACCACCGTCCAGCATCAGGTGGAAGAAGCGCTTGAAGCGTTCGACATCGCTGGCCATCACATCGTCAAAGGTGACGATGTCGTCGGCGCCGCTGAAATACAGACCGAACATGCCGCCCGCCTGGGTGGTGACGAAGGGGATGCCGGCCGCATCGGCGCGGTCTTGCAAGCCTTGCAGCATGCGGCTGGTGTAGTCGGTCAGCTCAGCGTGGAAGCCCGGGCGTTTGATCAGGCGCAAAGTAGCCAGGCCGGCGGCCATGGCCAGCGGGTTACCCGACAGGGTGCCGGCCTGGTAGACCGGGCCGAGCGGGGCGATGCAATGCATGATTTCGCGCTTGCCGCCGAAGCAGCCGACTGGCATACCGCCGCCGATGATCTTGCCGAAGGTGGTCAGGTCCGGGGTTACGCCGTAATACGCCTGGGCACCACCGAGGGCGACCCGGAAACCGGTCATCACCTCGTCGAAAATCAGCACCACGCCGTGTTTGTCGCACTGCTCGCGCAGGCCCTGCAGGTATCCCGGCGCAGGCGGCACGCAGTTCATATTGCCGGCCACCGGCTCGACAATGATGCAGGCGACGCTCGAGCCGACTTCGCTGAGCATCTGCTCAACCGCGGCCAGGTCGTTGAATGGCAAGGTCAGGGTGTGTTTGGCGAAGTCCGCCGGCACACCGGCGGAGCTCGGTACACCCTGGGTCAGCAGGCCGGAGCCGGCTTTCACCAGCAGGCTGTCGGAATGCCCGTGGTAGCAGCCTTCGAACTTGATGATGTTGTCGCGGCCGGTGTAGCCACGGGCCAGCCGAATGGCGCTCATGGTTGCTTCGGTGCCGGAGCTGACCATGCGCACCATTTCCATCGACGGCACCAGGCTGCACACCAGGTCCGCCATCTCGGTTTCCATGGCGGTCGGTGCGCCGTAGGACAGGCCGTGCTGCAGCTGGTTGCGTACTGCGTCGAGGACTTCCGGGTGGCTGTGGCCGAGGATCATCGGGCCCCAGGAGCCGACGTAATCCACGTAGCGCTTGTCGTCTTCATCGGTGACGTAGGCACCTTCGGCGTGCTTGAAGAACAGTGGAGTGCCGCCGACGCTTTTGAAGGCGCGCACCGGCGAGTTGACGCCACCGGGGATGTGCTTTTGCGCGTTGGCGAAGAGGGTTTCGGAGCGGGACATGGCAGGGCCTCTCAAAGGGGAGTTGGGGCGAGCCGGGCTGCCCCTGACAAGGATTAATTCTGGGTAAACAGGGCGCCAAAGGCGCGGGCGCGGCGCTCGACTTCGGCAGCCGAGTCGGCGCCGAACAGGCCGTGTACCACCGCGACCATGCTGGCGCCGTGGGCAATCAGCTCGGGTGCGTTATCCAGAGTCACGCCGCCGATGGCAACAATCGGCAGGTTGACCTTGGCTTTTGCCGCCGTCAGTAGCTCTACATCAGCCGCCGGTGCTCCAGGTTTAGTCGTGGAATTGAAAAAACGGCCGAAGGCGACATAGCTGGCGCCTTCCTTGGCGGCGGCCTCGGCCAGCTCGAGCTGGGCGTGGCAGGTGCCGCCGATAATCGCCTGGCGCCCGAGCAGGGCGCGGGCGGCGGACAACGAACCATCGCCTTGGCCCAGATGCAGGCCTACACCCAGGCGGGCGGCCAACTCGGCGTCGTCATTGATTATCAGCGCGGCACCATAGCGGTTGCACAGCTCGCGCAGGGCCTCGGCTTCGCGCAGGCGGCGGGCGTCATCGGTGGATTTGTCGCGGTACTGCAGCAGCGTCGCGCCGCCCTTGAGCGCAGCTTCGACGTAGGGCAGCAGCTTGCCCTTGAGCAATTCGCTGTCGGTGATGGCATACAGGCCACGCAGTTTCATCGCAAACGCTCCATCAGCGGCTTTCTATTAATAAGCATCTAGCGGCAGGCGGCGTGGAATAAACTGGCCGTGGCCAGGTTGTTCGGCATCGCGCAGGGTGCGCCAGGTGTAGTCGAGGGCAAATTGCACGGCGCTGACCAGTTCCTGGCCCAGTGCCAGGCGCCCGGCCAGGGTGCTGGCCAGGGTGCAGCCGGAACCGTGGTAGCTGCCGGGCAGGCGCTGGCAGGTAAAGGTGTGGCGGCTGCCGTCGCGGCTATAGAGGCGGTTGTGCACTTCGTGCTCATCGCCATGACCACCGGTGATCAGCAGGTGCTGGATATAGGGCAGCAGCTTCTCGGCGCATTCATCGGCGCTGCCATCCGGCAGTTCGGCGAGGATACGGGCTTCCGGCAGATTCGGCGTGGCGATGGTCGAGACGGCGAACAGGCGCTCGCGCATGGCGTAGCCGACTTCATCCTTGCCCAGCGCGCCACCGCCGCCGGCACGCAGCACCGGGTCGCAGACCAGCGGGATACCCGGCAGGCGCTGCATGATCTCCAGCACGGTTTCGACCATCTCCACCGAGCCGAGCATGCCGAGCTTTACGGCTTCGATCGGCAGGTCATTGATCACCGCATTGGCCTGGGCCAATACCCAGTCGCGGTCGAGTACGCGGAAGTCGGACACATTGACGGTGTCCTGCACGGTCAACGCGGTCACGGTTGGAGCGGCGTGACAGCCTTGGGCGAGCAGGGCTTCGATATCGGCTTGCAGGCCGGCACCACCACTGGGGTCATGACCGGACAGGCACAGCACTACGGGGCGAGAGGTAGGCGTTTTCATGGTGCGCGAGCTTACCACCAAACCACGGCTTGCAGACCCCGCCGCGGCAGGAAAGCCAGCCAAGCGGACGATCTGTCGCATGCCGGCATAGAGCAGCTGCATCAGTCTGCGAAGGGCAAAAAACTCCAGACAGTTCAGGTTTTTCCTGGGGCTCTGGCGCAAAGGCCTATGCTAGAGTGCCAGCATCCAAATACACCGCTTCCCGCGGCGCACCGTGGCGCTGTTGGCTTACTCTGGCTGAGTTGCATGCACTACATCCTTCTCTGTTTCTTCATGCTGGTGCCAGGGTTGGCCGGGGCATTGGTTTTTGACGAAAACACCCGCAGCCTGCCGCTCGGCAAGGCCATGTCGGTATTTGAGGATGTACGCGGCGATGCCAGCATCGAGGACATCACCTCGCCGGCCCTGCAGGCCAGTTTCCGTCAGCACGACAAGGGTGTACTGAACGCCGGCTATTCGCGCTCGGTGTTCTGGCTTCGTCTGGATCTGGAATACCGCCCGCAGCAAGCGACAGGCGCACAGCCCTGGTTGCTGGAGCTGGCCTATCCGCCGCTCGACGATGTGCAGCTGTATCTGCCCGATGGGCAAGGGCGTTATCAGTTGCGCCAGCACACCGGTGATGCCTTGCCGTTCTCCAGCCGCGAGATCAAACAGCACAACTATGTATTCGAGCTGCAATTGCCACCGGCGCAGCAGCAAAGCGTTTATTTGCGCCTGGAAAGTCAGGGCTCGATTCAGGCGCCGCTGACCCTCTGGGCGCCGAATGCCTATCTGGAAGAACAGCCGGCACGCATCTATGTGCTAGGAATCATCTACGGCGTGCTGCTGGTGATGCTGATCTACAACCTGTTTATCTTCCTCAGCGTGCGCGACACCAGCTACCTGTATTACATCCTCTATATCGCCTCCTTCGGCTTCTATCAGCTGTCGGTCAACGGCGCCGCCATCGAGTATTTCTGGCCCAACAGCCCCTGGTGGGCGAACGCCGCCACGCCCTTCCTGATTGGCGCGGCGGCGTTGTTTGGTTGTCAGTTCGCCCGCAGCTTTCTGCATACCGCCGAGCACAGCCCCTGGGTCGACCGCGCCCTGTTGCTGATGATGGCCTCGGGCGTGTTGGTGATGACCCTGGCGCTGACGGCCAGCTACGCACTGTCGCTGCGCTTGGCCACCTACCTGGCGCTGGGCTTTACCGTGGTGATCTTCAGTGCTGGCATCCTCGCCTGGATGCGCGGCATGCGCGTGGCGCGTTATTTCATCATCGCCTGGACTGCCTTTCTCGCCGGCGGAATGATCAACACCCTGATGGTGCTGGGCTACCTGCCGAACATGTTCCTCACCATGTACGCCAGCCAGATTGGCTCGGCGCTGGAAGTGGGCCTGCTCTCGCTGGCCCTGGCCGACCGCATCAACGCAATGAAGGAAGAGCGCACGCGCATCCTCCAGGAGGCCGGGCTCAAGCTCGAAGCCTTCAACCAGGAACTGGCCAACAGCAACCGCCTCAAGGATGAATTCCTCGCCACCGTCACCCACGAGCTGCGCACGCCGATGAACGGGGTGATTGGTTCACTGGAACTGATGCAGATGCTTGAGATCGATGGCGAGCTGGCGCATTACCAGCGCACTGCCGCCAGTTCCGCCCGCGACATGATGCGCATGGTCAATGACATTCTCGCCCTCACCGAGTTGCAGGCTGGTCGTTTGTACCCGCGTCGTGAGCCGTTCAGCCTGCGCGGCCTGTTCGACGGTTTGCGTGCGCAGTACGCGCCGCGCGCCGAAGAAAAGGGTCTGCGCTTTATTCTGGAACTGGACGACAGCCTGCCGGACACCCTCGAAGGCGACGCCAACAAGCTGGTGCAGAGCCTCAATTGCCTGCTGGATAACGCCATCAAGTTCACCCTGCATGGCGAAGTGCGGGTGCGAGTCAGCCGTGGCGGCACGGCCAGCGATATTCTGCCGCTGCGCATTGAGGTGATCGACAGCGGCGTGGGTTTCGCGATACCGGCCGACGGCAAGCTGTATCAGCGCTTCCAGCAGCTGGACGGTTCCATGACCCGCGAGTACGGCGGCTTGGGCATTGGCCTGGCGATCTGTCGGCAACTGGTCGACCTGCTCGGCGGCGACCTCAGCCATGAATCCCATCCGGGGCAGGGCAGCTGTTTCCGCCTGGAACTGCCGCTGGCCTTGCCGGTGCAGATGACCTCCCCAGCCGCCGTTGTGCTGCGCGCCACCGGCCCGGCGCTGCGCGCGCCTGAGCAGTGCACGGTATTGATCGTCGAGGACAACGCGATCAACCAGTTGGTAACCCGCGGCATGCTGCTCAAACTCGGGTATCAGGTGCGCACCGCCGATAACGGCGCCGAAGCCCTTGAAGTGCTGCGCAACGAAACCATCGACGCGGTGCTGCTGGATTGCCAGATGCCGGTGATGGACGGTTTCGCCACCTGCCGGGCGCTGCGCAACCTGCCCGGCTGTCAGCTGCTGCCGGTGCTGGCGATCACCGCCCACAGCCACAGCGGAGACCGCGAGCGCTGCCTGGCCGCCGGTATGAGCGACTACCTGGCCAAGCCGGTGAAGTTCGAGCAGCTGCGTAATCTATTGCACGACTGGGTGCTCTGCCGCGAGTCCTGATCTTACGATCTGCTGCGCGTCGGCCCTACTGCGTTAAAGGCAGGCTCAAGCTCGCAAGATCGTAAATTCGTTATTGAGTTGTATACGCCAGCAGCTGGCCAATATGCCCGCTGTTGTGCCCGGAATCGCCCTTTAGCCATGGTCTGAATCCTGATTCACTTGAGCAATAGTGAATCAGGATTCAGACCATGGCTTATCGCACCACTGCACTGCGTATCGACCGCGACCAGGCGCTGCGTGAGCGCATCATCAGCGCCGCACTGGCGCGAGTTGCCGAGGGCGGCTTTGCGGCGTTGACCATGCAGGCGCTGGCCGAGGATGTCGGCATTGCCACCGGTAGCCTGTACCGTCATTTCAGCAGCAAGGGCAGCCTGGCGGCCGAGGTGTTTGCCGTGGCCAGCCAGCGTGAGGTGGATGCATTGGCTGCCACCGTGCGCGGCCTCGGCAGTCCGGTACAGCGTCTGGCCGCAGGGCTTGAGCGCTTTGCCGCGCGGGCCTGGGACAGCCGTCGCTTGGCCTTCGCGCTGATCGCCGAGCCGGTCGACGCAGAGGTCGACGAGCAGCGTCTGCTCTACCGCGAAGCCTATGCCGATCTGTTCGTCGAATTGCTGCAGGAAGGCACCGCGTTGGGCGTGTTTCGCGTACAGCAGATCAATCTGGTCGCCGCCTGCTTGGTCGGCGCCATTGCCGAAGCCTTGGTCGGACCCTTGTCGCCGCCAGCGCGTGCGGCCCGCGAAGCCGGTTATCCCGCCCCCAGCCTGGCTGAAGTCAGCCAGGCCCTGGTCACCTTTTGTCTACGCGCCGTGGGCGCCCCATTGCCCGAAGAGGAGCCTCAGCCATGAATGCCAGCCAACACGCCGAAACCCATGAAGTGTTCAACCAGGTGCCGCCGCTGGACGGTGCCAACCTGTACCGTGTTGACCTGCCACTGCAGGAGTGGAGCAAACGCTTCGGCGGTGGCTGGGCCGAGCAGCGCCTGGATGTGTATGGCGGCCTGGCGGGCGGCGAGTTGATGGCCGCAGGCTTTCTCGCCAATGAGAACAAGCCGGTGTTCAAAAGCCACGACCGCTATGGCCATCGCGCCGATCTGGTGGAGTTTCACCCGGCCTATCACCAGCTGATGAGTGCGGCCATCGAGCATGGCCTGCCGTCCATGCCCTGGACCGACCCGCGTGCCGGCGCTCAGGTGGCGCGCGCCGCCATGAGCTACCTGCACAGCCAGGCCGAAGCCGGCAGCGGCTGCCCGTTGACCATGACCTTCGCCAGCGTGCCCGCGCTCAAGCTGCAGGCCGATGTGGCCGAGAAGTGGCTGCCGAAGATCCTCTCCACCCAGTACGACCCGCGCAACCTGCCGATCGAGCAGAAAACCGGTGCGACCATCGGCATGGCCATGACCGAAAAGCAGGGCGGCACCGATGTGCGCGCCAACACCACGCGGGCTTATCCGGTTGGCCTCGGCGGCCCCGGTCAGGCCTATGAGCTGGTCGGCCACAAATGGTTCTGCTCGGCGCCGATGTGCGATGCCTTCCTGACCCTGGCGTACACCTCCAAGGGCCTGACCTGCTTTCTGCTGCCGCGCCACCGTCCGGACGGTACGCGCAACGAGTTGTATATCCAGCGCCTGAAAAACAAGCTGGGTAACTGGTCGAACGCCTCCAGTGAAGTGGAGTTTCGCGGCGCCCTGGCCTGGATGGTTGGCGAAGAAGGCCGTGGCGTGCCGACGATTATCGAGATGGTCGCGCTGACCCGCTTCGACTGCATGATCGGCTCCAGCGCCCTGATGCGTCAGGCCCTGACCCAGGCCGCGCACCACTGCGCCCATCGCCAGGTTGGCGGTCGTGTACTGAGCGAACAGCCGCTGATGCAGAACGTGCTGGCCGACCTGGCCCTGGAAAGCGAAGCGGCGCTGGCGCTGACCATGCGCATGGGCAAGGCGCTGGACAATCCGCACGACGAGCAGGAAGACAAGTTCGCCCGTCTGGTCACCGCCGTAGGCAAGTACTGGATCTGCAAGCGCGCGCCGGCCATGATCAACGAGGCCGCCGAATGCATGGGCGGCGCCGGGTATGTCGAGGACACCATCCTGCCGCGTCTGTACCGCGAAGCACCGGTTAACTCCACCTGGGAAGGCTCGGGCAACGTGCAGTGCCTGGACGTGCTGCGCGCCCTGTCCAAGGAACCGGGCGTGCTCGATGCGTTGTTCCATGAGCTCGGCGATGGCCATGGCGATGCACGGCTCAAGGCGCATATCGCCAAGCTGCAGGCGGACTTTCGCGACACCGCCGATATCCAGTACCGCGCCCGTCAGCTGACAGAGGATGTGGCCCTGGCGCTGCAAGCCAAGCTGCTGTTGGAAGCCGGCAATGCGGCGGTGTCGGATGCCTTTATCGCCAGCCGTCTGGGCGGGCAGGGCGGACGGGTGTACGGCACCTTGCCGCGCGGGCAGGATGTTGACGCGCTGGTGGCGCGCAGCACGCCGCATTTGATCTAAGGCGCCGAGCATGCACGCGAGTCTTTTTCAGCAGTTACAGGCCTGGCTGGCCGGTGATATCGGTACGGACTACGGTATCTCTCAGCTGCAGGCGGCAGCCGGAGTGGCGAGCTTCAGCAGTCAGCCGCCGGGCGTGCACTTCAATCCGCTCGGCGGAGTGCACGGTGGCTACACCGCCACGCTGTTCGATGCGGCACTGGGGGTGGCGGTGTATTCGCAGGCCAGCGCCGAAGAGGTCTATGTGACCGCCAGCCTGCAGGTAAATTACCTGCGCCCGATTGGTCTTGCGGCTTTGCCGCTGCGCACCGAAGCACGAGTGCTGCAGCGCGAGGGTCGACAGGTATCTGCGCAAGCCACTCTGCATGATGCTCAGGGGCAGCTGTGCGCCAACGCCAGCGCCGTCTTCACCAGCTTGCGTCATACGGCGTCAGGCGCTACTCAGTCCGTTGGTTTACCTGCGCGGTAAACGCCGGGCTCTGTCATTTCTCTCGGCCGCCGGGTAAGGTGGCCGCCGATGGTTCCAGCTCGTGTGATGCGACTGGATGAAAAGGGAACATGGAAAGCACCACAACCGGTGCCGAAGCCATGGCTGCCCCCGCAACTGTAAACGGTGAATGACGCCCACATGCCACTGGCCACAAGGTCGGGAAGGCGGGCGAAGTGTCAAACCGTGAGCCAGGAGACCTGCCATCGAAGCCGGGCGCTTATGCCCAACCCCTCAATCCAGATCATCGCGCGGTGGGCGCGGTACAGGAATCTCTATGCACATCGAACCAGAAGTCGTCACTGGCGCCAAACTCTTCCTCAGTTATGCAACCGCCGCAGGCGCTTTTGGCCTTACGGCCAAGCTTGCCCTCGACAGCGTACGCAGCAACGGTGGCGCCGCCGCCCTGGCTCTGCGTAGCCTGCTGACCACTGCCTTGGTGTTCTGCTTCTTCGAGGTCTTTCCGCATCATGCGGTCGGGGTTTCCGAGGTTCACCTGATCCTCGGTTCGACCCTGCTGCTGCTGTTCGGCGCGGGCGCCACGGCTGTTGGTCTGGCGCTCGGTCTACTGCTGCAGGGGCTGCTGTTCGCTCAGTTCGACCTGCCGCAGTACGGCATGAACGTCACCACGCTGCTGTTACCTCTGTGGGGTATCAGCCTGCTGGCCAAGCGCATTATCGCGCCGGGTACCGCTTATGTTGATCTCTCCTACAAGCAGGCGCTGGCGCTGTCGACTGCTTATCAGGGCGGTATCGTCGCCTGGGTCGGCTTCTGGGCGTTTTACGGCAACGGTTTCTCCGGCGAGAACCTGATGGCCGTGGGCAGTTTTGGTCTGGCGTATATGAGCGTGATTCTGATCGAGCCACTGGTTGATCTGGGTGTGCTGGCCGCTGCCAAGGCGCTGTCCGCTTATAGCCGTGGGCCGCTGTTCAACTCGCGTCTGCACCAGCCGGCCTGATTGATCACTGGCGACGCTGCCAGATCAGCTTGCCGGTATTGCTCTCAGTGACCAGGTACTGGTCACTGAAGCGATAGTAGGCGGCGGGCTGATAGTCATTGCGGCCCTGCATCTGCACTTCCAGCAATCCGTTGTTACTCTGCCAGCGACCGCTGTACTGCAGCTCGCCAGGGCTGTCGTAGTTCCAGTCGGCACCGCCTGCGACGCTGCGCGTCCACTGCGAGACGCTGCCGTCGCCCTGCAGTTGCAGGATCATCTGGGTGGTCATGGAGGCGAAATTGGCGCCGCCGCTGTTGATGATCTTCTCGTGCACCCAGGTGCCGATCAGCGCCGGATCGCGTGTGGCGCTGCTGCTTGGACTACTGCTTGGCACTGCCGTTGCAGCATTAAGGTTCTGCCGGTGGAACAGCGCCTTGCGCTCCAGGGTGGCCCCGGTCGTCGGGTTGCGTGCGGCGATATGGGTGTTGAGCACGCCATTGCCGTAGGTGGCATTCATATTGGCAATCACTTGCCCGGACTTCGGTTCGCTGATCTGCGCACTGAGCAGTTGGCCGTCAAAGTTGCCGCTGATCTGCAGGCGCAGCGTCGCGCCCTCTACATATTCCCCCGTGACTTGCTGGCCCTGGCTGCGCAGGTGCATTTCGGCTGGCTGGCCGTCCAGCGTGGTCAGGTAATGGCCATCCAGGCTATCGGCCAGCAGAAAGCTGGGTAACAGACAGAGCACAAGTGTGAGCAGGGCGCGCGGCATGAGTTTTCCTTAGAAGATGAGCTGACAGAAGATTAGCAACGGATGCTTGACCTGGGGGCCGCCCCGCACTTGCAGACTGACGGCGCAGCTTAAATTGGAGTGTTTCCATGACCCGCGAACAAGCTTTCTGGCAGGAATACCAACTGGCCCGCGCACAGCGCGGTATTGATCCCGCTGCCGAACTGCGCCACCTGGAACGGGCGCATATTCTCGGCCAGCGTTATTTCGGCGAACACCTGCGCAGCCATTTATGGATGCTCGCCTGGGCCTGGCGTCAGCGTGATTGGGCCGAGGGCCTGGCGCAACTGCTGCGCATCCCCGGCAGCCTGGGCTCGCTGCTGGGGCTGTTTCCCTTGGGTAATCCGGGTACGCGACGCGTCGGTCCGCTGACCCCGCAGGCTGTGCCCGAGGATTTGCAAACGCTGCTCAAGTAGCCTGCGCGGGCAACGTCGCGCTATCGCAAATGCGGCGGATCAGGGCAAGATAGAGCCATTGAGATCAGCCAGGAAGGTGCTTTGTGAACCCTTGTTCCGATGACTTTATTGTCGCCAACACCGCTGAGGAAGCGGTGGATCGTCTGGCCGCCTTGCACCTGCAGGCGACCACGGGCTTGAGCCAGGCGCTCAAGCGCTATCTCAAGGAGCGCATCAAGCCGGATGCTGAGGAGCAGTCGCGTTTTCGCTACCCGGAGCTGCGCCTGATCTACCTGTGCCAGGGCGAAGTGCCGACCACCGTGCGCGCCTATGCCAAGGTGCAGGTGCCGGGTACTTACAGCGTCACCGTCACCCACCCCGCAGCTTTCCGCAAATACCTACTGGAGCAGCTGCGCCCGCTGATGAGCGACTTCACCGTGCGCGTGGAAGTGGGCATCAGCCAGCAGAACATTCCTTATCCGTACGTGGTCGAGCAGGGCGATGAGCTGGCCGGTTCCGGGGTGACCGCCGCCGAGCTGGCGCGGGTGTTCCCTAGCACCGATCTGTCCGCCGCTACCGATGGCACCGCCGATGGCCTGTATGACTGGGAAAACACCGACCCGCTGCCGCTGGCGCTGTTCGATGCGGCGCGGGTGGATTTCTCCCTGCGCCGTCTGGTGCATTACACCGGCAGCGACTGGCGCCATGTGCAGCCGTGGATTCTGCTGACCAATTACCACCGCTACGTCGACCAATTTATTCGCCATGGCCTGGACATGCTGGTCGGTGAGTCGCGCTTCAGCCGTATGGTGCTGCCGGGCAACGTGGTGATCGAGCGCGGCATGGCCGAAGGCGAGATGCAGGCGATTATCGAGAACGTCATCTGGCACCGTTACCAGATGCCGGCCTACCATCTGCAGGCCGAGGACGGCCATGGCATTACCCTGGTGAATATCGGCGTCGGCCCGTCCAACGCGAAGAACATCACCGACCACTTGGCGGTGCTGCGCCCGCACTGCTGGCTGATGATTGGCCACTGCGGCGGCTTGCGTCAGTCGCAGACCATCGGCGACTACGTGCTGGCCCACGCCTATATGCGCCGCGACGGCATTCTCGATCGCGTGCTGCCGCCGCATATCCCGCTGCCGGCCCTGGCAGAAGTGCAGCAGGCATTGCAGGAGGCCGCCAAGCTGGTCACTGGCGAGCAGGGCGACGAGCTGAAAAAGCGCCTGCGTACCGGCACCGTGCTGACCTATGACGACCGCAACTGGGAACTGCGCTGGGCCCAGGAACGACCACTGATCAACCTGTCGCGCGCCGTGGCGGTGGATATGGAAAGCGGCACCATCGCCGCCCAAGGCTACCGCCTGCGGGTGCCCTACGGCACGCTGCTGTGCGTCTCGGATAAGCCGCTGCATAGCGAGATCAAACTGCCCGGCGCTGCAGGTGCGTTCTACGAGCGCGCAGTCACCCAGCACCTGCATATCGGCATCACCGCGCTGGATCTGCTGCGCAACCAGCTCAACTCGCTGCATTCGCGCAAGCTGCGCAGCTTTGACGAACCGCCGTTCCGCTAACGCATCAAGCGAGGCGCAGGTGCAGAATCGGGAAAGGCCGCCCGCCGCCATCCAGCGGTGAGCGGCCTTCGACTGCGAAGCCTTGGCTCAGGTAAAAACCCAGCGCCTTGGGGTTCTGTTCATTGACGTCGACTTGGGTTGCGCCGAGGCGTGCCACCGCATCGCTGAGTAGTGCTCGACCAATACCCGTGCCGTGATCCTCTGGGTCAACGAAGAGCATTTCTACCTTGCCCTCGGCATAGCCGAGAAAGCCGGTGATATTGCCATCCGGGCCACGGATGCAACTGAGCTGAACCTGGGGGAAGTACTGCTCGATCAGTAAGGGTTTGAGCAGCTGAATGTCGTGTTCTTCGAGAAAGTCATGGGTGGCGCGTACTGCCGCCTCCCAAACCTCCAGCAGGCACGGGAGGTCGGCGGTTCGGGGTGTTTCAATCTGGTGTGACATCTGTGGCTCATGAGGCGGTAAAAAAGGGGCAAATCATGCGACTGATTTGCCCCCGCTGTCACTTGCTGGCGTCCAGCACCACGCGGTAGCGCGCTTTACCGGCACGCAGGTGGTCGATGGCCTCGTTGACCTTGCTCATGGGGAAGTGCTCGACCTGCGGCAGGATCTGATGACGCGCACAGAACTCGAGCATGGTCGCCATATTCGCCGGCGAACCAACGGGCGAGCCGGACAGGCTCTTCTGTTTCGGGATCAGGTTGAATACATGCACCGGAATCGCGCTCGGCACGATCCCAACAAAGTGCAGACGGCCCTTGCCGCGCAGGGTGCCGATCATCGCGTTCCAGTCGAGGTCGGCGCTGGCGGTAACCAGCAGGAAATCCAGGCTGCCGGCAATCGCTTTCAGCGCCGCGCTGTCGGTGGAGGCCACCACCTTGTGCGCGCCCAGGCGTTTGGCTTCTTCCTGTTTGCTCAGCGATGAGGTGAAGGCGGTGACTTCGCAGCCCCAGGCATTGAGGAAGCCCAGCGCCAGGTGACCAAGGCCGCCGATGCCGACCACGCCGACTTTGTCAGTGGGTTTCACGTTGAAATCCAGCAACGGGCTAAACACCGTGGAGCCGGCGCAGAACAGTGGGCCGACCAGTGCTGGATCGAGGCCGTCTGGCAGCGGCACGGCCCAGGCCCAGTGGCTGCGCAGGCGGTCGGCGAAACCACCGTTGCTGCCAACAATCGTGGGTTTTACCGTGCCGCATAGTTGATGCGAGCCTTCCATGCACGAGCTGCAATGCATGCAGCTGCCCTTGTACCAGCCGATGCCCACGCGCTGGCCGAGTTTCAGGCCACGTGCCTGCGGGCCGAGGCGCACCACGGTGCCGACCACTTCATGACCGGGGATAAAGGGGTAGCGCGCGTTGCCCCACTCGTTGTCGATCATTGACTGGTCGGAGTGGCAGATGCCGCAGTATTCCACCGCCACTTCGACTTCTTCGGCGCCCAGCGGGCCGGGGTCATAACTGTGCGGTTCGAGGGGCGCGCCGGGGGCTTTGGCGGCCCAGCCGGTAAAGGTATCGACGATGGATTCGGACGAACTCATAACAATGGCCTCGGGACGGGAAACACAACTTTGCCAGCATAGCCCGCTACACCGGCCAAGGCTGTGCGGATCACTCAGCCTGATAGTCCAACCTTGGCCTCGGTTACACTGGCCGCCTCGTAACCTGTTGCTGGATCACCTATGTCGCGCCCACCCCGTCCTGCGTCCTCCCGTCCGCACAGCGGCAAACCTGCGGTGCGCCGCGTGGCCAAGGCGCCACCCGCCGAGCCGCGTTTGCTGGTTCTGAACAAGCCCTTCGACGTGCTGACCCAGTTCAACGACGAGCAGGGCCGCGCCACCCTCAAGGACTTTGTCAGCGTGCCCGGCGTATATCCGGCCGGGCGTCTGGACCGCGACAGCGAAGGCCTGCTGCTGCTGACCAACGATGGCGGCCTGCAGGCGCGCATCGCCGATCCCAAACACAAGTTGGCGAAAACCTATTGGGTGCAGGTGGAGGGCGAGCCGAGCGAGGCGCAGCTGCAGCAGTTGCGTGACGGCGTGCAGTTGAATGACGGCCCGACCTTGCCGGCCGAGGCGCGTCTACTGGAAGCGCCTGAACTGTGGGAACGCAACCCGCCGGTACGCTTTCGCAAAAGCATTCCGACGGCCTGGCTGGAGCTGGTAATTCGCGAGGGGCGCAACCGTCAGGTGCGCCGTATGACCGCTGCCGTTGGCCTGCCGACGCTGCGCTTGGTGCGGGTGCGTATCGGCCCGTTCAGCCTGGACGGCTTGCAGCCTGGGCAGTGGCGCGAAGTGCCGGCCCGGCTGGATTGATCAGTAACCGGCTTTGATAACCGCGATGCCTTTATCCAGCACCTCATTCCAGGCGCTACGGGTTTCGCTGCAGTACTGCTGATCATGCTCGCCGATGGTCTGCAGCAACGCTTGCTGCCACAGCACATACAGCTCTGGGCGAATGTCCATGGCGGCGCGGGAGTGGCTGCAGCCCAGGGCGCGCAGCTTGGTGTCGGGCATGCCGCGCGCATGCATCACCAGGTTGAGAATGCCCTGACGCAGCAGCAGCTTTTGCCCGTTCATCTCGGTATTGGCGAACTTCTCGCGCACCTCGGGTGAGCTGGCGAGGAAGTGCTGGTAGAAATTGTCGAAGAAATCAGGGCTGGCGCAGCAGCGGCCATAGCTCTGCATCACCCGGTCGGTGGGGGACATGAATACTCCTGGGAAACGGCGGAAAGCCGCATTCTAGCGCGGTTGGATGCGGTTGGATGCGGTTGGATGCGGCTGGACGCGCAGTAGTCGGCGCGCGGTAGCTTTCTAGCCGTGGATGCCGCGACTCGCTTCGATGATGTAGGTGATGATCGGCTTGGCCAGGAAGGCAAACAGGCACAGGCCCAGGCCGAGGAACAGGATCGCCGTACCCAGGCGGCCGGCTTTGGAGGTTTTCGCCAGGTCCCAGATGATGAAGAACATAAACACCATCAGCCCGCCGACCAGCGCGTACATCATCAGCGATTCGAACTGTTCGGTTTCCATTCGGGCCTCGTGAACCTGCAGGTGCTCGGCTGGGTGCCGAAAATCGATGCGTAGGCGGGCGCGGTGACGCTCGCCAGAGGGGCGCGATTATACGCGCCGGGGGCGGCCCTGGCAGCCGCGCATGACGAGGGTGCGGCGATCAGCCGCGCAGGTGCTGCAGCGGCAGTTGGGTGCTGGAGAGGATCTGCTGCAGCACAAAGCTGGAACGCACGCTGGAAACCCCCTCGATACGGGTCAGGGTGCCCAGCAGCAGTTTCTGGTAGTGATCCATGTCCGGCACCACCACCTTGAGTTGGTAGTCCGCGTCCATCCCTGTGACCAGGCAGCATTCGAGCACTTGCGGGCATTTGCGGATTTCTTCCTGAAAATGCTCGAAACGCTCAGGGGTGTGCTTGTCCATGCCGATCAACACGTAGGCGGTCAGCGTCAGGCCGAGCTGTTTGCGGTCGAGCAGGGCGACCTGGCCGAGGATATAGCCATCATCTTCCAGCTGTTTGACTCGCCGCGAACAGGGCGAGGGCGACAGGCCGATACGTTCGGCCAGCTCCTGATTGGATAGGGTGGCGTCGCGCTGCAATTCGGCGAGGATATTCAGGTCGTAACGATCAAGTCTGTTCATCTTTGCCATGCTTTCGTTGATTGGTTGTGCAGAATCATGTGCTTGTAGCGATAAATTGCGCAAGTGATGGGTATTTCAGCAATGTTAGCAATCTTTCACTGCGCCGGCGGGCGTAAGCTTTACCTCAACTTCAAGGCCCGGACGACACGTCCAGCCGCCTCGCCCAATCAGGCGAGCGGTCGCCGCCGATCCCACCGGATCGTCACGGCACCCGGGTCCGCTCTGCCCAACCAGGCAGGCGAAGAAAAGGCGTTACCATCGCCACAATGACGGACACGCAAAAAAGGGGAAGGCCTGCAGGCCTTCCCCTTTTTTGTCGCCTGTCAGTTGCCCTTATGAGACCGCCGCGTGCTTTACCACGCTGCTCGGGTCGGCATGCACCAGTACCTCGGCGCGGGGGAATTCGCTGCGTATCGCCGCTTCAACCTGATCGCACAGGCCGTGGGCATGCTGCAGGCTCAACTCGCCTGGCAGCTCCACATGCAGCTGGACGAACCAATGGGTGCCGGAGAGGCGCGTGCGCAGATCATGCACGCCCAGCACGCCGGGTACTGCGCAGGCCAGGCTGTGCATCTGCGCGCTGATCTGCGGGTCGAGTTCCTGGTCCATCAACACGGTGGCCGCTTCACGGACGATGCTGATGGCGCTCCAGAAAATATACAGGGCAATGCCGATGCCGAAGATGGCGTCCAGTTGCGGCCAGCCGTAACTGGCCAGCAGCAGTGCCAGGAGGATGCTGCTGTTGAGCAGCAGGTCCGAGCGATAGTGCAGCGAGTCGGCGCGAATCGCCGTGGAGCCGGTCAGCTTGACCACATGGCCCTGGAACAGCAGCAGGGCGATGGTCACCGCCAGCGACAGCAGCATCACCGCGATGCCCAAGGCCGGTGCGCCAATCGGTTCCGGGTTGAGCAGGCGGTCGATGGCGTGACTGCCCACCAGCAGCGCGCTGGCGCCGATAAACAGCGCCTGGCCCAGCCCAGCCAGGGCTTCGGCCTTGCCGTGACCGTAGCGGTGATCCTCATCCGCCGGGCGCAGGGCGTAGTGCACAGCGATTAGGTTGAGCAGCGAGGCGGCGCCATCGAGCAGCGAGTCAGTCAGCCCCGCCAACAGGCTGACCGAGCCGCTGAGCCACCAGGCAATGGCTTTGGCCAGTGCCAGAGTGAGCGCAGCCGCCAGCGCAGCGAAGGTCGCCAGGCGCATCAGGCGGGCATGTTGCGGCTGTATGTTCACGGGCTATCCAGAATGGGCGAGTTCTGCCAAGGCTAGCGCTAAATAACAAAAGCCCGTCGGAAAACGGGCTTTTGGTTCGGGCTTGTTGATGCCTTGCTTAGGCTGCGGGGCGCAGACCGTAGGCCGCCAGTTGCTCGGCACTGCCGCTGTGCTGGATCAGGCGTGGGTCATCCAGTGGCAGGCTGTGGCCCGTCTGCACTTCGATCAGCGCCTTGAGCTTGAGCGGGTCGATCTTGCCGTCAGCATCCACCACATTCTGCAGGTCTTGCGGGTCAACCTGCGAGGTCAGGCCGCCGGGCAGGTAAATCGCACCAGTGGCGAAGTCGATACCAAAGGCGATCAGCCCCGGAATCACATAGAAGAGGATGCCGATTGCGTTGAGCCCGGCCACCATGGGGTCGATGCGGCCTTCGATCTGGCCGCGGCGATCCGGGAAGAACAGGGTGCCGCAGGCGGTCAGTTGAGTGAGCAGCGCGGCGACGATAAGGCCACCGATAACGCGGGTTTGGGTGCGCATTGAACATCTCCATGGAAAAAGTGGCGCAACTATACCAATGCCTGTATTGCAATGCCGCTGCGTCAGGCGCTGCCAGCGTTATTTCGCGCAGTCATACCTAACAGTCAGACAGCGCCAATGCTCCACAGGTTCGCCGTTATAATCCTGCGCCTTGAATGGAGCCCGCATGAATTCCCTGCCAATCGATGTGCTGCTGCCTGAGCTGTGTCAGGCCCTTGCCCTGCGTGATGAGGCGGTGCTGGAAGCGCCGCCCGGTGCCGGCAAGACCACCCGTGTGCCACTGGCGCTGTTGACCCAGCCTTGGCTGGCCGGGCAGACCATCATCATGCTCGAGCCTCGGCGGTTGGCGGCGCGGGCGGCGGCCGAGCGCCTGGCCAGCGAGTTGGGTGAAACGGTGGGGGAAACCGTTGGCTATCGCATTCGCCTGGACAGCAAGGTCGGCCCGCGTACCCGTATCGAGGTGGTCACTGAAGGTATTCTGGCGCGGCGGCTGCAGGATGATCCGGCGCTGGAGGGTGTCGGTCTAGTCATCTTTGACGAATTTCACGAGCGCAGTCTTGATGCGGACCTGGCGCTGGCGCTGTGCCTGAATGGCCGGGCGATGTTTCGCGGTGCGGACTCTGGCGAACTGCCGCTGAAGGTGTTGCTGATGTCGGCGACCCTGGAAGGCGAGCGGTTGGCGGGTTTGCTGGGTGATGCGCCGGTGCTGCGCAGCGAAGGGCGGATGTTCCCGGTGGATATCCGCTGGGGCGCGCCCTGGCAGACGGGCGAGTGGCTGGAGCCGAAGGTGCTGCAGTGCGTATTGCAGGCGCTGGCCGATGAGCCGGGCAGCCTGCTGGTGTTTCTGCCGGGGCAGGCGGAGATTCGCCGGGTCAATGAACAGCTGGCCGAGTCCCTGGCCGGACGTCGCGATGTGCTGCTCTGTCCGCTGCATGGCGAGCTGGACCTCAGCGCCCAGCGCGCCGCCATCGAAGCCGCACCGCCGGGCCTGCGCAAAGTGGTGCTGGCGACCAATATCGCCGAAACCAGCCTGACCATCGACGGTGTGCGCGTGGTAATCGATGCCGGCCTGGCGCGAGTGCCGCGTTTTGACCCGAACAGCGGCATGACCCGCCTGGACACCCAGCGCATTTCCCGCGCCTCCGCCACCCAGCGCAGCGGGCGGGCCGGGCGCTTGCAGCCGGGCGTCTGCTATCGCCTGTGGTCGCAGGCGCAGCATGAGCAATTGGCGGCCTACGGCACGGCGGAAATGCTCCAGGCCGACCTCGCCGGCCTGGCCCTGCAACTGGTGCGCTGGGGTGTACAGCCGGCCGAACTGGTCTGGCTCGATCCGCCACCGGCGGCTGCCTATGCCCAGGCTTTGGAGCTGCTGGCGCGATTGGGCGCGGTGGATGCTCAGGGCGTGCTGACCAGTCACGGCCAGGCCATGGCCGAGCTGCCGACTCATCCACGTATCGCCCATCTGCTGCTGCGTGGTCAGGAGTTGGGCCTTGGTCCGCTGGCTTGCGATCTGGCCGCCTTGCTTGGCGAGCGCGACATTCTGCGCGGCGCGGGCGCCGATCTGCACAGTCGCCTGGCGCTTCTGGCCGGCGAGTCGCGGGCCGCCCGTGGTGCCCAAGGCGGCGTGCAGCGCGCTCGGCAATTGGCTAGGCAGTTTCAGGGGTACCTCAAGCGCAAGCCCAGCCCTCAGGCAGTCAGCGATCCCGAGCATCCGCGCTGGCTGGGCGCGTTGTTGGCCTTCGCTTACCCGGATCGCATCGCTCAGCAGCGCCGCGCCGGGGGCGCGGAATACCGTTTGGCCAACGGCCGGGCGGCGCTATTTGCCGAAGTCGATGGCCTGATGAAACACAGCTGGCTGGTGGTGGCGGACCTGGGCAGTCGTCAGGGGCAGCGTGAAGAGCGTATCTACCTGGCCGCTGAGCTGGAACCAAAGCTATTCGAGGGGGTGCTGGCTGAGCAGGTCAGCACCCTGGACGTGCTGGATTGGGATGAACGCGAAGGCGCCCTGCGCGCCGAACGCCAGCGCAAGGTCGGTGAGCTGGTGCTGTCACGCGAGGCGTTGACCGGGCTCGATGCACAGCAACGCAGCCGCGCCATGCTCGGCCTGGTGCGGCGCAAGGGCCTGGCGCTGTTGCCCTGGACGCCGGAGCTGCGCCAATGGCAGGCGCGGGTGGCGTTGCTGCGCACGCTGGACTTGGCCAGCAAGGACGCCAGCGAATGGCCAGATGTCAGTGATGCTGCCCTGCTGGCGACGCTGGAGAGTTGGCTGCAACCCTATCTGGATAACGTCACCCGGCTTAGCCATTTCGCCAACCTGGATTTGCCCAGCCTGCTGCTGAATCTGCTGCCCTGGCCGCTGCCGCAGCGTCTGGATGAGTTGGCGCCACGCGGCGTGCAGGTGCCGTCTGGTTCGCGCATCAGTCTGGATTACAGCGAGCAGCCGCCGGTGTTGGCGGTGCGTCTGCAGGAGTTATTCGGCTTAGCCGATACGCCGCGCATCGCCGGCGGTCGCCAGGTGGTCAAGCTGCACCTGCTGTCGCCAGCGCGGCGGCCGGTGCAGGTGACCCAGGACCTGGCCAACTTCTGGCGCAGTACCTATGCCGAAGTGAAGAAAGACCTCAAGGGCAGGTACCCGAAGCATTATTGGCCGGATGATCCGCTGATCGCCGAACCGACGGCGCGGGCCAAGCCGCGCAAGTAGGCGTTAGGGCAGGCGCAGGTCCTCGCCAGCTGCCGTAAGTTCCGCATAGGCCCGATCCAGCGCATCGCGCAGTGCTTCGGCGCCTGGCGCATGGCTGGAGACGATCAGCTTCAGTGGGATACGTTGCAGCTGAATAAACGGCAGTTCGGACATGCCCAGGCGTTTGCGCGCCTGTTCCACCGGGGTCTGGTAGTCGAGGAGAAAATCACCGCGACGGCGCTGGAGCATTTCCAATGCGGCGGTGTGGGTGCCGGTACGGTGTTGCTCTACGGCCAGCTGCGGGTCGTTGAGCATTTCATTGACCGGCTGCCAGTAGGTGTAGCCGCTGATCATGATCACCCCGCGGCCCTTAAGATCCTCGGGCAGGCGCGGCATCAGGGTGTCGCGGCGGAAATACAGGTTGAGCACGATTTCGCCGAGCCGGGTGTGGGTTTCCAGGGTGTGCTCGCGCAGTTCGACTTTTCCCGGCGCGCCGGGCCAGATTTGCACGCTGCCATCCTGCAGGCCGTTATACAGCCGCGCGCTGGGGTAGGAGCGCAGTTCTGCGCGGTAGCCGGCGTGCTCCAGCAGGCGCTTGCTCAATTGCAGGATGGCGCCTTTGGGTCGGCCCCGACTGTCGGTGTAGGAATAGGGCGGAAACTCGTAATAACCCACCTGCACCAATGGTCGTGGATCATTGGCGGGGGCGGCGAAGCTGGCGCTGCAGTAGAAGGCTGCAGCCAGCGCGAGGCAGAGAAATCGTGGCATCAAATGGGCACGTACTGCGGCTATCTGCCGTCTTTTCGTTATGAAAGTGTCACATTGAGCGAGCATGGCTAACTGCCAGCAGCTTTGTCCAGTGGCTTACTGAAAAAGCTTAGTCCAGCGTCGGCAGCAGCAAGCGGGCGAGCACCGGTAGGTGGTCGGAAATCCCTAGGCTGTCGTGCTGACGCACCTGGCTGTCGAGTAGCGTCAATTGTGGGCTGTGGAACAGGTAGTCGAGGGTGCGATCCGGCCCGGGCACTGTCGGGTCGTTGGGGTAATGGGTGTACCAGCGCGCCTGGTCGATGCCGTTGGCTTGCTCCAGGCTGGGCACCATCGGGTAGCGCTCGGCCAGTTGTTGCAGCTCACTAGCCGGGCTGTACCAGCTGCGCTGGTTCTCGGGCAGGCGCTGATATTGGCCGGGCGGCAGCAGGTTGAAGTCGCCGCCGATAACCCAGGGCGTGCCGTCGGCCTGGAGCTGATCAAGCAGGCTGGCGGTCATGGCCACTTGGCGCTGCATGGTGTCATTGCCCTGGGCGAAGGCATCCAGGTGGGTGTTGATGGCGACCAGCTCGCCACCGCCACGCACGGGCAGGTGGCTTACCAGCAGGGCGCGCTTGAGGTTGAACTGGCGGCTGATCGGGTTGGCGGGCATCAGCGGCAGTTGCAGGCGTTCGGCGCGGGCGATCTGAAAGCGGCTGAGGGTGCCCAGTTGCATGCCGACGCTGCCGAGAATCTGCGGATGCGGCACAAATGCGGCCTTCCAGTAATAGGCCTGGGTGCTGCACGGGTAGATGTCGCTCAAGCGCTCATGCAGTAGCGCCAGCTGGTTCTGGTAGTCGGTGGCCTTGGCACCGTTGTGCAGCTCCTGCAGCAGAACAATATCCGGCTGCTCGTCACGCAGGATGCGCGCCACCTCATCCAGGGTAAATGCCAGGTCTTCTGTGCTGGGGCGCTGGTCGGGGCCGCTGCCGTCTGCCAGGTCGTACCAGAACACATAGCGCTTGCCGGCCAGGTATTGAATGTTCCAGGTCATCACTTTCAAGGCCTGGCCCGGCTGCAGTTGCGGCGCATTGGTCTGGCAGCTCACGGGAGCGGCTTCGCGGGCGGCTGGGTGCCAGGTCAGGCTGTAGATCAGCGCGCCCAGCACGCAGAACAGGCTGGCGAGGCTGAGCAGGGAGAGGCGCAGGAGTCGAGGCAGGGGCATAAACAGGGTCGCCGGCGGGTGAACTATGCTGAGGGAGCATACCGGAGATGCGGGGCGATGCCGATGTTGCAGCGCCTTGCGCGGGTGCTTCAGGAGGTCGCATGAATAACCCAACAATTGCTCAGCGCAGCCCCTATGCGGTTGCGGTCACGGCCGGCAACGACTACTTCTGGTGCCGCTGCGGGCTAAGCGCAGCGCAGCCTTTCTGCGACGGCAAGCATAAAGGCAGCGGTTTCACCCCGATGAAATACCACGCAGACAAGGACGCTACCTTGTACTTCTGTGGCTGCAAGCACACGCAGACGCCGCCCTGTTGCGATGGCAGCCATAACAGGTTGTAGTAACGGCTTTTGCAGTAACTGGGTCGGGGACAGGTTATGTACCGCAAGGTGTTTGCCAACAAGGTATTCGACCGCAAGGTTGTGGTGATTACGGGCGGCTGCGCCGGCATCGGTCGGGCGTTGGCTATGCGTTTGGCGCAGGCGGGGGCGCGGTTGGTGATCTTCGATCTGCAGCAGCAGGCGCTCGACAGCCTGGTGCAGCACCTGGCCGATCACCACAACGCCGAGGCCCTGGGTGTGCTCTGCGATGTGGCCGATGCCGCAGCGGTGGAGCGGGCGATGGCGCTGACCGTCGAACGCTTTGGCGGTATCGATGTGCTGGTCAACAACGCCGGTATTACCCACCGCAGCAGTTTTGCCGACACCGAGCTGGCGGTGTTCCAGCGGATCATGGCGGTCAACTATTTTGGCGCGCTGCATTGCACCAAGGCCGCGCTGCCCAGCCTGATCGCCCGCAGTGGGCAGATCATCGTGCTCAGTTCTCTGTCAGGCTTCGCCCCGCTGCTTTATCGCAGCGCCTACAACTCCAGCAAGCATGCCCTGCACGGGTTGTTTGAAACCCTGCGGTATGAGCTGAAAGGCTCCGGGGTCAATGTGATGCTGGTGTGCCCCGGCTTTACCGCCACTGACCTGCGCAAGAATGCCCTGGTGGGCGATGGCTCGGTGGCCGCGCAGCCGCCATTGGCGATGGGCAAGGTGGCCTCGCCGCAGGATGTCGCCGAGGCGATTTACCACGGCGCCTTGAAACGCCGTCGGCTGCTGGTGCTATCGAATGTCGACTGGCGCGCGCGGGTGCTGGCGCGGTTTTTCCCGAGGCTGTTCGAGCGGGTGCTGCTGCCGCGTTTGTCCGGCTTGAAGCCGCAGCGTGCGGGACGTTCCTGATGCGCCACACATGGCTCGGTCTGCTGCTGTTGCTCGGGATGCCGCTGCAGGCCGAGGAGCCGCCTGCGTTGTTGGTGATGACCGATATCTGGCCGCCTTTTCGTATGCAAGAGGGCGATGGGGCGCTGAGCGGGTTGGATATCGATTTGCTCGATCAGCTCAGTCAGCGCACCGGGCTGCGCTTCGAGGTGCAGCGTGCTCCCTGGGCGCGTGGTCTGGCGGCACTGCAGAGTGGCAAGGCCGATTTGATGACCGGTCTGGCGAAAACCCCCGAGCGGGAAGGCTATATCCACTACCTGCAGCAGCCTTACTACGCCTGTGCACCGCGTTTCTATGCGGCCCCCGCACAGGCCAAGGCGCTGCAGCGCTACAACCAGTTGGCCAGTCTGACGATTGGCCATGTGCTGGAGTCGGCGTATTTCGAGCCGTTTGATTCGGATCAGCAGCTGCGCAAAACCGCGGTCAACACGGAGAACCAGTTGTTGGAAATGCTGGTGCGCGGACGCCTGCAAACGGTGATCGGCACCGATTGCCAGGTCGATTATGAATTGCGCGATGCGCGCTGGAATGGCCGTATCGCCAAGGCGGCGTTTCAGCCCGAGGCGCGTACCGATTTGTATATCGGCTTCTCCCGCCAGCGCGGCTTGCAGGCGCAGTATCAGCAGGTAAGCGAAGCACTGGCGCAGATGCAGGCCGAGGGCTGGGTTGCCAAGGCGGCGCAGCGTTATCGGTCCGCCGCGCCCTGAGCTTTACCGCCTCAGCCATCAGTGCTCGTGCGGCTCGATATACAGCTCGTAGACCATTTCCAGATCCCAGAACGCCGCCTCAATCTTGTGTCCGTCGAGGTCGCGGACAAAGCAGCCGTAATAGGGTTCGCCATATTCTGCGCGTGGGCCGGGGGCGCCTTCATCGCTGGCGCCGGCCTCCAGGGCGGCCTGGTAGAAGTCGTGCACGGCGGCCTTGTTCGACGCTACAAAGCCAAAGTGGCTGCCGTTGCCGATACTCGCCGGCTTGCCGTTGATCGGCGTCTGCACCCAGAACTCCGGGTATTCGCGGCCGTAGGCGACTGCGCCAGGGTGGGCGAGTACGCGTTTGCAACCGAGGGTGGCGAGGACCTGATCGTAGAAGGCGGTGGCCTTGTCGAACTGATTGGTGCCGATGGAGATATGCGAAAGGATGCTGGGGTTGGCGTCAGCCATGGGCCTGTCCTCCTTGGGTGGTCGCTGGCGTTCACTCGACTTCGGGCTGGGCGCTGCGCAGCATAAATAGACGAAACAGCACTACGCTTGAGAATAGTTGTAAAAAGCGACTTGCGCAGTCCAGCAGCAGGCTGGCCAGGGCGTTGTCGGCGAAGGTTTCGCTGGAGTGGCTCCAGCCGTCGAGCAGCCACAGCGGCAGCATGACAATCAGGATGCAACCGAGCATGGGCCAGAAGTAACCGCTGCTCAGTTGGAAGCTCTCGTGCAGCGCCTTCATCGGGCTCAGGCCGCGCAACACCAGCAGGTATTCGGCAAACGCCAGTTTGACCATCAGCCAGATTCCCGGCAGCACGAACAGCGACGCGCCGAGCAGAATCGCCAACGTATTGAGCCCCGCCAGCAGAGCAAAACTTGGCCACAGTCGTAGGCTGGCGGCCAGCAGATCGCGGGCGCGCGGCTGCAGGCCCTGGCTGCGTGCATCGAGAAACAGAATCAGCGCGGCGCTATACAACGGGTAGAACAGCAGGCCGGCGAGCAGGCGCCAGAGGGTGGCGGATTCGGCGGCCACCAGGCTGGTGACTTGCAGTAGCAGCAGACCTTCGAGCACGATCAGTGGCAGGCACAGGCGGGCAATCGCCGCCAGGTTGTGGCTGAAGAAATACCAGGAGTCGCGCAGGGCGGAGAGCATATTCATGGGGGCAGGTCGTACTCGAATTCAGGCTCGCACTCTAGCTGATCCTGCTTGTCGCACCCAGCAACGCGGCAAGCAGATCGGCGCTGGTAAGCACTTCGGCATATTCATCGCGCAAGTTCGCCATGGCCATGGCGTGCACTTCATCGGCACTGCGCAGCTGCCCGTAGTAGTCGGTCTTGTCGAAGGTGTAGCAGGCATCCGCCACCACTTGGGTGATAAAGCCCAGATTGCTGGCGCTGCGTGCGGTGGCTTCAACCGAATTCTCACTGGCCACCCCGACTATCACCAGGCGACGGATAGCGCGGGCATGTAGCCAGCGTTCGAGGCCGCTATGGGTAAAGGCGTCGGTCACGTTCTTTTCGAACACCTGCTCGGTAGCCCGTGGCTCCAGTGCCGGTTGGAACAGCGCGCCACGTTGCCCCGGCGCAAACACCGAGTCGGCCTGACGGGAAATATGGCGGATATGCACCAGCGGCAAGCCCGCACTGCGCCAGTACTCAAGTAGCTGAGCGATGCAGGCTTCGGCGCCCGGGTTGTTGCGCGGTGTGCTGACGCGCTGGATGCCTTGCTGCATATCGATAATCAGCAGTGCTGGGGTTTCTGGCGTATTGGCGGGGCTTGGATGCATTTCGACCGTCCATGGCTGTTGGCTGGCATACTGCGCGCTGACTTTAACCTGAGGGCTTTCTGCCCGTCAGCCGCATGATGAGGATTACCGGTGAAGAAGATCGCCGTATTCGCCGATGTACAGAACCTCTATTACACCGTGCGCCAGGCCTATGGTTGCCATTTCAACTACGCCGCGCTGTGGGCCGATATCAGCCAGCATGGGCAGATTGTCGAAGCCTACGCCTACGCCATTGATCGCGGTGACCAGAAGCAGCAGCAGTTTCAACAGATCCTGCGCAACCTCGGTTTTACCGTAAAGCTCAAGCCGTTTATCCAGCGCAGCGACGGCTCGGCCAAGGGCGATTGGGATGTGGGCATCACCATCGACATCATGGACGCCGCGCCGCGGGTGGATGAGGTGGTGCTGGCCTCCGGTGACGGTGACTTCGACCTGCTGCTGGACAAGATTCGCGGCAGTTATGGCGTCGAGGCCGTGGCCTATGGCGTGCCGGGGCTGACCGCGCAATCGCTGGTACGCGCCGCTAGCCGCTATGTGCCGATCGACGGTGCACTGTTGCTGAGAAACTGAGCAATGCTTGCCGATTCCATCGCCGTACTCGACTTCGAAACCACCGGCATGTCGCCGGCCCAGCAGGCGCGCGCCACCGAAATCGGGGTGGTGATCGTCGAGGATGGGCGGATCGTCGCGCGCTACCAGAGTCTGATGAACAGCGGCGCCTGGGTGCCGCCGTTTATCGAGCAGCTCACCGGTATAAGCAACGCCATGCTACGCACCGCACCGCCGGCCGCGCAGGTGATGCAGGAAGTGGCGGAGTTTGTCGGCGATCGTCCGCTGTTGGCGCATAACGCCAGTTTCGATCAGAAGTTCTGGGACGCCGAGCTGGCGTTGATTCGCCGTCAACGTGTGCAGCCGTTTGCTTGTTCATTGCTGTTGTCGCGCCGCCTGTTGCCCATGGCGCCTAGCCACAAACTGGGCAACCTCAACCGCTGGGCCGGCCTGCCGGACACCGGTAAGGCGCACCGGGCTTTGGCCGATGCGGAGATGGCGGCCAATCTGACCTGCTTTATGGCGGCGCTGCTGCGTGAACGCCACGGCATTGTCGATATCTCCCACGAGCTGTTGTGCAACCTACAGCGGGTGCCTGCGGCGAAGATGTCGCTGGCGTTGCAGAAAATCCGCGACCACGCATTCAGTTAGCGAGCGCTTGCTGCAATAAAAAGGCTGCCATCCGGCAGCCTTTTTGCGTTTCAGGCGTACTCAGTTCTGCGCCAGCTTCTGCTCGTATTGGGCGAGCATCTTCTGTGCATGGGCCACTTCCAGAGCCTCCATGGCGTTGATCGGTTTGATCGCCACGGCGCGCTTGAGGTGCTGCAGGGCTTTGGCCTGTTCGTCGTCGCCGTACACGTAGGTCAGGGCGTTGGCGTATTCGTAATGGCCGATCGGCAGGTTGTCCTGGGCTTTGAAGCTGCGGCTGAAATACTTCTCCATATTGTCGGCGCTGACGCCGTAAGTCATGCGCCCGACCATCTTGCCGACCTTGCGGATCACCCCAGCCTCATAGCCGCCATACAGGGCCAGGGCGAAGGGCTGTTGCGGATGTTTGGCCAGCAGGGCTTTCAGCTCTTCGGGGATCTGCGAGGTGTAGCCGCGCTTGAGTACCACCGGCACCGACAGTTCTTCGCCCAGGCGCGCCTTGGCGTACACCCGGCCGAATTGCGCCACGGTATCGGCCTGTACCAGCTCGCCAGCCTGATCGGTGTAGGTGATCACTTCTTCCAGCAGCTTGTGCTTCTCGGCCTGGTCGGGCACCAGGAACATGGCGTAGACCACCTGGGCGAACATGGCTGGGATCTGTCCGCCAACACCCAGGGCCAGGCCCTGTTTCTTCGCTTCGGCAAAGTCGCCGCGGAACATCAGGCGCCAGACGTCCTGCAGTTTCTCCGCATAAAGCTCGGCTTCTTCCGGTTTGCCGGTAAAACCGGTGTTGGCCAGTACGGTTTTTTCCAGCGCCTGGGGGTGGGTCGTGGCCATGGTCACAACCCAGTCGGCGTCGGGGAACGGGTAGTCGGCGCCGAAGCCGCGAGTCAGTTGCGGCCAAGCCTGGCGCAGTTTGTCGCCCGAGTAGCCATAGGCGCTTTGGTCGTAGGGGAAGGGCTTCCAGTTGTCGGCGGCGACAGCGCTGAAGCTGCAGGCGGCAAGTAGGGCAATAAGTGTGCGGCGCATGGCGATGACCTGATTGTTGTAGGTATGCGTCGATCATAAAGCGCTGTCGCCCGCGCCCCACCCATCCAAGGATGAGTTGCGCAGGGTTTCAGTTCGCCAGGGTCGCACCGCTGCCGACCTTAAGCATGGTTGTCCTTGTGCTGGAACTGGCGGCGGTACTGGTTGGGTGACAGTTCCGTGTGCTGACGAAACAGCCGGGCGAAGAAGCTCGCATCGTCGTAACCCACTTCGTAGCTGATGGTCTTGATGCTTTTGCGGGTGGCGCTGAGCAGACCTTTGGCGGTTTCAATGCGCAGGCGTTGCAGGTAGTGCAGCGGTTTATCGCCGGTGGCGGTCTGGAAACGGCGCATAAAGTTACGGATGCTCATGCCGTGCTCGCGGGCGACATCTTCGAAGCGGAACTTGTCGGCGAAGTGATCCTCCAGCCATTGCTGGATCTGCAGGATGGTCATGTCGTGGTGCAGCTTCTGTCCGCCAAAGCCGATGCGGCCGGGGGCGTAGTTGCGTTGTACTTCATAGAGAATGTCACGGGCCACGCCCTGGGCCACGCTGGCGCCGCAGAAACGTTCGATCAGGTAGATGTAGAGGTCGCAGGCTGAGGTCACGCCGCCAGCGCAATACAGGTTGTCGGCATCCGACAGGTGCTTTTCCTGATTGAGCAGCACCTTGGGGAAACGCTCGGCAAACTCGTTGAAGAAGCGCCAGTAGGTGGTCGCTTCCTTGCCGTCGAGCAGGCCGGCCTGGGCCATCCAGAACACCCCGGTGGCTTCGCCGCAAATCGCGCTGCCAGCGGCGTGGCGCTGCTTCAGCCAGCTGAGTACTTGTGGGTGGCGCTGGCACAGGGCGTCGAAGTCATCCCAGAAGGCCGGCAGGATGATCACGTCGGCATCTTCCAGGGCGCCATCGACCGGAATCAGCACGTCGCTGAAGCTGCGCACCGGTTGGCCATCCGGGCTGACCAGGTGGATTTCGAAGGTCGGCGTCAGGCCCAGGCCCTGCTGTTTGCCGTAGCGCAGGCTGGCCATGTGGAAGAAGTCCTTGGCCTGCATCAGGGTCGAGGCGAACACGCCTTCGGTGGCAAGAATGCTGACGCGGTGCAGCGGCGCTGGTGACTGAATAGGCATAGATATTGTTCTTATTAAGGCTAAGTGGTCATGAGCTGGCTGGATCGTCTTATTTTTTGGCGCTTGTGTCCAGTGTGACCAAGCGTTTGCTTGGCTAAAGTCGAGGCCACTTTAAAACCGCTCTATCAAGCAGGTGTTGCCATGATCCCCAGAACGATTTTCAGCTCCGAACACGAACAGTTTCGCGACAGCGTGCGCAAGTTCCTTGAGCAGGAAGCCGTGCCTTTCCATCAGCAGTGGGAAAAGGACGGTCATATCGACCGCGCGCTGTGGAACAAGGCGGGGGAGGCGGGGATGCTCTGCTCCCACATTCCGGAAGAGTACGGCGGCATGGCCGCGGATTTCCTCTACAGCACCGTGGTGATCGAGGAAGTCGGCCGCCTGGGGCTGACTGGTATCGGTTTCTCCCTGCATTCGGACATCGTCGCGCCATACATCCTGCATTACGGCAGCGAAGCGCAGAAGCAGCATTACCTGCCCAAACTGGTGTCTGGCGAGATGGTCACTGCCATCGCCATGACCGAGCCAGGCGCGGGCTCCGATCTGCAGGGCGTAAAAACCACCGCCGTGCTGGATGGTGATGAGTACGTGATCAATGGCTCGAAGACCTTTATCACCAACGGCTTTCTGGCTGATCTGGTAATCGTCGTGGCCAAGACCGATCCGAAAGCTGGGGCCAAAGGCACCAGCCTGTTTCTGGTTGAAGCCAATACGCCCGGCTTCTCCAAGGGCAAGCGTCTGGAAAAGGTCGGCATGAAGGCCCAGGACACCTCCGAGTTGTTCTTCCAGGACGTGCGCGTGCCAAAGGAAAACCTGCTGGGGCAGGCCGGCATGGGATTCGCCTACCTGATGCAGGAACTGCCGCAGGAGCGTTTGACTGTCGGTATCGGTGCCTTGTCCTCGGCCGAGGCGGCGCTGCAGTGGACCCTGGAGTACACCCGCGAGCGCAAGGCATTTGGCAAGCCGATTGGTGATTTTCAGAACACCCGCTTTAAGCTGGCAGAAATGGCCACGGAAATTCAGATCGGCCGGGTGTTTGTCGACCGCTGCCTGGAGCTGCATCTGCAGGGCAAGCTGGATGTGCCGACTGCGGCCATGCTCAAGTACTGGGGCACTGATCTGCAGTGCAAGGTGCTCGATGAGTGCGTGCAGCTGCACGGCGGCTACGGCTATATGTGGGAATACCCGGTGGCGCGCGCCTGGGCCGATGCGCGGGTGCAGCGCATTTATGCGGGCACCAACGAGATCATGAAAGAGATCATCGCCCGCTCGCTGTGATCGAGCGCTGAATAAAAAAAGCCCGGCTATTGCCGGGCTTTTTTATGTCTCATGTAGCGATCAGGGTGCTGGGTTGGGCTGGGTTTTGTGAATCGCCTCGATACCAGTCAGTACCTCGACAGAGAGTTTAAGTTCGCTGCTGGTCAGGTTGCTGTCCAGTTGCTCCAGGCTGGTCGCACCGATGATATTGCTGGTGACGAAGGGTTGCGCGGTGACAAAGGCCAAGGCCATCTGCGCTGGATCCAGACCATGCTCGTGCGCCAGAGCGACATAGCGTGCGCAGGCGCTTTCCGACTCCGGGTTGGTGTAGCGGGTAAAGCGGCTGAACAGGCTGATCCGCGCATTGGCCGGGCGGGCGCCGTCAGCGTACTTGCCGGAAAGCATGCCGAAGGCCAGGGGTGAGTAGGCCAACAGGCCGCATTGTTCGCGGATGGCTATTTCCGCCAGGCCTACTTCGAAGCTGCGGTTGAGCAGGTTGTAGGGGTTCTGGATCGATACGCTGCGCGGCCAGCCGCGTTGTTCGGCCAATTGCAGGAATTTCATGGTGCCCCAAGGCGTTTCATTGGACAGGCCTATATGGCGGATTTTGCCGGCCTTGACCTGTTCATCCAGGGCGTCGAGGGTTTCCTCCAGCGGCGTGTATTCGCTGTCCTGGTGGCGATAGCCGAGCTGGCCGAAGTAGTTGGTCGGGCGCTCCGGCCAGTGCAGCTGGTACAGGTCGATCCAGTCGGTTTGCAAGCGCTTGAGGCTGGCATCCAGCGCTTGGGCGATATGCGCGCGGTTGTGTTTGAGCTGACCGTCGCGGATATAGCCGATGCCATTGCCAGGGCCGGCGATTTTGCTGGCCAGCACCCAGTCGGCACGATCACCGCGCTGCTTGAAGTAATCACCGATGATTTTTTCGGTCTTGCTGTAGGTTTCTGCGCGCGGCGGTACCGGGTACATCTCGGCGGTATCGATGAAATTTACCCCGTGGGCCTTGGCGCGTTCGATCTGGGCGAAGCCCTCGCTAGAGCTGTTCTGTTCGCCCCAGGTCATGGTGCCCAGGCACAGGCTGCTGACCTTGAGGTCCGTGCGGCCGAGTTGACGGTAATCCATTGCAAGCTCCTTGAAAAAACGGGTTGGCATAATCGTGTTGAAATTCTCCGCGCAATCTGCATAATTGCGCACCTCTTTCTGCAGTGGAAGTGATGCGCCGCCTGCCGAAGAATCTTGCCGTATTACGGACGCGCTGACCCGAGCCCCCGATAGCGCCTGTTTTCGGCTGCCTTTGACTTGTCAAAGTACGCACTATTCAGTAAGATCCGCCGTCTTATTTATCAGGGCGGCCCCTGAGGCTATAAAGAATGAAAACTTTTACTGCTAAACCGGAAACAGTTAAGCGCGACTGGTTTGTCGTCGACGCTGCAGGTCAGACCCTGGGTCGTCTGGCTACCGAAGTTGCAAGCCGTCTGCGTGGCAAGCACAAGCCTGAATACACTCCGCACGTTGATACCGGCGACTACATCGTCATCATCAACGCTGAGCAGATTCGCGTTACCGGTGCCAAGACCACTGACAAGATGTACTACTCCCACTCCGGTTTCCCGGGCGGCATCAAGTCGATCAACTTCGAAAAGTTGATCGCTAAAGCCCCTGAGCGCGTGATCGAGACTGCGGTTAAAGGCATGCTGCCGAAGAACCCGCTGGGTCGCGACATGTATCGTAAGCTGAAAGTGTATGCGGGCGCTGCTCACCCCCACACTGCTCAGCAGCCCCAAGAACTGAAGTTTTAACGGAATAGTTCATTATGTCGGCGACTCAAAATTACGGCACTGGCCGTCGCAAGACTGCAACCGCTCGCGTTTTCCTGCGTGCGGGCACTGGCAAAATCTCCATCAACAATCGCACTCTTGATGGTTTCTTCGGTCGCGAAACTGCCCGCATGGTAGTTCGTCAGCCGCTGGAACTGGTTGAGATGACCGAGAAGTTCGATATCTTCGTTACCGTTATCGGTGGCGGCGTAAGTGGCCAGGCTGGCGCAATCCGCCACGGCATCACCCGCGCCCTGATGGACTACGACGAAGCTCTGCGTCCTGCACTGCGTAAAGCCGGCTTCGTGACTCGCGATGCCCGTGAAGTTGAACGTAAGAAGGTTGGTCTGCGTAAAGCGCGTAAGCGTCCGCAGTACTCCAAGCGTTAATTCGCTACCTGCGTTCCAAAAACGCCCAGTTTCCTTTCGGAACTGGGCGTTTTTTATGGGCAATGATTTAGTCTGCGGCATCATGCCGCAGCAGTGAGTGCCGTGATTTGCAAGGCGTTGCGTCCCTTATGACTGGGTAATTACCTTGTCAGTAAAGGGGCTTTTCTTTACCATTCGGCAACTTTTTGTGCGATCTGAAACTTACCGAGTATAGGCCTGCTTAAAAGGCCATAAAGCTGATGGGAGACGACTGAATGAGCAATGACGGCGTGAATGCAGGCCGGCGTCGCTTTCTGGTAGCGGCCACCTCTGTGGTGGGCGCTGCAGGAGCGGTGGGTGCCGCGGTCCCGTTCGTAGGGTCCTGGTTCCCAAGCGCCAAGGCTAAAGCTGCCGGAGCACCTGTAAAGGTGAACGTCAGCAAGATCGAGCCTGGCCAGCAGATGGTTGCCGAGTGGCGGGGGCAGCCGGTGTTTATCGTGCGCCGTACCGAGGAGATCCTCAGCAACCTGGTCAAGCTTGAGCCGCAACTGGCCGACTTTGACTCCAAGGCGTCTGAGCAGCCGAGCTATGTCGATCCGAAAACCCGTTCGATCAAGCCGGAATTGCTGCTGCTGGTAGGTCTGTGCACCCACCTGGGTTGTGCGCCGTCCTTCCGTCCGGAAGTGGCGCCTGCTGACCTAGGTGCTGAATGGGTTGGTGGTTACTTTTGCCCATGCCACGGTTCGCGTTACGACCTCGCAGGTCGCGTGTACAAGGCTCAGCCTGCACCCTTGAACCTGCCGGTGCCGCCGCACACGTACGAGACGGATGATGTGATCATCATCGGTGTGGATCAGGAGCAAGCATGATGAGTAAATTCATGGAATGGGTCGATGCACGCTTTCCCGCGACCAAGATGTGGGAAGACCATCTGTCCAAGTACTACGCCCCAAAGAACTTCAACTTCTTCTACTTCTTCGGCTCCCTGGCACTGCTGGTGCTGGTCAATCAGATCGTTACCGGTATCTGGCTGACCATGAGCTACACCCCGTCGGCTGAACAGGCGTTTGCCTCGGTCGAATACATCATGCGTGATGTGGAGTACGGCTGGATCCTGCGCTACCTGCACTCCACCGGTGCTTCGGCGTTCTTCGTGGTGGTCTACCTGCACATGTTCCGCGGTCTGCTCTACGGCTCTTATCAGAAGCCGCGTGAGTTGGTGTGGATCTTCGGCATGCTGATCTACCTGATGCTGATGGCAGAAGCCTTTATGGGTTACTTGCTGCCGTGGGGCCAGATGTCCTACTGGGGCGCCCAGGTGATCATCTCGCTGTTTGGTGCCATTCCGGTGATCGGTGCGGACCTGACTCAGTGGATTCGTGGTGACTACCTGATTTCCGGGATTACCCTGAACCGCTTCTTCGCCCTGCACGTTGTGGCGCTGCCGATCGTGATTCTCGGTCTGGTGGTTCTGCACATCCTGGCGCTGCACGAAGTTGGTTCGAACAACCCGGACGGCGTCGACATCAAGAAGAAGAAAGACGAGAACGGCATTCCGCTCGACGGCATCGCCTTCCACCCGTACTACACCGTGAAAGATATCGTCGGTGTCGTGGTGTTCCTGTTTGTCTTCTGCTTCGTGATCTTCTTCTTCCCGGAAATGGGCGGTTATTTCCTCGAGAAGCCGAACTTCGAAGCGGCCAACCCGTTCAAGACCCCTGAGCACATTGCCCCGGTTTGGTACTTCACTCCGTTCTACGCGATTCTGCGTGCGGTGCCGGACAAGCTGCTCGGTGTAATCGCCATGGGCGGCGCTATCGCGGTGCTGTTCGTGCTGCCGTGGCTGGATCGTAGTCCGGTCAAGTCCATGCGATACAAGGGCTGGATGAGCAAGGTCTGGCTGCTGATCTTCTGCGTATCCTTCGTGATTCTCGGCGTGTTGGGCGTGTTGTCGCCAACCCCAGGTCGTACGCTGCTGTCGCAGGTGTGTACCTTCCTGTACTTCGCGTACTTCATCCTGATGCCGTTCTATACCAAACTCGAGAAGACCAAACCGGTTCCGGAAAGGGTGACTGGCTGATGAAGAAGCTATTTGCTGCACTCGTAATTGCTGCAATGCCGGCGCTGGCTTTGGGCGCTGGTAGTGGCTACCCACTGGATAAAGTGGATATCGATCTGGCTGATAAAGCGGCTCTGCAGGATGGCGCGCGTACGTTCGCCAACTACTGCATGGGTTGCCACTCGGCGCAGTATCAGCGCTATGAGCGTGTTGCTGATGACATTGGCGTTCCGCATGAAGTCATGCTGGATAACTTGGTGTTCACTGGCGCCAAGATTGGCGAGCACATGAACATCGGCATGAAGCCGGCTGACGCCAAGGCCTGGTTTGGTGCTGCGCCGCCCGACCTGACTCTGGTTGCTCGTGTGCGTGGTAACGACTGGTTGTACACCTACCTGCGTACCTTCTATGACGATCCAACTCGTCCGCTGGGTGCCAACAACAAGGTATTCCCGAACGTCGGCATGCCGAACGTTTTGGTCGGCCTGCAGGGTAAGCAGGTGATTGGTTGCAAGCAGGTACAAGTGGTTGAAGACGGCAAGAAGCTGTTCGATCCGCTGACCGGCACGCCAATCACTCACGAAGCCTGTGACCAGCTGACTGTTGAGCCGAAGACCGGCACGCTGAGCACTGAAGAGTTCGACGAGAAGATCCAGAACCTGGTGACCTTCCTCGCGTACTCGGCTAACCCGGTCAAGTTGAAAAGTCAGCGTATCGGTACCTACGTTCTGCTGTATCTTGCCTTCTTCTTCGTATTCGCCTATCTGCTCAAGCGCGAGTACTGGAAGGACGTGCATTAATCCGTTGCATCTCCGCTGTTGACCTGCGCGCCCCTTTGGGCGCGCAGGTCTTTCTGCTTCACATAACTTTATAAGCGAGGAGGACCGCCATGGGCGTGACCAATCGGTTGGCCTGTTACTCCGACCCCGCCGACCACTATTCCCACCGCGTACGCATTGTGCTCGCCGAGAAGGGTGTCAGCGCCGAGATCATCAGTGTCGAAAAGGGCCGTTATCCGGCCAAGCTGCTGGAGGTTAACCCCTACGCCAGCCTGCCGACCCTGGTGGATCGCGATTTGGCTCTGTATGAGTCGACTGTGGTGATGGAATACCTGGATGAGCGTTATCCGCATCCGCCGCTGTTGCCGGTGTACCCGGTGGCTCGGGCCAATAGCCGTCTGCTGATTCATCGCATCCAGCGTGACTGGTGCGCGCAGGTGGACCTGATTCTCGACCCGCGCAGCAAAGAGCCGGCTCGTGCCCTGGCGCGCAAAGAGCTGCGCGAGAGCCTGACAGGCGTGTCGCCGCTGTTTGCCGACAAGGCGTATTTTCTCAGTGAGGAATTGAGTCTGGTGGACTGCTGTCTGCTGCCGATTCTTTGGCGTTTGCCGATTCTGGGGATAGAGTTGCCAAAGCCGGCCAAGCCGTTACTGGACTACATGGATCGTCAGTTCGCTCGTGAAGCGTTCCAGGCCAGTCTGTCGCCTGTCGAACGTGATATGCGTTAACCCGAGGAGGTAGTGATGAAGTCGAGTCGTCCTTATCTGGTTCGTGCCCTCTATGAGTGGATCGTGGACAACGACTGCACCCCGCACTTGCTGGTCAACGCTGAGTTTGCCGGTGTGCAGGTGCCTGCCGGGTTTGCCAGTGATGGCCAGATCGTCCTGAATGTCTCGCCGACTGCCGTGCGTCATCTGCATATGGACAACGAGGCGGTGAGCTTCGAGGGGCGTTTTGCCGGGGTTCCGCAAAGCCTGTATATCCCTGCAGCCGCCGTGCTGGCGATCTATGCGCGGGAGAATGGCCAGGGCATGGTGTTTGATGCGGAGTCGTCGATGCTCGATGGTGATGAGATCGAAGATCCGGATGAGCAAAGCCCGCCGGATGATGAGCCGCCACGCCCCAGTGGCAGGCCCAGTCTGAAAGTGGTCAAGTAAACATAAAAAAGGCGATCCGAGGATCGCCTTTTTTATTGCCTGCCATTTTCTGTTATCTGCGGTGAGTCAGTTGCTGTACTGAAACAGCTTCACCACTTTCTGCACGCCGGAGACGCTTTGCACCAGGTTGGTGGCGTGGGTGGCTTCGGCCTGCGAGACCACGCCGAGCATATAAACGATGCCGTTCTCGGTGATCACCTTGATGCGCGAGCCGGGCACGCTGCTGTCGGCGAGCATCTGGGTCTTGATGCGGCTGGTCAGTAGCGAATCGTTGCTGCGCACCAGTAGCGAGGTGGGCTTCAGCACCTGCAGTTCGTTATGCACCTTCTTCACGTTGTTGACCTTGCGCGCGGCCTGCTCGGCCATAGCCTTGAGGTCGCTGCGTGGCGTTTGGCCGGCGAGCAGTACCACGCCGTTGTAGCTGGTAACCACGATGCGCGAAGTCGGGCTGGTCAGGTCGATATGTGCGCGGGCAACGCTGGAGCTGACCTCGGAGGGGATGAACTGGTCGTCGATCTTGTTACCGACGCTGCGGTTACCGCAGCCCGCTAGGGCGAGGGTCAGTGCCAGAGCGGCGAGGATCAGTGGTGAACGGGTCATTCTTCACTCCCAAACAGTTGGCTATCGATCAGGTCGCACAGGCAGTGGATGGCCAGCAGGTGGACTTCCTGAATGCGTGCGGTGACTTTCGAGGGGACGCGGATTTCCACGTCTTCCGGCAGCAGCAGCGAGGCCATGCCGCCGCCATCGCGGCCGGTGAGGGCTACGACGGTCATCTCGCGGTCGTGAGCGGCCTGGATGGCCTGGATCACGTTTGCCGAGTTGCCGCTGGTGGAAATTGCCAGCAGCACGTCGCCGGGCTGACCGAGCGCGCGAATTTGTTTGGAAAAGATCTCGTTGTAGCTGTAGTCGTTGGCAATCGAGGTGATGGTCGAGCTGTCGGTGGTCAGGGCGATGGCCGGCAAGCTCGGGCGCTCGCGCTCGAAGCGGTTGAGCAGCTCGGAGGAAAAATGCTGGGCATCGCCAGCTGAGCCGCCATTGCCGCACGTGAGGATCTTGCCCTCGCTGAGCAGTGCCTGAACCATGGCCAGGCTGCCTTGCTCGATAAAGGGGATGAGCACTTCCATGGCCTGCTGCTTGGTTTCAATGCTGGCTTGGAACAGGTGGCGAATACGGGCTTGCATGTCCATTGGAGATATAACCTTCAGTGTGGCTTCTGTTCAGGTATCAAAGGCGTTTTGAATCCAGTCCAGTTGCGCGGGGGCTTGGCTGTCGGCGTTTATGGCAATCACATCAAAACGGCATGGGTACTTGGCCCAGCGTGATTCTTGTTGCAGGAAGTGCTGAGCGGCGCGGCTGAGTTTCTCACGTTTGCGTGCATCCACGCTCTCTGCTGCGCCGCCCCAGGCGCTATGGCGCCGATAGCGAACTTCTACGAATACTACTGTATCGGCGTCGAGCATGACCAGATCGAGCTCGCCGAGGCGGCAGCGCCAGTTCTGTGCCAGCAGGCGCAGGCCATGCTGTTCGAGATGCTGCCGCGCCTGGGCTTCGGCAGCATCTCCGCGTTGTTGCGTGCTTATACGTTCGCTCAATTGATGCTGTCGGGCAGCGGCTGGACCTGGCCATCACGGAACTCGGCCCAGGGCAGTTGCCGCTCGATGCGCTGGCTCGGGTTCAGGCTCAGGTTGCCGGACAGGCCTTGCAGGCGGGTCTCGGGCAGGGCCTTGAGCTGGTTCAGGCGTGGTGCCAGCTGGAAGGCATCAGCGCCCATGGCGTAGAGGCGGCCGAGGCTGCCGCCGGCCTGCGGCCACTGCGTGCTGGCCTGCTGGCGAAGCGGGTCGTTGACGTTCAGCAGCCAGGGCGTTTCACAGAACATGATGCCGTTGAGGTCGATGTACTGCGCCTGGTTGTAAGTGCCGGTAAACAGGTGCGAAGTGGCATACACCGGTACATCACCGGCGTACTGGAAGGCCAGGGTCGGCTTGATCTGCTGGGCCTGCTGTGGAGTAGCGGCGAGGAAAATAAAGTCGACATCACGGCGGCGCGACGGGGCGGCGGCCACCGAGGTGCCTAGGTTGTTTTGCAGGCGCTTGCTGCGGGCTTCGCTTTCGCGCAGTTGGAACAGATCGGCGATCTGCCGGGCCAGTTCGACCGGCTGATCAACATGCTCGGCGGCGATCAGGGTGCCGCCCTGGGCTTGCCAGCTTTGGCGGAAGGCGGTGAGCACGCGGTCGCCCCATTCGCCGTTGGGCACCAGCGCCACGGCGCGGCGCATGCCATCGGCCCAGGCGCGGCGGGCGACTTCGCGGGCTTCGTCCTCGGCGGCGAGGCCGAACTGGAACAGTTGCGCAGGGCCTTCCTGGCTGCCTTCGCTGTAGTTCAGGGCCAGGGTGGTGATGGGCAGCTGTTCACGGCTGCTCAGCTGGCTGACCAGGTTCTTTTCCAGTGGGCCGATCACCAGCTGTACGCCGGCGGCTTGGGCCTGGGCGTAGAAGGCGTCCATCGAGCCGATACGCGAGCTGTCGAAAATCTGAATGTTCGGTGGGTTCTGTCCGGCTTGCTGCGCTTGGTAGTGAGCAGCGAGGAAGCCGTCACGCAGGGCGCGGGCCACGCTGGCCAGCTGGCCATCCTGTGGCAGCAGCAGGGCAATCTCAGTCAGCGGTTGGCTGGAGAGTTTTTTCAGCTCGACCAGCGCCTGCGGCAGTTGTTGCGCGGCAGGGTGCTGCGGGTTTGCTGCGACCCAGGCATCAATAGCGGTTTGCTGCTGCTCCAGGGTGCCGGCGCTCTTGGAGGCGCGGGCCAGTTCCAGCCAGCCGTCGAGGTCAGCATCACCACTGGCTTGCAGTTCGCTTTGTGGCAGGCTGGAAACCAGAGTCCAGATGGTTTCCTGATTGTGCGCGGCGCTGGCGCCGCTGAGCAGCGGGGCGATATAGGCGCGCTCGCGTGCTGCGGCCAAGGTTTGCCCGGTGGCCTGCAGGGCGTTGGCGCGTACCAGCTGGCTGCGTACCTGCTGTTCAACCGGCAGCTCGCCGAGGCGTTCCATGCTCGGGTGACTGAGGGCGCGCAGGGCGGCTTTGGGTTTGTCGCGGCTCATGTCCAGCTCAGCGCGCAGGGTGCTGGCGTAGATCTGCTGGGCCGGTTTCAGGCTTTCCAGCTGCACCTGTTCAAGAATGCTGCTGGCGCGAGTCAGGTCTTTCTGCTTATAGGCCAGGTCGGCTGCCGAGAGGCGCAGTGCTGCGGCTTGCTCGATGGGGCTTTCGGCCGCTTGCTGCAGCAGTTGTTCGATGCTGGCTTGTGGCGTGCGTGGCAGCTCGCCCAGAGTCGATGAGGGCTGGCTGGCACAGGCTACGAGCAGACCGGCGAGGCAGAGGATGGAAAGGGCGCGCAGGCGGGCGATCAGGCGGGTGGGCATGTAGGGCGTTCCTGATACTTGATCAAATTGAGCGTCGAATTGTACCCAAGCCCGCCGGGTGACGCGATGTCGAAGGTTGGAAACGGGCTACAATGCGCGCTTTGCTGATTTTGAGAGGCCTGTGCTGTGACCACTTCCGCTGCTGCGAATTCGCCTTTGGGCAGTCTTTATGTGGTTGCTACACCCATTGGCAACCTGGATGACATCAGCGCGCGAGCGCTGACTATCCTGCGCAGCGTGGCTCTGATTGCCGCAGAAGATACCCGCCATTCCGCACGGCTAATGCAGCACTTTGGCATCGGCACGCCGCTGGCAGCATGCCATGAGCACAATGAGCGCGATCAGGGCGGACGCTTTCTCGCACGATTGCTGGCGGGTGACGATGTGGCGCTGATCTCCGATGCAGGTACGCCGCTGATTTCCGATCCCGGTTATCACCTGGTGCGCCAGGCGCGTGCTGCCGGCATTGCGGTGGTGCCCGTGCCAGGGGCTTGCGCATTGATTGCTGCACTGTCTGCTGCGGGCTTGCCGTCGGATCGCTTTATTTTCGAAGGTTTTCTGCCCGCCAAGGCGGCAGGACGGCGCGCTCGGCTTGAGCAGGTAAAGGAAGAGCCGCGTACGCTGATCTTCTATGAGGCGCCGCACCGTATTCTTGAGTGTCTGCAGGATATGCAGGCGGTATTTGGTGATGAGCGCCCGGCGTTGCTGGCGCGTGAGTTGACCAAGACCTTCGAGACACTCAAAGGCATGCCGCTGGCTGAGCTGGCCGCTTGGGTGGCTGGCGACAGCAATCAGCAGCGCGGCGAGTGTGTGGTGCTGGTCGCGGGTTGGCAGGCGCCGGAAGGCGAGGAGGCTGTCAGTGCCGAAGCCATGCGTGTGTTGAATCTGCTGTTGGCGGAAATGCCGCTGAAACGCGCGGCAGCGCTGGCGGCGGAGATCACCGGGGTGCGCAAGAACTTGCTCTATCAGGTGGCCCTGGAGCAGCAGAAAGACGTTTAAACCTTGTTCTATAGGGCGCGGGCCGTTAACCTTGCCCGCGGAGAGTCGATCGGACAGTCGCTGCCGTGTTGCGTTCTGCGTAATACGGGGGAGGAAAGTCCGGGCTCCATAGGGCGGAGTGCCAGGTAACGCCTGGGAGGCGTGAGCCTACGGAAAGTGCCACAGAAAATAACCGCCTAAGCGCTTCGGTGCCGGTAAGGGTGAAAAGGTGCGGTAAGAGCGCACCGCGCGACTGGTAACAGTTCGTGGCTAGGCAAACCCCACTCGGAGCAAGACCAAATAGGGTTCCATTGGCGTGGCCCGCGCTGGAACCGGGTAGGTTGCTAAAGGCGTGCAGTGATGTACGTCGTAGAGGAATGACTGTCCTCGACAGAACCCGGCTTACAGATCGACTCTCCACCTTCCTCATTTATCCGCTTCACTGTTTCGCCTCCTTTCTAAGACCGAAAAAATCTTACTCTTAACAAACTACTTTAACTTCGCAGTTCAACGCGCTGCATGTGCTCATTTTTATATCCGTTTCTTCGCGTTATTTCTCCGTTTTGCCCCTCTCAAAGTTCGCTAAATCGCCGTTCTATAAGGATTTTTCCCGCCAAGCGTGCCTTGACGGTGGGGGGCGTGCGTTCCTATAGTGTGCGCGAGTGGTAGGAAGTGGCAGAAAGTGGGTTTCTTAGGCATGGATAGCTAATAAAAAGGGGTAGCGCGATCGTGTTTCGCGGAGCAAACGCCATCAGTCTCGACGCCAAAGGGCGACTCGCGATGCCAAGTCGGTATCGGGACGAGCTTGTGTCGCGTTGCGCCGGCCAGCTCATCGTCACGATTGATGCCATCGACCCCTGCCTCTGTGTCTATCCTCTGGCCGAGTGGGAGCTGATTGAAGCCAAGCTCCGCGAGCTCGCCTCCTTCCGTGAAGAAAACCGCCGCCTGCAGCGTTTGCTGATCGGCAACGCTGTTGACCTTGAGCTGGATGCCAGTGGTCGTTTCCTGGTACCGCCGCGTCTGCGCGAGTACGCCAAGCTGGACAAGCGCGCGATGCTGGTCGGCCAACTCAATAAATTCCAACTGTGGGATGAAGATGCCTGGAATGCTGTGGCCGATGCCGATCTGGCCGCGATCAAGCAACCGGGTGCTCTGTCCGACGACCTACGTGACCTGATCCTGTGACCATGACCAGCAATTTCCGCCACATCACCGTGCTACTCGACGAGGCTGTCGAAGGGCTGGCTGTGCGCGCGAATGGTTGCTACCTGGATGGCACTTTTGGTCGCGGCGGGCACAGCCGGCTGATCCTGGAAAAACTTGGGCCAGAGGGTCGCTTGCTAGGGTTTGACAAGGATCCCCTGGCAATCGCGACGGGAAATGCGCTGGCGGCCGAAGACGGCCGCTTTGTCGTTGTGCAGCGCAGCTTTGCCGAGCTGGGCGCCGAGCTGGCGCAGCGCGCGCTGGGCGGTCAGGTCAGTGGCATTCTGCTAGATCTGGGTGTGTCATCGCCGCAGCTGGATGACGCCGAGCGCGGCTTCAGTTTTATGAATGACGGCCCGCTGGATATGCGCATGAACCCGGATGCCGGCGTCAGCGCCGCAGACTTCATTGCCAGCGCCGCCGAAGAAGAAATTGCCCGGGTGTTCAAGGAATACGGCGAAGAACGCTTTGCCAAGCGCATGGCTCGTGCAGTGGTCCTGCGCCGCGCCGAGCAGCCGTTTACCCGCACCGCCGACCTGGCTCAGGTGCTGACCGTTGCCAATCCGGCTTGGGAGAAGGGCAAGAATCCGGCAACGCGCGCCTTTCAGGGCCTGCGCATCTATATCAATAACGAACTGGGTGATCTGGAGAGCGGCCTCGACGCGGCGCTGGAAAGCCTCGAAGTGGGTGGCCGCCTGGTGGTGATCAGCTTCCACTCGCTGGAAGACCGCATCGTCAAACTCTTTATGCGCAAGCATGCCAAGGGTGAGATGGACAAGCTGCCGCGCGATCTGCCGATCATCCCGAAAGCCTTCGAGCCGCGCCTGAAGCTGATCGGCAAACCGGTATTCGCCTCCGAAGCCGAGCTTGCCGCCAATCCGCGTTCGCGCAGCGCTGTAATGCGCATTGCCGAGAAAGTGCGATGAGCGCGCCCTTTGCCAAGCCATTGCCCGGCGGCAGCCTGCTGATGCTGCTGTTGTTTGTGGCTGTGTTGGTGTCTGCGGTGGGAGTTTCCTACAGCGCGCACTGGAATCGTCAGCTGCTCAATGAGCTGTATGCCGAACTGAGCGTGCGTGACAAGTCGCAGGCTGAGTGGGGGCGGCTGATCCTCGAGCAAAGCACCTGGACGGCGCACAACCGTATCGAAACCCTGGCCACTGAGCGCCTGAGCATGCGTATCCCGGATGCCGCCGAAGTGCGCATGGTGGCGCCATGATGGGTCTTGAAGGCGCACTCTACCCTTGGCGTTTCCGCCTGGTGCTGCTGCTGCTGGCACTGATGGTGGGTGCGATTGCCTGGCGTATTGTCGACCTGCAAGTGTTCGATCAGAGCTTCCTGCAGGCCCATGGCGATGCGCGCAGCGTGCGCCATATTCCTATTCCGGCGCACCGTGGTCTGATCACCGACCGCAATGGCGAGCCGTTGGCCGTCAGCACACCGGTGACCACTCTGTGGGCCAACGGCAAGGAGCTGCAGAGCGGCAAGGCCAAGTGGAATGAACTGGCGGCCGCCCTGGGTCAGGAACCAAAAGCCTTTAACGTGCGCTTGCAGGCCAATGCCGAGCGCGAATTTATGTACCTGGTGCGCGGGCTGACGCCTGAGCAAGGTCAGCGCATTCTCGACCTGAAAGTGCCGGGCGTGTACGGCATCGAAGAATTCCGCCGTTTCTATCCAGCGGGTGAAGTTGCCGCTCATGTGGTGGGTTTTACCGATATCGATGACCGCGGCCGCGAAGGCATGGAGCTGGCCTTTGAAGACTGGCTGGCCGGCGTGCCCGGCAAGCGCCAGGTGCTCAAGGACCGGCGCGGACGGCTAATCAAGGACGTCCAGGTTGCACAGAATGCCAAGGCCGGTAAGGCCTTGGCATTGTCGATTGACCTGCGCCTGCAATACCTGGCCCATCGCGAGCTGCGCAACGCCGTCACCGAATTCGGCGCCAAGGCCGGCAGCCTGGTGCTGCTCGACGTGCAGACCGGCGAAGTGCTGGCGATGGTCAATCAGCCGACCTACAACCCGAACAACCGTCGCAACCTGCAGCCGGCGGCCATGCGCAACCGGGCGATGATCGATGTGTTCGAGCCTGGTTCGACCGTCAAGCCATTCTCTATCGCCGCCGCCCTGGGCTCGGGCCGCTGGACCCCGGAAATGACTGTGGACACCGCGCCCGGCAGCCTGCGCATCGGTCGCTACACCATCCGTGATGTGTCGCGCGGTGGCGTACTCAACCTGACCCAGATTCTGATGAAGTCGAGCAACGTCGGCATCAGCAAGGTGGCCTTCGATATCGGCGCCGAGCCGATCTACGCCGTGATGCAGCAAGTCGGCCTGGGCCAGGACACTGGTTTGAGCTTCCCCGGTGAGCGCGTCGGCAATCTGCCCAACTACCGCGTCTGGAAGCAGGCCGAGACCGCCACCCTGGCCTACGGCTACGGCCTCTCGGTGACCGCCGTGCAATTGGCGCACGCCTACTCGGTGCTGGCCAACGACGGCAAGAACGTAAACCTGTCGATGGTGCGCCTGGATCGCCAGCCGGTTACTACCCAAGTAATTGATGAGCAGATCGCCAAGACCGTGCTCGGCATGCTCCAGGCCGTGGTTGAAGAGCCGGGCGGCGGCGGCGCGCGGGCCAAGGTGCCGGGCTACCACGTCGGCGGCAAAAGCGGCACCGCACGTAAAGCCGCTACCGGCAGCAAGGGCTATGTCGACAAGGCCTATCGCTCGTTCTTCGCCGGTGTTGCACCTATCGATAACCCACGTATTGCTGCGGTCATAATGATCGATGAGCCGGGCGAGGGCGGTTACTACGGCGGTCTGGTCGCCGCACCGGTGTTTGGCAAGGTGATGGCCGGTGCGCTGCGGCTGATGAACGTCGCTCCGGATAACCTGCCGGAACCCGAGCCAGTGAAGGTTGAAACCGCAGCTGTTGATCCCCTTAAAGGAGGGCGCATCTGATGCCTATGCCCCTTAATCAGTTGCTGCCGGAAGCCGCCAGCTCCACCCTGATTCGTGAATTGACCCTGGATAGCCGCAAGGTGCGTCCGGGCGATCTGTTTCTTGCCGTACCGGGCACCCAGCAAGACGGTCGCGTGCATATCGCTGATGCGGTTGCCCGTGGCGCCACCGCCGTGGCCTATGAGGCCGAAGGCGCTGCGGTCATGACTGCGCAAAGTGCCGAGCTAGTTGCGCTGAAAGGCCTGGCCAATCAGCTGTCGGCGATTGCCGGGCGCTTCTATGGCGAGCCAAGCCGTGGCCTGCACCTGATCGGCATCACCGGTACCAACGGCAAAACCAGCGTCAGCCAGTTGCTGGCTCAGGCGCTGGATTTGCTTGGCGAGCGCTGCGGCATCGTCGGCACCCTGGGTAATGGCTTTTACGGCGCGCTGGAGCAAGGCCGTCACACCACGCCTGATCCAATCGGCGTGCAGGCCACCTTGGCCGATATGAAAAACGCCGGTGCTCGCGCCGTGGCCATGGAAGTCTCGTCCCACGGTCTGCATCAGGGTCGCGTCGCTGCCCTGGCGTTTGATGTGGCGGTGTTGACCAACCTGTCGCGCGATCATCTGGATTACCACGGTTCGATGCAGGCCTACGCCGAGGCGAAAGCCGCGCTGTTCGCCTGGTCGGGCCTGCGTTGCCGCGTGCTTAACCTGGACGACGCCTTCGGTCGTCAACTGGCCGCTGCCGAGCACGAGTCGCGCCTGATCAGCTACAGCCTGATCGACGCCGACGCCTACCTGTATTGCCGCGACGCGCAGTTCGACGAGCAGGGCGTGCGCGCTAAGCTGGTTACCCCGCGTGGTGAAGGCAGCCTGCGCAGCTCGCTGCTCGGCCGCTTTAACCTGAGCAACCTGCTGGCTGTGGTCGGCGCGCTGCTTGGCCTGGATTACCCGCTGGATGAAATTCTCAAGGTGCTGCCACAGCTGCAGGGCCCAATTGGCCGTATGCAGCGTCTAGGTGGCGGTAAAAAGCCGTTGGTGGTGGTGGATTACGCGCACACCCCGGATGCTCTGGAAAAAGTTCTCGAAGCCCTGCGCCCGCACGTCAAAGGCCGTCTGCTGTGCCTGTTCGGTTGTGGTGGTGATCGCGACAGCGGCAAGCGCCCGCTGATGGCGGCGGTGGTCGAGCGTCTGGCTGATGCGGTGCTGGTGACCGATGACAACCCGCGCACTGAAAAGCCGGCACAGATTTTCAGCGATATCCGCGCCGGCTTTGTCAGCCCGGACTCGGTGCAGTTCGTTCATGGCCGTGGCCAGGCGATTGCCCAGCTGATTGCCGCTGCCAGTGCCGATGACGTGCTGGTCCTGGCCGGCAAGGGTCATGAGGACTACCAGGAAATCAACGGCGAGCGTCAGCCGTTCTCCGACCTGATCGAAGCTGCCAACGCTTTGGCGGCATGGGAGGTGGCGCATGCTTAAGGCGCTGCGGTTGAGCGAAGTGGCTGCACCATTGGCCGCCCGGGTGATCGGTGCGGACGTGGCATTCAGCGCCGTCAGCAGCGACAGCCGGGCGATTGCCGCTGGCCAGCTGTTTGTCGCCCTGGCCGGCCCACGCTTCGATGGTCATGACTACCTGGCCGAAGTCGCCGACAAAGGTGCAGTGGCTGCGCTGGTTGAGCGTGAAGTGGCGGATGCGCCGCTGCCGCAACTGCTGGTTGCCGATACCCGTCTGGCCCTTGGCCAACTGGGCGCGCTGAATCGTCAGGCGTTTAACGCGCCACTGGTGGCGATTACCGGTTCCAGCGGCAAGACCACCGTGAAAGAAATGCTCGCCAGTATCCTGCGTGAAGGCCTGCAAGGCCCGGTGCTGGCAACTCGCGGCAACCTGAATAACGACCTCGGCGCGCCGCTGACCCTGCTGGAACTGGCCCCTGAGCATGTCGCCGCAGTAATCGAACTGGGCGCCAACCATGTCGGCGAAATCGCCTACACCGTCGGCCTGACCCAGCCGCAGGTGGCCATTATCAACAATGCCGGTAACGCTCATGTCGGCGAGTTCGGCGGCCCGGAAAAGATTGTTCAGGCCAAAGGCGAAATCCTCGAAGGTCTGAGCGACAGCGGCGTGGCTGTGCTCAACCTCGACGACAGCGCTTTCTCCGTCTGGCAGCAACGTGCCCAGGGCCGTGCAATCAGCAGCTTCGCTCTGCGTAATTCAGCCGCTGACGTTTATGCCAGCGAGCTGGCCCGTGACGCCCGTGGCTGCTCGGCCTTTACCCTGCACTGCGCTAGCGGTCAGGCACGTATTCAGCTCAACCTGCTCGGCGAGCACAACGTCGCCAATGCCCTGGCCGCCGCTGCTGCAGCCCTGGCGCTGGGTATTACCCCTGCGGCGATCAAGGCTGGGCTGGAAAGCCTGCAGCCGGTCAAAGGCCGCGCCGTTGCGCAGATCGCAGCGAACGGCCTGCGAGTTATCGACGACAGCTACAACGCCAACCCGGCATCCGTCTGCGCCGCCATCGACATCCTCGCCGGCTTCCCTGGCCGCCGCGTGCTGGTGCTGGGCGATATCGGCGAGCTGGGCGAATGGGCCGAGCAAGGCCATCGCCAGGTCGGCAGCTATGCCGTTGGCAAAGTTGATGCGCTGTATGCCGTCGGCCCGCTGACGGCTCACGCAGTGTCGGAGTTTGGCGCGGCGGCTCGGCATTTTGCCGACCAGGCCAGCCTGATTGCTGCGCTGCAAGGCGAGCAGGGCGACACCACCCTTCTAATTAAAGGTTCACGCAGTGCGGCGATGGAAAAAGTCGTAGCGGCGCTGTGTGGCACATCCGGGGAGATTCACTAATGCTGCTGCTGCTGGCGGAATACCTGCAACAGTTCCACAAGGGTTTCGCAGTGTTTCAGTACCTGACACTGCGCGGCATCCTCGGCGTGCTGACGGCGCTGGCCCTGTCGCTGTGGCTCGGCCCATGGATGATCCGCACCCTGCAGATCCGCCAGATCGGCCAGTCGGTGCGCAACGACGGCCCGCAGTCGCACCTGTCGAAGAAGGGCACGCCCACCATGGGCGGCGCGCTGATTCTCTCGGCGATTGCCGTCAGCACCCTGCTCTGGGCTGACCTGACCAATCGCTATGTGTGGGTGGTGCTGGCCGTAACCCTGCTGTTTGGCGCCATTGGCTGGGTCGATGACTACCGCAAGGTGATCGAGAAGAACTCCAAAGGGCTGCCGAGCCGCTGGAAATACTTCTGGCAATCGGTGTTCGGCCTCGGTGCCGCGTTCTTCCTTTATATGACTGCGCAGAGCCCGGTGGAAACCACCCTGATTCTGCCGATGCTCAAGGACTTCAGCCTGGAGCTGGGCCTGGGCTTCGTGGTGCTGACCTACTTCGTCATCGTCGGTTCGAGCAACGCGGTCAACCTGACTGACGGCCTCGACGGCCTGGCCATCCTGCCCACCGTGATGGTTGGCGGCGCGCTGGGGATCTTCTGCTACCTGTCGGGCAACGTGAAGTTCGCCGAATACCTGTTTATTCCCTACGTGCCGGGTGCGGGTGAGCTGATCGTGTTCTGCGCCGCGCTGGTTGGTGCTGGCCTCGGTTTCCTCTGGTTTAACACCTACCCGGCGCAAGTATTTATGGGCGATGTCGGCGCGTTGGCGCTGGGCGCGGCCCTGGGCACCATCGCGGTGATCGTCCGCCAGGAAGTGGTGCTGTTCATCATGGGCGGCATCTTCGTGGTGGAAACCCTGTCGGTGATCATCCAGGTCGCCAGCTTCAAGCTGACCGGCAAGCGCGTGTTCCGCATGGCGCCGATCCATCACCACTTTGAACTTAAAGGCTGGCCCGAGCCGCGCGTGATTGTGCGCTTCTGGATCATCACCGTGATTCTGGTGCTGATCGGCCTTGCCACCCTGAAGCTGCGTTGAGGAAAGTATGAGCCTGATCGCTTCTGACCACTTCCGCATCGTTGTCGGCCTCGGCAAGAGCGGCATGTCCCTTGTGCGCTTCCTCGCGCGCCAGGGCCTGCCGTTTGCCGTGGTCGACACCCGTGCCAACTCGCCGGAGCTCGCCACCTTGCGTGAGCAGTTCCCGCAGGTAGAAGTGCGTTGTGGCGAACTGGATGTGGAGTTCCTCTGCCGTGCCAGCGAGCTACTGGTCAGCCCGGGCCTGGCCATCGCCACTCCGGCGCTGCAGGCGGCCGCTGCGCGTGGCGTCAAGCTGTCGGGTGATATCGATCTGTTCGCTCGTTATGCCAAGGCCCCGATCATTGCCATCACCGGCTCCAACGCGAAAAGCACCGTGACCACCCTGGTCGGCGAGATGGCGGCTGCGGCCGGCAAGAAGGTCGCCGTCGGCGGCAATCTGGGTACCCCGGCGCTGGACCTACTCAGCGACGACATCGAGCTGTATGTCATGGAGCTGTCGAGCTTCCAGCTGGAAACCACCGACCAGCTGAATGCTGAAGTGGCGACCTGCCTGAACATCAGCGAAGACCATATGGATCGCTACGCCGATCTGCCGGCTTATCACCTGGCCAAGCACCGCATCTTCCGCGGCGCGCGGCAGGTGGTGGTGAACCGCGATGACGCGCTGTCGCGTCCGCTGGTGGCTGATCAACTGCCGTGCTGGTACTTCGGCCTGGGCAAGCCGGATTTCAAACGTTTCGGCCTGCTCGAAGAAAACGGCGAGAAGTCTCTGGCTTATCAGTTCGCTGCGCTGCTGCCGGTGCGTGAGCTGAAAATTCGCGGCGCGCACAACCAGTCCAATGCCCTGGCGGCCTTGGCCCTTGGCCATGCGGTGGGTCTGCCGTTCGAGCCGATGTTGGCAACCCTCAAGCAGTTTGCTGGCCTGCCGCATCGCTGCCAGTGGGTTGGCGAGCGAAATGCCGTGAGCTACTACGACGATTCCAAGGCCACCAACGTCGGCGCTGCCCTGGCCGCTATCGAAGGCCTGGGCGCTGATATCGCCGGCAAGCTGGTGCTGATCGCCGGTGGCGACGGCAAGGGCGCGGATTTCTCGGCGCTGAAAGCGCCGGTCGGCAAGTTCTGCCGCGCCGTGGTGCTGCTTGGTCGCGATGCCGAGCTGCTGGCTGACGCCCTGGGCGCCGCCGCCCCGCTGGTCCGGGTCAAGACCCTGGAAGAGGCTGTACAGCGCGCTGCCGAACTGGCCGAAGCGGGCGATGCCGTGCTGCTGTCGCCGGCCTGCGCCAGCCTGGACATGTTCAAGAATTTCGAAGAGCGCGGGCGTCTGTTCGCCCAGGCCGTGGAGGGTTTGCAATGATGCTTGCCCGCCTGCTCGCCTTGCCTTCGCCGCTGCATACCCGTCGTGGTATCGATCTGGACTTCCCGCTGCTGGCCGGTTGCCTGGCGCTGCTCGGCCTGGGCTTGGTTATGATTGCTTCGGCTTCCTCGGAAGTGGCCGCGGTGCAGTCGGGCAACCCGCTGTACCACATGATTCGTCACCTGATTTATCTGACCATCGGCCTCGGCGCTGCGCTGGCGACCCTGCTGGTGCCGATGGCGCTGTGGCAGCGTTACAGCGGCATGCTGCTGCTGGCGGCGGTGGTGCTGCTGATTCTGGTACTGCTGCCGGGCATTGGTCGTGAGGTTAACGGGGCCAAGCGCTGGATCGGCCTGGGCGTGTTCAACCTGCAGCCGTCCGAACTGGCCAAGCTGTTTAGCGTGATGTTTATCGCCGCCTACCTGGTGCGTCGCCAGGAAGAAGTGCGCGAAAAGCTCACCGGCTTTATCAAACCGATGTTGGTGCTGGGCCCGATTGCCGCGCTGCTGCTGGCCGAGCCGGACTTCGGCGCCACCGTGGTACTGGTAGGCGCGGCTATCGCCATGCTGTTCCTCGGCGGGGTTAACCTGCTGCGTTTTATTCCGCTGGCGGCCTGCGTACTCGGCCTTGGCGTGCTGGTGATGACCAGCCAGGCCTATCGCCTGGAGCGTCTGACCAACTTCGTCGATCCCTGGGCTGACCAGTACGGCGCCGGTTACCAGCTGAGCCAGGCGCTGATCGCCTTCGGTCGTGGTGAATGGTTCGGCGTCGGCCTGGGCAACAGCGTGCAGAAGCAGTTCTACCTGCCGGAAGCACATACCGATTTCGTATTTGCCGTGCTGGCCGAAGAGCTGGGCATGGTTGGCGCACTGATTACCGTCGCCTTGTTCGTTTTCGTCAGTGTGCGCGCCCTGTATATCGGCCTGTGGGCGGAGAAGGCCAAGCAGTTCTTCTCGGCCTATGTGGCCTACGGCCTGGCGTTTCTGTGGATCGGTCAGGTGCTGATCAATATCGGCGTGAACGTTGGCCTGCTGCCGACCAAGGGCCTGACCCTGCCATTCCTCAGCTACGGTGGCAGCTCGCTGGTGATCTGCTGCGTCAGCTTGGCACTGTTGCTGCGCATCGAGTGGGAGCGTCGCACCCAGCTGGGCAGCGAGGATGTCGACTTCAAGGAATCGGATTTCTTCGAAGGCCAGTCCGCCGAGGAGGTTCAGCATGCGCGGTAATGTGCTGATCATGGCCGGCGGCACCGGTGGGCATGTATTCCCGGCGTTGGCCTGCGCCCGCGAGTTCAAGGCGCGTGGCTACAGCGTGCATTGGCTGGGTACGCCGCGCGGCATCGAGAATGAACTGGTGCCGGCTGCCGGTCTGCCGCTGCACTTGATCGACGTCACTGGCCTACGTGGCAAGGGCAAGCTGTCACTGCTGAAAGCGCCGTTCCAGTTGATCAAGGCACTGTTCCAGGCACGCAAAGTAATGCGCGAACTGCAGCCAGTGTGCGTGCTCGGCATGGGCGGTTATGTCACTGGTCCCGGCGGCCTGGCCGCGCGCATGAGCGGCGCGCCGCTGATCATCCACGAGCAGAATGCTGTGGCCGGTACCGCCAACCGCAGCCTGGCGCCATTCGCCAGCCGCGTCTGCGAAGCCTTCCCGAATACCTTCGGTAACAGCGACAAGCGCCGCACCACCGGCAATCCGGTGCGTGAAGAGCTGTTCCTGGAAACCCCGCGTGATTCGCTGCGTAACCGCCAGCCGCGTTTGCTGGTGCTGGGCGGTAGCCTGGGCGCCGAACCGCTGAATAAATTGTTGCCTGAAGCCCTGGCGCTGGTGGCGGCCGAACTGCGCCCTGAGGTGTTCCATCAGGCCGGCAAGCAACATGATGCAATTACTGCTGAACGCTATCGCGCCGTTGACGTCGAAGCGCAGGTCGCGCCGTTTATCAAGGACATGGCGCGGGCGTATGCCTGGGCCGATCTGGTGGTGTGCCGTGCCGGCGCGCTGACCGTCAGCGAGCTGGCCGCCGCCGGCCTGCCGGCATTCCTGCTGCCGCTGCCGCACGCGATCGATGATCACCAGACCCGTAATGCCGATTATCTGGCCAGTGCCGGCGCTGCCGTACTGCTGCCACAACGTTCCACTGACGCCGCCAAGCTGGCCGCGCAGCTGACCGAGGTTTTGATGCACCCCGAACAACTCACTCAAATGGCGCAGACGGCTCGTCGTCTAGCCAAGCCCGATGCAACCTGCACCGTTGTCGATATCTGCCTGGAGGTGGCCCGTGGCTAAGTCTCCCGCCGCTGCACGTTCGGAAATCCGCCGTATGCGCCGCATTCGTCGTATCCACTTTGTCGGCATCGGTGGTGCCGGCATGTGCGGTATCGCCGAAGTACTGCTCAACCTCGGTTATGAAGTTTCCGGCTCCGACCTCAAGGCTTCGGCCGTGACTGAGCGTCTGGAAACTTTCGGTGCGCAGATCTTTATTGGCCACCGCGCCGAGAATGCCGAACAGGCCGACGTGCTGGTGGTCTCCAGCGCGGTGAATACCAGCAATCCGGAAGTCGCCACCGCCTTGGAACGTCGCATCCCGGTGGTGCCGCGCGCCGAGATGCTCGCCGAGCTGATGCGCTACCGCCACGGTATTGCCGTTGCCGGCACCCATGGCAAGACCACCACCACCAGCCTGCTGGCCTCGGTGTTCGCCGCTGGCGGCCTGGACCCGACGTTCGTCATCGGTGGCCGGCTGAATGCAGCAGGCACCAACGCGCAGCTGGGCAGCAGCCGTTACCTGATCGCCGAAGCCGATGAGAGTGACGCCAGCTTCCTGCACCTGCAGCCGATGGTCTCAGTGGTCACCAATATCGACATGGACCACATGAGCACCTATGGCGGTGACTTCAACAAGTTGAAGAAAACCTTCATTGAGTTCCTGCACAACCTGCCGTTCTACGGCCTGGCGGTGATGTGTGTGGATGATCCGATCGTGCGCGAGATCCTGCCGCAGGTGGCCCGTCCAACCGTGACTTACGGCTTTGACGAAGGTGCCGACGTACGCGCGATCAACGTGCGTCAGCAGGGTATGCAGACCTTCTTTACCGTGCTGCGTCGCGACCGTGAGCCGCTGGATGTATCGGTGAACATGCCGGGCAACCACAACGTACTCAACTCCCTGGCCACCATCGCCATCGCCAGCGACGAAGGCATTAGCGATGAAGCCATCGTCCAGGGCCTGTCGCAGTTCCAGGGCGTTGGCCGGCGCTTCCAGGTCTACGGCGAACTGCCGGTGGATGGCGGCAGCGTGATGCTGGTCGACGATTACGGCCACCACCCGCGCGAAGTCGCGGCGGTGATCAAGGCCGTACGCGGTGGTTGGCCGGAGCGCCGCCTGGTGATGGTTTACCAGCCGCACCGTTTCAGCCGTACCCGCGACCTGTATGACGATTTCGTCCAGGTACTCGGTGATGCTCAGGTGTTGTTGCTGATGGAAGTCTACCCGGCCGGTGAAGCACCGATTCCGGGGGCGGACAGCCGCAACCTGTGCCACAGCATCCGTCAACGCGGCCAGCTCGACCCGATCTATATCGAGCGCGGCGTGGACCTCGCGCCAATCGTCAAGCCGTTGCTGCGCGCGGGCGACATTCTTCTTTGCCAAGGTGCCGGCGATATCGGCGGCCTGGCTCCGCAATTGTTGCAAAGCCCTTTGTTCGCCACAGTCGGCGGCGAGTCATCAGAGGAGTCGAAATGAGTGCTGCCAGTCTGCAATCACAATTTCCGGTCAGCGCCTTTGGTCGCGTGGCCGTGCTGTTCGGCGGCAAGAGCGCCGAGCGTGAAGTCTCGCTGAAGTCCGGCAATGCCGTGCTGCAAGCGCTGCTGGCTGCAGGCGTGGATGCGTTCGGTATCGATGCTGGCGATGACCTGCTGCAGCGCCTGACGGCCGAGAAAATCGACCGCGCCTTTATCGTGCTGCACGGCCGTGGTGGCGAAGACGGCTCGATGCAGGGCTTGCTCGAATGTGCCGGCATTCCTTACACCGGCAGCGGCATCCTGGCTTCGGCCCTGGCCATGGACAAACTGCGCACCAAGCGCGTGTGGCTCAGCCTTGGCTTGCCAACGCCTGCCCACGCCGCGCTGGCTTGCGAAGCCGACTGCCATGCAGCTGCTGCTGAGCTGGGCTTCCCGCTGTTCGTCAAGCCGGCCCATGAGGGTTCGAGCATTGGCATGGCCAAGGTCAATGATGTCGATGCGCTGATCACTGCCTGGAAGGACGCCAGCCGTTACGACTCGCAGGTGCTGGTCGAGCAGATGATCGCCGGTCCAGAGTTCACCATCGCCATGCTGCGTGGTCAGGTGCTGCCGCCGATTGCCCTGGGCACACCGCACAGCTTCTACGACTACGACGCCAAGTACCTGGCCAATGACACCCAGTACCGCATCCCGTGCGGCCTCTCGGCGGACAAGGAAGCCGAGCTGAAAGACCTCACCGCGCGCGCCTGCGAAGCAGTCGGCACCCAGGGTTGGGCCCGCGCCGACGTGATGCAGGACGCTGACGGCAAGTTCTGGCTGCTGGAAGTCAACACCGTGCCGGGCATGACCGACCACAGCCTGGTGCCGATGGCGGCCCGTGCTGCAGGTCTGGATTTTCAACAACTGGTGTTGGCGATTCTTGCCGACAGCCTTGAGGCACGGGGTTAACTCATGACGGCCACCTTGCGTCACCAGCCAGGCTCGAACCGCGCCCCCGTGCGCGGTAAGCCTGCGCAGCGCGGCGCCAGCCGTTTGGTGGCCAAGGAGCCGATCAGTCTGCGCATGAGCCTGCCGAAAGCCCGCTTCACAGGCATGGGCAGCTGGCTGAAGCGCCTGACCTGGCCGCTGTTGCTGCTTGCGTTGGGGTACGGCACCTATGAGCTGTCGTTGCGTGCGTTGCCCTATGCCGACCAGCCGATTGCGCGGATCAGCGTCGAGGGCGACCTCAGCTACGTCAACCAGCAGGCCGTGCAGGAACGCATTGCGCCTTATGCCAGTGCGAGCTTTTTCAGTGTTGACCTGCTGAGCCTGCGTCGCGAGCTGGAACTGATGCCATGGATCGCCAGCGCCCAGGTGCGCCGCGTATGGCCGGATCAGCTGGTGGTACGTCTGGAAGAACAATTGCCGATTGCCCGGTGGGGCGATGAGGCACTGCTGAACAACCAGGGCGAGGCATTCGCCCCGCTGGAGCTGGCGAATTACCCACACCTGCCGCAGCTGTATGGCCCCAAGCGTGCGCAGCAGCAGGTGATGCAGCAATACCAGGTGCTCAGCCAGATGCTGCGGCCCATGGGCTTTTCCGTGGCGCGCCTGGAGTTGCGTGAGCGCGGCAGCTGGTTCCTCTCCACCGGGCAGGGCATCGAACTGCTGCTGGGGCGTGACCATCTGGTGGAAAAAATGCGGCGCTTCACGGCCATTTATGACAAGGCCCTGAAAGAGCAACAAACGAATATTGCGCGGATCGATCTGCGTTATGCCAACGGCCTGGCCGTGGCATGGCGTGAGCCGGTAGCGCCCACGGCGGCACCAACCGCTGTCGTGCAGTGAATCAGGAGAAGGCAAGAGCCATGGCAAACGTGCAGAGCGGCAAGATGATCGTCGGCCTCGACATCGGTACCTCCAAGGTGGTGGCGCTGGTCGGTGAAGTGAATGCGGACGGCCAACTGGAAATCGTCGGCATCGGCACCCATCCGTCGCGCGGCCTGAAGAAGGGCGTGGTGGTGAATATCGAATCCACCGTGCAGTCGATCCAGCGCGCCGTCGAGGAAGCCCAGCTGATGGCCGGCTGCCGTATCCACTCGGCCTTCGTCGGCGTTGCCGGTAACCATATCCGCAGCCTCAATAGCCACGGCATCGTCGCCATTCGTGATCGTGAAGTCAGTCCGGCGGATCTGGAGCGCGTGCTCGACGCCGCTCAGGCCGTGGCCATTCCCGCCGACCAGCGCGTGCTGCATACCCTGCCGCAGGATTACGTGATCGATAACCAGGAAGGCGTGCGTGAACCGCTGGGCATGTCCGGCGTGCGTCTGGAAGCCAAGGTGCACGTGGTCACTTGCGCCGTAAATGCCGCGCAGAATATCGAGAAGTGTGTGCGCCGTTGCGGCCTGGAAGTCGACGACATCATCCTTGAGCAACTGGCCTCGGCTTATGCGGTGCTGACCGATGATGAGAAAGAGCTGGGCGTGTGCCTGGTCGACATCGGCGGCGGCACCACCGACATCTGCATCTTCACCGAAGGCGCGATCCGTCACACCGCGGTGATCCCGATTGCTGGCGACCAAGTGACCAACGACATCGCCATGGCCCTGCGTACGCCGACCCAGTACGCCGAAGAAATCAAGATCCGCTACGCCTGCGCCCTGGCCAAACTGGCCGGTGCCGGCGAAACCATCAAGGTGCCGAGCGTCGGTGATCGTCCGCCGCGCGACCTGTCGCGCCAGTCTCTGGCCGAAGTGGTCGAGCCGCGTTACGACGAGCTGTTCACTCTGATCCAGGCCGAACTGCGCCGCAGTGGCTACGAAGACCTGATCCCGGCAGGTATCGTCCTCACCGGCGGTACGGCGAAGATGGAAGGCGCGGTGGAGCTGGCCGAAGAGATTTTCCATATGCCGGTGCGCCTGGGCGTGCCCCAGGGCGTCAAGGGCCTGGCCGATGTGGTGCGTAACCCGATTTATTCCACAGGCGTGGGCCTGTTGCTGTACGGACTGCAAAAGCAGGCCGACGGCATCTCCATGTCTGCGCTTGGCAGCTACAGCGATGAACCCAAACAACCTGTGCTGGAACGGCTGAAACGCTGGGTCCAGGGCAATTTCTGATTTTTGCAGTAGGCGTTACAACTAGAAAGTAAAGGAGAGGGAAAATGTTCGAACTCGTAGACAGCGCTCCAGCTAGTGCGGTTATCAAGGTCATCGGCGTGGGTGGCGGCGGCGGTAATGCTGTCAATCACATGGCGAAAAACAACATTGAAGGCGTTGAGTTCATCTGCGCCAACACGGATGCACAGGCACTGAAAAACATCGGCGCACGTACCGTGCTGCAATTGGGCACTGCGGTGACCAAGGGCCTCGGCGCGGGTGCCAATCCAGAAGTCGGCCGTCAGGCGGCCATGGAAGATCGCGAGCGTATCGCTGAAGTGCTGCAAGGCACCGATATGGTCTTTATCACCACGGGCATGGGCGGCGGTACCGGTACCGGTGCAGCCCCTGTAATTGCTCAGGTGGCCAAGGAAATGGGCATTCTCACCGTTGCGGTGGTGACCCGTCCGTTCCCGTTCGAAGGCAAGAAGCGCATGCTGATCGCCGAAGAAGGCATCCGCGCACTGTCGGAAAGCGTCGACTCGCTGATCACCATCCCGAACGAAAAACTGCTGACCATCCTCGGTAAGGACGCCAGCCTGCTGTCGGCTTTCGCCAAGGCTGACGATGTACTGGCCGGTGCCGTGCGCGGTATCTCTGACATCATCAAACGTCCGGGCATGATCAACGTCGACTTCGCCGACGTGAAAACCGTGATGAGCGAAATGGGCATGGCGATGATGGGCACTGGCTGCGCCAGCGGTCCGAACCGTGCACGTGAAGCCACCGAAGCGGCGATCCGTAACCCGCTGCTGGAGGACGTCAATCTGCAAGGCGCGCGCGGCATCCTGGTGAACATCACCGCCGGCCCTGACCTGTCCCTGGGTGAGTACTCCGACGTGGGTAACATCATCGAGCAGTTCGCTTCCGAGCACGCCACCGTCAAGGTCGGCACTGTGATCGATCCGGACATGCGCGACGAGCTGCACGTCACTGTAGTTGCTACTGGTCTGGGTGCGCGTATCGAGAAGCCGGTCAAGGTTATCGACAATACTGTGCAAGTTTCTGCCAGCACTGGCAGCAACGCAGCAGCCCCGGCGCGTGCCGAGCAGAGCGTCAATTACAAGGACTACGAGCGTCCGACCGTTCAGCGTCAAAGCCACGGCGGCGCAGCCACTGCGGCCAAGCTGAATCCGCAGGATGACCTGGATTACCTGGATATCCCGGCGTTTCTGCGTCGTCAGGCCGATTGATGAAATGTATCAGGAGTATTGGGGTGATTGGTGTTCAGCAAAGGCCGGTTCTGCTATCATCGCCGGCCATTGTTGAAAACAATTCGCAACTAGTGCTATAGCGGCCAAAGCCATGATCAGACAACGCACCCTGAAGAACATTATCCGCGCCACTGGCGTCGGCCTGCATTCCGGGGAAAAGGTATACCTGACCCTGAAGCCGGCACCCGTGGACACCGGTATCGTGTTCCGTCGTACCGACTTGGACCCTGTCGTGGAAATTCCCGCGCGTGCAGGCAATGTTGGTGAAACCACCATGTCGACCACTCTGGTCAATGGTGATGTCAAGGTGGATACGGTAGAGCACCTGCTTTCGGCCATGGCTGGCCTGGGCATCGATAACGCCTACGTCGAGCTCTCCGCGTCCGAAGTCCCGATCATGGATGGCAGTGCGGGTCCCTTTGTATTCCTGATTCAATCTGCTGGTTTGCAAGAGCAGGACGCCCACAAGCAGTTCATCCGCATCCTTCGTGAAGTGACAGTTGAAGAGGGCGACAAGCGCGCCACCTTCGTGCCTTTCGAAGGGTTCAAGGTGACCTTCGAGATCGATTTCGATCACCCGGTGTTCCGCAATCGCACCCAGTCGGCCAGCGTGGACTTCTCCAGCACCTCGTTTGTGAAAGAAGTCAGCCGCGCTCGCACCTTCGGTTTTATGCGTGATATCGAGTTCCTGCGTTCACAGAACCTGGCACTCGGCGGCAGCGTAGATAACGCCATCGTGGTAGATGAGTTCCGTGTGTTGAACGAAGACGGCCTGCGGTACGAGGACGAGTTCGTCAAACACAAGATTCTCGATGCGATCGGCGACCTTTACCTGCTGGGTAACAGCCTGATTGGCGAGTTCAAGGGTTTCAAGTCGGGGCATGCGCTTAACAATCGCCTGCTGCGCGCCCTGATCGAGCAAACCGATGCATGGGAAGTCGTCACTTTCGATGACCCCAACACCGCGCCAATCTCTTACATGCGCCCGGTTGCGGCCGTGTAACGCAATACCCTCCTTACTTTGCTTTTCGAGGCTACCTTCGGGTGGCCTCTTTTTTGCCTAAGTTTTAGCAGGCATAAAAGTAATCACTCGCTGGGTTTGCCGTGCTTGGCCAGACGCTCCAGGGCGGCGCGTAGCTTGGGGTCGCTGATGCCGTCGGCGGTGGCCTGGATATTTTCCGCAGCGCTGCTGGATAGGCTGATTGTGCGACCCGGTGCACGCCTTTCGGCAGTCGGAGGTTGCACCTTGAACAGGATCTTCGTTAAGGTCGCGAATTCTTCGAGTGCCTGCAGCTGTTTCAACAAGCGTTTTTGTTGATAGCGCAGACGCGTGGCCCAGTGGCCATCGGTGATTATCAGCAGCAGGCAACCCTCGCGCCATGACGCTACATGGCAGTGTTCGCGAGCAGCAGGCTGTAGCTGGCTTTCCAATAGGTGTTGCAGGCGATCAATGCGTTGCGCTTGATTGAACAGCGCCTTCAGGGGCTTCGCTTCGCGCAACAGCGCGGCGGGAGCTCGGGCCGGCAAAGGACGAAAAGTCATGGCAGGACGCCTGAAAAAGTGAAGCCGCCATGGTAGCAGAATCGCTGCTGCCGACTGACGCTTCACCACTAGGGGAAGGCCGTGCATATCATTCTACTTAGTCGGCACCACGGTGCCGCACGTTCGCTCAGTCTGGATCTGCGCTGGTTATTGCTGGCGTTGCTGCTGGCACTCGGCGCTGCGCTGGCCAGCGGTGTGGCCGTTGGTGCCTGGTGGGCGCCGGCAACGGTTGAGATACATGATGACGCCCAGCTCAACCAAGCGATGGACCAGCAGCGCGCCGAAGTCGGCGAAGTGCGCCGTGACGCGCAGCGTCAGCTGGATGCCTTCGCTGTGCATGTGGCCGAGCTGCAGGCGCGGCTGACCCGTCTGGATGCCTTGGGCGCACGCCTCACCGAGTTGGCGGATCTGGATGCCAGCGAATTCGATTTCTCTCTCAATGTTGGCCAGGGCGGTGCGGAAGATGCTCTGGGTGACGCCGCGTATGCGCCGCCGCCGTTTATGGATGAGCTCGATCGACTGAGCTTGCGCTTGGACAGCCGCGAGCAACTGCTGGAAGTGCTGGAGCAACTGATCGGCGAGCGTCAGCTGAATGAGGCCGAATACCTGTCTGGTATGCCGGTGCGCCATGGCTATATGTCCTCGCCATTCGGTCGTCGCGTGCACCCACTGACCGGGCGCAATACTCAGCACAAAGGTGTCGACTTTGCCGCCAAGCCGGGCAGTGATGTGGTGGCCGTTGCGGCCGGCGTAGTGAGTTTCTCTGGGGTCAAGTCGGGTTATGGGCATACTGTGGAGATCAGCCACGCTGACGGTTACACCACACTTTATGCGCACAACAAGAGCAATCAGGTGCAGATCGGTGATCTGGTGCAGCGTGGCCAGACGATTGCCAAAGTCGGTCGCAGCGGCCGCGCCAGTGGTTACCATGTGCATTTCGAAGTGACCAAGGATGGCCGAGTGGTCAATCCAGCCAGCTATATAGCCCGGGTTAACGACGTCGAATAACGCCGCTTTCCTCGTTTGCGTTTCCGGGTAGAATGCCCCCTTCGCACGCAGCCATAAAGGCTGCATGGGTCGCTGTTCAGCCGCCCTCAATCCATACGCCTGGAAGATCCTGTCGATATGTTTGCGCCTTTGTTGAAAAAACTCTTTGGAAGCAAGAACGAGCGTGAAGTCAAACGCATGCTCAAGGCGGTACAAGCCGTCAATGCCTTCGAGGAGCAGATGCTTGCCCTTTCCGATGAGCAACTGCGTGCCAAGACGGAGGAGTTCAAAGCCCGTCTGGCCAAAGGCGAAACCCTCGACCAGCTGCTTGCCGAAGCCTTTGCGGTAGCCCGCGAAGCCGGTAAGCGGGTGATGGGCATGCGCCACTTCGACGTGCAGTTGATTGGTGGTATGACCCTGCATGAAGGCAAGATCGCCGAGATGCGCACCGGTGAGGGTAAGACCCTGGTGGCGACCCTGGCGGTGTACCTCAATGCGCTGTCCGGCAAGGGCGTGCACGTGGTCACGGTCAACGATTACCTGGCCCGCCGCGACGCCAACTGGATGCGTCCGCTGTATGAATTCCTCGGCATGAGCGTGGGTATCGTTACCCCCTTTATGCCGCCGGAAGAGAAGCGTGAAGCCTACGCCGCCGATATCACTTATGGCACCAACAACGAATTCGGTTTCGATTACCTGCGCGACAACATGGCCTTCAGCCTGGAAGACAAATTCCAGCGCGAGTTGAATTTCGCCGTAATCGACGAAGTTGACTCCATTCTGATCGACGAAGCGCGCACCCCGCTGATCATCTCCGGCCAGGCCGAAGACAGTTCGCGGCTGTACACCGAGATCAACAAGCTGATCCCGCGCCTCAAGCTGCATGTTGAGGAAGAAGAGGGCGTGGTCACGCAGGAAGGCCACTACAAGGTCGACGAGAAGGCCCGTCAGGTTGAGCTGAACGAAGCTGGCCACCAGTATGTTGAAGAAATGCTCACCGAAGTTGGCCTGTTGGCCGAGGGCGAGAGCCTGTATTCGGCGCACAACCTGGGCCTGCTGACCCACGTTTACTCGGGCCTGCGTGCGCACAAGCTGTTCAACCGCAACGTTGAATACATCGTGCAGAACAATCAGGTGCTGCTGATCGACGAACACACTGGCCGTACCATGCCCGGCCGTCGTTTGTCCGAAGGCCTGCACCAGGCGATCGAGGCCAAAGAAGGCCTGCCGATCCAGGCCGAGAGCCAGACTCTGGCCTCGACCACCTTCCAGAACTACTTCCGTCTGTACAACAAGCTGTCCGGCATGACCGGTACTGCTGATACCGAAGCGTTCGAGTTCCACCAGATCTACGGCCTAGCGGTGATCGTGATCCCGACCAACCGTGCCCTGGCGCGTAAGGACTTCAACGACCTGGTCTACCTGACGGCGGAAGAGAAGTACGCCGCCATCGTCACCGACATCAAGGAAAGCATGGCCCTCGGGCGTCCGGTGCTGGTCGGTACGGCCACCATCGAAACTTCCGAGCACATGTCCCGGCTGCTCAATCAGGAAGGCATCGAGCACAAGGTGCTCAACGCCAAGTTCCACGAGAAGGAAGCGGAAATCATTGCCCAGGCCGGTCGTCCGGGCGCGCTGACCATTGCCACCAACATGGCTGGTCGCGGTACCGACATCCTGCTGGGCGGCAACTGGGAAGTTGAAGTTGCCAACCTGGAAAATGCCACGCCTGAGCAGATCGCGCAGATCAAGGCCGATTGGCAGAAGCGTCACCAGCAGGTGATCGAGTCGGGCGGTCTGCATGTGATCGCCTCCGAGCGCCATGAATCGCGCCGTATCGACAACCAGCTGCGCGGTCGTTCCGGCCGTCAGGGTGACCCGGGTTCCAGCCGTTTCTACCTGTCGCTGGAAGACAGCCTGATGCGCATCTTCGCCTCGGATCGGGTGAAGAACTTTATGAAGGCCCTGGGCATGCAGTCCGGTGAAGCCATCGAGCACCGCATGGTCAGCAACGCCATCGAGAAGGCGCAGCGCAAGGTTGAAGGGCGCAACTTCGACATGCGTAAGCAACTGCTGGAATTCGACGACGTGGCCAACGAGCAGCGCAAAGTGATCTATCACATGCGCAACACGCTGCTGGCTGCCGACAACATCGGCGAGACCATCGCCGAGTTCCGTCAGGAAGTGCTGGATAACACCATCAACGAACATATCGCGCCGCAGTCGCTGCCTGAGCAGTGGGATATCGCCGGCCTGGAAGAGGCGCTGTACAGCAGCTTCAACCTGCGCCTGCCGATCCAGCAATGGCTCGACGATGACCACAAGCTGTATGAAGAGACCCTGCGTGCGCGCATTCTCGAAGAGCTGGTCAACGCGTACAACGAGAAGGAAAACGAAGCCAGCGCCGAAGCCCTGCGTACCTTCGAGAAGCAGATTCTCCTGCGCGTACTTGACGACCTGTGGAAAGACCACCTGTCGACCATGGATCACCTGCGCCACGGCATTCACCTGCGCGGCTACGCACAGAAGAACCCCAAGCAGGAATACAAGCGCGAGTCCTTCACCCTGTTCCAGGAGCTGCTGGATTCGATCAAGCGCGACACCATCCGCGTGCTGTCGCATGTGCAGGTGCGCCGCGAAGATCCGATCGAAGAAGAAGCGCGTCTGCGCCGCGAGGCCGAAGCCATGGCCGAGCGCATGCAGTTCCAGCACGCCGAAGCCTCGGCACTGCTGCCGCAAGCCACTGAAGAAGAGGGTGATCTGGCGGTTGCCGTGGCGCCTGTGCGCACCGAGCCGAAGATTGGCCGCAACGAGCCGTGCCCTTGTGGTTCCGGCAAGAAGTACAAGCACTGCCACGGTCAGGTTAACTAAGCCGACCGCTGTAGCGCGGGTTGAGCCGACAGTGAAGTTGGCTATGCTTGACCCAGCTTGATTAACGCCGCGAACGGTCTGACCGCTCGCGGCGTTTTACCATCGCAATCAGTCCTACCATCTCAAGGAGCGTTCTCTATGGCTGTTGGTCTTGGCCCGTTGTCTACCCTGCACCCGGTTCCAGGTTTCGAACTGGGCATCGCTTCGGCGGGCATCAAACGCCCAGGGCGCAAGGATGTGGTAGTGATGCGATGTGCCGAAGGCTCCAGCGTAGCGGGTGTGTTTACCCTCAATGCGTTCTGCGCCGCGCCGGTGATTCTGGCCAAGAAGCGTGTGCAGGGCAGCGTGCGTTACCTGCTGACCAACACCGGTAACGCCAACGCCGGTACCGGCGAGCCTGGCCTTGCGAATGCTATGCGCACCTGCGCCGCCCTGGCTCAGCTGACTGGCGCGGATGAGGGCGCCGTGCTGCCGTTCTCCACCGGGGTGATAGGCGAGCCGCTGCCGGTCGAGAAGATCGAAGGCGCGCTACAGGCTGCTCTCGACGACTTGTCCGAGAACCATTGGGCTGAGGCCGCCACCGGCATCATGACCACCGACACCCTGCCCAAGGGCGCCAGCCGCCAGTTTGTTCACGATGGCGTCACTGTCACCGTGACCGGCATCAGCAAGGGCGCCGGGATGATTCGCCCGAATATGGCGACCATGCTCGGCTATATCGCCACTGACGCCAAGGTTGCGCGCAGCGTGCTGCAGGACCTGGTCCGTGATGCGGCGAACAAGTCGTTCAACCGCATCACCATCGACGGCGATACCTCGACCAACGATTGCTGCATGCTGATCGCTACTGGTAAGGCCGCCTTGCCGGAAATCACCCAAGCTAGCGGTGACCTGTTCGCCAAGCTCAAGGAGGCGGTGTTCAGCGTGTGCATGGAAGTGGCTCAGGCCATCGTCCGCGACGGTGAAGGCGCAACCAAGTTCGTTACCGTGCAGGTCAACGGCGGCGCGACCCACCAGGAATGCCTGGATGTCGGTTACGCGGTGGCCCATTCGCCGCTGATCAAGACTGCGCTGTTTGCCTCCGACCCGAACTGGGGGCGCATTCTCGCCGCCGTCGGTTACGCCGGTGTGGCGCAGCTGGATGTCAGCCTGATCGACGTATTCCTCGGTGACGTGTGCATTGCCAGCCGTGGCTGCCGCGCGGCCAGTTACACCGAAGAGCAGGGCGCCGCAGTGATGGCCAAGGAAGAGATCACCATCCGCATCGAGTTGGGCCGTGGTGGCTGCAGCGAGACCATCTGGACCACCGACCTGTCCCACGAGTACGTGAAGATCAACGCCGAATACCGCACCTGATCGGTCACTTACCAGCTGTTTGACGACCCGCATTCCCGTTGTTCATGCCCCTATGAGCAACGGGAATTTGCTATTGCGGGAGTCGCCTTTTAAGGTCATGCGACCTTCTCGCAGCGAGCGCAGCCCATGTCACTTACTCTGGTTATCGGCGACAAAACCTATTCGTCCTGGTCGCTGCGTGCGGTGCTGGCCCTGGAACTGACCGGCGCGCCCTACGCCGAACAGCTGATTACTCTGAACCGCCCCGATACCCGCGCGCGGATTTTGCAGCACTCGCCGACCGGCAAGGTACCGCTGCTGATCAGTGATGACGGCGCGATCTGGGATTCCCTGGCGATTGGCGAATACCTGGCCGAATGTTTCCCTGCAGCGGAGCTGTGGCCGCAAGCCCGGGCTGCCCGCGCGCTGGCGCGCAGTGCCTGCGCCGAGATGCACAGCGGTTTTGTCGCGCTGCGCAGCCATCTGCCGATGGACCTCAAGCGTAACCAGGCGCTGGCTGAGATACCGGCCGATGCCGTGGCCGATATCCAGCGTATCTGCGCCTTGTGGGCTGAATGCCGACAGCACTTTGGTCAGGCCGGCGGCTTCCTGTTTGGCCAGCCAACCCTGGCCGATGCGTTCTTTGCCCCGGTTGCAGCGCGTCTGCGCAGTTATCAGGTGGCGCTGCCGGCAGAGGCTGCCGCCTATGTCGAGACGATCTATCAGTGGCCGGCGTTTCAGCGCTGGTACCAGGCTGCTCAGGAGGAACATCTGGCGTGAAGCGTATTCATGTAGCCGCTGCAGTTATTCGTGGCGTGGATGGGCAGATTCTGCTCGCCAAACGCCCCGAGGATAAGCACCAGGGCGGCCTCTGGGAGTTTCCCGGTGGCAAGGTCGAGGCTAGCGAGACGGTGCCGGTAGCCCTGGCCCGGGAGCTGGAAGAGGAGCTGGGCATTCGCCCCAGCGCCGCGCGGCCGCTGATTCAGGTGCGTCATGACTACCCGGACAAGCAGGTGTTGCTGGATGTCTGGGAAGTCTCGGCGTTTACCGGCGAGCCCCATGGTGCCGAAGGTCAGCCGTTGGCCTGGGTCAGCCCTCGGCAGTTGGGTGATTATGAGTTTCCCGCAGCCAATCGGCCGATTGTCACGGCCGCACGTTTACCCGAGTGTTATCTGATCACCCCGGAGGGGCTGACTGGGCCCGAGCTGCTGCGCGGTATCCAGGCTGCTCTGAAGAGCGGCATCCGCCTGCTGCAACTGCGTGCCCCGGCAATGTTCGATGCGCAGTACCGTGATATTGCCGTGGATGCACTCGGCTTGTGTGCCGGCAAGGCGCAGCTGATGCTCAAGGGCCCGTTGGAGTGGCTGGGCGACTTTCCCGCTGCAGGTTGGCACCTGACGGCGCAGCAGTTGCGTGAGTTGAGCGCAGGCGGCCGGCCGTTTCCGTCGCAGCGCTGGCTGGCGGCGTCCTGCCACTCGGCGCAAGAGCTGGAATTGGCCACACAGATGGGCGTGGACTTCATCACCCTGTCTCCCGTGCAAGCTACCCAGACTCACCCCGATGCGCAGCCGCTGGGCTGGGCGCAGGTCGCCGAGTTGCTGCAGGGCTTTAATCAGCCGGCCTACCTGCTGGGCGGCGTTACCCCGGCCGATGTAGAGCAGGCCTGGCAGGTCGGCGCCCAGGGCGTGGCGGGTATTCGCGCGTTCTGGCCCGAGTGAGTCTGTTTATGTGTCTGCCTGATCGAGTGCGTTGATGCCTGTTGAAGCCCGTTCCCCGTCCAACATGCGCCCCAGCACCCTGCATTTGCCGCGTGGCAACTGGGCGACGGTGTTCGAGTGCCTGTGCGCGCACTTCCCGGCGATTTCCCCGGCGGTGTGGCAGGAGCGGATCGCTCGTGGTCGGGTGCTGGATGCGCAGGGACAGCCGCTCGGCATGGCTGCGGTTTACCGCGAAGGACTCAAGGTGCACTACTTTCGCGAGGTGCCAGCGGAGACGCCGATTCCCTTCGAAGAAACCCTGCTGCATATCGATGAACACCTGCTGGTGGCCGACAAACCGCATTTTCTGCCGGTGATGCCGGCCGGCGAGTACGTCGAACAGACATTGCAGGCGCGGTTGGCCAAGCGCCTGGGCAATGCCGATCTGGTGCCGCTGCACCGGATTGATCGGCACACCGCTGGTCTGGTGCTGTTTTCCACCAATCGGCAGAGTCGTGGTCAGTACCAGGCGCTGTTTCGCCTGCGGCAGATGGACAAGTGCTACGAGGCGCTGGCGGCGGCTTTGCCGCAACTGGATTTTCCGCTGCTGCGGGCGACGCGGCTGGAGGGCGCCGAGCCGTTCTTCCGCATGCAGGAAGTGGCTGGTGAGGCCAATACTGAAACCCGCATCGAGGTCGCCCAGCGCCTCGGTGAGCACTGGCTGTACCGGCTGTATCCGGTAACGGGCAAGAAGCATCAGCTGCGGGTGCATTTGGCCGCGTTGGGCGCACCGATCCTCAATGACCCGTTCTACCCCGAGGTCACTGATGCTCCGGATGCGCCTGATGACTACAACAAACCGCTAAAGCTGCTGGCCCGCGGCCTGGCGTTTAATGATCCGCTAACCGGAGAGCGGCGTAGCTTCGAAAGCCAGCTCAGCCTGCTCTAGTTGTGTGGTTCTTTGGCAGCCGCTTGCCAGAGCACTTCATCGACCCCCTGGCGTTTGGCGATCAGCCGCGCGGCGACAAACAGCAGGTCGGACAGGCGATTGACGTAGGCCAGGCCGACGCCGCGAATCGGCTCTACAGCGTTCAGGTGCTGGCAGCGGCGCTCGGCGCTGCGGGCCAGGCTGCGGCACACGTGGGCCTGGGCAATCAGGCGCGAGCCGCCGGGCAGGATAAAGTTCTCCAGCGGGCCGACTTCTTCGTTCCAGCTGTCGATGGCCGCTTCCAGTCGCTCGATTTCCGGAGCCTGCAGGGCCTGGTAATCGGGCATCGCCAGTTCGCCGCCGAGATCGAACAGGCGGTGCTGGCAGGGTGCGAGCACTTCGATGATCTCGACCAGGCCCGGCCACTGGGCTTGCTGTTCGGCAAGGTCGGCCAGCAGCAGGCCGATATGACTGTTCAGCGTATCCACCTCGCCCATGGCATCCACCCGAGGGTGGTCCTTGGTCACGCGGCGGCCATCGGCCAGGCCGGTTTCGCCGGCATCGCCGGTGCGGGTGTAGATTTTCGAGAGGCGGTAACCCATGTTTAGAGACCTGTGTCGGGCGTGGCGGTGGTCATGGGCAGGCGCAGGGTGAAGCAGGTGCCCTGACCGGCTTTGGACTGCACTTCCATCTGCCCTTTGTGGTTGTTGGTGACGATAAAGTAGGAGACCGACAGGCCAAGCCCCGTGCCCTGGCCGACTTCCTTGGTGGTGAAGAACGGCTCGAAGATGCGCTTGCGCACCGACTCGGGCATGCCGACGCCATTGTCTTCCACCTGGATTTCCGCCCAGGGCGGGGCCAGGCGTACGCGAAGGGTGATCTGCCCTGGGGTCGTGCTGTCGTCGCGCTGGTGGATGGCCTGGGCGGCGTTCTTCAGCAGGTTGAGCAGCACCTGTTCCAGTTCGTTGGCGGTGGCCGGCACGGCGGGCAGGTCGCCCTCGAATTCACGCTGGATGTTCAGGCTCTTGAAGTCGAAGCTTTCGGTCAGGTCGAAGTCATTGCTGGCGATTTCCACCGCCTGATCAACCAGCGCGGGCAGGTGGCAGGGGGCGAGCTGGCGGTCACTGCGGCGGCTGAAGTTGAGCATATGGCTGACGATCTTCGCCGCACGGCTGCCGGCCTGCTGGATGCCGTCGAGCAGGCGCGGGATTTCCCGGGCGTTGAGGTAGCGGTCGATGGCTTCCAGGCAGATGCCGGCCTGTTCGGCCTGTTCGCGGTTCTTTTCCAGGTCGGGTGACAGGCGCCGACGGATGTTCTGCACGTTGTGCAGGATGGCCCCCAGCGGGTTGTTGATCTCGTGCGCCATGCCGGCGGCGAGGCCACCGACCGAGAGCATCTTCTCCGACTGCACCATCATTTCTTCCAGGTTCAGACGCTGGGTGATGTCGTCGATACGGATCACTACGCCGCGACCGCTGCCGCCCGTGAGCGGGTAGAAGGTCAGGGCAAAGTGGCGTGGCTGCTCGTTGCTGCCCCAGGTTACCCGCTCGATCTTTTCCACCTGATGCTGCTCGACGGTGCGTCTTAGCTGCGTGAGGAAGGGTTTCAGCGGCGGGAAGGCGAGGAAGATCGGCTGGTTCAGCGCTTCGTCCAGGCGGGTACCGGAAAGGCTGCTGGCCTCCTGGTTCCACTGGGTGACGTAGAGCTGCTCGTCGAGGGCGATCAGCGCCGAGGGCATGGAGTCGATGATGCTGTTGAGGTACTTCTGAAAGCCGGTGAGCTTCTTCTCGATCTTGCCACGCACCTGCACTTCCAGCTCCAGCTTGCGGTTGGAGTGGCGGGKTTTTTTTGCCCGGGGCTGGGGCCYGGKCGGAGGGCCCCCSCGCGGCGKCCCCGGCGCGCCTKGGSTGCTGCTCNCCCGGGCSTCKSTGCGCCCCCGCCYGGGGGNTGGAARCAKCGGCCCGGGCGCCGCGTTTTTCGCGGTTT
>NZ_JBNXUH010000064.1:0-310 GCF_050563605.1 Pseudomonas peli | reverse complement strand
GTTATCGGCGGCTAGCACTCATCCTGGCGGGGAAATCACTACGCTTTTTCTCCTACTTAGCTCTTCGGCGGCCCCCTCTCTCTTTTTATTTCCATTCTCTTCTGCCCCCCCTGCTCCCCCGCCATTAAATTTGCTGGCCCCTCCGCACGAGATGTGTATAAGAGACAGGATCTGCACCGTGGCGTTATCGGCGGTGATCACTTCCTGTGGCGGAATATCCAGCACGTTTTCCATCACGTTGAGCTTGCGGCCGACCTTGTCCATCACCGGCACGATGATGTTCAGGCCCGGCTTGAGGGTGTTGGTGTAG
>NZ_JBNXUH010000423.1:0-254 GCF_050563605.1 Pseudomonas peli | reverse complement strand
GTTCAGCACCGCGCAGGCGATACAGGTCGGCAAACAGTTCAAGGTTCTCGCCCACTTTGAGCCCGGCATAGAAGGCCAGCTGCTGCGGTACCAGGCCTAGCCCNAAGATTCGTGGGGCGTCGTGGGAAGCGTAAGATGTGTATAAGAGACGGGTTCAGCACCGCGCAGGCGATACAGGTCGGCAAACAGTTCAAGGTCCTCGCCCACTTTGAGCCCGGCATAGAAGGCCAGCGGCTGCGGTACCGGGCCTAGCC
>NZ_JBNXUH010000421.1:0-241 GCF_050563605.1 Pseudomonas peli | reverse complement strand
TTTGTCTTTTGTTTTTTTTTTTTTTGTTTTGTTGTGTTTTTTTTTTTTTACTTCTGTTGCTTTCGTTGAGTGTCTTCGGTATCGTCAGATTTGTATAAGAGACAGCTTCCTCGGTGGTGGCCTTGAGGCGTTCCTTGACCGTTTCATCGCTGACCAGGCGCTCGAACTCGGCCGTGTCGAAGCCMGCGGCGCTCMGTACCTCKKCKACGACTTCGGGCTTKCCKMKGTTCTTCTGTTGCAC
>NZ_JBNXUH010000420.1:0-255 GCF_050563605.1 Pseudomonas peli | reverse complement strand
ATCGTCAGAGGTCTATAAAAGTCAGCACTCGAGGAGCGTCGTCGGCAGAGTCAGATGTGTAGAAGCGACAGGCCTGGTGTAACTGTCGGGCAAGACTGGCGCAGGGCCCAATGGCATGCCATCCTCCCTCAGTCTGCCGCAGCCTAGAGCTGCTGCGGCGCCTTGGTATCTGCTCGCGCAGAGCAGCCCGGACACAACAACAACTGTCTCTTATACACATCTCCGGAGCCCACGAGACGAACTGAGCGATCTCGT
>NZ_JBNXUH010000419.1:0-256 GCF_050563605.1 Pseudomonas peli | reverse complement strand
TCTCTCTCTAGTGTTCATCTTCGCCTCAGTCAGCCGGCCGCGCACACCTCGGGCTAGGAACGTTCTTTTTCCCGGTTACTCTTTTATTCTCACTACATTGTGCCTNGGACTCGGGGAGCGTCGTCGGCAGCGGCAGAGGGGTATAAGAGACAGTCTCGAGCTAGGGTTCAGCTGCGCCTCAGTCAGCCGGCCGCGCACACCTCGGGCCAGGAACGGGCCGTGGCCCGGTCACTCATCTATGCTCACTACATATTGC
>NZ_JBNXUH010000418.1:0-74 GCF_050563605.1 Pseudomonas peli | reverse complement strand
TCCCCCTGCTCTCGGAAATCGTTACCCCACCGCCGAGCCTGTCTCTTATACACATTCTCCGAGCCCACGAGACG
>NZ_JBNXUH010000417.1:0-248 GCF_050563605.1 Pseudomonas peli | reverse complement strand
TAATGATACGGCGTCCACCGAGATTTTCTCTATAGTTGCTGCGGCGGCAGCGTCAGATGTGTCTAGGGGACAGTCGCCGGCAGCGACAGATGTGTCTAAGAGACAGCCCCTATTCTGCTTAGTCGCGCAGCCGCCCTGAGGCGGTTAGCCTCTTTGTGGCCGGGGGGGCGCACTACCGTGGTTAACCCTGGATTGGCGCAAGCTAGGGTGCTCAGCGGGTGCCGAGGAAATCGCGTTTACCAATGGCC
>NZ_JBNXUH010000416.1:0-219 GCF_050563605.1 Pseudomonas peli | reverse complement strand
CCACTAGGGAAGCTTCGTAGGTAGAGAAAGATGTGTTTCACCGCCAGCCCAATCATATGTGCGGGTTTGGCCCCCCGCCGAGCCGAGATTGCACAACCGCCGCACGGCCCATTGTCACTGGCCGCGCATGTCGGTGTATCGATCTATGGCGGTTACTTCGGCGCCGGCATGGGCATTCTGCAACTGGCGGCGTTTTCCATCGAAGGGCACCCGCTGGCC
>NZ_JBNXUH010000415.1:0-236 GCF_050563605.1 Pseudomonas peli | reverse complement strand
CAGTTCGTCTCGTGGGCTCGGAGATGTGTAAGAGACAGGGTATGGCGCGGGCGCAGATTTCCCACGAGCCGGTAGGCATGCTCAAGCTACTGTTCCACCGCGAAACTCTAGAAGTGCTCGGTGTGCATTGCTTCGGCTACCAAGCCTCGGAGATCGTGCATATGGGTCAGGTGATCATGAACCACAAGGGTGAGGCCAATACCATCAAGGATTTCGTCAACACCACCTCTGTCTCT
>NZ_JBNXUH010000414.1:0-257 GCF_050563605.1 Pseudomonas peli | reverse complement strand
TCAGATGTGTATAAGAGACAGGGTGCAGCAGGCGCTTCGGCAACCGCAGCCTTGGCAACCACTGGCTTGGCAGCAGCCGGTTTAGCGGCGGGCTTGGCGGCGGCTTTCTTCACAACCGGCTTAGCTGCAGGTTTTGCAGCTGGCTTGGCCGCAGGTTTGCTGGCGGGGTTTGCGCTTTCTTTTATAAACATCTGGCGGGGGCGGCGACGGCCCACGAGGGGGGGGGTTGGGGGGGGGCGCGGTATTTAAAAAAAAAA
>NZ_JBNXUH010000413.1:0-243 GCF_050563605.1 Pseudomonas peli | reverse complement strand
AAAGAAGGGGGGTTGTAATTTGTTTTTTTTTTTTAAGAACCGGGCGCCCCCCGAGATCTACACTCGTGGAGCGTCGTCGGCAGCGGTCAGATGTGTATAAGAGACAGGCGATGTACAGCTTGCAAGCTTGTGGTAAAGCATGTCTATGGTTGCAGGCTCCAGCGCCCGCAAAGCTCTCACAGCCTCTTKGGGTAGGMCGACAGCTAAAGTTTCGAATTTGCTAGKCCCGCGTGTGGCGTACAC
>NZ_JBNXUH010000412.1:0-258 GCF_050563605.1 Pseudomonas peli | reverse complement strand
GTCGTGCAGACATCGATGTCTCCCTTGCTGGCGATAGTGGCCTTGGTAACACCAAGACCCGTACAGATTAAAGTCCTGTCTCTTATACACATCTCCGACCCACGAGACGTACGGACGTGTGGGGTGTCGAAGGGAGCGGGAGATGAGCATAAGGGACACCTCTGGTGCGGCCGCGGGAGCGTCAGGTATGTATAAGAGCCGTCCAGCTTACTGGCGAGAGTCTCCTACATAACACCGAGACACGTAAAGATTAAAGTC
>NZ_JBNXUH010000411.1:0-258 GCF_050563605.1 Pseudomonas peli | reverse complement strand
GCGTCGTGCAGTTCGATCAGCTTCAGCAGCTCGTTGGCCAGCTCGACACCTCCGGTTGCCGCCATGCCCTTGGTGAAAGCCAGATGCGCTTGCAGGGAGTAAGAGCAAGAAAAATGAGAAAAATAAGACGAAGACGACGACGCCGAAGGAGAGGANGTGCAGTTCGATCAGCTTCAGCAGCTCGTTGGCCATCTCTACACCTCCTGTTGCCGCCATGCCCTTGGTGAAAGCCAGATGCGCTTGCAGGGTGTGCGGCAG
>NZ_JBNXUH010000410.1:0-259 GCF_050563605.1 Pseudomonas peli | reverse complement strand
GAAGACAATGCCGCTCGGGGGGGGTGGCGGCAAGGGTCAGGTGTATAAAAGAGACAGCCCACGGCCGCCGTGAACACCCTCCCTYCGCTGGCACTCCGAAACATTGGCGGCATGAGAATATCAGCGCCCGCCGCAATCGCTTGCTCAATCTCTGCCTCGCTGCCTTCGTGAATTGGGTTGATCCGAACAAGCAACCGCCCCTCCGGCACGGACGACCTTATCCGTCGGACATCATCTAGGGTATGCCCTGTCTCTTATA
>NZ_JBNXUH010000409.1:0-261 GCF_050563605.1 Pseudomonas peli | reverse complement strand
GCCTGTATGTGCAGGCGGATATGCGCCGGGTGCGCCAGGTGGTGCTCAACCTGTCTCTTATACACATCTCGAGCCCACGAGACGGGGGGGGGGGGGGGGGGGGGGGGGGGGGGGGGGGGGGGGGGGGGGGGGGGGGGGGGGGGGGGGGGGGGGGGGGGGGGGGGGGGGGGGGGGGGGGGGGGGGGGGGGGGGGGGAGGGGGGGCGGGGGSCGGGTGSSSSKGGWGGTGSKRRRGTGGAGGAGGTTGTTCAGCTCGCTGGCA
>NZ_JBNXUH010000408.1:0-262 GCF_050563605.1 Pseudomonas peli | reverse complement strand
GCGCCCTCCAGCCGCGTCGCCCGCAGCAGCGGAAACTCCCGTTGCGGCCCATCCTCCGCCCGCGCCTCGTAGCACTTGTCCATCTGCCGCAGGCGAAACAGCGCCTGGTACCTGTCTCTTCTCCCCCTCTGACGCTGCCGACGACGCCCCNGCGCCCTCCAGCAGCGTCGCCCGCAGCAGCGGCAAATCCAGTAGAGACAAAGCCGCAGCCAGCGCCTCGTAGCACTTGTCCATCTGCCGCAGGCGAAACAGCGCCTGGTAC
>NZ_JBNXUH010000407.1:0-262 GCF_050563605.1 Pseudomonas peli | reverse complement strand
GCGGTGTACTGAGCAGCTTTCAGCTTGCGCAGGGTTTCCGATACGTCACGAGCGATTTCGTTGGAGTGGATTTCAACGGTCTTGATCACGCCTTCCGGGTTGATCAGGAACTGTCTCTTATACACATCTTCCGAGCCCACGAGACGAACTAGGCGGTGTACTGAGCGGCTTTCAGCTTGCGCAGGGTTTCCGATACGTCTCGAGCGATTACGTTGGAGTGGATTTCAGCGGTCTTGATCACGCCTACCAGGTTGATCAGGAA
>NZ_JBNXUH010000406.1:0-262 GCF_050563605.1 Pseudomonas peli | reverse complement strand
CGTCAGATGTGTATAAGAGACAGGGTGGATCGCGTCGGCCCCGGTTTTCTGCGCTGCCTTGATAATGTTGTCGATGACGAGATAGGACTGGTTGACCTGGGCCGGGCCGATGCACACGGCTTCATCGGCTTGCTGCACATGGCGTGCGCCGGCGTCGGCTTCCGAGTAGACGGCCACGGTGCGGTAGCCGTGGTCCTGGATGATCTTGTAGCTGATCGACAACCCCAGCCCGGTGCCCTGGCCCACCGGCTTGGTGGTGAAG
>NZ_JBNXUH010000405.1:0-263 GCF_050563605.1 Pseudomonas peli | reverse complement strand
GTGGTTTTAGTTTTGCTTTTTTTTTTGTTAATGACGCGCCGACCACCGAAATCTACACTCGTGGAGCGTCGTCGGCAGCCGTCAGATGTGTATAAGAGACAGCCTTGGAGTCGCTGCGCGAGAGCAGTGGCATGGCGATCAGCTCAAGTCTGATGAAGGTACTCTGGCTGCCGTTGCTGGCAACCCTGGGCGCCTGGCAGTGGGGTCTTCGCCTGTCTCTTAAACATCTCCGAGTCCACGAGACGAACTGAGCGAGATCGTAA
>NZ_JBNXUH010000404.1:0-263 GCF_050563605.1 Pseudomonas peli | reverse complement strand
GCTGGATGCCTCCACCCGCCAGTACAACGAACGCTTTCATAACCTGGAGCGTTGGCGCGACCGCTTGCTCAACGGCGACGACGACAANGAGTTCGCTCTTTTCTTCTCGTGGGCTGGGAGTTGTGTAAAAGAGACAGCGACCAGACCACCCCCCCCATCCTGCCCCTCCTCGCCCGGCGGGATCCCCCCCCCCGCCAGTACAACGAACGCTTTCATAACCTGGAGCGTTGGCGCGACCGCTTGCTCAACGGCGACGACGACAA
>NZ_JBNXUH010000403.1:0-264 GCF_050563605.1 Pseudomonas peli | reverse complement strand
GTTCTGGAACATGGCCTTGCGGTGTGCGCTGGTGCGGCTGAGGTGACGGCCACTTTTACGATGACGCATGGTTCAATTCCTGTCTCTTATACACATCTCGAGCCCACGAGACGNTAATCGGGTTGTGTCTTGAGCGTCGTGAGGTGTGTAGAGGCGACAGGCGTTGAGCGTCGTCGGGAGCGGGAGGTCTGTATAAGATACAGGGGGGGTTCGCTGATGCGGCTGAGCTGACAGACACTTTTACGATGACGCATGGTTCAATTC
>NZ_JBNXUH010000402.1:0-264 GCF_050563605.1 Pseudomonas peli | reverse complement strand
CTTGGATGCCGAACTGTTCCAGCAACTTGCCAGTCGGACAGATCAGTTAGCCGCACACACCGTCGATCTCGACCAGACCCTGTCTCTTATACACATCTCCGACCCACGAGACGNTCGTGAGGCGTAGTCGGGAGCGGCAGAGTTGTAAGAGAGACAGGTGTCAGCGAGCAGCGGCCGCGTCAGATAAGTATGCGAAACGCACCGGAGAGGGCGGCCAGTCGGGAGGAGCTATTCACATCACAAACCGTCGAGCGGAACTAGGCC
>NZ_JBNXUH010000401.1:0-264 GCF_050563605.1 Pseudomonas peli | reverse complement strand
CGAGCACCCTCCAAGGCCTCGTCTCGTGGGGCGTCGTCAGCGGCGTCAAATATGTATAAGAGACAGCTGCTGCCSAGGCCCGCGTCAAGGCCGCGCCGGAACTGCTGGTGGACCACTTTACCCAGCTGTTCAGCGACACCCTCTATGGCCTGGAGCAGATTGCCGAGCTGGTGGTCGGGCTGAAGGATTTCGCTCGCCTGGACCGCGCCATGCGCGAGGAGGTCGACCTCCATGCTGTCTCTTCTCCACATCTGACGCTGCCGC
>NZ_JBNXUH010000400.1:0-265 GCF_050563605.1 Pseudomonas peli | reverse complement strand
GCAGTGGTACTACTGCGCATGGGCTTTTGTTTTTTTTTTTTTTAATGTCCCCGCCCCCCCCGAATCCTCCACTCGTGGGGCGTCGTCCGCCGCGTCCGATGTTTATAAGAGACAGGCCTACGCCAGTGCCATCGGTGAGCGCCGCGTGGTGGATACCGAGAACCGCCTGCTTAATACCAACCACGCGGTAGTCGGCTACTTCACCGCCAAGTCATGGAACCTGCCGTTGCACCTGTGTGAGGCCTGTCTCTTATACACATCTCCG
>NZ_JBNXUH010000399.1:0-267 GCF_050563605.1 Pseudomonas peli | reverse complement strand
AATCGTGGAGCGTCGTCGGCATCATCAAATGAGAATAAGAGACGGACCCTGGACTTCTCCAGCATCACCCCCATGAATACGAACAGCGGCACCGCCAGCATGGTCTGGTTGTTCATGATGCCGAACAGGCGGTTGGGCAGGGCGCTCAGGTAGCCGCCATCGAAGGTGCCGGTGAGGATGCCGATACCGGCAAACAGCAGGGTCACACCGCCCAGGGTCTTTCTCCTAAAAACATAACCTAGCACACGAGACGAGCCGAGCGAACGC
>NZ_JBNXUH010000398.1:0-267 GCF_050563605.1 Pseudomonas peli | reverse complement strand
AGCTGATACTGGCTGCTAGGCAACCGATGGCAAGAAGCAATGAGCGCATGTGTGGCCCCATGACCGCCGTTGACGGGGTCTGTTGTTTTTGTAAGACAAGATCGAGTCTAACAAGACCGTCGGCGGCGTCAGTGGTGTATAAGAGACAGAGCTGATTCTGGCTGCTGGGCAGCCGAGGGCAAGAAGCAATGAGCGCATGTGTGGCCCCATGACCGCCGTTGACGGGGTCTGTTGTTTTTGTAAGACAAGATCGAGTCTAACAAGACC
>NZ_JBNXUH010000397.1:0-267 GCF_050563605.1 Pseudomonas peli | reverse complement strand
GCTCTGCAGCGGCCTCGGCGGCGCGCTCGAAAGTCATGGGCCGGGTGGTCGACGGCTACAGCAACGTCACCACGCTAAAGCTGTTCGCCCACACCCAGGTCGAGGAACACTACGCCNGGTCGCCGCCAGCGTCAGATGTGTAAAAGAGCCAGGCTCTGCAGCGGCCTGGGCGGCGCGCTCGAAAGTCATGGGCCGGGTGGTCGACGGCTACAGCAACGTCCCCCCGCTAAAGCTGTTCGCCAACCCCAAGGTGGAGGAACCCTACGC
>NZ_JBNXUH010000396.1:0-267 GCF_050563605.1 Pseudomonas peli | reverse complement strand
GCGTGGCATTCAAAATTTCCCGGGGAAAATCACCGGTTACAACCGCCTCACCCAAACCGCGCAACAACACCAGGCGCAGCTTGCCATCGAGAACCTTCTTGTCGACCGCCATATGCNGTCGTCGGCAGCGTAAAATGTTTAAAAGAAACGGGCGTGACATAAAAAATTCCCCGGGAAAAACCCCCGTTTAAACCCGCCTCACCCAAACCGCGCAACAACACCAGGCGCAGCTTGCCATCGAGAACCTTCTTGTCGACCGCCATATGC
>NZ_JBNXUH010000395.1:0-268 GCF_050563605.1 Pseudomonas peli | reverse complement strand
GTTCAAGCCGCAGCTGGATCAGCTGATGTATGCCGAGCTGCTCCAGGACACGCCTGTCGAGCAGGCGATCTCGGCGGATCAGCAGCTGGCGTTGGTGCGTCAGGCGTATCCCTGTCTCTTATACACCTCTGATGCTCCCGTCGACCCGCCNGGACAAGTTGAAGCCGCAGCTGGATCAGCTGATGTATGCCGAGCTGCTCCAGGTCACGCCTGCCGAGCAGGCGATCTCGGCGGTTCAGCAGCTGGCGTTGGTGCGTCAGGCGTATCC
>NZ_JBNXUH010000394.1:0-269 GCF_050563605.1 Pseudomonas peli | reverse complement strand
GGAGAAAACCGACAAAGTACCCGGAGATAAGCAGGCCGAGCATCGAGGAGGACGAGCATTCGCCCTGACTCATATACACAGCTGACCCCGCCGCCGAAGCTCTCCGAGTGTCGCTTATGCAGCTCTCACGCTCCCCACGACACCCCACGANCGTCTCGTGGGCTCGAGATGTGTATAAGAGACAGGGAGAAAACCGACAAAGTACCCGGACATAATCAGGCCGAGCATCGAGGTGGAGTAGCCTTCGGCGACGCCACGCAGGGTCAGTA
>NZ_JBNXUH010000393.1:0-269 GCF_050563605.1 Pseudomonas peli | reverse complement strand
GTGAGTATAAGAGGCGGGCTTTAGACCGGCGCCGCGGCTTCTTTCAGCTGCTTTTCCGCACCGTTGAGGGAAGTAACCGCCGCCGCACCGGTAACCGCTTCAATTCGACGCACGCCAGCCGCCACACCGCTTTCGCTGATGATCTTGAACAGGCCGATATCGCCGGTACGCTTGACGTGGGTACCGCCGCACAGTTCAACGGAGAAGTCACCGCCCATGCTCAACACTGTCTCTTATACACATCTCCAGCCCACGAGACGAACTGAGCG
>NZ_JBNXUH010000391.1:0-270 GCF_050563605.1 Pseudomonas peli | reverse complement strand
ATCTTAAAGCTGACATGCAGCAAAAATACGCCTGGGTTTAGGGTCTGGTTTTGGACGCGAGGATATGCACTGACTATTATACACATATGCCGCTCCCGACGAGGCGACAAGACTGTTGACGTGGCGAGCACGGGGGTCGACGGACAAAAANCGTCTCGTGGGCTCGGAAGATGTGTATAAGAGACAGATCTTAATGCTGCCACGCAGCAAAAATACGCCTGGGTATAAGTTCTGGATTTGGTCGTGTGGATATGCTGGCGGATACATTAC
>NZ_JBNXUH010000390.1:0-270 GCF_050563605.1 Pseudomonas peli | reverse complement strand
ACCCAGAACTCCGGGTATTCGCGGCCGTAGGCGACTGCGCCAGGGGGCGAGAACGCGCGTTCACCCGCGGGGGGGGAGGAGCCGTGCGCGGAGGGCGGGGGCGTTGTCGCGCTGTGTGGGGCCTGTGTCTTATATACATCTGAGGCGGCCACAGAACCCCGGGTATGCGCGGCCGTAGGCGACTGCCAGGGTGGGCGAGTACGCGTTTGCAACCGAGGGTGGCGAGGACCTGATCGTAGAAGGCGGTGGCCTTGTCGAACTGATTGGTGC
>NZ_JBNXUH010000389.1:0-273 GCF_050563605.1 Pseudomonas peli | reverse complement strand
CCGCACAAACCATCAATGCCAAAGGCCTGCTGCCGCCGGGTCATCCACTGCTGTTGGGCAGCAACCAGTCGCTGGTGCCGGTACGCGAACCTGTCTCTTATACACATCTCGAGCCCACGAGACGTAGCGGGGGATAGAGGTGTGGATGAAAAGCGGTCGCGGGGCCTCGCCCGCACCGTGAAATGTGTAGCTGGTGCAGGGCCACGGGCGGGCGGGGGCAGGGGGAGATGCTGAGATTGAGCGGCAGCTAGACGGTGAGCAAGGAAAGCAACG
>NZ_JBNXUH010000388.1:0-273 GCF_050563605.1 Pseudomonas peli | reverse complement strand
CACCCCCGAACATCCACCCTCGGGGGGCGTCGCCGGCAGCGTCAGATGTGTAWAAGAGACRGGCYCGRGCGYCGGTGGCGTATCGYMAACCCAGCYGMCCRGCSCCTCGKGGTAACCCCCCCCAYCCAGCACGATCACCCGCCACAGCAGGCTGTTGAACGGCGTGGTGGTGCTGAAGATTTGCTGCGCCTCGATGCCCTGACGCGCTAGTTCGGCCTCCACGCGCTGCTCGGCCATGTATTTGCCGCCCAGGGTAAAGCCTGTCTCTTATAC
>NZ_JBNXUH010000387.1:0-274 GCF_050563605.1 Pseudomonas peli | reverse complement strand
GTGTAGTTCCCTTCATTCTTCTTCTCATTTGGCTATCTCTTGTTTTGTCTCTTATACTCTTCTCATTCTTCCCTCCTCTCTCCCCGTTTGTTTTTTTTTTTTTTTTTCTTCTTTTTTTTTTATTYCTCTTTTTTTTTTTTTTTTTTTTTTTTTTTAATGACCCGCCACCCACCGAGATCTACACTCGTGGAGCGTCGTCGGCAGCGTCAGATGTGTATAGAGACAGCCGCACCATAAAGAAGCTGCCATCGCCATAACCGACATAGATCGATGC
>NZ_JBNXUH010000386.1:0-276 GCF_050563605.1 Pseudomonas peli | reverse complement strand
GGTTCAGTTCGTGTCGCTGGCCCGGCATGTGTATAAGAGACGGGTTTTGGGCCGTGGCTCTGATCATGCTTGTCGGCGTACTTGGGGTGAACGCCGTGGGCTGTGTCTTCTACACATCTGACTCTGCCGACGACGCTCCACGACTGTGGANCGTCTCGTGGGCTCGAGATGTGTATAAGAGACAGGTTTTGGGCCGTGGTTCTGATCATGCTTGTCGGCGTAGTTGGGGTGCACGCCGTGGGCGTTGTCGGCTGAGACCAGCAGCGAGCGCTGGAT
>NZ_JBNXUH010000385.1:0-277 GCF_050563605.1 Pseudomonas peli | reverse complement strand
ATTCTCTTTCTTCTTCATTTTCTTTTTTCTTTCTCTCTTCCCCACTCCTTTTCCATATATTCTTTGTGCAGTGTCTTTCTCTTATACACATCTGTCGCTTCCTTCCTCTCTCCTCTTGTTTTTTTWTTWWTTTTTCTCTTTTTTTTTTTTTTCTTGCTGAAGCCGGCCTACGTGCTCTCTCCTTTCTTCTCTTTGCCTCTTCTCTTTTTGTATTATATAGCTTCATCCGACCTGCCAAAGCCGGTCAGCACTCCAGCGTTAGGTCTTGGTCTTACAG
>NZ_JBNXUH010000384.1:0-280 GCF_050563605.1 Pseudomonas peli | reverse complement strand
AAGTTCGTCTCGTAGGCACGGAGATGTGTATAAGRGGCAGGTGCTTCAGTTTCATCATGGTTTCCTTATTATTGGACTTACAAGGTTTCTCGAACCTGTCTCTTATACACATCTCCGACCCACGAGACGNATCTGGGGAACTGGAAAATGCAGCGTCACATGTGTATAATAGTCATCGGCGGGAGGTGTAGGTGCATCACGGTCTCTGTCTCGAGCGAATGGGACGTGATATCGAATTTGGGGCGTTGCAGCTCGAAGGATACACAAAAGAACATCAGCA
>NZ_JBNXUH010000383.1:0-280 GCF_050563605.1 Pseudomonas peli | reverse complement strand
CCGCTGACGCTTGGCTTTTTCCTTTGGCGCCCTCTCCTTTCCTTCCCGTTCCTCTTTTTTCCCCCTCTTTCCCCTTTCTCTTATACCATTCTGATGCTGCCGACGACTATTCACGAGTGTAGATCTCGGTGGTCGCCGCGCTCTTAAAAANCGTCTCGTGGGCTCGGAGATGAATAAAAGAAAAAGCAGCGGAAGAGTGGATTGGGCCTTGGGCGACAGCGCCGGTACTTCACCTGCAGCGGCTTTACCACGCTTGACCGGCTCTTTGGCGGTACTCGCC
>NZ_JBNXUH010000382.1:0-280 GCF_050563605.1 Pseudomonas peli | reverse complement strand
CGTCTCGTGGGCTCGGAGAATGTGTATAAGAGACAGGCCTTGAAGCCAACCAGGGTCTTGTTGCCGAGATCCAGCACCGGGCGTTTGAGCATCGAGGGTGGTGTGAGCATGAGTACGGTCGCGTGGGGGAGGGCGGGGGGGCAGACGTCGGAGGGGGGGTGAGGTGAGGAGGGGGGGCGGAGGAAGAGGGGGTGGGGACGAANGGTTCTTGTTGCCGATATCCAGCACCGGGCTTTTTATCATCGACGGTTTGGCGATCTTCAGTTCTATCACCTTGTGC
>NZ_JBNXUH010000381.1:133-283 GCF_050563605.1 Pseudomonas peli | reverse complement strand
CAATCCGTTCAGCTAGTGTGATCTGCGAAGGGATGCTGTCTCTTTTACCTAACTGACACTGCCGACCACGTGCCACGACTGTATAGATGATGGGGCGGGGCAGCCTGTACTACAAAACAAAAAATAAGAAGGAGTTGTATGATTCACCAA
>NZ_JBNXUH010000381.1:0-110 GCF_050563605.1 Pseudomonas peli | reverse complement strand
TCGTCTCGTGGGCTCGGAGATGTGTATCCGAGCCAGCGCATGATCAACGTGAAAACACGGGCATATGGCCTTGTCGAGAATGCGTAGGCGCAGGCCGATGCGTTTGGCGT
>NZ_JBNXUH010000380.1:0-284 GCF_050563605.1 Pseudomonas peli | reverse complement strand
TGTTGGAACATACGCCACGCGAGAAAGTCGCCGACCACCTGCTGCTGGTGGAATGGCGGGTTGCACAGCACCAGGTCCAGCGAATCCTCCGCTTGCTCGGCCAAACCATCGGCAACCCGTTGAGCGAGCGTGGCGTCGACCTGAGTCAGGTTCGCCAGCATGAGCTCGCGGATGGCCGGCACGCTGACCTTGCCCAGCTCGAAGCAGAAGGCATCGACAATATGCGCCTGCTCCCAGTCTGCCTGGCTGCGCCAGAACAACCCCGGCTGGGAGAAGTGATCGGC
>NZ_JBNXUH010000379.1:227-292 GCF_050563605.1 Pseudomonas peli | reverse complement strand
GTTCTTTATCCTGGAAAACGCCTGCACGCGCTACATGTGTGAGGAGCTGGAACGCTACCTATCCC
>NZ_JBNXUH010000379.1:0-190 GCF_050563605.1 Pseudomonas peli | reverse complement strand
CGTCTCGTGGGCTCGGGATGTGTATAAGAGACAGGTTCTTTGCCCCGGCAAACGCCTGCACGCGCTTCAGGTGTGCGGTGCCGGTACGGTAGATATGCTGCCCTCGTGGTGCGGCGTCGGCGACGTCAGAGGTGTAGAAGAGCCAGGCGGTCGGCAGGGCGCACGCCATCGCCCAGCACCAGCGCGGCGA
>NZ_JBNXUH010000378.1:0-295 GCF_050563605.1 Pseudomonas peli | reverse complement strand
TTATAAGGGTGAGGGGCGGATCGTTGCACAGCTCCTGCCGCTCATCTTCCTGCTGCTGCCGGGGCCGGTCGTGGGCGGTCGGGGCCCGGTGATCATCCTGGTTAGTGTGCCGCTGTCGATGGCCGGGGCCTTGCTGGCGCTGACGTTATTCGGCGGCACGTTGAATATCTATTCGCAGATCGGCCTGGTGACGCTGATCGGCCTGATTACCAAGCACGGCATTCTGATCGTCGAGTTCGCCAACGTGTTGTTGCGTCAGGGCCATGAACTCCGGCTGGCTCTTATACACATCTGT
>NZ_JBNXUH010000377.1:0-294 GCF_050563605.1 Pseudomonas peli | reverse complement strand
AACAGCAACGGCAGCGTCGCGTTYCKCCSGCGKCGTCAGYTGCGTCAGACGWGNTAGAACGGCGACTTATACCGTCACCGATGGCGACCTCACCGATACCGCTGAACTGAGCTTCGCCGATGTCGCACCGGTCAACGATGCACCAGTAAACACACTGCCTGCCAGCTACATCACCAACGAATATACGTCGCTGAAGCTGACCGGCTTGTCGACCTACGATACGTACACAGGCACCGGCGCCCTGCCAGTGATCCTTTCAGTCACGCGTGGTAGCCCGACCTGGCCCTTATACTC
>NZ_JBNXUH010000376.1:0-295 GCF_050563605.1 Pseudomonas peli | reverse complement strand
CTCCAAGGTTTGGTCAGGCTCTGCCAGCCGTCTTCGTCCGGGGCCTGCGGCGCCTTGCAACGGCTTCTTTAACACTTTTCCGAGCCACGGGGAGGAACTGAGGGTTCCCGAAGGCGGTCTTCTGCTTGAAAAAAAAAAAAAAAAAAAAATTTTTTTTTTTTTTTAAAAAAAGAAGACGAAAAACGAAACCCCTCATTTCGTCGGGGGGGCGGGAAAATGTAAAAAAGAGAAAGCCCCGACACCCGCCACAAGCGAGTAACCAAGGAGCGATTGCATGACCCCGCAAGAGCCAGTG
>NZ_JBNXUH010000375.1:150-300 GCF_050563605.1 Pseudomonas peli | reverse complement strand
TACCCTCCAAAGTATTCCCTAAGGGATCGCCCTCGCCCGCGCCCTTTTAGAATAAGGCCAAGACAATCCCTATGCCAGCGTCGGTGCGTAGCCCGCCGGTAGCGTTGTTGGCACTTCCAGCTTGCGCCGTCAGGCCCAGCTGCTGGCGCG
>NZ_JBNXUH010000374.1:0-303 GCF_050563605.1 Pseudomonas peli | reverse complement strand
TATAAGAGACAGATCCAGCAGGGTTTCCAGATAGCCGGAGATTACTGTCAGCGGCGTGCGCAGCTCGTGGGAGACGTTGGCGACGAAGTCTTTGCGCATCTGCTCCAGCTGATACAGGCGGGTGATGTCGCGCACCAGCATCAGGTGTTCAACTCTCTTTTATACACACCTCCCAGCCCCCCAGACGAAACGAAGGACTTCGTATGCCGTCTTTTGCTTTAAAAAAAAAAAAAAAGAGCACAAGAGCTNTCTGCTCCAGCTGATACAGGCGGGTGATGTCGCGCACCAGCATCAGGTGTTCAC
>NZ_JBNXUH010000373.1:0-302 GCF_050563605.1 Pseudomonas peli | reverse complement strand
ACCCCGACTCCTCGGTGATGTACGTGGCCGCGCCGCTCATGGACGGCGCGCAGATTATCGGCGCGCTCTCTGCCNTTTTTCTATGGTGGCGGAGAGTCTAAGAATGCAGAAAATCGAGGTGCGTCGTCGGCAGCGGCAGATGTGGATAAGAGACGACCCCGACTCCTCGGTGATGTACGTGGCCGCGCCGATCATGGACGGCGCGCAGATTATCGGCGTGGTCTCGGTGGCCAAGCCTAATCGCACCTTGCAACCTTATATAGAGCGCTCAGAGCAGCGGCTGGCCTGGCTCGGCGGTGGGT
>NZ_JBNXUH010000372.1:0-307 GCF_050563605.1 Pseudomonas peli | reverse complement strand
GCGTCAGATGTGTATAAGAGACAGCAGCGTAGTGTCGCGGCCATCGACGCTGGCAGTGATGTCGAGAAAGGTAATCTCGTCAGCGCCCTGCTCGTCGTAACGGCGGGCGATTTCCACCGGGTCGCCGGCATCGCGGATGTTCTCGAACTGCACGCCCTGTCTCTTTTACACATCTCCCAGCCCACGAGACGAACTGAGCGATCTCGTATGCCGGCTTTTGCTTGNTCTCGTCAGCGCCCTGCTCGTCGTAACGGCGGGCGATTTCCACCGGGTCGCCGGCATCGCGGATGTTCTCGAACTGCACGCC
>NZ_JBNXUH010000371.1:0-307 GCF_050563605.1 Pseudomonas peli | reverse complement strand
CATCGATTTTCTTATGTTATGACCCGCCTACAGCAGAGACCTCCACTCGTGGGGCGTAGACGGCAGCGTCAGGTGTGTATATGAGACAGGGGTCGGCAACGGCCGGCACAACAGGCTGCTCGCTGGCAGGTTGTCGGTTGCGGCTCAGGGCTGTTCGGTGCTTGCGGCTTCTTGCGCAGCCAGCCGAACAGGTCTTTCTTCTCCGCAGGCTTCTCGGTGGAGGCCGGCGCAGAAGGCGCGGGAGTGTTCTTCTCGACGTTGGGACCACCACTGGAGCAAGTGGAGGGGAGGAGAGTAAAAAAAGAAG
>NZ_JBNXUH010000370.1:233-313 GCF_050563605.1 Pseudomonas peli | reverse complement strand
GTCTGGAATTGCTCCGCGACATCAACCGTATTGTTTACGCTCTTCTGCTCGTAACGCTTGATCTTGCAGCGGTGCAGAGC
>NZ_JBNXUH010000370.1:0-227 GCF_050563605.1 Pseudomonas peli | reverse complement strand
CGTCTCGTGGGCTCGAGATGTGTATAAGAGACAGGTCTGGAATTGGTCCGCGACACCAACCGTATTGATGACGCTCTTGAGGGCGTAACGCTTGATCTCGCTGCGGCGCAGAGCTCTACCTATTTGCCTTCCCATAACACCCTCATGTTCCCTCTTGTTCTCCCCCACGCCACCCCGAAGAGCACCCTGCAGAAATTTGTTGATGCAGGAAACGGGGGGATAAGAAA
>NZ_JBNXUH010000369.1:0-316 GCF_050563605.1 Pseudomonas peli | reverse complement strand
GCGTCAGATGTGTATAAGAGACAGACCTTGGGCTGCTCAAAGATTTCCTTGAGCATAAAGTGGCGGTACTCMCCCTTGTCGGCGGCTTCCGCACCTTCGTGGTATTGCMCGCTCTCACKCGTCACCGGCTGGCCGTCGACGCTCCWGATCTGCCCGCCTTCTTGCCTGTCTCTTATACACATCTGCCGCTGGCCACGACGCNAGCATAAAGTGGCGGTACTCACCCTTGTCGGCGGCTTCCGCACCTTCGTGGTATTGCACGCTCTCATGCGTCACCGGCTGGCCGTCGACGCTCCAGATCTGCACGCTTTCGCGC
>NZ_JBNXUH010000368.1:0-317 GCF_050563605.1 Pseudomonas peli | reverse complement strand
GAGTTATTCCAAGCATGTTAGACGAAGACATGGATTTTTCATCGATGGAAGCCATGGCGGCCGCTGACCTGCTGCTATTTAACGGCAAGGTGTACACNAGATCTACGCTCGTGGAGCGTCTTCGTCCTCCTCACTTTTTTCTTATCTTTCTTTTGGTTTCCAAGCCTGTTGGCCGCAGCCATGGCTTTTTCCTCGATGGAAGCCATGGCGGCCGCTGACCTGCTGCTATTTAACGGCAAGGTGTACACCGCCGAGCCGGGCCAACCTTTGGCAGTTTGTTTTAAGCACTTCCCCGAGCCCGCGAGACAAAGTGAGCG
>NZ_JBNXUH010000367.1:163-318 GCF_050563605.1 Pseudomonas peli | reverse complement strand
GTAGTGTAGCGCGAGTCAGATGTTTTTTAGGCTCAGCATGCCGCTAGCGACGATGCTGAGGTGGCTAATCGCACTACCCAATCCGTAAAAGGTAGACAAGCCCTACCAACAGAATTGCTATAARGACTGTAGCTTCGATCAGCCCAGCCCAGCCG
>NZ_JBNXUH010000366.1:157-321 GCF_050563605.1 Pseudomonas peli | reverse complement strand
TTTTTTAAAAGAAAAAGCCGGAAAACGATTCCCCTCATTTCCTCTCGGGGGCTGGGAGATGTGAAAAAGAAACCGAACCACCCCCAACGAAACCGCCACTAAACGTATCAAATCCTGCGTGGAACAGGATGACTGGCAGCACAGCAAGCGACCTAAGACCTGTG
>NZ_JBNXUH010000366.1:0-150 GCF_050563605.1 Pseudomonas peli | reverse complement strand
TTCCTCTGTCGTCTCTGTGACATCAGTGTCAGATTTCTATCAGACCCTGTAAAACATCTACATATCCACTAGTGGTGAGTCGTCGGAAGCGGCAGATGTGTATAAGAGACAGGAATAGGATGACTGGCAGCACAGCAAGCGCACTAGGCC
>NZ_JBNXUH010000365.1:0-322 GCF_050563605.1 Pseudomonas peli | reverse complement strand
CCGCCGAGCAAGGCGACGAGGGGCGGAAAAGAGGGAAAAGAGTGGGACAGAAAAGGGAGAAAAGAGGAGTGGGGATTAAGGTCAGTTAAAGCCGGTGGCGGTGTGTGGTCGGGGCGGCGCGGGCGGCGTAAGATGTTTAAAAGAGACAGCGCCCGGGCAGGGCGACGAGGGCCGCCCCCGAGSTMAACGCWSCGSCCAGCACATGGATAAAGGSGGCGTGGSGATAARGGYCYTTTCCCGCCGCTGGCGCTGTGTGGTCGTGGTCGTGGTCGTGGTCGTGGTCGACACGATCATGCGCGCCGGCGTGGCTATGGCCGTGAGC
>NZ_JBNXUH010000364.1:0-324 GCF_050563605.1 Pseudomonas peli | reverse complement strand
GGTAAAGGTCATGGCGACGATATGGCGTGCGTATAAGCGACAGGGTTGCGGCCCTGGGGCGGGTATGGCGGGGGGGAGGCGGGGCCTGTCTCTCTTTCACAGCTGCCGCGTGCGGCGGCGCCCCCCCCCCCTGCTTTCTTCGTGTCTGTCGTCTCGTGGGCTCGAGATGTGTATAAGAGACAGGGTAAAGGTCATGGCGACGATATGGCGGGCCTGGATGCCGCAGTTCTGCACCAGGTGGGCGATCTTGCGGGTGATCACGCTGGTCTTGCCGGAGCCTGCGCCGGCGAGCACCAAAAGTGGGCCGCCGACATAGTTCACGGC
>NZ_JBNXUH010000363.1:130-326 GCF_050563605.1 Pseudomonas peli | reverse complement strand
CATTTCTCCGTTGTCCGTGAATGATGTTTGTGTTGGCGTCACCGGAGGAACCGCCTCCACCGGCAGAGGCCTGTCCAACGTCACTGGTCCAGAGAACTATTCCCTCAGCGTCCCCCGGTTCACTGTCGCCGGTGATTCCACCGTCTACACCGCAGGCAGCACCGCCACCATCGCCGGTGTTGGTACCCTGCTGATC
>NZ_JBNXUH010000363.1:0-70 GCF_050563605.1 Pseudomonas peli | reverse complement strand
CGCCGGTGATGCCACCGTCTACACCGCAGGCAGCACCGCCACCATCGCCGGTGTTGGTACCCTGCTGATC
>NZ_JBNXUH010000362.1:134-327 GCF_050563605.1 Pseudomonas peli | reverse complement strand
TACCGCCGCGCCACCCCCATTTCCGGTTGCTGTACGGGACTGGTCCCCGGCGCCACCACCTTCCCCCGGACCACCGCCCGGAACTCAAGCGGCGCCGTTACACCGCCTTCCAGGACTACAACCAGAAGCGCAGAAACACCGGACTCTATCTGCAGGACCAAATGGCCCTCGACGCCTGGCGCCTGACCCCTGT
>NZ_JBNXUH010000362.1:0-107 GCF_050563605.1 Pseudomonas peli | reverse complement strand
GCGCCGAAAAACCGGTCTCCATCTGCAGCCCCAAAGGGCCCTCGACGCCGGTCGCCTGCACCCTGTTCGCGTGTACCCAACTCCAAGACAACAAGACGCGCTGCGCG
>NZ_JBNXUH010000361.1:0-328 GCF_050563605.1 Pseudomonas peli | reverse complement strand
GCCCGAAGAGTTTTTTTTTATTTGATGTTTGTGTTTGCAACGACGTCGCAACTCGTGAAGCGTCGACGCGTGGGGCGTCGGCGGCAACGTCAGATGTGTATAAGAGCCAGGCTCTGGACTGCCTGCTGAACTGTCTGCGCGAGGCCGCCTTAAACGACAAACCTTGCACGGGTCTGTGTGGGTTTTGAAGACCACCGCAGCCGCCGAGGGCGCCACTCGTGGAGCGTCGTCGGCAGCGTCAGAGGGGTAGAAGAGACAGGCTCGGGACGGCCGGCGGAAAGGTCGGCGCGAGGCCGCCTTAAACGACAAACCCCGCACGGGGCGGGGT
>NZ_JBNXUH010000360.1:0-330 GCF_050563605.1 Pseudomonas peli | reverse complement strand
TCCCCCTCTTCTCTCTGCCCCTTTTCTTCTTTCGCTGTCTCTCTTTTTTTGTCACGGGCCACAGCCGGCAGCCACTTCAGCAGCATCGCGAACAGCTCGTCCGGATCGATGGGTTTGGCCAGGTGCGCATTCATGCCGGCGGCCAGGCACTGCTCACGGTCGCTGCTCATGGCGTTGGCAGTCATGGCCAGCACCGGCAAATCGGCCCAGCGTGGGTTGGCACGAATCTTCCGGGTGGCGGTAAGGCCAAACATAAAGAAAATATAAATACAAAGAAGAAAAAGAGGGGAGAGGCCACGGGAAAGGATACCCCGGTCGCTGATACACATC
>NZ_JBNXUH010000359.1:0-330 GCF_050563605.1 Pseudomonas peli | reverse complement strand
CCCCGAATTTCTCCATTCGTGGGCCGTCTCCGGCACCTTCAATTTTTTTAAGAAGCCGGGTGTTGTTTGGTTGTTGGGCCAACCATANTTGCTGCCCATCCCCTGGCAGCCCACCTTTTGGTTTGAAAGCAGGCCGCGGATGGCCYTGKCYCTTATACACATCTCGAGCCCACGAGACGNAATGTAAGGATGAGGAGAGAGGAAGGAAAAAAGAAAGAAAGACAGACAGGGAGCGACGGAGGCAGGGGCAGATGGGAAAAAGAGACAAACAGATTGATGAGAATCACCTGGAAGCGCACCATGAAGTATGAAAGCAGGCCGAGGATGGCG
>NZ_JBNXUH010000358.1:0-333 GCF_050563605.1 Pseudomonas peli | reverse complement strand
CGAGATCGGTAGACAAAAGTAGAAGAAAACTGGGGGGGCTCCGTCGACAGCATCAGAGTTGTATAAGACAAGGGGTGTGCGGTGCCGATGCCGAAGAACACGCCCGGGAAATCGCCAACCGCCTGCTCGCCGAGCTGGCCAAGCCGGTGACTGTCTCTTATACACATCTCCGGCCCACGAGACGTGGTGGGTGAGGCAAATAGCGAGCAGGGCAAAAGGCCGAACAACCGCGCGGGGACGGTGGCGGCGCCGGACGTGGATGGGACACAGCGTAGAAAAAGCCCGGGGAAGTACCGCAAATGCCCATGCTCGCGGGACTGGCCGAGCCAATGG
>NZ_JBNXUH010000357.1:0-332 GCF_050563605.1 Pseudomonas peli | reverse complement strand
AGATGTGTATAAGAGACAGGTGCTGGGTTTGTAGGCTTGGGTAACACCCTGCTGCACTGCGATGGGGCCAAAGGCCGCGCCTACGTCGCCGATATCGGCGGTGGCGTTGTCTTTCTCAGCGGCGAATTTGGCAATTTCCTGGGCCGAGCTCCCGTCGGTGTCCCAATTATTTTAGCCATACCCTTCTCTTTTACACATCTTACGCTGCCCACCCCCCGCCACGCGTGNCGCCTACGTCGCCGATATCGGCGGTGGCGTTGTCTTTCTCAGCGGCGAATTTGGCAATTTCCTGGGCCGAGCTCATGTCGGTGTCCATATGCTTCAAGCCATAC
>NZ_JBNXUH010000356.1:0-333 GCF_050563605.1 Pseudomonas peli | reverse complement strand
TCTTTTTCCTTTTCCTCCCCAGATCCACACTATTCTAGCTTCCTACTCGTGGTCAGTCGTCTGCAGCGTAAGATGTGTTTAAGAGACAGCTGCTGACCAGCTGCGGGTTGTATTCCAGGCAAGTCAGGCTGCCGCCGCCGTGTGCAAGCACTGTCTCTTATACACACTCCGAGCCCACGAGACGTTGCCTCTCGTGGCCTGTTCTCGAGAGTGTGAGGTGTCTAAGAGCGAGACGCGCTGCTCGTCGGCATCTTCCTCACGTGTCTGGGTGACGCCGTGGTGCCCAGGGAGTTTCTCCTATACACGTACGGAACCCTGAGCCCTATGTAAGCG
>NZ_JBNXUH010000355.1:0-333 GCF_050563605.1 Pseudomonas peli | reverse complement strand
GGGCCCCCCAGAATTTTCCACCGGGGGGGGCGTCGGCGGCGGCGTCAGTTGTGTAAAGGAGACGGGTGGAAGGTCCTGGCTCATCTGTGAGTTTTCCTAACAGGTTGCGGCGATCTTATCGCTTTTGCCGCGCCCGCCACAGCTTTATCCCTGTCTCTTATACACATCTCGAGCCCACGAGACGCCCCACATATGTATTCGCACTTGGGGGTGCGGCGCCGGCGGCGTCAGTTTTTTAGAGGGGACGTGGGATCCTTCATGCCCCTTCTTTTTTTTTTCTACTTTGGTTTCGTGGGTTTTTTCGCTGTTCCCGCTGCCGCCACAGCTTTATCC
>NZ_JBNXUH010000354.1:0-335 GCF_050563605.1 Pseudomonas peli | reverse complement strand
AATGCCGCCTGCACCCACTCTCCTCCCCCTCGGGGAGCGTCGTCGGCAGCGTAAGATGTTCATAAGCGACAGGCCCCGCAAGGTGAACCCGGTGAATGACGCCCCCATGCCACTGGCCACAAGGTCGGGAAGGCGGGCGAAGTGTCAAACCTGTCTCTTATACACACTCCGAGCCCACGAGACGNAGCAACCGGCATCGCACTAGCCCTACACTCGTGGAGCGTGTGCGGAAGCGCCAGATGAGGAAAAGAGCCACGCGTACAGCGTCGGCAAGAGCGGCAGAGTTGTAAAACTGACTCTTCCACACAGTCCGGAAACCGGGCGAAGTCTCAAAC
>NZ_JBNXUH010000353.1:0-335 GCF_050563605.1 Pseudomonas peli | reverse complement strand
TTTTTATATAAAACCGCAGCGCCCACAAAAGCCACAACGCGGGGGGCGTGGCCGGCAGCGTAAGATGTGTAAAAGAGACAGAGCCCCTGTKGCAAGGCGCTGACCAGCGCCTGATCGACCACCGCCACACCGCGCCCGGCATTGATAAACCTGTCTCTTATTACACATCTCCGAGCCCACGAGACGGGGGTGTTGCGTGTGGGGGGGCGCGGGCAGGGTAAGATGGATGTAGGAGGGGGCGCGGGGCGGTTGGAGGGGATAGAGGGGCAGTGCGTGGAGGGGCTAGGTAACGGGCTGGAAAGCCGACCGCGCCACCGCGAACGGCATTGATAGGC
>NZ_JBNXUH010000352.1:0-337 GCF_050563605.1 Pseudomonas peli | reverse complement strand
TTTTAAAAGAGAAGCGAGATGACGATTCAGCTAGGTAGGCCGCGGGGGCGCGAGGAGGATTAAAAGGGACAGGGCCTGGGGCAATTCGCCAGAGATCCGATTTCGCCGGCCTCTGCCCCGCCAGTGCGGTCTGTATGCACAAGCCTATCGCTGTCTCTTATACACATCTCCCGAGCCCACGAGACGNCCTTTCCGCGGTTTCGTCAGTTGTGTATTTTAGTCAGGACCACGAGCCCCCCTTAATTTCTACCCTCTGGGAGCGACGTCGGCAGCGACATATGTGTAAAAAAGACAGCCCTCTGCCCCGCCAGTGCGGTCTGTATGCACAAGCCTATCG
>NZ_JBNXUH010000351.1:0-337 GCF_050563605.1 Pseudomonas peli | reverse complement strand
TGTATAAGAGACAGGTGATGACTGGGGGCTTCGTAGTCGCGGGCATCATGGCGGTTGCTCCACACGGCAGCCGCCAGCCCATCGCCCAGCTCGGCGCTGCGGTGCAGGCGGGTGTTGGGCGWGCTGTGCATGCTCTGGRAAACCTGTAGGGCCGTGTTTTTTACACACTTGACCCCGTCGGACGCGCCCCACGAACGAGTGGATTTGGGGGTGGCGGGGCATTTAANCCTCTCGTGGGCTCTGAGATTTGTCTGTTCGTCCTTCCCTTCTTCCACCTCTTCTCTTCTGTTCAGTCGGGTGTTGGGCGAGCTGTGCATGCTCTGGAAAACCTGTAGGT
>NZ_JBNXUH010000350.1:0-338 GCF_050563605.1 Pseudomonas peli | reverse complement strand
GCGCGCCGCCCCCGAAGACACCCACGCTGGGGGGGCGTCGCCGGCAGCGCCAGATGTGTATAAGAGCAAGCCAAAGCGCAGAGACGCCGCGCGCGGCCCCCCGCCGTGCTCAAGCATAAGAAGGTTCACGCATAAAAAGCCCCCCACAACAGCAGCCTGTCTCTTATACAATCTCCGAGCCCACGAGACGCACACCGTAGTTACATACTCGTGGTTCGTCGGCGGCAGCGGCAGATGTGGATAAGAGACAGAGCATAAGAAGCTTCGCCAACAAAAGACCCACAACAAAAGCAGACTGTATGTTGGTCAACGCATAAAAAGCCCCCCCGAACAGCGGG
>NZ_JBNXUH010000349.1:0-340 GCF_050563605.1 Pseudomonas peli | reverse complement strand
GCGTCAGATGTTTATAAGAGACAGAGGCAACTTCGAGGACAGCCAGGACAACGCCCCGGCGATGAAACCCGGGCTGGCGTTCTGGGCCACCAGCATGCACCAGCCGGCGCTGCGGCGTTTGCAGCGGGTCAACGATCACCGCCTGTATTCCAACCCTGTCTCTTATACACATCTCCGGCCCACGAGACGNCAGGGACAGAGGTGTATAAGAGACAGGCGCGTGCGGCGCGTCCGGCCGCCCGTGAGCGGCTAAAAAGGCCCGGGCCTAGACCCTCAGCCGGCCCGCATCCTGCTGCCCCGGGTCGGCGGCGAGTCTTCGGCGGCCGCCTGTATTCCAGCC
>NZ_JBNXUH010000348.1:0-340 GCF_050563605.1 Pseudomonas peli | reverse complement strand
TATAAGAGACAGGATCAGCACGCGCGGCGACGGCTGCAGGAAGCTGTTTTCGTGAACTTTGTTGATGAAGTACTGCAGCATCTTCTCGCAGACGCTGAAGTCGGCGATCACGCCGTCTTTCATCGGACGGATGGCAGCAATGTTGCCAGGGGTACGGCCGAGCAGGGGGTTTGCTTGTGGTCGGGCGCGGGAGCGTGGACGCGGCGACGAGGGCGGGAGGAGAACGGCGAGAGGGCGGGGGAAGGAGGAGGCGGTGAGCAGGAANCGGTCTTTCATCGTACGGATGTCAGCAATGTTTCCATGCGTACGGCCGAGCATGCGTTTGGCTTCGATTCCGACC
>NZ_JBNXUH010000347.1:0-341 GCF_050563605.1 Pseudomonas peli | reverse complement strand
GATGTGTATAAGAGACAAAAGTAACCGTAGGTGCCGGATACCGAGTTACGACCGAACAGCTGAATCGGCTTGGCAGCCCACTCACCGGTCATGCCCAGGTCACCCCAGGTTTTGATATCGGTAGCGCCACCGCACAGGCGGGTGCTGGAGAAGAACTGTCTCTTATAAACATCTCACGCTGCCGAAGAACCTCCACGAGAACTGATATAAGTGGCAGAGATCTAGTGATAAAAACAANCGTCTCGTAGGCTCGGAGATGTTTATAATAGACAGATCTTCCCCCTCTCCCCCCTCTTCCTGCTCCCTCTCCCTCCCCCGCCCAGGCGGGTGCTGGAGAAGAT
>NZ_JBNXUH010000346.1:0-344 GCF_050563605.1 Pseudomonas peli | reverse complement strand
ATTACCTGCAGATCATTCGCCATAAAAGCCTCGTACTCGGCACGCGCCGAAGACACCCGAAAACTCATCAGGTGACGCCAGGAAAAACGTCAATGATTTGGCCAAAGGCCGTACTGATGAGGGCATTTGCAAAATGCTAGCCAACTCAGTACGGGAGCTGTCTCTTCTCCACATCTGACGCTGCCGCCGCCGCTCCCCGCGTGTAGATTTACCCGGACCCNAAGTATCGTGGAATCGGAGATGAGAATAAGAGACAAAGTGAAGAAAAGAAAAAAGAAAAAGATTTGGCAAAAGGCCGTACTGATGAGGGCATTTGCAAAATGATAGACAACACAGGAAGGAAG
>NZ_JBNXUH010000345.1:0-345 GCF_050563605.1 Pseudomonas peli | reverse complement strand
GAACAGGATATGGCTCAGTCCGTCTTGTGGGCTGGGAGATGTGAATAAGAGACAGGGGACAGATCGTCCAGCAGTTCGTTGCCCTGCTCGCGGATATACCCCGCCAATCCTTCCGCCCCGCCAAAGCCGCCAACGCGCACCTGGCAGGGCAAGTCATCCGGCACCCGGCCCAGCCCGGCCAGGCTGTAGATCTGNCCAGCCTCGACACGACGCTACGCCCGCGCCCGCAACATAAAAGAGAAGGCGCCACGCACCCAAACAGCCTTACAGAAAAAAACAGCCCAAAGCGCGCACCTGGCAGGGCACGTCATCCGGCACCCGGCCCAGCCCGGCACGGCTGTAGAT
>NZ_JBNXUH010000344.1:0-345 GCF_050563605.1 Pseudomonas peli | reverse complement strand
GCTCGGAGATGTGTATAAGAGACAGATGTTGCGGGTTTCGCCTCGTCTGTCTCTTTTTGGCCTTCTCCTACCCCTCCGTGCCCCCCCTCACACCTGACCAACCGCAAGGTTGCTGAGTTGCTGTGGGTCGACCTGGGTCAGGTGCTGGGTGATGCCGTTGCTCTCGGTTTCCTGCAGGGAGTCTGCATCCCCTGNCCAGCCTCGAGCGGCGTCGTCGGCTGCGGCAGATGTGTATATGAGACAGGGCCTGACCAACCGCAAGGTTGCTGATTTGCGGTGCGTCGACCTAGGTCAGGTGCTGGGTGATGCCGTTACTCTCGGTGGCCTGCCGGGACTCTGCAGGCC
>NZ_JBNXUH010000343.1:0-346 GCF_050563605.1 Pseudomonas peli | reverse complement strand
GCCTTTCAACTTTGTTGGGCCAATCCTCTCCCACCGCCTCTTTCTCCTTCCCCCTTCGTACCTTCTTTGTCTTCTCTTACATTCTTCTGTCTTTATTCCTTACCGCATCGGCGTGATTCGCGACGATATTGGCCATCAGTTGATCAATCGCCTGGGCGTGAATGACAGCCAGCTGCACATCTCCGAGCCCACGAGACGAAGTGGTGGGTCGTCGTAGGAGGGGGAAGTGCTGTAGAAGAGACAGCAGAGGCGTGAGTCGGGGGTGGGTGGGGAAGCAGTTGAACAAGCGCCTGGGGGGGAAGGAAAGGAAGAGGAAACTGGAAGAGAGGGGGAGAGGAAGTGAGCG
>NZ_JBNXUH010000342.1:0-348 GCF_050563605.1 Pseudomonas peli | reverse complement strand
GACAGACATCAGGCCGTACGGCACGGCAACGCGCAGTATCGGCGCAAAGCGCTGGATGTACAGGCCATTCTGCAGGCGCAGCGGGCGGAATTCTTCACCGCTCAGTTCACCAGCGAGGTAACGGCGGGTTTGATCGCGATACTGCTTGACGCGGCCCCCGCCGATTTTTTTGTTGTGTTGGGCGTATACGTAAATGGGGGGGGGTCTCTTTTTTACAACTTACGCTGGCCGCCACGCCCCCCGAGGGGGGAGTTCACCAGCGAGGTAACGGCGGGTTTGATCGCGATACTGCTTGACGCGGTCTTCGACGATTTTTTGGTCGTACTGGTCGTATACGTACATGGAGTG
>NZ_JBNXUH010000341.1:0-349 GCF_050563605.1 Pseudomonas peli | reverse complement strand
CACTTGTGGTTGTCGGCCGCGTCGGGTGGTTTTGCCGGCAGGGTCATTGGTGTATAAGAGCGCGTCGGTGCGCTGTATATTCCCGGCCTCGGTGCCCTGGTGGGCCATGAAGCGATTGTCGACAAAGCTGTTGTGTACCCGCCCCTGGTCATCGACCCAGGTCCTGTCTCTCTTACACATCTCCGAGCCCACGAGACGNCACAGGCACGGCGTTCGCTAGTTGTTTGCACGGCCACTGGTTCGGCGGCAGCGTCAGATGGGTATCAGATACAGGATCTTCCGGTCGGGCGTGTAAGTCCAAAATTCGACAGCTCTTTCGAATAGCCGAGCTTAGTGCACGAACTGGGTG
>NZ_JBNXUH010000340.1:0-349 GCF_050563605.1 Pseudomonas peli | reverse complement strand
TTTTTATAAGCCCCCCCTCCCCGTTCCCCCCCCCCCCCACCCCCCCCCCTCCCCCCGCCATCCCGGTCAGCTTGCCATTCTCGAAATAGCTCAGCGGCCGGTATTCCTCGGTATACAGGCGCAGCTCAACCGCCAGCGCCGAGGTACAGCAGCCAAGCAACAACCTGTCTATTATAACACATCTCCGAGCCCACGAGACGCGTCAGATGGGTATAAGAGCAAAAACCAGCGCGTGGGCGGGTATTCCAGGGTTACCGGGCGCAGACAGCCCGCCAGCGCCGAGGTACAGCAGCCAAGCACCAGCCTGTATATGATAAGAGATCGCCGAGCCGGCGAGGTGAACGGAGCG
>NZ_JBNXUH010000339.1:0-350 GCF_050563605.1 Pseudomonas peli | reverse complement strand
CTCGGAGATGTGTATAAGAGACAGAGTTTGCGCCAATCGCCCAGTGGCTCGGCGTGTTCGCCATCCTCTCCGGCGCGCTTCTTTCTTTCTCTCCTCCCTCTCTCAAGCGTCTTTTGGCCTMTTCCAGCGTGTCGCACATGGGCTTTGTGCTGATCGCCATCTACTCTGTCTCTTATACAATCTCCGAGCCCACGAGACGNTGTCCCCTTCCATTTTCACTTGTTTTTTTTCCTCGTCCGCGGCAGACCGGTATAAACGCCAACAGGCGAGCGTCGTCGGCGGCGTCAGTTGTTTATAAGCGTCATATCCGAGCCTGTCGCACATGGGATTTGTGCTGCTCGCCCTCTTCT
>NZ_JBNXUH010000338.1:0-351 GCF_050563605.1 Pseudomonas peli | reverse complement strand
GCCGGATTCTTCTTTGGAAGAAGTGGTAGCTACAACAACCGCAACTCGTGTTCCACCTTCGACGTCGTAAGTTCTGTATGTGAAGCAGCCCCTGTTTTATCCGCGACCTGATGCGCACCGCCGATGCCTCGTCCGGGCACAGTTTTGCGCAGATGAGCCTGACCTTGTCTCTTATACACATCTCCCGAGCCCACGAGACGNTCGCCGCGTGGGGAGCGGGGTCGGCGGCGTGAGTAGTGTAAAAGAGCCCGGCGGCGCCCCGCCGATGCATCGGCCGGAGAAAGTTTTGCGCAGATGAGCCTGACCTTGACTCTCATAAACATGTCCAGTGTCAACGAGAAGAACGGGGTC
>NZ_JBNXUH010000337.1:0-352 GCF_050563605.1 Pseudomonas peli | reverse complement strand
ATAAGAGACAGCCTTTGATCGGCGGCCAGCAAGCGCAGTAACCTGGCGGTGTTACGGCGGGTGACTAATGAGAGTGAGCGATGCAGAAGATTCTGGTGAGCCGTTGTCTGTTGGGCCAGCGCGTACGCTACGACGGCGGTGCCCATGGCCCGTTTACCCTTTTTGAGCGCTGGCAGCAGGAGGCCCGTTTTGCGCCTTTCCCTTCTACCCATCTGACGCGGCCGCCGCCGTCCCCCGGGTCGTCTCGTTGCCGGTCCGCCTCNGGACAGGGGCCAGCGCGTACGGTAAGACCGCGGTGCCCATGGCCCGTTTACCCTGCTTGAGCGCTGGCAGCAGGAGGGCCGTATTGTGC
>NZ_JBNXUH010000336.1:197-352 GCF_050563605.1 Pseudomonas peli | reverse complement strand
CGTCGTCGGAACCGTAAGATGTGTATAAAAGACAGGAAGTGGGTAATCGACACACCCGCCGGCAGGCGCGCAAAGCCCTGCGCCGGGCCGTCGCCAGCAAGGCTGCGAATCAGCGCATCGAACAACAGCGAAGGGTTCAGCGGTTTAAGCAGCAC
>NZ_JBNXUH010000336.1:0-150 GCF_050563605.1 Pseudomonas peli | reverse complement strand
AATGGGCGGTGACCATCAGCAGGTGTGGCGGTGGTTGCGGATTGAATTCGCGCACCCCACGCCGGGTTTCGCTGCCCTGCTTGCCTGGCATACTGTCTCCTTTATCCACCTGACGCCGCCGACCACTGCCCACCCAGGTGGGGCCCTTCG
>NZ_JBNXUH010000335.1:0-353 GCF_050563605.1 Pseudomonas peli | reverse complement strand
CGATGTGTATAATCGGCAGATCTTGCTGGGCGCATTGCGTATCCCAGTGAGCCCGCTCACCAGTGTGCCGTGGTTGCGTTTGGCGTCTNCCTTGATCCGCGCGGCCAGCTGCATGCCGGTCATGCCGGGCATGTCCTGAYCGAGCAGTACCGCATCGAAGTACTCGTGCAGATGCGCCTTGGTGCGCAGCAGGGCCATGGCTCTGTCTCTTATACACATCTCCGGAGCCCACGAGACGNTGCTTGGGCCGCGCAGCGAGCAGCATGCCAGTCAGGCCAGACATGTTCTGATCGAGCAGTACCTCAACGAAGATCTCGTGCAGATGCTCCATAGTTTGCAGCAGGGCATAATCT
>NZ_JBNXUH010000334.1:0-356 GCF_050563605.1 Pseudomonas peli | reverse complement strand
GGAAAAAAGGAAGGGAAGAGGGGAGAATAAGGATAAAAAGAAAGTTATAAAAAGAAATGATAAAAAGAGGAGGCAGAAGAGGAAAGAGGAGGAGGGGAGACAGAGGGGGGCGCGGGAGAACATAAAAAAAAAAAAAGAAACAGACGTCTANTCGTCTCGTCGGCTCGGCTATGTGTATAAGAGACAGGGCCACTAGGCAGTGCTCCGGGGCTCCTCATGCTACGCACAGAGTTATCCACATGGATCGAGGATAAGCATAGACGTTACACTTCGGCCTGCAACAACAGCACAACCAACAGAACAACAGCCAGGGTAACCAGGAGCGAAAGAAACAGAACCAGGAACAGGAAAAGAGG
>NZ_JBNXUH010000333.1:0-357 GCF_050563605.1 Pseudomonas peli | reverse complement strand
AGACAGGCTTCAGGGTTTCAACAGACATAAAGGACACTTCCAGCGACTGGGCAGAATGCATCCGAGGGTCGCAGGGGGGGGGGTAGCGATCCGACAGGCCGTCTTCGGTGATTGGCCGCGCGCCGCCAATGCACTCGGTAACGTTCTGCCCGGTCATTTCGATATGGATACCACCTGTCTCTTATACACATCTCGAGCCCACGAGACGGTCAGATGTGTATAAGAGACAGCCGAGGGGCGTCGTCGGCGGCGTGGAATGGGGATAAGAGAGCACCCGGAGGCGGTCTGCGGTGGCTGTCCGAGCGCGGCCCATGCTGTCGGTAATGTTCTGCTCGGTCATATCGATATGGATACGAC
>NZ_JBNXUH010000332.1:0-358 GCF_050563605.1 Pseudomonas peli | reverse complement strand
AAGAGTCAGACATGTAAAAGATACACACCTCGGGCGGCGTCGGCGGGAGGCGCGGTTTGGAATAAGAGACGGGGAAACCCAAGGGCCTGGTTACCCGCCTGTAGTTGGAGCCTTTCATGTTTTCACTGCCCTTTTTCAGCCCGCCTGCGGCGGACCAGATGGCCCTGCTCCTGACTCTTACACACATCTCCGACCCCACGAGCCGAACTGACAAGAGTGCTACGGGGGTTATTTTTTTTTTAAAGACGACCCGAAACCACCGACACCGGAACTCGGGGGGCGTCGTCGTCAGCGTCAGATGTGTGTAAGAGGCAGACCGTTGTTCGGCGCGCCTGCGGCGGAGCAGATGGTCCTGCTC
>NZ_JBNXUH010000331.1:0-358 GCF_050563605.1 Pseudomonas peli | reverse complement strand
CTGCTTGATGGTCAGGAAGTCAGCCTGCGTAGCGATACGCTGGTGATCGCCGATCACAGCCGTGCCTTGGCGATTGCCGGTGTGATGGGCGGCGAGCACAGCGGTGTCAACGAAAAGACCCGCGACCTGTTCCTTGAAAGTGCGTTCTTCGGCACCAATGCCAATGGCGGCCAGGCGCGCCCCTTCCGTTTTCCCCACGAAGCAACCCTGTTTTCTAATCACATCTGAACGCTCCGGCCACGGCNGAGCACAGCGGTGTCAACGAAAAGACCCGCGACCTGTTCCTTGAAGTGCGTTCTTCGACACTATTGCCATTGCTGGCAAGGCGCGCTCTTACGGTTTGCACACGGATGCATCG
>NZ_JBNXUH010000330.1:0-361 GCF_050563605.1 Pseudomonas peli | reverse complement strand
TTTTTTTCTTCGGAAGTGAGCCGACAATATTTTCCTCTCGGGCAGGATCGTCGCCACCGCCAGATGTATATAAAAGACACCCTCCATGCAACGCCCGTTAATCCGCGAGAACGTCGGCATCGCCCTGCTGTTCACCCCGCCATTCGACAAAACGCACCTGGACCCCGGCTATATCACTGTCTCTTATACACATCTCCAGCCCACGAGACGNATTTAACACTCTAGCATCGTATTCGCCCCCCTCACACCTATAACAGCTCCAGGAGTCCCCCTTCTCCCCTACCTTCCACAATACCCATCTGTCACCCTCTTATATCCCTGACACATATGGACAACTCCTTCCTAGTCTGCGATCATAGCG
>NZ_JBNXUH010000329.1:0-361 GCF_050563605.1 Pseudomonas peli | reverse complement strand
GGCGATATCGGCGCGTTTGAGAACCCCGTAGGGCACCACGAAATCGACCAGTTCGGTCATGCGGTTCTCGCCCAGCACGGCAATCACCGGGCGTGCGCGGCCGTGGCGGGGCACATAGGCGGCGATGGCTTCGTCGGTTATCGGTGGCGGGGTGGCGGCAAGCAGGCCGTTTGTGTCTGGTTTTTATACACATCTGACGGTGCCGCCGGCGCCCCCCGTGTGCATCTCTCTCTACTCTCGCCCTCGTTTNCGTCTCGTGGGCTCGGAATGTGTATAAGAGACAGGCCGTGGCGGGGCACATAGGCGGCGATGGCTTCGTCGGTTATCGGTGGCGGTGTCGCGGCAAGCAGGCCGTTTGTGT
>NZ_JBNXUH010000328.1:0-366 GCF_050563605.1 Pseudomonas peli | reverse complement strand
CCTCTACGGTCGCCCGCTGGAAACCCTGCTCGCTACCTGGGGCATCAGCCTGATTCTGATCCAGCTGGTGCGGGTGATCTTCGGCGCGCAGAACGTTGAAGTGGCCAACCCCTTCTGGCCTCTACGGACGACAGCAGGAAACCCAGAACGATAAATGGGGCAAAAGAATGAATCAGAACCAGCTGGTGCGGGTGAAAAAAGGCGAGAAGAACGAAGAAGAGGAAAAAAAAAAAARRMAATCGAGGAGCGTCGACGGCAGCGACAGATGTGTATAAGAGAAAGGGATGAACAGGAAGTGAAAGTAGAAATCGCCAACCTGATGGAAATAGCAGAAAAAGGAATAGAAGAAGGCGTAATGAAAAAGAA
>NZ_JBNXUH010000327.1:0-366 GCF_050563605.1 Pseudomonas peli | reverse complement strand
AGGCAAGGGGCGAAGGCGGCAGCGGGAGAGGAGTAAAAGAGAGAGAAAAAGGGCAAAGAAAAAGAAGGGACAGGGGAAAAAGAACGAAAAAAAGGAAAAAAAAAAAAAAAGGGAAAGAAGAARGAAGAAAAGAAAAARGAAAAAGAAAAAGAAAAAGAAACGGAAGAAAAAAAAAAAAAGAAAGAAAAGAAAAAGAAAGAAAAAAAGAAGGAAAAAAAAAAAAAAGAAGAGGAARARAAAAAARATGAAAACTAGAGGAGCGACGACGGCAGCGACAGATGAGAATAAGAGACAGGAAAAAGACATCGCCGATGAGGAAATCACAGGCAAAGGGGTGATTGAGAAAGAAGACGAGAAGGGAGGAAT
>NZ_JBNXUH010000326.1:0-369 GCF_050563605.1 Pseudomonas peli | reverse complement strand
CAATCATCTACCTTCATTCGATATCGCTCCTTTCTTCCCTTTCGCCCCCCTCTGTGCCTCACCCCCCCTGTTCCTGACCGACCCCCCCTGTGCCCCCCCGCCACATTCGGACGCCGTCTGCACTGCCATGGCAGGTACGCCAGCCGCTAGCGGGCAACGCAGCAATAATTCAGGCAGCACCTGCAACTGTCTCTTATACACATCTCGAGCCCACGAGACGGGTGAGGCGGAAGGAAGAGAAGGCGGAGGGCGGCGGCGGGGGGGTGCGGGGGAGGGAGGGGGACAGCGAGCGGGCAGCGCAGGGGTAACAGGGGCGGCAAGTTCGGCTGGTGAGGGGAAGCGGGGAGATATGAGAGGCGGATCAGGATG
>NZ_JBNXUH010000007.1:156-271783 GCF_050563605.1 Pseudomonas peli | reverse complement strand
AGTGTGGGGTTTCCCCATGTGAGAGTAGGTCATCGTCAAGCACCTATACCAAAACCCCCGATCGTGAAAACGGTCGGGGGTTTTACTTTGCGCTGCGAAAAAAAACCAAGCAGGTGAGCCTTTGATAGGCAACTAAACAGCGCATGGCTATGATGCAAAGCGTATTTCTATCAGGGTTCTTTCTATGGCCGGTCCGGCACTCTCTGAGCCACATTCCGAGCTTGAGCTTAAGCAGCTGATTGCCTGTCATGAGTGCGATCTATTGTTGCGCAAACCTGAGGCTGGCGCGGGTGAGCGAGTTGAATGCCCGCGCTGTGGTTATGAGCTGTATACCCATCGCGCGCAGGTCGTGCGACGCAGCATGGCGTTGGTGATTGCCGCTTTGTTGTTGTACATACCGGCTAATTTCCTGCCGATCATGCAGCTCAATCTACTGGGGCAGGTCACTAAGGACACCGTCTGGACAGGTGTGCTCGGCCTGTATAACAGCGGCATGCAGAGCGTGGCTGTGGTGGTATTCCTCTGCAGCATGGCGGTGCCGTTGCTCAAGTTGTTATGCCAGTTCGCTGTGCTACTGAGTATTCGACTGGATATTGGCCGCAGTTATGGCCTGCTGCTGTATCGCATTTATCACCATATGCGTGAGTGGGGCATGCTCGAGGTTTATCTGATGGGTATCCTGGTGGCCATTGTGAAGTTGGTCGATCTGGCCGAGTTGAGCATTGGTCTAGGGATGCTGTGTTTTGTCGCACTATTACTGGTCCAGATCTGGTTAGAAGTGACGATGTCGCCCCACCAGATATGGGAGGCCTTGTCGGGGGAGGATGAGCATGCGGGCGATTGATGCAGGGCTGCTGATTTGCCATGAGTGCCACCAGCTCAACCCCATGCAGAGCGAGCATGGCGAGCAGTTTTGTACGCGCTGCGGTGGGCATGTGCATGCGCGCCGGCCCAATAGTCTGGTGCGCACTTGGGCGTTGTTGCTGACGGCTGCGGTGCTGTATATCCCGGCCAACCTGTTGCCGATCATGACGGTCAACGCGTTAGGCAAGGGGCAGTCCGACACCATCATGTCGGGCGTTATCGAGTTGGTGAACTACGGCATGCTGCCGATTGCCGCGGTGGTGTTTATCGCCAGCATTGTGGTGCCGACCTTCAAATTGGTCGGTATTGCTCTACTGCTGTACTCAGTACAGCGACATCAGCCGATGTCAGCGCGTCAGCGCGTGTTGATGTACCGCTTTATTGAATGGATTGGGCGCTGGTCGATGCTGGATATTTTCGTCATCGCGATATTGGTGGCGGTAGTTAATTTCGGCAGTTTGGCGAGTATTGTTCCCGGCTATGGCGCTACCGCGTTTGCCAGTGTGGTGGTGTTGACCATGCTGGCCGCTTTAACCTTTGACCCCCGCTTGATTTGGGATAACACGGACTCGGATGACCACCATGAATGATTTGCCGTTGGCTAAAGCGCGTCCAGCTTCGAATTGGTCGGCTATTTGGGTCTTGCCACTGATTGCATTGCTTATCGGTGGTTGGCTGGGTTGGCGTGCCTACAACGAAGCCGGTATCGAGATTCAGGTGATGTTTGCCAGCGGTGATGGCATTCAGCCGGGCAAGACCGAGGTGATCTTCAAGGGCATGCCCATCGGTAAGGTCATAGGCCTGGAGCTGGATGACAGCGGCGAGCGGCGCGGTGTGCGCGCCACTCTGGAGATGGATAAGCGAGTTGAGCAGCACCTGCGCACCAATACACGCTTCTGGCTGGTCAAACCGAGCGTTTCGCTGGCCGGTATCACGGGTCTGGAAACCCTGGTGTCGGGTAACTACATCACCGCCAGCCCAGGTGACGGCGAACCTACGCGTAAATTCACTGCGCTGACCGAGCCGCCGCCTTTGGCTGACACCGCGCCTGGATTGCACCTGACTCTTAAGGCCGAGCGTCTTGGCTCGCTCAATCGTGACAGTCCGGTGTTTTACAAGCAGATCCAGGTGGGTCGAGTGAAGAGTTATGCCCTGGTTGAAGATCAAAATCTGATCGAAGTTAAGGTGTTCATCGAGCCGCAGTTTGCCTCCCTGGTGCGCAAACATACGCGCTTCTGGAATGCCAGCGGCGTGTCTATCGATGCGGGGCTGTCAGGTGTGACAGTGCGTACCGAATCACTGGCAAGCATCGTTGCTGGCGGGATTGCCTTCGCCACGCCGGAGCATCGCAAGGACAGCCCGCCGACCGATCCGACTCTGCCATTTCGCCTATACGAGGACTTTGACAGCGCCCAGGCCGGCATTCGCGTATCGCTCAAGCTGCATGAGTTTGAAGGCCTGGAGCCTGGGCGCACGCCGGTGATGTACAAGGGCATTCAGGTCGGCCATATGAAGACCTTCAAGGTTGATCAGGATCTCAGCGGTGCACGGGTGGAGTTGATGCTGGACCCACGTACCGAAGACTACCTGGTTGAAGGCACCGACTTCTGGGTGGTCAAGCCGTCGATTTCCCTGGCCGGAATAACCGGCCTGGAGGCGCTGGTTAAGGGCAACTACATCGCTATTCGGCCAGGTGATGCCGGCAACCCACCGTTGCGTGATTTTGTCGCCAGAGCCAAAGCTCCACCGCTCGACCTATCTGCCCCTGGCTTGCACTTGGTGTTGTTCAGCGACACGCGCGGCTCTCTGGAAGTGGGCAGCCCTATCTTGTTCAAGCAGGTCAAGGTCGGCACGGTGCAGAGTTTCCAGTTGTCGCGTGACGACAAGCAGGTCGCGTTTGGCGTGCACATCGAGCCTGAGCATGCGCATCTGGTGAACAGCAGCACGCGCTTCTGGAATGCCAGCGGCATTACCTTGAAGGGCGGGCTGTCCGGCGTTGAGGTCAAGAGCGAGTCATTGCAAACCTTGCTGGCGGGCGGCATCGCCTTTGAAACACCGAATCCTAATGCACCCAGAAGCAATAAGCGGGTCGAGCGCTTTAGTTTGCACAGCAGCCAGGAAATGGCGCTGCAGAAAGGCGTTGAGCTGACTATTCGTGTACCCAGTGGCGATGGGCTGAGCCCAGGTACGGCTATTCGCTACAAGGGGCTGGAAGTGGGCAAGGTGGAGCGCATCGAGCTGACGGATGATCTGCAGGCGGTGATTCTGTATGCGCGGATTACCCAGGCGACGCAGCAGATTGCCCGTGTAGGCACGCAGTTCTGGGTGGTCAAGCCCGAGGTCAGCCTGACCCGTGCCGCCAACCTGGAAACTTTGGTCACCGGCCAGTACCTGGAAGTACAGCCCTCGAATCAGAAGGGCGCTGCGCAGATGAGCTTTACTGCCGCCGCAGCACCGCCTAAAGCCAATACCCGTGAGCAAGGTCTGCGTCTGGTGTTGAGTGCGGCGCGGCGCGGTTCGATCAAGCCGGGTGTGGTGGTCAGTTACCGTGAAGTGCCAGTGGGTAAGGTGACTGATTTTGAACTTGGTCCGACCTCGGATCGGGTGCTGATTCATGTGCTGATCGAGCCGCGCTATGCGCCGCTGGTACGCAGCGGCAGCCGCTTCTGGAATGCCAGTGGCATCGGGGTGGATGCAGGGTTGTTCAGTGGCGTGAAGGTGCGCACCGAATCGCTGGAAGCTCTGCTGGAGGGCGGTATCGCCTTCGCCTCACCGGATAACCCGCAGATGGGTGGGCCGGCGCAGGCGGGGCAGACCTTTGCCCTGCATGATGAGGTGAGTGAAGAGTGGTTACGCTGGGCGCCGAAGATAGCGCTGGAGAAATAACCGACAAGGGCCGCAATTGCGGCCCTTGTGCTTTATGGCGGGTGAGCCAGCGTTAGGCTGGCTCGGTTGCTGTGGTTGTGGTTGTGGTTGTGGTTGTGGTTTCAGCCTTGTTCTTGGCGCTGTCGCGACGCTGGATATATTTCCAATCCGCTTCGTCGATATAGATGCCATTTGGCCCGCTACCGCCTTCCAGGTCGATGGCTACGTGGGCCGAGACTTGCGGCTTCACCGACGCCAGGATCGGCACAAAGCCCAGCTGCAGGCTGGTTTCGATCAGCGCCTGCTGGTTCTTCTCGTCGATATCTGCTGCTTCGTCCAGGTAGTAAGGCAAACGCACCTTGCCGGCCTGGTCGCGGTCCATCAGGTGCAGCAACAGGTACATGTTGGTCAGCGCCTTGATGGTCATGGTGGTGCCGTTCGATGCTGCGCCATCGATATCGGTGTGGATCACCGGCTGGCCGTGCACCTTGGTGATCTCGAAGGCCAATTCGAACAGATCCTTCAAACCCAGCTGGTTATGGTTGGCGGCAACCAGGCGCGACAGATAATCCTTGGCTTCCTCGTTCTTGCTGTCCTGCTCGCTGCTCTGCTGCAGGTCGAACACCGAGAGGGTTTCGCCTTCTTCATACTGGCCGGCGCTGTGGATGATCTGGTCGATATGCTTAAGCGCGTCCTTGTTCGGTGCGAGGACGATGCGGAAGCTTTCCAGGTTGGACACCTGACGCTTGTTGATCTCGCGGTTGAACAGCGCCAGCTGGTGTTCCAGGTTGTCGTAGTCGCTGCGGATATTGCGCAGGGTGCGTGCGATATCGGTGACCGCGGCGCGGCGCGCCTTGGCCAGGGTGATGGCTTCGTCCTGGCGGTGGGCATAGGCGTTGACCAGCAGGTGCAGGCGGCGTTCGACGTCATCTTCGCTGTCGAATTTGGCCACGCCCTTGAGGCGTACCTGGGCGTACAGCGCCTCGATCTGCCCGTCTACACGCTGCAGACCCTGCCAAGCGTCCTGATAGTCGTTGAGCAATGGCAGCAGGTTGTCGAGGCTGTCGTCCACCGGGTCGGTAAAGGGTGTGCCGAACGGCAGGTTGGCCGGCAGCAGCTGGCGGCGACGCAGGGCATCTTCCAGGGTGCGTTCCTTGGCTTCCAGATCGGCGAGCTGACGGCCCACCAGTTGCAGCTTGGCGGAGAGCTGCTGCACGCGCTCGGTAAAGGCATCGGATGCGCGCTTGAGTTCGTCCTGAGCGGCCTCCAGCTGCGCCAGCTGCTCCAGTTTCTGCGGCTCTTCCACGGCCAGGGTCTGGCTGCGGCGGAAGTCTTCCAGGGCTTTCTGCGCATCCAGCACGGCCTGGTAGAACTGCTCGGCCTGGGCCTTGCTCGCGGCGCGGTCGGAGGCTACCGCCTGCTGGGTTTTCAGCTGTTTGTATTCGCGGTCGAGGCGGTCCTTCTGGTCGCGCAGGGCCGCGCGGTCAGCCAGGGCCTGCAGGGCTGGGGGCTCGATATGCGAGAGGTCGATAGTCAGGCCGGGCACTTCGAAGTGTTCGCCCTTGAAGCCGTCGAGGATGGCTTCCAGGGATTTGACCCAGGCATCACCCTCGGCCACCTGAATGCCTTTCTCGCCGAGTGGCAGGCTGAACAGCTGGCCATTGAACAGGCGCATCAGGCGGTCGACGTCCTGCTGGCTGAATTCTTCGCGCAGGCGTGAGTAGCTGTTGTTGTCGGCGTGTTCGAGTTGTTGCTTCACCGATTTCAGGCGTTTTTCCAGATCGCGCAGGCGCTCATCCAGATCCTCGGCGGAGAACTGCCGCGACTGCGCCAGGGCGCCGGCCAGCTCGTCGTGGGCATCCTTGGCGGCCAGCAGCTGCTCTTCCAGCACCTTGGCATCGTTGACCAGGGCAAAGCGGTTTTTCAGTACCGACAGCTCGCCGAGCCAGCGCTGGATTTCGCTGATTTCGCGCTCCATACGCATCAGCTCCTGGGTGCCGCCACGTTGCTCGTGCTGCAGGCCGTCTTGCTCGCCACGGTAGTGTTCGGCCTGAATCACCAGCTCTTCGCGGCGTGCGCCGGCGTAGTCCTGCCAGGTGCCGAGCAGCGAGTCGAGCAGCGGCGAGAGGCGATGCAGCTTGCCGCGCAGCAGTTCGCGCTGGGCCACACCGGCGGCCAGGGCTTCGATCAAGGGGCCGGCGGTAACCAGCGCCTGGTAGTCCTGCTCCATGCGCCGCACATCGCGGAAGGCTTCTTCGGTGGCAGCGATATAGTCGACGCTGCCCGAACGCAGGCTGTGTTCGAAGGCGTCGAGGAACAGCTGCTTAAGCTTGGCGGCGGTGATTTCGCGCATATGCAGCAGGTTGATAAATAGCGCGCGGAAGGTCTTCAGACTTTGCTCGCTGGTGGAGCGCAGCGGGATCAGAGTGAGGTCCAGCGGAATCGAGGTATGCCCGCCGACCAGCAGGCGGCGCAGCTCCTCGGGTTTGAGCTCGTAGGCCTTGATGCCTTCGCGTTCCAGAGCGTTGAACAGCTCGCGTTGACGCAGGCAGGTGCCGTTCTTCTGGTAGTGCTCCAGGTCCAGGGTGCCCTGGTAGGCGAAGAACTGGTGGCCGAAGCCGCCGCCTGGGCCGCGCCCGGCCACGCCGATTACGTGGGGGCCGTGGGGCAGTACGACTTCGACGAGGATATAGCTGGTGTCGCTGGCGAAGTAGAACTTGCGCGACTGCTCCAGGCTGTACTTGCCGAAGCTCATGTCCGACATGCGCGCGAGAATCGGGAACTGCAGGGCGTTGATCGAGGCGGATTTACCCAGGTTGTTGGCCCCGTACACCGACAGCGGGTTTTCCAGGGGGAACAGGCCGAGGCTGTAACCGGCGGTATTCAGTAGGGCGAAGCGGCGGATGCCGTAGCGTTCCTGGCTCATGCGAGGGTCTCCTGGGCGTCACGTTCTTCGGCCATGGCGCGGGCCAGGGCGTCTTCTTCGGATTCGTCGGCATCGTCTTCAGCGAGGCTGATGATTTCGTCTTCGGCCTCATCATCCAGCAGTACTGGCGCCGGCAGCGGTAGGGCGCTGTGCAGCGTCGCCGCCAGATCGCGGTCCTGCTGTACGGAGAGGCAGACATCGAGGAAGCGGTGCATCGGCGCGAGGAAGCGGTAGATGCCGTTGTCTTCGCTGGCAAAACCCAGTTGGGTCAGGCGGCGCATGACCTTTTCTTCCAACTCTTCCTGGGTGGTGACTTCGGCCTGCAGAAACAGGTCACGGTACTTCTCCAGTAGAGCCGGCAGCTCGTCACGGCCCAGGCTGCCGCCGTCGAGCACCGCCAGTGGGTCGCGGCCCTGGTCGGCGAGGTGTTCAACCAGAATAAAGGTGAACAGCGCCAGGCGCTGAGCGGTCTTGTTGACCTGGGCGCCCATCTGCTCGGGGACGAAATAGTAGAAGCCGCGGCTGTCGCAGGTCAGCTCATAGCCCAGGGCCTTGAACAGGCCGCGGTACTGGTCCTGCTGGCCGGCCAGCTGGCTGTAGAGCTCCGGGTTGCTGCGGCTGATGTGGTAGCCCTTGAACAGCTCACGGAAGATCGGGGCGAGCTGGGTCAGTTCTTTCAGGTCGATATTCATACGGTGGTCCCGGCCGGCTTGATCAGGGCAAAGGAGCTCAGGCTGACCTGATGCTCGCGGGTGAGGTAGTCGCGGCGCTCCAGGCGCTCGCGTTGGAAACGGCCATCGCGGGACAGGCGCGAGAACCAGTAGAGCAATTCGTCGGTGGCGCCTTCGGGTTCCTGTTCCAGCAGCCAGACCATCAGATCCGGCAGCGGCAGGGCCTGTTCGCAACGTTCGATCATCTCCCGCGCTGTGCGTGGCGCGCGCGGGGCTTCGCCTTTGCGGCTGGCATGCGCCTTGGGAAACTGCGCCGGCTTGGGCTCGAAACGGGCCAGGGCATAGACATAGGCCTCGACCTGCGATGCGGTGCCGAGAAAGGTGCTTTGCGGGCGACTGAACAGCGGCAGGGACGCCTGCGGTACGGCGTCCAGGCCCTTCTTGCGGATCGCCGCCAGGGCCAGGGCCGCGCCACGGGTCACGGCGTTATGCCGGCGCGCTTCCTCGCGCAGCGGCAGCAGCAGTTCGCGGGCGCGGCGCAGGGTCAGCTGGGCGGTGGTCTGCATTTCCAGGATGCGCGCGTGGGTGCGCAGCAGCAGGTCGTCATCCACCAGCTGGCCGAGGCGCTGCTGTTCGCCCAGCAGGCGCAGCAGCACATGTTCGACGCGGTAGACGCCTTGCTCGAAGGCGCCGTCGGCGGCCACCAGCTGGATCATCGGTTCAACGTATTCGTCCCAGGTGGCCAGCACCTCGGCGTAGCGCTGACGCAGGGGGATTTGCCTATCTGATGTCTTGGCGCGATCGGCTACGGCGACCAGGGCCTGCTCGTCGTTGGCCAGCTTCTTCAATACATCGCGCACACGCATATCCAGCAAACGCAGCTGGCGCGCCAGGTCGGCGGCGTCGCGCACCTCGAAAGCGTCCTTGATATAGCCGGCCAGGCGCTCCAGATGGCGCAGATAGGCTTCGATTTCCAGGCACAGGCCCAGGCGGTGTTCGCGGCGCAGGTAGGCGAGGAAGTCGTGAATCTGCGCGTTCAGCTCGAAGCGATTCGGGCTCTTGGCCACCGGCACTAGGATATCCAGGCGAATCCACTGGTCGAGCAGGGCGGTGACATCGGTTGGCGTGCCTTCGGGCAACTGTGCGGCCAGCTGGTTGCGCAGCTCCACCAGGCTCAGGGTGCCGGCATCGAAACGCTCGCACAGCGGTTCCAGCAACGTCCAGTGTTCGGCAAGGGCGCGCAGTACGCGCTTGGGATCAATCATCGGGGCATCCGCTCCGCGGGCTTTTCGCAAAAAACGCCGATTGTACTGCAAGCCGTGGCCAAGGCTTGAGTGTCAGTCATCGTCTGTTCGGAGTTGCCTGCGTGCGTGTAACCCTGGTTGTGGTGATGGGTAACAGCGTGGCGGCGCTCTGCTGTGGAGTAGGGGCGGATTTTTGGGGATTTCTCGACTATGGGTCGGCACGTTTAGCCGGCCGACTTTTTATAGTGCTAATCAAGGCGTGGAGTCCGCAGGGCTCGGCCATTCAAATAAGAACGACAGGGAATCAGCCATGCGTCCGACCCTTGGTTTTGCCAAAACTGCGCTCGCCTTGATCTGTGCTGGATTAATCAGCAGCACTGCCCACGCAGGAATGGTCGAGCTGGAAGATCGCGAGCTGTCGGAGGTGACCGGTCAGGCCTTTATCAACCTGACCACAGACAGTGCCAACGGCATTGATTTCACCCGAATTAATTTCGGTATGGACATGGCCACCCAGTTGAATATCAAGAAAATGCAACTGGGCCTGTACCCGAGAGCCGGTGAGGCGGCGAATACAGCAGATATAGATATCAATAACTTTGCCTTAGGTACGGTTAACGATGTGACTGGCCAAGTGAACCCATTCCTGATTAAAAACCCTTTCCTTGAATTGGCATATTCGGGCAACAAGGTAGTGGGCGTGCGGCTCGGGTTTAGTGAGGCTCAAGGCTATCTGTCTGGTGATATTAATCGTGTCACCGGCAATATCGCCGTTGACCTGTATGGCAAGGGCAGTTATCTGGCCACTCAAATGAGCTGTGCTTGGTATGACCTGATTTGTGCCGGGGCTAGAGGCTTGGTCGGAGGGGCCTATGCCGACAGCAATTTCAGTGCTCAGGCCCAGTTGGTTAACGGGGGGGGGGATGCTGATCCTGTGCGTGCGACCATGATCGGTATGATCGATGGGCAAAAGCTCTCAATTCCAGCAGGCTCGGGGTTCGATAATTTTCTGCTCAGCCTGTTTTCTTCCAGTAACTGTGAGTTGTTGAGCACGACCACCTGTTTCCCACTGGCTAACTACGGCAGCTTTCCTATCGGGACGTTGAACGCCAATAACAATCAACAGTTTGTCAGTGCTGCCAAGGGGGTTTTTCTCTCTATGCAGAGTCAGAACGTGCAATGGCGTGATCAGCAGGATGCCAGCAAGTTCATCACTGCATTGGCTGGGGCTTTTATGAATATCCCGCGTAACGCCGATGGTACCGCCGCGATCAATACCAGTTTTCAGGAAGCCTTCAATGGCATTCCTCGCCAGGACACCTGTTTCGGTACGGCTGACCGGGGGTGCTAGTCATGAACTACTTGTTACTTGTGTTGGGTTTTTCGTTCATCGGCCTGGTGCAGGCGGACATGGTTGCGCTGGAGGATAGCGAACTGTCCGAAGTACAGGGGGCTGGTATCGGTTTTGCCCTTGAGGGCATTTTGTTTGATGCCAGTCAGGCCACCATCACTATCAATGACATTAACAACGGCTCAGGGCAGAACGTACCCATCTCGGTCAAAGAGTTCTATCTCGGCGCAAGCGGCAGTAACAAAGGCGCACTGTTGAATCCGGCCAGCATTGGCCGACTTAGCCAGCCTTTTACCGTCGGATTAGTAAAGGGCGAGGACTTGCGCAGCTTGCGTGACGATGGTGCATTCGTGCAGACCACACCCAATAACCTGTCGGTGTTGGAGTTGGCTTTCCCAGCAATGATTAACGGAGCCGGCGGTCAAGCCTGTATCGATGGTTATGCGGCTGCGGGTAGCCGGTGCTCCAGTCGTGCTTCCGAGCGGGTTGACCTGGGGGTTCGCTTCGATTTCAAAGTGGCTCCGAATCGGGTGGATGTGTTGAATATCGATGTGGCCGAGCTGGTGATGGACGGTTCTTATTTGCGGTTGTGGGGCGATAGCAGTCGTGCACAGTTGGTGGGCGAGGCGCGTTTGAATATTTACGCCAAGACTCTGGAAATGATGTCTTGTGCCGCTGGGGCGAGTAATTGTGTGACTGTTGCCGAACAGGCCGCCCGCACTGTTTACCTGACCAACGCCTATGCCAATGTTTCCCTTGGCTACGGCAAGAGTCAGCCGCTGTTATTCGATGTTGCAAGCAATGGCCAATTCGCTCTTGAACTGCCTAACCCGGTGCGTGATCCGAATAATCCTGGTGCCAACGTGACCACCCTCAGTGGTATTGGCAAAAGCCGCGCCGATGATTTCTACGCCAATGCCCCACGTACCAACATTGTCATTGGCAACCTCAACTTCGGTGGTACCCGGCCAGGTTATGGGCAGGTACCGACTGGCGGCTATAACTTTGGCCAGAGTGAGATCCGTGGTTTTAGCTTCAACTACTTGAAGGTGACCAGCCGTGATCTCTAAAGCGAAAGCACTTGCCAGCTGCCTGCTATGCCTGTCTCTGCCTGTCCTGGCTGACATGCAACCGCTAGATGACGCGACCCTCAGTGAGTTAAATGGTCAGGGTGGGGTTTACCTATCTGGAGAGCTCAGTATCAACAAGGATGGTGGCGTGCTCTGGAGCATTCCGCTGAACAATAATCCGGCTACTTGGGCCGCTACTCAGCGCAGTTGTGCGACCCCTGGCGCGACCGCGCCTGAACACTGCGGATTGCGGATCGCGGTACTGACCGAGGCAGAGGGCGGCTGGTATGTGCTGGATAACCTCAAGGGCGTGTTCAGTTTTGAGGGCCTGACCCTACGTACGCGCACCATCAATAGTGGCTTTAACGGTGATGGCGCAGCCTTTAATCAGGATGTGCTGGAGTTCGGCTTGCCCAATGAGGTGAAGTTCAAGGACGGCAGTTTTGCCTTTGGTGTGGCTAACCAGGGCGGCTGGCAGAACAAGTCCTTGAGCGTGGCCAATGGCGGTAATCCGTCGTATCAGCAGACCAATATCTTCTCGGCGAAGATCGACGGCACCATCCGTATGCAGGGCAACGTGCTGATCTTTCCGCAGAACTGAGGAGCAGGGCCATGCACCGTCATTCGCTGTTATTGCTCGCACTTCTGAGTCCACTGACGCAGGCCATGCAGGCGCTGGATGATCAGGCGCTGTCGTCCGTCAGCGGGCGCGATGGCATCAGCCTGCAAACCACAGGCGCAGGCTGGTCGGCCGGCAGTGTGGATTACAGCCAAGATGGTCAGACCCTCAGCCTGAAAGGCGTCAGCAGCACGCCGCAGGTTGCCGGCAGCAGCTCGACCACCACGCTCGATGTGGTCGGTGATCAGCTGCAGGTGCAGCACAGCGGCAGTGCTCAGGTGCTAAGCGTGGATAACATCGAACTGGCCGGTAGCAGCAAAAGCTTTGGTGCCTTTCGCGCCTTCTTCACCCTCGGCGCCAGCCTCAAGCTGAGCGGTGGTGGGGCCAGCGGCGTTAGCGGTTTTAGCGTGGATGACAGCCAGCTGTCGCTGAGCGCAGCAACGTTTTATTACCGCGACAATGGCTTTGACCTGATCGTCAAAGGCCTGTCGTTCGATACCTATCTGAACAACGCCTATCTGGATATCGTCAGCGGCGGCAGTGGCCAGGAGATCAAACTGGACCTGGGTACCTCACGCTTTGTCGGCTCGATTGCCGGTATCGGCCTCGATCTGGCCCATGGCGACCCGACTCCAGGTGTGGCGGTGACGCCGGGCAGTCCTGATCTGCGCGATGTCGATGCGCAGCGCAGTTTCGGCAAGCTGGATATGGACCTGCGCTTAGGCGGCAGCGTTAGCATTGCTGGTGGCGGCGCTAGTGGCGAAGGCTTGCGGATCAAACCGAATATCACCATCGCCAACAGCCTGTTCCAGTATCAGGACGAAGGCGTGCTGCGCGCCGAGAACTTCGCCGGCAGCCTGATCAGCAACGCGGGGCTGACCCTGGATCTGGAGCAGGACGGCGCTGGCAGCTACGCCAAAATCGCCTTTCAGGACCTCAAGTTCAACGCCACCCTGGGCGGCCTGATCATGGGTAATCCGAGCAATCAGAAGCTCGGCGGCCTGGCGGTGGATCTGAATTTTCTCGATCAGGGCGCGCGGCAGAACTGGTTGAAACTGCGCCCGGGCGGCGACCCCAACTCCGGGCAGAAGGGCATCAGTGCCGACCTCAGCTGGAATATGGTCAACAGTTCGCTGGCGCTGACCGATAACGGCAACACCATGTGGTTCAGCGGCTTGCGCACCCACGGCACAGGCCAGTTCAGTTTCGATCTGACCAAGAGCTGCGCGGCCGGTGTCAGCGCGGGCTGCTATGCCGGCAGCAACAGCGACATAAACAGTGGAGGCTATAACGGCCACTTCGATGGCATGCGTCTGGGGCTGAAGAACATCGTCGGCAGCTACAGCTTCGATGGTTTGCGGGTCGGCAGCGCCGACGCGCCACTGCAGGGCGGCACCGAGCTGCTGGTGCTGATGGAAATCTTCCCGGCCTATGATTTCACCCTCAATGGCCAGGTCACTCTGCGCGCCGGTGGCGCCGTGGGCGATGGCCTGCGTTATAACGCCGACTTCTATATCACCGAGGCCAATGCGGCGATCACCGTGGATGAAAACGGTCGCGGCCTGTGGCTGTCGGGCAGCAGCTATGAAATGCATTATCGTGAAGGCTCGCTGGATATCAGCAACAACGGCGTCGAGCTGCGCAAAGGCACCTACTGGTCGAAGCTGGATGTTGCCAATGTGCGCTGGGGCGACCGCCTAACCGGCAGCAGCATTGGCCGCCTGGTGCTCAAACGCTATGAGCAGGGCTCGACCCTGGCCATCAGCTCGGGCGGTGCCGGCGCACTGTGCGTGGGCGGCAGTGGCGGCTCTTCGGCGGCGTGCGTGGCCAGCGGCGGGCGCTGGGAAGATCGTGGCGATGAAGGTATTTCGGTCAAGCTGAAGAACGTCTTTGTGCGCGATGGTTCCGGCAATCCGGCCAACGCCGTATCGAGCAACGAGAAGCGTAACCAGATCATCATCGAAACCGGGCGGGTCAACGGGGTGAACGGCACGGGTAGCCAGCTGGTGGTGGATAACTTCCATACCTCCGACGGCAACCCGAGCAACCCGAACGCCAACGCCTATGGCTTCAACGTCGACCTCAACCTCGATGTGGCGCCGACCAAAGTCTGCAACAAGACGGCCTCCGGCTGTACGCCGGTCAGTCCCGATCCGCTGGGCTTTGCGGTCAACGGTCGGGTGCACTTCAAGGAAGTGAATATCGACCGGATTCAGCACGTCCATCCCACCGGCGGTGCAGTGACTTCGATGTACGGGGTCAAACTGCAGAACGCCGATATCCGCGCCAACCTGACGGCGACGCCGATCAACTGACTCGCAGAGTAAGCGCCGCGCTGGCGCTTCGCGCACCTGTCTGCCGTCATGCCCCTGTCATCCTTGTTGGTCATTCTGCTGGCGCGTTATAGAGCGCGCCGGTTGCTTCACGTTGGCCGCCCAGTCGTTGCCAATGGTCGCTGAATCGAGGAAATATCCCCGTTGCTCTTTCGATATGTGCCGGTTGTCGGCACAATTCGCCTCCACTTTTCGGGGAGGGGTCAGCTTTGCTGATTGCCTGCCGGCCGACCTTGCATAGCACTCGGGGCACAGACACGCAGATGATCAAGACGCCGTACTACCTCATCGACAAGCAAAAGCTGCTGGGCAACCTGGAGAAGATCGCCTACGTGCGCGAGCACTCCGGTGCCAAGGCGCTGTTGGCGCTCAAGTGCTTTGCCACCTGGTCGGTATTCGACCTGATGCAGCAATACATGGACGGCACCACTTCGTCCTCGCTGTACGAGCTCAAGCTCGGTCGGCAGAAGTTCGCCGGTGAAACCCACGCCTACAGCGTGGCCTGGGCGGATGATGAAATCGACGAGATGCTCGCCAACTGCGACAAGATCATCTTCAACTCCATCGGCCAGCTCGAGCGCTTCGCCGAAGCCTCCGCCGGCAAGGTGCGCGGCCTGCGCGTCAATCCGCAGGTGAGCAGCTCGGATTACCTGCTGGCCGACCCGGCGCGCCCATTCAGCCGCCTCGGCGAGTGGGACCCGGAAAAGATCGCTGCGGTGATGGATAAGGTCAGCGGCTTTATGTTCCACAACAACTGTGAGAACGGCAGCTTCGAGCTGTTCGACCAGATGCTGACCACTATTGAAGAGCGTTTCGGCCACCTGCTTGAACAGGTCGAGTGGGTCAGCCTCGGTGGCGGCATTCACTTCACCGGTGATGACTATCCGCTCGATCAGTTCTGCGCACGGCTCAAGGCCTTCTCCGAGCGCTTCGGCGTGCAGGTGTATCTCGAGCCGGGCGAAGCGGCGATCACCCTGAGCTCCTCTCTGGAAGTCACGGTGCTCGACACCCTGTACAACGGCAAACATCTGGCCGTGGTCGACAGCTCCATCGAAGCACACATGCTCGATCTGTTGATCTACCGGCTCAACGCCAAGATGGACCCCTGCAACGGCGAATACACCTACATGGTGTGCGGCAAGTCGTGTCTGGCAGGTGACATCTTCGGTGAGTACCAATTCGATCGTCCGCTGGCCATCGGCGATCGTCTGTCGTTTATCGACGCAGCGGGTTACACCATGGTCAAGAAAAACTGGTTCAACGGCCTGAAAATGCCGTCCATCGTGGTGAAGCAACTCGACGGCAGCGTCGAGGTGGTTCGCGAGTTTGGCTTTGACGATTACCTGTCCAGCCTGTCCTGACAGCTGGCGGTTAAAGGAGAGATAAAGAAATTGAAGAAGAATGTTCTGATCATTGGTGCAGGAGGTGTCGCCAAGGTGGTGGCCCACAAGTGCGCGCAGCACAACGACGAACTCGGTCGTATTGCTATCGCGTCGCGCAACATCTCCAAATGCCAGGCCATCATCGACAGCGTAAAGGCCAAGGGCAGCTTGAAGCAGCCGGCCGAAATCCAGGCTTATGCCCTGAATGCGCTGGATATTGAAGCAACCAAGACGCTGATTCGTGAAACCGAATCGCAGATCGTTATCAACGTGGGTTCGGCCTTCCTCAATATGTCGGTGCTGCGCGCCTGCATCGATACCGGCGCCGCCTACCTCGACACCGCCATCCACGAAGAACCGGGCAAGGTCTGCGAAACGCCGCCTTGGTACGGTAACTATGAGTGGAAGCACCTGGCCGAATGCCAGGACAAAGGCATCACCGCGATCCTTGGCGTCGGTTTCGACCCGGGCGTGGTCAATTCCTATGCCGCATTGGCGCAGCAGCAGTACTTCGACAGCATCGAGTCGATCGACATCCTCGACGTCAACGCCGGTTCCCACGGCAAGTACTTCGCCACCAATTTCGACCCGGAAATTAATTTCCGTGAATTCACCGGCCAAGTCTGGAGCTGGCAGAACAGCCAGTGGACCAGCAATAGCATGTTTGAAGTCAAACGCACCGACGACCTGCCAGTGGTCGGCGAGCAGAATCTGTACCTGACCGGGCATGACGAAGTGCATTCCCTGTCCAAGCACCTGAACGTACCAAACGTGCGTTTCTGGATGAGCTTCGGTGAGCACTACATCAATGTGTTTACCGTACTGAAAAACCTCGGCCTGCTCTCCGAGCAACCGGTGAAAACCGCCGAAGGCCTCGAAGTTGTGCCACTGAAAGTGGTCAAGGCCGTACTGCCGGACCCAGCCTCGCTGGCGCCGGGCTACAGCGGCAAGACTTGCATTGGCGATCTGGTCAAAGGCACCAAGGATGGCAAACCGGCCGAGCTGTTTATCTACAACGTCGCCGACCACAAGGACGCGTTTGTGGAAACCGACAGCCAGGGTATTTCCTATACCGCAGGCGTACCGCCGGTCGCAGCTGCACTGCTGGTCGCTCGTGGCGATTGGGATGTGGCGCGCATGGCCAACGTTGAACAGCTGCCGGCCGAGCCGTTCCTCAAGCTGCTCGATGTAATGGGGCTGCCGACGCGTATCAAAGACAAGGACGGTGATCGTCCCTGGGACCAGGCGCTTTGATCGGCTGTCTCTAGCCGGACTCTAGCTCGCTCAGTCAGCTCAACGCCCGCCATTTTGGTGGGCGTTTTGCTTTCTGGCCCGTGGGAGGGGCTTTAGCCGCGATGCGCGCCGCGCTTCCCGCCCGTGGCATTTCACGCGACAATCAACCCTTATCGACACGCGCCCCAATGTCGGGTGCGTGCTACGGCGACTCCGTGAGGAAACCAGCATGAGCAGCAACGACCGCGTCATTATTTTCGATACCACCCTGCGTGACGGTGAGCAGAGCCCCGGCGCGTCCATGACCGGTGAAGAAAAGCTGCGCATCGCCAAGGCCCTGGAGCGCTTGCGCGTCGACGTGATCGAGGCCGGTTTTGCCATCGCCAGCCCCGGCGACTTCGCCGCGGTCAAGGCGATTGCCGATAGCATTAAGGACAGCACCGTGTGCAGCCTATCGCGGGCGCTGGATGCCGATATCGACCGCGCCGCCGAAGCACTGAAAGGCGCCAACTCCGGGCGCATTCACACCTTTATTGCCACCAGCCCGATTCATATGCAATACAAGCTGCGCATGCAGCCGGATCAGGTGGTCGAGCAGGCCGTGCACGCGGTCAAGCGTGCGCGCAACCTGTGCAGCGATGTCGAGTTTTCCTGCGAGGATGCCGGCCGTTCGGAGATCGATTTCCTCTGCCGCATTATCGAAGCGGCCATCGATGCTGGCGCTCGCACTATCAATATCCCGGATACCGTCGGTTATGCGATTCCGCACCAGTACGCCGAGACCATTCGCCAGTTGCTCAACCGCGTGCCCAACGCCGATAAGGCAGTGTTCTCCGTGCATTGCCACAACGACCTGGGCCTGGCCGTGGCCAACTCCCTGGCTGCCGTAGTGGCCGGAGCCCGTCAGGTCGAGTGCACCATCAACGGCCTCGGCGAGCGCGCCGGTAACGCCGCGCTGGAAGAGATCGTCATGGCGATCAAGACCCGCGAAGACCTGCTCGGCGTGCACACGCGTATCGACACCCCGCATATCCTCAGCACCTCGCGTATGGTCTCCGGCATCACCGGTTTCCCGGTGCAGCCGAACAAGGCCATCGTCGGCGCCAACGCCTTCGCCCACGAGTCGGGCATTCACCAGGACGGCGTGCTCAAGCACCGCGAAACCTATGAAATTATGTCCGCGCAGTCGGTCGGCTGGAACGCCAACAAGATGGTCATGGGCAAGCACTCCGGGCGCGCCGCCTTTCGCTCGCGTCTGGATGAGCTGGGCATCGCCCTGGCCGGCGAAGCCGAACTGAACGCGGCCTTCGCCCGCTTCAAGGCGCTGGCGGACAAGAAACACGAAATCTTCGATGAAGACCTGCAGGCCCTGGTCTCCGATACCCTGGCTGAGGAAGCGCCAGAGCACTTCAAGCTGGTGACCCTGGATGTCGCCAGCAAGACCGGCGAAGTGCCGCAAGCCCAGGTGGTTGTCAGCGTCGACGGCGCCGAGCACAACGGCCACGCGCAAGGTTCGGGGCCGGTGGATGCGACCTTCAAGGCCATTGAGTCGATCGCCAGTTCTCAGTCCACCCTGCAGCTGTACTCGGTCAACGCCATCACCCAGGGCACCGATTCGCAAGGCGAGGTGACCGTGCGTCTGGAGAAGGGCGGGCGCATCGTCAACGGTAATGGCGCCGATACCGACATTCTGGTGGCATCGGCCAAGGCCTATATCAATGCGCTGAACCTGATGCAGGCCGGGCAAAAAGCCCATCCACAGGCGGCTGACGTTTGATTGCAGAACTGCGCCGGCGTGCCTACCTGAGCGCCATGCAGGTAGCCAGTTGGCTGCCGCGCGTGGAGCTGCCGTTTGCCGCGCCCTCACGCCCGGAGCTGCTGCAACCGCTCGTTGAGCCTGAACCCGAACCCGAGGCAGCCACAGCAGTGCCACAGTCGGTGGCTGAAGCAGCGCCGGCCTACGAGCCGCCGCTTGCCGAAACCTCCGTTGTCGCGCCAGTTGCCCGGCCCAAGATCGAAGTGCCGCGTCCGGCGCCTCAGGGGCGCATGGCCAAGGTTGAAGCCGTTGCAGCTGACGCCGAAGCGCAGGTAACGCCCCAGCCAACGTCCGTCGCGCCGCCGCGCTTTGCCCTGCAATTGCTGCGTGCTGGCGCCTGTGCGGTGCTGGTGGAATTGCCTACTGGCGAGCCACTGCAGGGCCGCGACCCGGCTTATTTGTTGCTCAAGGATCTGCTGCGCGCCGCCGGCCTGCCGGACAGCCCGCAATTGATTGGTGAGCCGGTGCGCTGGCCGCTGCTGGTGCGGGGGCAGATCGACCAGGGCCCGCAAGCGGCGCTGGAATATGTGCAGAGCTTTGTTGGCGCGCGGCTGGAAGAGCAGGAGCCCTGCAGTTGCCTGTGGTTGGTGGGTTTGCCGGCTATTCGCTTCGCCGGTGAGGCCACTGCCGACGCTTATAACCGTGAGTTGCAGGTCGAGGGACTGGGCGCTGCCTGGGCGCTACCGGGTCTGGAGTTGCTGATGGATGAGCCCGAGCGCAAGCGTGAGCTGTGGCAGGCCATGCGTCGCGTCCGTCAGCGCTGGTTGGCCAACCATTGAATACATCGTTTCCCGGCCTGCGGGTCGAGGTTTCTACTGCTTGCCGAGTCAACCCGAATGAGTGATGCAATCAGCTTCCGCCCGATGACTGCGACGGATATCGACGCGGTGCTGAAAATTGAATACGCCGCCTTCAGCCATCCCTGGACGCGCGGCATTTTTACCGACAGCCTGAACTCCTACAACTGCTGGGTGATGTTCGAGGGCGAGCAGCAGGTCGGCCACGGCGTGATCCAGATCATCATGGATGAAGCGCACCTGCTCAATATCACCGTCAAGGCGGAAAGCCAGGGCCGTGGACTGGGCCTCAAGCTGCTCGAACACCTGATGCAGCAGGCCCAGCAGCAGGGCGCCAATGATTGCTTTCTGGAAGTGCGCGCGAGCAACCAGGTGGCTTATCGCCTGTATGAGCGCTACGGCTTTAACGAAGTCGGCCGGCGCCGCGACTACTACCCTGCCGTCGGCGGCCGCGAAGACGCCCTGGTGATGGTCTGCCCGCTGTTTGATTAGAGCTCGGGTGCTGACACGATTGGCTACCGCGCGCGGCGCTATTCGCCGCTGACCTGACGCAGGGCTTGTCGCATACTGGCGCGCGCTGCCTCAGCTGCAGCGGTATTCGGCCCATTGCCCTAAGGATTTGTCATGCGCCTGTCTGCTTCGTTGCTCGCGGTGTTCTGCCTATTCACCGCCGCTCAGGCCCTCAGTGCCGAACGCAGCTTTACCATCCTGCACACCAACGACTGGCAATCACGCCTGCTCGGCTTTGGCCCGAACAACGAATATTCCCCCGCCACCACCGGCGATGACGACACCGTCGGCGGTGTCGCGCGCTTGGCTACCTTGCTGGAACAACGCCGTACCGCTGCCGGTGAACAACCGGTGCTGCTGCTTGATGGTGGCGACTTCAGCATGGGCACGCTGTTTCACACCGTAACCCGCGAAACCGGCGGCGAGCTGCGCCTGATGACCGAATTGGGCTACGACGCTGCGACCTTGGGTAACCACGAATTCGATTTTCGTCCGGCCGGCTTGGCCGCGATGATCAGCTCGGCGCACAAGGTCAAAGGCGCTGCGCTGATGCCGCTGCTTTCGAGCAACCTCGGCTTCGATCCCGCGCACAAAGAAGACGACAGCCTGCAAGCGCACTACGAGGCCGGGCGCATTGCGCCATACAAGCTGATCGACAAGGGCGGCATTCGTTTTGGCCTGTTCGGCCTGCTCGGCAACAACGCCGTGGCGGTCAGCCCGATGATCAAACCGGCGGTGTTTGCCGACCCTGTCACGACCGCCCAGGCCATGGTCGCCAAGTTGCGCGAGGAGGGCGCCGAAGTGGTGATTCTGCTTTCGCATATGGGCGTGGTGCAGCAGGAGGATGGCAGCTGGCGCGGTGAGGAAGTTGAGCTAGTCGAGCAGGTGCCGGGCATCGATATCGTCGTCGGTGGCCACTCGCACACCGCGCTGGCGCAACCGCTACTGGTGGGCGGTCGCACGCCGGTAATGCAGGCCGGTTCAGAGATCCAGCACCTGGGCGAGCTGCGCATGCGTTTGCCGGCGGACGGCAAACCACAGGTTGTCGACTATCAACTGCATCCGATCAATGACCAGATTGCCGGCAGCGCCGCGATCACCGCCAAGGTCGAGGATTTCAAACAGGTGGTCAGCGCACAGATGCTGGCGCCCAAGGGTTACACCTTCGATCAGCCGCTGGCCAAGGTCGACAAAACCCTGACCCGCGCCCATGACGACCCTATTCTCGGCAATCTGGTTACCGATGCCCTGCGCCAGGCCACGGGCAGCGATGTGTCATTCACCGGTAACGGCACCATTCGCGACAACATGATCATGGGGCGGCATGGTGTGCAGGCGGTGTCTGATCTGTTTCGCATTGCTCCGCTAGGTGTTGGCGAGCTGGATGATGCGCCGGGTTATCCGCTGATCAAGGTGTACGTCAGCGGGCAGGAGCTGAAAAATCTGCTTGAAGTGCTGCTGCTGGCCTATCAGGTGCGCGAAAGCAAAAGCTATTACCCGCGCGTGTCGGGCCTGCGCTTCAGCTACAACCCCTGGCGTGTGCCGTTTGATCGGGTAAGCCGGATTGAACTGGGCGATCCGATCAAGGGCTATACGCCGTTGGACCTGGCCGATCAGCGCCTCTACAGCATCGGCGCCACCAGTTATGTCGGCAGCTTTACCTGGTTGGTCAGCGACCTGACCAAGGGCCTGCTCAGCGTACAGCCCAAGGATGTCGAAGGCCGGCCGCTGGCGGCAATTAAGGACGCGATCATCGATGCCGATCTGCAGCAGCCCGGGGTGCAGGAATACAAAGAGTGGCAGGGGCTGCTTGACCATATTCGCAGCATGCCGGACCTGGACGGCGACGGCCTGGCCGATATCCCGACCCAGGGCGCGGCCGCCGAGCAGCGCATGCTGCGTGTGTCCAGTCTGAAACCTGCCGAGCTGTACCGTTATGCCGGGCCGCTGCAATGGGGCGTGAGCCTGGTGCTGTTGGCGGGCGTGCTGCTGATTTTCTGGTTGCTGCGTCGCCGCGCCTGATCAAGCCCGCTGCCGTCCGTTTGCTGTGACGGCGGCTAACCCGCGCTTGTCAAAAGCCCGTAGCGCTCCTATGGTGCGCATCGACGAATCCGGGAGTGAAGCATGAGCGATCTACAGCACCTATTCGACAACAACGCGCGTTGGGCTGAGGCGATCAAAGAGGAAGATCCCGAGTTCTTCGCCAAACTGGCCAAGCAGCAGGTGCCGGAATACTTGTGGATCGGTTGCTCCGATGCGCGGGTGCCGGCCAACGAGATTGTCGGCCTGTTGCCGGGCGATCTATTTGTGCACCGCAATGTTGCCAACGTGGTGCTGCACACCGACCTCAACTGCCTGTCGGTGATCCAGTACGCGGTCGATGTGCTCAAGGTCAAACATATCCTGGTCACCGGCCACTATGGCTGCGGCGGCGTGCGCGCCTCGATGCAGGACGGCCAGCTCGGCCTGATCGATGGCTGGCTGCGCAGCATTCGTGACCTCTACTACGAGCACCGCGAACACCTGGGGCAATTGCCCAGTGAGGAAGAGCAGGTCGATCGCCTCTGCGAGCTCAACGTGATCCAGCAGGTGGCCAACGTCAGCCACACCACTATCGTGCAGAACGCCTGGCATCGCGGCCAGCCGCTGGCGGTGCATGGCTGCATCTACGGCATCAAGGACGGCCGCTGGAAGAACCTCAACGTCACTGTCAGCGGCATGGAGCAGCTGCCGCCGCAATACCGCCTGCGTCCCCTCGGCCAGAGCTAAGGCATGCAGTCCTCTGTGCGTGTCGCGCTGGCTGGCCTACTACTGGCGACGCTGTGCTGGTCCGGTAATGCTCTGGTGGCCAGGGCGTTTGCTGGCGAAATCCCGCCGTTTGCCCTGTCATTCTGGCGCTGGAGCCTGGCGCTGGTTCTGCTGCTGCCCTTCGTGGCCAAGCCGCTGTGGCAACACCGCGCGGCACTGCGCGCCGCCGGCTGGCGCTTGCTAGTGCTCGCCGGCCTCGGCATCGCGGGCTACAACAGCCTGCTGTACGCCGCCGCGCAAACCACTGCTGCGATCAATATCACCCTGGTCAACACCTGCCTGCCGCTGATGACCTTTATCGGCGCCGGCCTGCTGCTCGGTGAGTGGCCGCACCGCCGTGCCTGGTGGGGCATGGCGGTGGCCGCAGGCGGCTTGCTGGTGCTGATCAGCAAAGGCAGTTGGGCCAGCATCAGTGGCCTGGCATTCAATCAGGGTGACCTGATCATGCTGCTGGCAGTGGCCGACTGGGCACTCTACTCATTGCTGCTACGGCGCTGGTCCGCTCATCTGCTGCCAATTCCGCCACTGGCCCTGCTCGGCGTGCTGATGCTGCTGGGCGTACCGCTGATTCTGCCGTTCTACCTGTATGAACTGGCCCAGGGTGCACACTTCAGCGTGACGCTACACAACCTGGCGGCCATCGGCTACACCGCGATCCTCGCCTCACTGCTCGCCTACCTCGCCTGGAACCACGCCATCCGAGTACTCGGCGCCGCCAAGGCAGCACTCTCCAACTACCTGATGCCGGTGTTTACCGCTGTACTGGGTTGGCTACTGCTGGGGGAGGGCTTGCAAAGCTACCACTGGCTCGGCGCCGCGCTGATCTTTGTGGGATTGTTGCTGGGCACTCAGGGGCGAGTGAGAAGTCGTTGAGTGAGCGGATGACGCGCCGGGCGGTATTGCATCTGACTTCGCCAATACAAATCTAAAAGGTACGGGCATAAACCGGTCAGCTGCGGATGTCTAGGAAGACTACGGAGTATCAGAATCAACAGTCTTTTTCACAAGGCAACAAAAAACCCGCCGAAGCGGGTTTCTTCAAGACCATCCTGGCGTCCTGTCAGCAGCCTCCGAGGCAATGGTCGATCATCCATGATCCTGAGCACGTCCTGCGCTCACTTGATGTATTTAGATTAGGTTCAAGAGGCAAGCGCTAACAGAGGCGATTGCAGCCACTGCGTGTAAGCCTTTCGCTATAGCGAGCCTATGAGCTTCTATTGAGCATGCGTTTGGCTAACTTGGAGGCAGGGGCGGGGCTGGTATTGCGCTGCTCTCTTGAGCTGAGACTAATAAGACAAGAAAGGAGCACTGTGGGGCGCCAGGAAAACAAAAAGGGCTTACCTTTCGGTAAACCCTTGTTTTGTTTGGTGGCTACGCAGGGACTTGAACCCCGGACCCCAGCATTATGAATGCTATGCTCTAACCAGCTGAGCTACGTAGCCGAGTGGCGCGCATTATTCGCGTCTTGGGGTTGGGTGTCAACCCTGTTGAGTGAAAATTTCTGCGCGCGATCAATCGCTTACACGTTAAAGCGGAAATGCATGACGTCGCCGTCTTTAACGATGTAGTCCTTGCCTTCCAGGCGCCATTTGCCGGCTTCTTTGGTGCCAGCTTCGCCCTTGTATTGGATGAAGTCGTTGTAGGCGATGACTTCGGCGCGGATGAATCCTTTTTCGAAGTCGGTGTGGATCACGCCAGCGGCCTGCGGGGCGGTGGCGCCGACGCGGACGGTCCAGGCGCGGACTTCTTCGACGCCTGCGGTGAAGTAGGTCTGCAGGTGAAGCATTTCGTAGCCGGCGCGGATCACGCGGTTAAGGCCGGGTTCTTCGAGGCCCAGGGCTTCGAGGAACATGTCTTTCTCTTCGCCGTCGTCGAGCTCGGCGATTTCCGCTTCGATCTTGTTGCACACCGGCACCACGATCGCGCCTTCTTCGTCGGCGATGGCGCGCACGACGTCAAGCAGCGGGTTGTTCTCAAAGCCGTCTTCAGCGACGTTGGCGATGTACATCACTGGCTTGGTGGTAAGCAGATGGAAGCCACGGATCACCGCTTTTTCGTCGGTGCTCATGTTCTTCATCAGGCTGCGTGCGGGCTTGCCTTCGCTGAAGTGGCTGATCAGCTGCTCGAGCAGGCCTTTCTGCACGACTGCCTCTTTGTCACCGCCCTTGGCGTTGCGGGTGACTTTCTGCAGTTGCTTCTCGCAGCTGTCGAGGTCGGCAAAGATCAGTTCCAAGTCGATGATCTCGATGTCGCGCTTGGGGTCGACGCTGTTGGCGACGTGAATGACATTTTCGTCTTCGAAGCAGCGCACTACGTGGGCGATGGCATCGGTTTCGCGGATATTGGCGAGGAATTTGTTGCCCAGGCCTTCACCTTTCGATGCGCCGGCAACCAGGCCGGCGATATCGACGAATTCCATGGTGGTCGGCAGGATGCGCTTGGGGTTGACGATGGCCGCCAGCGCCGCGAGGCGTGGGTCGGGCATCGGCACGATGCCGCTGTTCGGCTCGATGGTGCAGAACGGAAAGTTCTCGGCCGCAATACCGGATTTGGTGAGGGCGTTGAACAGGGTGGACTTGCCGACGTTGGGTAGGCCGACGATGCCGCAGTTGAATCCCATGGTGTGTCCCTCGCGCGAATGGCGGTAAAGAGTTAGGAGGTAGCTTTCTGGCTGTGCAGCTTGTGCATGGCCTTGCTCCAGTCGCCTGCGAGTATTTCTGGCAGGGTGCCTAGGGCAAAGTCGATGCTGGTATCCAGCAGTTCCTGTTCGCTGCGTGGTGCGCGGCCGAGGACGAAGTTGGAGACCATGCTGCTGTGCCCGGGATGGCCGATGCCAAGCCGCAGGCGGTAAAAATTATTTTGATTGCCGAGCTGGGCGATGATGTCGCGCAGTCCGTTATGCCCGCCGTGCCCGCCACCCTGTTTGAGTTTGGCGACGCCTGGCGGCATGTCGAGCTCGTCGTGGGCCACCAGAATGGCTTCTGCAGGAATGCGGAAGAAATTCGCCAATGTCGCTACGGCCTGGCCGCTGCGATTCATAAAGGTGGTGGGGATCAATAGGCGAACATCGCGGCCCTGATGGCTGAATTTGCCAACCAGGCCAAAATACTTTTTGTCGAGGCTTAGGTTGATGCGTTGGCTGTCGGCCAGGCGCTCAACGAAAAGGGCTCCTGCATTATGCCGGGTCTGGTCGTATTCAGGGCCGGGGTTACCCAGGCCAACGATCAGTTGTACGGCAGTCATGTCAGGAGCCCTTTTGTGGAAATAGCCCGGCAGAATCGCATGCCGGGCTGGTTTCCGACGCTGCGAGGTTTACTCGGCAGCGCCTTCTTCTGCATCTTTAACAACGCGCGAGGCGTGGATGTTAGCCACTGCCAGGTCGTTACCGTGAGCCAGTGCAACCAGCTCAACGCCTTTTGGCAGTTTCAGATCAGCCAGGTGAACGATCTGACCGATTTCAACGGCAGCCATGTCGACTTCGATGAATTCCGGCAGGTCTTTCGGCAGGCAGGAAACTTCTACTTCAGACAGTACGTGGGAAACTTCGCCACCTTGCTGCTTAACGCCAACCGAGGTTTCCTGGTTGAGGAAGTGCAGAGGTACGATAGCGGTCAGCTTCTGGCCAGCGACTACGCGAACGAAGTCAGCGTGCAGCACGTAGCCTTTGGCTGGATGGCGCTGCAGGGCTTTGATGATCACGCTTTCGTTGCTGCCGGCTACGTTCAGGCTCAGCACGTGGCTGTAGGCTGCTTCGTTTTCCAGCAGTTTGGCCAGTTCTTTGGCCAGCAGGCTGATCGATTGTGGTGCTTTTTCGCCACCGTAAATTACGGCAGGAACCATGGCAACGTTACGACGCAGGCGGCGGCTCGCACCTTTCCCCAGGTCGGAACGCACTTCGGCATTCAGGGCAAATTCAGTCATTTCACTTCTCCAAAATAACCAAACCGTCCGTTACGCTTGCGACCAGCGACGGGACGGTTGGTTGAAAGGCCTTGCCATCAGGGCAGGGCGTTTGCGCTCAGGGCGTGTGCCGAATTAACGGAACATCGCGCTGATCGATTCTTCATTGCTGATGCGGCGGACCGCTTCAGCGACTACCGGGGCGATATCCAGTTGGCGAATACGCGAACAGGATTGCGCGGCGGCGGACAGCGGGATGGTGTTAGTCACCACCAGCTCGTCGAGTACAGATTTTTCAATGTTTTCGATTGCGCGGCCAGACAGTACAGCGTGTGTGGCGTAGGCGAAGACTTTCGAGGCGCCGTGTTCTTTCAGCGCTTTGGCGGCGTGGCACAGAGTGCCAGCGGTATCCACCATGTCGTCAACCAGGATGCAGGTACGGCCTTCAACATCACCGATGATATGCATCACTTCGGAGTGGTTGGCTTTCTCGCGGCGCTTGTCGATGATCGCCAGGTCAACACCCAGGGACTTGGCCACAGCGCGTGCACGCACTACGCCGCCGATGTCCGGGGAGACAATCATCAGGTTTTCAAAGCGCTGGTCTTCGATATCGTCCACCAGTACTGGGGAACCGTAGATGTTATCTACCGGGATATCGAAGAAACCCTGGATCTGATCCGCGTGCAGGTCGACGGTCAAAACCCGGTCGATACCTACAACGGTGAGCATGTCAGCCACAACTTTGGCGCTGATGGCCACGCGAGCGGAACGCGGACGGCGATCCTGGCGGGCATAGCCGAAGTAGGGGATAACTGCAGTAATTCGGGTCGCTGAGGAGCGGCGGAAGGCGTCGGCCATCACTACCAGTTCCATCAGGTTGTCGTTGGTTGGCGCGCACGTCGGTTGAATCAGGAAGACGTCTTTACCGCGGACGTTTTCGTTGATTTCAATCATGATCTCGCCGTCGGAAAATTTACCGACAGAAGCATCACCGAGGGGAATGTGCAGCTGACGTACGATACGTCGCGCCAGATCGGGGTTAGCGTTCCCCGTAAAAACCATCATCTTGGACACGCGCAGTACCTGCCGGCTGGGGGTATACCTGGATGAGTACAGAAATGGCAGGGGCGGCTGGATTCGAACCAACGCATGCCAGGATCAAAACCTGGTGCCTTACCGCTTGGCGACGCCCCTGTATCCTGTGTAACCGAATGCTTTGAGTTGTGTATCCGCTCCAGGGCGGAAATGGCAGGGGCGGCTGGATTCGAACCAACGCATGCCAGGATCAAAACCTGGTGCCTTACCGCTTGGCGACGCCCCTATTACCGTACAACTCTGTGCTCTTAATTACTAAGAGCGAACATTCACTTCCTGACCAATGTTTCGAGCTTGCGGTGCAACATCGAAATGTTACGGCCTTGGGCAATAAAACTTGGCAAAGTGGCTGGAAGTTGGCGGGCGACTTTATCAGCATCGTCCTGGTTTGGGAAGCTCCCAAACACACAAGCTCCAGTGCCGGTTAATCTGGTTGGAACAAATTTGTTCAACAAGATCAAAGCGTTATGAACTTCTGGATAACGCTTCTGGACCACCGGCTGGCAGTCATTACGACCACCCCCCTCAAGAAGGCTGCGAACTTTAATGGGCGGCGTATCCCGTGTCAACTCGGGGTCGGAGAAAATTTCCGCTGTGCTGACAAGTACTTGCGGAATCGCGACAAGAAACCAGGGTTCACTCAGGGTCACCGGTTGCAGCTTTTCACCTACACCTTCGGCAAAGGCGGCGTGACCGCGTACGAATACCGGCACGTCTGCTCCGAGGCTCAGGCCCAGTGTGGCCAGTTGATCTTCGCTGTAGTTCAGCTGCCACAGATGGTTGAGGCCGAGTAGGGTGGTCGCGGCATCCGAACTGCCGCCGCCAATGCCGCCGCCCATGGGCAGGCGCTTGTCCAGCCAGATGTTGGCACCCTGGGTGCAGTTTGCGTGCTGTTGCAGCATGCGCGCGGCACGCACGATCAGGTTGCTATCGTGGGGTACGCCGTCGATGGGCGTATGCAGGTGAATTTCACCGTCGGTGCGCAGGGCAAAGCCCAGCTCGTCACCGAAGTCGAGAAACTGAAACAGGGTTTGCAGCTCGTGATAGCCGTCGGCGCGGCGGCCGAGGATATGCAGCATCAGGTTGAGCTTGGCCGGTGCCGGCAGAATCAGTTCGGCAGCGGCGGGTATTGCCGGGGCGCTCATTGACCGAGCTGGCGCGGTTGCCAGTCCTTGATCACCAGGGTGACTTGCAGGTCGAAACCGCTGAGCTTGATGCGTTCAGGCAGCCAGAAGCCATTCTGTTCGGCATAGCTCAGGTACTCGACGTGCCAGCCGTCCTGACTCAGTTGCGCCAGGTGGCTTTGGCTGTCGAGGTTCAGGCGGCTTTTGCTATCGGGGGAGGGTAGGCCGCGAATCCACCAGAGCAGGTGCGATACCGGCAGGTTCAGGCCGAGTTGGTCTTGCAGCAGCTGTTCCGGTGACTCTGCCTGGTAGCGGCCCTGGTTGGCGACTTCCAGCTGGATTGCGCCAGGGCGGCCGGTCAGGCGTGCAGCGCCGCGACCCAGTGGACCGGACAGGCGGATGTCGTAGTAATCCTGGCGCTGCAGCCAGAACAGGGTGCCGCTGCCGGAGTCTTTCGGTGCGCGGATGCCGACTTTGCCGTTGATCTGCCAGGCGTCCAGGCTGCTGATCTGCTGCTTGTGGGCTTGCCAACTTTGCGCATCGCCCTGGCCTTCGAGGGCTTCGCGGGAGGTCAGGCCGGCGCAGCCGGCCAATAATGTGATCAGGCTGAAAACTATCAGGTGGCGCGCAAACATCAGAGTGTCTCTGCTCCGGTCAGGCGCAACAGGGTGCTGCGCAGGATTGTGCTGTCGGGTTGCTGTTTCAGAGCTTCACGCCAGAGTTTGCGCGCTTCTTTCTGTTTGCCCTGAGCCCACAGTACTTCACCCAGATGGGCGGCTACTTCGTGGTCGGGGAATTCCTGCAGCGCTTGACGCAGTAGGCGTTCTGCCTCGTCCAGATTGCCCAGGCGGTAATTTACCCAGCCGAGGCTGTCGAGAATCGCCGGGTCTTCCGGATTGAGCTGGTGCGCTTGCTCGATCAGCTGTTTGGCTTCGGCGTAACGCGTGGTGCGGTCGGCCAGGGTGTAGCCCAGAGCGTTGAGGGCCATGGCGTTGTCCGGTTCGCGCTCGAGAATAAAGCGCAGGTCTTGCTCCAGCAGGGCCAGATTGTCGCGTTTTTCCGCGAGCATGGCGCGGGTGTAGAGCAGGTTGAGGTCTTCCGGGAACTGCTCCAGGGCTTGCTGGATCAGCTTCCAGGCGCGCTCGGTGTCCTGCTGCTTGGACCAGGCCTCGGCCTCGATCAGGTAAAGCTGGATGGCGTAGTCAGGCTGGCTTTCGCGGGCCTGGCGCAGGCGTTCGGAGGCCTCTTCGGCGCGTTGCTCCTTGAACAGCAAATCGCTCTGCCGAGCCTGGGCGGGCAGGTAGTCGTTGCCAGGGCCGACCATGGCGTATTCGATCAGCGCGCTGGGGGTGTCGCCGAGTTCTTCATAGGCGCGAGCCAGGTTGTAGTGCGCCGCTTCGACATGGCTACCGCGCTCGACCAGCTCTTCTAGGTAGACAATCGCCTCTTCCCAGGCTTTGGCTTCCAGGCAGACCAGCGCCAGGGAGAAACGCAGGTCGTCGTCGTTGGGGTGTTGCTGCAGCAGCGAGGCAAACTCGCCCTTGGCTTCATCCAGACGATCTTCTGCCACCAGCAGGCGGGCGTAGGTCAGGCGCAGACGTTTGTCGTCCGGGTGCTGCTCGATGCCTTTTTCCAGCAGCGGCAGGGCGTCGTCGTTGCGCTCAAGGCTTTGCAGCAGACGCGCGTGCAGCAGGATCGACGCGATGGGGCGATCTTTGCTGGGTTGTTGCTCCAACAGTTCCAGGGCTTCCTGCGGGCGGCCGTCTTGTTGCAGCAACAGGGCTTTGCCAAATTGCAGCTGGCTATTGTCCGGATATTTGGCCTGCAAACGATCAAAGCTCTGCAGCAGGCCGGCGCGGGTATCCGGGTCGGTTTCAGCGGCGGACAGGGCGAGGAAGTCGAAATGCGTATCGCCCTGACGCTGCAGCACCTGCTCCATAAAGGTCATGGACTCGTCATAGCGACCGGCGCGCGCTAGTTGCACGGCAGCTGCGCGCTGCGCGTCGATATTTTCGGGTGCGGTCTTGGCCCACAGCAGGCTGGTTTCCAGCGCGGGCTGCTCGGCCCCCAGGTACTCGGCTATACGAAAGCCACGCTCGGCGACGCCGGCATCCTGGGTGGCATTGGCCTGCTCTACATAGTTTTCCAGGGCAATGTCGAAGCGGTTGCGTTGGCCGGCCAGTTCCGCGACCAGCAGCGACAGCAGGGTTTCCTGGCTGAAGTTGCGGTAAACCTGCGGCTGGGTTTCTGCAGCAACAACAGCGGGGTCTTCCACCGGTGGCGTGCCATCCGGGGCAGAGGGAGCAAAGGTCTGGCAGCCACTTAAAAAGGCAGCGGCAGTCAGCAACGCGAAGGATCTATTCATAGGAAGAGTATGTGGCCAACCTGCGGTTTGGGCATCATGACACAAGCGCTGGGGCAAGCCCATGGGCTGTAATGATGCGGATTAAGAGATAAACCTGGCTATTGGGACAATAGGCCGCAGTGGTTGTTCTCGCTTTGCCGAAGTAGGACAATTGCCGGCTTCCACTCCCTGTCAGCGACGTGCATGGCCTTTATTGCCCTCGGTATCAACCACAAGACCGCCTCGGTGGACGTCCGCGAACGCGTGGCTTTCACTCCTGAGCAGTTGGTTGAGGCATTGCAGCAGCTGTGTCAGCGCACCAGCAGTCGCGAGGCGGCGATTCTTTCGACCTGCAATCGCAGTGAGCTGTACCTCGAACAGGATGACCTGAGCGCCGATGAAGTGCTGGCCTGGTTGGCTGCCTATCACCGGCTAAGCCTCGAAGAACTGCGCGCTTGTGCCTATATCCATGCCGATGACGAAGCTGTGCGTCATATGATGCGCGTAGCTTCGGGGCTGGACTCGATGGTGTTGGGCGAGCCGCAGATTCTCGGGCAGATGAAATCGGCCTTTGCCGTAGCCCGTGAGGCCGGCACCCTCGGCCCGCTGCTCGGCCGCCTGTTTCAGGCCACCTTCAGCACCGCCAAGACCGTGCGCACTGATACCGCGATTGGCGAAAACCCGGTATCCGTGGCTTTTGCCGCAGTCAGCCTGGCTAAGCAGATTTTCGCTGACCTGCACCGCAGCCAGGCGCTGCTGATCGGCGCGGGTGAAACCATCAGCCTGGTCGCTCGCCATCTGCACGATCAGGGTATCAAGCGCATCGTAGTCGCCAATCGCACCTTGGAGCGCGCCAGCAGTCTGGCCGAACAATTCGGCGCCCACGCCGTGCTGCTCTCGGAAATCCCCGATGAGCTGGTTAACAGCGATATTGTTATCAGCTCCACTGCCAGCCAGCTGCCGATTCTCGGCAAGGGCGCGGTCGAGCGCGCACTGAAGCAGCGCAAGCACAAGCCGATCTTTATGGTCGACATCGCCGTGCCGCGCGATATCGAGCCGGAAGTCGGCGAGTTGGACGACGTTTACCTCTACACCGTCGATGACCTGCATGAGGTGATCGCGGAAAACCTCAAAAGCCGCCAGGGCGCCGCTCAGGCCGCCGAAGAGCTGGTCAGCGTTGGCGCCCGCGACTTTATGCAGCGTCTGCGCGAGCTGGCGGCGGTGGATGTGCTTAAGGCCTACCGTCAGCAAGCCGAGCGTTTGCGTGATGAGGAGCTGAACAAGGCTTTGCGCCTGCTCAATAACGGTAGCTCGGCCGAGGACGTCCTGGCGCTGCTGGCCCGCGGTCTGACCAACAAGCTGCTGCATGCGCCCAGCGTGCAGCTGAAAAAATTCTCCGCTGACGGCCGCGTCGATGCGCTGGGCGTGGCTCAAGAACTGTTTGCCCTCGACGAGGGCGCGCCGCCTGCTTCTACCCATAGCAGTTCGGCTAATAAATAAAGGTCTGCAATGAAAGCGTCACTGATCAATAAACTCGACCTGTTGCAGGATCGTTTTGAAGAGCTGACCGCGCTGCTCGGCGATGCCGAAGTGATCAGTAACCAGCCGCAGTTTCGCGCCTACTCCAAGGAGTACGCCGAGATTGAGCCGGTGTACCAGGCGTTCAGTGCGTTCCGTAAAGTCCAGTCCGACCTCGAAGGTGCCCAGGCGCTGCTCAAAGACAGCGACCCGGACATGCGCGAGATGGCCGAGGAAGAAGTTGCCGAGGCTAAGGAGCAGCTGATCGAACTGGAAGCCAGCCTGCAACGCATGTTGCTGCCGAAAGACCCCAACGACGGCCGTAATGTATTCCTCGAAGTGCGCGCCGGCACCGGCGGCGACGAGGCGGCGATCTTCTCCGGCGACCTGTTCCGCATGTATTCGCGCTATGCCGAGAAGCAGGGCTGGCGGGTTGAGGTGCTGTCGGCCAGCGAAGGTGAGCACGGCGGTTATAAAGAAGTGATTGCCCGGGTCGAGGGCGACAACGTCTATGGCAAGCTCAAGTTCGAGTCTGGTGCGCACCGTGTGCAGCGTGTGCCGGAAACTGAATCCCAGGGGCGCATCCACACCTCGGCCTGTACCGTCGCCGTGCTGCCCGAGCCGGATGAGCAGATGGCCATCGATATCAACCCGGCCGACCTGCGCGTGGACACCTACCGCAGCTCCGGTGCCGGTGGTCAGCACGTCAACACCACCGACTCGGCGATCCGCATCACCCACATTCCCACCGGTACCGTGGTGGAGTGTCAGGAAGAACGTTCGCAGCACAAGAACCGCGCCAAGGCCATGGCCTGGCTTGCGGCCAAATTGAAAGACCAGCAGGAAGCCGCCGCGCACAAGGAAATTTCCGACTCGCGCAAGTTGCTGGTGGGCTCCGGTGACCGTTCCGAGCGCATTCGCACCTACAACTTTCCGCAGGGGCGAGTCACCGATCACCGTATCAACCTGACCCTGTATTCGCTGAACGAAGTGATTGCCGGCGGCGTCGAAGCGATTATCGAGCCGCTGCTGGTCGAATATCAGGCCGATCAGCTGGCCGCGCTGGGCGATTGATGCGGGTTTGAGCATGTCCCGGAGTGCATCCGGGCTACGGAAATAAATCCCATGGCCACTATCGAATCCCTGCTCAACCACGCCGAACTACCCGACTCGCCGACCCCGCGTCTGGACGCCGAGCTGTTGCTCGCCCACGCCCTGGGCAAGTCGCGCAGTTATCTGCACACCTGGCCGGAGCGCGAACTCGATGCGCCGCAGCTTGAGCGTTATCAGGCTGCGCTGGTGCGGCGTCAGGCCGGTGAGCCGGTGGCCTATATCCTTGGTCAGCAGGGCTTCTGGAGCCTGGAGCTGGAGGTGGCGTCGCATACCCTGATTCCGCGCCCGGACACCGAGCTGCTGGTGGAAACCGTGCTCGCGCTGCTGCCAGCCACGCCTGCCGCGCTGCTCGATCTAGGCACCGGCACCGGTGCGATTGCTCTGGCCTTGGCCAGCGAGCGCCCGGCCTGGCGGCTCACCGGTGTGGATCGTGTGGTGGAGGCGGTGGCCCTGGCCGAACGCAACCGCGCACGGCTCAAACTGGCCAATGCCAGCTTTGTTGCAAGCCACTGGTTTAGCGCCCTGGCCGGGCAGCGCTATCAGCTGATCGTCAGCAACCCGCCCTATATCGCCGCCGATGACCGTCATCTGGCCGAGGGCGATGTGCGCTTCGAGCCGAGCAGCGCCTTGGTGGCGGGCGCGGATGGGCTGGACGATATTCGCCTGATCATCCAGCAGTCCCCGGACTATCTTGAAGCAGGCGGCTGGCTGCTGCTGGAGCATGGCTTCGATCAGGCCGCGGCTGTGCGTGAGCTACTTAGCGCGCGTGGCTTTAGCGCGGTAGAAAGCCGGCGTGACCTCGGCGGCCATGAGCGCATCAGTCTGGGACGCTTCGATAATGAGTGATGCCATGAGTGCGCAGGACATGCTGAATGACGAGGAGCTGCTGCGCTACAGCCGGCAGATCCTGCTGCAACAGATCGATATCGCCGGCCAGCTGCGCCTGAAAAACAGTCGTGCGCTGATCATCGGCCTCGGCGGCCTGGGTTCGCCGGTGGCGCTGTACCTGGCCGCCGCCGGTGTCGGTGAGTTGCATCTGGCGGACTTCGACACGGTCGACCTGACCAATCTGCAACGACAGATCGCCCACGACACGGCCAGCATCGGTCAGAGCAAGGTCGATTCGGCGAGCAAGCGCCTGCTGGCGATTAACCCGCAGCTGCGCCTGCAGGCTCATCGTCAGGGCCTGGACAGCGACTCGTTGGCAGCAGCTGTGGCGGCGGTGGACCTGGTGCTGGATTGCTCGGACAACTTCAGCACCCGCGAGGCGGTCAACGCTGCCTGTGTCGCCGCCAAGGTGCCGCTGGTCAGTGGCGCGGCGATTCGCCTGGAAGGCCAGCTCTCGGTATTTGACCCGCGTCGCGATGACAGCCCCTGCTACCACTGCATCTACGGCCACGGCAGCGAAGCCGAGCTGACCTGCAGCGAAGCCGGCGTGGTCGGCCCGCTGGTGGGCCTGGTCGGCAGTCTGCAGGCGCTGGAAGCGCTGAAGCTGCTGGCGCAGTTTGGTGAGCCGCTGGTTGGTCGCTTGCTACTGATCGATGCGCTGGGCAGTCGTTTCCGTGAGCTGCGGGTCAAGCGTGATCCGGGTTGCAGCGTGTGTGGAGTGGCCAGCAGTGAGTAACGCGCCGATTGGCGTATTTGACTCCGGCGTCGGCGGTTTGTCGGTGCTGCGCGAGATTCGCGCGCTGCTGCCGAATGAGTCGCTGCTGTATGTCGCCGACAGCGGCCATGTGCCCTACGGCGAGAAGAGCCCGGAATTTATTCGCGAGCGCTGCCGGGTGTTGGCCGAGTTTCTTCTGGCTCAGGGGGCCAAGGCGCTGGTGCTGGCCTGCAACACCGCCACGGTGGCCGGGGTGGCCGAGCTGCGTGAGCTGTATCCGCACTTGCCTTTGGTGGGCATGGAGCCGGCGGTCAAGCCTGCAGCGGCAGCGACTCAATCTGGTGTGGTCGGAGTGTTGGCCACCACCGGCACACTGAAAAGCGCCAAATTCGCCGCCTTGCTCGACCGCTTTGCCAACGATGTGCGGGTGATTACTCAGCCTTGTCCTGGGCTGGTCGAACGCATTGAGGCCGGTGAGCTGGATAGCGATGCTACCCGCGAGTTGCTCCAGGGCTTTGTCGCGCCGCTCCTGGCCGAGGACTGCGACACGCTGATTCTCGGCTGCACCCATTACCCCTTTATCAAACCGTTGCTGCGCAGTTTGGTGCCGGACTCGATCAGCCTGATCGACACGGGCGCAGCGGTGGCGCGGCAAGTCCAGCGCCTGCTGACCAGCCATGATCTGCTGGCCAGTGGTCCGGCTCAGCAAGCACAGTTCTGGTCGAGTGGTGATCCGGCTGCCATGCAGCAGGTGTTGCCGTTGCTGTGGGGCGAGGCGGCGCTGGTCAGTGGCCTGCCTGGAACGGTTTAGCCATAAGTCGGCTTTTTCGTCAGCTAAAAATTTCTATACTCTCAAGCAGCGTCAGCAAGCTTCTACTTGGGCGGATAAGGATTATTACCATGAGAAAAGTCGTGACTCTGGCTGCGTTGGCAGCCTTGGCTTGGGGGCAAGTCAGTGCAGTGCAGGCGATGGATCTAAGCGTGGCGGTCGGCCAGACGGGCGACTCGACCATGACCTATCGCCTGGGCACCCAGTTCGATTTCAACCAGAGCTGGTTTGTCAGTGATGTCGGTCGCCTGACCGGCTATTGGGATGCTGCGTACACCTATTGGGACGGTGACGAAGCCTCCAGCAACCACAGTCTTTCGCTTAGCCCGGTGTTCGTCTACGAGTTTGCCGGCCAGCGCTTCAAGCCCTATATCGAAGCTGGTATCGGCATTGCCGCGTTCAGCAGCACCGAGCTGGAAGACAACGACCTGGGCTCGTCTTTCCAGTTTGAAGACCGCATCGGTTTTGGTGTGCGTTTCGCCGGGCAGGAAGTTGGCGTGCGTGCCCTGCATTACTCCAACGCCGGGCTTAAACAGCCTAACGACGGGGTCGAGAGTTATAGCCTGCATTACCGCATGAGTTTCTAGCGGATTGAGCTGTTAAAAGCCGGATTGTTATCCGGCTTTTTATTGGTTTGTCAGTTGATTATGGAGGCAGTCAGCAAACTGACCCCTACCCGCTCCGGCCCGAGGGTTTCGCAGTGGATACGTACCGGCATAAAGGTTTCGATCACCTGGATATTGCTATCCAGATGTTCCGTACGCCGCGGTGTGGTAAAGCTGCCGCCGCCGGCCAATGCCATGGGCAGCAGCAACTGATCGGCCAGGTGCTCGGCTACGGCGCTCTCGCCGCCGAGCCAGTCGCGGGCCTGTTTCGCCACCTGATCGGCAACGTTCTCGGCGCGCAGGCGCGGCTGACCGAAGGCAGCGAATAGCTCGCTGACATGTTCGCAGCGTACTTCCAGCAGCAATGCGTTACCCGGGCCGTGCTCTTGTGGCAGGTGGACGAAATGCAGCGCCTCTTCCGGCAATTTCAGGCGTTTGGCCAAACGTTCCAGTTCCCTTGCACCGACATGGCCGGGCACACCGGCCAGCAGGCAGCGCGCCTGCTGGTCGAGCACCGCGCCGCGTTGTTCCAGGTGCAGCGGTTGCAGTTGGCTGGGCTGTACATGCAACTCCAACTGCCCGCCGCCGGCCGGAGCGAAGCCATGGCGCAGCAGGGTCAATTCCAGCTGGGCGCCCATGCGCCGTAACAGCGGCAACCAGGCATGCTGGAGAAAATCGCTCGGCGGCGCGGCTGGGTTGTGGGTGCCGCCGCTGATCCGCAGGCGGCTGTTATCGGGGGCGCGCAGCAAGGCCGGCAGCAGCGTCTGCAATACCAGGGTGCAACTGCCGGCGGTGCCGATGCTGAAGCTGTAGTCGCCGGCCTGGATAGCACCGGGGCGAAAACTCAGGTTCATCGAACCCAGCTGCGCACCCTCAACCTGAGCGCCACAAACCTCGGCCGCAGCCAGCACCGCAGTCAGGTGCTGACGCAACAAACCCGGTCGGCTGCGCTGAGCGCGAATATTGACGATCCGAAACGGCCGCCCGCTGACCATCGACAGGCTTAGCGCGCTGCGCAATACCTGGCCACCGCCGATGGCGCCGTCCAGTTCGAGGAAATCCTTGTTCATTGGTCTTGTTGCTCCAGTTGTCATGATCACGGGGCGTTATGCGGGCCATTGTTTTGCCCAGTCGGCAGGTGGCAGTGGGGTGGGGACTGAGCTCGAAAGATCTGCCAGTTCTTGCCATTCCAACTGCTGCCCAGTGGGATCACTGCAAACCAGCAGGCGGCCCGAGCGCCCTTGAGTCAGGCGACCCTTAGAGTCGAAGTCGACGAAATCGGCTGCGCCGAGGTCGGTTTCTCCATGCACGTTGAGCACGCGGAAGTGATCGGTTGTTTTGTAACGCTTGTCGCGCGTCGTTGTTCTGAGGATTCGTACAGAGCCCTTGCAGCCGAGCTTTTCCAAGGGCGATTGGAGTCGCCAGTAATAACCCTGAAGTTCTTCGGTCGAGCAAGCTAGAGGTTGCCAGCCGTCGCGCAGGGCTATCTGCGTCGACAGGCTTTGCGGTTGGTATTTGGGCATCGGATAGCCGTGAACATCAATGCCCGTAGCTGGATAGTCCGGGTGGGCGCGCGGTGTGGGTAGGCCCAGGGTCACGCTTCTCTGGGCCGTAAACATACCCCCGCCATCCCAGCAGCCATTTGGCCAAAGCGCCAATGCACTGAAGAACGGTGGTCGGCTGATGGTGGTCCAGGTTTCGCCTACCCTGTCGCGATGGCTTGTGGTCCAGGCGCTGCCTTTTCTGGCTGAGTAGACAAACAGTTCGCCGTCTTCAGACAGATCGCACAGGTCTTCGTAGATTCGGGCTTTGATCCATTGACCTGGCTCCAGGCGATCGTTATCCAGGTGCCAGGTAATCAATTGCACCCATCTGGATGGCCCCCGGCGCAGCAGAACGGCGACGGGGGCTTTTCGAGCGAACCTGACGGTCAGTCGGCAGATTGGGAGCGACCGGGTAATTTCCTTTTGCATTGCTGCTTCCTTACGAATAGCGCAGCACCGTCTCGCACAGGTAGCGGTCGAGGTCGGCCGTATCGCCACCCGCCTTGGGCAGTGCCGGCTGTGCTTCGGCTTGCTGCAAGGCCTGCTCGATAAACCCATGGATCGCTGCACGGCGTGGGCCATAGGCCGACTCCACTACCTGGCGCTTGAGTGCCAGCAGGGCATCGATCTCCGCCAGCAGGGCAGGATCGCGGACTGTGGCGTCGAGCAGCGCTGCGAAGGTCATCGGCGGACGACCCAGGCCCTGGTCGATCCAGCGCACCGCCAGCAACGGGCGCAGCACATAGAGGTACTTCTTGAAGCGCACCTGCTCATCCTGCAGGTAGCCGCGGAAGTTCTTTTTGGCCATCGACAGGTAGTGATGTCGCGCGGCGGTCGGGCAGTAGAACTGCTCGGCCAGGTCGCGCAACTGCTCGGCGGCATCCGGCTCGCTGCGGTAAACCAATGGTGAGTCCAGCCACTCCAGCAGCGTGGGGTTGGATTTGCGCAGCAGTTGCAGGGTCTTGCGCAGCTCCCAGCCGCCTATATCCAGCTCGTCGCTCAGCGGCCGCTCGATCACATCCCGCGGCGCGTCCACGCGTAGGTACCAGGGCTGGCGCTGCACATAGACGAAGCGCACGTCATAGTCGCTGTCCGGCGAGGCAAAGCCCCAGGCGCGGCTGCCCGACTCGCAGGCGTAGAGCACGGTGACGTCATGCTGTGCTTCTATTTCTTTCAGTTCGCGCAACACCCACTCGCGCATTTCTGCCGAGAGGGGATGGCGTTGTTGGTGCAGGTCCATCTGTTGTTACCTTCTGTTCAGTCGGGGTGCTGTCACCCCTTATCCTTTAACGCACACCACCTGGCGCAGGGTGTGTACCACTTCCACCAGCTCGCGTTGGGCGTGCATGACTTTTTCGATGTCCTTGTAGGCCATGGGGATCTCGTCGATTACGTCGAGGTCCTTGCGGCATTCCACGTGGGCGGTGGCGCGGATCTGGTCGTCCAGGCTGAACTGTTTCTTCGCCTGGGTACGGCTCATCACCCGGCCGGCGCCGTGGCTACAGGAGCTGAACGCTTCCTCGTTGCCCAGACCGCGGACGATAAAGCTCTTTGCGCCCATGGAGCCGGGAATGATGCCCAGTTCGCCCTTCTGCGCCGACACCGCGCCCTTGCGGGTGATCAGTACGTCTTCGCCGAAGTGCCGCTCCTTCTGTACATAGTTGTGGTGGCAGTTGACCGCCTGCAGGTTGGCCTCGAAAGGCTTGCCGATTACCTGGCGCGCTGCGGCTATCACCGCTTGCATCATCAGTTCGCGGTTCTGCCGGGCGAAGTCCTGGGCCCAACCCACGGCCTCCACATAGTCCTGATAGTGCTTGCTGCCTTCTTCGAAGTAGGCCAGGTCCTTGTCCGGCAGGTTGGCGATGTGCTGGCGCATATCGGCCTTGGCCAGCTCGATATACAGGCTGCCGATGGCGTTACCCACGCCGCGCGAACCGCTGTGCAACATAAACCAGACGCGCTGGGCCTCGTCCAGGCAGACCTCGATAAAGTGGTTACCGGTTCCCAGGGTTCCCAGGTGTTTGCGGTTATTGGTCTTCTCCAGCCGCGGCTGTTTATCGGTGATCAGCTTGAAACGCCCGGCCAGATTCGCCCAGGCCTGGTCGGTGGCGTCGGGCACATTCTCCCAGGCGCCTTTATCGCGGCCTGCGCGTGTGTTGGTTCGGCCGTGGGGCACGGCGCGCTCGATGGCATCGCGCAGCCCGCTCAGGTTATCCGGCAGATCGCTGGCGGTCAGCGAGGTGCGCGCGGCCATCATCCCGCAGCCGATATCCACGCCGACCGCAGCGGGGATCACCGCGCCGAGGGTGGGGATCACGCTGCCGATGGTCGAGCCCTTACCCAGGTGCACATCCGGCATCACCGCCAGGTGCTTGAAGATAAACGGTAGCTTGGCGGTGTTGATCAGCTGCTGCTGCGCCTCGGCTTCCACCGGCACGCCCTGGGTCCAGAGCTTGATCGGCTTGCCGTTGGCGACTTCCAGCAGTTGGTAACTTGTGTCTTTCATGGTCTTGTCTCTGTATTCAATAAGCGCCGTGCGCATTTAAATGGTTGGCTGGGCGCGGCCAGCCAGGCGGCGGATCAGGCGGCAGGGCCGGCAGCGCACCGCATGGGCGTATACCGAGCCTTGTACCACCTCGTACCACCATTGCTGCTGCGCGGCGGTCCAGACTTCGTCTTTATCGCAATCGACGCAGCGAAACGGTTGATCCTGATACCAGCCGCGGGCGAGAAATAGCGGCTCGCCGTAGCTGTTGTAGGACGCCAGCAGCGCTGGGTTGACCGTTATCGCCTCGGTCGGTCTAAAGCCCAGCGGCAGGTACTGATCCAGTGCTCGCTGCGCCTTGGTAGCCCGCAACAGGCGAGCCGTTTTGATTTCCCGGCGGCGTTGTTTTCCGCTTTTCATGATGCTGCCTATCCTTGCATGTTTATTCAGGCCGCCTGCACTGAGTGCAGGCGGCTGGTTCAGCGCGGCGCCAGGGTCACCAGGCCGTTAAGCACCTGATCCAAACCACCGAACACGGAAATCCGGTCGATGCGTTCGGCCACCCGCTCCAGTGTTTCCAGCTCCTTCAGGCGTAATGCCGTCGGGTTGTCTTCCATCACCTTGGCGGTGTTGAGCAGTGAGCGCGTCGCCGAGGTTTCCTCGCGGCGGCGGATCACGTTGGCCTGGGCCGCTTTCTCCGCTGCTACCACCTGGGCCAGCAGCGCTTTCATCTCGCCGGGCAGGATGATGTCGCGTACGCCCAGGCTGCTGACTTCCAGGCCACAGCCCGGCAGCTTGGTGGCGAGATGGCTGCTCACTGCCTCGTCGATCAACTGCTTGTTCTCCAGCAGCTCATCCAGGGTGCGAGTGCCCACCGCTGCACGCAGGCCGAATTGCAGCTCGCGGTACAGGTGCTCCTGGGGTTTGGCCAGGCGCGAATGGGCCAGCAACACGTCGCTGTAGTGCCAGTTGGCCGCCAGGTTCAGACGCAGGCTGATCTTGTCGCGGGTGAGGATTTCCTGGCCGCTGACTTCCAGCGCCTGAATCCGCATATCCACCAACTCGACGTTGATCTGCCGGTTGAAACGCCAGAAACCGTAGTGGCCGGCAGGCAACAGTTCGATCACCTCGCCATTGACCTTGAGCACGCCGACCTGGAACGCCGGCACCTGGGTCAGTAACACCGCATCCAGGCCCAGCAGGGTTTGGCTGCGCAGACCAGGCTGGGTGAGCAGGGCGACCAATGCGGCTTTCAGGCGGTACTCCTGGCTCAGATCGATGCGCTCCAGGCGCTGTTCGTTCTGGCCATTCCAGTACAGGCGACGGCTGCCGGGCGGCAATATTTCCACCAGCATGCCGTCTTCATAGCGCAGACCTGCCTCGTGCTCGGCGGTATCGAAACGCTCGAAGCAGCGCTCGACCAATGCCGGCTGCTCTTTACGCAGGTAACCGGCCAACCGGTGCTCGAAGCGCGGGCAGTTCAGGCTGAAAACTTCAACGCTCAGGCGGTTGCGCGGATCGAAACGGCGGTACAGGCCGGGCTCCAGGATGGCCTGGAAATCGCCTTCGGCGTATAGCAGGGCGCGTTCGTTCTTTTTCACCACAAAGCGTTTGAGCATGTTCATCGTTAATTCCTTTTTCGCTTTTTATCGATATTGGTGTCGGCGTTCGCCGATCCGTCGGGCTTCCGTGCTGGGGCAGCGGGGTGAGCGTGGGTCGCGACCGTCCTGGTCGTGTGGCCTGCCTTGGCCCGACGTTGACTCTGCCCGCCGCCCGAGCACGGGGCTGGGCGGATCGGCGGCGGCAGCGAAAAGCTCTGCCACGCCAACGGGTACTGCTGTGTTGTTGCTTAACTGCCGGTTGAAGGGCAGTAATCGAGCGGGAGTCGAACCCGCGACCCGTCTTCCGAAGAAGACTGCTCTACCAGTTGAGCTATCGAATGGCTGGGCAGGACTCGAACCTGCGACCGTTCTTCCGGAGAAGAGAGCTCTACCAAACTGAGCTACCAAGCCAGTGACCGAGCGTTGCGGTGGCGGCATACGGGGCACCCGAACCCGAAGGTGGATCCCCGCACCGGCGGGATATGACTCCCGACCCGTTGGCCTGCCTGGCGCTGTGGTCGAGAGGGATATAGCGAGGGGCGTGCCAGAATATTCAGGTTTTCGGAATATTTTTATAAGTCATTAATTTATAAGGTAAATATTTTTATTATTAAGCGATCGATAAAATCTGTTCAGGCTTTATTTCCCGTATTGCTATATTTGGATATCGCTATTTATCTTTTGGTATAAGAATGTTCGTTAAGAAAACCGTCGCCATCGGCTTTGTCGGTGCCACCCTGGATAGGGTCGGCAAGGGTGCCAATCGCTGGAGCAAGTGGCGGCCTAGCGTCGGCCTGTGCCAGCAGCAGGATTTGCTGATCGACCGCCTCGAATTGATCCACAGCCCCCGCGATGCCGGCCTGGCTGGGCGCATACGCGACGATATCGTCGCGGTCTCGCCGGAAACCGAGGTGTGTTTGCATGCCATGGCCTTGCGCGATCCCTGGGATTTTCAGGAGGTCTACGGCGCCCTGCACGAGTTCGTCAGCAGCTATGCCTTCGATACCGAGCGTGAGGAGTACCTGGTGCATATCACCACCGGCACCCACGTCGCGCAGATCTGCTGGTTCCTCCTGACCGAGGCGCGCTACCTGCCGGCGCGCCTGGCACAGACCTCGCCGGGGCGCCGCGCGGAAGAAACCACCCACAGCGGCACTTGCACCCTGATCGACCTCGACCTGTCACGCTACGACGGCATCGCCACGCGCTTTCGCCGTGAGCAGCAGGAAACTCTGGCCTTCCTCAAATCCGGCATCGCCACGCGCAATCCGGCGTTCAACCGCAGCATCGAGCAGATCGAGCGGGTGGCGGTGCGCTCGCGGGCGCCGATGCTGCTGGTCGGGCCGACAGGTTCGGGCAAGTCGTTTCTGGCCCGGCGCATCTATGAGCTCAAGCGCGCCCGGCACCTGTTGCAGGGGCGTTTCGTCGAGGTCAACTGCGCCACCTTGCGCGGCGACGGCGCTATGTCCGCGCTGTTTGGTCATAGCAAAGGCGCGTTCACCGGCGCGCAGACGGCGCGCGAAGGGCTGTTACGCTCGGCCGATGGCGGCATGCTGTTTCTCGATGAGATCGGCGAGCTGGGGCCGGACGAACAGGCGATGCTGCTCAAGGCCATTGAGGAGAAGCGCTTCTTTCCCCTGGGCAGCGACAAGGAGGTGGAGAGCGACTTTCTGCTGATCGCCGGCACTCACCGCGACCTACGCGAGCGGGTGCAGCAAGGTCTGTTTCGCGAGGACCTGTTCGCCCGTATCAACCTCTGGACCTTCGAACTGCCGGGTTTGGCCGGGCGGCGGGAGGATATCGAGCCGAACCTGGAGTTCGAGCTGGAGCGTTATGCCCGCGAGCAGGGCCGCCAGGTGCGCTTCAATTTGCAGGCGCGGCAGCGTTACCTGGCCTTCGCCGCCAGCCGTGAGGCAGCCTGGAGCGGCAACTTCCGCGAGTTGTCGGCCTCGATCACCCGCATGGCGACTCTGGCCGACAGCGGGCGGATCGACGAGGCTCAGGTGGAGGATGAAATCCTCCGCCTGCAACGCGCCTGGAGCGGTAAAGGGCTGGCCAAGACAGGCATTCAACAGGAATTGGAACGCCTGCTGGGCGAGCGCTGGCAGACGCTGGATCTATTCGATCAGTTGCAATTGCCGGGAGTGGTGGCGCTCTGTCGCGAGGCTGCCAGCCTGTCGGATGCCGGTCGTCAGTTGTTCGCCCAATCGCGCCAGGGCAAAAGCCAGCCCAACGATGCGGATCGGCTGCGCAAATACCTGACGCGTTTTGGGCTGGATTGGCAGGCGGTGCGGGCGTTGTAACGGAAATACCGCTAGCGGTAGATGCTGCTCATGCCCTTGCGCTCGTCCAGACATTCAGGCGAGGCGGTTTCAAATTCGCGGCAGATCAGTGGGCGTACTTCGTAGATGGTGCAGCGCATGCTGTCGCGATCCAGCGCGGCGCACCAGCCGTCGTCCAAACGCAGCATCACTTCGCCGCCCCAGTCATCGGTGTCGATATAGCGCGGCGGTACGCCGGTGTCGGTGATTAGCATGACTTCCAGCTGACAGCAGCAGGCCGCGCAGTTGCTGCAGCTGACTGCGGGTTCGTCCGCGAGTTGGGTATGGGGGATGTTCTGACTCATGCCGCGCAGTGTACGTCATCGGTGTTATTGCGGCGTCTGCTGCCGACGTAGGGTGGCTGGCGTTTTATCCATCCAGCCCTACGCTGAGCCTGTTTGTTACACCGACTGGCGTGCGCGCAGGCTCTGTTCGTACTGGCTGCGATAGAGCTTGGCGAAGCCGTGCAGCACGGGCATCGCCAGCGCCCAGATGGCGCCGATCAGCAGCAGGCTTTGCCAGGTGCCGTAGGGCAGGCCGACGCCAGCAATCTGCGCGCCGCCGTAATAGGACAGTGGTGCACCAATCGCGCCGAGCAAGCTGCCGCGCCACCAGGGTTGCGCGGTCCAGGCCAGGCAGTGGTTGAGCGTGGTCGCCATCAGCAGCCACAGGCAGGCCAGCCATAGAGGAATCAGCGTGCGGGGCTCGCCGAAGTCGAATACGCCGAGGTTGAGCAGAAAGCTGTCCAGCGCGCTGCCAGCGAGAAACACTGTGATCAGTAGTTTGCCTTCCGCCGCCCAGCTGCTGGTCCACAGCAGATGTACCGCCAGCACCGCTGCGACAATCAGCAGCCACAGGCTGTCGCCGCCGAAGACGCAGGCGAACCAGCCGAGCTGAAATAGCAGGGTGTTGACGATCAATTTAGGCATTGAGATTTCCCAGTAGCGGAGCAGGACGTGCCGCCGGTTTCGCCAGCAGCAATTGCGCGGTGCCGATGGTGCGCTCGATAAAGCCGCCCTCGCAATAGCACAGGTAGAACTCCCACAGGCGGAAGAAGTAATCGTCGTAACCCTGCTGCTCCAGCTTGTGCCGCGCGTGGCGCAGGTTGTCGTGCCAGATGCGCAGGGTGCGGGCGTAGTGCAGGCCGAAATCTTCCATGTGGTGCAGGTTCATATCGGTCTTGGCGGTGATGATTTCCAGCATCTTGTTTACCGACGGCAGCGCGCCGCCGGGGAAGATATAGCGCTGAATAAAGTCCACAGCGTTTTTCGCCTGCTCATAGCGCTGGTCGCGGATGGTGATGGCTTGCAGCAGCATCAGGCCGTCGGGCTTGAGCAGGCTGGCGCATTGCTCGAAATAGGTGGGCAGGAAGCGATGGCCGACGGCTTCGATCATCTCGATCGACACCAGCTTGTCGTACTGGCCGGCCAGGTCGCGGTAATCCTCCAGCAGCAGGGTGATCTGCCCCTGCAGGCCCTGTTCGGCGATGCGCTGCTGGGTGTAGGCGAACTGTTCACGCGACAGGGTGGTGGTGGTCACCTTGCAGCCGTAGTGGGTGGCGGCGTAAATCGCCATGCTGCCCCAGCCGGTGCCGATTTCCAGCAGGTGGTCGCTGGGTTTCAGCGCCAGCTTCTGGCAGATGCGTTCGAGCTTGTTCAGCTGCGCCTGTTCCAGGCTGTCATCGGCGCTCTGGAACATCGCCGCCGAGTACATCATGGTCGGGTCGAGGAACTGCTCGAACAGGTCGTTACCCAGGTCGTAATGCGCCGAGATGTTCTTGCGTGAGCCCTTACGGGTGTTGCGGTTGAGCCAGTGCAGGCCCTGGATCAGCGGGCGGCCAAGTTGGGCCAGGCCGCTTTCCATGGCGTCGAGCACATCCAGGTTGCTGACGAATACGCGGATTACCGCGGTCAGGTCCGGGGTGGTCCAGTAACCGTGGATATAGGCCTCGCCCGAGCCGATCGAGCCGTTGCCCGCCACCAGCCCCCAGACCGCGCCGTCCTGCACCTGGATCTCGGCGCTGAGGCTGGAGTGGGCATCGCCGAACTCCATGCGTTCGTCACCTTCGACTATCACCAACTGGCCATGGCGCAGCTGTTTCAGCTGACGCAGCACCGCACGGCGCAGCAGGCTGGCACCGATGCCGCTGCCGGCGCGCACAACATGTTTGGCAGAAGCCAGGCTAGAGCTTTTCATGGGGGACTTCCTTTGATGCGGGGCGGGCGACGCGGAAATCACCTTCAGCGGCCCGATGGGTGAACAGGGGAATACGTTTGAGCAGCAGGCGCAGGGCTTGCCAGTAGATGGCGGCCACGGTCTTGCCGGTCATCCAGGGAAAACTGAGCAGATAACGATGCAGGCTGGCGCGGTTCAGTTCAGTGCGTTGCAGGCTGAGGCTGGCGTCGAAGACTTTCTCTTCGCCGCTCCAGTCGGCCATATGCAGCCCCAAGCGCTCGCCAACCGGGCTGAAACTCATGCGGTATTCCAGCTCGCGCGGCAGAAACGGCGATACGTGAAACGCCTTGGCCACGGCGAAGTGCTGATGCCCCGTACCTTCGGCCGGCAGTACGTAGTGGTAGCGCTCACGCCAAGGCGTGTTGCTCACCTCGCAGAGAATCGCCGCCAGTTGGCCATCGGCTTCATGGCAGTAGAAGAAGCTTGCCGGGTTGAAGGCCAGACCCCAGCTGCGTGGCTGGGTCAGCAAACAGATATGCCCCAGCGGCGTGCGACCCAGCGCTTCGGTGACGCGCTGGCGCACGGCGTCGATCAGGCTGATACCTGCGCCGGTGAGCTGCGGCAGGTAATCGCTTTCGCGAAAGGCAAAGGGCGCGAAACGGCCACGGCCGGCCAGCGGCGACAGCGCGAGCACGGCCTCCTGCTCGCTCAGGTCGAGGTAGAGCAGGCCCATGCGATAGCGGAAGTTGTGCAGGCGCGGCGCAAAACGCCGGTGCTGCACCCAGCCGCTGTACAGGGCGCTGTTCAATACCATTGGGCTGTTCACTACAGGGCCTCACCGAATTCACGGGCCACGCGCAACGCGCTGACCACGCCATCTTCGTGGAAGCCATTGGCCCAGTAGGCCCCGCAGAAGTAGCTGTGGTTGGCGCCGAGCAGTTCTTCCCAGCGCGCCTGCGCGGCCATGCCAGCCAGGCTGTATTGCGGGTGGGCATAGGTGTAGCGCGCCAGAATCTTGCTCGGGTCGATGGCGGCGGTCTGGTTCAGGCTGACGCAGAAGGTGGTGTCGCTCTTAATACCCTGCAGGATATTCATGTCATAGGTCACGGCTGCCGGCTGATCCACCGGGCCACCCAGTCGATAGTTCCAGCTGGCCCAGGCCAGTGGCCGTTTTGGTAGCAGACGGGTGTCGGTGTGCAGCACCACATCGTTGTCGGCATAGGGCAGCGCGCCGAGGATTTCCTTCTCGATCCGGGTCGGTTCGGCCAGCAACGCCAAGGCCTGGTCGCTGTGGCAGGCGAAGATCACCTTGTCGAAGCGCTCGGCTCCGGCGGCGCTATGCAGGATCACGCCGTCGGCATCACGTTCTACGCGGGTCACTGCGCAATTGAGGCGGATATGCTGCTTGAAGGACTCGGTCAGCGGAGCGACATAGCTGCTGGAACCGCCCTCGACCACGCACCACTGCGGGCGATCGCTGACTGACAGCAGGCCGTGGTTTTTGAAAAAACGCACGAAGAATTGCAGCGGAAAACCGAGCATATCGTCCAGCGACATCGACCAGATCGCCGCGCCCATTGGCACGATGTAATGCTGGATAAAGCGCTCGCTGTACCCATTGGCTTTGAGGTAATCACCCAGGGTCATATCGCTGGCGATGCGCTGCAGATTGAGGTCATTCAGCGCCTCGCGATTGAAGCGCAGGATGTCGCGCACCATGCCCCAGAATTTTGGCGAAAGCAGGTTGCGGCGCTGGGCGAACAGGCTGTTGAGGTTGTGCCCGTTGTATTCCACGCCGCTAATCGGGTCGCTGACGGAGAAGCTCATCTCGGTGGCCTTGAAGCCGACGCCGAGCTGGCTGAGCAAGCGGATAAAGTTCGGGTAGGTCCAGTCGTTGAACACGATAAAACCGGTGTCCACGGCGTAGCGTTGGCCAGCAATCTGCACATCCACGGTGTGGGTGTGCCCGCCAATCCAGTCGCCGGCCTCGAACACGGTGATGTCGTGGCTGCGGTTAAGCAGGTAGGCGCTGGTCAAACCGGCGATACCGCTGCCGATAATGGCGATCTTCATGGGCTGTCCTTGGTCTTGGCTTCAGTGCGGGCCATACGGGCACCAATGGCCACCTGCAAGCGCTTGGGCAGATGACCGAGCAGCTTGAGCATGGCGATAAAGGGGCCGGGGAAGCTTATTTCGAAGGGCTGCTGCTGCAGGCGTTCGGCGATATAGCGGGCGGCTTTGTCCACCGGCCAGCGCATGGGCATGGGGAAGTCGTTCTTCTGCGTCAGCGGGGTGTCGACAAAGCCGGGGCTGACCAGGGTGACGGCAATGTTTTCGGCGTGCAGGTCGATGCGCAATGCCTCCATCAGGTAGCGCATGGCGGCCTTGGACGCGCCGTAGGCTTCGGCGCGCGGCAGCGGCATAAAGGTCACCGAGCTGCCGACGCCCACCAGATGCGCGCGGTTGCCCAGGCGCAACAAGGGCAGGGCGGCTTCGATGCAGTAACTGGCAGAGAGCAGGTTGGCGCGCATTACCCGTTCAACCATCGCGGCCTCGAAGGCGCTGACCTCGACATACTCGCAAGTGCCGGCATTGAGAATCGCGCAATCCAGCGCGCCCCAAACCTGGCCAATATGCTCGCCGATGCCGCGCACTTGGCCAGCATCACCGAGGTCACCGGCAACCACCAGCACCTGCAACGGGTAACGTTTGGCCAGTGCCTGCAAGGGCTCGATGCTGCGGGCGCTGAGGGCCAAACGATGGCCTTGCTCGAGCAACTGTTCGGCCAGGGCGGCGCCGATGCCACTGCTGGCGCCGGTGAGCCAGATACGTCGTGCGTTCGCGTTCATGCCAACCTCCGTTTCAGCCAGCGAATTGCCGAGCCGAGTAAGGGCAGGTGCTCATAGAGCAGGCTGCCTGCATCGAAATAGTCGCGGTGGCGATAGACCTTGCTGTGCCACAGCAGGTGAGAGCAGCCTTCCACGCGGATCAGCTGGCCACCGGCCAGACGCGGGTGGCGGTAACTCATGGTCCAGCGCAGGTAGCCTTCACCGTCGCGCACCTGATCAAAGCCGTAGAAGTCGAAGCGCAGTTCACTGACGTTGGCGTACATCTCGCCGAAGTAGCGCTGCATATTGGCCAGTCCGCGTACCTCGTGCAGTGGGTCGCAAAACAGTGCGTCGTCGCTGTAGAGCTGGCCCAGGCGGTCGAGGTTGTCCTTGTTCAGCCCGGCAAAGTCCTGGGCGAACTGGCGCAGAAAGTCGCTCACAGCACCTCCTCGCCGGCAAAGTGCGGCAGGCTCTTGAACGCTGCCAGGGCACGCGTACGACTCTTGCTCAGGTCGACAATCGGCGCGGGGTAATCGGCGATGCCAAACAATCCGCCGATCGCCGCCGGGTTATGGATATTGGTTTTATTCAGGCCGACCAGTTCGGGCAGCCACTGGCTGATAAAGCGGCCATCCGGGTCGAACTTCTGCGACTGGCTGAGCGGGTTGAAGATGCGAAAGTACGGCGCCGAATCGGTGCCGGTAGAAGAACTCCACTGCCAGCCGCCGTTGTTCGCCGCCAGGTCGCCATCGATCAGGTGGCGCATAAAGAAGCGCTCGCCTTCGCGCCAATCGATCAGCAGATTCTTGGTCAGGAACATCGCCACGATCATGCGCAGGCGGTTGTGCATCCAGCCGGTGGCCAGCAACTGACGCATCGCTGCATCAATAATCGGGAAACCGGTGCGGCCTTCTTGCCAGGCTTTCAGCTCCTGCGGCGCATTACGCCAGGCCACGGCCTCGGTTTCCGCGCGGAAGGCGCGGTGCATGGAAACGCGCGGGTAACCGACCAGAATATGTTTGTAGAACTCGCGCCAGAGCAGCTCGTTGATCCAGGTGATGACCCCGACATTGCCGCTGTCGAACTCGCCCTGGTTGGCCTGCAAGGCTGCATGCAGGCACTGGCGCGGTGAAATCACCCCGGCGGCCAGATAGGTGGAGAGCTGGCTGGTGCCGGGCTTGGCCGGAAAGTCGCGGGCGCTCTGGTAGAAGTCGATCTGCTGCGCGGCAAAGTCATCCAAACGCCGCGCCGCCTCGGCTTCACCGGCGGGCCACAGCTCACGCAGTTCGGCAGCGGGCAGGGCGAAGCCTGCAACTTGTTCAGGAATGGCATCGCTTTGAATCGCCTGCGGCGCCTGCGCTTTAGGCGTGGCGATCAGCGTGGGCAATGCGGTATGCAGGCGCTGATAGCAGACCTTGCGGAACTGGCTGTAGACCTGAAAGTAACCGCCGGATTTGGTCAGCACGCTGCCGGGCTTGAAGAACAGCTGATCCAGATGGCTGCGGAAATTTATCCCCAAACCATCAAGCGTTTTCGCTACGGCCTGGTCGCGGCGGGTTTCATGCACGCCGTACTCTTCGTTGACCTGCACTGTGCCGATCTGCAACTGCTGGCACAGCTCGCCGATCACCTGCGGCGCGGCGCTCCAGTTATCGGCTTCACGCACTAGCAGCGGCACATTGAGTTTGCCCAGTTCAGTGGCCAGCTCTTTGAGGTTGCGCAGCCAGAAGTCGACCTTGCTCGGCGCATCATCGTGGCTCAGCCACTGACCGGGGCTGAGCAGGTACAGCGCCACGGTCGGGCCGCTGCTCATGGCGGCAGCGAGGGCGCTGTTGTCCTGCACGCGCAGGTCGGTACGAAACCAGATCAATTGCAGCATGTTCAATCCCGTTGGCTGTGCAGCAAATTAAGGTCGGTAAGGCTGTGCAGCGCGGCCAGCGGGTCGGCGGCCAGGCTCAGTTCGGCGTTCTGCGCGGTGATGGCGACTAATTCCTCGGCGTGGATCTGCACCACCTGACCGACCAGCAGGCAGGGGCAGTCATAACCGCCGAGCAGGCGTTGCAGGTGGGTGCTGTTCAGCGCCTGGCTGGAATACAGCAGCACCGCACGCGGCTGAATATGCTCGACCGCCAGGGCCAGTTCGGTCGGTGGCAGTGGCCAGTCGAAGACTTCCACCGGGCAGCCGGCGCTGCTCGCTAGCCAGGCGGTGAGCCACAGGCCGGGGGCCATCGGCAGGTCGGAGACGTTGATCAGCAGCAGTGGGGCGCCGTTGCACTGGCGGTTGTTGTGGTACAGGCGCGCACCGAGCTTGCTGCGCAGCCAGGAATAGAAGAACACCCGCTCGGCCTGGGCGCCGAACTGGTTGCGCCAGCGCAGCTCCAGATCACTCAGCAGCGGCAACAGCAATTGCTGGCACAGGGTGTGCGGCGGGTAGAGCGCCAGTTCGCTGTTGAAACACTCGTCCAGGCGCCGCTCATTGAGGTTGCAGATGGCTTCCTGCAACTGCTGGCGCCGGGCTTCCCACTGTGAACTGGCTTCGGCAAACGCCGGTTGATTGGAACGCAGCAAGCCCTTGACCTGACTGACCGAAACGCCGCGATTGAGCCAGGTGAGAATCGCCTGAATACGCAGCACATGCTCATCGGCATACAAGCGATGACCCTTGGGCGTGCGGTGCGGCACGATCAGGCCATAACGGCGCTCCCAGGCGCGCAGGGTGACGGCGTTGACCCCGGTGATGCGCGCCACATCGCGGATCGGCATAAAACCCTGGGCGATGGCCGCCTGGTAGTCGTCGGCCGCGCCTGTGCTGATTGGCTCCAGGCTCATAGGGCGTTACGCAGGCTGAGGTTTTCCGGGTGCGGTTGCAGGTAAACCTGCTGCGCGACGTAGCTGTCCGGATGGCGGCGGAAATGGTGCTTGAGCAGGGTCATGGGTACGACTAGCGGCACCACGCCATGGCGGTACTGGCCGATCAGCTGCTGCATTTCCTGCTTCTCGTCGCTGCTTAGCGACTGCTTGAGGTAGCCGCTGAGGTGCTGCAGCACGTTGCTGTGGGTACGGCGGGTAGCGCAGCTTTTCAGCGCGCTCATCAGCTCGCTGAAATAGCGCGGCGCCAGCTCGTTGATGTCGTGCTGGCCGAGGTTGCCGAGCATGCGTCCGAGCAGTTTGTACTGCATGGGATTGGTGGCCATCAGCAGGTATTTGTAGCGCGAGTGGAAGTCGATCAGGCGCTTGCGTGTCAGACCGTCGCGCAGCAGCTGTTGCCATTCCGAATAGGCGAACACGCGGGTGATAAAGTTTTCGCGCAGGATCGGATCATTCAGACGGCCATCTTCTTCCACTGGCAGGTTGGGATGCCGCGCGCAGAAGGCCTGGGCAAAGATGCCACGGCCAGGCTCGCTGGGGCGGCCGTTGTCCTGATAAACCTTGACCCGATGCAGGCCGCAGGACGGCGACTGCTGCATAAAGATGTAGCCGCAAATATCGGTCAGCTCACCGGCCATGCGCTCGCCATAGGCGGCCAGGGGTTCGGTGACATCCACCTCGCGTCTGACCGTGCCCACTGCGCGCGGTGCTAGCGGATCGCCGACCAGGCGGATCGGCTCACGGGGGATGCCCATGCCGATGGCCACTTCCGGACACAGCGGGGCGAAGTCGAAATATTCGCTGAGGGTGCGGCTGCACAGGCGCGATTCCTTGTGGCCGCCGTTGTAGCGAACCTCGGTACCGAGTAGGCAGGCGCTGATGCCCAGTTTGGGTTTGCCGGTGGCGGTTTCGGATGGGCTCATGGGCAACCTCTGATGTACGACTTGTACAGATCCTGATGGATGTACAACTTGAGTTCATCATAGGTTTGTAATTGTACAAGTCAATATCTTTGTACAACTACTGTAGGGTTTTGTGTGTAAACCTGTTACTTCCAGCCCATGCGCCAGTGCTCGGGATTTTCCAGTACGCGCCAGTCCAGGCGTTGGCAACGCTGGTTGAGCACGGCCTGCAATTCGATCTGCAACACAGTGCCGTCTTCGTCGCAAAACAGTTCGGTAACGAGAAAATGTTTCTCACGGTTCTGCGGCTGCGCTGCTGTCCATTTCGACAGCAGCAGCTTGCGCGGATTGAACCGATGCTTGGCCGGCGCGCGGGCCTGAATGCTCATTGCAGGTGTTCGAGCAAGCGCCGCGCCGCTTCCTGGCCGCTTAGCCAGGCGCCTTCAACCCGGCCGGACAGGCACCAGTCGCCGCAGGCATAGATGCCCAGATCGGCATCGGCCAGTACTCCCCACTGGTGTGCGCTGGCCGGACGGGCATAAAGCCAGCGGTGCGCCAGGCTGAAAGCTGGGGCGGGTACGGCGCAGCCGATCAGTTCGGCGAAGGCGCCGAGCAGGTGTTCGATCACCGCTTCCTTGGGCATATCCAGGTGCTGCTTGGTCCACTGACTGGTGGCATGCAGCACCCAGGTGTCGAGGCTGGTGTCACGGCCGGGTTTGCTGCGGTTGCGCGCCAGCCAGTCGAGCGGGCTGTCCTGTACAAAGCAGCCTTCCACGCGGGTTTCCAGCGGGTTGGCAAAGGCCAGGGCCACCGCCCAGGTTGCGTCCATGGCCACGCTGGCGGCGGCGCCGGCGAGTTTCGGTGCGCTGGACAGCAGCGTGGTGGCCTGTGGCGCCGGGGTGGCGACGATCACATGGCTGAACGGGCCGTGGTTGTTGCCTTCGGCATCCTGCAGGTGCCAGTGCTGCTCACCGCGAAACACTTCGGTAATGCGGCAGGAGAAGGTCACCGGCAATGCGCCGAGCATGGCGCGGGTGATCGCACTCATGCGCGGGCTGCCGACCCAGCGCACTTGTTCATCCGGTGAGGCGCTGAGCTGGCCGTTATTGAAGTTGTACAGGCTGGGGGTCCATTCGGCGACCCAGCCACGCGCTTGCCACTGCTGCACCGCCTCGACAAAGCGACGGTCGCGGGCGGTGAAGTACTGCGCGCCAAGGTCCAGCGCGCCGGCATCACTGCGCTTGCTGGCCATGCGGCCGCCACTGCCGCGGCTCTTGTCGAACAGTTGCACCGGATGTCCGGCGGCATGCAGCGCCTGTGCGGCAGACAGCCCGGCGATGCCGGTGCCGATGATGGCGATGGGGTGTAGAGCGGTCATGGTCTACCTCGTGTTTTCAAGCGTTAGGCTACGCTTTAGACAAAAGCTATACAATATGGTTTTTGTGTATAAGCTATGCCGGAGTCGATCCTGCCTTCCTATAGTTAAGACAACCTGCAGACGGATTGAAGCCACAAACAGGCATAAATCAGTCCGCGGTTGTGAATTATGCAAAGGTCATGCGAGGGCACTGTGATGCACATACTTCTGACTGGCGGTACCGGCTTGATCGGGCGGGCGTTATGCCGCCACTGGCTGCAACAAGGCCATCAGCTGACGGTGTGGAGCCGCAGGCCCGAGCAGGTCGCGGCCCTGTGTGGCGACGCGGTGCGCGGTATTGGCCAGCTCGATGAGCTGGGCGAAGAGCCGCTGGATGCCGTGGTCAATCTGGCCGGGGCGCCGATTGCCGACCGGCCCTGGACGCGCAAGCGCAAGGCGCTGCTGTGGGCCAGCCGGATTGGCCTGACTGAGCAACTGCTGGCCTGGCTGGAGAGCCGCGAGCACAAGCCGAAGGTGTTGTTGTCCGGTTCGGCAGTGGGTTGGTACGGCGATGGTGGCGAGCGCGAGCTGCATGAGGATTCGCCGCCAGTAAGTGAGGATTTTGCCGCGCAGCTGTGTGGCGCCTGGGAAGAAACTGCCCAACGCGCCGAGGATTTGGGTATCCGTGTGGTGCTGCTGCGCACCGGGCTGGTGCTGGCCAGTGACGGTGGGCTGCTCAAGCGTCTGCTGCTGCCGTTCAAGCTCGGTTTGGGCGGCCCGCTGGGCAATGGTCGTCAGTGGATGCCGTGGATTCATCTCAGCGATCAAATCGCCCTGATTGATTTTCTCCTGCAGCAGGAGCAGGCCAGCGGTCCTTATAATGCCTGCGCGCCGACGCCTGAGCGTAACCGCGCCTTCAGCCAGGCCTTGGGCCGCGAGCTGCATCGGCCGGCCGTGATGCCTGCCCCGACGTTTGTCCTGCGTGTGCTGCTGGGTGAACTGTCGGTGCTGCTGCTCGGTGGCCAGCGCGCGATGCCGACGCGCTTGCAGGAGGCTGGCTTCAGTTTTCGTTTTACTCATTTGGATGTGGCTCTGGCGGATCTGCTGGGCCAACCTGACTAGGACTTTGCATGACCGATCACGCCTTGCTGTTGGTAAATCTGGGCTCGCCGGCTTCCACTGAAGTGGCCGATGTGCGCCGTTACCTCAACCAGTTTCTGATGGACCCCTATGTCGTCGATCTGCCCTGGCCGCTGCGGCGTCTGCTGGTTTCGCTGATTCTGATCAAGCGCCCGGCGGCCTCGGCGCATGCCTACGCCTCGATCTGGTGGGACGAAGGCTCGCCGCTGGTGGTGCTGAGTAAGCGTCTGCATCAGGCGATGAAGGCGTCCTGGACCCACGGCCCGGTGGAGTTGGCCATGCGCTATGGCGAGCCGTCGCTGCAAACCGTGCTGACTCGCCTGGCCGCCCAGGGCATCAAACAGGTCACCCTGGCGCCGCTGTACCCGCAATTTGCCGACAGCACCACCACCACGGTGATCGAAGAGGCGCGGCGGGTGGTGCGTGAGCAGCAATTGCCAATGCGCTTTTCCATCCTGCCGCCGTTCTACGACCAACCGGAATACCTGGATGCTCTGGTCGACAGCGCCAAGCCTTATCTGGAGCAGGATTTCGACCATCTGCTGCTGAGCTTTCACGGCCTGCCGGAACGTCACCTGCACAAGCTCGATCCCAGCAATCACTGCCTGAAAGGTGCCGATTGCTGTCGCACGGCCGCGCCCGAAGTGCTCGCTACCTGTTACCGCGCCCAGTGCCTGCGCAGCGCCGAGCTGTTTGCTCAGCGCATGGGGCTTAAGCCTGAGCAGTGGTCGGTGTCGTTCCAGTCGCGCCTTGGCCGGGCCAAGTGGATCGAGCCCTACACCGAGGCGCGTCTCGACGAGCTGGCTAAGCAGGGCGTGAAGAAGTTGCTGGTGATGTGCCCGGCCTTTGTCGCCGATTGCATCGAAACCCTGGAAGAAATCGGCGACCGTGGCCGCGAGCAGTTTGTCGAAGCCGGCGGCGAGAGCCTGCAGCTGGTGCCGTGCCTGAATGATCATCCAAGCTGGGTTGCGGCTTTGAAGACCCTTAGCGAGCGTGCCCCGCTGATGCTCTAGCAGACCTTTGAAAGCTACCTGCGTTGGCAATACTGCGTTAGAAACGGCCTCAAAATGCTCATTTACAACACGTAAACTCCGCTTTCTCGGCCGTTTCTGCCTTGTCTTGCCTGCCTCGCCTACGCTTTCAACGGCCCGCTAACCGAATGCGGCGCGGCTGTCATTCGCTCGAAGGGATGCCGCGCATTCGCCTCACTGATAACACCTAAGGGCGATACTCATCGCCCTGTATATCGGCCTAAGCTGGCAGTTCTTTCAACCGTCGTGCACCGCACCAACGGTGCCGAGGAGACTGCCAGTGCCCAACAACAATAACGGCTATCCCTCAGCTACCCGCGCCTGGGTAACTGTCGCCATCCTGATGGTGGCGTACGTGCTGTCGTTTATCGATCGGCAGATTCTCAATCTGCTGGTTGGCCCGATTCGCCGTGACCTGATGATCAGTGACACGCAGATGAGCCTGCTGATGGGCCTGTCATTCGCACTGTTCTACACCGTCTGCGGCATTCCTCTGGGCCGTCTGGCCGATACCAAGAGCCGCCGTGGGCTGATTGCCATCGGCGTGCTGTTCTGGAGTGCGGCCACCGCTGCCTGCGGCATGGCCAAGCTGTACTGGCAATTTCTGATCTGCCGCATTGGCGTCGGTGTGGGCGAGGCGGCGCTGTCGCCTGCGGCCTATTCGCTGATTGCCGACAGCTTCCCGGCTGAGCGCCGTGCTACGGCGATCAGCGTGTATTCCATGGGGGTTTACCTCGGCTCCGGTCTGGCCTTTCTGCTCGGCGGCCTGGTGATTCAATTCGCTTCGGCGCAGGGCGATGTGGTGCTGCCGGTGTTCGGTGAAGTGCGTCCGTGGCAGTTGATCTTCCTGATTCTCGGCGCGGCTGGGGTGCTGTTTACCTTGCTGATGCTGGCAGTGAAAGAGCCGGCGCGGCGCGGCGTAGGCGCCGGTATCGCGGTGCCGCTGGCGGATGTTGGGCGTTATATCCGCGCCAATCGCCGCACCGTGCTGTGCCATAACTTCGGCTTTGCCGGCCTGGCGTTTGCCGGTTACGGTAGCGCGGCCTGGATCCCGACCTTCTTTATCCGCACCTACGGCTGGGACGCCAGCCAGGTCGGTATTATCTACGGCAGCATTGTTGCGGTCTTCGGTTGCCTGGGTATCGTCTTCGGCGGCCGTTTGGCCGACTGGATGGCCAAGCGCGGCAGCAGCGACGCCAATATGCGCGTCGGCCTGTATGCGGCCATTGGTGCGGTGCCTTTTGTGCTGGCCTTCCCACTGATGGAAACTGCGCTGTGGGCGGCAGTCCTCACCGCGCCTGCGGTATTTTTCCTGAGCATGCCGTTTGGCGTGGCGCCGGCGGCGATTCAGGAAATCATGCCCAACTCGATGCGCGGCCAGGCCTCGGCGATCTACCTGTTCGTGATCACCCTGATCGGTCTGGGCATCGGCCCGACGGCGGTGGCGCTGGTGACTGACTACGTGTTTGCCGATGACATGGCGCTGCGTTATTCGCTGCTGATTGTTACCTCGCTGGCGGTATTCAGCTCCATCGTGCTGCTGAGCATGAGCCTCAAACCGTATCGCGAGAGTGTGGTGCGGTTGCAGGGGTGGTCGGCCAACCCGGCTTAAGTCATGCCACATGGCATAAAAAAGCCCCGCAGATGCGGGGCTTTTTACTGGATGCGGTTTACAGGTCCGGCTCTTCCAGCACGGTCTTGCTGCGCCAGCCTTGGCCACCCGGCAACACCAGGTTAAGTACCAGGGCGCAGATGGCGCACAGGGAAATGCCGGAGAGGGCGAAGTCGCTGTTGCCAATCACCATGCCGCCGATGCCGAACACCAGGGTCACCGACACGATGATCAGGTTGCGCGCCTCGGACAGGTCGACCTGATGGCGGATCAGGGTATTCAGGCCCACCACTGCGATGGAGCCGAACAGCAGGCAGAGAATGCCGCCCATGACCGGTACCGGAATGCTCTGCAGTGCGGTGCCGAACTTGCCGACGAAGGCCAGGCCGATGGCGAAGCAGGCTGCCCAGGTCATGATCTTCGGGTTGTAGTTCTTGGTCAGCATCACCGCGCCAGTGACTTCCGCATAGGTGGTGTTGGGCGGGCCGCCGAACAGGCCAGCGGCCGAGGTGGCCAGGCCGTCGCCAAGCAGGGTGCGGTGTAGGCCGGGTTTCTTGATAAAGTTCTTACCGGTCACGCTGCCGATCGCCACCACGCCACCGATGTGTTCAATAGCCGGAGCCAAAGCGACCGGGACGATGTAGAGAATCGCGCCCCAATGCAGCTCAGGCGTCACGAACGCCGGAATCGCCAGCCAGGGTGCGGCCGCGACATTACTGGTGTCGATCACCCCGCAGAACGCCGCGACGATACAGCCGACGATAATCCCCGCGAGGATTGGCACCAGGCGCAGCAGGCCACGGCCCATGGCGGCGACCAGTACGGTGGTGATTAGCGCCGACATGGAAATCAACATCGCGGTTTCATACGGCACCAGCTGCGCGCTGCCATCACCGGCCTTGCCCATGGCCATGTTCACCGCCACTGGCGACAGTGCCAGGCCGATGGAAATGATCACCGGGGCAATCACCACCGGCGGCAACAGACGGTCGATAAAGCCCGCGCCTTTAACCCGCACTACGGCGCTGAGCAGGATATACACCAGGCCCGAGGCAACGATGCCGCCGAGCACGGCCGGCAGGCCGAACTCACCTTTGGCGGCGAGAATCGGCGCGATAAAGGCAAAGCTGGAGGCCAGGAATACCGGTACCTGGCGGCCGGTCACCAGTTGGAACAACAGGGTGCCGATACCGGCGGTGAACAGTGCGACGTTGGGGTCCATGCCGGTGATCAGTGGCATTAGCACCAGTGCGCCGAAGGCCACAAACAGCATCTGCGCGCCGGAAATACCCTGGCGCCAGAGTGGGTCGTTGTATTCGTCCTGCATTTGGGTCTGTTCCTGTTTCATTAGTGAGCCGCGTTGCCGCGAGAAATTGCCCCCGGTTAGGCGCAGGACGCGGGTAATGGCGCGCCCTTGCCAAGTCCTGCAACAACAGCGGGGGCAATTTCTCGCGCAACCCGCAGGGCCGTGCCTGTTTTAGTGCGATGCTACGTTTCTCAACACTCATTTGGAGCAACCAAACTTCGTGTCTCGTGCCTTGCCTCGCACTAAAATAGGCTTCGGCGCGGCCACGAATGAAACGGGAGCAGACCCTAGGCATCCTTCTGCTTGGTGCCGAAGATCTTGTCGCCGGCATCACCGAGGCCGGGAATGATGTAGCCGTGCTCGTTCAGGCGCTCGTCGATGGAAGCGGTGAAAATCAGCACATCCGGGTGCGCGTCGTTGACCACCTTGATCCCTTCCGGGGCAGCGACCAGGACCATGGCGCGGATGTCCTTGCAGCCGGCTTTTTTCAACAGGTCGATGGTGGCGACCATCGAGCCGCCGGTGGCCAGCATCGGGTCGATGATCATCGCCAGGCGCTCATCGATTTCCGGCACCAGCTTTTCCAGATAGGTGTGCGCTTGCAGGGTTTCTTCGTTGCGCGCCACGCCCACGGCGCTGACCTTGGCCCCCGGAATCAGACTGAGCACGCCTTCGAGCATGCCGATGCCGGCACGCAGGATGGGTACTACGGTGATTTTCTTGCCGGAGATTTTTTCCACCTTCACGGTGCCGCACCAGCCTTCGATCTCACAGTCTTCCAGCGGCAGATCCTTGGTCGCCTCGTAGGTCAGCAGCGCGCCGACTTCCTGGGCCAGCTCGCGAAAGTTCTTCGTGCTGATATCGGCGCGGCGCATCAGGCCGAGTTTGTGGCGGATCAGCGGGTGGCGGATCTCGAGAATGGGCATGGTGGGGTCTCCGGCAGGACGGGCGAAAAATTGCGTTAGATTAAAGCATTGGCTAGTCCAAGTGCTGCCTCGGGCTCGGGTGAAATCGGCAATTAGCGTCTAAATTTCTCCTGTTGCCGACAAATTGCCCTGTTTGTCTGGCAACCCTTGCTCTGCTCTACGCAGATGGGTACCTTTGCCGGCTTTTATTTTGACGCATTGATCAGCTTTCTGATCTGGCCGTCCCGCTCCCAAGAGGAAACAGCATGTCCGTCGATCTCGCGCACATCCGCCAAGTTATGGCCGAAGCCGATTGCCTGCACAGCAATGCCGAGGTCGAAGTGGCTATCGACGCCATGGCGGCGGCCATCAACAACGAGATGGCCGACAGCAATCCCGTGGTGTTCTGCGTGATGAACGGCGGGCTGATCTTCTCCGGCAAGCTCCTGCCTAAGCTCAACTTCCCGCTGGAATTGTCCTATCTGCACGCCACTCGCTACCGCAATGAAACCAGCGGCGGCGAGCTGTTCTGGAAGGCCAAACCGGAAATCTCCTTTATTGACCGCGACGTGCTGATCATCGACGACATCCTCGATGAAGGGCACACCCTCGGTGCCATCATCGATTTTTGCCGGCATGCCGGCGCTAAGAACGTTCGCATTGCCGTGCTGGTAGACAAAACCCACGACCGCAAGGCTCGCCCCGACCTCAAGGCTGATTACGTCGGCATGCCCTGCGTCGATCGCTACGTGTTTGGCTACGGCATGGACTACAAGGGCTACTGGCGCAATGCGCCGGGCATCTACGCAGTTAAAGGTCTGTAAGCACCCTCGATACTGGATGCGCACGCAACTTACGTAGCCCGGATTGCATCCGGGCTACACGGCTCAAGGCCCACGGTGGATAAGCTGCGCGTTATCCACCCTACGTTGCTACAGATCGCCGCGTTGGTGTAGGAGCGGCCTTGGCCGCGATAAGCTTTTTTCAGCTCTCCTGTAACCAGCGCAGAGCCTTTTCCCTGGCCTGGGCCAGGTCGCGAACATAGGCCAGCTGTCCTTCCACTCGCACTATCCCCGCGCGGCGCAATTGCAGGCGTACCTGGGCCGTCGGCCCGCTCAATATCAGTCCGACCTGCTGCTCGCGATAGTCGCGCAGCACATTGTCCAGCGCGGCGATGGCGGTCATGTCCAGCAGTGGTACGGCGCTGATATCGACGATCACCACCTTCACCCCTGGAGTAAACCGCCTGAGCACGCTCAGGGCCTTTTCCGCTGCGCCGAAGAACAGCGGCCCGCGAATCGCGTAGGCCAGCACATGTTCGGGCAGGTCATTAAGCGCCTGGTGAAAGTGCTTGGGCAGCGCTTCGGTATCGGTCAGATCGCTCATGCGCTTGATAAACAGCCCGGCGGCCAGCAGCAGGCCGACGCCCACAGCCAGCACCATATCGAACAACACGGTAAGAATCAGGCAGGTCAGCAGCACCAGCACATCACTGCGTGGGGCGATGCGCAGGGTGTGGTGCACATGCCGCGGCTCGCTCATGTTCCACGCCACCACCAGTAGCAAGGCCGCCAGCGCGGCCATCGGCAAGTAACTGAACAGGGGCGCGAGAAACAGGATGGCGATCAGCACCACGCCGGCGTGGGCAATCGCGGCCAGTGGCGAGTAAGCCCCGGCGCGCACGTTGGCGGCGCTACGGGCAATCGCGGCGGTTGCAGTGATACCGCCGAACAGCGGTGCTACTAGGTTGCCGATGCCCTGGCCGATCAACTCGCCATTGGGGTCGTGCTTGCTGCCGGTCATGCCATCGGCAACCACGGCGCAGAGCAGCGATTCAATCGCCCCGAGCATGGCAATGGCAAAGGCCGGTGCGAGCAGCTGACGGAATAGCTCGAAGCTCACCACCAGTGGCTGGCCATCGGCACCTGGCAAGTGCCAGGGCCAGATAAAGCTCGGCAGAAATGGCGGAATGCCTGGGTGCTCAACGCCATTCAGGCTGTAGCTGAAGCGCTCGCCAATGGTCGCCACGGGAATCTGCAGGCTTTCCAGCAGCAGCCCGAGCAATGCGCCGACCGTCAGTGCGACCAGGTGGCCTGGTATTTTCGGCACCCAGCGCGGCCAGATCAGCAGCGTCGCCAGGCATACCAGCGCCACCAGGCTGTCACCCAGTTGCAGGCTGGGCAGGGCATGCAGCAGGCCGTTGAGCTGTTCGATGTAGTTGTTCGGCTGACTGCTGAGCTGCAGGCCGAACAGGTCTTTGATCTGCAGCGTAGCGATGACAATGCCGATACCGGCGGTAAAGCCCAGCGTGACTGGGTAGGGGATAAATTCGATCAGCCGCCCGGCGCGCATCAGCCCGAGGGCAATCAGGATCAATCCGGCCATCAGCGTGCACAGCAGCAACCCGCCGAGGCCAAATTGCTGGGTGACCGGCAGCAGAATGACTACAAAGGCGGCGGTTGGCCCGGAGACGTTAAAGCGCGAGCCGCCAAACAGGGCTGTCAGCGTGCCGGCCACCAGCACCGTATACAGTCCATGCTGCGGTGCTACACCGACGGCAATCGCCAGGGCCATGGCCAGCGGAATGGCGATGATGCCCACCGTGACGCCGGCGCTCAGGTCGCTGCGCAGGTTTTTCCAGCCGTAGCCGGCGCGCAAGGTCTGGCGCCAGGCGGAGAACAGCGGCGGTAAGGGCAGCGACATAATGACTCCCAGGTGGCTGGGTGCAGTATAAGGGCTGCATGGTGAAGGCAGACTTGACCTAAGTCGGCTATTGCTCGTGGTCAGTGCGTGTTAGAAAGTTTGGCTGAGCTGCATCCGTTGAGCCCTTGTCACCCCGGAGGTACACTGCCGGCCCCGTGTGGCCTGGTTAGCTGGAGTGAACGATGCGTAAAGACAAGAAACAGGTGATTGGCGAAGAGATTGGTGACGAGCCGATCAAGCTGTTCCTCAGCGTAGAACCGGCCGATGCCACGCCGCCGTCGCTGCACAAGCTGGTCAAGGCCTACCGCGGCCTGCGTATCGATGATTTCGAGCGCTTTGTCGGCTTCTTCGTTGCCGCCGGCTACGACCTGAATGCCAAGGACGCCCAGGGCAATGACTTTATTGCGCTGATCCAGGATCAACGCTTTGCCGAACCCTATATCGAAGTGATCAAAGCCGCCCGCGGCTAAGAACCTGCCCAACGTCTGCTGCGCGTCGGCCCTGCTGCGTTAAAAGCAGGTTCGGAATGCTCATTTACAGCCAGTAAACTCCGCTTCCTCACCTGCTTTTGCCTTGCATGGCTCTAGCTCGCGAGACGTTGAGCAGGTTCTGCATCTTCCTCTCCCACAAAGCCGCGACCTGTTCGCGGCTTTGTCGTTTCTAAAACCCGCTCTGCTTCTTACTGATAATCACGCAAATCAATAGTGCTAGGCGGGGCGAGACGACCGGTCATATTCTTGCCGGCATGAATTCCAGCATCCGACTCGACAAGCGTGACCTGATCCTCGCCAAAGGCGCCGAGGTGATGACCCGTCGTGGTTATCACGGTGCCGGCGTGCAGGAAATCGTGCAGGCGGCGGGGGTGCCGAAAGGCTCCTTCTACCACTACTTCGCCAGCAAGGAAGACTTTGCCCTGCAGGCCTTGCAGCAGGTCTATCAGCCACGTCTGGCGCGTTATGCCGAAGCCCTCAGCAATTCGGCGCTAAGCCCGCGTGAGCGCATCCTTGGTTATTACGCTGAGCTGGTTGAGCACTTCGCTCGCCAGGAGCGTCTGGAATACCACTGCTTTATTGGCAGCCTGAGCTTCGAGATGGCCGAGCTGTCACCGACGCTGGGCGCGCAGGTCGATGCGATTCTGCAAGCCTCGGCGGACACCCTGCAGGTGTGCCTCGAACAGGCGCAGGCGGCCGGTGAACTGCCGGCCGATGAAGATTGCCGCAACCTGGCGAGCTTTATCGCCAATGCCTGGCAAGGTGCGCTGACCCGGCTCAAGGTGGCAAACAACACCCGCGCCCTGACGGACTTTATCCAACGCCTGCAGCTGTTGTTGCAGGCCTCCCCCCTTTAACCAGTTGCGGCGCTCTGGCCGCCCCGAGGAATGATGATGACCGATCCCGTTAAAGCGCTGTTCCAACCCTTTACCCTGGGCAACCTGGAGCTGCCGACCCGTGTGGTCATGGCGCCGATGACCCGTTCCTTCTCCCCGGGCGGCGTACCGAATAGCAAGGTCATCGAGTACTACCGTCGCCGCGCTGCTGCTGGCGTTGGCCTGATCGTCACCGAAGGCACCACCGTTGGCCACAAGGCATCCAACGGTTACCCGAACGTGCCGCGTTTCTACGGTGAAGACGCTCTGGCCGGCTGGAAAAAAGTGGTCGATGCAGTGCATGCCGAAGGCGGCAAGATCGTTCCGCAACTGTGGCACGTAGGCAATGTGCGCAAGCTGGGCACCGAGCCGGACGCCAGCGTCCCAGGCTACGGCCCGAGCGAGAAAATCAAAGAAGGCAACGTGGTTGTGCACGGCATGACCCAGGACGACATCAAGGAAGTGATCGCTGCCTTCGCCCAAGCCGCCAAAGATGCCAAAGCCATCGGCATGGACGGCGTGGAAATTCACGGTGCCCACGGCTATCTGGTCGACCAGTTCTTCTGGGCCGGCAGCAACCAGCGCACCGACGAATACGGCGGTGACCTGGCGCAGCGTTCGCGCTTTGCCATCGAACTGATCCAGGCCGTGCGCGCCGCAGTCGGCCCGGAGTTCCCGATCATCTTCCGCTTCTCGCAGTGGAAGCAGCAGGACTACAGCGCCCGTCTGGTGGAAACCCCGGAAGCCCTGGAAGCCTTCCTCAAGCCGCTGAGCGATGCTGGCGTGGACATCTTCCACTGCTCGACCCGCCGCTTCTGGGAGCCGGAGTTCGACGGCTCCGAGCTGAACCTGGCTGGCTGGACGCGCAAGCTGACTGGCAAGCCAACCATCACCGTCGGCAGCGTCGGCCTGGATGGCGAGTTCCTCCAGTTTATGGTCAACACCGACAAGGTGGCTCAGCCGGCCAGCCTGGAAAACCTGCTGGAGCGCCTGAACAAGCAGGAGTTCGACCTGGTTGCCGTAGGCCGCGCGCTGCTGGTCGATCCGGATTGGGCGGTAAAAGTACGCGATGGCCGCGAGCAGGACATTCTGCCGTTTAGTCGTGATGCGCTGACTAGCCTGGTTTAAAACCCGTTTTATCGTGTGCGCCGCAAAACGGCGCAACACTCCTCAAGCCCCGGCACATCGGGGCTTTTTTTCGTCTGCATATCGGCCTGCTTGTAGGAGCGGGGGGACGCCTAGTTCAATGCCCGCTAAGCCCTTATCGCGGCCATGGACCGCTCCTGCAACCGTGTGGTGCACGACGGTCACAGGCAAGCTGCGCGTCGTTGACTAGTATTGCCAGTGCCCCGCCATTAGGTACCGACTATGAAGCGTGTTGTGCAGATCGCCGTATCCCTTGTCCTGCTGTTGCTTATCAGCCTGGCCGCAGCGGTGGCCTGGAACTGGGCGCCGGATCGCCCCCTGGCGGACCTCAAACCGCGTTGGGCCTTGCCACCGTCACAGTTTCTCGCCATCGACGGTATGCTCGTACACCTGCGTGATCAGGGCCCGCGGGATGATCCTGCGCCGATTGTGCTGCTGCATGGCACCTCGGCCAGCCTGCACACCTGGGAAGGCTGGGTGGCGGCGTTGCAGACTAAGCGTCGGGTGATCAGTCTCGATCTACCGGGTTTCGGCCTGACCGGGCCTTTCCCCGATGGCGACTACCGCATGGCCCACTACAGCGCCTTCCTCGGCCATGTGCTGGACCAGTTGCAGGTGCCGCGCGCGGTGGTGGCGGGCAACAGTTTTGGCGGGCAACTGGCCTGGCAATTTGCCCTGGACCATCCGCAGCGGGTCGAACGATTGGTGCTGGTGGACGCTGCCGGTTACCCACGCAATGCCACGTCTATCCCCATTGGCTTTCGCCTGGCGCAGATCCCCGCGTTGGCGCCGTTGATGGCCAACGTGCTGCCACGACAAATGATCGAGGCGAGTATCCGTAACGTCTATGGCGACCCGAGCAAGGTCAGCGATGATCTGATTGATCGCTACTACGAGCTGACACTGCGCGCCGGTAATCGCGAAGCCTTGCGCCAGCGTTTTATTCAGGTCGACGCGGGGCAGAGCCACAGCCGCATCGCCGAGCTCAAGGTGCCGACGCTGATTATCTGGGGCGGCCGCGATGAGTTGATTCCGCCGGTCAATGCCGAGCGTTTCAAGCGCGATATCAAGGGCAGCCGTCTGGTGCTGTTTGACGACCTGGGCCATGTGCCCCAAGAAGAGGGCCCTGCACGCACCGTGGCGGTGCTGATAGGCTTTCTAGAGGGCTAGCCGGGGTATACGGCAGCTTTTTGCCCTGCACTAAGCTGCTGATATTTCGAGAGAGATTGCCTGCGTAAAAGAGCTGGCGTGCTTTGTGCTAACGCACTTTGCGCTGATTGGCTTTGGCCAATCTTGGTCTAGGCTCTCGGAATAACAATTATTCGGCAGGTGCAGTATGCCCAAGGCCATCAGGCTGTTTGTGCACGCAGTGGAGGCGCTTAACCGCGTTGTCGGGCGCTTCGCCATGTACCTGATCTTCGCCATTCTCGGCGTGCTGCTGTACTCCTCAATCAGCAAGACCTTCTTTATGCCAGCCGCCTGGACGCTGGAGTCGGCGCAGTTTTTGATGGTCGCCTACTTCCTGCTTGGCGGTGCCTATTCCATGCAGCTTGATGCCCATGTGCGCATGGACCTGTTCTACAGCCGCTGGTCGCCACGGGCCCGCGCGATCATCGATGCGATCACCATCGGCTTTCTGATTTTCTACCTGGTGTTTTTGCTTTACGGCGGTATTTCCTCGACCCAGTACGCCCTTGAATACAGCGAAACCAGCTACTCGGCCTGGTCGCCCCCCATGGCTCCGATCAAGATCATCATGTGCATCGGCATCGCCCTGATGCTGCTGCAGGCCATCGCTACCCTGTTCAAGGACATCGCCGCCGCGCGGGGGGAACCGCTGTAATGGATTACGAGCTGATAGCCCTGCTGATGTTCTCCTCGATGATGTTGCTGCTGCTTACCGGCAAGCGGGTATTTGGCGCGATCGGCTTTGTCGCGGTGGCGGCAGCGCTGATGTTGTGGGGCGATGGCGGTTCGGAAATGGCCTTCAGCGCGGCCATGAAACTGATGAAGTGGTACCCGCTGCTGACCCTGCCGCTGTTCGTGTTTATGGGTTACATGCTCTCCGAGTCGGGGCTGGCCGAAGACCTCTACAAAATGTTCCACGTCTGGATGGGCCCGCTGCATGGCGGCTTGGCCATCGGCACCATCGGCCTGATGGTGGCGATCTCGGCGATGAATGGCCTGAGCGTGGCCGGCATGGCCATCGGCGCCAGCATCGCCTTGCCGGAACTGCTGCGTCGTGGCTACGACAAGATCATGGTCACCGGGGTGATTCAGGCCGGCAGCTCCCTGGGTATCCTGATTCCGCCGAGCGTGGTGCTGGTGCTGTACGGCATGATCGCCCGCCAGCCGGTCGGCCAGCTGTGGCTGGCCGGGGTGTTTCCCGGTCTGCTGATGGCGGGGCTGTTTATCTTCTATATCGCCATACGTTGCCGCTTGCAGCCTGAGCTGGGGCCGGCGTTGTCCGAGGAAGAGCGTGGGCAGATCAGCCGACGCGAGAAGCTGCTGCTACTCAAGGCTGGCATTGCGCCGTTGTTTATCTTCTTCTGCATGACCGGACTGTTTCTGATGGGTATCACCAGCCTGGTGGAAAGCTCGGCGGTGGGCGCTGCGGCGGCCACCCTGATGGCATTGGTCAAGGGTCGTTTGACCCGCAGCGTGATGGAAGAAACCCTGCGCAAGACGCTCGGCATCAGCTGCATGTTTATGTGGATCATCCTCGCTGCGCTGTGTTTCGGTGCGGTGTTCGACGGTCTCGGCGCGGTCAAGGCAATTGAAGCGTTCTTTCTCGATAGCCTCGGCCTGGGGCCATGGCAGGTGCTGATCCTGATGCAGCTGTCGTTCATCCTCATGGGCATGTTCCTCGATGACACCGCCATGCTGGTGATCGTCGCGCCTCTCTATATTCCGCTGGTCGGTGCGCTGGGCTTCGACCTGGTCTGGTATGGCGTGCTCTACACCATCACCTGCCAGATCGCCTATATGACGCCGCCCTTCGGCTACAACCTGTTCCTGATGCGCGCCATGGCTCCGCCGGAAGTCTCGCTGCGTGACATCTACGTTTCGGTTACCCCATTCGTGCTGATCATGGTCCTGGCGCTGGTGCTGGTCATGGTCTTCCCGCAGATCGCCCTGTGGCTGCCGCAGTGGCATTACGGCGGGTGAGCACATGAATTTCAGCAGTAGGCCAGTGCAGTCGTATCTGTAGAAGCCAGTGAGGATTGCCGCGGCGCAGTGCCGCTTATGCCGTACGCAATCCTCAAGGGCTTTTTAGCAATCAGGTGCAGGTCGCCCCTCTGAAAACCCTGCCAGCGCCCCGTGGGCCAGGCAGTGCGGTTGTATGCCATCTGAATCTACAAGTCTGGAGATAACAGCATGAGTACGAGACGCAGTTTTCTGAAAACCGCCGCGGTGGCCACCGGGGCAGCAGGGGCAACGGCACTAGGCCCGGCGCATATCTACGCCGCCGAGCCGAAGAAAATCGTTTGGCGCCTGCAGACCTATGCCGGCGCGGCCCTGGGCGAACATGTGATCAAACCGTCCATCGATGCCTTCAACAAGGCTGCCAATGGCGAGATGGAAATCCAGCTGTATTACGCCGACCAACTGGTGCCTACCGGCGAGCTGTTTCGCGCCATGCAGAAGGGCACTATCGATGCGGTGCAAAGCGATGACGACTCCATCGCCGCACCCGTGGATATCTCGGTGTTTGGCGGCTACTTCCCGTTCGCCACCCGCTACAGCCTGGATATCCCGGTGCTGTTCAATCAGTACGGCCTCAATGAAATCTGGGCCGAGGCCTATGGCGAAGTCAAAGGCGTGACCTGGCTCGGTGCCGGCGCCTGGGACCCTTGCCACTTCGCCACGGTCGAGCCGATCACCAAGCTTGAACAGCTCAAGGGCAAGCGCATTTTCACCTTCCCTACGGCCGGCAAGTTCCTCACCCGCTTTGGCGTGATCCCGGTAACCCTGCCTTGGGAAGATGTCGAGGTGGCGATCCAGACCGGCGAGCTGGATGGCATTGCCTGGTCCGGCATCACCGAGGACTACACCGTCGGCTGGGCCAACGTGACCAAATACTTCCTTACCAACAACATCTCCGGCGCCTGGTGCGGTTCCTACTTCGCCAATTCGGACAAATGGGCCGAGGTGCCCGAGCACCTGAAAACCCTGTTCAAACTGTGCATGGACAGCTCCAACTACTACCGCCAGCACTGGTACTGGGGTGGTGAAGCGCAACTACGGGTCGAAGGCGGAAAGCTGCAACTGACATCCATCCCGGCCGAGGAGTGGGCCACGGTGGAAGCCGAGGCGCTGAAGTTCTGGGACGAAATCGCCAAAACCAGCCCACGTTGCGCTCGTGTGGTGGAAATCTTCAAGAAGTACAACGCCCTCATGGCCAAGGCTGGCGCGCCTTATCGTTGATCGCGTCGATCCGCCTGCAAAACCACGCCCGCGCCGCAAGGTGCGGGCGTTTTGCTGTGTGCAGCGCAGCGGCTGCGGCAGGCAGCAGATATTTCCCGGATCAGCCAGCCAACTCCTCAATCCTGTACCACACTGAACAAGCTTTTTGCCGGGTGTTCTAACAGGCGTGGGTGGTAGTCAGGGCGCGTTGTGCGGTTGTTGTGGGGATGCGCTTGATACTCTGTTGTTGCCTGCAGGACTGACACCGGATGTCGGCCATAACAACAAGAGACAGGTGCATTTATGCTCAATCCGCGAGACGTGAAAACCGTTCTGGATGCCAAGCGCATTGTCGAGGAACGCGGCCTTAGCCATATCAAGGTTGGGGTGTTCGATAACGATGGGGTGATGCGTGGCAAATACCTCAGCCGCAGCAAGTTCTTTTCTGCTCTCGACAGCGGCTTTGCCTTCTGCGATGTGGTGCTCGGCTGGGACGTGAAGGACCAGCTCTACGACAACGCTCAATACACCGGCTGGCACACCGGCTACCCGGATGCTCCCGTGCGGGTTTTGCCACACACCTGCCGAGATCTACCCTTCGAAAACGGCATGCTGCTGTTTATCTGCGAGTTTGCCGAGGCGGCCGAGAAGGTCTGCCCACGCGGCACCCTGCGCCGGGTGATTGAGCGCTGCAAGGCCATGGGCTTTGATGCTTTTGCGGCGCTGGAATATGAATTCTTTATGTTCGATGAAACCCCGGAGTCGGCCCGCGAGAAGGGTTTTCGCAATCTCAAACCGTTCACTCCGGACTGGTTTGGCTACTCGATGATTCGCAACTCGGTGCATGCCGAGCTGTACCACGAGATCCTGGAAATGGCCGAGCGCATGGACTTTCCCATCGAAGGCCTGCACACCGAAACCGGCCCTGGCGTGCTGGAGGCGGCGATTGCCTATGACCGCGCCGAAGCCGCAGCCGACAAGGGCGCGCTGTTCAAAACCTTTATGAAGGTACTGGCCCAGCGCAACGGCCTGATGGCCACCTTTATGGCCAAGTGGTCGGGCAAGTACCCGGGGCAGAGCGGGCATATCCATGTGTCCCTGCGCGATCTGGCCAGCGGCAAATCGGCGTTCTATGACCCGAGCCAGGCGCACAATATGAGCAAGATTCAGCGCCACTTTCTCGCCGGTCAGCAGCGCCTGATGCCGGAATTTCTGTGCATGGTCGCGCCGACGCTGAACAGCTACCGCCGGCTGATCCCCGGTTTCTGGGCTCCCACCGATGCCACCTGGGGCGTGGAAAACCGCACCGCCGCGCTGCGGGTAATCCCCGGCAGTGATAAATCCCAGCGCCAGGAATATCGCCTGGGTGCGGCCGATGGCAATCCGTTTCTGGCTCTGTCGGTGGCCCTCGGCTCCGGTCTGTATGGCGTGATGCAGCAGTGGGAGCCGACCGAGCCGGTGGTGGGCAATGCCTACGCGATGAAGCACCCCGAGGAGCTGGCCCTGCCGCGCACCCTGTGGGATGCGGCCCAGCGCCTGAAGGCCTCGACGGCGGCGCGGGAGTTGTTTGGCGATGAGTTTGTCGAGCACTTCGCCGCCAGCCGCGAGTGGGAAGAGCGCGAATACCGCCGGCATGTCAGCGACTGGGAATTGGATCGCTACTTCGAAATTATCTAGCGCGCAGCCCCGGCTGATTGGGCTTATGGAGTTTCTTCAATGAGCAAACTGCAATGCATTTCACCCATCGATGGCTCGGTGTATGTCGAACGCCATTTGGCCTCCAACCCGGAAATTCAGGTGGCGCTGGTCAAGGCCGAACTGGCGCAGCAGGCCTGGAAGAACACCCCGCTGGCCGAGCGCATCGCCATCGGCCGCAAGGCGATTGCCGCCTTCGCCGCCAAGGAAACTCAGCTGGCTGAAGAGCTGTGCTGGATGATGGGCCGGCCGATCCGCTATGCCGCAGGCGAAGTGCGCGGCTTTGTCGAGCGCGCCAGCTATATGGCGGATATCGCCGAACAGGCCCTGGCGGATATCCAGGTGCCGGAAAAGCCCGGGTTTATTCGCTTTATCCGCCGTGAACCGCTGGGCGTGGCGCTGGTGATCGCACCGTGGAATTACCCCTACCTGACGGCAGTGAATGCGGTGATGCCTGCGCTACTGGCCGGCAATGCGGTGCTGCTCAAGCATTCAGCGCAAACTCCGCTTTGCGCCGAGCGTATGGTCGAAGCTTTCAGTGAAGCTGGCTTGCCGGACGGGGTTTTCCAGTATTTGCACCTGAGCCACGGTGAAACCGAGGCGCTGATTCAGGCCCCGACCATCGCCCATGTGGCCTTCACCGGTTCGGTACCCGGCGGCACCATGGTCGAACGGGTAGCGGTGGGGCGCTTTCTCAGCATCGGTCTGGAACTGGGCGGTAAGGATCCGGCTTATGTACGGGCTGATGCCGATCTGGCCCACGCGGTGGAAACCACAATCGATGGGGCGTTCTTCAACTCCGGGCAATCGTGTTGCGGCATCGAACGCATCTATGTGCACGAATCGCTGTATGACGCCTTCGTCGAGCAGGCGGTGGCACTGGTGAAACAGTACAAGCTCGGCCGCTCCGATGACCCGGATACCACCCTCGGCCCACTGGTACGTGCCGAGGCTGCGGATTTTGTCCGTGGGCAGATTCACGATGCCGTCGAGCAGGGCGCCATCGCCCATCTGGTGCCGGCCGACTTTGCCATGGACCATCCCGGCTCGCAGTACCTGGCGCCGCAGGTGCTGACCAACGTGCACCACGGCATGCGGGTGATGACCGAGGAATCCTTCGGCCCGGTGGTGGGCATCCAGAAGGTCAAGGATGACGAAGAAGCCCTGGCGCTGATGAATGACAGCGAGTTCGGCCTGACTGCCGCGATCTTCAGTCGTGATGTCGACGCTGCCATGGCCCTGGCCGATCGGGTGGAGGCGGGCACGGTGTTTCTCAACCGCTGTGACTACCTTGACCCGGCACTGGCCTGGACCGGGGTGAAGAACTCCGGACGCGGTTGCACCCTGTCCAGTGTCGGCTTCGAGCATGTCACCCGGCCGAAATCCTTCCATTTCAAGACTCAGTTGTGAGGCGCGCCATGGACCTGAATCACTACCGCATGAACTGGAATTACCCGACTTCGGTGCGCGTCGGCGTTGGCCGTATCAGCGAGCTTCCGGCGGCTTGCCGGCAACTGGGCATGAGCGCACCGCTGTTGGTCACCGACCCTGGCCTGGCTGCCTTGCCAATGATCGACCGTGCGCTGCTGCACTGCCGCGATGATGGCCTCAAGGCTGGCTTGTTCCACGGTATCAAGGGCAACCCCACCGGGCAGAACGTGATGGATGGGGTGGCCGCATTCAAGGCCGGCGCACATGACGGAGTGATCGCCTTTGGCGGCGGCTCGGCGCTGGATGCCGGAAAGGCCATCGCCCTGATGGTCGGCCAGGATCGGCCGTTGTGGGATTTCGAGGACATCGGCGACAACTGCAACCGCGTCAATGTTGCCGGCATGGCCCCGGTGGTGGCGGTACCAACCACCGCTGGCACCGGTTCGGAAGTGGGGCGCGCCTCGGTGATCACCGACGACGACGCGCATATCAAACGCATCATCTTTCACGCGCGCATGTTGCCGGCGCTGGTGATCCTCGACCCTGAGCTGACTGTCGGCCTGCCGGCCAAGATTACCGCTGCCACCGGCATGGATGCGCTGTCGCATAACCTGGAGGCGTTCTGCTCACCGCTGTTCCACCCCATGGCCGAGGGCATTGCCCTGGAAGGCATGCACCTAGTGCAGCAGTATCTGCCGCGTGCGGTGGCGCAGGGCAGTGATGTGGAAGCGCGATTACAGATGCTGGTGGCCTCGAGCATGGGCGCCACTGCATTCCAGCGCGGCCTCGGCGCCATGCATGCCCTGGCCCATCCGCTCGGCGCGCTGTACGACGCGCACCATGGCCTGCTCAATGCAGTGCTGATGCCTTACGTGCTGGTGGCCAACCGTGAGCGCATCGAGCCGCAGATGGAGAAAATGGCGCGCTACCTGAACCTGGCCAAACCCGGTTTCAGCGGCGTACTGGAGTGGGTGATGGCGCTGCGTGAACAGGTCGGTATCCCGCACAGCCTGGGCGAGATCGGCATTGATGACCGGCGTATCGAACAGGTCGGGCAGATGGCTGCGGTCGATCCCTCCGCCGGCACCAATCCAATTGCCTTTACGGCTGCGCAATATAGCCAGCTGTTCGAGAAAGCCTTGCGCGGCACCCTCTAATCGCTTGCCTTGCCAGCGTTGCTCGCTTGGGCGAGCAGCGCTGTAGCGAACAGATACATGACCTGACGGTTCTTGGCTTGCGCTGCCTGCGCGTGACTCCTTATAGTCCGCCGGCACTTAAGCGCCCGGCTTGCGTCAGTACCGGCTGCAAGCAGGGCCTGTTACCGCAATGGTGAGAGGCCATGATCGAAATAAAAAACCTAACCAAGCGTTTTGCGCAGCACACCGCGGTGGACGACCTGTCCTTCAGCGTTCAGCCCGGTGAAGTGCTGGGCTTTCTCGGCCCCAACGGTGCCGGCAAATCCACCACCATGAAGATGCTCACCGGCTTTCTTGCGCCGACGTCCGGCAGCGCCAGCATCCTTGGTTTCGATATCCAGAAAGACACCCTCAAGGCCCAGCGGCAGATCGGTTATTTGCCCGAAGGCGCGCCGTGCTACGGCGATATGACGGTGCGTGGCTTCCTCGAATTTATTGCGGAGGTGCGCGGCTTCAAGGGTGCCGAGAAGCGTGAGCGGGTGGCCAAGGCGGTCGCTCAGGTCGAGCTGGAAGGCGTGCTGGAACAGTCGATCGAGACGCTGTCGAAGGGATTTAAGCGCCGTGTCGGCCTGGCCCAGGCGATTCTGCATGACCCCAAGGTGCTGATCCTCGACGAGCCCACCGATGGCCTCGATCCGAACCAGAAGCACCAGGTGCGCAAGCTGATCCAGAGCCTGGCTTACGACAAGATCGTGATCATTTCCACCCACATTCTTGAAGAAGTCTCGGCGGTGTGCACCCGCGCGGTGGTGATTGCCCACGGCAAGTTGCTGGCCGATGGCACGCCGCTGGAGCTGGAAAGCCGTTCGCGTTATCACCAGGCCGTCACCCTGGTGGCTGCCGAGCCGCTTGATCAGGCCGCGTTGGCTGCCTTGCCGGGCGTTGCCGGGGTGGAAGAAAACGCCCTGGAACACAGCCTGAGCATCCTGGCTAAGCCGGGCGAGGTGATCTTCCCGCAGGTCAATGCGCTGATCGCCGCGCGTGGCTGGAAGGTCAAGGAGTTGAATGTCGAACGCGGTCGGCTGGACGAAGTGTTCCGCAGCCTGACCCGTGGGGAGGTGGTATGAGTCAGTTGTCGGTGATCTTCAAGCGCGAGCTGGCGAGCTACTTCGCCACGCCGCTGGCTTACGTATTTATCCTGATCTTTCTGGTGCTGTCCGGGGTGTTCACCTTCTACCTTGGCGGCTTCTTCGAGAGCGGCCAGGCCAACCTGTCGCCGTTCTTCAATTTCCATCCCTGGCTGTATCTGTTTCTGGTGCCGGCGATTGCCATGCGCCTGTGGGCCGAGGAGCGCAAGAGCGGCACCATCGAGCTGCTGATGACCCTGCCAATCACCCGTTTCGACGCGGTCACTGGCAAGTTCCTCGCCGCCTGGGCCTTTGCCGGCCTGGCGCTGCTGCTGACTTTCCCGATGATCATCACCGTCAACTACCTGGGTGAGCCGGACAACGGCGCGATCATCACCGGTTATATCGGCAGCTGGCTGCTGGCCGGCGCTTATCTGGCGATTGGCTCGTGCATGTCGGCGCTGGCGAAGAATCAGGTGATCGCCTTTATCCTCGCGGTCAGCGTGTGCTTTCTGTTTATCGTCAGCGGCTTCCCCATGGTGCTCGACGGTTTCAGTGGCTGGGCGCCGCAATGGCTGGTGGATGCCGTGGCTTCGCTGAGCTTCCTGACCCGTTTCGATGCGATCAGCAAGGGCGTGATCGACCTGCGCGATCTGCTGTATTTCCTCACCCTGATCGCCGCCTGGTTGGCTGCGACGGCGGTGGTTATCGACTTGAAGAAAGCTGACTGAGGCCGCCCATGAAAAAGCTGATGGTTTCCAGCGCCGGGCTTGCACTCATTGCCCTGGCGTTTCTCGCCTTCAACCTGTTCTCCAGCGTCAGCCTCAGTGGCGTACGGCTGGATCTGACCGAGCAGAAGCTCTACACCCTCTCAAGCGGCACCGAGCAGATTCTTGCCGAGCTGGACGAGCCGGTGGAGCTGAACTTCTTCTACTCCGACACCGCGACCAAGGACCTGCCGGCGCTGCGCACCTACGCCAAGCGCGTCGAGGAAATGCTTAAGGCTTATCAGCGCGAGGCCGGTGACAAGCTCAAGCTGACGATCATCGACCCGGCACCGTTCTCTGAGGACGAAGACAAGGCTGCCGAGTTCGGTCTGCAGGGCATTCCGCTGCAGCAGGGCGGCGACTCGATCTACTTCGGCCTGGCCGGCAAGAACGCCGAGGGCTTGACCCAAGTGATCCCGTTCTTCGCCCTGGATCAGGAAGAGTTCCTCGAATACGAACTCAGCCGTCTGGTGCAAAGCCTGGCCAAACCAGAGCGGCCGGTGGTCGGTGTGCTCGCCGGTCTGCAGGTCAACGGTGGTTTCGACATGGCCGCGCGCCAGCCGACGCCGGCCTGGATGCTGATCGAGGAAATTCGTCAGCTGTTCCAGATCGAAAGCCTCAAGCGCGATGTTGACCTGATCCCTGAGAACGTCTCGGTACTGCTGCTGATTCATCCCAAGCAGCTGCCCGAGCAGACCCTGTACGCGATTGACCAGTTCGTCCTGCGCGGCGGCAAGTTGCTGACCTTTGTCGACCCGTTCAGCGAGGCCGATACCCAGGCCGAAATGCCCGGCGAGATGGTGGTCGACAAGGCCTCCGACCTGCCGGAACTGTTCAAGGCCTGGGGCCTGCGCATGGTGCCGGATCAGGTGCTGGGCGACGGCTCGTATGCCATGTCGGTGAGCATGGGCGAGGGCCAGCGCCCTGTGCGCCACGCCGCCTGGCTGACGCTGCCGAAGCGTGCCCTGGATGCTGAGGACATCAGCACCGCCTCGCTGGAAACCGTCACGGTGGCCACCGCCGGCATACTGGAGCCCCTGGAAGGCGCGAAAACCCAGTTCACTCCGCTTATTCGCAGCTCGCAGTACGCCATGCCGTTTGATGCCAAACGCTTCGGCATGCTGGCCAACCCGGAAGAGCTGATCCGCGAGCTGGAACCTACCGGCGAGCGCTACACCCTGGCGGCGCGTATCAGCGGCCCGGCGCAGTCGGCCTTCCCGGATGGCATCGAAGGGCAGAAGGATGGCCTCAAGCAGGCTGACAATATCAACGTGATCGTCGTCGCCGACACCGACATGCTCACCGACCGCATGTGGGTGCAGGTGCAGGACTTCTTCGGTCAGCGTATTCCGCAGCCCTGGGCGGATAACGCCGGTTTTGCGATCAACGCCCTGGACAACCTGGCCGGCTCCGAAGCGCTGATCAGCGTGCGTTCGCGCGGTCGCTTTACCCGTCCGTTCGAGGTGGTGGACGCCATTCAGCGTGAAGCCGAGGTCAAGTTCCGCGAGAAGGAACAGACTCTGCAAACCCAGCTGGCCGACACCGAGCAGAAACTCGCGGCCCTGCAGCAGAGCGACGATCCGAGCAAAGCCCTGGAGCTGACCCCCGAGCAGCAGGCCGCGGTGCAGCAGTTTGTGCAGCAGAAACTGGCGATCCGCAAGGAACTGCGCGATGTGCGTTACCAGCTGAATGCCGATATCGAGGCCCTGGGCAGCAAGCTCAAGTTCCTCAATATTGCCCTGGTACCGCTGGTGCTGACCCTCGGCGTGATGGCGCTGTGGCTGTGGCGTCGCCGCAAGCACGGCTGATCCCGCCTGTACCTGCAAAGGGCCGCTTGATGCGGCCCTTTGTTTTTCTGTCGTCCCGGTCAGATAATGCCCGCGCGCAAATGCGCCAAGCGGATCGCCGTGACCGATCTAACCAGTCCTGTTCCACTGTTTTGAGGATTAACTAGATGCCTACCCTCCTGGTCAAAATATTCGAAGGCCGCAGCGATGAGATCAAACGTGAGTACGCCAAAGCCCTGACCGATGCCTCGACCAAAGTGCTTGGCTGCGATGCCAGCGCGGTTGATGTGATCTTCGAGGAAGTGAAAAAGGGCGACTGGGCCACCGGTGGCGTGATGTGGTCTGAGCGCGACTAGCGCTGAGCCGGGGATGGGTTATCCGTTGCACGGTAAGCCCATCCTGTTGCCTGCTTTCTTCTCCGTAAATATCGCTGCATAGCTTGTCCTGTATGGCCTGTAACCTGCCGGCAAAAAGTCCTTTTCAGTCATAAGCGCTATTTTATACTCGGCCTTCGGTGATGGCCGGGCACTCGCCTGCAGGCTGCGCCAAACAATAAAAACTGCACGCTGGAGATACAGGTAATGGCTGAGCGCGAGACAGGCACCGTCAAGTGGTTCAATGATTCCAAGGGCTATGGCTTTATTCAGCGCGAGAGCGGCGCGGATGTATTCGTGCATTTCCGCGCCATCCGTGGCGAAGGCCATCGCACCCTGCTCGAAGGACAGAAGGTCGAGTACACGGTAACCCAGGGGCAGAAAGGCCTGCAGGCCGATGATGTTTCCGCGGTTTAAACCTTTGCTCTGAGCAAAGAGCCCATCGTCGATGGGCTTTTTGCTTTGTGCCCCTCGGTCGTTTTCCCCCGGTCAAATCTGCGACAATCGCCACCCTCCTGCTCTTCCCCTTGACCCCACCCCGCGATTACCCGATGACCGAAGCCACGCCCGCCGTTGACCAACTGCTGAAAAACCTCGACCAGACGCTGCTCGGCGACCGTCATCGCCTGCGCCGTCAGTTGCATGAATTGCGCAAGCAGAGCCCGGTGGACGAGGCCAAGCTGGCGCAGTGGCTGGAGCGCTTCGAGGCGTCCCGCGCCAAGGTTGAGGCGCGCCGGCTGAGCGTGCCGCCGATGCGTTACGACGATGCGCTGCCGATTGCCGCCAAGCGCGACGAGATCAAGACTGCCATCAGCAAACATCAGGTGGTGGTGATCGCCGGGGAAACCGGTTCGGGCAAGACCACTCAGCTGCCGAAGATCTGCCTGGAGCTGGGCCGTGGCGTACATGGCCTGATCGGCCACACCCAGCCACGGCGCCTCGCCGCGCGCAGCGTGGCCACTCGGGTTGCCGAGGAAATTGGCACGCCGCTGGGCGAGCTGGTCGGCTATCAGGTGCGTTTCGAGGATCAGAGCAACGAGCGCAGCCTGATCAAGCTGATGACCGACGGCATCCTGCTGGCCGAGACTCAGCACGACCGCTACCTGGAAAAGTACGACACCATCATCGTCGACGAGGCCCACGAGCGCAGCCTGAATATCGACTTCCTCCTGGGCTTTCTGAAGACCTTGCTGGTGCGCCGCCCTGATCTCAAGCTGATCATTACTTCGGCGACCATCGACCTGCAGCGCTTCTCAGAACATTTCGATGGTGCGCCGATTGTCGAAGTGTCCGGGCGCACCTTCCCGGTGGACACCTGGTACCGGCCGCTGACCGCCGAGCAGGATGAAGACGGCAACCGCGTCGAGGAAGACCTCTCTGTCGATCAGGCGCTTCTCGCCACCCTCGATGAAATCAGCGCCTTCGAGAAGGCCGAGGGCAAGCGCCCCGGCGACGTGTTGGTTTTTCTCCCCGGCGAGCGCGAAATTCGCGACGCCGCCGAAGTGCTGCGCAAGGCCAACCTGCGCCTGACCGAAGTGCTGCCGCTGTATGCGCGGCTGACCCCGGCCGAGCAGCAGAAGATTTTTGCGCCCATGGGCGCACGCAAGATCGTCCTGGCTACCAACGTCGCCGAGACCTCGCTGACCGTGCCGGGCATCCGCTATGTTATCGACAGCGGTACGGCGCGAATCAGCCGTTACAGCTACCGCGCCAAGGTGCAGCGCCTGCCCATCGAAGCCGTGTCTCAGGCCAGCGCCAACCAGCGCAAGGGCCGTTGCGGGCGGGTCGAGCCGGGCATCTGCATTCGCCTGTACAGCGAGGAAGATTTCAACGGTCGCCCGGCCTTTACCGACCCGGAAATCCTCCGTACCAACCTGGCGGCGGTGATCCTGCAGATGCTCCATCTGCGTCTCGGCGAGATCGAGGCCTTCCCCTTTATCGAGCCGCCGGATGGCAAGGCCATCAGCGATGGCTTCAACCTGCTGCAGGAGCTCTCGGCGGTTAACCGCGAAGGTCAGCTGACGCCGTTGGGTCGTCAGTTGGCGCGCCTGCCGGTGGACCCGCGTTTGGGTCGTATGGTGCTGGAAGGGGCCAAGCAGGGCAGCCTGGAAGAAATCCTGATTATCGCCAGCGCCTTGTCGGTGCAGGATGTGCGCGAACGCCCGTCCGACCGCCAGCAGGCCGCCGACCAGGCCCATGCGCAGTGGAAGGATGTGGATTCCGACTTTGCTGCGCTTATCAACCTGTGGCGCGGCTTCGAAGAGCAGCGCCAGGAACTGGGCTCCAGCGCGCTGCGCAGCTGGTGCCGCAAGAACTTCCTTAACTATTTACGTCTTCGCGAGTGGAGGGATGCGCATCGCCAGCTGGTGCTGATTACCCGTGATCTACAACTGTCGCCGGGCAACAGCGTGAAGGGTAGGAGCGAGCTTGCTCGCGATCCGGTTGCTCAGGCAAATAAGTCATCAAGTCCTACAAATGATCGCCAGCAAGCTGGCTCCTACAAGGAGAAGGAACTGGCCGACAAGGACGAAGCCGCCCAACGCGCCAAAGGCTACGCCGCCGTGCACAAGGCGATTCTCGCCGGCCTGCTGAGCCAGATCGGCCAGAAGACCGAAGACGGCGACTACCTCGGCGCCCGTCAGCGGCGCTTCTGGGTGCACCCGTCCTCGGTGATTGGCCGCAAGAAGCCCAGCTGGCTGATGGCCGCCGAGCTGGTGGAAACCACCAAGCTGTTTGCGCGCATGGTGGCCAAGATTGAGCCGGACTGGATCGAGCCGCTGGCCGGCCACCTGATCAAGAAAAACCACCTGGAACCGCACTGGGAGAAGAAACGCGGCCAGGTGGTGGCCTTCGAGCAGATCAGCCTCTACGGCCTGATCGTGGTCGGTCGCCGCCCGGTGCATTTCGGCCCCATCGAGCCGGTGGTCTGCCGCGAGCTGTTTATCCGCGAAGGTCTGGTCGGTGGCGAAATCAACTCGCGCGCCAAGTGCCTGACCGCTAACCGCCTGCTGTTGGAAAAGCTCGACGAGCTGGAAGCCAAGGCGCGCCGGCGCGACATTCTTGCCGACGATGAAACCCTGTTCGCCTACTATGAGGCGCGCCTGCCGGCGGATATCTACCAAAGCGCGACCTTCGACAGCTGGTACAAGACCGAAAGCGCGAAGAACCACCAGTTGCTGATCATGCGCGAAGAGGACGTGCTCGCCCGCGATGCCAAGGAAGTCACCGCCGCGCAGTACCCGGACAGTCTTCGTCTGGGTGAGCTGACCCTGCCGCTGAGTTATCACTTCGAGCCCAATCACCCGCGTGACGGCGTCACCCTGCGCGTACCCGCGCCGTTGTTGCCGCAACTGCCGCCCGAGCGCCTGGAATGGCTGGTGCCGGGTCTGCTGGAGGCCAAATGCATGGCCCTGGTGCGTGGCCTGCCCAAGGCGCTGCGCAAGAACTTTGTGCCGGTACCGGATTTTGTCGGCGCCGCCCTGGGCAAGATCAGTTTTGCCGACGGCAGCCTGCCCGAAGCTCTGGGTCGCGAGCTGACGCGGATGACCGGTACGCGGGTCAGCGAGGAAGCCTGGACCGAATCCGCGGCCCAGATCGAAAGCCACCTGCGGATGAATATCGAGGTGGTCGACAACCAGGGCAAACCTCTCGGTGAAGGCCGCGACTTGGCCGAGCTGACTGCACGCTTTAGCGAGGCAACCCAAGCCGGTCTGGCCCTGCCGAAAACCGCCAAGAGCCAGCAGCCGGTGGAGGCCAAGGCCTTTAGCGAAGTGGCGGCGAAGACCCAGCAGCAGGTCGCTGGGTTGTCCATGACGGTATACCCGGCGCTGGTGGAAGAGGCCGGCGTGGTCAAGGAAGGGCGCTTCCCGACTTTGGCCGAAGCCGAGTTCCAACATCGCCGTGCCTTGCAGCGCTTGCTGCTGCAGCAGCTGGCCGAGCAAGCCAAGTTTCTGCGCGGCAAGTTGCCGGGGCTAACTGAGCTGGCGCTGCTCTATCGAGACATGGGCCGGGTCGATGCCCTGGTCGAAGACATTCTGCTGGCCAGTCTCGACAGCTGCATCCTTGAAGGTAGCGAGCCGCTGCCGCGTGACGGTGCTGGCCTTGCCGCCCTGGCCGAACGCAAGCGTGGCGACTGGACTGGCGAGGCGGAACGCCTGGCCAGGCTGACGCTGGAAATTCTCAAGCTGTGGCACGGTCTGCAGAAACGCTTCAAAGGCAAGATCGATCTGGCCCAGGCCATGGCGCTGAATGACATCAAGCTGCAGTTGAGCAACCTGGTGTATCCCGGTTTTGTTCGCGAAACCCCGGCGCAGTGGCTGAAGGAAGTGCCGCGTTATCTCAAGGCCATCGAGCAGCGCCTGGACAAGATCGCCGGCCAGGTGCAGCGCGACCGTGTATGGAGCGGCGAGCTGGCGGGCTACTGGGAGCAGTACCAGGCGCGCCTGGGCAAACACAGCCAGGAAGGCAAGCGCGACCCGCAGCTTGCTCTGTATCGTTGGCTGCTGGAGGAATACCGCGTGTCGCTGTTCGCTCAGCAACTGGGCACCAAGCTGCCGGTGTCGGATAAGCGCCTGAGCAAGCAGTGGAGTAGCGTCGAGGGGTAAGCGAGCCACGCTGTATTGGCGCGGCTCGCCGGCTTGCTTGATCGAGGAACAGTACTGCTAGACTCAGCTGAGATCCCATCGAGCCAGCGTGAGTGATGACCTTGATTGCAGTCGATGTACGCCGCTCGCCTTTACCGCGCCACCGCTTATTGCTTGCCCTGTTGCTGCTGGCCTGCGTGCCCTGCCTGGCGCTAGCTGCGTGCGAGAAGACCCTGCGCTGGGACGATGATCCGCCCTTCAGCATGCAGGCGGACGATGGCGCGGTGGTCGGTATCGACGTTGAAATCAACCGCGCGGCGCTGGCCCGCCTGGGCTGCCAGATCAAGTTGCGCAAGTTGCCCTGGGCGCGGGCGCTTAAGGAGCTGGAACTGGGCCGGCTGGACATTCTGCCCGGCGCCTTTCGCCGTCCAGAGCGTGAGGCCTATGCGCATTTCTCCGGCCCGGTTTTACCGCCGTCGCGCAATATCCTATTTATGCACCCGCAAGCCATGCAGCGCTGGCCAGCCACGCGGCTACTGGAGTTGCAGCACACCGAGTTTCGCCTGGGCGCGCAGATCAACGTGGCCTACGGCACGGACTATGAGCAACTGATGAGTGATCCGGCTTTTGCCGCGCGGGTGTCGATGGTGGCCAATCGCAGCAATCTCTGGCGCATGGTCGGTAAGGGCCGTATCGATGGCGTGATTGCCGACGAAAACACCGGCGCCTACGAAATCCAGCAACTCGGTCTCAGCGACCGAATTAAGCCCACGGCTGTGGTGGTGTCCAGTGATGCGGCGGAAGTGGCCATCAGCAAACGCTCGACCGAGTCCGATTTTGTTCAGGCCTATTCCGATGCGCTGCGCGAGTTGGTGGTGGATGGGAGTTATGAGCGGATTGTGCAGCGCTATGTAAAGCCGTAGTCGCGACCGCAGCATCCCCTATAGAAGGCCTATGGCCGCGATGCAGTTGCTCTGGGTTCTCTCGTTCTTGCATCTATTGGCCTACGCGAAGCCTGCGTTGCAGGAGCAGCCGATCTCTTTCCTGGCGGGACTCTTCATTGAGTTGACATCAGGTTTCCCTGGAAACTAGTATTGCTTTGTTTCCAGGGAAACCAATATGAAAAAAATACCACCACTCACTGTCAGCCCGCTGGATGCCCACCTTGGTTTCTGGCTGCGTTTTGTTTCCAACCAGGTATCCGGTCGTTTTGAAAAGCAGCTGGAGCAGCACGACATCACCCTGTCCGAGTGGGTTGCCATGCGCACGCTGTATGAGCGTACGGAAACCACCCATGCAGAGTTGATTGCTGCGCTGGGAATGACCAAAGGGGCCGCCTCGAAGGTGGTTACCAAGCTGCAAAGCAAAGGGCTGGCCGAGCGACCTCTAGCCGAAGACCGCGCCAGGGAGCAGCGCCTGTTGCTGACCGCCGCGGGCAATCGCCTGGTACCCAAGCTCGCGGCGTTGGCAGATGAGAATGACCAGATGTTCTTTGGCCACCTAAACGACGCCCAGCGCGAAGAGTTGATGTCCCTGATGAAGGACATCGTGCAACGTCAGAACCTCAAACAAGTCCCGATTAACTAAGCACTGAGCCTGCCCGGAGCCGTCATGAGTAACGCGATTGAATCCATCATCCAGATAACCTTTAGCCGCTCGAATGAGGGCAGTATCCACTTTGGTCAGGTCGTGGAAGCCTTGCTCGCAGCAGGCGTGGAGTCTTACTGGGTGGATTACCGTGCGTGCCGCGCCACCTACTACCTGCCCAGTGGACAAACCCACAGCCTGGGCATGGATGCACCGGAAGCGGGGATTGACCGGCCGTTTTCCGCCCCAGCGATCCAGGCTGCTATTCGCGCCGCGCAGCAGGGTGAGGTGCTGTATCCGGAGTTCAAACGTCGCTCTCAAGCTGCAGGTTGCATCGGTTACATGGCCTGGCTACAGGGCCGCCATGTGAGCTACTTCGGACGCAATGGCGAGACGCATATCGAGCGTTTTCCCGACTAAGTGAATGACGACATCTGCTTTGCTGTGGATCGCGTGGCTCACTTCTGGCAGACGCCCGGATGGCCGCCCCGCTAAAAGTAACCAAGAGGTCTTGCCCCCTGTGTCCGGGGCTCGCTGCCTTCCACAACGATTTCACGACTCGCTTCGCTCACCCTCCCAATGGGGCGTTTAGCGTCGCCTGCGAAATCTCGGTTCAATAAATCACTAAAAATCACCGTGCGATATCGGGCAATTGCCTGCGCAGTTTTCTGCGGGAGGGCGCCTGCAACTGCCACGATAAACCGCTTCCGTGCGCTCCCCGCCCGCCACGTAGAGCCACGCAATATCAAAATGCCTTTGCGCGTTAGCGCACCGACACTGTGTCTGGCCGATGCAATGGTTTGGGTCCCGGCTCGCTGCAATCTCGCGCGATGTTGGGTTCAATCGAGATTGCCATGAACACAGCAAGCGAACAGAACGCGATATACGGCTCCGTGAGAACGGCCGTCGATACGCAGCAGCTTTCAGCCAGTGCTGTTTCATGGGGTGCCATCTTTGCCGGTGCTGCGGCTGCGGCTGCGTTGTCCTTGATCCTGTTGATTCTGGGCACCGGTTTGGGCCTGTCTTCGATATCGCCTTGGGCCAATGACGGGGTCAGCGCCACGACGTTCGGCGTCAGCACGATTATCTGGATCACTCTGACCCAGCTGCTGGCCGCCGGTATGGGTGGTTACCTGGCGGGGCGTCTGCGTACCAAGTGGATTGAGTTGCACACCGATGAGGTGTTCTTCCGCGATACCGCGCATGGCTTTCTGGCTTGGGCTGTCGCCTCGCTGGCAACCGCTACCTTGCTCACCTCGGTGATCGGCGCCATCGTCAACGGTGGTGTGCACGCCGGCGCTTCGGTGGCCGGTGGGGTTGCCACGACCGCCATGGTGGCGACTGCTGGTGGTGTGGCTGCCGGTTCGGAAATGGCGACTGACGAGACTAACAGTGGCTCGGTTGGCTACTTCCTCGACACCCTGTTTCGCCGCGACGTTAACGCGATGTCCGGTCCAATGAGCAGTGAGCAAGGCGCATTGACCTCGCAGCAAGAAACGGCGGTCGCCATGGGCGAAGTTACGCGCATCTTTATGAATTCGCTGCGCACCGACGCCATGCCTGCAGAGGATGTCAGTTATCTAGGCCAGGTTGTCGCCCAGCGCACCGGCCTGACTCAGGCAGAAGCCGAGCAACGGGTAAGCGAGACCTTTACCCGTGTGCAAGCCGCGCTCAACGAAGCAGAAACCAGCGCCCGTAAGGCCGCCGATAGCGCCCGCGAAGCATCGGCTTATGCCGCGATCTGGTTGTTTATCTCGCTGCTGATTGGTGCCTTCGTTGCCAGCTTCGCCGCGCCTTATGGCGGCCGTCAGCGCGACGCTTGATCAGCCCTTTTACTCAATGACCGGAGACTGCCATGCGCTCACTACTGCTGTTATTTCTCGGGATTCCGATCCCCATCATCATCCTGCTAGCCATCTTTGTGTTCTAGGAACCTGGCGGCCTGACTGCTTCTCGCGAGGCAGTCTCCCCAGTACTTCCTTAGATACATCGCGCAGTGAGCATTCCACGTAGTTGCTCAAACCTAAGGTTCGCTTCTACCCCAATACAGGAGTCGTCCGTGAATACTCAGAGCCAAGCCGGCGCGCCGCTGTCGCAGCTGCGCAGCATGATGGAAAGTATGTCTGTGGCCACGCTCAGCAGTATTGACGAGCACGGCACCTTGCTCAGCTGCCGTATGTCGCGCTGGGAAATGGACGACTGTGGCGCACTGTGGTTCTTCACCGATCCACTCTGCCTGCCTGCCGCGCATATGCCGAGCCTCAACTTGAGCTTTGCCGATGCGGCGGGCGGCCGGCGGGTGTCGCTGTCCGGTCGCGGTGAGCTGTACGCGGAGGATTTGTGCTCCGAGTACCTGCTGGGGTCGATCTGGTTGGGGCGTCTCAACTCCCCGCACTTTAATGCGCAAGCGCCGCTGGATAACTCGGCGTTACTCAAGTTCACCCCGCAATCTGCGGTTTACTGGCAGGCCGAGCCGAGTCTGATGGCGCGCCTGCTTGCGCTACTGAGTTCGGTGTTTGGCGCCCATGTGCCGCCCGCAAAGCCGGGGATGCTCTGCGTCGAGCTACCTCCTGCCTGGAAGCTCGATGCCGCTGAGTCAGCGACATGATGTTCTTTGAACAGGGTCTTTATCTGCGTGTCGAGGAGCTGCCCGATGGCCCCAAACCCTTGCCGCTGGAAAGTGGGTTTTCAACGGGCAACGCCTACCGGGCAATGGGGCTGTACAACCCCTCGGAAACCAGCGATGCCTATTTTGTGCTTTCCAATGATCGCGACGAAATCTGGTTTATCTGCAACCGGCATTTGCGTACCCATGTGTTGCAACCGCAAGAAACCAGCTTTCGCCTGAGCATCAAAGAGCGCGTGGTGAAAGGTGTCAGCAATTGACCCGCAGCCGCATGTCCCTGGCTTTTTTGTAGTCGCTTGATGTGGGTAATCAGCCTGTCGCTGATTGGCCTAAGCATGCTCCCCATACCGCCGCCCATATCGCGTGGAGCCCGTCACCCTGCTGTTTGAGGGGAACGCTCGCCACACTCAAATTTTCAGGAGCGTTCCCATGAGCAAGCGCACTAAAGACGAACCCGTTACGCAGAACCTGACCGGTCTCGATCTGTCCCCAGCCGATGCCAATCGCTCCGAGCAGGCGGCAGCCGTGCTCGCCGAACAGCCTGGCGAGTCGCTGACGACCAACCAGGGTTTGCTGATCAGCGACAACCAGAACTCGCTACGCGCCGGTGAGCGTGGCCCGACGCTGCTGGAAGATCACATCCTGCGCGAAAAAATCATGCACTTTGACCATGAGCGCATCCCTGAGCGTGTGGTGCATGCCCGTGGTGCCGGCGCCCATGGCGTGTTTGAGGTGTATGAGTCGATGAGCGACCTGACCAAGGCCGGCTTTCTGCAGGACCCTAGCCTGAAAACCCCGGTGTTTGTGCGCTTCTCCACGGTGGCCGGCTCGCGTGGCTCGATCGATACGGCCCGCGATGTGCGCGGCTTCTCGGTCAGGTTCTACACCGAAGAGGGTAACTTCGACCTGGTCGGCAACAACATGCCGGTATTTTTCATTCAGGATGCGATCAAGTTTCCCGACCTCGTGCACTCGGTTAAACCCGAGCCGCATAACGAGATACCGCAGGCGTCGTCCGCCCACGACACGTTCTGGGACTTTATCTCGATGGTGCCGGAAACCAGCCACACGGTGATGTGGCTGATGTCGGACCGCGCCATCCCGCGCAGCTTCGCGATGATGGAAGGTTTCGGCGTGCACACTTTCCGTTTTATCGACGCCGCAGGCAGCGCCAGTTTCGTCAAATTCCACTGGAAACCTGTGCTTGGCGTGCATTCCCTGGTGTGGGATGAGGCGGTCAAACTGGCGGGTAAAGACGCCGACTTCCACCGCCGCGACCTGTGGGAATCCATCGACGAGGGGCGTTATCCCGAGTGGGAACTGGGCGTGCAAATCGTCGCCGCCGCGGACGAGCATATGTTCGATTTTGATCTGCTCGATGCCACCAAGCTGATCCCCGAATCCCTGGTGCCGGTGCAATTGATTGGCAAGCTGACCCTGAATCGCAACCCCGACAATTACTTTGCGGAAACCGAGCAGGTGGCCTTCCATCCAGGCCACTTGGTGCCCGGTATCGACTTCAGCAATGACCCGCTGCTGCAGGGTCGGCTGTTCTCCTACACGGATACCCAGTTGTCGCGCCTCGGTAGCCCGAACTTTCATGAACTGCCGATCAATCGGCCTATCGCTGCGGTGGCCAATAACCAGCGTGACGGCCATATGCGCCAGGCGATTGTTCGCGGGCGCGTCAGCTACGAGCCCAACACCCTGGGCGGCGGTTGCCCGATGCAGCGGCCGTGGGAGCAGGGCGGTTTCGTCAGCCATGCCGAGTCGATGCAGGGTGAAAAAATCCGTGCGCGCAGCGCAAGCTTTGCCGATCACTTCTCCCAGCCGGGGTTGTTCTGGCGCAGCCAGGCAGACTGGGAGCAGGCGCATATTGTCGATGCCTTCTGCTTCGAGCTGGGCAAGGTCAGCGTGCCGGCCATCCGCGAGCTCATGCTGGCGAACCTGACTCAGGTCGACGCCACGCTCGCTCAACGGGTTGCCGATGGTTTGGGTATGCCCGTGCCACCGCCGCCGGCTGGCGCAGAAAACCTGCCGCGCACCGATAAACCCGATATGGATGCCGCGCTCAGCATGGCTATCCCCCGCACCAGCTCGATCGGCGGCCGCAAAGTCGCGGTGCTGGTGGCCAACAACGACGTCGATGGTACGACCATCGAAACCCTGCGCACCGCGCTGGTCGCTGCCGGTGCCACGCTGAAAGTGATTGCTCCGCAGCTGGGTGAGATGTGCAACAGCGCGGGGAAAACCCTGAAGGTGGATCACAGCCTGCCAACCGTTGGCTCCGTGCTGTTCGATGCGGTCTATGTGCCGGGTGGCGCCAAGAGCGTGGATGCGCTCTGCAACAATGCCCACGCCCTGCTGTTCGTCAAAGAGGCTTACAAGCACGGCAAGCCCATCGCCGCTACCGACGACGGCGCGATGCTGATCGAAAAAGCTGCGCGCTCCAACGGTAATCAGGGTGCAGCCTTTCAAGGCCCTGGGGTAATTACCGCGTCCGGAAAGATGGCCAATGGCGATTTTGTCGAAATCTTTCTCGCCGCTATCGCCAAGCACCGGGTGACAGAACGGCCGGATATGGATGCAATCGTGGCCTGACGGCTCGGGGGCGGGGGCTTAGCCTTGGCGACTGTCTGTGCTGTGGATATCAACCGGTCGCCCCTCCAGAAAGAGGGGCGGCCGGTTGCTGCGTTTTCAGCGTTTAGTGAAGGCGCGGCCCAGCAGGAAGGCCAGCGCGGCACCGGTACCCACGGCTTTCCAGGGTTGCTTATGCACAAAGCTATTGGTCGCCACGGCAGTATGCCGGGCACGCTGCATCATGTTGCCAGCGCCTTTTTCCGTGGCCGATTTGGCCGTGGCGATGCGTGCGTTCAGCTTGAACTTGGCCTGGGCCAGCTCGTCGCCGTTAAGGGAGGTGACATCCTTGACCAGTTCCTCAATGTCAGCGAGAAACGTATGGAACTGCTGCGACACATCTGCCGCTGACGAGCTTGTTTCGCCTCGTGCAGTGGGGCCCGCGACGATAGGACCAACGCCGCCGCCGAGACTGTCAACACCGGAATTTCCCGTATGAGTTGGATTATGCATGGTGACTCCTGTTATCGATCCAGCTGTCGCAAGGCGACGAGTGCGCAGTGGCTCGCAAGCGAGTTCGACTGGCGCCGTGAACCCCTAACTTGGACGCAATGCGCGGGGGCGTCTGTGCGCCAGCAAACGCTGGCGTTTGGCCACTAAACAGCGCGGCACCTTGAGATAACACCACTGCCAAGACAGTGCTGCAGAGTATTAACCCGCAGGTGGCAGCCACTACGCTCGGGTGTGCACTTTGCAATCTCAACTAAAGGCGATCATGCGTTTTGCAAGATATAGCGCATAGGCGAATTTAAATAACTGATTAAAAACAACTGCATAGATTTTATATGCAGTCGGCATAATCAATGCACCTGACTAGGCTCACTCAGGGAGAGTCAGTCGTGAAATTTATCAACGAAATCTATAACGCCTTTCCAGGGCATACCGTCACGCTCACGCCGCGACCCGATGGGAATGTATTGCTAACGCTATGTATGGGCAGTGTTTTCACCCTGCGTAAAGTATTCCCCGGCGAAGCGGTTAGCTCTGAGACGGGGGTTCACGCAATTATCAATGAATTGACCCGGGATCTAAAATTGGCCAGCGGCGAGGTTACCTGGCAAGGCAAAGATAGCCCTTGGATAAGGCGCGATTTACCGACCTTTACCGGCGAGCCCATTCAGCTAACAGCAGCTAAAACATTATTCTCGCGAAGGGAAATTAAAAACTATTGATGTTTGTGGCTGTCTGCGGCTTTGAACTATTAGTTGATTAGTAAAGCCGGTGATCAAGGTGTTTATCCAGAGTTCATTGTTCGAAGTTGCGGGTCTGTACTTGTGTATTGATGTAAGAGGCAGGTTCAGCAGAAACATTTCAACGAGCTATATGAAGATGCAATGGATGATTGAAGACACGCTAGTGCAAAAACTCAATCATCCAGCTGGGTAAGGTTTAAGACCACACAGAAGATACGTTGGTACTTACCCACGCAGGGCCCTCACGTTCTTCTGCACAGCAACGAGGCTGGTTTGTTCGGCTATGCACGGCCCTTGGCATCATCACTGACTCGCTATTGGGCGCCAGGTGCTGGCCTGTAGGTAAGGCCATTGCTTGAGCAGATTCGCGCGTAAGCTTTTTGCATCCTGCGAGGTCTCTGTGCAAGCAACTACTGCGGAGAAGCTGCGCATGGTCAGCATGAAGTCTTCCGAGCCCAACGCTTGGCATTGCTCGATAGTGCCTATGGGTTGGCAGAACATCGGTTGCATCGCCACGTTATAGCCTTGGAGTCGAGTGAATGCTTGGAATTCGGGCATGGTAAGGCGCGCGGGTGTAGTGCTCAGTCCTGGGCCTTGCCAGATTTGGGTGATCAGCCCCCTCGGCGGATAGTCACCAAGTCCTTGGACCTGCTTAGCTTCAAACATGGCCAAGCAGAAGCTGGTGTTGGTTGCGCTATTACCGGCGGGAGCGGCAATCGGCGCGGCCATGGATGGGCTCGGTGGCTGCCCAGCGGCAGCCGCAGGTTGTGGCGCTAGCGGTTGTGCAGTGCTTGATGAGTCGCCTACCTCCACCAGCACGTCGATGGCTGCACGATAACGCCACACTTTAAGCGGCGCCGTGAAGCCAGGTCGAATACGACTGGTTATCGCGGTCAGTTCAGATGGGCTATTAACCTGAGTACCGGCGATCTCCAGAATGATATCGCCTGCTAACATTCCTGCCTTTTCGGCTCCGCTTCCCGGCACAGGCCCCAAGACCAATACGCCGCTGACAGTAGGTAACCCGAACTGTTGCACAACCGTCGGAGTGACTGCAGTGACATGCAAACCCAAGGTTCCCGTCTGGGCTGTCACGGGTGCAGGTGCTGCCAGCGGCGTTACTGCAGTGGGGGGCGCAATGGCAACGCTTGGAGCAGGAACACTGCTGGCTGAGCAATCGCGTTCCCGGGCCACTTGCTGGATAACCAGGTTGACGGGGTCTGCCGCCATGCTGGGGTATTGGTCATAGCCTCTTTTGGTTGCCAGAAAAGTCTCGCAATCCATTGCGTAGTAAGTGGCAGGGTCTCTTACTTTTCGCAGGTACTCTGCCGTTTCGGCTCGCTCTGCCGCGCTGTACATGGGATTGACGCAAGCCGTGAGCAACGGGACGAAGGCAAGCGCTAAGGCAAAGTGTGTTATCGACATGGTTTTCCCTGGCGCTGGTGGCGTTTAGGCAAGTCCTGGCAAGCTACTATTTGCCCCCCACACTGTCCAACGGCAACTTCAAGCGTGTCGCTATCGTAGCGATCTAGCGAATGCTATCCGACCAACCATCGTCCTTTGATATACAGGATGAAGGCACTTTGCCATGATGCCGAATAATCCACTCGACCTTCAGCATAGGGACGCGCGATGTTCGCGAACGCCTTCAAATCAAGTACCCGGCTTGCTATTGCCCTGTCGCTCAGCGGTCTAGTCGGATGCGCGTCCGATGGCGGGCTTGGCGAGGCCGTCGTGATCGGGGCGATGCTTCTGCCGATGCCGGGTGGCGTGGATAGCAGCCTGGTTACCACTGCGGTTGGCGTTGCGGCAGGTGCCTATGTGGTCTCCTCTGTAGCAAGCGCGGACTCCGCCGCCGTTGCGCCTGTGACCTCTGTCACGGCAGTGCCTCAAGGCCTGCCACCCATTGACCTGCAGAAACTGGTGAGCCGAGAAACACCCGACCGGTATCGCTCCAAGGCGTGTGACTACATTGAGATGTCCTTGAGCGAGGTGCCGATGTACCAGGCGAGCGCCGATCCCGTGTTGAGGCAGGTCGGGAATGCGCGAAAAGAAGTGGCCAGCCAGGTGTGGCTTGAAAAAGGGTGCCAGTTGGCCAATTTGCCCCGCGGCAAGGTCGGCATCAGCATGGATACCATCGACCCCCAGCGGGCAATGGCCTTGTCACAGCCGCCAGCCGGAGTAGTGGTGCTAGCGACTGTTCCTAGCAGTGGCGCTCAACAAGCGGGGATATTGTCGCAGGACGTGATCGTGGCAGTCGACGGCCAGCCTATCGCCGACTCCATCGATTTCAGAGTGGCGGTCGCAAAAGCCGCAATCGGTTCGCGAGTGAATTTGAAGGTGTGGCGAGGCAGCGCGTTTAATATCGTTCCTGTCGTAGTGGGCCCTGGCGAATCTCAAGTCGCGGTGGCGCCACCAGTGCCAGCGAACGGTGTTACAGCCGCGTCACCGGTGCAACAATCAGCGACTCTGGCAGGAGCCATGTACTGCACCGCCGTGTTGGCTACTCAACATACCTATGGCGCTACCGCCAGCCCGGTCAAATTGATCGCTGGGGCCGCTAACGACATGCAACCTTCTCTCAAGAGCTACATCGCCCACGTGAAACAGGCGCAGCCTGGTGTCTGGGGTGATTTCAAACTCAATACCGCGGTCTGCGCCCCGGGTGCTGTGGTTTGCATGGCCGAAGCCAAGGGGCCGACCGGCAAAACTCAGAATGCTTTCGAGTTCTGTCACGCAACACAAGCCAAGGCGGATGCTGAGTTGACCCAGATGCGTCAGGGGGACCCGCAAGCGGTTGTAGTTGATTGGCCTTGAGTGCCTGGGCCGTCTTATTCTCCTTCATCTAAGCGTCGTTTCTGGCTGAAAACAGCCCGACAATAAGGTTCGCGGTGGGTGATTGCCGAGAGGTAGGTTCGGGTAGATCCATAGCGCTGGTCGCAGGGATTTGCCATGCACGGCGTTGCTCGACAGAATCGCGCTCCGATTCGGCCAAAGGCGCCGGACGCCTATGGTGAAAAAGGGCCGCAGTTGAACGAACAGACATTGTCGATGCGCCTAGAGCGTGTGGCAGCGCATGTGCCAGCGGGCGCGCGGCTAGCCGATATTGGCTCGGATCACGGCTATCTGCCGGTGGCGTTGATGAACCGTGGTGTTATCGCGACTGCGGTGGCTGGCGAGGTGGCCTTGACCCCGTTTCACGCGGCGGAACGTACCGTGCGCGAGAGTGACCTGGGCCAACAGATCAGCGTGCGCCTGGCCGATGGTTTGGCGGCAATCGAGCCGGGAGACGCCATAACTGCAATCAGCATCTGCGGTATGGGCGGCGAGAGGATTCGCGACATCCTCGACAGCGGTAAAGCCCGCCTGAGTGGGCAGGAACGTCTGATCCTGCAGCCTAATGGCGGTGAGCAGCCGCTGCGCCAATGGCTGATGGAAAATGGCTACCGCATCCTTTGCGAGGAACTGCTGCGGGAAAACCGCTTTGCCTACGAGATCATCGTTGCGGAACGCTCTGGGCCGGTGCTGTACAGCGCCGAGGAACTGTACTTTGGCCCGCTGCAGATGCAGACGCGCAGCCCGGCGTTCCTGGCCAAGTGGCAACGCATGCTGCGGCTGAAGCAGCAGACCCTGGCCGATTTCGCTCAGGCGCGGCAGGCGGTGCCCGAGGATAAGGTGCAGAAGGTCGCTCAACAGACGCAGTGGATTACTGAACTGCTGGCTTGAACCTTTATTTCCTTGGCCTTTACGAGTGACTTTCTCTGACCGATTGCAGTATGTCGGTCGACCCCTTTTAGCCCTTCAGTCAACACTACGGCTGATAACGTGCCAGAGCTTATCCAGTTGGTGATTGAGTCAGGGCAACAATAAAAATGCTCCGGATGGGTTTGCCATACGGAGCATTAGAGAACATCAAGCGTGTAGCAGCGCATCCAGTTCGCCCTTGCGATCAAGGCTTGCCAGATCGTCAAAGCCGCCGACATGCCTGTCCCCAATAAATATCTGCGGGACGGTTCTGCGCTGGGATCGCTGCAGCATTTCCGCAAGTCGCTGGGGTGACGTCTCAACATCAATTTCGATTGCAGTGACCCCCTTGCGCGCCAGCAGGCTCTTTGCGCTCAGGCAATAAGGGCAATGCTGTGTGGTGTAGACGGTTACTTGGCTCATAGCGGTTGCCTCCTAGTGTGCCGATGGCGGGAAGTCGATATCGGTAGCGGCGATGTTGTTCAGGTAGTTGGTCAGGGTTAACAGCGTTACCTGCGCGACCACTTCCACGATCTTGCTATCGGTAAGGCCTGCCTCATGCGCAGCGGCTATCTGAGCATCACTCAATTGACCACGGCTCTCGGTGATCTGGTGTGCCAGCGCGGCAATTGCGTTGAGCGTGCCTGAGCGGGCCTGGCGAATGTCCTCTTCGCTCAAACCAGACTTTGCCCCGAAGAACGAGTGGGCAGCGATGCAGTAGTCGCAGCCGTTGATTTCTGAGGTGGCCAGGGCAACCACTTCACGCTCGGCAGCATTCAGCGAGATTTTGCCCAGCGCTTGAGCGAGGCCCAGATAGCCATTTAATGCAGCAGGTGCATGCGCCAATGTTTTGAAGGCATTGGGAATAAATCCGAGGCCTTTCTGAATGCCTTCGAGGGCAGCGCGCGAGCCAGCAGGTGCTTGTTCCAAAGTGAGAGCGGCGATACGAGTCATGGTGGTTCTCCAGTAGTTTGAGCAAGGAGCTTGTCGATCAAGCTTGGAGCTAATACTAGGGACCGAGGCTTTATTTTCGGATTCAGATCGTCGATGTTATGCAACAGATCGTCTAAATCGAGCCGGCTATGGACCGTTTATCAACGCTGCTTAAACACTTCAACCTGCATGCCACCACATTTCACAAGGGCGGTTTTTGCGGAACAACCGACATCTACGGTCAGGGCAGCTACGGGCACGCGCACTTATTGCGATCGGGACGCCTGACCTTCAGGGATAAGAGCAATCAGCTTATCGAGTTGGCAGAGCCAAGCCTGGTGCTCGTGGCTCGTCCGCTAGAACATCAACTGGTGGCAACAGAGGTCGATGAGGCGGAGTTGGTGTGCGCCACCTTGCTGTTCGATGGCGGTGCCAATAACCCCCTGACCCTTGCCTTGCCGGACTACATCGTCAAACCACTTCGAGAATTGCCGGGCCTCACGGGCAACCTCGACTGGTTGTTTGAAGAAGCCTTCGGCGACGAATGCGGCCGTGATGTCGTCCTCAATCGCCTGTTCGAACTGATGGTGATTCAGCTGCTTCGCCACCTCATCGCCAGCCGCAGCATTGCCTCGGGGATGATGGCGGGATTGGCCAACGCTCGCCTGTCGCGCGCGCTTACCTGTATCCACAGCGAGCCACAGCGCAACTGGTCTGTGGCTGATCTGGCTGACATTGCCAGTATGTCGCGCGCAAGTTTTGCGGCGCACTTTCGCAAGACCGTAGGCACCACACCTGCGGATTATTTGGCGAACTGGAGAATCAGCTTGGCGCAAAAGCGTTTGCGTGAGGGACGGCCTATCGCACTGATTGCCGACGAGGTCGGCTACGAAAGCCCTTCAGCGCTTGCCCGTACGTTTCGTCGTAAGCTCGGCGCAAGTCCGCGTGAATGGATGCAGCGTAACCTTGTGTGAAGCCTGCGGGCATACCCGCAGAGGCCAGATACTAACGGCGCAAATAACCAAGCGGTTGTCCTCGACATGCGCCTGCGAGGACAACCGCTGAAATGCAAACGCTCAGGGTTACGTAGCCGATGACGCTCCTGGCTGCTACTACAGGGAAGAGGGGTTGCTCAGCAACTCGATTACCGTCTTGCCCTTGCCGCGACCTTCCGCGACCTGGCGAAGCGCCTCGTTGACCTCATGCAGCTTATAGCGCTGCTGGTCTACGCGGATCCTCAGTTGCCCGGCATCCGCCAGCGTGGCGGCCTCGCGCAGAATAGCCCCGTGGTGTTCGCGGCCTTTGCCGGTGAGTAACGGCGTCAGGGTGAATACGCCCGAGTAGGTAGCACTTTTAAACGACAGCGGCGCGAGGCTGTGTTGCCCCCAACCCAGGCAGCTCAGTACGTGCCCGGTATAGGGCTTCACTGCCTTGAACGCCGCATCCAGCGTGGTGCCGCCTACCGTGTCGTAGACGATGTCGAAACCTTCCCCGGCCGTATGCTGCTCGACATAGCTATCCACGCTCTCCGCCTGATAGTCGATAGCCGTAGCCCCCAGCGAGCGAATGAAGTCCAGACTCGCCGCCGAACCGGTGGCGTAGACCTCGGCACCGCGGGCCTTGGCCAGTTGCACGGCCACTTGACCGACCCCGCCAGCGCCGCCATGAATCAGTACGCGTTGACCTGCGCGGACATTGGCGCGATCCACCAGACCTTCCCATGCGGTGATAAATACCAGCGGCAAGGCGGCAGCCTCGCGCATGCTCAGTGTGTGTGGTTTGGGTGCGATCAGCCGGGCGTCGACAGCTATGTATTCGGCCATGGCGCCCTGGGCACCACCGATCCCGCCGGCCATACCGAAGACCTCTTCGCCAAGCGCGAAACCTTCAACCGCTTCTCCCAGTTCGATGACCGTACCGGCCAGATCCAGGCCAAGCACTGCGGGCAGTTCCTGGCGAGCGTGGGCCGCCGCGCCGGAGGCGATCTTGCTATCGAGAGGGTTGACCCCGGCGGCATGGACCTTGACCAGTACCTGGCCTTTGCCGGGAATGGGACGAGCGATGTGGCGTACGACCAGTGGGGCCTGGGCGGACTCAGCGACAGCGGCAAACATGGTGTGATTCATGATGTAGGGCCTCGATGAAGTGAACGCCTACAGGTTGCCGCGCTTTAAGTATTCCGATAAGAAACTAAATTTGCATATTACTTATTCCTCAAAGAGGCCTAATTCGCGATGGATCTGTTCGACAGCATGCGCATCTTCGTCCGCGTAGTGGAGCGCGGGTCGTTTTCTGCGGTGGCGCGAGAGCTGAACATGGGGCAGCCGGCAGTGAGCAAGCAGATCCGCGCTCTGGAGCAGCATCTCGGCGGGCCATTATTCGCCCGCAGTACCCGCCAACTGTCCCTGACCGACCAGGGGCAACGGTTCTACGGTCACTGCCAGGAAATTCTCGCCAACCTCGAGGCCGCCACGCGCAGCTTCGCCAGCGGCCAGGAGCAGATCGCTGGCCCGCTGCGCGTAGCCGCACCCGTCAGTTACGGGAGGCTGTGTATCGCGCCGCTGCTAGGGGTTTTTCTGCAGCGCTATCCCGATGTGCGAATTGACCTGCGGCTGAGCGATCACAACGAAGACCTGCTCAAGGAGAATATCGACCTGGCCATCCGTATCGGCGTGGTGAAGAACGAGGGGTTGGTAGCGGTGCCTCTCGGCACCAGCACACGGCGGGTCTATGCCGCGCCCGCCTATCTGGATCGTCACGGTATGCCACGCGAGCCTGGCGCATTGACAGGTCACAACTGCATCGCTTTCACCTTGCTGGAGCATTACGACATCTGGCACTTCAAGCGCGATGCTAAAGGGCTCGATATTTCCATCAAAGGCAACACCACCAGCAACAGCAGCGAGGCCATCCGCGAGATGGTTCTCTCCGGCCTGGGCATTTCCCTGTCTCCTGAATGGCTTTTCGCCGCCGATGTCGAGCAGGGCAATGTTTCCACCGTGCTCGACGATTATCAGACTACTGCGCTGCCTGTAAGCGCAGTGCTCAGTCCAGAGCGGCGACGCTCGGCGCGGACGATGGCTTTCGTCGATTTTCTCCGAGAGCACCTATGAGCGCGCCGAGCGGGTTGCAGATACTGGGTAAAGGGCTTAAGCCACAACCGGGATTAGCGGGTCGGCTGCAGCCAGGGCGATGTCGCGATCTGCCGCCGGCGGGTAGATCCACTGGGTGTTGATCTGGGTTTTCAGCGCCTTGCCTTCCTGGCCGGTCAGTAGCACCTTGCGCTCCCAGCCTTCGGTAAATACCGCGCCCCAGCCGCCTAGGTCCAGGCAGGTGACGTACTTGGCTTGGCTATAGGCAATCGGTGCCACGCCGAGCAGATCCGCGGCCGCGTTGTTGCCGGCCGAGCGGCCCAGGGCAATGGCGTGCTGGCAGGTCATCAGGGCGTGGTTGCCCAGGTCGTCCACGGCGGCGTAGGCGGTGTCACCAGTGGCATAGATGGCATCCTGGCCGAGCACTTTGAGGTTACGGTCCACGTGTAGGCGGCCATGCGGGTCGCGTTCGCCGTTGATTTGCTGGGTCAGTGGCGAGGCTTTCACGCCCACGGCAAAGATCACCGTACTGGTGGCAATGCGTTCGCCATTACCCAGCTGCACGCCGTGCTCATCGACCTTGGACACCGGACTGCCGAGTCGCCAGGTGACGCCCAGGCTGGTGCTGGCTTCGGCGACGATCTCGGCGATCTCCTGGCCCATGGCTGCGCCAACTTGCTTGGCCATATCCACCACGATCACGCGGATATCGGTCTGCTCACCGAGGATGGCGCGCAGCCGCGCCGGCATTTCTGTGGCGGTTTCGATCCCGGTAAAGCCGCCGCCGACCACCACTACAGTGTTGCGCGCTGCGCTCTCTGGCTGTTGGGCCAGGCTCTGCAGATGGGCTTCGAGACGCTGCGCCGACTCCAGGCTGTCGACATCGAAAGTAAAGCGCTCGATACCTTCCAGCGGTGGGCGGGCCACTTGGCTGCCGGACGCGAGAATCAGGCGGTCATAGATCAGCTCGGCCTCGGCACCCGAAGCGTCGCGGTAGCTGACGCGCTTGCTCGTGGCATCAATCTGCGTGGCACTGCCCTGGACGAAGCGCACACCTACTGCCTCGAACAGTGGGCCAAGCGGGGCGACAGTGCTCGCCAGGTCGGGCTCATAAAAGCGTGGGCGTACGCGTAGTTCCGCCTGTGGCGCAAGCAGGGTGACATCGATGTCCAGACGCTGCTGTTGATCGAGCAGGCGCACGGCGCTGAGTGCACTCCACATGCCGGCAAAGCCGGCACCGATGATCAGGATTTGCTGTTTCATATTGGTAGGTTCTCGTAGTGAAGAGAAAGGCTGTTGGCTGACGACGGGAGTGATTCTGCATCTGGCTTGGATCAAGGTATTGATCCATTCTTGCTTGAACTCATTGATCCATTTTGGAGCGGCCATGCGCCCCGAGAAATCGCCACCGCAGGTGGTCTTCCTGCCACTGGGTACGCCTGAGCCGGGTGTCAGTCTGCAGCGTTGGCTGTATGAGGCGCTGCGCGGCGCCATTCTCGCGGGGCGTTTGCCGGCCGCTAGCAAACTGCCCAGCACGCGTGCCCTGGCCGAGCATTACCAGCTAGCGCGGGGTACCGCCCAGGCGGCCTATCAGCAGTTGCTTTCTGAAGGTTATCTGGAGGCGCAGACCGGCAGCGGTACGCGGGTGTGTGCCGTGTTGCCGGATGCCACGCTGAACGCCGGCTATGTGCGGCGCAAAATCGTGGCCACGCAAGAGGTGCCGCGCACGCCACCGGCCACGCCGTGGGTCGAGCGGCTGGAGGCGATAAATCCGGTGTTTGCGCGGCGCCCGGTGATGCCAGGGTTGCGGCCGTTCTTTCCGCACCGGGGCGACACTCAGGCGTTTCCGGTCGATCTGTGGCGCAAGCTGCATATTCAGCAGCTGCGAGCGTCGCGCCTGTCCATCCTGCTCGATTCTGACCCTGCTGGGCTGCCGGCGCTGCGTGAAGCCATCGCCGGTTACCTGGCCATCGCTCGCGGTGTGCAGGTGCCCGCCGAGCGTATTCTGGTGCTCAATAGCGTGCAGCAAGGGCTCGACCTGTGCCTGCGCCTGTTGGCGCCTGGCGACTCCCAGGTATGGATGGAAGACCCCGGCTATCCGGGGGCACGCCAGCTGATCGATGTGTCTGGCGTACGGCGGGTGGATGTGCCGGTGGACGCCTTCGGCATTCAGGTGGCAGAGGGCGTGCGCCTGGCCCCTGGTGCCCGGCTGGCTTACGTCACGCCGTCGCGTCAGGCCCCACTGGGCGGCGAGCTGTCACCGGCGCGGCGCCTGGCCTTGTTGCAGTGGGCGGAGCAGCAGGGCAGCTACATCTTCGAGGACGACTACGACAGCGAATACCGTTTTATCGCCAAGCCGATTCCGGCGCTACGCTCGATGCCGGCGGCGGAGCAGTCGGTGATCCTCGCCGGCACCTTTAGCAAGCTGCTGTTTCCCTCCATCCGCCTGGCCTACCTGGTGTTACCAGAGCATCTGCTGGAGAGCTTTACCCGTGCCGCTGCGCTGATGTCACGCCACGCCAACAGCCTGTCGCAGGCGGTGTTGGCTGACTTTATCCATGAAGGGCATTTCGACCGCCACGTGCGGCGCATGCGCAAGATATACGCCTCACGTGCCGAGGCCTTCGCCGAGTCAGCCCAACGTCACTGGCAGGGGCTGATCGACGTACCGGAGATCCGCGCAGGGCTGGATATCACCTGCACTCTGCAGCTGGAAAGTGAACAGGACGCCTTCGCTCGGCTGCAGGCGGCGGGTATCGATGTACTGCCGCTGGCGCGCTATTGCGTGGCGCCGCGCGCACCGGGGCTGGTGCTGGGTTTTGCACCTTACGATGAGCGGGCAATAGAGGAAGCGGCCAAGGCGGTTGCCGTGGCACTGAGGCGATAAGGGCACGCGGCTCTGTCGCATACCTGGGTGTGCAATAGCGTTACCGGGCGGTTACGAATGGCTGGGGGCGGCCGATTCTGTTGAGAAAGTCCCATCGCGTTTTTTGCCAAGCATAGGCCGGGGAGGTCTACCGGAGCGGGGATAGTCCAGTCGGAATGGTCTTGAAAAAACCGCTTTCGCGGGTTAGTTGTTGCTTTCGCCACATTAAGACTTGCGGGTGGCACCTCGTCCTGAACTTATGTGGTACTCAATGGCAGCAGCAAGCGCGACCTGTTGTCTTGACCGGCGCGTAAGAAGCGTGCTCGGCCGCTTTCGCGATCGGTGAGTATCCCGCTTTCACAATTGCATGGCTTAGTTCAGCTTCGGCGCTTACCGACTCGATCTGGACTCGGTGAGAAGATAGGTCTATCTGCACTTTGGCAGTCGAGTCCACGGTCATTACAGCCTGGGTAATAGCTTTTATGCAGTGTCCACAGGTCATATCTTTTACTTCGAAGGTAGTCATCGCTCGCTCCAACTAAGGGTAGTGTTTGATGATTCGACTTTCCTCCTTACCATCGTGGCAAGGTCAAGCAAAAAAGCGCAGCTCCCTAATCTGTCTCACGGAAAGGAAAGCCAAGACCTGTTTGCGGCAGGAGTGTTTCGTCTGGAACCGTCCAAAGTTGGTACACGCGCTATTCCGCGTCTCTGCAAAAATGATTCTTCACGGCCAGAGCTCCAGTCTGCTCGCCGCAGCACCGCGAAATGGTTTTATATGGCTGCTTTTGGCTGAAATCGGACATTGATACCAGGAAAAATCTGCCACCTCTGGCCGACGACCTCAGCCAAGACCGAATACAATTTGCCCCCGATTACCCTGGGCCATAAATATGGCTGCCTCGAACAAGGAACTCGCCTCCATGGCCTCCCCAGATAAACAGCAAAAACGCGCCCAGCGGGCCAAAGCCAAGGCCAAGCAGAATCGTTCGGGTAAGGCCAAAGCCAATGTCGTCCATCCGCTGTTGGCCAATCCGCTGATCAACGAGCCGTTCGATGATGTTGAAATCGACCTGAGTACTTTCGACTTTAAAGACATCGAAGAGAACGGTTTCGACCCGGCGCATTTCGACGACCTGTTCCAGGCGATGAAAGTCGGCGAAGGCATCAGCCTGCTGGCGATGTGCTTGGTGTTCCTGCAGTACCCGGTGTTGGAGCTGGTGGTCGCTGAGGAGGCGGAAGACGCGGCCACGGACTTTATGATGGGCCTGTTGATCGTCTATCGCGGGATCTTCCACGATGAAGACGAAGACACGGCCGTGGAGTGGATCGGCTGCGACGCCTTCCAGCATGCTTACAACGACGCGTCGATGATCCTGCAGAAGAAGAACGCTCGCGGCGCCCAAGGCGCCCGCGTTTAGGCGAGCGCTGAGCAGCCACTGTTAGCACGTCCGGGACAGCAGGAGCGGTCACAGGCTAATTGCGGTTGGCGTGATTGACGCCTTTGTGCGAGCCAACCACAGCTAGGCCGTTGGCACTGTCCCGCCGTCAATTACAAACTCACTCCCGGTGATGGATGCCGCACGAGGCGAGGCGAGGAACGCGATGAGCTCAGCAACCTCTGACGGCTTGGAAGGGCGGCCGAGCGGAATACCGCCGAGGGCATCCATGATGATGCGTTTTCCGCCTGCGTAATCGGTACCGGCTTCCTGCGCCAGTCGCTCGGCCAAGGCCACCGACGCTTCGGTCTCGATCCAGCCCGGCGATACCCGTACAACACGCACGCCTTGTGGCGAGACTTCTTTCGACAGGCTTTTGCTGTAAGTCGACAGTGCCGCCTTGGCCGCTGCGTAGGCCGTAGTGGCTTCGGGCAAGGGCAGGCGGTTCTGAATCGAGGTTACATGGATGATCACGCCGCTCTTGCGCTGCAGCATCGCCGGGAGCAGGGCGCGATCCAGGCGCACGGCCGGCAGCAGGTTGAGGTCGAATTCGCGTTGCCACTGCGCGTCGTCCAACACCGCGAAGCCGCCGCTGGGTGCCGATGAGCCACCCAGGACGTGGACGATGATGTCCACTCTGCCCAAGCGCTGTTTGCTCGCCGCCACCAGTGCTTCGCAGCCTTCCCGGGTCGAGAGATCGGCCTGTACGAACAGCTCAGCCGGCAGATCGCTGCTCGCCTGTCGAGCCGAGGTCAGCACCTGTGCGCCTTCCGCAAGGAACAGCTCGACTACCGCGCGGCCGACGCCTTTGGTGCCGCCGGTGACCAGCACGCGCTTGCCACTCAGGTCGAGGTTCATGGCGCAATCTCCAGTGAGCGGATCTGACCGTCCTGCAGCAGGAACAGATGATTCAGCAGTACCGGACTGCCGGGGAAGTTGCCGAGCAGGCGCGCCGTGACGCTCAGCCTGCCGTCTTCCTGCGTCGCCGCCAACGGCTCGACCTGGTAGGTGAATGCCTGGCGGGCCTGCTGTTGCCAAGCTTCGATGGCGGCAATGCCCTGATGTGTGCGGTTCTCATCGGTCACGCTGGCGTCCGCGCAGAAGCAGGCGGCAAGGCGCGAGATGTCGCCGCCATTGCTGACATCAAAGTAGGTCTGTACGGCGTCAGGCAGTTGCAGGTTCATGGCCTGATCTCCTCTCACGGTGGGTTGGGATTCACGACTGTGATCTTGCCGCTCAGTTGATAGTTTGCTCAACTGGGATAGACGTTAACGACCTATCCCGAATATCAGGACAATTCCATGTCAGATCCGCGCCTTGGTCTCAATGAGCTGGAAGCTGTACTGGCCGTGGCGCGGAGGGCGTCGTTTCGACAGGCAGCCATCGATCTGGATGTTTCGACCACGGCATTGAGCAACACCATTGCCAAGCTGGAGGCGAGCCTCGAAACGCGGCTGTTCAACCGCACCACCCGCAGCGTGTCGCTGACCGAGGCGGGTGCGATGTACCTGCAGCAGGTCGGTCCGGCGTTGCAGGAAGTGCGTGCGGCGCTGGAGGCGGTGCGTTCGCACAATGCCGGGCCGTCGGGTGTGTTGCGCATCAATGCGTTTGCCAGTGCCGCTCGCGCCGCGTTGCTGCCGCTGGTGCTGGAGTTTCTGCAGCGTTACCCGAAGGTGCATATCGATCTGGTGACCGAAGGCCGCCTGGTGGACATCGTCGCGGACGGTTTCGATCTGGGCGTACGTTCTGCGAATCTGGTGCCCAGCGACATGATCGTGATTCCGCTCGGCCAGCCGCAACGCTACGCCGTGGTTGGCTCGCCTGCGTACTTCGCCCAGCACGGTCGGCCGCGTAGCCCAGCGGACCTGCTCCAGCATCAGTGCATGCGCATCCGTCTGCCCAATGGGGCGATCTACCCCTGGCATTTTGAGCGCGCGGGGGAGGTGATCCGGCTTGATGTGACCGGCCAGCTCACCCTGGACGAGTCAAGTGTCGCCAAGGCGGTGGTGCAGGAAGGCGTGGGGCTGGGTTTTTTTATGCAACAGGACGTTCAGGCTGAACTCGACACCGGGCAGTTCGAGCGCGTGTTGGAAGAGTGGACGCCGCCCCGTGACAACCTGTGCCTGTACTACCCGAACCGCCGCAATCCCTCCGCTGCGCTTAAGGCATTCACTGCCCTGGCGCGCGGCAATCTGCCGAGCAAAGACCAGCTGGGGTAATTCACCGACTGCCCACAAGCGCCTGCTATCAGGCGATCAAGCCCAGGGTCAGCCCCTTCAAGGTGGCGGCCGCGCGGGTGGAGCAACCCAGTTTGCGGAAGATGCTTTCCATGTGGGTGCGCACGGTGCTCGGGCTGATTTCCAGCCGTCGCGCCACTTCCTTGTTGCTGGCGCCACGGCTGATTTCCAAGAGGATGGAGCACTCACGGGTGGTGAGCAGCGCGTTTTTCGGCTGCGGCAAGCGGCGTTCGCCGCGTGCGGCTGCGATCACCGCTGCGCAGATTTCTGCGTCGAACAGGCCACGGCTGGCGTCCTGTTTGAGCAGCCGCGCCGCCTCCGATTCGCTATGGGCGGGCCGCCAGGGTCTGTCACTCCTTAACGCCACCCAGGCGACTGCGCTGGCGAGTAGGCGATACGCAGCGCACTGGGCATCGGCCAGCGCACCGCGAAAGTAGCCGCTGCCGTCGAGTCGTTCGTAGGCATGGGCAGCAATTTCGCCAGGGATGGTTAGCTCAGTTATCTGCCGTGATGCCTTGTGCGTCCAGTAAGGGACGAGGTGGATACGTTCTGTGGCGCCGTAGGGTAGCGGCCCGGCGGTGTTCCACAGCTGATTGGAGACAGCTGCCCGGCCTAGGCCATGGATCAGCGCGGCTTTGCCAATCTCCGTTTGATCTAGCTCCGGCAGCCCCCACAAACGTGCGGCCTCGACGGCGATCTGCGCCACTTGCCGGGAATAACCTGCCAGCCAGGGCAACTTCAGATCGATCACGTCTCCCACCAGGGTCAGTGACACGGGGCGTTCGAGTCGGGTGTCGTCCTGCGCCTCGGCAGGTGTTTCCAGTTCCGCTAACCATGCCTTGGCATTGCGCACCAGCAAGGCGGCGAGGGCGGCAGGATAGCGGCGGTCGGCCTGTTCGCTGATCCAGCTCAGCGCCGCATCCAGGCCATGGGCACGGCTGAGGATGTCCAGGTCTCCGGCCAGCACCACCTGATAGGCCACGTCTGGAATATGCGCATGGCTCACACCAAATGGCCGGCCGGTTCCGTCATAGGTTTCGAATATCCGGCACAAGCCGGCTTCGACCGCTGCGCCGAGTTCGAGGGTTTTCGCGATCTGGCCAGACACCTCGCAATGCACCATGGCGAGTGGCGCCGCCTGGTGTACGGCGTTCATCTGTTCGGCGCCCAGGGTCAGGTCGAGCATCGCGCGGCGGCCATCGACATCATTGCCCAGCAGATGGGCGAAGCCATCGGCGTTGGCGGTGCAGCCGGACCAGCGCAGCAAGGCGACCTGCTGCGCCGTCATCAGGTGCTCGCCTTCGCCGTGCATGGCGCGGGCCAGCATCTGCGCCAAGCGGGCAACGCGCTGGGAGTGGCCAAGGGGCTGGCCCATGCTGAGGTCGCCGACCTGGGAGATAGCCCCCAGTGCGCCGCTCAATGAGATGTCGAATCGCAATGCGCTATCCATGAAAAAAGCCCCAGGGTCGGATAAATGACCGATACCCGCCAACTATGTGGGTCCGCAGAATTTGAACTCCCAACACAGGAGTTCAGCCCATGAAAACATTCAAGTCGCAACTCGTCACCGCCGCCTTCGCCCTGACCAGCACCCTTATGGTGAGTGTCAGCCAGGCTGCTGAGGCAACGCCTTCGGTGGTCATCGTACACGGCGCCTTCGCCGACGGCTCTGACTGGGCCAAGGTGGTGCCGTACCTGCAGGCCGAAGGGGTTGCGGTCACGGTCGTACAAAACCCGCTCACCTCGCTGGCCGACGACGTTGCCGCCACGCAACGCGTGCTGAACAACCAGTCGGGCAACGTGGTGCTGGTCGGCCACTCCTGGGGCGGTACCGTGATCAGCGAAGCCGGCGCCCACGAGAAAGTCAGTGCTCTGGTGTACGTCGCCGCCTTCGCACCTGATGCAGGCCAGTTCAGTGGCGAACAGGGCAAGGGCGCGCCTACCCCGCCTGGCATCAGCCAGATCAAGGCAGACGGCAATGGCTTCCTCTACCTGACGCCAGAAGGCATGGCCAAGGACTTCGCCCAGGATCTCCCGGCGGCACAGACCGCGGTGATGACCGCTACCCAAGGCCCGATCAAGGCATCCGCCTTCGATGATCGGACCACGGTCGCTGCCTGGAAGACCAAGCCGTCCTGGTACCTGCTCGCCAGCGAAGACCGCATGATCCACCCTGACGTCCAGCGCTCCAGTGCCAAGCGTATCGGCGCCACCCTGACAGAAGTAAGCGCCAGCCATGTGCCGCAGCAGTCGCAGCCTGGCGAAGTGGCCAAGGTGATTCTCAACGCGGTACGCAGTGTTGGCGAGCAGTGATCGGAAATACGGTTTCATGCTCACGGCCTATGACCTGAATAATTAAGCGCTTAACCTCTCCCGGATGTGCTCGCAGCCACTGCATAGTTTCAGCAGTAGGCTGTGAGCAGGCGCTACGCTAGTAGCGCTTTATGCAATTCTTAAAGCCAATCTCGACGTTGGGCGGTGAGTGTGGATAGGTTTCAGGAGATGAAGGTGCTGCTGGCCGTTGCTGAGGCGGAAAGCTTTGCCGGTGGCGCCAAGCTGGTGGGTATGTCGCCGCCCAGCGTGACTCGGGTGATTGCCGGCTTGGAGAAGCGTCTGGGCACGCTGTTGCTGGCGCGCAGCACACGTAGTCTGCGCCTGACCGAAGCGGGGCGGCGCTATGTGGAGGACTGCAAGCGCATCCTGCTGGAGCTGGAAGAGGCCGAAGAGTTGGCCACCGGCAGCAGCATTCGTGCACGGGGTAACCTGACCGTGACGGCGCCGGTGATGTTCGGTGAGCTGTATCTGATCCCGCTGATTACCGAGTACCTGTCGGCCCATCCACAGGTGACGATCAATGCGCTGTTGGTGGATCGCTTGGTGAACATGGTGGATGAAGGCGTGGACGTCGCCATCCGCATCGGTCAGTTGCCGGAAACCGGTCTGCAGGCCATCAAGGTTGGGCAGATTCGCCCGGTTATCTGCGCCGCGCCGGCCTTTCTCGAACGCTTTGGTCGACCGCAGGAGCCCAAGGAGGTACTGGCGGCGCCCATCGTGATGTCCTCGGCCAGCAGTCTGCTCACCGATTGGCAGTTCAACCTGGGCACAAGCTCTCTGACCCTGCATCCCAAACCGCGCCTGCTGGTGAGTTCCAATCAGGCGGCGATCAATGCTGCCCGCCTGGGCTGGGGGCTGACGCGGGTGCTGTCGTATCAGGTGGCCGAGCTGGTTGCGAAGGGCGAGCTGGAGATCATCCTCGATACCTTTGAGGCCGCGGCACTGCCGGTGCATGTGCTCTATCAAGGCGGCGGACGGGTGCCGGCCAAGGTGCGTACCTTTGTCGACTTTTGTGCCAGCCGCTTCCTGCAAGACCCGGCGCTGCAAAAGGTCGGGAGCGCCTAGCGCATGAGCCGCTATCAGCAGATGCAGGTGTTCGCTGCTGTGGTGCAAGCCGGTAGCCTGGCAGCGGCGGGGCGGCAGCTGGAGCTTTCCCCCGCGACCATCATGCGCAGCATTGCCTCACTGGAAGCACGCCTGAACAACAGCCTGCTTATTCGCGGGCCGCGCGGCGTCGAACTGAGCCCCGTGGGTGAGCAGTTTGCCGTCAGCTGTCGGCAGATCCTCGAACAAACCGCAGTTGCCGAACGTTCCGCCGCCGGCCTGCATGCAAGCCCTGCCGGCCGGTTGACCCTGTCGTTACCGATGCTGATGGATCAGCAGGTGTTTATGCCGATCGCCCTCGACTATCTGGCGGCGTTCCCCGAGGTGCAGTTGGTTACCCGGGCCAGCGAAGGTGTGCCCAAACTGCTTGAAGAAGGCATTGATATCGCCCTGGTGGTGGGCCATTTGCCGAACTCTTCCGGCTTCGCCATGCCGGTGGGCAGGGTGCGGCCGATTGTCTGCGGCTCTCCCGACTACCTGGCCAAGTGGGGGCGCCCGCAGACGCCTGACGATCTCAAAGTGCACCGCAGCGTGCTGACCACAGCCAGCGGCCAACAAAGCGAATGGCGCTTTCAGTACGAGCGCGCCACGCGCCTGGTGAAACCTGCACCCGTGTTGACCTGTACGACTCAGCGCGCCGCCATCCATGCCGCAACCCTGGGGCTGGGCCTGATTCGCTGCATGAGTTACGAGGCGCACCATGAGTTGCAGAACGGTTTGCTTGAACCGGTACTGAGTGACTTTGCCAGTCAGGACCTGCCCGCGCAGTTGATCTACCGCGATGGGCGCCGGGCCGAGGCGCGGGTGCGCACTTTTATCGATTTCGCCACGCCCAGGCTGCGCGCTCATCCCGCATTTATTGGCTAACGCCGCAAGGTTGTCACCTCAGCTGACAGCCGTATTCTTTTAGAAAACGAAATTATGCATTGCTCTGCATGGGGATTCTGCTTGGCCGCGAGCAGGCGCAGCATGGTTCCACCAGCGCAAGAGCCACCGACCTGGTTTGACGCCGCTGACTACCCTGACCTCACACGGAGCCACCCCATGTCTCAGCCAGCCATCAAACTCTATCGTGTCCCTCTTTCAGGCCATGCCCATCGCGTCGAGCTGTTGCTCTCACTGCTGCAGCTGCCCACCGAGATGGTATTTGTCGACATCCCCAATGGGGCGCATAAAAAGCCTGAATTCCTGGCCCTCAACGCCTTTGGGCAAGTGCCGGTTATCGATGACAACGGCACCATCCTCAGTGACTCGAATGCCATTCTGGTTTATCTGGCGAAGAAATATGGCGACGGTAAGTGGCTGGCTGAAGAGCCTTTGGCTGCAGCGCGCATTCAGCGCTGGCTGTCGGTGGCGGCCGGCCAACTGGCTTACGGCCCGGCATCTGCAAGGCTGATCACGGTGTTCGGCGCGCCATTGAATGCCGAGGAAGTGATCGCGCGCTCCCACGCCCTGCTCAAGGTGATGGACGGCGAACTGGCCAACACGCCTTTCCTGGCGGGCGATACTGCCACCCTCGCCGATATCGCCAACTACACCTATATCGCCCATGCACCGGAAGGCAATGTATCGCTGCAGGCCTATCCGAATGTGCGCGCTTGGCTGGAGCGGGTCGAAGCACTGCCAGGTTTTGTGCCCATGCAGCGTACTGCTGCCGGCTTGCAAGCCAACTGAGCCCGCACTGGCTGCCGGGTACCCGGCAGCCTTCTCGGAGGAGCGCGTTCCATGGATCATCTGCCCAAACACCGCCACTCGCCCTGGCATACCGGGGAAAAAACGCTGCAGGACATCTACGGCGTCACCGAGCGCATGGAGGTGATCGGGCAGAAGGTCATTCGTGATTACATGCCCGACCAGCACCGCGAGTTCTACCAGCAACTGCCGTTTATGCTGGTCGGTGCGGTCGATGCACAGCAGCGGCCCTGGGCGACCCTGCTGGAGGGGCCGGAAGGTTTCGTCACCTCGCCCGACCCGCAGCAGTTGCTATTGGCCGTACAACCCGACGCGCAGGACCCTGCCGCCAGCGGCCTGCAACCCGGTCACGCCGTCGGCTTGCTCGGTATCGAACTGCATACGCGCCGGCGCAATCGCATTAACGGGGTGATCCAGCAGGTTGCTGCCGATGGCCTGGCCATTGCGGTCGAACACTCCTACGGCAATTGCCCCAAGTACATCCAGGCACGCGGCTATAGCCGCACTACTGAGCTGCTGAAGAACCGCGCTGTGCGCGAGGATTTCAGCGCGCTGAATGCCCGTACCACCGAGATGATCCGCGCGGCGGATACCTTCTTTATCGCCAGCTATTTCGACCATGACGCGCACAGTCGCTCGGTGGATGTTTCGCATCGCGGCGGCCGCGCCGGCTTTGTCAAAGTCGAAGGCAATCGGCTGACGATTCCCGATTACGCCGGCAACCTGTTCTTCAACACCCTGGGCAACCTGCAGGCAAATCCTGTCGCGGGCTTGCTGTTTGTCGATTTCTCCACTGGCGACATGCTGCAACTCACCGGGCGCACCGAGCTGATTCTCGATAGCCCGATGATCAACGCGTTTGAAAGTGCCGAGCGCCTGTGGACCTTCGATGTCGAGCAGGCAGTATTACGTCCGGCTGCAACATCGCTGCGCTGGGAATTTCACGATTACGCACCGACCAGTTTGGCCACCGGCACCTGGGCAGAAGCGGACGAAAAGCTGCACCAGAGCGAGCAACGCCGGCAGTGGCAACAATGGCGAGTGACGCAGGTACAGCAGGAAAGTAAGGACATTCGCTCGTTCTTTATCCAGCCGCTGGATAAGACGGCAGTGACGTTTACCCCGGGCCAGCACGTGCCGGTGCGCCTGCATATCCCTGGTGCCGAGGCGCCGCTGATCCGTACCTACAGCGTCTCCAACGCACCGTCTGACGGGCATATCCGCATCAGCGTCAAAGCCCAGGGGCCGGCTTCGCATCACCTGCACAAGCATGTACAGGTGGGCGATGTGCTGGAGGTTCGCCCGCCCATGGGCAGCTTCACCCTGACCGAGGAAAGCGAGCGCCCGGTGGTGTTGATCGCTGCCGGGGTTGGCATCACGCCTTTGCTCTCGATGTTCCGGGAGTTGGCCGCGCAGAATACTCAGCAGCAGCGGCAACGCCATGTGTATCTATTCCAGAGCGCCAGAACCCTGCAGGACTTGCCGTTCCAGGCCGAACTCAAGGCGCTGCAGCAACGTGATGCCGAGCACCTGCATATCCACCGCGCATTAAGCAGCCCAGGCACTGAGGCGGTTGTGGGCCGTGACTTCGAGATAACCGGTCGCCTCGACTTCGCCCAGGTAAAGGCGCGGCTGCCCCTGGATGACTACGACTTTTACCTGTGCGGCCCCGGCGGTTTTCTGCAGGCCATGTACGACGGGTTGCGTGGGCTGAACATTGTTGATGAGCGCATCTATGCCGAAGCATTCGGCCCTTCGACGCTGCAACGCCTGGCGGTCGAACCGCTTGCCGCACCCGTTCAGTTGCCCGCCGCCAGCGCGCCTGTACCGGTCTATTTCGCTTCTTCGGCGAAGGAGGGGCGTTGGACGCCGGGCAGTGGCAGCCTGTTGGATCTGGCGGAAAGCCGTGGCCTGAACCCCGACTTCAGCTGCCGTGGCGGCTCGTGCGGCACCTGCAAAACGCGCCTGGTCAGCGGCAACGTGCATTACCCCAACCCACCGGCGCAAATGCCGGAGAGCGACAGCGTATTGATCTGCTGCGCCATACCTGCGCAGCAGGAAGACGGTATCCAACCCCTGGTGCTTGATCTCTAACGAGGTGCTGCGACATGAACCGCGAAACAGTGGACCGTTACGACGCGCCCGACGCATCGAGTGAAACGCCAGGGCACTGGGAGGTGAATTATTTACTGCCGCAGTTGCTGTCTGGTCCTGACTTCTCGGGCCACGACGTAAATGCTGCGCTGATGCGTGTGTTGAAGCGGCTGTTTGCCGGCTTACGGGCACCCCGCGTCGTGCCACCCGTTACGCCATCCCTCACCCCATGCAGGAGCCACCGCCATGTCTACCGCTGAAATTCGCCAACCGGTTCCACCCTTTACCCGCGAGTCGGCGCTGTTGAAAGTTCGCCTCGCCGAAGATGGTTGGAACAGCCGCGATGCGGCCAAAGTGGCCCTGGCTTATACCCCTGATACCCAATGGCGCAACCGCGCGGAGTTCGTCACCAGCCGTGCCGAGGCGCAGGCGTTTTTACAGCGCAAATGGCACAAAGAGCTGGAGTACCGCTTGATCAAGGAGCTATGGGCGTTTACCAATAACCGCATCGCCGTGCGTTATGCCTACGAATGGCACGACGACTCGGGCAACTGGTTTCGCTCATACGGCAACGAGAACTGGGAGTTCACCGAAAACGGCCTGATGGCCCACCGCTTTGCCTGCATCAATGACCTGCCCATTCAAGAGTCCGAGCGCAAATTCCGCTGGCCATTGGGGCGTCGGCCTGACGACCATCCGGGGCTTTCGCAGTTGGGGCTATAACGGCATCGACCTAAGCCGCTCGAGTAAGACAAAACGGGATTGACGCCTTGCGCGCCAATCCCGTTTTTGCTTTCAGGCTCGTGATAGAGGCGTCATCGGGCACTTCGAACCAATGGACTCGACAGCAGCAAAATTTAGCATGGCTGAGTCGTCATAGCCGCGGCCGGCGAAATGGAACTTTTCGCGCTGTGTACGCAAACGGACAGAACTCCTTGGCGTTTATCGCCATGATGCCATCGGCCTGCAAAAGAGAGCTGTGCCGTTGCTCAAAGGATGCTATGTCGATCGCTGCCAATCCACGCGAAAACCACCTGTTGGCCGCCCTACCTGACGAGGAGCTAGGACGCCTGCTGCCCTTTCTCGAACTGATTCCATTGCTCAGCGGCAGTGTGCTTTACGGGCCTGGGGAGCCCATGCGTTATCTCTATTTCCCAACCGATTCTATCGTTTCGTTGCTGTACGGCGTCGAGGATGGTTCTTCGGTGGAAATCGCCTTAGTCGGTAATGAAGGCGTAGTGGGCATGGCCTTGTACATGGGCGGCGAGACCACCCTCAGCCAAGCTATCGTGCAGAGTTCGGGCTCGGCCTACCGCTTGAAAGGGCAGGTGCTTATGTCGCCCTTCGATCACGCCGCCCCGCTGCAACAGTTGCTGCTGCGCTACACCCAGGCGCTGCTTACGCAAATGGCCCAGCGCCTGGTGTGCACCCGAGTGCATTCACTGGACCAGCAATTATGCCGCTGGTTATTGCAGTGCTTTGATCGCTTGCCGGTGAATCAACTACGGATGACTCAAGAGTTGATCGCCAGCATGCTCGGGGTGCGGCGCGGCGGGGTGTCCGAAATGGCCGGCAATCTCCAGCGCTCCGGGCTCATCAGCTACAGCCGTGGTTGTATTACGCTGCTCGATCGGCCGGGTCTGGAGGGGCGTTCCTGCGAGTGTTATGCGGTGGTTAGAAACGAGTTCGAGCGCCTGTTTCCGAGTGCCTTACGCGCCGCTCAGCTGATAAGAACGGACTGATTTACTGCCCAAAGCTGTCGCTAGACATAGACAGAAATCGGATAACAGCGGTCCTCCCTCAGCATCACTATCAGGGCTCCGACTCTCGCGCACCCGCAATTTGGGTGGAGTAAAACGATGCCCATCAGGGCTTGCGGTGGGCTTCGCTGCGCTTAGCGCCGGCCTACCCATTGCATACAGCTCCTGACGGGCTCACAGTTTTGCGTTTTCAGCCACCCTGCAAAGGCGGCGTGCGTGGTGGCACCAGGCGTTTCGAGCCGGTGGATTCGAACGCGGCGGCAAAGCGCAGCAGGGCGGAGTCGTCATAGGCGCGGCCGGCGAAGGTCAGGCCGGCGGGCATGCCGATATCGGCCATCACGCCCATCGGCACGGTGACGGTGGGCACGCCCAGATGGCGGATGGCCAGGTTGCCGTTGGCCACCCAGACGCCATTGCTCCAGGCGATATCTGCAGACTCTGGATTGACGTCGGCATCCGCCGGGCCGACGTCGGCGACGGTGGGGAACAGCACGGCGTCGAGGCCGAGGTTATCCATCCAGTCTTCCAGGTCGAGCTTGCGGGTGTGTTCCAGGCCGCGCAGGCCATCGGGCAGGGTTTCGATCTGATCCCAGGTCTTCAGGCCGCGTTTGGCCATGTTGACGTACTCGTCCATGCCAGCGGCCAGGTCGCCCTCGCGGTTTGGCAGGGTGCCGGGGTCGTGGGGGAAAATCTGCGGGCCGTCGACGTCGGCCAGTGTGTTCAGTTTGGGGTCGCCGTTGGCGCGCAAGAAGTCGTCAAAGGCCCAGCCGCTCAGCTCCCACAGCTCGTCATGCAAAAACTCTGGGGTCACGATGCCACGGTTGTACACGGTCGGCGCGCCGGGTCGGTCGCCTTCGCAGTTGGAGACCAGCGGGAAGTCCACTTCGATCACTTCGGCGCCGGCGGCTTCCAGCGCCTTGCGTGCGGCTTCCCACAGGTCGATCACCGAGGCGCGGGTGTGGATACGCTGGCCAGTCGGGCCACCGATGCCGGGGTTTTCGCTGGTGCCGGCGGCGTTATCCTTGTTGATAAACATACGTGGCACGCCAAAGCGTTTACCGGCTAAAGCATCGGCTTTGGCGGCGAGGTCGGCATAGGCGGCCGGGCGTACATCGGAGGCTTTCGGGATCGCTACCCAGGGCTGCAGGCGCCAGAGGTCACCACGGTTGTCCGGGTCGTCGGCGACCACGATATCGAGTATTTCGAGCAAGTCGGCCATGGTTCGCGCATAGGGCACCACCACGTCCATGGTCGGCGTCAGCGGCCAGTTGCCGCGCACCGAAATCACCCCGCGCGATGGCGTGTAGGCGCAGAGGCCATTGTTCGAGGCTGGGCCGCGACCGCTCGACCAGGTTTCCTCGGCCAGGCCGAAGGCAGCAAAGCTCGCGGCAGTGGCGGTGCCGGCACCGTTGGATGAGCCGGAAGCGAAGGGCGCGGTGAGATAGCTGGCGTTGTAAGGGCTTTCCGCGCGGCCATAGACGCCGCGCTGCATGCCGCCGTTAGCCATGGGCGGCATATTGGTTTTGCCCAGGCAGATGGCCCCGGCCCCGCGCAGGCGCTCGACGGTAAAGGCATCGCGATAGGCGACCAGGCCCTTGAAGGCCGGGCTGCCGGAGGCGGCGGTGAGGCCCTTGACCAGGTAACTGTCCTTGGCGGTGTAGGGGATGCCGTCAAGCGGGCCAAGCGTTGCGCCACGGGCGCGGCGCGCATCGGATGCCTGGGCTTCCTTGAGCGCATCGGGATTGCGCACGACGACTGCGTTAAGTTTGGTCGGGGTGCCGGCAGCGTCGTAGGCGTCGATGCGGGCGAGGTAGGCCTGCACCAGTTCGACCGCCGTGGTCTGGCCGGCTTCGAGCGCGGCGCGCAGTTCGGCAATGGAAACCTCGGTTACCTCGATCATGCTGTCACCGCTGGCTGTTGAAGAGAGTTGTTCATATCAGTTCTCGTGGCGCTGTTCTGATGCGTTGACTGGGCTGCTGGCGTCTATTTTAGCCGCGTGCCGGGGTGACCAGGCCCTTGATTACTGCCGGGCGGGCGACAAAGGCTTGCAGCACCCGCTGCACATTAGTGAAGCGCTCGAACTCCACCAGCTCGCCGGCCTCGTAGAAACCCACCAGGTTTCGCACCCAGGGGAACACGGCGATATCGGCGATGCTGTAGTCCTCGCCCATGATCCAGCTGCGGCCTTGCAGGCGTTGTTCGAGTACCCCGAGCAGGCGCTGGGATTCGGCGATGTAGCGGTCGCGCGGGCGTTTGTCCGGGTAATCCTTGCCGGCGAATTTATGGAAGAAACCCAGCTGGCCGAACATCGGGCCGATGCCGCCCATCTGCCACATCAGCCACTGCAGGGTTTCATAGCGCGTGGCGGCGTCCTGGGCCAATAGCTGGCCGGTCTTTTCCGCCAGGTAGATCAGAATCGCCCCGGACTCGAACAGCGCCAGCGGTTTGCCGCCTGGCCCATTGGGGTCGAGGATCGCCGGGATCTTGTTGTTGGGGTTGAGCGAGAGGAATTCTTCACTGAGCTGATCGTTAGTGTCGAAGCTGACCAGGTGCGGCTCATAGGCCAGGCCGATCTCTTCCAGCATGATCGAGGCTTTGACGCCGTTGGGCGTGGGCAGCGAATACAGCTGCAGGCGCTCTGGGTGCTGGGCGGGCCATTTGTGCGTAATTGGGTAAGCGGAAAGGTCTGACATGGGCGCTCCGGATTAAGGTGGCGAAAGGCGCAGGATAACGGTGATTGGCCATTTGGTCAGGTTGCAGGTTTTTCCCCGCGCGCAGAAATCGGTATGGTTGGGGCCATCTCAACCCCAGCCCACTGGAGAACCCTGATGAGCCTGCACGGCGAATACGACAACCAGAATATCTTTGCCCAGATCATCCGCGGCGAAGCCCCTTGCTACAAGCTTTACGAGGATGAGGATGTGCTGGCCTTCCTCGATGTGTTTCCGCAGTCCTTTGGCCATACCCTGGTGATCCCCAAGCGCTCGGCGGCGCGCAATATTCTGGAAATCGACAGCGACAGCCTGAGCAAGGTGATGGCTGTGGTGCAGACGCTGACTGGGGTGATCATCGACGAGCTGGAGCCAGCTGGGGTGCAGGTGGCGCAGTTTAATGGTGCGCCAGCCGGGCAGACGGTGTTCCATATTCATATGCATATCGTGCCGCGCTACGTCGGCGAGAAGCTCAGCGTGCACGCCGGCGGCAAGGCCGAGCCGGAAGAGCTGGCGGCGTTGCAGGCGCGTCTGCTCAAGCGCATCGCTGGTTGATAAAGGCCTGGTTGTGGCGGCGCATCAGTCTGCACTTGAGGCCAGCCGCGCCAGGGGCAATACTCAAGCCGTTTTGCGGTTTTCCTTTACTGTTTTCTGCGCCCATGGAGGGCTCCCATGCGATTGATTTGTGCCGTTTTACCGCTGTTGCTGTTGGCCGGCTGTTCGTCCTGGAAGCCCGCGCCAGAGGATGTAAAACCTGTGCCGGCGGACCGTTTGTTGGGTTATCAGGAGCCGCTGGGGCGGGGCGGAGAGTTGCAGGTCAATCGTGATGTCGGCGGCATGGGCGGCGGTTGCTATGTAGCTGTTCTGGTCGACCGCAAGGTGGCCGCACGCATTGGCGTGGGTGAGCAGGTGCGTTTTCAGGTGCCGGTCGGCACGCGGGTGTTGAGCATCGGTATCGACGAGATGGACGACACTCTGTGCGGCATGGGCCGTCTGCGTCGTGAACTGGCGGTGAAGGTTGAGCCGGGCTCGCAGCAGAACTTCCGCATCGTCAGCGATAACCGCAAAGGTTTCGACATCCTGCCGATTACCCAGTAACTCGCAACGCGCCGGTGCCTGCCAGTCAGGTGCCGGTGTGCTCGCTCAGCAACGCTTCCAGCCACTGCATAAATGCCCGCACCCGCTGCGGCTGATGACGGCGCTGGGCGAAGAGCAGGCTGATCGGCATGGGCGGCGGCAAGTAGTCTGGCAACAAACTGTGCAGATGCCCGCTGGCCAGCAGCTCGCTGACCCCGATCAGCGGCGCCTGAATAATTCCCAGGCCTCCCAGGCACGCGCCTTCATAGGCATCGACGTTATTCACCGTGACATTCCCCGCCATCGGCAGCTGCTGCAGTACGCCGCCGGCCAAATATTCGAAACCGCTTGAGCGACTGCCGAGCACCGGCACGTAATGGATCAGCCGATGCTGAGCCAGGTCATCAAGGCTCTGCGGCGTTCCGTAGCGTGCCAGGTAGGCGCCGCTGGCGCAGTTGACCATGGGCAATTGGCCGAGCGGTCGTACGATCAGGTTGGGCTCGTTGACCACGCCGATGCGCAGCACGCAGTCGAAGCCTTCACGCACCAGGTCAACGCGCCGATCACTGCTGCTGATCTCCAGTTCGATACCTGGGTGCAGCGCAGTAAATTCCCCCAGACGCGGTGCCACCAGACGTCGCGCCAGGCCAGTGGGCATGTCGATGCGCAGGCGGCCGCTAAGCTGCGCGCCGTCCTGGCGGAACAGGCCCTCCAGTTCATCCATATTGGCCAGCATGTCCTTGCTGCGTTCATACAGCACCAGGCCATCCTGAGTCGGTTGTACCTTGCGTGTGGTGCGGTGTAGCAGACGCGTGCCGAGCAAGGCTTCCAGGCTTTGCACCTGCTGCGACACGCTCGACCTGGGCAACCCAAGGCTGTCGGCGGCCTGGGTAAAACTGGCCAGCTCACTGACGCGGACAAAGGTGCGCAGCAGTTCCAGGGTATTCATGGGCAGCAGCTCCGCTAAATTGTTCGTGATTGATGATCAGTGTTTTCAATTTTGCTGAGTTTATCCAGCTTAAAGCGAGCAATAACCTGTGCTCACTGATTCAACCACTGCACTGCTAGTCAACTAAAGGGAGCACGCATATGACCCGTAAAATCGCACTGATCACTGGCGCAAGCCGCGGCCTGGGGCGCAACACCGCCCTGCATCTGGCGGCGCAGGGCATCGACATCATCGGCACCTACCACAGCCAGGCGGCTGATGCGCAGAGCCTGGCAGCCGAGATCGAACAACTCGGCGCGCGTGCACTGATGCTGCAGCTGGATGTCAGCCAGAGCAGCAGCTTTGCCGCGTTTGCCGCAGCAGTGGCGGCTGGGTTGCAGGGCACTTTTGGCCGCAGTGATTTCGATTTTCTGATCAACAATGCCGGTATCGGCATCCACGCCAGCTTTGCCGAAACCAGCGAGGCGCAGTTCGATCAACTGGTGAATATCCAGCTCAAGGGGCCGTTCTTCCTCACTCAGCAACTGCTGCCGCTGCTCGCTGAGCAGGGCCGCATCGTCAATATCTCCACCGGTCTGGCGCGTTTCAGCCTGCCGGGTTATGCCGCCTATGCGGCGATGAAGGGCGGCATCGAGGTGTGGACGCGCTATCTGGCCAAGGAGCTGGGGCCGCGCGGTATCAGCGTCAACGTGCTGGCTCCAGGCGCTATCGAGACTGACTTTGGCGGTGGCGTGGTGCGCGACAACAGCCAGGTCAACGCCTTTATCGCCGCCAACACGGCCCTGGGCCGGGTCGGCCTGCCGGACGATATCGGCGGCGCGATTGCCATGCTGCTAAGCGACGGCGGCCGCTGGATCACCGGGCAGCGGATTGAGGCGTCTGGCGGCATGTTTCTGTGAAGCGCTGATGTGCGCTGGCGCTCAGACTGGCGGCAATCTATTGCTACGTCTGGCGGCGCGGGTAAGTGGCAAGGGTAGAATCCGCTCGGTTAATTAACGGAGACGGGTCGTGAAGGGATTGCCGATTGCCATTGTTGGGGCCGGTACGGCGGGGTTGGCCACGGCGCTATTTCTCGTCCGCCAGGGTTTCAGCGTGCGTCTGCTGGAGCGCGTAGCGGAGCTGCAGCCGGTCGGTGCCGGGGTGTTGTTGCAGCCCTCGGGGCTGGCGGTGTTGCAGCAACTGGGGTTGTTTGCCGAGTGCAGCGGTTTGGGCGCGGCGGTCAGCCGCCTGTACGGCACCTCGGCCAATGGCCGGGTGATTCTCGATACCCGTTACGCGCATTGGCAACCCGGCAGTTTCGGTATGGGCATTCACCGCAGCGTATTGCTCACGGCTTTGCTCAACGCGGCGCGGCAAGCTGGGGTGCAGATTGAAACCGGTGTGCATATCTGTCGCTTCAGCCAGCACAGCAGCCATGTGCAGCTGTATCGCCAGGACGAACAGGGCGTCGAGCAGCCATTCGGCGAGTTCGCCGCGCTGGTGCTGGCCGATGGCGTGCGCTCGGCCCTGCGCGGGCAGATGCAGGTCAAACAGTGGCTGCAGCCTTACCCCTGGGGCGCGCTGTGGAGCATTGTGCCGACTCCGGTTTCGTCGCCAAACGCACCGGATGCCACGGACCTGCGCCAGTGGTATCGGGACTGCGCACAGATGTTCGGCATCATGCCCACCGGGCGTACCCACCTGAACCGCGAGCAGGCCCTGAGCAGCCTGTTCTGGAGCCTGCCGGTGGCGCAGTTTACGGCCTGGCGTGAGGGCGGGCTGGCAGCCTGGAAAACTCAGGTACGGCAACTGGCCGGCAGCGCGGCCGAGCCCTTTATTGAGTTGATCGAACGCCCCGAGCAACTGAGCCAGGCGGTGTATGCCGATGTGCGCATGCAGCAATGGCACGATGGCCGGGTGATCGCTATCGGCGACTGCGCCCACGCCATGAGCCCGCAACTGGGCCAGGGCGCGAATATGGCCCTGGTGGATGCGGCTGCTTTATCCGCAGCCGTTACCGCACAGAGCACACTGACGGACTGCGACTGGTCAGCAGTATTCGCCGCCTATGCCAGCAGCCGGCGTGATCACCTGCGTTATTACCGCCAAGCCAGCCGCTTGCTCACCCCACTGTTCCAATCCCACAGCCGCAGTCTGGCCTGGCTACGTGACAGCGTGCTGTTGCTGGCGCGGCACAATCCATTTGGCCGTGCGCATGCGGTCAGCACCCTGGTGGGTGGGCGAAGTGGCTGGCTGCTGGCCGGTGCCGAACGACCGTTGCAGGTCTGGAATGGGTTGCCGGAAGTTACAGCTTTAGATGAGATTACAACTGCTTCACAGGCTGGGCAGCTGCCGGTGGTTTGAGCTGTGCGTGACGTACTGCGGGCGCTGAACACTTTGTTAAGCTGCCCGCCAATTTAAATTTGTAGCGAGGGATCGCCGTGTCGTTCCGTGTTGTGCTGAGTGGCCGGGCCTTGCCTGGGTATACGCCTGAGCAGATTGCTCAGCATCTACAGACGCAGCTTAAGTTCTCTGAGGCCCAGGTGAAGGCCTTGCTGCCGCCGGCACGGCGGGTGGTCAAAAGTGGTCTGGATCGGCCCAGTGCCGAGCGCTGGTGCAGTCGGTTGCAGCAGGCGGGCCTGGCTGTCTCGGTCGAGGAAGTTGCTGCGCCTGCGGCGGTCGACCCTCTGACGGTTTTGCAGGAGTTAGCCCAGAAGGGGCTTAAGCGCGCCCGGCCCAGCCCGGCCTACGCCTTGCAGCTGTTTCTGGTCACGCTTTGCTGCCTCTTGGTGCCGACGCTTTATGCGGGGTTGGTGATTGGCCTGGGCGTGGGGCTTGCCTGGTACCTGATGCATATTCACGAATACCTGGGTGGCTTGCGCAATATCTGGTTGCTGCTTTGCATCTATGGCGTACCCGCAATCAGCGGCGGCATTCTGCTGCTGTTTATGGCTCGGCCATTCTTTCTACCTAGCCAGCGTGGTGATGAACCGCTGGAACTGGACCTGGCCTGCGAACCGCGTTTGCAGCTGGTGATCAACCAGTTGTGTCAGGCGATTGGCCTGCGCCCACCGGTGGCGGTGCAACTGTCCAATGAAGTGAATGCCAGCGTGCATTTCGAGAATGGCTGGAGCGGATTCTTCTCTGGCCGCAAGGTGCTGACCATAGGCATGCCACTGGTTGCCGGGATGAGCGTGCAGCAGTTTGTCGGCGTACTGGGGCACGAGCTTGGCCACTTTGCTCAGCGTCTGGGCATGCGCTGTAACTTCCTGGTCAACTCGGTCAATGCCTGGCTGGAAATGCGCAGCAATAGCCGCGACCCTTGGGATGATCGCCTGCAGGAGTGGCTGGAAAACGATCCCTGGTGGATTCTGCAGCTGGCAATCTGGGTGGCACAGCAAGGTATCGAGTTGTCGCGGCTGCTGATGCGTGGCTGTTTCTGGCTGAGCTTTCGCCTGTCCCGCTCGCTGTCGCGGCAGATGGAGTTCGACGCCGATCGGTACGAGAGTTTGCTGGCCGGGAGTGCGGCGTTTCGTGGCAGTGCCTTGCAACTGCGTGCGTTGTCCTGGGCCTGGCGTGAAGTGGATCAGCAGAATTCCCGTACCTGGCGCGAGCGTCGACTGCTGCGCGATATGCCGCACGCCACTGCCGAGAAGACCTCCAGCATGAGCCAGGCCACTCGGCAGCAGATGGAGCAGAGCCTCGAAGAGGGCAGTACCCGCTACTGGCACACGCACCCTGCCGATCTGGCGCGTATCCAGCACAGTGAAGCCCTGCAGGCGCCCGGCTACTTGCATGACGCCCGCCCGGCGGCAGTTCTGTTCGAGCACTTCTCCGAGCATTGTAAGAGTGTCACCGAGGCTTACTACGCGGAGCTGGGCCTGGAGTATGACGAGCAGCAGTTACAGGACAGCCAGCAGATCTTCCAGATCAGCGCCCAGCGTGAAGAGGCGCTTGATCAGCTCTGGGAGTGGACAGGTCGGCAATGGCGCAATCTGCCCTGGCTGGCGCTGCACCAGCCGGTTCAGGCGGCCCATGCCACACTGGGCTGGCAGGCCGTGATTGACGAATTGCGGCGCCTGTCTCCGGAAATTACTCAGGCCTGGACTCAGGCTGAAGCGCAGGAAGACCAGCGTGTGGCGCTGGCCTGGTGCGGCGAGTTGCAGCGCAATGGCGTGAATTCGCGGCTTAGTGAAAGCGAGGCATTTGATGCCAGCAAGCACCTGCCGTTGTATCAGCAGATTGACGCCGGTAAGACCCCAGCGCAGCTGCAGTTGCTTCAGGCCGCTTCGTTATACCGGCGCCGCCTGGAACTGAGCCTGGCGGGCGCAACCACGGCGCTGCGTGAAACAGCACGTCTGGCGCTGCATTTGAGCAAGCTGTATGTCGACTATGCGCGCCTGCTGGAGGCCCGTGAGCTGGCCGAACGCTTGCTGGATTGGCATCAGCAGACTCCCGACAGCCTGACTGAGCGCTTGAGCCAGGACGCCTTGTCGCGCTATCAGGATCTGGCTCTGCGCTTGCTCAAAGCGGCGGATCAGATTCCACAGACCGTGCTCGATGGCAGCACTCTGGGCGGTTATCTGCGCCTGCGCTGTCCACGGCTGAATGCCCAGGCCGGCGAGCCGGTCGAATTCCTGCGCAACAGCGCCACGCTGATCGACAGCCTGGCCTATGTGCACCGTCGGGCCATGGCCGACCTGGCCAGTTATGCCTTGCAGCGTGAGCGCGAGCAGGGGCTGCGCGGCATTCGTCTGGTACTCAAGGTTACGCAAGCGGTTTGAGTTGTCAGTCCTGTTGCAGACTGCGCAGTTCCTGCTGGCTGAGCTCCAGCCATTCCTTATGCAATGTGCGGTAGTGCCTGGCAGCGCGGCGAGCGTAGGTCTGGATCTGTTGCTGCATTTCACGCGCTTCACGTTGGCGGCCCAGGCTGCGTAGCAGTAAAGCGTAGCGATAGGCGGCTTCGGGGCCTGCGTAGTAACTACTCAGCGCTTGGTATTCCTCTTCAGCCTTGAGGGTTTCGCCCAAGGCTTCGAGCGTGCGCGCATAGAGCAAGTGACCGTCGGCTGAACGGAAATCTGGATTTTTGTTGATCAACTGCTCGAGGCTTTCTCGGCAGCCGGCGAAATCGTTGTGTGCAAAGCGGGCCTTGGCCAAGCCGAGAAGAATATCCGGCGCGTCGCTGTGAATCCCCCGCAAGGCTATCTGATAGTGCTTGGCCGCTTCTTCGGCCTGGCCCATGCGCAACAGTTCATCGGCGAGGTTGACGCGCGTGTCACGGGTGTCACGAATCTCCAGCTCATCACGCAGGGCGCGCAGATGGCGCTCGGGGTCGATGCTGTCGTGCAGGCGGTTGATGGTCCGGCGCCCACGATGACTGCTGAGCAGGTCGGGCAGCATGATGCCGAGGAAGTAGATCAGGCAGCCGAGGCCAGGCAGGGCGATGATCAGGTAGATCCAGTAGCGTTCCTGGCCACTGCGCACCACGTGCAGACCACAGGTGACTTGGCAGGCGATAACCAGCAGAGCGAGTAGGGGCATGGTGATGATCCAGTCCTTTGGAATAGAGATAAGTCGCGCAAACGTGGCTATCAGATCACGGATGATAGCTGCTTGTCAGGAGCCGCCATGGTGGCTGTGGCGTGGATCACAGCTGGCCTGGCTGGTAGGCTGCGCTGGCTGAGTTCATGTTCATAAGGATGCGTACATGCCGTCATCGTTGGAGATATTTGCCAATCTGTTTTACTTGGTTGCCGTGCTCCTGGCGGCGCGCAACTCAGTCCACACCTGGTCGGTCGGATTGGTCGGTTGTTTGCTGTTCGGTTGGTTGTTCTTCGACGTGCAGTTATATGCCGATGTAACCCTGCAGGTTTTTTTCATCGCTACCAGTCTGCTTGGCTGGTGGGGCTGGCTGCATGGGCAGAGCGGTGCTGCTTTATCAATCACGCGTACACCTTGGTATGGGCTGCTGCTGGCCATGTTGATCGCGCTACTGGTTGCGCTGGGCTATGGAGCGCTGCTGCATCATTTCACCAATGCCTATGCGCCCTTTATCGACTCTCTGGTACTGACGTTCAGCGTGCTGGCGCAGTTGCTGTTAATGCGCCGCAAACTGGAAAACTGGTACTGCTGGCTATTGGTCAACAGCCTTGCTGTGCCGTTGTTCGCCTCTCGTGAACTGTATCTGACGGCCTTTATCTATGGCCTGTTCTGGTGTAACGCCTGGTATGGCTTGTATCGCTGGCGGCGTGAGTTGTCCGCGCTGGATTCTTCAGTCGCCGCTGCCGGGCAGCGAGCCTGAGTATGGCCAAGGCGTTTGCCAGTGGGCTGGTGGTGGGCAAGTTCGCGCCTCTGCATCTGGGCCATGAGTGGCTGATTCAGCAGGCACAGGCGCAGTGCGAGCGCCTCTATCTGCTTAGTTGGTCGCTGCCGGAGTTCGACGGCTGTGCTGCCGATCGCCGCGCGCGCTGGTTGCATGTGCGTTTTCCTGACTTGCCCTGTTGGGTCGTGACGCCTGAACGGGTGGCGGGCTGGCAGAGTGAGGGGCTGCAGCTGCCGTCTTTGCCGTACAACAATGAATCTGAGGCGCATCAGCGTCAGTTCGTGGCCGATTTTTGCTTGCAGGTGCTGCGCGAGCCGGTTGAGGCGGTATTTACCAGCGAGGCTTATGGCGATGGTTTTGCCGCGCACCTGGCAAGTTGTTTTGGTCGCCCAGTCCGGCATGTGGAACTGGACCGAGCGCGCCAGCGGGTGCCGATCTCGGCCTCGCGTCTGCGCGCCGATGTGCACGGCTTACGCGATTATCTGGCGCCTGAGGTGTACGGCGATTTTGTCGAGCGCATTGGCCTGTTAGGCGGCGAGTCAACCGGCAAAAGCAGTCTCGCCCAGGCCCTGGCTGAGTCTCTGCAGACCCTTTATGCCGCAGAATTCGGCCGTGAACTGTGGGAGATTCGCGGTGGCGATCTGGCCTACGACGACCTGCTGCATATCGGTCGTAGCCAGGTCGCGCGTGAGCATGCGTTGGCTGCACAATGTCGACGTTATTTGGTCTGTGATACCACGCCGTTGACCACTCTCTTTTATTCTCGCGAACTGTTTGGCGCGGCTGAGGCAGAGTTGGAATGTCTGGCAGAGCGCCGCTATGCGCATCTGTTTCTCTGCGCCGACGATTTTCCCTTCGTTCAGGATGGTACGCGACAGGGCGAGTCATTCCGTCATCGGCAGAACTGCTGGTACGAGGATGAGTTGCAGCGTCGAGGTTGGGCCTACACGCTGCTAAGTGGTTCGCTCTCCCAGCGTGTCGAGCAAGTGCTGGAGTACCTGGCTTTACCACGCTAAGCACTTGGCGCTTCAGCGATACCGAGCAAGCATTTCGTCGAATTCGCCAGCCTGTTTCATCTGCACCATGGCGCTCAGCAGGGCCATGGTCGGGACATCCGGGGCGTCGCGGACGATGCAGGCAATCGGGTCGGAGGCTACTTCGCTGAGGTTGTGCAGCTTTTGCCCGGCTGCTTGGTGGCGATTGAACCATTGCAGCGAGAGTTCGTTGCTGATGGCGTAGCGGTAGCGCCGGGCGCTTAGTTTGAGCAGCACCTGATCCTGGGTGCGGGCGTCCTCACGCTGGATCTGCCCACTGGCGAACAGCGGTTCCAGGCGCGGGTAGGTGAAGCCCAGTACGGTACCCAGGCGCACATTGAGCAGTTGTTCAGGTTCCAGGTTCTCGGGATTAACGCCTGTCAGCACATCACGCTGAGTCATAAAGGGCAGGCTCCAGATATAGCGATAGTGGCCGCTGTTGACCCAGTTCGGGCTGACGTAGCAGCGCACATCGATGTCGCCGGTATCCAGCGCGTGCTGCACGCGCATGCGCGGCATTACCACCAGCTCGGCTTTGCGCCCAACCTTGGCGGCCATGCGCTGTTGCAGGTCGACCAGAATGCCTTCCACTGCCTTGCCGTCTTCTATACGCACCATGGGCATGGCCCAGCTGTCGTTGATCGAGAAGCGCAGCGCCCGTTCGGTGGCGAGTGATGCGCAGCTCAGGGTGAGCAACAGCAGGGCAGGCAACAGCTTGTGCACCAGGATAGATCCTTTGCGCTTTAGGCGGTTCAGCGGGTCATCGGCAGGGCTGCGCCCATCAGTGCAAACATTCCGCCGCAGCAACGGTTGAAGCCTTTGCCAGTGCGTTGCAACCAGGGGCGAACGCGGTGGGCCATGCGTGCCAGCAGGTATTCGACGCTGCCTTCGACCACCGCAAAGGTCAGCGCCATGATGGCGAACTGCAGCCAGAGGTCGCCGCGCGGGTCGAGAAACTGCGGCAGAAACGCGCCGAAAAACAGGATCACCTTGGGATTCGACAGCGCCGACAGCAGGCCTTGGCGAAACAGCTTGAAAGCGCTGGTCTCTGTTGCCTTCTCGGCCATTGCGAGGTGCAAGGGCGGCGCGCGCCAGAGCTGAATGCCGAGCCAGATCAGGTAGGCACCGCCAAGCCATTTGAGAATGGTCAGGGCCTGTGCCGAGGCTTGCAGCAAGGTGCCGATACCGAGCATCGACAAGCCCATCAGCAGGGTAAAACCAAGCACTCCGCCGCTGACGGTAAACAGGGTTTTGCGATGGCCGTACAAGGCGCCATGGCTAAGCGCGAGCAGGCCGTTGGGGCCAGGCGTCAGCGACAGGCCCAATACTGCGGTAAGAAAGATCAGCCAGGTATGCAGCGCCATAAAGCAGGTATCCAGAAGCGGGAGAGTGCAGGACAGAGCCTGCGTGCCTCTGTTTTTTCATGCTGTGACTGGATAGTCAAGCTGCCTTAAAGTCGCAGGGCGGATATGCAGATGCAGCGGTCCTGCCCGCGAAGGCAGGACCGGCGCTATCAGCGGTTGGCTTCCTTGAAGTTATCGTCGGACGGTTCCTTGGTGTAGGCACCCTGGTCGTGCACCAGTTTCTTGCTGCCATTCATCAAGGTGGTGATGCGGCTGTCACTGGTTTTCGCCGAAGCGGCCTGGTTGCTGGTGCCGGTAATCAACGGTGGGTTGCTGCTGAATGACCACAGGTAGTGCCACACGGCTGCGTTGTGCTTCTCGGTCAATTGCGTGGCGCCGAAGTACCAAGGCTTCAGCTCGCTGAAGGCGGTCATGTTCATCAGCCCGGTGTTGCTGTCACCGATAAAGCCGGTGCTGCTGGCCCCGGAGGTGCGGTAGACCTCGAAGATCACGCCCTTGGTTTTCAGCTCGCTGACATAGGTACGGCACACTTCGCCGACCCACTTGTTGCCCAGGAAGCTTTTCGCGTTGTTGGAGTAGAAGGGATCGAGCAGAGCGACGCGCTTGGGCAGCAGCTTGCTGTTAACCGTGCCGGCAGTTACCGCATCGCTGATCTTCTTGGTCAGGACGATGGCCATCTGGTTGCCCAGTGAGTGCCCGGCAATACGGATATTGCTGCCGCTGTAGCCGGCGAGGTTGGCTTTGTAGCTGTTGAACAGCAGGTCGCTGGCCGATTGGCTTGGGCCGGTGGCGTAAACGCCGCTACTGTTGCGCCAGCGCATGGCGCGCGGGCCGCTGGCGGTCCAGATCTTGGCTTCGGCATCCTTCACTTCGCCTTCATCGGCGAACTGGTTCCAGTACAGCACGCCGACGTTGTAACCGGCGGCGAGCCAGGCGTGGGCCAGATCCAGGTCTGGGCCGCCGGCATCCTTGCGGTTGAAGGTTTCGCGGTTCTTCTTCTGGGTGGCGCCGTTCTGCCAGCCGTGGATATAGATCAGGGTCGGTTTGCTGGCCACGTAATAGGCGTTGCTCTGGCCGGGCACGGCCTTCTGCCAGCTGTCGCCGTAACCGAACCAGTACAGGCCGTGGTCGAGATTCTGGAAGGTGCTGTCGGGGAACACGCCCACGGCGGCCTGGCTCAAGGGGGCAAAACTCAGCACCAGCAATAGAAGCAGCTTGCGCATGACGGAAACCTTTCTTGTTATTAGGGAAAGGCGAGCATATAGATTGTCCGACAATCATCTATCACCCGGACGGGTGAGGCCGTTCAAGCGCCGGCTCGCGGGGCCTGGCGGGATGTGTCTTGCGCCACGTTGTGAGCATCTTTGCCTCAATAGGCGACAGCTTGTTGCAGTTGTCCTGACGTGCTGAGCGGACGAAGACCCCCAGGCTGTGGCAAACTCCGTGGCTCGTAACAGGACGTTTCATGGATCGAGTTTGCTGAGCCTGTCAGCCGTTTTTTTGCCCATGGCCTAGCCTGCCCTGGGCGTATTGCATAACTGGCCGCTGCCTGCGGCGAAGAACAAGAGGAATGACTGTGCATAACGTCGTGATCAGTGGTACCGGCCTCTATACCCCGGCAAACAGTATTTCCAACGATGAGTTGGTCGAGTCGTTCAACGCCTTTGTCCAGCTGTTCAATGCCGAAAACGCGGCAGCCATCGCCAGTGGGGAAGTCGAAGCGCTGAGCGAATCGAGCAGCGGCTTTATTGAAAAAGCTTCGGGCATCAAGAGCCGCTTTGTCATGGACAAGGCCGGCATCCTCGACCCCAAGCGCATGGCGCCACGCATTCCAGAACGCAGCAATGACGAGTGGGGCATCCTCTGCGAAATGGCCGTAGGCGCCGCCAAGGACGCCATGGCCCGCGCCGGCAAAACAGCCGCCGATATCGATGGGGTGATCGTTGCCTGTTCCAACCTGCAGCGTGCCTACCCGGCCGTGGCGATTGAAGTGCAGGCCGCGCTGGGCATTCAGGGTTTCGGCTATGACATGAACGTCGCCTGTTCCTCGGCCACCTTCGGCATCCAGGCTGCGGCCAACAGCGTGCAACTGGGCCAGGCCCGCGCGATCCTGATGGTCAACCCGGAAATCTGCACCGGCCACCTGAACTTCCGTGACCGCGACAGCCACTTTATCTTCGGTGACGCCGCCACCGCGGTAATCATCGAGCGCGCCGACCAGGCCACCTCGAACTATCAGTTCGATATCGTCGGCACCAAGCTGATCACCCAGTTCAGCAACAACATCCGCAACAACTTCGGCTTTCTCAACCGCTGTGCGGAAGAGGGCGTTGGTGCCCGCGACAAGCTGTTCGTCCAGGAAGGCCGCAAGGTGTTCAAGGATGTCTGCCCGATGGTCGCCGAGCTGATTGCCGCGCACCTGGCGGAGAACAAGCTGAATGTCGGCGACGTGAAGCGCTTCTGGCTGCATCAGGCCAACCTCAATATGAACCTGCTGATCGCTCGCAAGCTGCTGGGCCGTGATGCCGAGCCAGGCGAAGCGCCGGTAATTCTCGACACCTACGCCAACACCAGCTCGGCCGGCTCGGTAATCGCCCTGCACAAATACCAGGAAGACCTGCCGAGCGGCGCCCTGGGCGTGCTCAGCTCGTTCGGCGCCGGTTATTCGATTGGTAGCGTGATTCTGCGTAAGCACTAATGGATTACCCGGCCGATCAGGCGTTGCTGACTCGCCTGCGGGCGGGTGAACAGAAGGCCTATCGCGAGCTGGTCGCTACCTATCAGGGGGCGATGCGCGCGGTGGCCTTTGCCATTGTCGGCAGCCGCAATGCCGATGAAGTGGTGCAGGACGCCTGGCTGGCTGTGGTGCGCAGCCTCGATGGTTTTCAGGCGCGTTCCAGCTTGAAGACTTGGCTGCTGACCATCACCGCCAACACCGCGAAAACCCGCCTCAAGGGCAATCGCCGCGAAGTGCTACTCGACGATATCCCCTCGCCCCACGGCAGCATTGGCGATGAGCGCTTCAGCTCAGATGGCCATTGGCTGCTGGCGCCGCATGCCTGGCATCACGACTCCCCGGAAGCGTTGCTGACCGAGGACGAGTTGCGTGAATGCCTGGAGAAAACCCTCGCCAGCCTGTCTGAACTGCAGGGCAGCGTGTTGCATCTGCGTGAGCGCGAAGGGCTGGAATTGGAGGAGATCTGTAATCTTTTGCAGGTCTCGCTCTCCAATGTGCGGGTGCTGCTGCACCGCGCGCGTCTCAAGGTATTCGCCACCCTGGAGCATTTTGAGGAGACCGGCCAATGTTGAGTTGTAAGGAGTTGGTGGCCCACTCCAGCGAATTTCTTGATGGTCAGCTGGGCCTGCGCAGGCGCATGTCGGTGCGTCTGCACCTGGCAATGTGTCAGCACTGCCGGCGGTTTATCCGTCAGATGCGCCTGAGCCAGGCTGTGCTACGCCAACTGCCGCCCGGGCAGAGCGCCGAGCTGGATGCCTTGGCCGCCAAGCTGGCGGAGTTGCGCCGCAAGCATTCCTGATCGCCAGGCCGTTGGCCTGGCTTACTTCTCGTTTTACTCGGCTTCTTGCGCGGCTTTTAGCGCTTCATAAGCCGGCGCGGCGTAGATGCCGACTTCCACTGCCAGCTCCATCACCCGCGCCAAGTCGCTGCTGTACACCAGCACGGCTTGCAGCTCGTCATCCAGTGGCTCGCTGAAATCCAGCAATACATAACCCTTGGTTTCCGGGCTGAGGCTGGCGAGTTGCACCTGGATGCGATTCAGCGCTTTCAGCGGCTCGACCTTGGCCAGTTGCTTGGCTTTGAGCACAAAGCTCACCTCTGGTCCGAACGATTCGACGATCTGCTGAAACAGCGCATCATAACTATCAGCCTGGAACAAAACGGTTTCCGGCAGGCTGCCGACCACCACCCATTCGCCTAGCGGAATTGGGAAGCTGTCGTCGAAATTGATATCCGGGTTGGCGGCGAGAAACGCCTGCGGGTCGGCGTAGGCCTGGGCGGCCTCATCGGCGATGCGCGCGACTTCTTCCGGCAGCATGCAGCCCGAGCTTATTTTGCTGATCAGTTCTTCAAGCTGGGCTTTCATTGGGGTCATCCTGCGGCGCAAAAAGGCCGGCCAGGATAGCCTGAAATGGCCGCAAACGCTGCATTCGTGCGCTTTTTGTCGGGCTGCACGGTAGCCAGTTTGCACTCTCTTATAACTGGCCTGCAGGAGACTGTCTGTACGTTACCGTACAGATAAAAACACAGATTGGCTTATGCTGGCATGTGCAGTTCAGGCTCTGTAGCGAGCGCACATTTATCGCCAACAGGCCTAAGAATACCGGAGACAGTGATGTCCGCAGCCCCTAATCCCGTGCAAAACCACCTGCTGGCCGCATTGTCCAGCGATGTGCTGGAACGCCTTCTACCGCACCTCGAATTGGTGGATATGCCATTGGGTATGGTGCTCTACGAATCGGGCGACACCCTGCGGCATGTGTATTTCCCCACCGACTCGATTGTGTCCCTGCTGTATGTAATGGAAAGCGGTGCGTCGGCGGAAATTTCCGTGGTGGGGAATGACGGGGTGATTGGCGTGGCGCTGTTTATGGGCGGTGAAAGCACCACCAGTCGCGCCATTGTGCAAAGTGCCGGCAGCGCCTATCGCGTGCTTGGCAAACGCTTTAAAGAAGAGTTCAACCGGCATGGCGACATGCTGCAGCTGATGCTGCGCTACAGCCAGGCGCTGATCACCCAGATGTCGCAGACGGCAGTGTGCAACCGTCACCATTCGATTGATCAGCAACTGTGCCGCTGGCTGCTGCTGTCGCTTGATCGGTTGTCCGGCAGCAAGCTGGCCATGACCCAGGAACTGATCGCCAATATGCTCGGCGTGCGCCGCGAGGGCGTCACCGAAGCCGCTGGCAAGCTGCATCGCCAGGGCGTGATCGATTACAGCCGCGGGCTGATCACCGTGCTCGATCGCGAGAAGCTTGAGAGCCTGAGCTGCGAGTGTTACGCGGTAGTCAAGTGCGAAACCGACCGCCTGCTTCCTTATAAAGTGGCGCAACTGGCGTAATAACCTGTTGCGCGCGCGGTTAGCCATTTAATGGCTTGGCCTGAGTGCCGCAGCGCACAGAGCTTTGCCGCTACCTAGGGCAGACTGCAGCGGCGAGAGCGTCAAGCACCGTTGTCGTGCCATTTTTTGGCAAGCGTCGTGCTCGGGACAAGTGAATGTCTGTTAAAGCACCGCTGCAAATTCTCAGTCGTTTGATCGAAGGGCTACCGAGCAAACAACGCAAACAACTGCTAAATGGCTGCGAACCAGTGAACCTGGTTTTCGGCAATGTGCTGCAGGAGGCCAATCAGCCGATTCGCCATGTGTACTTTCCGCTAAGCGGCTTTATCTCGTTGGTCACCACTCTGGATGGCCATCAACCCCTGGAAATGGGCCTGATCGGCAATGAAGGCATGCTTGGCGCATCCCTCGCCCTGGGCATTGGCCAGGCACCCATGCGTGCGGTAGTACAAGGCTCGGGCAGTGCCTTGCGCATCAGCAGTCAGTTGTTCAAGCAAGAGCTGCTGAGTAGCCCGGCGCTGTTGCGCTCGCTCAAGCGCTATCTATATGTGGTGATGACGCAACTGTCACAGAGCGCGGCTTGCACGCATTTTCATGAAATTGAGCCGCGCCTGGCGCGTTGGCTGTTGATGACCCATGACCGCGCCCATGCCGATCATTTCCACCTGACCCATGAGTATCTCGCCGATATGCTCGGGGTGCGCCGCAGTGGCGTATCGATTGCCGCCGCAGCATTGCAAACGCGCGGATTGATCAGCTACAGCCGGGGTGAGATACAAATCCTGGATCGTGCCGGGCTGGAGCAGGCCGCTTGCGAGTGCTATGCCGTGCTGCAGGCAGACTACCTCGCGCAGTTCTAGCAGGCTGTTGAAAAACTACCTGCGTTGCCATCGCGGCGTTAAAAAACAGGCCGGGACGCGGCGTCTCAAAATGCTCATTTACAACTCGTAAACTCGCGTGCGAGCCCAGTCCGTTTTTCGCCTGTTTTTGCCTTGCGCTGGCTGCCTCGGAAACGTTTTTCAACGGCCTGCTAACGCTGCGGTTGTTCCCGTTTCGTCGCGCTGAGCAACGCGACGGGAATAGCGCTCAGGAGCCGGTTGCCTGGTGCAGCGTATTGATCGGCGAGCTGATGCCGAGGCGCAGCAGGTTGGCGAAGTCGTGCGCGCTGACCGGGTGGCTGAATAGAAAGCCCTGGCCTTCGGCGCAGTGGTGATGGCGCAGAAATTCCAGCTGCGCGGCTTCCTCGATACCTTCGGCTATCACCCGTTGTTTCAGGCTGTTGCCCATGGCAATTACCGCGCTAACGATAATGCCGTTGCTACTGTGAATGTCCTGAACAAAGGACTGATCAATTTTCAGCACATCGATGGGGAACTGGTTGAGGTAGCTGAGGCTGGAGTAGCCGGTGCCAAAGTCGTCCACTGCCACTTGCACGCCGAGGGTCTTGAGCTGTTGCAGAATCGCGGCGCTGGCCTGGGCGTCACGCATCAACACACTTTCGGTGATCTCCAGTTGCAGGTTGTTGGGGTTAAGGCCGGTGACTCTCAGGGCGCTTTCCACGCTGTCGACAAAGTCCTTGCGGCGGAACTCCAGGGCTGAAATGTTCACCGCAATCGAATCCAGGACATAGCCGCAGTTCTCCCAGCGCTTGGCCTGGCCGCAGGCTTGCAGCAGCACCCAGCGGCCTAGGGGGATGATCAGGCCGCAAGCCTCGGCCACCGGAATAAAACGCGCTGGCAGGACCATGCCCCAGGCCGGGTGCTGCCAGCGGATCAGCGCTTCGGCGCTGGTGATTCTGCCGCTGTGCAGGTCGATCTTCGGCTGGTAGTGAAGGGTGAATTCGTTGTTCTCCATGGCCGTGCGCAGGTGCGCTTCGATCAACTGGCGCTCGACCGCGTGAACATTCATCTCCTGATGGAAGAACTGGTAGTTGTTGCGGCCTTCTTCCTTGGCCTGGTACATCGCCGTGTCGGCATTCTTGATCAGACTTTCCGCATCCTTGGCGTCGTTGGGGTAGATGCTGATACCGATGCTCGAGGTGATATGCAGCTGTTGCTCGCCAATGCTGTAGGTTGCGGCCAGGGCGCTGAGGATTTTTTCGGCGGTGCGCGCGGCATCTTCGGCCGATTGGCTTTCGCTCAGCAGCACAACAAATTCGTCGCCGCCTAAACGACTGACCGTGTCGGAACTGCGTACGCAGTCGCTCAGGCGCAGCGCTACCGCTTGCAATAGCTGGTCGCCGATGCCATGGCCGAGTGAGTCGTTGATCTGCTTGAAGTTGTCCAAATCGAGAAACAGCAATGCCAGGCTGTTGCCACTGCGCTCGGCCAGGGCAATTGCCTGATTGATCCGGTCATTGAGCAGGGCGCGGTTGGGCAGGTTGGTCAGGGCGTCATGCTGCGCCAGGTGGGCCATTTTCTCGGTCATGGCATGGGTCGCTGTCATATCGTGGAAGACCATCACCGCACCTTTAAGGCGGTCGGCCGAGTCGTGAATCGGCGCGGCGGAGTCCTCGATGGCGGCCTCGCTGCCATCACGGCGGATCAGGATCGTGCCGGCCGCCAGCAGTTTGCTCTCATCGTGTTCCAGCGCCTTGAGGATCGGGTTGGGCACTGTTTTGCGAGTTTTGCCGTTGACCAGGTGCATCACCTCGTCGATTGGCAGGCCCAGAGCGTCCTCGAGTGACCAGCCGGTCATCTGTTCGGCGGCGTTATTCAGGTAGTCGACGTTGCCTTGCAGATCGGTACTGATCACCGCGTCACTGATCGAGTTGAGGGTCAGCTCGGCACGGGCTTTTTCGACAAACAACGCTTCTTCCACGGCCTTGCGCTGGATGATATTGCGCAGCGATTGCGGCACCAGATAACTGCTGAAGTGGCCCTTGGACAGGCAGCCCTGGGCGCCGCGCTGGATGGCGTCCCAGGTTTGCTGGTCATCATTCAGGGTCGTCAGGGTGAGGATCGGAATGCTCGAGGCGACGGCGAACAGCTGGTCGAAGGTGTCCAGGCCTTGGCTGTCCGGCAGGTCCAGGTCAACCATGATCGCGTCGATAGGCTCTTTGCGGTGGGTTTCCAGGCGCTGCAGGGCGTTCGCCAGGCTGGTCACCCATTCGATCAGAAACGGGCCGTCCTGGGCCCTTTCCAACACTTCTTCCAGGGTGGCAGCGTCGTCGGTGTTGCCGGTAATGATCAGAACGCGATTAGCCATGATGCTATCTTCCTTGCGCAACATTACGCAGGGCAGGTAAGGCGCTGCGTTGCCGATACGGCGTTAATCATCGTTGGAGCTGCAGTGCTGCTGCGCGCTCAGAAACGCAGCCCCGGCGGGGGCGGCTGTTCGAGCTGTGGCGCTTTAGCGGGCAGGCTGATCCAGCGGCTGTTTAGAGGCGCGGCGCTACTGGCAAGTTCAGTATTGTTTTTTTCAGGTTGCAGCCTGGCGTTGTGCAGGTTGCTGTTCTGCGCAGGTTCTGCGGTTGTCGTGTGCAGCGGTGCGTGGCTGAACACTTCAGGCGCAAATACCTCGGCAGAAACGTTGCTGCTTAGTAGCGCCGCCAGTATCAGGGCGCTGCTGGTGGCAATAGCGTGTGCGTAGCCAAGCTTGTGCATGTCATCTCTCCCTGTTCATGGACGCTTCTCACGTGCTTTTTCCAACGCACAACGTCCGGCCGCGGGGGTTAAGCCGCGCTAACGTCGACAACTGCAACTTTGCTACAGCCCGTTACTCGGGCTTTTATTTGGGGCGCGCCGCATGACCTGTGATTGAGCCTGGCCGTTCGGGCGTGGAGGCGGGGTGGCGCTGGGTTGGACTGTCCATAATTACCTCTGAGCAAATCCCATGCTGGCGCAAATACGGGGGGCGAAGCCTTTGATACCCCTATTGCAGAGCCTTTGTCCGTGCGCTACCGCACCTAGCGCGTTTTGGCATAAAGCCTGTCTGGATTACCCGGCCGGGCTGCTAAACTGGCGCACTTTTCACCGCCCGATCATTGTCTGGAGCCCCTTGTGAGCCCGCGTATTCACCCTTTGGCCGGTCAGCCGGCACCTGCGTCCCTGTTGACTGATATCCCTGCGCTGCTGGCGGCCTATTACGATATGCAGCCGGACCTGAGCGTGGCCAGCCAGCGCGTGGCATTCGGCACCTCCGGGCATCGCGGCAGTTCCCTGGCTTGCAGCTTCAATCAGGCGCATGTGTTGGCGATCAGCCAGGCGATCTGTGATTACCGGGTGGCCCAGGGCATTAGCGGCCCGCTGTTTATCGGCGCCGATACCCACGCGCTGTCGCAACCGGCGCTGGAAAGCGCGATTGAAGTGCTGGCGGCGAATGGCGTGCAGACCATGATCTCCGCTGGCGGCGAGTTCACCCCGACGCCGGCGATCAGCCAGGCCATCCTGGTGCACAACCAGGGCCGCAGTTCGGGCCTGGCCGATGGCATCGTCATCACCCCCTCGCACAACCCGCCGGACAGCGGCGGCTTCAAGTACAACCCCAGTAACGGCGGCCCGGCCGACAGCGATATCACCACCTGGGTGCAGAACCGCGCCAATGCGCTGCTCGAAGGCGGTCTGCGTGAGGTCAAGCGCATGCCCCTGGCGCAGGCGCGGCAGGCGGCCAATGTGCAGGAATACGATTACCTCGGCAGCTATGTCAGTGATCTGGGCAACGTCATCGACTTCGCGCCGATCCGCGCGGCTGGCCTGCGCCTGGGTGTCGACCCGCTGGGCGGCGCCGGGGTGCATTACTGGGCACGCATCGCCGAGCAGTACGGCCTCAATCTGGATGTTGTGAGCGAGATTATCGATCCGCAATTCGCCTTTATGAGCCTGGACTGGGACGGGCAGATCCGCATGGACCCATCCTCCAGCCATGCCATGCAGCGCCTGATCGGCCTGAAGAATGGCTACGACATCGCCTTTGCCTGCGACACCGACTACGACCGCCACGGCATCGTCGCGCCGAGCGTGGGCCTGCTGCCGGCCAACCACTTCCTCAGCGTGGCCATCGATTACCTGTTCCAGCATCGCCCGCAGTGGAACGCCACAGCAGCGGTGGGCAAGACCCTGGTCAGCAGCGCGATGATTGACCGTGTCGCTACGCGCCTGGGTCGGCCGCTGCAGGAAGTGCCGGTGGGCTTCAAATGGTTTGCCGGCGGCCTATTCGACGGCTCCCTGGGTTTTGGCGGCGAGGAGAGCGCCGGAGCGACCTTCCTGCGCCGTGATGGCCGGGTCTGGACCACCGACAAGGACGGCATCGCTTTGGCCCTGCTGGCTGCCGAAATGACCGCAGTGAGCGGGCGTGACCCAGGCGAGTTGTATCAGGGCCTGAGCGATGAGTTCGGCGCGATTTATGCCGACCGCGTTGATGCACCGGCGACCCCTGCGCAGAAGAAAGCCCTGGGCAAACTCTCGCCCGCGCAGATCAGCAGCCGCGAACTGGCCGGTGATGCCATCACCCAGGTGCTCGACAAGGCCCCGGGCAATGGCGCGGCGATTGGCGGGATCAAGGTGATCAGCGAAGGCGGCTGGTTCGCCGCGCGGCCATCGGGCACCGAGGACATTTACAAGATCTACGCCGAGAGCTTTCGCGATGCCGCGCACCTGCAGCGTATCTTCAGCGAGGCGCAGCAGATAGTTGATGGGGCACTGGTCGCCGAATAGGGGTGCGTCTGTCGGTTCGATAACGCACCGACGGCTGCAGCAGTGGCGCGCAGCATGATGGAGCGCTTGGGTGCCATCTCGGCACCTGTTGTTCCGGCGTGCTGCAGTGACTCATCAAGGAGAACGCCATGAGCCTGGGTACCATTCTATTGATCGTGCTGGTGCTGTTATTGATCGGCGCCATACCGGCCTGGCCACACAGCAGAAGCTGGGGTTACGGGCCTACGGGCGGTTTGGGCGTAGTGGTGGTGGTGCTATTGGTGCTGCTATTAATGGGCCGAATATAACCGCTACCTGACATGTCCCACGGCCGCTGCGCAGCAAGTGGTTTGCCGCTTTCGCCTGAGTGAATCAGGCGTTAGTCTGCGCAGCGTATCCCCTGCTGTGGTCGCCGCATGTACCGTCTTGATCTGAAAATCCGCCTGTATAACGGTGCTGATATTGCCATCGGCCCCGGCAAGGCCGAGCTGTTGGCGGCTATCGCCCAGCATGGTTCGATCAGCGCCGCCGCGCGCGCCATGGGCATGTCCTATCGGCGTGCCTGGCTGTTGGTGGAAACCATGAACCGCAGCTTCAAGCAGCCGCTGGTCAGCACCCTGGCTGGCGGCAAGCAGGGCGGTGGCACCCAGCTCACCGCTACCGGTGAGCTGGTTCTGCAGCGCTACCGCACCCTCTGCACCGCCGCCATGGCAGCGGTGCAGAGTGGTTGTGACGAGCTGGCCGAGCTGCTGGCCGAACCTTGCGCTAACAACGACCTATAACTCGATCCGCAAGCGATGCGCCGCGCCATCCAGGGCCACTCTCAATGACCCTTGCGAGCAGTCGATGGGCTGGTCGTCCAGCCAGGCCTGGCGAATGCCCTGGCTGCGTTGCGCCGGGTTGCTCAGCTCGATCTGGTAGTGGCTGCCGGCCAGGGCGATACGTGCGCTAAAGCCTGGCCACTCGGCCGGGATGCACGGGTTGAGCAGCAACCAGTCACCCTCGCGGCGAATACCGAGAATCCCTTCTACACCTGCGCGGTGCATCCAGCCGGCCGCCCCGGTGTACCAGGTCCAGCCGCCGCGACCGTTGTGCGGCGCCACCGCGTAAACATCGGCGGCCAGCACATAAGGTTCGACCTTGTAGCGCTGGCAGGCCTCAGGGCTGTTGCCGTGGTTGATCGGGTTGACCAGGTCAAACAGGGCAAAGGCCTGCTGCGCAGAGCCGAGCTGGCAGTACGCCAGAATCGCCCACATCGCCGCGTGGCTGTATTGCCCGCCGTTCTCGCGCAGGCCCGGTGGGTAACCCTTGATATAGCCGGGGTCCAGGTGCGTTTTGTCGAATGGCGGGGTGAACAGCAGGGCGATGCCGTCGTCCTCGCGGATCAACTGGCGTTGCATGGAGGCCATCGCCATGTTCACCCGCAGCGGATCGGCGCTGGCCGACAGCACCGCCCAGGACTGGGCAATTGAGTCGATCCGGCACTCGCTGCTTTGCACCGAGCCGAGCCAGGTGCCGTCATCGAAGGTCGCGCGGCGGTACCACTTGCCATCCCAGGCATAGGTCTCCAGCGCCAAGCGCAGCTGCTCGGCATGCGCTCGCCAGCGCGCCGCGCGGGGGCTGTCATACACCTCGGCATAGGGTGCGAACAGCGCGATGGTGCGCAGCAGCAACCAGCCCAGCCACACGCTTTCGCCCTTGCCGTGCTCACCCACGCGGTTCATGCCGTCGTTCCAGTCGCCGCCGCCAATCAGCGGCAGGCCCAGCTCGCCGGTCAGTTGCAGGCATTGGTCGAGGCCACGGGCGCAGTGCTCGAACAGCGAGGCCGGCGCATCGGCCTGCATCGGCTGGAAGAACGCATCGTGCTCGCCGGCGGCCAGCAGCGGGCCTTCGAGAAAGTCCAACTGTTCATCGAGAATCGCCGCATCGCCGCTGCACTGGATGTACTGCGCGGTGGCGTAAGCCAGCCACACCCGATCATCGGAGATGCGCGTGCGTACGCCCTGGCCGGAATGCGGCAGCCACCAGTGCTGCACGTCGCCTTCGACAAATTGGCGGCTGGCCGCGCGCAGGATATGCCCGCGGGTTATCGACGGGCTGGCGAAGGTCAGCGCCATGCCGTCCTGCAGCTGGTCGCGGAAACCGTAGGCGCCGCTGGCCTGGTAGAACGCCGAGCGCGCCCAGACGCGGCAGGCCAGGGTCTGATAGAGCAGCCAGCCGTTGAGCATGATGTCCATGGCGCGGCTCGGGGTTTGCACCTGCACCGCGCCGAGCACGCGCTGCCAGTGCGCCTGCACCTTGAGTAGCACGGCGTCCAGATCGGCCTCGCGGTACTGCGCAATCAACGTGCTGGCCTGCTGCTCGCTGGCGCATTGGCCCAGCAGCCAGAGCACTTCCACGCTTTCCCCGGGTTGTAGCTCCAGTTGGCATTGCAGCGCGGTACAGGGATCGAGCCCCGCACCGAGGTGGCCGCTCAGCGGCGCCAGGCGGGCCAGGGCGGCGGGTTGCGTGAGGCTGCCGTTACGCCCGATAAACTCGCTGCGATCCCCCGTCCAGCTGCTTTGTCGGCCGCCCAGGTCACTGAATGCGCTGCGCCCGGTAAAGGCGATGCTCCACGGGTTGCGTACCAGAATGGCGCCGGTGGCACTGTCCTGCTGGCTGACGATAAACGGCGCGCTGGCCGCCCGCGTGCTGCCCAGCACCCATTCGGCATAGGCAGTAACGCTCAGGCGGCGTGGCCGGCCGGAGAGGTTGCGCAGGGTCAGCCGAGAAATCTTGATCGGGTCTTCCAGCGGCACGTATTGCAGCAACTCCATGGCAATCCCGCCGGCCTGGTGGCTGAAGCGGCTGTAGCCAAAGCCATGGCGGGCTTCATAGTGGCCGCTGTCACGCAGCGGTTGGGCGGTGGGGCTGAACAGCGCCAGGCTGTCCTCGTCGCGTATATACAGGGCTTCGCCCGGCGGGTCGCTGACCGGGTCGTTGGACCAGGGCGTGAGCTGGTTTTCCCGGCTGTTGTCGGCCCAGGTGTAGCCGCTGCCTTCGGCCGAGGCCTGAAAGCCGAACTGCGGATTGGCGATCACGTTGATCCACGGCGCCGGGGTGTTGCTCCAGGCGTCCAGGCGCACCACGTACTCGCGGCCATCCAGGTCGAAACCGCCCAGGCCGTTGGCAAACTCCAGCGGGCTGGGCGGCGGTGCGTGGAATACCGGAATGGGCTGCGCACTATGGTTGCTGGCGCTTGGCGGTACGGGGCTGGGGCAGGGCGGAATACGCGCCAGCTGCTCGGAAATCGGCCCGCGATGGGCCACCAGCAACACTCGGGCGACGGCCTGCAGGCGTTCGCGGTATTCACCGCTGAGCAGATCGGCGCGCAGCACGAATACCGAGCCCTGCGCCAGTTCAGCGGCAAAGCGCGGGCGCGACTGGCTGCTGCGCACGGCGGTTTCGATGGCCACCTGCAGGTCCTGCAGGTAGGAGGAGGCATGCTCGTTGACGATCACCAGGTCCACGGCCAGGCGCTTCATCCGCCAGTATTCATGGGCGCGCAGCAGTTGCCGCACCTGGGCGATGTCTTCTGCGTCACTGATGCGCAGCAGGACTATTGGCAGGTCGCCGGAAATCCCCTGGGACCACAGCCCGGACTGGCTGCCGAGGCCGCGCAGCATGCTGGCCGGCGGTGCGCGAAAGCGTGAGTCGGCGTACAGGATGGGCGCAGCCAGGCGCTGAAAGTCGGCCGCTTCGGCGGCAAGCATATCGAGGTGGCGCAACTCCACCTGGGCCTGGGTCCAGGCCAGGGTTTTCGCGCGCTCGAAAGCGCTGCGGTCATGGTGTTTGTCGATCAGATCAAGCAGTGCTTCACGGGAGGAGGCGACCACCGTCCAGAACGCCACGCGGGCGATCTTGCCCGGCTCGACCAGCAGGCGTTGGCGCAGCGAGAAGATCGGATCGAGTACCGTGCCGACGGTATTCGACAGGCGTTGGCCCTGGCGAATCACTGCTGCAGCGTGCAGCGCGCAACTGCGCCCGAGAAACTTCGCGCGGTCGGATTCGTACTGCGGCTCGGCACTCACTTCACCTTCAACCACGGCAAAGTGCGCGGCCCACAACGACGGCTCGCTGGCGCTGCGCGGGCGGCGCGTGGCAATCAGCGCGCCGAAGGCAGGCAGGTATTCAGTGACCACAAACAGCTTGGAGAACGCCGGGTGGGCGTTGTCGTTGGCGGCGCTGGCAAGTACCAGTTCGGCGTAGGAGGTCAGTTCGATCTCCCGGGTGATGCGGCCACTGTTGGTCAGCGAGACGCGGCGCACTTCACCGTCGTCCTCGCCGGAGACCAACACTTCCAGGCTGGTGGTGAGGTTGCCGTCGTGGCGGCTGTAGCTGGCGTAGTCCTCGGCAAACACCACTTCGTCGTACGGGTTGCTGCTGCTCGGCTGCGCGCCCAGGGACCAGCGGGTGCCGTTGCGGGTGTCCGAGAGAAAGATGAAAGAGCCATGTCGGTCGCGGGTGCTGTCTTCCTGCCAGCGGGTGATGGCGATGTCGCGCCAGCGGCTGTAGCCCGCGCCGCTGGCGGTGAGCATCACGCTGTAACGGCCGTTGCTGAGCAGGTGGGTGACCGGCGGATTGCCGTTGAAGTGGCTCAGGCGGCGTTCGCTGTGCAGCTCGCTGGCGGTTTCCGCGGCGCAGGCGCTGACCTCTTCGGCACGCGGGTGGGCGACCGCGACATTGCGTGGCATGCGCTCCTGCAGCAGCAGTTCGCAGGCCTGGATCATCGGTTCGCGGTGGAAGCGGGCGCGCATCTGGCCGTCATGCAGGGTGTTGGCAATGGCGACGATGCTCATGCCCTGATGGTGGGCCATAAAGTTGCGCACGATGGCAAACGGCTGGTCGTCCGGCAGGCGCGTGCGGGTGAAGTCCAGCGCCTCGTAGAAGCCATAACGCCCCAGCGCACCCATCTGCGCCAGGCGGCGGTAGTTGGCCAGTGCACCTTGCGGGTTGACCATGGTTGCCAGCCCGGTGGCGTAAGGGGCAATCACCCGGTTGGCGGATAGCCCGCGCTTGAGGCCCAGGCCCGGTACGCCGAAGTTCGAATACTGGTAGGTCAGCTCCATGTCGCGGGCGTTGTAGGCCGATTCGGAAATCCCCCAGGGGATGCCCAGGGCATTGCCATAGGCGGCCTGGCGCGCCACCACCAGACGGTTGGTCTGCTCCAGCAGGCTGCCGGCCGGGGCGCGCATCACCAGTGAAGGCATCAGGTACTCGAACATCGAGCCGGACCAGGAAATCAGCGCCGAACCGCTGCCCAGCGGCGTGGCCGTGCGGCCCAGGCGGAACCAGTGGCGGGTGCTGACATCGCCTTTGGCGATGGCGAACAGGCTGGCCAGGCGCGCTTCCGAGGCGAGCAGGTCATAGCAGCTGCTGTCCAGGCTGTTGTCAGCCAGGCAGAAGCCGATCGACAGCAGTTTGCGCTCCGGCTCCAGCAGGAAGGCAAAATCCATGGCTAGAGCCATGCCACGTGACTGTTCGGCAGTGCTGCGTAGATCGGCATGCAACTGCATGCGTTGACTGTCGGTCAGTTGCGCATCCTGCAGTTGGTCGCCGATGGCATGGGCGAGGGCCTGCAGCCAGAACAGCAGGTCATTGGCCTGGCCAGCGTCGTCGAGCTGGGCGATGCCGTTGGCCAGCTGGGCGGCCTTGTCGCTCAGGCGTAGCAGGGTTGGCAGCAGGCTGGGCAGCAGCTGATTGCCATGCAGCCCAGCCTTGATCTGTTGCAGCAATTCATCCAGCTGCTTGCCGCGTTCGCTGGCGGCCGCAGGCAGGGCGGCCAGGGTGGCGCATGCCAGTTCCAGGTTGTCGTGCAGACCAAGGCGGGCATCCGCGCTGACCGGCGCCTTGAGCCATTCCTCGCAGGCATTGGCGACCACCAGCAGGTGGCCGGCCAGGTTGCCGCTGTCCACGGACGACACATAGGCCGGCGCCAGCGGGCGCAGGTCCTGGGTGTCGTACCAGTTGAAGAAGTGCCCGCGATGGCGCTGCAGTTGCTCCATGACCGCCAGGGTGGCTTGCAAGCGGGCGAGGCTGCGCTGGGTGCCGGCCCAGCCGAAATCGCGCGCAGCGATGGTTGAGAGCAGGTACAGGCCCATATTGGTCGGCGAGGTGCGGTGGGCGATGACCGCTTTGGGGGTTTCCTGAAAATTATCCGGTGGCAGCTGGTTGTCTGCCGTGCTGACAAAGGTTTCGAAGAAGCGCCAGGTGCGCCGGGCGATCAGCCGCAGCTCAGTGGTTTGCGACGGGTCGATCAGCAGACGCTTGGAGACGCGGGGCGAACGGCTAACCCGCATGGCGATTGCCGGCGCGCTAAGCCAGAGCAGGGCGAACGGCAGCACCAGCGGCCAGATGGCCGGCGACCAGAACAGCGCCATGGCGCACAGCAGCAGGCCAAGCAGGGTGCCGCCGGCCATGCCGCAGTAGAAACCCAGCAGCTTCAGACGCGGGCTGATCGACGCTTGTGCGGCGGTGGTCCATTCCAGCAGGTTGCGCCGGGTGATCAGCAGGCGGGTCAGGGTGCGGCTGATCGCATCGAGCATGCGCCAGCTCTGATCAGCGAGAAACGTCAGGTTCAGCGCGCTTTGCAGCAGGGCCAGCAGCAGGTCATCACGCAGCTTGCCGAGGTGGCTGCGCAAGCGAATACCGGCGCGCGCCGGCAGCAGGCCGAAGCACAGCGGAAAAAGGGCTGGGATCAGCACACTGGCAATCAGCAGCAGGCTGGCGCTCAGTGCTGCTGGTAACGGCAGCAACCAACTCATGCCCAGCGCCGCCAGGGTGGCTGGCGCCAGCAGGGAGCGGCGCAGGTTGTCGAGCATCTTCCAGCGGCCGATGCTCGGCAGCGCCTGTTTGCCGCTGAAAGGCCCGAGAATCCACGGCAGCAGCTGCCAGTCGCCACGGGTCCAGCGGTGTTGGCGCTTGCCGGCCACGTCGTAGCGCGAGGGGAATTCCTCGACCACTTCCACATCCGAGGCCAGGCCTGCGCGGGCGAAAACGCCTTCGAACAGGTCATGGCTGAGCATGCTGTTTTCGCCGACCCGGCCGGCCAGTGCGGCCTCGAAGGCATCGATATCGTAGATGCCTTTACCGGTAAAGGAGCCTTCTCCGAACAGGTCCTGGTACACATCGGAGACGGCCGCGGCGTAGGGGTCCATACCGCCGGGGCTGGAGAAGACCTTCTGGTACAGCGAGCCTTCGCGCTGCAAGGGCAGCGAAGGGGTGACCCGGGGCTGCAGAATCGCGTAGCCGCCGACCACCCGTTGTAGCTCGGTGTTGAAGCGCGGCTGGTTCAGTGGGTGAGCCATCTTGCCGATCAGGCGCAGCGCCGCATCACGCGGCAGGCGGGTGTCGGCATCCAGGGTGATGACATAGCGCACATCAGTCGGTACGCGCTGGCTTAGCCCAGGCACCTCGGTAAAGCTGGTGTCATCGGCACCGCGCAGCAGGCGATTGAGTTCATGCAACTTGCCGCGCTTGCGTTCCCAGCCCATCCAGACGTTTTCACTGGGGTTGAACTGGCGCCGCCGGTGCAGCAAGAGAAAACGGCTGCCGGCGATGCCGGGACCATATCGCAGGTTGAGCTGGCCGATGGCGGTGCTGGCCAGCTGCAACAGCTCGGCGTCGCTGGCCAGGTTTTCCTGGTCGGCATCCAGGCCGTCGGTCAGCAGAGCGAAGGTCAGGTCGCCGCCATGCCCGGCCAGGTGATGCACTTCCAGGCGCTCGATCTGCTCCAGCAGATCAGCCTCACTGCCCAGCAGGGTCGGTACGGCAATCAGCGTGCGCAGGCTGCTGGGCACCCCTTCGCTGAGCTCCAGGCCCGGCAGGCCCATGGCGCCGAAGCTGGTACTGACCGCGCGATTGACCAGCGCGGTGGCCACTTCGGTCGCTGGCAGAAAGCCCAGCACACCCAGCGCCAGCAGCCAGCCAGCGGTGACGCCCTGGCCGGCCAGGCTGTATAGCGCAAGACCCAGGAGCAGGCTGGCGAGGCCGACGATGGCGCCGACGTAGCCGGGCATGCCGAGGTGCATGTGGCCACGGCTGATGCGCAGGCGCAGCGGCGGGCGGAAGTTGATGCGTTGTTCCAGCGCCAGGCGGCCTTCGGCGATCAGGTGGTAACCGGGGTCGCTGGTGCGCGGGTCGGCATTCTGGGTTTCGCTGGCCTGCTGCGTAGCCTGCAGCGCCTGTTCGGCAACCTCCAGTTCACTGCAGGCGCTGCCACGGGCCAATTGCTCAATGGCGCTGCGGTACTGGTTGCGGGTGGCAAAATCCATCGCGGCAAAGTTGCTGCGCTCGGCCAGGCACGCATCTACCAGGCTGACGTTCTCGAACAGCTGCGCCCAGTCGATGGAGGAAATCAGGCGCATGCTGTTGATGATATTGCGCACCGTGAGGTTGGACGCGCCCTGGCGCTGCAGGGCGTGCTGCACCACTTCTTCGATGCTGCTGCCCTGGGCGCCGAGGCGCGCTTCCAGCCAGCCCAGTGCGGGGGTGGTGAGCGGGTCGTGGTCACGCAGGCGTTTGGCCAGTTGCGCGGCAAACGGCTCACTCAGCGGTGTGCGGGCGCGCTCGTGCAGCTCCTTGTCGAGCGCCGCGTGGGGCGCGTCTGGACCCAGTAGGCGGTTGGCCAGGGCGTCGGCATCGGCCCGTGCGCTGCGCCCGGCGGTCATCTGGTCGGCAAGGCGGCGCAGGTTCTCGATCAGCACGATGCGCAGGGTGATCGCCACCGCCCACAGCTCGCCGATGGTTAGCGGCTGCACCTGCTGATAGGCGACGATAAAGCGCTGCAGGATGTCCGGGTCGAAGTGGCTGTCGGTGTGGGCGATAAACGCCCAGGCCATGCCCAGCACCCGTGGGTAACCGGCAAAGGGACCGCTGGCCAGTTTCGGCAGCTGGCGGTAATAGCCAGGCGGCAGGTCATCGCGGATCTCGCGAATCTGCTCTTCGACAAGGTGGTAGTTGTCCAGCAGCCACTCGGCGGCCGGCACGACGCTGCGGCCATTGGCCAGCTCGGCGGCGCTGGCGCGGTAGGCTGCGAGCAGCACCTTAGCGTTGTCGTTCAACCGTCGATGCAGCGACAGCACCGATGGCGGCTTGGCGCTGATCGGCTGGGCCGCAGCCAGGGTGCAGGCATGTTGTTCGAGGCGCTCGATGCCGAACAGCTCTTCGCGTACCGGGGCGTGATCGAGCCATGGTGAGGGTGCAGCGGCAGAGCTGAATAGAGCAGTGAACACTGAGGTCATGGGGCGCGGTTCCAGCCATCATTGGCATGCGCGATGGGCGTCGAGGTGCGAGGCCCATCTGAGAGGCCGCGACAGCGAACCTACGAAGTCACGACTGGCGTGCCCCTGTTGCTTCGTCGTGCTGATTTTGCGTATTGGCCGTAGAGGCTGGTGTGACCGGCCAACACCCAAGACCCGGGTACCGCGATGGCGTGGTAAACCTACGCTATCGGGAAGAATGCTGTCGCAGCATTCCCAGCACCCTACAGCAGGGCTCTAGCTGGCGTCTGTTCGCTAGAGGACATAGAACGAAATGCTTAGGCGCTTAGCGAAGTTGGGCTTCTGCGAGCGTCAGGCTGCGCGGAATGCGAGTGGCATCCCAATGCTGGCTGGCCCAGCGCAGCAGCTCAGCGGGCTGACCGAAACTGGCGCCGTCCGGCAAGGTCTGGCCCAGCGCGCGCAGGGCGCGGATCAGCAGCGGAGTGGCCTGGTCGGCTGGCAGCGGTGGCGAGCGGTAGGATTTGCCCAGCTTGTGGCCATCCGGCTGGATAATCAGCGGCACATGCAGGTAGCGCGGTTGCGCGAAGCCGAGCAGCTCCTGCAGGTACAGCTGGCGCGGGGTGGAGTCGAGCAGGTCGGCGCCGCGCACCACGTCGGTCACGCCCTGCCAGGCATCGTCGAGCACCACGGCCAGCTGGTAGGCATACAGGCCATCACGGCGGCGAATCACAAAGTCGCCCACCTCGCGGCCCAGGTGCTGGCGGTAGTCGCCCTGCACCCGGTCGACAAAGTGGTAGGTCAGTTCCGGCACGCGCAGGCGAATCGCGGCATCGGCAAAACCGTGGCCAGCGTTGCGGCAGGTGCCGGGATAAATGCCCTGGCTGCCTTCCAGTTGCTTGCGTGAGCAGGTGCAGGCATAGGCCAGGCCCTGACTGAGCAGGCGTTCGACCAGCGCGGCGTACTCGCCGTGGCGCTCGCTTTGCCGCACCAGCTCGCCATCCCATTCGAAGCCGTAGCTTTCCAGGGTGCTGAGAATGCCGGCCTGGGCACCGTCGACTTCCCGTGGCGGGTCGAGGTCTTCCATACGCAGCAGCCAGCGGCCATTTACCGCCCGCGCGTCGAGGTATGACGCAAGAGCTGCGACCAGTGAGCCGAAGTGCAGATAACCGCTAGGGGTGGGGGCGAAGCGGCCAATATAGGCGGGTGTGTTCATGTCTGGCACACACAGGGAGACAGAAACAACAGAGGGTGCCGAAGCACCCTCTGGGTCAGATCAGGAACCGATCTGCTTTTCTTTGATTTCCGCCAGGGTTTTGCAATCAATGCAAAGGGTGGCGGTGGGGCGGGCTTCGAGGCGGCGGATGCCGATTTCGACGCCGCAGGAATCGCACCAGCCGTAATCGTTGTCTTCGATCAGTTGCAGGGTTTCGTCGATCTTCTTGATCAGCTTGCGCTCGCGATCACGGGCACGCAGTTCCAGGCTGAATTCTTCTTCCTGGCTGGCGCGATCCGCCGGATCGGGGAAGTTGGCTGCTTCGTCCTGCATATGGTGCACAGTACGATCAACTTCCTGCATCAATTCCAGCTTCCACTTGTTGAGGATGCCGGTGAAGTGGGCGCGCATCGGCTCACCCATGTATTCCTCACCCTTTGTTTCTTTATAGGGCTCGAAACCACGAGTCAGTTGGCTGCTTTTTGCTTTTGCTTTGGTGGGCATGGATGACCGCCTCTCACTCTTCTAATCCACTGCGCAGGACGGTGTCCCTTGCCCGTTCTACGTCGAGTAGAACTGGCCCTGCGGCTGCAAGCGGGCGAACTTACCAGAACAACTCCCGCCGCGCCACTCCCGGTTGTCGTGGTTGCGCCGGGTATGCTTTAGAATCCGCGGCTTATCTCCCACGCAGACAGTCCCATGGCCCAGTCCTACAGTGCGCGCAGCCGCGCCATAGAACCTTTTCACGTGATGGCGCTGCTGGCTCGTGCCAATCAGTTGCAGGCCGACGGCCATGATGTGATTCACCTGGAAATCGGTGAGCCGGACTTCACCACCGCCGCGCCGATTGTCGCTGCAGGGCAGGCGGCCCTGGCCGATGGGCATACTCGTTACACCGCCGCGCGCGGCCTGCCGGCCCTGCGCGAGGCGATTTCCAGTTTCTATGGCCAACGTTACGGTCTGGATATCGATCCGCAGCGCATTCTGATCACCCCGGGCGGCTCGGGCGCCTTGCTGCTGGCCACCAGCTTGTTGGTTGACCCCGGCAAGCACTGGCTGCTGGCCGACCCCGGTTACCCCTGTAATCGCCACTTTCTGCGCCTGGTCGAAGGCGCGGCGCAGCTGGTGCCGGTTGGCCCGGATGTGCGTTATCAGCTGACGCCCGACCTGATCGAGCGTTATTGGGATCAGGATAGCGTCGGCGCACTTGTGGCGTCGCCAGCCAACCCGACCGGCACCTTGCTTAGCCGAGATGAGCTGGGCGGGTTGTCCCAGGCGCTGAAGGCGCGCGGCGGCCATCTGGTGGTGGATGAGATCTACCACGGCCTGACCTACGGCGTGGACGCTGCCAGCGTGCTGGAAGTGGACGATGAGGCCTTTGTACTTAACAGTTTTTCCAAGTATTTCGGCATGACCGGCTGGCGTCTGGGTTGGCTGGTGGCGCCACCGGCTGCGGTGCCGGAACTGGAGAAGCTGGCGCAGAACCTCTATATCAGCGCGCCAAGCATGGCCCAGCATGCTGCCTTGGCGTGCTTCCAGCCGCAGACCTTGGACATCCTCGAGCAGCGCCGCCATGAGTTCCAGCGCCGCCGCGATTTCCTCCTGCCCGCGCTGCGTGAGCTGGGCTTCAAGATCGCTGTGGAGCCGGAGGGTGCCTTCTATTTATATGCCGATATCAGCGCCTTCGGCGGTGATGCCTTTGCTTTCTGCCAGCACTTTCTGGAAACCGAGCATGTGGCCTTTACCCCTGGCCTGGATTTTGGCCGCTATCAGGCCACGCAGCATGTGCGTTTTGCCTACACCCAGGATCTACCGCGTCTGCAGCAGGCGGTGGATCGCATCAAGCGTGGCCTGATCAGTTGGCAGGCCCATGCAGTTTGAGCCGCCGCTAGAAGAAGGCCGTCTGCTGCGCCGCTACAAGCGCTTTCTCGCCGATATCGAGACCGCCAGCGGCGAGCTGCTGACCATCCACTGCGCCAATACCGGCTCGATGCTCAACTGCATGAGTGAAGGCGCGCGCATCTGGTTCAGTCGCAGTAACGACCCCAAGCGCAAGCTGCCGGGCACCTGGGAGATCGGTGAGACGCTCCACGGGCGTCTGGCGGTGATCAACACCGGGCGCGCCAATGCCCTGGTGGAGGAGGCGTTACGTGCCGGGCTGATTGCCGAGCTGAACGGCTTTACCAGCCTCAAGCGCGAAGTGCCTTACGGCCAGGAACGCAGCCGCATCGATTTTCGCCTGGACTACCCGACAGGCGCGGCGTTTGTCGAAGTTAAGAGCGTCACCCTGGGGTTCGCCGATAGCCGCGTCGCCGCCTTTCCCGATGCGCGCACCGAGCGTGGCAGTAAACACCTGCGTGAACTGGCTGCACTGGCCCGTGAGGGAGTTCGCGCGGTGCAGTTGTATTGCGTCAACCTGACGGACATCGACGCAGTGCGCCCGGCCGAAGAAATCGACCCGGCCTATGCCGCCGCTTTGCGTGAGGCGGTGAGCGCCGGTGTTGAAGTGCTGGCTTACGGCGCGGCGATCAGCGCTCAGGGTGTGCAGCTGATCAAGCGTCTGGATGTGCGGTTGTAGGAACGGAGCTTTCCGTTCCTCTTCAATGCTGCGTTCTGCCGGCCGGCAACTCTTGCGCAGGCTGCATGGCGCTGCGCAGATGCTGCTCGAACAGCTCGACAATCGCCGGCCAGCCCTGGCGTGAGGCATGCAGCCGGGCATTCAGGCGCACCCGGCGCAGGCCCTCGTGGTCGGTCAGCAACCAGCTGGCGGCGTCGATAAAGCCTTGTTCGTCCTCGGCCACCGCCAGCGCGCCGTTATGCCCGTGGCGGATATGCTGCGCGGCCGCCGCTTGATCAAACGCCACCACGCCAAGCCCGGAAGCCAGGGCTTCGAGCACCACATTGCCGAAGGTTTCCGACAGGCTGGGAAACACAAACAGATCGCCCGAGGCGTAATGAGCGGCCAGTTCTTCTCCACGCTGCAGGCCGCAGAACACCGCCTCGGGCAGTTGCTGCTGGAGGCTGGTGCGCTGCGGGCCATCGCCTACCAGAATCAGTTTCAGCCGCCGCTGCGGGTGCGCTTGCTGCAGTGCCTGAAAGCTCTTGCTGAGCAAGGCTAGGTTCTTTTCTGCGGCCAGGCGGCCGACATGCAGGATGGCGATGTCCTGTTCCGCCAGGCCCCAGCGCTCGCGCAAGGCCGCGCAACGTTTGGCCGGGTGGAACAGCTGGCTGTCGACACCTCTTGAGAGCAGTTCCAGGTTGTCGAAGCCACGGCGCTGCAGCTCGATCTGCTGGCTGACGCTGGGCACCAGGGTCATCTGCGAGCGGTTATGGAACCAGCGCAGGTAATTGGTCAGAAGGCGGGTTAATAGGCCAAAGCCGTAATGCCCGGTGTATTGCTGGAAGTTGGTGTGAAAACCGCTGACTACAGGGATCTGCAGGCGCCGCGCGGCGCGCAGGGCAGACAGCCCCAGCGGCCCTTCGGTGGCGATATACAGCACATCCGGGCGCTGCCGTTGCCAGTTGCGCAACAGCTTGTGCATCGACGACTGACCCCATTGCAAACCGGGGTAGCCGGGCAGCGGCCAGCCACGGGTTAGCAATAAATCCTGATCGGCCGCGCCGCGCGGGTCGACGCTCTGCCGCGGACGCACCAGTTGCACGCGATGGCCACGGCCGCGCAGGCCATCGACCAGGCGACCGAGGGTGTTGGCCACGCCGTTGATTTCCGGCGGGAAGGTTTCGCTGATTAGCGCGATATGCAGGGAAGCTGTGCTCATGGCAGCAGTGTCCGCTGCCGCTATGTAATGACTGTGACGCTTTGATTGCGTTTGTATTTCAGTCGAGCAGCTCGATCAGTTGCTGGCGCAGCCAGGCGTGCGCAGGGTCGAGGTGCTGTTGCTGATGCCAGATCAGGCTGACCTGCACCGGCGGCATATCGAAAGGCAGCGGCGCGATTTCCAACGCATGCACCGGGGCGAAAGCCTCGGCCAGGCGCGCGGGCACGGTGCCGAGCAGATCGGTCTGAGCGACGATGGCTGGGATCGGCAGGTAGTTGGGCAAATGCAGCGCCGCTTGCCGCCGCACCCTGGCCGAGCCGAGGACGATTTCCAGCGGCGAGCCACGCCCGGCGCGTGGCGTTACCGTGATATGCCGCGCCTGTTGGTAATCCTCCAGGCTTAGCCCTCCGATAAAGGCCGGATGCCCGGCGCGGCCGATGGCCACCAGCGGCTCTTCGCGCAGCGGCGTGTAGTGCAGGTCGGGCGAATCGAAATGCAGGTAGTCGATGGCCAGGTCCAGAGCACCGCTTTCCAGGCGTTGCACCAGGCTGTCGGCATCATCGGCTTGCACCAGCAGCTCGACCTGCGCGGCGACTCGCGTCAGATGCGCCTGCAACATGGGCAGTAGCGCGGCTTGCGCGTAGTCGTTAAGCGACAGGCTGAAGGCATGCGGCGTCTGCGGGTCAAACGGCTCGGCCGGGCCCAGGCCTGTCTGCAGCAGGCGCAGGGCCTGGCGCACTGGTACATACAGCGCCTGGGCGCGGGCGGTGGGTGTCATGCCGCGGGCGGTGCGCTGGAACAGCTCTTCGCCCAGCTGTTGGCGCAGGCGGGCGAGGGCGTTGCTCACCGTCGATTGGCTCAGGTGCAGGCGCTCGGCGGCGCGGGTCAGGTTGCCTTCCTGCATCAGCGCATCGAAGACCAGCAGCAGGTTGAGGTCCAGCTGACGCAAATTCGTTATCAAGAATAATGCTCTTTTTAAATATCCATTATTCGAATGATCTGGCCGCGCCTAGACTGCTGTCAATCCGCACAGGAGTAACGCCGTGGCCTATAACAACGACAATGCCCAGGCTTTCCGCATACGTTATCGGGATGCCATCCACCCGCTTTACAACCCCTGGCTGCATGCCGCCTTTGTGCTGGCCTACGGCCTGACCTGCGTCAGCCTGCTGTGGCGCACCCTGGATGCGGTGGCGCTCTGGCAGTGGCTGCTGGTGCCGCTGAGCCTGGTGTTCTTCAGCTGGGGCGAGTACCAGGTGCACAAGCGCCTTGGGCACAACAAGACGCGCTTCGGCCAGCTGTTCTACAAGCGCCACACCGGCGATCACCACAGCTTTTTCGTCGAAGGCCAGATGCGCTACGAGACGCCGCGCGACTGGCGGGTGATCCTCTTTCCGGCCTGGCTGATCGTGCTTTACAGCCTGCCGCTGCTGGGCATCTGGTGGTTGCTGGCACCTATCGACGGCAACCTTGCCGCGCTGTTCGCCGGCAGCATGCTGCTGGGGTATATGAGCTACGAGGTGGTGCACGCCTGCGAGCATCTGCCGGCCGAGCACCCCGTCGCGCAGCTGCCGTGGATTCGCCAGATGCGCCGCCTGCATGCGTTGCACCATCGTCGTGAGCTGATGCATTCGCGCAACTTCGGCATCGTTCATCCACTGATGGACTGGCTGTACGGCACCCTGCACTGGGAGCCTGAGCCGGCGTATCAGCAGAACCGCCAGCAGCATCGCGTGCATATCGCCCGCCCGGCCGACGCGGTGCTGAGTTATGCCGCCGCCCCCATTCACTGGCCCGAATGGCACCCGTCCTCGTTGCGCATCTATGTAAGTGATGGGGGCCGCGAGGGCGCGTTGCTCGCCGGTGAAGTATTTGAGGAAGATATCCACGCTGGCGGGCGCACCGGCCATCTGCGCTGGGATGTGCTCGACTACCAACCGGCACGCCGCTGGCAGGCCAGCGCCCGAGGCGATCACGGCCTAGGGCTGCTGCTGACCTACGAGTGCCTGGACGGCAAGGGCGGTTGCGAGTTTGTCCGCACTCTGGAATACGGCTTCGACGGTGTGTTGATGCGCCTGGCCAACCGTCTGTTGCTGAGCCGGCGTATCGAGCGCGAATCCCAGGCCTCGATGCAGGCGCTGCGCGCGGTGCTCGAGCGCAGCGAGCCTACCCAATAGGACTCAACGAGTGGACGTGAGCGCCTGCTCCTGGCGTTCACGCACCCAGAACACCGTGGCGCCGGCCACTGCTGCCGGCATCATCAGGATATTCAGCCCTGGCACCAGCAATGCAGCGTAGGTGATGCCGCCAAAGCCCAGGCTCTGCCAGCGTTTCTCCCGCAGCCAGGCGAGCATGTCCTGCCAGCTCATCTTGTTGTTGTCCGCGGGGTAATCGATGTACTGAATCGCCATCATCCATACGCCAAACAGCAGCCACAACGGTGCAGCGATCAGATTGACCACCGGAATAAAAGTCAGGATCAGCAGGCCAATGGCGCGCGGCAGAAAATAGCCCAGCTTGCGCATCTCGCGGCCCAGGGTGCGTGGCACCATTTCAATCAGTTCGCCCCAGCGGAATGCTGGGAAAGGGTCTTCGCCGCGCACCACCACCTCGACTTTCTCCGCGAGAAAGCCGTTAAACGGTGCGGCGATGATATTGGCCAGCAGGGTGAAGCTGAAAAACACCATCAGCAGCACCAGTACCACAAACAGTGGCCACAGCACGTATTCGAGAAAACTCAGCCAGCTCGGCAGGCTGGGCATAAAGGTGTCGACCCAGCCACCGAACTGCTGCATGGCCAGGTAAATCAGGCCGACGAAGAGGATCAGGTTGATCGTCAGGGGCAGCAGCACAAACAGCCGCAAGCCAGGGCTCAGGACCAGTTTCAGGCCTTCGCTGAGGTATTGCGGGCCGGTCAGTACGGGAGCAGGCATGGGTGGGAGTCTCCGCGAGGTTGAAGTCGCGCCGACCTTACCGGCTTTGTGTGGCAGGTGAAAGCCTCTGCAACGGGCGCTAATGATTGCCGGGGCGCGTTATAGCGTTTGCCTATGCAAGGGATTGGCAAAGCATATTTCCGCCATGTACTGGGCGGGCATAGGCTGCGCGTCATCCCTTTGCGGGGCTTCCAATCTTACTGCCTTCCCCTAGGTACTCGCGGAAGTCCCTTTTTATTGCTGCCGGCATTGCCGGGAGGAGCTGTTGATGTCTGCTGATCGTCATGCCCGCGTGATCATTCTGGGCTCCGGCCCTGCCGGCTACAGCGCTGCGGTCTACGCCGCGCGGGCCAATCTCAAGCCGCTACTGATCACCGGCCTGCAGGCCGGCGGCCAACTGACCACCACCACCGAGGTGGATAACTGGCCGGGCGATGTACATGGTCTGACGGGCCCTGCGCTGATGCAGCGCATGCAGGAGCATGCCGAGCGCTTTGAGACGGAAATTGTCTATGACCATATCAATGCCGTGGACCTGGCTGGCAAGCCATTCACCCTGGTCGGCGACAGTGGTACCTACACATGCGATGCGTTGATTATCGCCACCGGTGCCAGCGCCCGTTACCTGGGCTTGCCCAGTGAAGAAAGCTTTATGGGCAAGGGTGTTTCCGCTTGCGCCACTTGCGATGGTTTCTTCTACCGCAACCGCGATGTAGCAGTGGTGGGTGGCGGCAATACGGCGGTGGAAGAGGCGCTGTACCTGGCCAATATCGCCAGCAAGGTGACCCTGGTGCACCGCCGTGAAACCTTCCGCGCCGAGAAAATCCTGCAGGACAAGCTGCAGGCGCGGGTCGCCGAAGGCAAGATCGTCCTCAAGCTGAATGCCGAGGTGGATGAAGTGCTCGGCAACAACATGGGCGTGACCGGCGTGCGGGTGAAGAACAACGATGGCAGCTTCGATGAGTTGAGCGTTGACGGCCTGTTCGTCGCCATCGGCCATACGCCGAACACCTCGTTGTTCGAGGGTCAGCTGGCGCTCAAGGACGGCTATCTGGTGGTCAACGGCGGCCGTGAAGGCAATGCCACCGCCACCAGCGTGCCGGGCGTGTTTGCTGCCGGCGATGTGGCTGACCACGTTTACCGCCAGGCGATCACCTCGGCCGGTGCCGGCTGCATGGCGGCGCTGGATGTGGAGCGTTATCTCGACGGTCAATAAGCCTGAGAATGCAAAAAGCCTCGATTGAATCGGGGCTTTTTGCTGTCTGCGGTCTGCTTAGAATCTGTTTACGATCTTGCGAGCTAGAGCCAGACAAGGCAAAAACAGCCGAGGAAGCGGAGTTTACGAGTTGTAAATGAGCATTCCGAGGCTGTTTTTAACGCCGGATGGCCGACGCGCAGCAGATCGTAAGCAGGTTCTTAGACCCAGGTGTTCAGCTTCAAGTCCCGCGAGCTCATGCGCAGAAACTGGTCGCTGGCTTTGACCAGCAAGGCGTGTTCATCGACGGTTAGCTCGCTGCTCTTTTTGCCCTGCGCTTCGCTGCGGTACAGGGTTGTCCCGCCTTCTTCGCGCAGGCGCTGGTAGCGCTGGCTGCGTGCTTCCACCTTGAGCGTCAGCAGGTCGACATAGGCGACTTGCATCAGTTCGCTCTGGCCGGTTTCCAGGGCGCAGCGCTGCAGAGCTGGGGTGTGGGTAAAGGGTGACTCGGAGAGCATGACCTGCTGGCATTCGCTGAGGTCCGGGCGTGGTTCGCCGTTATGGAACCAGTTGCCACGGATATCGCGCTTGAGGTTGAGGCTACGTTGGCCGTGGTTGTCGACCTTCAGCCACAGGCGCCGAAAGCGCCAGCGTGGGTCGCAGTTGAGCACGTATGTGGCAGCGATGCTGTGGCCTTGCAGGCTCTGCATCAGATGACTGGTGGCGTTGATGCCGTGTTCATCGATGTTCAGGCGCAGATTTTCCACGCCGGGGTTGTGCCATGGTTTCCATACCAAGGTCTGCTGCATTTCAGCGACTCCAAGCCAGGTAAGGTTGGAGAAACCGGGGAGGCGCGGCAATGACGCTGCACGGAGCACCTTCCCTGGTGTTCTCGTTCAAGTAATGGCGCGCAGCATAGGGGGATTTAAGTGTGATGTCTGTCAGCTTTTGCCGACAGTTGCGCAAGTTTCTGCGCGTGTGATTACAGGCTGTTGCGCTGCAGCGACGGCTGTTCGAAGCGCACGCCCGCCAGGCCGGTGTCCATCAGTGCGCGGATATTGCCGTGGTCGCTGCCGCTCGGGGTGGCCAATACGCTGCGGTAATGCTCGCCAAAGCACAGCAGGGTTTCTTCCAGGCTCAGGCCTTCGAGCAGGGCCAGGCCGAGGGTTTTGCACGAGCCTTCGTTCTGCCCGGCCGCGTTGGCTACATTGCCATTGCTGAAGGCGCTGGGCTGGTACTGGTAGTGCTCGGCAATAAACGCCAGGGTTTCGGCGAAGGTGAAGTGCTCGCCGCGCAGCTTGGCGCGAAAGTCGTTGAGGCTGCTCATTACTTTTTTCCTTTGCTGAAGGCGGCCTGCTGCTCGGCGCTGGCTTCCTTCTGGTATTTGGTTTTCCATTCGGCATACGGCATGCCGTACACCTCTTCACGCGCCTCGTCCGGGGTGATGGCGACGCCGATGTCGTCGGCGGCGGCCTTGAACCACTTGGACAGGCAGTTACGGCAGAAACCGGCGAGGTTCATCATGTCGATGTTCTGCACGTCGGGGCGTGAGCGCAGGTGTTGCACCAGGCTGCGAAAGGCGGCGGCTTCAAGTTCGAGTCGTTCTTGCTCGGTCATGGCGATGCTCTCTAATGGCAGGCGGGGAGGCGTTGGCGGCGATGATAGAAGCATGCCCGCCCGGCGGCAACGGCCCCGGCGCAGGACGCGCCGGGAATCTGCAGAGAGTTTCTCAGCAGCCTTTCTAGCGGTGCCCGGCGAGGGTGATCGACACCGACTCGGCAAAGCGCAGGGCGTGCAGCTTGTCCACTTCCACTTCGGCGTAGCGTACGTCCGGGTTGGCCATTACCAGGTCGAGAATCTCCTGGGTCATGCGCTCCAGCAGAGCGAAGCGGTTTTCTTCGACGTGACGAATCACTGCTTTGGTGATGGTGCGGTAGTTGAGGGCGTGGTCGATATCGTTATCGCGCACCGCTTCAACGGCGGGGTAGAGGATGGTCAGGTTGATCAACACGTCCTGCTTGTTGTTGATCTCCTCTTCCTTGATGCCGATGTAGGTGCGCAGGCGCAGGTCCTTGACGCGGATGCGCGCCATCCCAGGTTCCAGTCGCGGCATTACTTGCTCCGTCCGATCAGTTGCAGGAATTCGTGGCGAGTGTTGCAGGATTCGCGGAAGGCTCCAAGCATCACCGAGGAGGTCATCACAGAGTTCTGCTTCTCTACGCCGCGCATCATCATGCACATGTGTTTGGCTTCGATCACTACGGCCACGCCGGCAGCGTTGGTGACCTGCTGGATCGCGTCGGCGATCTGCTTGGTGAGGTTTTCCTGAATCTGCAGGCGCCGCGCGAACATGTCGACGATGCGCGCCACTTTGGACAGGCCGAGCACCTTGCCGGTCGGGATATAGGCCACGTGAGCCTTGCCGATAAACGGCAGCATATGGTGCTCGCACAGCGAGTACAGCTCGATATCACGGACGATCACCATCTCGTCGTTATCCGACTCGAACAGCGCACCGTTGACCACTTCTTCCAGGCTCTTGTGGTAGCCGTTGCACAGGTATTGCATGGCCTTGGCAGCACGCTTGGGGGTGTCCAGCAGGCCTTCGCGCTCGGGGTTTTCACCAACGCCGACGATGATTTCGCGGTAGTGGTCAAGCATCTGAGAATTCATTACAGGGTCCTCGCGGTGCACCTCACTTGAGGTGGCGGCCGCCGTTGACAGTCAGTGTTGTGCCAGTGACGTAAGGGTTGTCGAGCAGATAGCGCAAGCTCTGGTAGATCACTTGAGGCCCGGGTTCGATGCCCAGTGCCGATTTATTCAGGGTTTTATTGCGGTAGTCGGCGTCATCTTCCGGGTTGAACATGATCAGCGCCGGGGCAATGCCGTTGACCTTGATCAGCGGGGCGAAGCGTGCGGCAAACGACAGGGTCAGGCTGTCCAGCCCGGCCTTGCTGGCGCAGTAGGCCGGGCGTTTGGCGCTGCCTTTGCGGGCGACGTCATCGCTGAGATGCACGATGTCGGCAGGCGTCGAGCGATGGAGCAATGTCTCGCAGTGCAGATTGATCAGATAGGGCGCGAGCATATGCACGGCAAACAACTGCTGAAAGGCTGCCGCCTCTTCACCGGGCGTTTCCACCAGCCAGTCGGAGGCGTTGTGCACAATGGCGCGCAGGCTGTCGGTGTGGCTCTTGAGCTGTTCGATAAATGCCAGGATGCCGGCTTCGCTGGAAAAATCCGCCGGCAAGGCTAGAGCGCCACGCTGCTTCAGTGCTTCGATGCCGTCGCGCTCGCTGCGGTAGGTGATGATCAGCGAGTGGCCGTCATCCAGCAGGCGTTCGGCGCAGTACAGGCCGATGCGCTGGCTGGCTCCGGTTATCAGGATAGGGGCGGCGCTGGCGCTCATGGTTGACTCGACAGAAGAAAAGGGTGGGTTCAGCGACGCTGCGTCGGGATACCTGACCAGTACGGCGCGGCCTCGACTGAACCAGAGGTAAAGTTATACCAGCAGCGTGCTTTGTACAACCATGCGCCCTGTGCGGGTACTAAGCTATTTCCTGCGTTTTGCCCTATTTCATTGAGCTGCATCGGTATTTTTTGCAGATAAGGTCTGAATAAAATTGTTTTTATCGTGTACAAGGTTGGTTTTCTTGTACAGGTATCGCCGCCATGAAACCTTGGCAGTTGAGTATTGCAGTGCTGCGTGGTCGCGTTAGCCATGTTGAGGTGCGAACGCTGCGCTGCTGTGGTTATCAGGTACAGGTGGTCAGCCAGGCTGGCAGCATGCGCACGCTGGAGTATGCGTCCGGGTGTTCACTCTGGCCTGGCTTGGCGCTGCTCAAGGCGCGTTTACGCCGTTGCGGAGTGCGGCAGATGCTGTTGCTGCAGCCGGAAAGCCACGATGAACTTATCGGCCGCGCCGAGCTGCTTGAGCCTGATCCGGGGCTATGGATCAAGCTGAGTTGATGTTTTCAACGCGGAGTTTTATTGGCGGCGCACGCAGCGTTTTTGCAGCGCCGGCTGGCATCCGGATGGGGCAGCCAGTCGAGATGTGGGCGTAGCCAGCAGAACGCGCGGTAGCTCAGTTCCAGCAAAGGCCGCAGTGCCGGCCAGGTCAGAGGCATAGCCCAACGCTCAAGGCCTGCTGCGCGCCAGCTCCACAGCGTGGCATCCAGGCCGGTAACCCATTGGCCATCGGCAAAACGGGCATGCAAACGGTTCTGCAGGGCTTCTCGGGTATGGCCGATGGACTCTGGATGGAAGTCGTTGAGGCCGATATCAACCAGGCACAGACGCTGCACATCTGCGCGCTGGCGCAACAGTTGAATTTCGCGAGCGCACAGTGGGCAGTCGCCATCGTAGTAAAGGGTCAGGGGCCAGCACGGTTGCTTGTTCATGGTCTAACTCTTTGTATAAGTCTTGTACAAAGTATGCCGGAAAGAGCTGAGTTACAATGCGTGTAACATTTTTCCTGTGATACCTCCGCCCATGTCCGATCACGTTGGTGCTGTGTCCCTCGTTTCGAGTGCCCTCAAGCAGGAAGAGTTATTTCCTATTCGTGAGGTGGCGCGCCTGACCGGCGTCAATCCGGTCACTTTGCGAGCCTGGGAGCGGCGTTATGGGCTGATCCAGCCGACCCGCACTGACAGCGGTCATCGCTTGTATTCGCAGGTGGATATCGAATCGGTGCGCAGCATTCTGGCGTGGATCGAGCGCGGCGTGGCGGTGAGTAAGGTTGGCAAGATTCTCGCCAAAAGCAGCTCGATCAAATCCGCCAGCGCGCCAGTTTATGAAGAGGTCAGCGCCAGTGAGTGGGGCGAGTGGCAAGCGCAGTTGCGCCGCGCCATCAGCGCCTTCGATGAGGTGCGCCTGGATCGCTTATACGGCCAGATTTTCTCTAGCTACCCGCTGCCCGTGGTGTTTCAGGACATCCTGATGCCGCTGTGGCAAGAGCTGTTGCTGCGGCAGGACGAGTACGGCCAGACCAGTGAATGGCTGTTTCTCGATACCTTCCTGCGAGCCCGTACATTGCAGCGCCTGCAGGTGTTGCGCGCCCAGGTCGAGGAGCGAGTGCTGCTGGCGGCTTTGCCGGGCCACTGCCGCGAGCTAGAGCTGCTGGTGGCCGGGCTGCTGCTGAGCAGCGCCGATACCGCCGTCAGCGTGCTGGGGCTGGGCCAGCCGCTGGAAGAGCTGACCCTGATCTGCGAAAAAATGCAGCCTCAGGCGCTGGTGCTGTTCTCCAATCAGCCGCCTAGTGAAGACCTGCCCAAGCAGTTGTCCCGCCTTGCGCTGGCGTTGGATTGTCCGCTGGTGATGGCCGGCGATGGTGCCGACCTGGCTGAGGAAAGCCTCAGCGGTTCACCAATTGCCTGCCTGGGTAACGAAGGGCGCCTGATGCAGCGCCGCCTGCAGCAGTTTCTGGCTGGGCACCTGGATACCTGATTCCTCTTATTAAGCACGTCTGAATAGTTGCGGTCGCCATCTGGCGACCGCGCTTTCGCGTGCCTGCGATTTGCCGTTGATTCTTAATAGTTGTACAGCTTGTACAGAAAATTGCTTGCTACCTGAATGCTTAGGCTGTACAAAAGCTATACATTGTTTGTTTGTGTACAGCTTGTAGCCATTTGTACAGCTTGAGGACTCAGCAAAATGACCCAATACCGCGCACCCCTTCGTGATATGCGTTTCGTTTTTGACGAGGTGCTCGACGCTTATGCCACCTTGCAGTCGCTGCCTAGTCAGCGCGAGTTCGGAGACGACCTCGGTGGCGCCATTCTGGAGGAAGCCGCCAAGCTGGCGGAAAACGTACTGGCTCCGCTCAACGGTTCCGGCGACAAGCAGGGCTGCACGTACGACCCGCAGAGCAAATCGGTGAAGACGCCGGACGGTTTCCGCGCCGCTTACCAGCAGTTCGCTGAAGGCGGCTGGACCGCGCTGGCCTGCTCGCCTGAGTTCGGCGGCCAGGGCTTGCCCCATGTACTGAACATGATGGTCGAGGAGATGGTCTGCTCGGCTAACCTGTCGCTGGGCATGTACCCCGGGCTTACCCATGGTGCGATCAATGCGCTGACCGCCCATGGCGCGCGTGAACTGCAGGAGCGCTACCTGCCGAAACTGATCAGCGGCGAGTGGACCGGCACCATGTGCCTGACCGAGCCGCAGTGCGGCACCGACCTGGGCCTGATCCGCACCCGTGCCGTACCACAGGCCGACGGTAGCTATGCCATCAGCGGTACCAAGATCTGGATCACCGGTGGTGAGCACGACCTGGTCGACAATATCCTGCACCTGGTGCTGGCCAAACTGCCCGATGCCCCGGACAGCGTGAAAGGCATTTCGCTGTTTCTGGTGCCCAAGTTTCTTGAAGACGGCAGCCGTAATCCGGCGTTCTGCGGCGGCCTGGAACACAAGATGGGCATCAAGGGCTCGGCCACCTGCGTGATGAATTTCGAAGGCGCTCAGGGCTGGTTGATTGGCGAGCCGAACAAGGGCCTCAAGTGCATGTTCACCATGATGAACTCGGCGCGCCTGATGGTCGGCATGCAGGGCCTTGGTATTGCCGAAAGTGCTTATCAGGTCAGCCTGGGCTTCGCCAAGGAGCGCCTGCAAAGTCGCTCGCTGTCCGGCCCGAAAGCGGTGGACAAACCGGCCGATCCGATCATCGTCCACCCGGATGTGCGTCGTATGCTGCTGCGCCAGAAGGTGATGATCGAAGGTTGCCGCGCGCTGGCGTATTTCACCGGTCTGCATGAAGACGTCGCCCATGATCACGAAGACCCTGCGGTACACGAGCAGGCCGATGATCTGGTGCAACTGCTGACGCCGGTGGTGAAGTCCTTCCTCACCGATGAAGGTTTCAACTGCGCCAATGAAGGCTTGCAGGTGCTGGGCGGCTCCGGTTTCACCGAGGACTGGGGCATCGAGCAACTGGTGCGTGATTCGCGGATTACCCGTATCTATGAAGGCACCAATGGCATTCAGGCGCTCGATCTGGTCGGGCGCAAGCTAGGCCTGGGCGGCGGTCGCGCGGTGCGTAATTACTTTGCCCTGGTCGAGGGTTGGCTCAAGGCCAACGCCGAGGCTGAGCACGTTGCCGCAGTGGGCGCGGCGCTCAAGCAGTTGCAGCAGGCCACTCTTTGGATTGCCAGCGAGGGCATGAAAGACCCCGAGCAGGCCGGTGCGGCCGCTACGCCTTATCTGCGTCTGTTTGCCCTGACCAGCCTGGCCTGGATGTGGGCGCGCATGGCGGCGGTGGCCAAGGCCAAACTGGCAGCCGGCAGCACGGAAACCCTGTTTTACGGCGCCAAGTTGAAGTCTGCGGATTTCTTTATGGCGCGCATCCTGACTGAAACCGACAGCCTGCTGGCGGAGGTCAAGGCCGGTAAATCGACATTGATGGCGTTTAGCGAAGAGGAGTTCGCTGCCTAACGACTGCGCAATCCGGTAGCCATCAGTTCCGCCCATTTTCGGCTATCGGATTTTTTTATCCCTGCTGCAGGCGTTTCGCCTGCACTTTAGGCCCGCGTTGATTGCGGGTCTTTTTTTGCCTGAAATAAAGGCTGAGGGTTAGAGCGAGGGCTGGCGCTGTTCCTGCAGGCGATGCTGCTGGTAGATAAACTGACGTAGCAGCTCATCGCTGTGCGAGTCCAGGGTGTGCAGCTGGTAGGCCAGCAGGCCGTTCTCGGTTTCACGGACGAAAACCCCGTTCACGGCGATTGGTGTGTATTCGTCCACCGGCAATAACAGCTGAAAACGCTTGGGCGCTTTATTCCGCGCACGGTGTTCGATCAGTGCGCCATTCATCGACAGCTGATGAATCCACAGGTCGCTGGGCCGCGCATTGGGCGTGTGCAGCGGCAAAGGCTCAGGCAGGGGCGAGCGCCAGGCGCGGTTGATTTCACCTTCATCGAAAATCTGCGGAGCGCTGAGTTGCAGGCAAGGTGCGTTCTGCTCGTCCTGGCGGACGTGCAGATCAAAGGTCAGATGCTGGTTGGCGATATGCGCGTGCAGGCTCAGCGGCTCATTGGCCGTGTAGTGCGACAGCAGTTCGCTGAGCTGCTTGGCAATATCCATCGGCAGGCGCGGTTGGCTGCGCTGCTCGGTCGTTGCGGGCTGGTGCAATTGGCGGATAAAGGCCAATTCTGCCTGGGTCAGGAGTGCCTGTTCTTGCATGGAAGCGGTCTACATCAATCCCTAGAAGCTGTTGTGACCGCTGGTCTGGGGATTAGTTACGGCCGGTCGTCGGCTGCAGACGCGCCAGTTCGGCCTTAAGGCTGGCCAATTCGGCTTCCAGTTCCTTGACGCGCTCCTGGGCCTGGACCTGTTCAGTGACGTTTTTCTGGATGCCGATGTAGTAGGTCAGCTGGTCGGCGTCGTTGACCACCGGGGTAATCGACAACTCGTTCCAGAACGGCGTGCCGTCCTTGCGGTAGTTGCGGATGATCTGTCGGCACGGGCGGTGCGCCTTGACCGCTTCGCGGATGGCGGCCAGGCCTGGCTGGTCACGGTCATTGGCCTGGAGGAAGCGGCAGTCCTGATAAAGGATGTCTTCGCTGGCGTAGCCGGTGAGTTTTTCAAAGGCGGGGTTGGCATAGATCAGGATGTTGTCGTCACCTTCCTGTTCGGCCACCACGATGCCGTCGTTGGAGGCGTTGATCACCAGTTGCAGCAGTTTGGCGTTGATCATGAGGCGATTTCCCAGGCTATGTCGGCTGCATTCTAAAACATCCGGGCGGGCTGTCTACTTGCGGCATAATGCCGGGCTTATCGATTTGGTTCTGACTGTTTCGGAGTTCTGCATGAAAATCGCCATTCTTTCCGGCTCGGTGTACGGCACCGCCGAGGAAGTTGCCCGCCACGCCGAGCGTCTGCTCAAGGCCGCCGGCCATGAGGCCTGGCATAATCCGCGCGCCAGCCTGGCGGATATTCAGGCCTTTGCCCCTGAAGCATTTCTGGCTGTGACCTCGACCACCGGCATGGGCGAACTGCCGGATAACCTGCAGCCGCTGTACTTCGCTATCCGTGACCATCTGCCGGCCTGGAGCGGGCTGCCGGGCGGGGTGATTGCCCTGGGCGATTCCAGTTATGGCGATACCTTCTGTGGCGGTGGCGAACTGGTGCGCGAACTGTATGCCGAGCTGGGCATCCGTGAAGTGCAGCCGATGCTGCGCCTCGACAGCAGCGAAAGCGTGACCCCGGAAAGCGACGCCGAGCCCTGGCTGGCGGACTTTATTACGGCGCTGCAAGGCTGATGCATCCGCGCGCGCTGGAGCTAATCGAGGCGCTGCAACTACAGGCGCATCCCGAAGGCGGCTATTACCGCCGGCTGTTCGAATCCTCTGCGCGGCTGGACAGTGGCCGCTTGTGTGCCACGGCCATCGTCTTTCTGTTGCCGGCCGGCGCGGTCAGCCGTTGGCATCGGGTGGATGCCGATGAGCTCTGGCACTTCTATGAAGGCGCGCCGCTGGAGCTGCTGATCGCCGAGCAACCTGATGCGGTGCGTTGCGCGCGCCTGGGCCCGGTGGCTATCGGTCAACTGCCGCAGCGCCTGGCGCCGGCCCACGCCTGGCAGGCGGCGCGCAGTACCGGGGCATTTACTCTGGTTGGCTGCACGGTGGCGCCAGGTTTTGACTTCGCCGGCTTCCAGTTGCTCAGTGATGACCCTCAGGCGCAGTGCGACTGGCCCATGCTGGCGCAGCTGCATCCCGAGCTGGTTTGACTCGCAAGGCCACCATGCTGGCCGCCAGAGCGACTCACCTTTGCGGCATCCCTCGCTAGACTCCTTGGCACTCCATAACAAGAACAGCCGAGGAATTCACCATGACCGTAGCCCACGCTCTGCCTGTTATAAGCCTCAAGGATCAGGTCTCCGCCGCCGAATGGCAGGCCCGGGTGGATCTCGCCGCCTGTTACCGGCTGATCGCCTTGTATGGCTGGGATGACCTGATCTTCACCCATATCTCGGCGAAGATTCCCGGCAGCGAAGATTTCCTGATCAACCCTTACGGCCTGATGTTCCATGAGATCACCGCCTCCAGCCTGGTGAAGATCGACCTGGCCGGCAACAAGCTGATGGACAGTCCGTTCGACATCAACCCGGCCGGCTACACCATCCACAGCGCCGTGCACGAGGTGCGCCACGATGTTGGTTGCGTGCTGCATATTCACACCCCGCAGGGGATTGCGGTGTCCGCGCAGAAGCAGGGTTTGCTGCCACTGTCGCAGCAGTCGCTGTTCGTCCTCGCCAGCCTGGCTTACCACGGCTATGAAGGCGTGGCGCTGAACCATGACGAGAAGTCGCGGCTGCAGGCGGACCTGGGCGACAAGAACTTTATGATCCTGCCCAATCACGGCCTACTCACCGCCTTCGGCAGCATCGCCGATGCCTTCCTCGGCATGTTCACCCTGCAGCGCGCCTGCGAGATTCAGGTGATGGCGCAGAGCGGCGGCTCTGAGCTGATCCATATCCCGCAACAGGTGCTCGACGGTGCCCGCGCGATGATCGCCGGGGTGATGAAAAGCCCGCAGGGCATGGGCGGCGCATTGCCGTGGCCGGCGCTGCTGCGCAAGCTCGATCAGCAGATGCCTGGTTACGCCGCATGAGTGCGCTGCCAGGCATCGCCCTGGAGGCCTGGCGCGTTCAGGGCCGCGACTTCAGCTTTAACGGTCAACCTATTCGCTACTGGACGGCGGGCGATCCCGCTGCCGAGCCGTTGTTGCTGATCCATGGCTTTCCCACTGCCAGCTGGGACTGGCATTACCTGTGGGCGCCGCTGGCCGCGCGTTACCGGCTGATTGCCTGCGATATGCTCGGTTTCGGTGACTCGGCCAAGCCACGTGGCCATGATTACAGCCTGCTTGAGCAGGCCGATCTGCAACAGGCGCTGTTGGCGCATCTGGGCGAGTCGCGCCCGCTGCATGTATTGGCCCATGACTACGGCGACAGCGTGGCGCAGGAGCTGCTGGCGCGTCATCAGGACGGATGCATCGCGCTGGCCAGCTGTGTGTTTCTCAACGGCGGGTTGTTTCCGGAAACCCATCATCCGGTACTGGTGCAGAAGTTGCTGCTCAGCCCCATTGGCCCGCTGATCGGCCGGTTGTTCAGCCGCAAGAAGCTGGCGCAGAGCTTTGCCCAGGTATTCGGGCCGCACACCCAGCCAAGCGCCCGCGAGCTGGATGATTTCTGGAGCCTGATTGCCGCCAATAATGGCCCCGCAGTGATGCATCGACTGATCCGTTATATCCTCGACCGCCGCGTCAACCGCGATCGTTGGGTTGCGGCGATGCAGGCTACTGCGGTGCCGATGCGGGTGATCGACGGCGCTGTTGACCCGATTTCTGGCGCGCATATGGTTGCGCGCTACCGCGAGCTGATCCCCCAACCGGACACCGTGCTGCTGGAGCTGATCGGCCATTACCCGCAGACCGAAGCGCCGGATCAGGTGCTCGCTCATTATCTGCAATTCCGTGAACGGCTGGAGGCCGCAATATGCAGCGACGCACTGTCCTGAAAGGAGCCGCCTTGGGCGGTGTGGCGGCTCTGGGCGCCGGGTTCTGGGCATTGCCCAGCGGCGAGGCACCGGCGGCCCTGAGCCTGGGCGGCGCGCAGCAGGTGCTGGCCGGGCTGGTCGATAAACCGTTGTCGAGTCTCAAGGGCTGGACTCCGGCTGAGGTGTTCAACCACTGCGCGCAGAGCATCGAGTACTCCATCAGCGGTTATCCCGAACTCAAGCCAGGCTGGTTTCGCAGCAGCGTCGGTCCGCTGGCGTTCAGCGTCTTTGCCGCGCGTGGGGCCATGCGTCATCCGCTGGATGAGGCCATCCCGGGCGCAGCACCGCTAAATACGCCAGCCACGCAAGCCCAAGCGCTGCAGCGTTTGCAGCAGGCCTTTGCTGATTTCGCTGCGTTTCAGGGCGAGTTGCAGCCGCACTTTGCCTATGGCGCGTTAAGCCATACCGATTACGCCCAGGCCCATGTGCTGCATCTGTATAACCACCTCAGCCTTATTCGGCCTGCCTGACTATCCCGCTGCTTTATTGCGCACCATTCAGCGCTGCTCGTGTCTATTGTGACCAGAGCACGTCTGCTGGACACTCAGGGTATTGTTAATCTGCCGAGGAATGCTGCATGAGCGACGCCATCCGTTTTCAAGATCAGGTTGTAATCGTCACCGGGGCCGGTGGTGGTCTGGGCCGCGCTCATGCGCTGCTGTTCGCCAAACACGGTGCCAAGGTGGTGGTGAATGACTTGGGCGGCAGCACCCACGGGGAAGGCGCCAATGCCTCGGCGGCGGATAAGGTGGTTGAGGAAATCCGCGCGGCGGGCGGCACGGCCGTGGCCAACCACGACTCGGTGACCGACGGCGAGAAGATCGTGCAGTGCGCACTGGATACCTTTGGCCGTATCGATGTGGTGGTGAACAACGCCGGGATCCTGCGCGACAAGACCTTCCACAAGATGGAAGACTCCGACTGGGACCTGGTTTACAAAGTCCACGTCGAGGGTGCCTACAAGGTCACCCGCGCCGCCTGGCCGCATATGCGCGAGCAGGGCTATGGCCGCATCATCTTCACCGCGTCCACTTCGGGCATCTACGGTAACTTTGGCCAGTCTAACTACGGCATGGCCAAGCTCGGCCTGTATGGCCTGACCCGCACCCTGGCCATCGAAGGGCGCAAGAACAACATCCTGGTCAACGCCATTGCCCCTACCGGCGGCACGCGCATGACCGAAGGCTTGATCCCGCCGCAGGTGTTCGACCAGCTCAAGCCTGAGCTGGTCAGCCCGCTGGTGGTGTACCTGGCGAGCAGCGCCTGCGAAGAAACCTCCGGCCTGTTCGAAGTTGGTGGCGGCTGGATGGGCAAAGTGCGTTGGGAGCGCAGCCTGGGTGCCGGCTTCGATCCGCGTGAAGGCTACAGCCCGGAAGATGTGGCGGCCAACTTCGCGCAGATCTGCGACTTTGAAGGCGCGGCCCATCCGGCAGACAACCTCGAAGCGCTAAAAGAGATGATGGCCAACCTGCAGAAGTTCGCCCTCTGATTGCGCCACTCTGGCGGGGAGATCGGTCAGCAGGCTGATTTCCACCGCACAGGGCTTTAAGGTGAAGGCCGGCTAAATGCCGGCCTTTGGCTTTTTAGGGAGCAGGTTATGCGCGTCATCATCGAAAAGAACGGCCCGGTCACCACCTTGATCATCAACCGCGTCGAGGTGCGCAACGCGGTTGATCGGCCGACTGCCGAGGCGCTGGCCGCTGCCTTGCGTGCCTTTGAAGCGGACGAGCAGGCGCGGGTGGCGGTGTTGGCAGGGGCTGGCGGGACCTTCTGTGCGGGCGCTGATCTGGGCGCGGTGGCCGCAGGCGCTGAGCGCGCCAATCGCCTGGAAGCCGAGGGTGACGGACCGATGGGGCCGAGTCGCATGCAGCTGAGCAAACCGCTGATTGCCGCGATCGAAGGCCATGCGGTGGCTGGTGGGCTGGAGCTGGCGCTGCTCGCCGATCTGCGGGTGATGGCCGATAACGCCGTACTGGGAGTGTTCTGTCGACGTTTTGGCGTGCCGCTGATCGACGGCGGCACCGTGCGGTTACCACGGATTATTGGTCAGGGCCGCGCGCTGGACCTGATCCTCACCGGCCGCCCGGTATTGGCCGGTGAGGCGCTGAGCATGGGCCTGGTCAACCGTGTAGTCGCAGCCGGCACTGCCTTGGCCGCCGCCCAGCAGTTGGCGCTGGAGATCGCCGGCTTCCCGCAACGCTGCATGCTGGCTGATCGCGCCAGCGCCTATGCGCAGTGGGACTTGCCGTTTACCCAGGCCATGGCTAATGAGTTTGTCGGCGGTATGACGGTGGTCGCCAGTGGTGAAACCCAGGCCGGTGCGCAGCGCTTCAAGGGTGGCACGGGGCGCCACGGCAGCTTTTGACCGCAGAGTTTAACTCTTGCCCGGAATCCCGTATTTGCGCAGGCGCATGGCAATCGCGCTGTGCGAGGTGTGCAGACGGGTCGCCAGTTGCCGGGTCGAGGGATGGCTGGGATAGAGCTTTTCCAGCAGGGCTTTTTCGAACTGGTCTACTGCCGCTTCCAGGCTGCTGACTTCGCCATCGGCTTGCTGTGCGGCCACTGCGGTGCCGGCGATATCCAGATCATCGATCTGCACCAGATTGCTTTCGCAGATCGCCGCCGCGCGGAAGATCACGTTCTGCAACTGACGCACATTGCCCGGCCAACGGTTGCCCAGCAGCGCCGGGTAGGTGTCCGGCGTCAGGCGGCAGGGCAGGCGCTGGATCTGCGCGCAGGCCTGCTGCATAAAGTGCCGCGCCAGCAGCAGGATGTCCTGGCCGCGCTCGCGCAGCGGCGGCACTTCCAGGTTGAGCACGTTGAGGCGATAGAACAGATCCTCACGGAATGCGCCTTCGCCGACCATCTTTTCCAGGTCGCGGTGGGTGGCGCTGAGGATGCGCACATTGACCTTGACCTCGCTCTGCCCGCCGACCCGACGGAAGCTGCCGTCGCTTAAAAAGCGCAGCAGCTTTGCCTGCAAATAGGGCGACATCTCGCCGATTTCATCGAGAAACACTGTGCCCTGGTTGGCCAGCTCCAGCAGCCCCGGCTTGCCGCCGCGCTGGGCGCCGGTAAAGGCGCCGGGGGCGTAGCCGAACAGCTCGCTTTCGGCGAGGTTCTCCGGCAATGCCGCGCAGTTCAACGCAAGAAACGGCGCGGTGCGCCGCGTGCTGATGGCGTGACAGGCTCGCGCCACCAATTCCTTGCCGGTGCCGGTTTCACCCTGGATCAGCAGCGGCGCATCCAGGGTTGCAACGCGCTGGGCGCGGGTTTTCAGGTTGCGAATCGGTGCGGAATCGCCGAGTAGCGAGTCAAAACCCTCGGCGTGATCATGGTGCAGCGCCGCCAGGCGTTCGCCGATGCGGCTCGGTGCGTAGAGGCTGAGCAGGCCGCCGGCCAGATGGCGTGCGCCGCCGTCTACGCCTTCGGTGATCGGTTGCGCATCCAGCAGCAGGGCCTGGCCCTTGAGGGTGACTTCGCGCATCGGCAGACGAAAACCTTGGTCGAGCAGCGCCTGGTGCAGGTCGTTGTCGGCGAATAGCTCACCAATACCCAGACCATCAGGCTGTTGGCCACAGAGTTCGATCAGCGCCGGGTTGGCCAGCAACACGCGGCCCTGGCTGTCGACCGCCAATACCGGGTCGGTCATGGCCGCAAGCAGGGCGTCGAGCTGCAGATGGCGGCGCTGGCCGGGGAGGATGTCGACAATGGTTACCGCCTGCACGCCACGCACCTTGAACAGCGCCTCGCGTAGCTCGTCGAGCACCTCGGGGCTCAGGGTTGGCGCGTCGATATAGACGTTGGGCGGCACCATCTCCACCGCATCCAGGTTGAGATTGCGCCCGCCGAGCAGGGCCAGCACTTCCTGGGTGATACCAACGCGGTCGATAAAGGTGACGTGAATACGCATGGGAACGGGCGGCCGACTTGCTTACGGGTGCGCCAGTATGCCCGGTCTGCCTGGCTTAGTTAAATCTGTCGGCTCGCTGCCGGCGTGCTGCTGGTAGGCCTTGGGCGACAGGCCGTACCAACCTTTGAAGGCCTTGTAGAAGGCACTCGGCTCGCTGAAGCCCAGTTCGCGGCTGAGCGCCTCGATCCGGCAATCCGGTTGCTGCAGACGTTGCAGTGCATGCTGGCGGCGTACTTGAGTCAGTAGTTCGGAGAAGCAGCAGTCTTCCTCGCGCAGGTGGCGATGCAGGGTTTGCCGGCTGATACCCAGATGCCGCGCCACGCCCTCTGCCGACAGTTCACCACTGAGCAGGCTCTGTTCGATCAGCTGCAGCACCTGCAGGCGGGTACTGTGCTGCGCCGGCAGCTGGGCCTGCATGGCACTCACGCGTTGCTGCATCAGCCCTTTGAGATAGGCATTGGCCCCAGGCACCGGCAGTAGCAGATCACTCTCCAGCAGATCCAGGTAATCGAATCCCTCGGCGAAGCGTGGCGGTACTCCGAATACCTGTCGATAGATCGCCGGTGCCGCCAGCGGCGCATGGCGGAAACCCACGGCCTGCGGCATCAGTCTCACCCCCGTGAGCTGGCGCGCCCAGCACAGCGCTGAGCTGATGCTGTGTTCGCAGACGACGGCGTGGCCGAGCAGCGGCGCGTTGAACAGGAAGTGGATACGCACCCGCCCGCCAGATGACTCGACGCGCAGGTTCTCGCCCTCGCTCATGACCGGGATATAGCGGCGAAACAGTTCAATGGCCTCGCCCAGCGTAGCGCTCTGCGCGGCCAAGTGGGCAACCGGCCCGCGGGTGTGCAGGCCGCGCTGCTGGCCGACCAGCAGGCCGATCTCCGCACACGCGCCACGGCTAGCCGCGCGCTGCCAGAGCTGCAATGCCCAGCGCACCGGTACGCGCATTTCCAGGTTCTTCAGCTGTTCCAGCTCGACGCCCAGCACCTGCAGATCGTCCGGGCCGACCAGGGCGAACCCCTGCAGCGACAGGTACAGATCGAGCAACTGTGAGGCGGTCGCGCTAGGCGTGTGTACCGGCAGCATGGGCAATCCTTGTTCCAGCCAGAGGGAGTTCGATTGTGCGCCGCCGCTGAGACAAATTGCCATGGTGATGCAACCCCAGGCTATTAACAGCATGGCGCTGACTGACTAGATTGACCGGCAAACAACAACGAGTGCCTCGCACCGCCTGGAGTCCTGCACCATGAATCATGCTGACCTGATCACCTTGCCGCGCCTGCTGTCTCGCTTGCCGCGGCTGCTTGTCGACCTGCCTGCTATCGTCAAGGGGCTGCATATTGGCAACCGCAGCCGTGGCGATTACCCCGTCAGCCTGGCCAGCTGTATCGAGGAGGCCGCGCGCGATAACCCGCACGGCGTGGCGCTGATCCAGGGCGACGAACAACTTACCTACGCCGAGTTCGACCGCTGGGTTAACCAGCTGGCGCACTACCTGCGTGCTCAGGGTCTGCGCCAGGGCGACAGCGTGGCGCTGATGTTCGAGAACCGCTTCGAGCTGCTCGCCGGGGTTGTCGCCTGTGCCAAGCTCGGTGCGGTCAGCGCGCTGATCAACAGCAGCCAGCGCGGCCGCGTGCTGGCCCACAGCATCAGCCTGGCATCACCGCGCATGGTGCTGGTGGGCGAGGAGCTGCTGGATGCTTTCACGGAAGTCGCGGCGGAGGTGGCGCTGCCCGCCGATGCCTGCCACTACTTTGCCGACCGCCCAACCTGGCGCGATCCCGGCGAGGCCCCCGCAGGCTGGCAGCATCCGGCCGCCGTGCTGCACGACTATCCCGTCGATGCGCCGTTGCTGGAACGCGCAGTACGCGCCGACGACCCCTGTTTCTATATCTACACCTCCGGCACCACCGGCCTGCCGAAAGCCGTGGTGTTCAACCACGGGCGCTTTATGAAGGGCTACGGGGCCTTCGGTTTCGCTGCCGTGCGCCTGGGCCGCGAGGACCGCATGTACGTCAGCTTGCCGTTCTATCACGGCACCGCCATGGTGGTGTGCTGGGGCTCGGTGCTGGCCGGCCAGGCGGCGCTGATCATGGTGCGCAAGTTCAGCGCCAGCCGTTTCTGGGATGAAGTGGAGCGGCATCGGGCGACCGCCTTCGGCTACGTCGGCGAGCTGTGCCGTTACCTGCTCGACCAGCCGGTGCGCCCCAGCGACGCTACCAATCCGATCCGCGTGATGGTCGGCAACGGCCTGCGCCCGAGCATCTGGCAGGCCTTCAAGCAGCGCTTCGCGGTCGAGCGGGTGGTCGAGCTGTATGCCTCCAGTGAGGGCAACATCGGCTTTACCAACCTGCTCAATCTCGACAACACCGTGGGCTTCTCGCCTTATCCCTACGCCATCGTCCGCTACGACCAGGAGCGCGAGGCGCCGCTGCGCGAGAACGGCCACCTGCAGCGTGTGGCAAAGGGCGAGGCTGGCCTGCTGCTGGGCAAGATCACCGATAAGTCGCCGTTCCACGGTTACACCAATGCGCGCGACACCGAGCGCTGCATCCTGCGCGATGTATTCGAGCCGGGTGACGCCTGGTTCAACACTGGCGACCTGATGCGCGACATGGGCTTTCGCCATGCGCAGTTTGTCGACCGCCTGGGTGATACCTTCCGCTGGAAGGGCGAGAACGTCTCCACCACCCAGGTCGAAGCGGTGCTGGATGGCGTTGCCGAGGTCAGCGAGACCGTGGTCTATGGCGTCGAGGTGCCCAACACCAACGGCCGCGCCGGTATGGCCTGCATCCGTCTGGCCTGTGCGCCGGAGGATTTTGACTTTCAGGCCCTGCTCACACATTTGCGCCAGGAACTGCCGGCCTACGCCGTGCCGCTGTTTTTGCGCTTGAGTGCGGAAATGGAAACCACCGGTACCTTCAAACACAAGAAAGCGCCGCTGAAGGAGCAAGCCTATAACCTCGATCGCTGCAGCGATCCGCTGTATGCCTGGCTGCCCGGTGCTGACCGCTATGTGCCACTGACCCGCGAGCTGCAAGCGGCCATCGTTGCCGGCAGTTACCGTTACTAAGAACCTGGCGCGACGCGTTTGCGTTTCAGCGATGGTTTACCCGCAGGTCAGGCGAATGATCACTTCGCTTTCATCGATATCGATGTTCAGGCGCTGCGGGTTGTAATCCATGGTGGCGGCGTCGCCGGGGGCGAGCACGCGCAGGGTCTTGGCGTTGGCCTGTTGCTGCACCTGCTGGATCAGCTCGGCGCTGGCATTCTGGCCGAGCACGCCTTGCAGGTTTTCGACGCTGCAATCGCCAGTGATTTCGGCGGTTTGTTGCGCCGGCGGCTGTAAGCTGCAACCGGCCAGCAGGGCGAGCAGGCTGAGGCTGGCGAGGTGGTGACGAAGAGCCATGGTCTATTTCCTTGTCTGGGTAAAACCAGGTCCAGCCTAGCAGCCGCATCCGCTGTAGCTCAACGTTGGCCTGGAAAATCAGCCAGGTTGCTGCATCAGCATTTCCGCAAGCCCGGCCAACTTCCCTACAATTGCGCTTTTCCCCAGAGCAGGAGGTTCTGTGCAAGCGGTGATCTCGATTCAACAGCTGAGCAAGACCTACGCCAGCGGCCATCCGGCGCTGCAGGACATCAATCTGGATATTCGCCAGGGCGAGATCTTTGCGCTGCTCGGCCCCAATGGTGCAGGCAAGACCACCCTGATCAGCATCATCTGCGGCATCGTCAATCCAGGCGGCGGGCGGGTGCTGGTGGGCGGCAAGGACATCATCAAGGATTACCGCGCCTCGCGCTCGCAGATCGGCCTGGTGCCGCAGGAGCTGGTCAGCGATGTGTTCGAAACCGTCTGGGCGACAGTGAAGTTCAGCCGTGGCCTGTTCGGCAAGAAACCCAATCCGGCCTATCTGGAGCAGCTGCTCAAGGACCTGTCGCTGTGGGACAAGCGTGACGCGAAGATTTTCGAGTTGTCCGGCGGCATGAAGCGCCGGGTGATGATCGCCAAGGCGTTGAGCCACGAGCCGCAGATTCTGTTTCTCGATGAGCCCACCGCCGGTGTCGACGTCGAGCTGCGCCGCGATATGTGGAACATGGTGCGCCGCCTGCGTGAGCGTGGCGTGACCATCATCCTCACCACCCACTACATCGAGGAGGCCGAGGAAATGGCCGACCGCATCGGGGTGATCAGCAAAGGCCGGATCATTCTGGTGGAAGACAAGCAGGCGCTGATGCACAAGCTCGGCAAGAAACAGCTGACCCTGCAGCTGCAACAGCCCCTGGCGAGCATCCCCGCCGAGCTGGCGCGTTACCCGCTGGAGCTGAGCGACGAGGGCCATGCCCTAGTGTTCACCTTTGACACCCAGAGCGAGCACACCGGCATCGCCGAATTGCTCAAGGACCTCGCCCAGCACGGCATCGACTTCAAGGATTTGCAGTCCAGCCAGAGTTCGCTGGAAGAAATCTTTGTGTCTTTGGTCAAGGAGTCGCGCGCATGAATTTCTACGCAATCCGTGCCATCTACCTGTTCGAACTGGCGCGCACCTGGCGCACCTTGTTGCAGAGCATCGCCACCCCTGTAATCAGCACTTCGCTGTATTTCGTGGTGTTCGGTTCGGCCATCGGCTCGAGCATGACCCAGGTGCAGGGCGTCAGTTACGGCGCGTTTATCGTGCCAGGGCTGATCATGCTGGCGCTGCTGACCGAGAGCATTTCCAACGCCTCGTTCGGCATCTACATGCCCAAGTATTCGGGGAGCATCTACGAGCTACTGTCGGCGCCGGTGTCCTACCTGGAAATCCTCATCGGCTATGTTGGCGCGGCGGCCACCAAGTCGATCATTCTCGGCTTGGTGATTCTGATTACCGCGCGGCTGTTCGTCGATTTCGAGATTCTCCACCCGCTGTGGATGCTGGCGTTTCTGGTGCTGACCGCGCTGACCTTCAGCCTGTTCGGCTTCATCATCGGCGTTTGGGCCGATGGCTGGGAGAAGCTGCAGGTGGTGCCGGCGCTGATCGTCACGCCGCTGACCTTTTTGGGCGGGGCGTTCTACTCGATCAGCATGCTGCCACCGGCCTGGCAGACGGTGACCCTGTTCAACCCGGTGGTGTACCTGATCAGCGCGTTCCGCTGGAGTTTCTATGGCGTCTCCGACGTCAACGTCGGCCTGAGCCTGGCGATGATTCTCGGCTTTCTGCTGCTGTGCATCCTGGCCGTGGGCTTTATCTTCAAAACCGGTTATCGGTTGAAAAGCTGAAGTGCGCCTAATGCGGTAGGGTGAAACGGTTCTGGTTGCGCGGCAGGGGAGTATCGCGCAACCACTGCCGTTATGGAGTGCAATGCAATGGACCATTCTGCCGCCTTGCCGGCTCTGCTGGCGCAGCTCTACCGCGATGAATCGCGCCGCGTGCTGGCCACCCTGATCCGTCTGCTGGGCGATTTCGACCTGGCCGAGGAAGCGCTGCACGAAGCCTTTCGCGCGGCCATGGAGCAGTGGCCGCAGAGCGGTGTGCCGGCCAATCCGCGAGCCTGGCTGGTGTCGGCGGGGCGCTTCAAGTCTATCGATAACTTGCGTCGACAGCGGCGTTTCCAGCCGCTGGATGACCACGTTGAGTTGGCCGATGACGCACCGCTGGACGAGGGCGAGCTGCTCGAAGACGACCGCCTGCGGCTGATCTTCACCTGCTGCCACCCGGCGCTGGCCAGCGATGCCCAAGTGGCCCTGACCCTGCGTGAAGTCTGCGATCTGGGCACCGAGGAAATCGCCCGCGCCTTTCTCACTACACCCGCCACCCTGGCCCAGCGCATCGTTCGCGCCAAGGCGAAGATTCGTGATGCACGCATCCCCTATGAAGTGCCCGGACGCAGCGAGCTGCCCGAGCGCCTGGATGCCGTATTGCGGGTGATCTACCTGGTTTTCAACGAAGGCTATTTCGCCAGCTCCGGCGACTCGCTGACCCGCGCGCACCTGTCCGATGAGGCCATTCGCCTGGCGCGTCTGCTGTTGGAACTGCTGCCCGAGCCGGAAGTGCAGGGCCTGCTGGCGCTGATGCTGCTGCACGAGTCGCGGCGCAGTGCGCGCAGCTCGGCCAGCGGCGAAGTGGTGCTGTTGGAGGCGCAGGACCGCAGCCAGTGGGACCGCGCGTTGATCGCCGAAGGCGACGCGCTGGTGCTGCAGGCTCTGCATTCGCGGCGTTTCGGCCCTTACACCCTGCAAGCCGCGATTGCCGCTGTGCATGCCGAAGCTGCCCACGCCGAGCAGACCGACTGGGCGCAGATCGTCGGGCTTTACGACGCTTTGCTGCGTCTGAATCCATCACCGGTGATCGAGCTTAATCGCGCCGTGGCGGTGGCCATGCAGCAAGGTCCCGAGGCCGGCCTAGCGCTGATCGACGCGCTGCTGGCCAGCGGCGAACTGGCCGATTACCACCTGGCCCACGCCGCCAGCGCCGACCTCAATCGCCGCCTGGGCCGCGTTGAACCTGCGCGCGATGCCTATCAGCGGGCATTGCAACTGGCGCAGCAGGGCGCTGATCGGCAGTTTCTGCAGATGCGCCTGGACGAATTGCCGACCGGCTAAGCCGTCATCTGCCTGGCGGATAAGCGCAGCTTGGCTACCGTTGGTCGGGCCTGAAAATATTTTGTGAGGTGCTGTCGATTCAGCATCGCGCCATTCGATTAGTCAGTAACCGCGCCACACCACCGGAGAACGCCATGAAATACCTGTGCCTGGTCTACAGCAACGAGCATGAGCTGCATAACTCGCCCGACAGCCCGCGTGACGAGGAGTGTTTCGCCTATGCCGAGTCGGTAGCGGAAAGCGGCCGCATGCTCGCCGCCGAAGCGCTGGAGTCGGTGCAGACCGCCACCACGGTGCGCATGCGCGGCGGCAAGCTGTCGATCATCGACGGGCCGTTTGCCGAGACCAAGGAACAGCTGGCTGGGTTTTATCTGGTTGAAGCCCGTGATCTTAACGAAGCCATTCAACTGGCCGGGCATATTCCGGCGGCGCGCGTCGGTTGTGTGGAAGTCCGCCCGGTGCGCGAGCTGCAGGTCTAGAGCGCACGCGCCAGCGTTGATCAAGCAACGGAAAAGGAGCACTGCATATGAGTCGTCCTGAATACCCCAAGATTGCCAGCCGTGAGCAGTGGCTGATTGCCCGCAAGGCCTTGCTGGCCAAAGAGAAGGCGCTGACCCAGCAGCGTGATGCGCTGAACGTCGAGCGCCGCCAGCTGCCGATGGTCAAGGTCGAGGCCGATTACCGTTTTCAGGGGCCTGAAGGTGAGCTGGGTCTGGCCGATCTGTTCGCCGGGCGCAGCCAGCTGATCATCTACCACTTCATGTACCACATGGACCGCGGCGAGGGCTGCGACGGTTGTTCCTGCGTGGTCGACAATATCGGCCATCAGGCCCACCTGCATGCCCGCGACACCACCCTGGTGCTGGTTTCCCGCGCGCCATTGGCCGATCTGCAGGCGTTTCAGCGGCGCATGGGTTGGAACTTGCCCTGGTATTCCTCGCTGGGCAGCGCGTTCAACTACGACTACCACGCCACCACTGACGAACAGGTCGCCCCGGTGGAATACAACTACCGTGACAAGGCCGAGTTAGAGCGACTGGGCCTGAATTACCACGTGCAGGGCGAGCAGCCCGGGGTCAGCGTATTTCTGCGCGACGGTGCGCAGGTTTATCACTGCTACTCCAGTTACGGCCGTGGTCTGGAAATGCTGATGAGCAGCTTCCACTACCTCGACCTCACGCCCTTTGGTCGTGGCGAGGGTTGGGACGGCATGCCCGATTTGGACGGCAAGGGCATGCACTGGACCCGCCTGCACGACGAATACCAGCAACCGGCAGCGGCGCATGCCTGCTGCGCCTCGACCCAGAAATAAGCACAAGGAGCACGACCATGAGCAACGCCCAAGCACAGATTCAACAGCAACTGGACTCCTGGGCCGCCGCCTGCCGATCCAAGGATGTCAGCCGCATCATGAGCCACTACGCCGAGGATGTTGTGGCTTACGACGCCATTGGCCCGCTACGGTTCCAGGGCCGTGCGGCCTATCAGGCGCATTGGCAGGTCTGCATGGAAATGTGTCCCGGCCCGGGCTTGTTCGAGATCCATCAGCCGAGCTTTCTGCTCAGTGGCGAACTGGCTGTGGCGCATTACCTGTTCCACTGTGGTGGCACCGATGACAAGGGCGAAATGCACAGCAGCTGGATGCGTGTAAGCCAGTGTTTCCGCCTGCAGGGTGGGCAATGGTTGATCGCCCACGAACATTTCTCCATGCCGGGTGATATGGAAAGCGGAAAGATTTTGTTTGATTTGCAGCCGTAGTCTTGTAACTCACGGGGCATAAGGCTTGTAGCGAATTGCCGGCGGGTGCGTTGCAGATTTGTGGCTACGACCAACGTCTTAGGGCTTGCCTAAAGGGGGGCTTAGTGGCGTAGGCTGGAGTCGTCGCCTTGCTTGGCGACGCTTTCGCGAACAGTTGAAGAAGGAAAGCTTTATGCAAATCCAAGTTCACAGCGATAACCACATCGAAGGCAGTGCTCGTCTGGTTGAGTGGGTGAGTGCCAGTGTTGCCAGCAAGCTGGAGCGCTTCGATGACGAGTTGACCCGCATCGTTGTCCATCTGCATGACGACAACGGCGCCAAAGCCGGCGCGCACGACAAACGCTGCCAGATCGAAGCACGGCCAAAGGGCCTGCAACCTATTTCCGTCACCCACAAGGCCGAGTCACTGGAACAGGCCATCGACGGCTCCATCGAAAAACTGCACCACGCCCTTGAGCATCAATTCGGCAAACTGCGCAGCAAGCGCGTCACGCCACTGCACGCCGATGAGGCCAGCGATATTCCCGGTCAGGACGCACTGTTGGAAGAGGACTTCCTTGCCGAGGAACGTCTGCGCGCGGTCTAGATAAACGCCACGGGCAGCCGGCCAGCCTGGCTGCCCATCTACCCACTACACGCGCCCCCGCAGATTTCTGCGGGGGCGCTGTCGTTTCAGGGCCTCACTAAGTTGTGCGCTGCCTGCCAGCGGCAACAGCCTGCCAGCGGCGGCAAAGCGTTTCCTCTGCGCTCAAGGCTGAATGGACGGAAAAGCCCGGTTTTACTGGCCTGCAGGTGGTTGGCCCATATTCTGCAGAAATGCCTGCCAGCTGACCTATGCAGGGATTCGCCATGACCAGTATTTCCAACAACTCGCCGCTGGCGAGCTACTTCGCTAACACCGCCAAACCCAGCACGGCTGGGGCTGCAGGCAGTGGCAGCAGTACGGACAAACCGAACACCAGCGCGCCAGACCCGCTTGCGGAGATTCGCCGCTTTGCCAGCGGCATGGTGGCCAACAGCCGCGGCGGCCTGCTGCGCGCGATGAATGCCGAGAGCAGCGGTGCCAGCAACGCGATTGCCAGTGATCGCTTTCGCCCGGCGGCTGAGCCGGAGAGCGATACTTCGAAAATTGCCCTGCCGGATGTCGCCGATCTGGACCGCGAAGACGCCGCCAAGCTGCTGGCGCAGATCAACAAGTTGGTCGATGCCGGCCTGGACAAGACCGACAGCTTTGTTGGCTACAACGGCGACCAGCAGACCGACTCGCTGACCACCTACCGCGACTGGTTGCAGGCTAGAGGCGGCGTCAGCATCTACGTCTAGCAGGCTGTTGAAAAACTACCTGCGTTGCCATCGCGGCGTTAAAAACAGGCTCAAAATGCTCATTTACAACCAGTAAACTCCGCTTTTTCGCCTGTTTTTGCCTTGCGCTGGCTGCCTCGCCAACGTTTTTCAACGGCCTGCTAAGCCCTTACGTTTGAGTTCTGCCGCCGAATTCGCCAGTTGCGCTGCCTGCGCATTGGGCTGGTTTCAGCGCGCGAGGTGCGCCAAGATCACCCGAACACAGTTGTGGGCACGCCGATGGGCATGTTCAGGTCGAGGGGGGTTATGGCTAGCAAGGAATTTATTCGGGCGTTCGCCGCTTTGGGGTTGGCGCTGGTGTGCGCTGCAGGTGCGCAGGCCGCCGAGGATGCGCAACTGGTTGGCTTGATCAACAGCTACCGCAGCGAAGTGCAGCGCTGTGGCGATCAGGCTTCCGCCGAGCTGCCGCCGCTGACGGCCGATCCGCGCCTGGTGCAACCGGTTGGTCGCTCGGGGGATTTGCAGCAGGCGATGAGTGCGGCGGGCTATCCGATGGTTAACGTGCAGGCCATCAGCCTGTCCGGGCCGCGTGATGCGGCGGCGGCGCTGAAGGTGCTGCAGGAGAGCTTCTGCAAGATCGTGCTCGATCCGCAATTCGTCGATATCGGCGTCAAGCAGCAGGACCGCGAATGGCGCATTCTGCTGGCCCGGCCGTTATTGGCTGCGCGCCTGGGCGACTGGCAGGCGGAAGGGCAGAAGCTGCTCGAACAACTCAACAGCGCGCGCGGTACGGCACGCCAGTGCGGCGGCCAAGCCTTTGCCGCCGCCGCGCCGCTGGTTTGGAATGCCACCCTGGGCAGCACCGCCGAAGCCCACAGCCGGGCCATGGCCAACGGCAACTTCTTCGATCACCAGGACCCTGACGGCCGCACCCCTGGCGACCGCGCAGAGTTGGCCGGCTACAGCGGCCAGCGCGTTGGCGAGAACATCGCCGCCGGTCTGGATAGCGCCAGCAAAGTGGTCGACGGTTGGCTGGCCAGCCCCAGCCACTGCGCCAACCTGATGAACCCGCAATTCAGCGAACTGGGCGCCGCCTACGCCAACGATCCCAAGAGCGACGCGGGCATTTACTGGACGGCGCTGTTTGGCGCGCCGTAAGGGCGGCAATGCTGATCGACTTCGTTATTTGATCGGCGGGTGAACCCTGGTTCTGGCTGTGGTGCGGGCGGCCAGGCTCATGAGGTGCTGGAACTTCGGACATTGCAGGTGGTTTTCCGCTGGGCAGGACGCCGCGTGGCGCAGGCCGTCGCGGATGGCGCTGAGGCGTTTGATGCTGCGGTCCAGCTCGTCGGCCTTGGCCTGCAGTTGCGCGCGATCAATCGCGGGCTGAGAGCCTGCGGCGAGCATGGTGGCGATTTCATCCAGGGAAAACCCCGCCTCACGGCCGAGCGCGATCAGTGCCAGGCGCTGGATTACCGATTCGCTGAACACCCGCTTGAGGCCGTTGCGGCCGATGGAGCGGATCAGGCCTTTTTCTTCGTAATAGCGCAGTGTCGACGCCGGTAGACCGGACCAGCGCGAGACTTTGCCGATATCCATCTCTTTCATCCTTGACCTCAAGTTGACTTGAACTGGCAGGCTTATGAAAACAGCCTTTCAGACAAAGCAAAAGAGGTGGATATGAACAGTCAATTGATCCTGTACGTGCTGTTGGTTGGCGTGGGCGCAACGCTGCTGATGGATGCCTGGGCGCTGGCGCGGCGACGCTTGTTCGGCATTGCCTCGTTGGACTATGCCATGGTCGGCCGCTGGCTCGGGCATATGCGCCATGGCCGCTTCCAGCATGCGGCCATCGGCAAGGCGCAACCGGTACGCGGCGAGCGGCTGCTGGGCTGGTGCTGCCATTACCTGATCGGCGTGGCCTTTGTCGGCCTGTTTGTGGCGCTAGTCGGGCCGCAGTGGCTGTGCCGGCCGACTCTGCTACCGGCACTGCTGCTTGGTGTTGTCAGCGTGGCCGCGCCGTTGTTGCTGATGCAACCGGCATTCGGTATGGGCCTGGCAGCCTCACGCATGCCCAACCCCTGGCAGATCAGACTGCGTGCGTTGGTTACGCACCTGGTGTTCGGCCTGGGTGTGTACCTGGCCGGCTGGCTGGGGGCGCAGCTGTTTGCTTTGCCCCTCTGCCGCTAAAGGTCGGTTGCTTAGCCCAGCACCTGCGCCAGATGCTGCTCGTAGCGAGCGATATCGGCCTCGATGGCGGGGCGCTTCATCACGTCGACGCAGAGGAAGGTTGGCAGGGCGCTCATGCCGAGGAACTGGTTGGCCTTGTGGAAGGGCAGGTAGACGGCGTCCACGCCTTTGCCTTCGAAGAAGTCAGTCGGGTCGTCGAAGGCTTGCTGCGGGGCGTTCCAGGTCAGTGACAGCATGTACTGCTTGCCATGAATCAGGCCGCCGCTGCCGTATTTTTGCGAGGCGTCCGAGCGGGTGCGGCCGTCACTGGCGTAGAGGCTGCCGTGGCCTTCGGTAAACACCTCGTCGATGTACTTTTTCACCGTCCAGGGCGCGCCCATCCACCAGCCCGGCATCTGATAGATGATCACGTCGGCCCAGAGGAATTTTGCTACTTCTTCGGCGACGTCGTAGCCGCTGTCGATATGGGTGTGCTTGAGGTCAAAACCGGCGCGGTCGAGAAAGGCCAGCGCGGTGTCGTGCAGGGTGGTGTTGTAGCGGCCATCGGAATGGGCGAACTGTTTACCGCCGTTGAGCAGCAGGATGTTTTTCATGGCATGGGCCTCGGTAAATTGATGGCGGCATGCTAGGGCGCGCAGGCGGGTAGAAACAGCCGCTGGTGCGCAAATGACATGTGACTAAAAGGCATGAATGGGCTGGTTTTGGTTGTTGTAGGGTAAATAAACCCACCCTGTCAGGAGCCCAAGATGCCTGATCAATACGGATTTATCCTGCACGCCCATACCCGGCCGGAAAAGGCCGCCGAGTTCGAGGCGCTGTTCCGCGCCTATGTCGAGCCCAGCCGCGCCGAGGCGGGTTGCATCGCCTACCACATGCTGCGTGATAGCCAGGACCCGACCCTGTTTATCTTCTATGAGGTCTGGCACTCGCAGGAGCATCTGGCGATTCACAGCGCCTTGCCGCATATGCGCGAGTTTTATGAGCGGCGTATGGACTACCTGCGCAGTGATTTCGAGATTCGCCAGATCGAGATGCTTAGCCCGGCGGCCTGACGGCACGCGTCTGTATGGCTGTTGCCGCGCGTGTCTGTGTCTATGCCACGGCGGCTACCGGGCAGAGAATGGCCGGACTCCATCGAGCAGGCCACGCCATGCATATCGCCATTCTCACCTTTGACGGCTTCAACGAACTGGATTCGCTGATTGCCCTGGGCATTCTCAACCGCATCAAGCAGCCGGGCTGGCGTGTGTCCCTGGCGGCGCCGAGCGAGACGGTGACGTCGATGAACGGCGTGAAGCTGCATCGCCAGGCGCGGCTGGATGAGATCGAATCATTCGATGCGGTGCTGGTCGGCAGCGGCATCAAGACCCGCGAGATTGCTCAGAACGCAGACGTGATGCAGTGGCTGGCGCGGCTTGATCCTACACGTCAGCTGATCGGTGCGCAGTGTTCCGGCACGTTGCTGCTGGCCAAGGCCGGTTTGTTGGCAGGCATTCCGGGATGCACTGACCTGACCACCAAGCCCTGGGTACAGGAAGCTGGCATTGAGGTGCTGGAACAACCCTTCTTCGCTCGCGGTAACCTGGCTACTGCTGGCGGTTGTCTGGCCTCGATCTATCTCGCCGCCTGGACGTTGGCGCGTTTGGTCGGGCGTGATGCGGCGGCCGAAGCGCTGCACTATGTCGCGCCGGTCGGGGAGAAGGAGGTTTACGTGGCGCGGGCGCTCGGCAATATCGAGGCCTATCTGTAGGCGCGGTTTATTGCAGTGAAAGGCGGCTATCCGTCGTGAGAACAGCCAAGCCTTATTTCAGCGGCTTCTCGACCACCACATAACGCTTGCCGCCACTGCGTTTGGCCACGTACATGGCTTCATCTGCGTGGCGCACCAGTTGCAGCTCACTCTGGCCGTGCTCGGGGTGCACCGCGATGCCCAGGCTTGGCGCACTTATCAGGCTTTGCCCTTCCAGCAGGTAAGGCGCGCTGAGGGCGGCAATAATCTTCTCTGCCACCAGGGTGGCATCTTCCTGGCGGCCGATGTTGTCGACGATCACCGCGAATTCGTCGCCGCCCAAACGGCCCACCGTATCGGACTCACGCACGCACTGGCGCAGGCGCCGCGCGACTTCCTGCAGCAGCAGGTCGCCTGCGCTGTGGCCGAAGGTGTCATTGATATGTTTGAAGTTATCCATATCGAGATACAGCACCGCCAGGCGCAGGCTGTCGCGTTTGGCCCGCTGCAATGCACTGCGTAAGCGATCGAGAAACAGCGTGCGGTTCGACAGCTCAGTCAGCTGGTCGTACTGGGCGAGAAACTCCAGGCGCGACTGCGTGCGCTTGCGCTCTATCGCCGCTGCCACCTGGCTCGACACAAACTGCAGCAGCTCCTGGTCCTGCTCGTTGTAACGCACGCTGGCACTGTGGTTCTGCAGCACCAGTGCACCGATGGTCTGGGTGCCGGAAATCAGCGGTATGCCAAGCCAATCGAGGGCATGCGCAGCAGTCTCTGCGCCATGCTGGGCAAGCCACTGTGTGGCTGTTTCAGGGGTTAACAGCAGGGCAGTGCCCGAGCGAATCACCTCGGCGCAGAAAGCGCGGGTGACGGCCGGCGCACCACACGGATCGACCTGATAGGCAACGCTGAGTTGGTCACTCGCGGCATCGTGTAGCGCTACGCAGAAGTGCTTGGCCGGCAGTAATTGCGCGATCACCTCATGCACGCGGCCGTAGAGCATGTGCAGATCGCTAACCGCGTGGGCCGCTTCCGATACCGCATACAGCGCCGCCTGCACCGCCTCGGCACGTTTGCGCCGAGTAATATCGCGCGCCACGCCAACCCGCACCTGTTCGGTCTCAAGCCATTGCGCAGACCACATGATGTGCACGATATGCCCGTCTTTATGGACATAGCGGTTCTCATGGTCATGCGAGGGCTGGCCTGAATTGATGCTAGCTACGAGTGCCCGGCTGGCGGCGCGATCATCCGGGTGCATCAATTCAAAGGCGCTGCGGCCAATCATCTCTTCAGGCCGATAACCGAAAACCCGCTCACTGGCCGCGCTGACGGAAAGAAAGCGGCCGTCCTTATCCACCACGCAGACAACGTCCAGCAGCAGATCCAGTAGTTTGTCGTGAGGCAAGTGAGGGTTTGACGTCATGGCCGTGAATATACTGCCCTGTCTACGCGGTTCGCTAGCGCTATGGTTGCTCCATTCACTTGAGTTGGCTCAATGCACGATCAGCCGCTCACGCACCAGCGCCTGCGCCTGCTGGGCCATCTGGTCGAGTAGGCGGTCGCGCTGTTTCTCCGCATCGCTCATGGCCCGCTTGCCGTGCTGCTTCACTAGATAGGCGTGGATCTGCCGGACTTCAGTGGACTGGAAGATCGGCGCCAGGTCCTGCACGGCCAGCATGCCGTCCGATCTGTAGCCTCTGGTATTCATCAGCACCTGCGGGCCGCGCGCTGCCAGCACCTGAAAACCCATGGCCTCGAAAATCGCGACCTTGCCTGCCACGCAGGCCAGTTCGGCGTGTGGGTGGCGAGTGATCATCTGCTGCAGCATGGCGCGGGCAATGCCGTGGCGCCGCTGGCTGGCTTGCACGGCCATATAGGCCAGGCTACAGGCCTCGGGATCATCCTTGGCCGGCAGATACAGGGCAAAGCCCAGTACCTGCGAGGGGTCCTGATCATCTAGGGCCAGGATCAACCGCGCGCTGGTCTCCAGAGCGCTGTCCATCGCCTGCAGGTACAGGTGCATCTCGTAGCCAATCACGTACTGGTACAGCTGGTAGAGGGGATTGCTGGGCGTCAGCGATACCGGGCTGATGTCGCTGAGGTAGTCCACCACCATCTGCAGAATCTGGCTTTTCAGTGACTCGGGCGGCGGGCTATCCAGGTGTACAAGGGTGAACATCGTCAGTCTGGCTCCGGGGCGTGCACGATTGGGCTGTCGGCGTGGGCGGCATTGTAACGCCTGCGGCTTTGATCCTTGCCACGAGTCAGTGTGCGGGATCTGACCGAGGGCGGCCACGCTTGGGCTATGATGCGCGCCCGCCAAAGCCGCTCGCCCATCATCAGGTCACTATGTCCGTTAATGCCCTCTATACCGACCTGTCTGATTATTACGATCTGATGTGCGCGGATATCGACTATCAGGCGCAAAGCCACTGTATCCACAGGCTGCAGCAGCTGTTCGGTAACGGTGGCAGCCGCCACCTTGACCTGGCCTGTGGCACGGGGCCGCATGTGCGCCATTTTATCGATGCCGGCTATATAAGCAGCGGCCTCGACATCAACCAGCCGATGCTCGACAAGGCCGCCATTCGCTGCCCGCAAGCCCGGTTTGCCCTGCAGGATATGTGTGGTTTTACGGTGGATGAGCCGCAGGATCTGATTACCTGCTTTCTCTATTCCATCCATTACAGCGGCGGCATCGAACGGCTGAAAGCCTGCATCGCCAGCGTGCATGCGGCGCTCGAAACCGATGGTCTGTTCTGCTTTAACGTGGTCGACAAGGGCAAGATCGACAATCGCCTGTTCGCAAGCCATAGCGTCCAGCATGACGACGGCTTGTTCACCTTTAGCTCCGGCTGGCATTACAGCGGCGAGGGCGAGCAGCAAGCGCTGAAACTCAGTATTGAAAAAACGACCGCCACTGAAACGCTGCTGTGGCACGACGAACATCCCATGGTCGCGGTGAATTTCACTGAGCTACAGGCGCTGTTGCAGCCGTACTTTGACGTGCACGTGCTTGAGCATGATTACCAGAAGATCGTTCCGTGGAACGGCGATTCCGGGAATGCGCTCTTTGCCTGCGTAAAGATTGGCTGATCGGGCTGGCATCGCCGGATAAGTCGAACCTATTGCGCCACTCCCGACTCAGAGCCTAAAGGGCCTGAGCTGGAGAGGTAGATGGACATCACCGAGCGTATTCTGACAACCCTGCTGGCCGAATTTTCCGACCTTGGCCAAGTAGAGAACCTGACCCGCGCCACCTTGCGTCTGACCCTGGCCCTGCTGCTGGGCGGGCTGCTTGGTTATGAGCGCGAGGTAAAGGGCAAGGCGGCCGGTGTGCGCACGCATATGCTGGTGTGCCTGGGGGCCAGTATCTTTGTCATGCTGTTGGAGATGGACGGTGCGAATCACGACGCCATGAGCCGAGTGATTCAGGGCGTGGTCGCCGGTATCGGCTTTCTCTGTGCGGGCACCATCCTCAAAGGCGAGAATATTGCCGATGTTCAAGGCCTGACCACTGCCGCCGGGCTATGGGCTACGGCGGCTGTAGGTGTGGCTGTGGGCTTGGGGCATGAGGCGACCGCTGTGCTTGGCACGCTGATGGCGCTTTTGATACTGCACATTGTGCCGCTGCTGCTGGACCCTAAGCCCAATGGCAATGAGGACAAGAGGCAATAGCCAGGCGTTGTCCTCCCTACATCGCAGCCACCGTGGCGCAGGCCGCTGGTTTCAGGCCGGCTCTGGCGTGCGGTTTACCTGCAGCGTCTGCTGCAGTTGCGCCACCAAGGCGTCGACCTTGTTCAGGGCTTGAGCCACGGACTCGGCCAGCAGCTCACCGCCGACTTCCTGACCTTCGATGGCAATCTGGTGCACCTGGGTAATGCCGATAAAGCCGAGGGCGGTGATCAGGTTGGGCTCCAAGTGGTTCAGATGCGCCATCTCGCCGCCGACGCCAAAGCCGATACCGCCCCGGGCGCTGAGAATGACGGCGTGCCGTGGTCGATCGGCGAGCTTCGGTACGTAAGGGTCGAGCGGGTTGCTCTCATCGATGTCCACGGTTCTGCCGGGGCGCACGATCAGGTCGATCCACGCCTTGAGCGCGGCCGGCATGCCGAAGTTGTAGAGCGGCGCGCCGATCACCAGAACGTCTGCCGCAACCAACTCATCGACCAGTTGGTCGCTCTCTGCCAGCGTTTCCTGCATCCACGGCTCGCGCTGCTCTGCCGGGGTAAAGGAGGAGGCGATCCAGTCATGGCTGATAAAAGACGGTGGGTTCTGGCCAATGTCGCGGTAGGTGAGGCTGTCCTGCGCACGGCGGGCCAGCCATTGGCTGACAAAGCGCTGAGTGAGATTGCGGCTGTGCGAGCCGTGTTGATCCTTGCCGGCGAGGCCAGGGCGGGCGCTGGTGTCCAGGTGCAGGATATGTGGCATGTCGAGTCTCCTTTTCGAAGTTGAATTCATCTGTTATTCACTGCAAGCTCAGGCTAAGTTCAGCCCGCGCGGGCGACAAGCGACGATTATTTTCAGGTATGGATGAGGAGTGCTCATGTATGGCGCAGCGCTGGTTACCTTCGCTTTCTGCCCTGCGGGCCTTTGAGGCGGCCGCTCGCCACGAGAGCGCCAAGCAGGCCGCCGAAGAACTCTCGGTGACCGCGACGGCGATCAGTCACCAGATACGGGCCCTGGAAGAGTCGCTCGGGGTCGCGTTGTTTTTGCGTAAGCCACGCCAGCTCGAATTGACCGCCCAGGGGCGCGAGCTGCAGCAGGTGCTGGAAAGCGCGTTCGACAGCATCAGTGCAACGGCGGTGCGTCTTAGCGCGGTGCCCTGTCGCCAGGCCATTACGCTCAGCACCACGCCTGCCGTGGCGGTGCGTTGGCTGCTGTCCTGGGTGTGCATGCTGCGCGATGCCCATCCGAATATTGACCTGCGCATTCACGCTTCGCATGAGCCGGTCGCGCTGGATGGCGTTACCGCAGATATCGCCATTCGTTATGGCGACGGCCGCTGGCCAGGGCTGGTGGCCGAGAAGCTGTTCGACAACACCTTTATCCCGGCCTGCAGCCCGCACCTCGGCTTGCATGATGCGGCCGAGCTGCCCAAGCATTCGCTGATTCACTTCCGTAATCAGGCTGCGGTTTCTTCACCGCTTGATTGGGCCGTGTGGCAGAAGAAGGCTCAGGTGCCAGGGCTGGATGTCGGCGCCGGGCTGGTGTTCTCCGACGAGACCCATGCCGTCTCGGCCGCCATTGGCGCGCAGGGTGTGGCGTTGATGAGCCGTCAGTTGATCGAGGATGAGCTGAGGGAAGGGCGGCTGGTACAGCCCTTCGGCCCGGAGCTGGAAGGCAAACCGTTCTTTCTGGTGTACCCGGAAAACCGTAAGAGCGACCCGACCATTCAGGCGGTGCGGGATTGGGTGATGGCAGTGCCGGGGGGGCTTTGCGCGCTGTAGGCAGCGCTGCTTGCTGGTTTTGCATACACACGCCGCTGCTGTGGTGTTCTCGGGTAATGGTTCCGCCCTTACGGCGGGTCACTTCTGGCAGACGCCCCAGAAGTAACCAAGAGGTCTTGCCCCTTGCATCCGGGTCTCACTGCGCTCGACTTCCCTCGTTCCATCATTGCTCCAGGGGCCCGACCGGATGCGGCCCACCGACGAAGGGCCATCCCTGGCCCATCTCGGCTCTCGCGGCATCCATGCCGCTCAACCCTGTCCGCAACGATTCCACTCGGCCTCCTGATGGGGCGTTTGGCGTCGTCTGTGAGATTAGTGTTGTAGAAGCAAAGCAAGTTGCAGGGGCGGGAAGGGAGAAAATTAATTAGTCCCCGTTCTTCATTTAAAGGCGCTGATTTGTGGCTTAAACCAGGGTAATGGCTATTCAAGGCACGTCATTTTCAAGCTGCCGAAGAAAGTGTTAGCGCGTTTTGTCGGTGTTTCTCCGTGGTGGGATCGACCAGGATGATCCCAGTCCACAGCGAGTGATAACGATGAGACCGACGATCAAACACTTAGGTTATTGGCTGTGTGCGCTGATGTTCACTGCCGCCGCCGGATGTGCAAGCCAACCCCCTGAAAGAGCCAACACCATGAACAAACCACTGGTATCCCTTGCTGTACTCAAAGCCAAACCCGGTAAACAGGAGGCGCTTAAAGCGGGCTTGTTGACCCTGATAGAACCGACGCGGGCCGAGCCGGGCAACCTTGATTACGTGTTGTTTGAACGGCGGGACGAGCCTGGCACGTTCTATATGCGTGAAGCGTTCAAGGATCAGGCGGCGCTGGATGCGCATTTTGCGACGCCGTACTTTCAACGGTTTGCCGCCACGGCTGATGATTTGCTCAGTGAGCCATTGCAGCTCATTTTCTTGGAGCAGGTTTCGAACTGAGTGTTAGCCATGGGCCGTTGTCGTTTTTAAACGGCCCAAGTTGTGTACAGACGCCGCTTATATGTTGCCGGGCCGAGCGGTTCCGCCCTTACGGCGGCTCACTTTTGGCAGACGCCCCAAAAGTAAGCAAAAAGTCTTGCCCCTGGCATCCGGCCCGACTTCGTCGGGTCCCCTCGCTCCATCATTGCTCCAGGGGCCCGCCGCGAAGGGCCATCCCTGGCCCATCGCGGCTCTCGCGGCATCCATGCCGCTCAACCCCTTGCGCAACGATTCCACTCGGCCTCCTGATGGGGCGTTTGGCGTCGTCTGTGAGATTGGTGTTTTTAGAAGCAAAGCAAACTGTAGGAGCGGGCTTGCCCGCGATGCTTCTGCTGTTGCTCTTCTTTTGCCTTTCGCTCTGCCTTCCACAAATCGCCCAAACAACGCGGTCCCCGAATCCCGTCAGAAGGCCGAGTGGAGGTGCTGTGGAGAGGGGCGTTTGGCATGGAGGCCAAACGAGGAACGATGGGCCAGGGATGGCCCACCGTGACGACCCTCGGAACAGCACCGGAGCGAGGGGAGTTGAGCGCAGCGAAACCCGGATGCCGGGCGCGCTTTCTCTTTGGTTACTTTCTATTTTGCGCGAGCAAAGAGAAAGTAACTCGCCGTAAGGGCGAAAAGGATAATCAATTGGCCGATAAACTGTGGTCTGTCCCTGATTGCTCTTTTTTAATAGGGGTGATTTTCTCTATTCGGTAGTTTTTCAGTGGTGAAATAATAGATTGTTCACCAAGAACTAATGCGATATGGCTGTTAGAGGCAGATATCACATATCCTCTCGAGATTTCCTTATTTTCATCCATCAAGCGGACGCAGAATTCTTTTGTTGCGGACTCGCATTCGGTTTTGTAGTTTTCGGCGCTGTTTTTAATAGATATTTTTGCGCCATGGACGCCAACAAATGCTGGGGCTAGTAAGAATATATTAGCGGCTATTGGGATTAGTAGAAGAAATGCGCTTATAGATATGGGTATGGATAAAAGTACTAGAGTGTTCCTCAGTATTTTGTTTTTTATTATGTTGTTTGGTTTACTTTGTTTTATTAGTTTTGGTAATTTGTTTATGATAATAATTTCTATTAATATGAGTGAGGTGAAGCCGGTTAAGTATAGCCATGCTTTGTAATTTGATATGAGGCCTAGCCATGAGATTCCGATATGTAGTAGGGCTAGGTATGCTAGTGTGAATAATTCTGTTGAGGATTTAGGGAATAGACCTGGATTAACACTGAAGTGGTCCAGATAGGTCTCATGGTATGTTAGCCCAATCAGGTAAAGTGATGCATACCCTATTACTCCGAGTACTGGAGCTGCAGTGAGCCAAAATATTCGGTTCCAAGGTTTTTCTATTGATGGCTCTTTGTTCATTGTACTTCCTTGTTTTTTCTGTTTTTAATTTTATGAAATGATTTTATATAAATATATAGTGGTGTCGATATGTTTTTTAATGGCTATGCGTTGCGGTATATGAAACGTTTTGATCGTGCCCGCGCTCTGCATGGTTACGCATTTGAGGACGCTCCGCGTCCTGCTTTCTGTTCCGTGATAGAGACCCGCTGAGGTGTAGAGCTTGGTAGTGATCGACGCAGAGCGTGGGGACGATCAATCTATGGGAAACCGTGGCCTGTCTCTGGTTATTCCTCGAGTTGATTAAGATACGCTCCAGTGGTAGTTAGTTTTGTAATATGCTTCTGTTTGGTCATTATATTTTATGTAATCTAATGTCCACATGTCAGTTTTGACGTCGTTTCCCCAATAGTCTTTTGAAATGTGGTATTTGGCGCTGTCTAGTAGATTTGAGTAAACATGGCTTGAGATTCCAATGTGCTCAGGAGAGCTTCGAGTGTCACCGATTTTTACTGATTTATTTACGGCGTTTCCTATCCATACTAGATCTCTATTGTTTGTTCCGCTGATTCCTACCTTTGAACAAATTATTTTTCCGTCGTCAATACCGATCCCGAAGTCTACGGGTGAATACTTTTCGAGACTCTTTTTTACTTTTGAGTCATCGCTGCTGAGCATGTATTTTATTTTCATGGCGGCGATGACCGCGTTTGTTAGGGTTATTTTTGTGGTGCCTTGAAAGAAACATAACATTCCGTCGCCATTGAAACTTCTAACTTCTCCGGATAGGCTTTTTACGATGGTGACAATTGTGTGGAAGTAAGCTTTATGTATTTTTGCTACTGATCGGCGGTTGTGCTTGTTAAGTGTTTTTGTAGAGCCCCGCATGTCAATGAATAAAGTTGTAGCTTCGAATCTTAGACCTGTGTTTCCGAATGTGAGCTTTGGGTTTTCTAGGTCGGGAACATATGTGACGTCAGTTACATCCATTTCACTATCTATTATTTCTTTTACTTTTGTTTCAATGTCTGATTTCACTTTACTTGTGCCCTCTATTTATGAATATAAAGGCGGCTAAGATTGGCGTGGCTAGTGCTGATGTGGTTAGCCATATAGCTGCTTTGAATATTGCATATTTTCGAGCAGCGATTTTTGCGTTATTTATTATCTGTTCTGCAAGCATGATTTCGTAGTCAGTGACTTTTTGTGTATTAAAAGATGCTTTGTTTAGTGCTTTGACAAATTCGTATGGTGTAAATTTTACTATGCTTGAGAAATATATTAAATTTTCAGTTTTTTGCTGTTTTGGTTGAAATGCCATTATTTCAAGAGATGGGATTAGTGATATAAGTAAAAATATTGAGCTGGCAGCAAGCTGTGCTACTGCAGCGACAAGGAAAAATTGAATGAAGGTGTTGAGTTGATAGTCTTTTGATACTTGGGCTATTCCAAATATTACGGCAATGTTGCCTCCGAGCAGTGTCGCGCATTTCGCTTCTGCGAATTTAAGCCAGTCGTTGGTGTTGTTGAATACTTGATTAAGCAAGGTTTTTCCTCAAAAAAAACCCCGCACTAGGCGGGGCTCTTAATTTAACTCGCCACCCCAAACATCCATTTCAGGTAAAGCGCTCTTAATCTCTTTAGTGAGTGACTGGAATCAATCCCAGCTCAACGCCCCACCAGTCTGATACTCAATAACCCGCGTCTCGAAGAAGTTCTTCTCCTTCTTCAGGTCCATGATTTCCGACATCCATGGGAATGGGTTAGACGTACCTGGGTACTCTTCCTTCAAACCAATCTGCGTCAAACGACGGTTGGCGATAAATTTGAGGTAGTCCTCCATCATCGCCGCGTTCATGCCCAGTACACCGCGCGGCATGGTGTCGCGTGCGTATTCGATTTCCAGTTGGGTGCCCTGGAGGATCATCTGGGTGGCTTCGTCTTTGAGCTGGGCATCCCACAGGTGTGGGTTTTCGATCTTGATCTGGTTGATCACGTCGATGCCGAAGTTCAAGTGCATGGACTCGTCACGCAGGATGTATTGGAACTGCTCGGCCACGCCGGTCATCTTGTTGCGGCGACCCATGGAGAGGATCTGGGTGAAGCCGCAATAGAAGAAGATGCCTTCCAGTACGCAGTAGTAGGCGATCAGGTTGCGCAGCAGTTCTTTGTCGGTCTCGACCGTGCCGGTGTTGAAGGTCGGGTCGGAGATCGAGCGGGTGTACTTGAGGCCCCAGCTGGCTTTCTTCGCGACCGATGGAATCTCGTGGTACATGTTGAAGATCGCGCCTTCATCCATGCCCAGCGATTCGATGCAGTACTGGTAGGCGTGGGTGTGGATCGCCTCTTCGAAGGTTTGGCGCAGGATGTACTGGCGGCACTCCGGGTTGGTGATCAGGCGGTACACGGCCAGGGCCAGGTTGTTGGCAACCAGGCTGTCGGCGGTGGAGAAGAAGCCGAGGTTGCGCATAACGATGCGGCGCTCGTCGTCGGTCAGGCCGTCCGGGGTTTTCCACAACGCGATGTCCGCGTTCATGTTCACTTCTTGCGGCATCCAGTGGTTGGCGCAACCATCCAGATACTTCTGCCAGGCCCAGTCGTACTTGAAGGGTACGAGCTGGTTGAGGTCGGCGCGGCAGTTGATCATGCGTTTTTCGTCGACGGCTACGCGCGCGGCGGTGCCTTCCAGCTCGGCCAGGCCTTCGGCGATGTCGAGTTGGTCGAGCGAGGCTTTGGCGCGGGCGACGGCGTCGCTGTCGTCAGCGGCTACGGCGCGGGCTTCAACGGCGGCAGCACCGCCCACCTGGTCGAGTTTGTCGATGCTCATGTCTGCCAGTTGGGCAGAGGCTTTGTTGGCTACTACGGCGTCGGCGCCGTCTTCCTTGTCAAATTCATCCCAGCTCAGCATGGCTTGGCTCCTGCTTGCGGGCCGGTGAAATAACCGACCTGTGTGGATATACAGTCTTTATTGTGTTCCGTTGCGTACAGCGCGCAAGGGCAAAACGGGTACCGCTGGTCGGGGCGGCTCTAGTGACTGGCCGTTGCCCCGATGCCCACGCCCGTAAGGGCAGGGGCAGGTAATGAGTGGGAGAACTTTTGCCCTCTCCCTAACCCTCTCCCGCAAGCGGGCGAGGGGATTGACTGTGTTGCTTGTGCTCTTCGCTCGACATTCAAGCGTGTAGCTGAGCGAGTAGTCGCAAGGCACCTGCTGGAGTGGAGCCCCTGAGCGTACGCATGTACGTGATGGGGGCCGCTCCGGCAGGTAACGCCGCGAATGCCGCTCAGATCCGCGCGCTGCCGAACACCTTACTGGCAGGCTTCGCAGTCTGGTTCATCGATGGCACAGGCTTTTGGTACTGGAGCTGGGCCTGCGCTCATTTCCACTTCCGGGGCCTTGGCCGGTGCTGCGCTCAGGCCATCGTTGCCACCACTGGACACGGCATTCAGCTTGCCGGTGTTGATGGTGGACTTCTCGGTGCTGGTCGCGGCCAGGGCACGGAGGTAGTAGGTGGTTTTCAGGCCACGGTACCAAGCCATGCGGTAGGTCACGTCGAGCTTCTTGCCCGATGCACCGGCGATGTAGAGGTTCAGCGACTGCGCCTGGTCGATCCACTTCTGGCGGCGGCTGGCGGCATCGACGATCCACTTGGTGTCGACTTCGAACGCGGTGGCGTACAGGTCTTTGAGTTCCTGCGGGATGCGCTCGATCTGCTGCACCGAACCGTCGTAGTACTTGAGGTCGTTGATCATCACCGAGTCCCACAGACCGCGAGCCTTGAGGTCGCGAACCAGGTACGGGTTGATCACGGTGAATTCGCCGGAGAGGTTCGATTTCACATAGAGGTTCTGGTAGGTCGGTTCGATCGACTGCGATACGCCGGTGATGTTGGCGATGGTGGCGGTCGGTGCGATGGCCATGATGTTCGAGTTACGGATGCCTTTCTGCACACGGGCACGTACCGGAGCCCAGTCCAGGGACTCGGTCAGGTCGACGTCGATGTACTTCTGGCCACGGGACTCGATGAGGATCTGCTGCGAGTCGAGCGGCAGAATGCCCTTGCTCCACAGCGAACCGTCGAAGGTGGAGTAGGCGCCGCGCTCGTCGGCCAGGTCACAGGAGGCCTGGATGGCGTAGTAGCTGACCGCTTCCATCGACTTGTCGGCAAATTCCACGGCGGCATCGGAACCGTACGGGATGTGCTGCAGGTACAGGGCGTCCTGGAAGCCCATGATGCCGAGGCCGACTGGGCGGTGCTTGAAGTTGGAGTTACGCGCCTGCGGTACCGAGTAGTAGTTGATGTCGATAACGTTATCGAGCATGCGCACGGCGACCTTGATGGTCTTTTCCAGCTTGGCGGTGTCCAGCTTGCCGTCGACGATGTGGTTCGGCAGGTTCACGGAACCCAGGTTGCACACGGCGATTTCGTCGGCGTTGGTGTTCAGGGTGATCTCGGTGCACAGGTTCGAGCTGTGTACCACGCCCACGTGCTGCTGCGGGCTGCGCAGGTTGCATGGGTCTTTGAAGGTCAGCCATGGGTGGCCGGTTTCGAACAGCATCGAGAGCATCTTGCGCCACAGGTCTTTGGCCTGGATGGTCTTGAACAGCTTGATCTTGCCGCCGTACTGGGTCAGGGCTTCGTAGTACTCGTAGCGCTCTTCGAAGGCTTTACCGGTCAGGTCGTGCAGGTCTGGCACTTCGGATGGGCTGAACAGGGTCCACTGGCCATCGTCGAACACGCGCTTCATAAACAGGTCTGGAATCCAGTTAGCGGTGTTCATGTCGTGGGTGCGGCGACGGTCGTCACCGGTGTTCTTGCGCAGTTCGATGAACTCTTCGATGTCCATGTGCCAGGTTTCCAGGTAGGCGCAGACCGCGCCCTTGCGCTTGCCGCCCTGGTTAACTGCTACTGCGGTGTCGTTGACCACTTTGAGGAACGGCACAACGCCTTGCGACTTGCCGTTGGTGCCCTTGATGTAGGCGCCCAGAGCGCGTACTGGGGTCCAGTCGTTGCCCAGACCGCCGGCAAACTTGGACAGCATGGCGTTGTCGTGGATGGCGTTGTAGATGCCCGACAGGTCATCCGGCACGGTGGTCAGGTAGCACGACGACAGCTGCGGACGCAGGGTGCCGGCGTTGAACAGGGTCGGCGTCGAGGCCATGTAGTCGAAGGACGACAACAGGTTGTAGAACTCGATGGCGCGGTCTTCTTTCTGCTTCTCTTCAATCGCCAGGCCCATGGCCACACGCATGAAGAACACTTGCGGCAGTTCGAAGCGGGTGCCGTCCTTGTGGATGAAGTAACGGTCGTAGAGGGTCTGCAGGCCCAGGTAGGTGAACTGCTGATCGCGCTCGTGGTTGATCGCCTTGCCGAGTTTTTCCAGGTCGAAGCTGGCCAGCACCGGGTTGAGCAATTCGTACTCGATACCCTTGGCGATGTAGGCCGGCAGGGCCTTGGCGTACAGCTCGCTCATTTCGTGGTGGGTGGCGCTGGTGGCGACGCCGAGGAAGCCCAGGCCTTCGGCGCGGATGTTGTCCATCAACAGGCGCGCGGTGACGTAGCTGTAGTTCGGCTCACGCTCAACCAGGGTGCGCGCGGTCATCACCAGGGCGGTGCTGACGTCGCTTTGCGCTACGCCGTCGTAGAGGTTCTTCAGGGTTTCTTTCTGGATCAGCTCGCCATCGACTTCGGCCAGGCCTTCGCAGGCTTCGGTAACGATGGTGTTGAGGCGGCCCATGTCTAGCGGCGCAACAGTGCCGTCGAGGTGGGTGACGCGAATGCTTGGGTGCGGCTCGGCAATATCGGCGGCGCCGGTCTTGCGCGCCTGGCTGCGCGACTCACGGTAGATCACGTAGTCGCGGGCAACTTTCTGCTCGCCGGAACGCATCAGGGCCAGTTCGACCTGATCCTGGATTTCTTCGATATGGATGGTGCCGCCGGACGGCATGCGGCGCTTGAAAGTGGCGCTGACCTGTTCGGTCAGACGCGCAACGGTTTCATGGATACGCGACGAGGCGGCTGCGGTGCCGCCTTCAACAGCGAGAAAGGCCTTGGTGATGGCAACGGTGATCTTGTCATCGGTGTACGGCACTACGGTGCCGTTACGCTTGATCACACGCAGTTGACCCGGCGCGGTGGCGCTCAGGCTCTGGTTGTCATCGGTGGCCTGCGGCGCATTGGCCTGCGGGTTCTCGCGGGAGGTGTCGGTGTGCATGAAAGTCTCCGTTTTTCTTGATTTTAGATGGGCGCTGAGCAGTTGATCAGGGCGCCGTACCTTGGTTCATTCCATTTCAACAACGCCGCGCGAACAGCATTGAGGCCGTTCGTGCGGGACTTGCAAGCAGGGCAGGTAAGGTACGACTAAGTGCCTCCCTGGCTCTTCAAGTCTTGTACAGGCGCTGTGCCTGTACCACTAGATGTTGTGGCATGTCGCGTAATGCGGCCTGCTCTGACCAATGCGTCCTCGCTCTTCTGGCGGTTTAGCTGCCTGATCTGGATCGGTAAAGCTCAAGCGCCCATCTAAGCTGTTTTTTTGCACTTTTTTAGTCCGGTGTCTGGACTGTTTTGGGGCAAATGTGCTTGTGTGGTTCTGTGTGCTAAAACCCAATATGTAGGTGTTTATCGCGCTGGGGATACAAGATAGTGCGGTGTAGGGGTGAAGGCAAGTCGATAAATTATTCGCGCTTGTGGATAAGGCTGTGGGTTACTTTGGGGTAACTTTCGCAAGGCCCCGTAGTTACTGGTGTTGTCCCTGCTAAACCGTTCGTCGTCATGACTTTGGCTTTTTTAGCCACCCTTAAGGTGGTTTTTTAGTCAATCAGATAAACACAATATGTAGTCTTTTTGCTGGTGTGGTTGGCCCGCTCTATTGCGGCGTTTTAAGCGAGTTTTCCGGCGTGGCAGCCTGAGCCGTAAACCGCAGTCTGAAGGCAGCGCTGTTCGGGCCGCGTTGCTACAATGCCGGCCGTTTTCGTGTTGTCTGGGAGTCCGTTGTGGAGCAGCAGTCGTGGCACATTCTTATTGTCGAAGACGACCAGCGCCTGGCCGAGTTGACCCGTGAGTACCTGCAGGGCAATGGCCTCAACGTGTCCATCGAGATGGACGGCGCGCAGGCCGCCGTGCGGATTCTGCAGGAGCAGCCTGACCTGGTAATTCTCGACCTGATGCTGCCGGGCGAAGACGGCCTGTCGATCTGCCGCAAGGTGCGCGGGCAATACGATGGGCCGATCCTGATGCTCACCGCGCGTACCGACGATATGGACCAGGTGTTGGGCCTGGAGATGGGCGCGGACGACTATGTGTGCAAACCGGTGCGCCCACGCGTGCTGCTGGCGCGCATCCGTGCGCTGCTGCGCCGCCATGAGGGCAGCGAGGCGCAGGTGCCCGGTGAGCGCCGACGTCTGCAGTTCGGCCCGCTGGTGATCGACAGTGCCATGCGTGAAGCCTGGCTGGGCGAGCAGGGTATCGAGCTGACCAGTGCCGAATTCGACCTGCTGTGGCTACTGACCTCCAACGCCGGGCGGATTCTCTCTCGCGAGGAAATCTTCAACGCCCTGCGCGGCATCGAATACGACGGCCAGGACCGTTCCATCGACGTGCGCATTTCGCGCATCCGCCCGAAAATCGGCGACGACCCGATGCACCCCCGGCTGATCAAGACCGTGCGAAGCAAGGGCTATCTGTTTGTTGCCGAAGCGGCTGAAGCACTCACGTGAACTCGATCTTCCTGCGCATCTATGGCGGCATGCTCGCCGTGCTGGTGCTGGTGGCGCTGCTCGGCGTTGGCGCGCTGCAACTGCTTAATGAGGTGCGGGTGGATCAATACCGTGAGCGTCTGGCTCAGGGCACCTTCCGCCTGATGGCCGATAACCTCTCGCCGATGGTGGATATCGAGCGGCGCCGCGCGGTTACGGTGTGGGGGCGCTTGCTCGGCATTCCGCTGCGCGTCGAGACGCTGGAAAGTGCCGGATTGGACAGCGGTGCGCGCAATAGCCTGCGTCGCGGTCAGGTGCTGGTGCAGCAGACCGGCCCGCACGAGGCGCGCATCTTCAGTCAGTTGGATGAACAGCCGTTGCTGCTGATTGCCGATGTGCAGCAGGTCAGCGAACAGCTGGCCCGCGCCACCAGCTTTCTGTTGATCGATGAGCTGGTGCGCTATCCCTGGGATGAACAGCCGCGCCGACTGGCGGCGTTGAAGCAGGACAAACAGTTCGGTTTCGACCTGCGCCTGGTGCGTCTCGATCAGGCCGACCTCGACCCCGATCAGCGCCGCCGCGTGGACGAAGGCGACACGGTGATGGCCTTGGGTCGTGGCGGCGACAGCATTCATGTGTTCTCCGGCATCGTCGACACGCCCTGGGTGCTGGAAATCGGCCCGCTGTATCAGATGAATCCGTACCCCGCGCAGTGGCTGGTGCTTATCGGCGCGCTGGGTCTGAGCCTGATTGGGCTGATGGTTTATCTGCTGGTACGGCCGCTGGAGCAGCGTCTGAGCGATCTGGAAGGCGCCGCCACGCATATTGCCAGCGGCCGCCTGGATGCCCGCGTGCCGACCCGTGGCAGCGACTCGGTGGGGCGTCTGGCAGCGGCCTTTAACGCCATGGCCGAGCACTTGCAGCGCTCCCTGAGTATTCAGCGTGAGATGGTCCGCGCGGTTTCCCATGAGCTGCGCACGCCGGTGGCGCGCCTGCGCTTTGGCCTGGAAATGATCGGCGACGCGGAAACCGATGCGGCGCGGCGCAAATATATGGAGGGCATGGACAGCGATATCCAGGACCTCGACAAGCTGGTCGACGAGATGCTCACCTACGCGCGCCTGGAGCAGGGGGCGCCGGCGCTGAACTTCCAGCAGGTCGACCTGGGTGAGCTGATCGATCAGGTGATCACCGAGCTGGCGCCGCTGCGCGCCAGCGTGCGGGTCGAGCACGGCCCTTCACGCGATGCCCTGGATGGCGGCGGTGCTTGCGTTGAAGCCGAGCTGCGCTACCTGCACCGCGCCCTGCAGAACCTGGTGAGCAACGCCATGCGCCATGCCGAATCACGGGTGCGGGTGAGTTATCAGGTGGGACAGCAGCGTTGCCGGCTGGATGTCGAAGATGACGGCCCCGGCGTGCCGGAAGAAGCCTGGGAGCGGATCTTCACGCCGTTCCTGCGGCTGGACGACAGCCGCACCCGCGCTTCTGGTGGGCATGGTCTGGGCCTGTCCATCGTGCGGCGTATTACTTATTGGCACGGCGGTCGCGCGCAGATCAGTCGCAGCGAAGAGCTGGGCGGTGCCTGTTTTAGTCTGATCTGGCCGCGCAAGCAGGGCTAGTCGTCAGCACGCTGTTGGGCGATGGGTTAGCGGCGGGCGACTACAGAAAACAGATGCCAGTGTTTGCTGCGGCCGACTGCGGTTTTTCCGCTTCGGTCGATTTCTTCCAGCTCAATGATTTCCCAGTCGTGCAGCAGGTTTTGCAAGTGTGCGCGGCTGTGGATGGTCAATTTGGGGCTGTTGGCCCAGTCATCGCGTTCGCCAAAGAAGTGCCCGGCAAACAAACCTCCGTCGAGAAGCGTATCGCTTATGCGCTGCCAGAGCTGCCCGAAGGCCTCTGGTGGGCAGAACGGTAGGGCGAAGCTGCTGTTGATCAAGCTGGCAGCGGGGAGCTTGAAGTTTTCAAACTCTGCGCAATGGGATTCCAGCGCTTCCCGGTGCTCGGCCGGTACTTGCGCATGCAGGCATTCAAGGGCCTGGGGTTCATTGTCAATCGCCACTACCTGCCAGCCACGGCGCAGTAGTTCGAGGGTGTCGCGCCCTGCACCGCAGCCAAGATCCAGCGCCAAGCCGGGGGGCTGTTGCCAGCAGTCGAGGGCACGCAGCAAGGTGGGCTGGGCAGGAGCTCCTTGGGTAGCAGCGTAGAAGCGGTTCTTATCCACGTGGTCTGTCCTTAGAACGGTGCCGGGCACTCGAAACGCATCCGCTCGCCCGTTTGTGGGTGTGTCAGGCTCAGCATGCTGGCGTGCAGGCATAGGCGCGGGTAGGCGGACAGGGCTTGTTCGTGGGCGTAGAGGCCGTCGCCCAGCAGCGGGTGGCCGATCGACAGCATATGCACGCGCAACTGGTGCGAGCGGCCGGTGATCGGTGTCAGCTCGACGCGGCAATGTTCAGCGTGGCGTTCCAGCACTTTCCAGTAGGTCAGCGCGTGTTTGCCTTGCTCATGGTCGACCACGTGGCGCGGTTTGGTGGGCGGGTCGTAGCGCAGCGGCAGGTCGATGCTGCCACTGTCCAGCTCGGGTTGGCCCCAGCACAGCGCGGTGTAGGCCTTCTCGGTTTCGCGGTCGTGGAACTGGCGGGACAGCTCACGATGGCTGTCGGGGTCGCGGGCCAGGACGATGATCCCTGAGGTTTCCCAGTCCAGGCGATGGACGATACGCGCTTCCGGGTAACCGTTTTCCTGCAGGCGGGTAACCAGGCAATCGCGGTTGTCCTCGGCGCGGCCGGGCACCGAGAGCAGCAGGGTGGGCTTGTTGATCACCAGCAGGGCGGCGTCCTGGTGGAGAATTTCGACATTCGACAGCGGCATGGGCTTTCCACAAATAGAAACGGCGGCCTGGGCCGCCGTTGCATGCTCTCAACCAATTAACGGTCGGGGAGCGTGATGTTGAGTTCCAGAATGGAACAGCTGCCCTGGTTTTCCAGTGCAACCTGTACTTGATCCGAGTCGATATTCACGTACTTGCGGATCACCTCGACCAGTTCTTGCTGCAGGGCCGGCAGGTAGTCCGGCTGGCTGCGCTGGCCGCGCTCGTGGGCGACGATGATTTGCAGACGCTCTTTCGCAATGGACGCTGTGGTTTCTTTCTTGCGCTCACGAAAGAAGTCAAAAATGTTCATTCACGACCTCCAAACAGGCGTTGCATGAATCCCTTCTTCTGCACATCGAGGAACCGATGTGCCACTTCCTTGCCCAGCAGGCGGTCAACCGCGTCGCTGTAGGCCTGGCCTGCGTCGCTCTGGTCATCGAGGATGACCGGTACGCCCTGGTTCGAGGCTTTGAGTACGGCTTGCGACTCAGGGATCACGCCGAGCAGACGGATGGCGAGGATTTCCTCGACGTCTTCCACACCGAGCATTTCGCCTTTTACCACGCGCTCAGGGTTGTAGCGGGTCAGCAGCAGGTGTTCCTTGATCGGCTCTTCGCCTTTCTCGGCGCGGCGCGATTTGCTCGCCAACAGGCCGAGCATGCGGTCCGAGTCACGTACCGAGGAGACTTCCGGGTTGGTCACGACAATCGCTTCATCGGCGAAGTACATGGCCAGGTGCGCGCCTTTTTCGATACCGGCCGGCGAGTCGCAGACCACGTATTCGAAGGTTTCACGCAGTTCGTTGATGATTTTCTCGACGCCTTCCTGAGTCAGCGCGTCTTTGTCACGGGTCTGGCTGGCAGCCAGCACGTAGAGATTTTCCAGGCGCTTGTCTTTGATCAGCGCTTGCGAGAGGGTCGCTTCGCCGTTGACCACGTTGACGAAGTCGTACACCACGCGGCGTTCGCAGCCCATGATCAGGTCGAGGTTGCGCAGGCCGACGTCGAAGTCGACGATGACAGTCTTGTGCCCGCGCAGGGCGAGGCCGGTACCGATGGCAGCGCTGGTGGTGGTTTTACCGACGCCACCTTTGCCGGACGTAACAACGAGGATCTTGGCCAAGGTGATTCACCCCAAAATGTAGAAAAAACGCAGGTTTCCGTGGCCTATCTCAGGCTTCCGGGTGCCCTGTCTGTGTCCTTGAAAAGTGGCGGCAGTATCCGTTAAAGGCGGGTGATGTTCAACACGTCACCCGACAGGCTGACATGCACCGCTTCGCCCCAGAGTGGGTCGCGGCGCAAGTCTTCGGCCACCTTGTACTGGCCGGCGATGGAGAGCAGTTCTGCGCCCATCTGCTGGCAGAAAATCCGCGCCTTGAGATTGCCCTTGATGCCGGCCAGTGCCCGGCCGCGCATCGGTGCGTAAACATGGATGTTGCCATCGGCGAGAAGTTCCGCGCCGGCGCTGACCGGGGCCAGGACGATCAGGTCGCCGCCCTGGGCATACACCTGTTGGCCGCCGCGCACTGGGCTGGTGATGATTTTGCTCGGTTTGAACTCGGGTTCTGCGGGTTTTTCCGGCTTCGGTGGTGCCAGGTCGATAGGCCGCTCGCGGGCGCCGGACGGCGGCAGTACGGGCAAATCCAGCGCTTCGGCGGCGGCGATATCGGCTTCGCGGTTGGCGCGGATCGCCAGGGTGCGCAGGCCATGCTTGCGGCATACCGCCATCAGCTCGGCCAGATCGAGCACACCTTCGCCTTCCGGCAGCTTGTCCAGGGCCAGCACCAGCGGGGTATTGCTGAAGAAGGCCGGGGCCTGGGCGACTTTTTCGCTGAGCTGCTGGTCGAGGCGGGCGAGGTCGTTGTGCGCCAGCTCCATCACGGTGATCGCCAGCATGCTGCCTTTAAGCTGGAATACGGGGTCTTGCTCGAGGAGATCGGCTTGGCTCATGGTCTGCCTGATACGGCCCTTATTTAGAAACTGGGGGAAAAGTAAGCCGGACTTATAGCGAGAACGCCGCGCGCTCGCAAGTTGCGCGCCGCGAAACCAGGCGGCGAACAAACTCCTGATAGAATGCCGCGCTTTATTGCGTGCCTCGGACCTGTTTTATGGATCGCCCTGTATTTCGCGCTTATTTCCTGCATCCACGTTTCTGGCTGTTGTGGCTGGGTCTGGGCCTGCTGTGGCTGATCGCCCAGCTGCCTTATAAGGTGCTGTTGTGGCTGGGTCGCTGCCTGGGTCGTGTGATGTACCGCCTGGCCAGTTCGCGGCGCAAGATCGCCGCGCGTAACCTGGAACTGTGTTTCCCGCAGATGCCAGCCGCCGAGCGCGAGGCGCTGCTCAAGGAAAACTTCGCTTCTACCGGGATTACCTTCTTTGAAATGGCCATTGCCTGGTGGTGGCCCGCCGAGCGCCTGCGCCGCCTGGGCAGCATCGAAGGGCTGGAGCATCTGCGCCAGGCCGAGGCCGATGGCCAGGGCGTGATCCTTATGGCGCTGCATTTCACCACCCTGGAAATGGGCGGCGGCCTGCTCGGCATGGCTCAGAACATGTACGGCATGTACCGCCCGCACAAGAATCCGCTGTTCGACTACGTGCAGCGTCGCGGTCGCGAGCAGCGCCTGCTCGGGGTGATTGGTCGTGATGATGTGCGCGGCATGCTCAAGCTGCTGCGTGCCGGTGGCGTGGTCTGGTACGCCCCTGATCAAGACTACGGTGCTCAGCGCAGCGTGTTCGTACCCTTGTTCGGCACCCAGGCAGCCACCGTCACCGCCACCAGCAAGTTCGCCCGCATGGGCCGTGCCCGGGTGATTCCCTTTACCCAGCAGCGTTTGCCCGATGGTCAGGGTTATCGCCTGGTGATCCATCCGCCGCTGGCGGATTTCCCCACTGAGAGCGAAGAGACGGATTGCCTGCGGGTCAATCAGTGGATCGAGCAAGCCATCAGTGTCTGCCCCGAGCAATACCTGTGGGCGCATCGGCGCTTCAAGACTCGCCCCGAAGGCGAGCCGAAGCTCTATAAAAAGAGACGTTAGCTTCTGGCTTGGCCCGCCATCCAATTGGCGGGTTGTTCGGTTGAAGTTGGTTTTCTTGGCACCTGATGGTTCCGTGTGCGCCTGACAGGCTCCTATACTGGCTAAAAAACAGTGGAAGTAGTCTATGTCGCACACTGCTCCAACCAGTCAGCCGGTTACCGGGCTGATTCTCTCCGGCGGTGGCGCACGGGCGGCCTATCAGGTGGGGGTGCTGGCGGCGATTGCCGACCTGCTGCCCAATGCGGCGCACAATCCTTTTCCGGTTATCGTCGGCACCTCGGCAGGGGCCATCAATGCAGTGGGTCTGGCCTGTGGGGCGTTGCACTTCACTGAAGCCGTGCGCCGGCTGACCAGCGTCTGGCAGGGCTTTCATACTCATCAGGTATATCGCAGCGATTGGCCGGGCGTGCTGCGCCAGGCCAGTCGCTTTATTGGCCACAGCATGCTCGGGCTGGGCGGTCAGGTGCCGGTGGCGCTGCTCGACAGTTCGCCGCTTGCCGATCTGCTCGGGCGGGAGCTGGATTTCAGCGGGATTGCCGCAGCTGTGCGCCACCGCCAGCTGCGCGCCGTGGCGGTGACTGCATTCGGTTATGAAACCGGCCAGGCGGTGACCTTCTATCAAGGCCGCGCCACTATCGATCCCTGGTTTCGTCATCGTCGGGTCGGTGTACCAACCCGCCTGGCCCTTGAACATCTGCTGGCCAGCGCCTCGATTCCGCTGATATTTCCGCCGGTAAAGATCAACCGTGAATACTTCGGCGATGGTGCCGTGCGCCAGTCCGCACCGATCAGTCCGGCTCTGCATTTGGGGGCGACGCGGGTGCTGGTGGTTGGGGTCAGTGGCAATCCGGCCGGTGCGCAAGCGCCGGTGCCGGTGGTGCGGCCGCAGCACAGTCGGCCGCCGAGCCTGGCGCAGATCAGCGGGCATATGCTCAACAGCACCTTTATCGACAGCCTGGAAAGCGATATCGAGCTGCTTGAGCGGCTTAACCAGATGGGGCGGCTGATTCCCGCCGAAAATCACCCGCGTGGCCTGGGACTCAAGCCAGTGGATGTGCTGGTGATTTCCCCCAGCCAGCCGCTGGACCTGATCGCCGCGCGCCATCGGCATGAACTGCCCAAGGCGTTGCGTCTGTTTCTGCGTGGGCCGGGGGCGACCAAGGCCAGCGGCGCCGGGGTGCTGAGTTATCTGCTGTTCGAGCCCGGGTACTGCAACGAGCTGATCGAGCTGGGTTACCAGGACGCCATGGCGCAGAAAGCCCGTCTGATCGAGTTTCTCTGTCTGGACAGCCCGCCGGTGCCGGCGGTAATCCCCGTGCCTGCTTAAAACCGGGTGGCCGCATGGATGGCGGGCCATAAAAAATAACCGGGAGTTATTTTTAACGTCGCGTAGCGACGGCCCGAAGGGTGGCCGTCATGGATGGCAGGCCATAAAAATCCTTTTCCGCGCTGCCGATAAAAACGCGCCAAGGCGGGTGGCTGCATTTAAACTGCGCCTTCCCGATGCTTTCTGTCGCATTTGCGAAAGCTGCGGTTTTCCTCGGGTTGGCGCTATAAGAAGTTGTCGCATGGCGGCAATGCCGGCCCCGGATCAGTCCCTACAATCCTTCACATCGCCTGCTATTGAATGCAGGTGTTCCTCGTTAGGAGAGCTCAGATGTCCGTTCAGCACGACCCGGTGCAACGCGCCGATTTCGACCAGGTGATGGTGCCCAACTACGCACCCGCTGCCTTTATTCCAGTACGTGGCGCCGGTTCGCGCGTGTGGGATCAAAGCGGTCGCGAGCTGATCGACTTTGCCGGCGGCATTGCCGTCAACGTGCTGGGCCACGCCCATCCGGCGCTGGTCAAAGCGCTCACCGAGCAGGCCGGCAACCTTTGGCACGTATCCAACGTATTTACCAACGAGCCGGCCTTGCGCCTGGCCAAGAAGCTGATCGACGCCACCTTCGCCGAGCGCGTGTTCTTCTGTAACTCCGGCGCCGAAGCCAACGAGGCCGCGTTCAAGCTGGCCCGTCGCGTAGCCTTCGATAAGTTCGGCGAAGACAAATGCGAAATCATCGCCGCGACCAACAGCTTCCACGGTCGCACCCTATTTACCGTCAGCGTCGGCGGTCAGCCGAAGTATTCCGACGGTTTCGGTCCGAAGATCCAGGGCATCAGCCACATCCCTTATAACGATATCGAGGCGCTGAAAGCCGCGGTATCCGACAAGACCTGCGCCGTGGTGCTGGAGCCGATTCAGGGTGAGGGCGGCGTGCTGCCGGCTGACCTGGCTTACCTGCAAGCGGCCCGCGAGCTGTGCGACAAGCACAATGCGCTGCTGGTGTTCGACGAAGTGCAGAGCGGCATGGGCCGTAGCGGCGAGCTGTTCGCCTATATGCACTACGGCGTCACTCCGGACATCCTCTCCAGCGCCAAGAGCCTGGGCGGCGGTTTCCCAATTGGCGCGATGCTCACCACCAGCGAGCTGGCCAAACACCTGGCCGTCGGCACCCACGGCACCACTTACGGTGGCAACCCGCTGGCCTGCGCGGTGGGTGAGGCGGTGATCGACACCATCAACACCCCTGAGGTGCTGGCAGGCGTTAAAGCCAAGCATCAGCGTTTCAAAACCAAGCTGGAGCAGATCGGCCAGCAGTACGGCGTATTCAGCGAAGTGCGCGGTCTCGGCCTGCTGATCGGTGCGGTGCTGTCCGATGCCTGGAAAGGCAAAGCCAAGGCGATTCTCGACGCCGCTGCGGTGGAAGGCGTGATGGTGCTGCAGGCCAGCCCGGATGTGGTGCGTTTCGCCCCAAGCCTGGTGGTGGAAGACGCCGATATCGATGAAGGTCTGGCGCGTTTCGAACGTGCCGTGGCCAAGCTGGCTCAAGCCTGATTGCCGGCCCGATCCGTCGTTAACGCGGCGGATCAGGCTGCGCCCGCTCGACCCATGGATGGGTTGAGCTAACAGCAAGGAAGCCCGTCTCTGTGTGTGCCGCAGCGTTTGTTGCGGTTTTCTCTAGGCCGCCCGATTTGGGCAGCTTGGAGCTTTTATCAAAAGGAGTGGCACCATGCTGGTGATGCGCCCCGCGCAAATGGCCGACCTCACTGAAGTGCAGCGTCTCGCCGCGGACAGCCCGGTTGGTGTGACTTCACTGCCGGACGACGCTGATCGTCTGCGCGAAAAGATTGCTGCCTCGGAGGCTTCGTTTGCCGCCGAAGTCAGCTTCAACGGTGAAGAAAGCTACTTCTTCGTTCTTGAAGACACTGAGAGCGGTCGCCTGGTCGGTTGCTCCGGCATCGTCGCTTCGGCCGGCTACTCCGAGCCGTTCTACAGCTTTCGTAATGAAACTTTCGTGCACAACTCCCGCGAGCTGAAGATCCATAACAAGATCCACGTGCTCTCGCTGTGCCACGACCTGACTGGCAACAGCCTGCTGACCAGCTTCTACGTCGAGCGCCCGCTGGTGAACACCGCCTGGTCCGAACTCAATTCGCGTGGTCGCCTGCTGTTTCTCGCCAACCACCCGGAGCGTTTTGCCGATGCGCTGGTGGTGGAAATCGTCGGTTACAGCGACGAGGCCGGTGATTCGCCGTTCTGGGATGCGGTGGGGCGCAACTTCTTCGACATGAACTACACCGAGGCCGAGCGCCTGTGTGGTTTGAAGAGCCGCACCTTCCTTGCCGAATTGATGCCGCATTACCCGATCTACGTGCCGCTGCTGCCTGATGAGGCGCAAGAAGCCATGGGCCAAGTGCATCCACGGGCGCAGATCAGCTTCGACATTCTGATGCGTGAAGGCTTCGAGACCGACCACTACATCGATATCTTCGATGGTGGCCCGACTCTGCATGCGCGCACCTCGGGCATCCGTTCGATTGCCCAGAGCCGCGTAGTGCCGCTGCGCATCGGTGAGCCGGTCAAAGGCGGCCGGCCATATCTGGTGAGTAACGGCCAGCTGCAGGATTTCCGCGCCATCGTTGTGGATCTTGATTGGGTGCCTGGCAAGCCGGTCACCCTGAGTTTGGCGGCCGCCGAGGCCCTGGGCGTCGGCGAAGGCGTCAGCGTACGCCTGGTTGCGGTTTAAGGAGTTAGCGCATGATCGTTCGTCCCGTCCGCAGCGCCGATCTGCCGGCCCTGTTTCAGCTGGCGCGCAGTACCGGCGCTGGCCTGACTACGCTGCCCGCTAATGAGGAGCGCCTGGCGCACCGCGTTGGCTGGGCCGAGAAAACCTTCCGTGGCGAAGCCGCGCGTGCCGATGCCGACTACCTGTTCGTGCTCGAAGACGACAACGGCGAGGTGGTTGGTATCTCCGCCGTTGCTGGCGCCGTTGGCCTGCGCGAGCCCTGGTACAACTACCGGGTCGGCTTGACCGTCAGCGCCTCGCAGGAGCTGCAGATCCACCGCCAGGTGCCGACGCTGTTCCTCGCCAACGACCTGACTGGCAACTCCGAGCTGTGCTCGCTGTTTTTGCGCAGCGACCAGCGCAGCGGCCTGAATGGCCGGTTGCTGTCGAAGGCACGCTTTCTGTTTATTGCCGAGTTCCGCGAGCTGTTCGGCGACAAGGTGATTGCCGAAATGCGCGGCATGTCCGATGAGCAGGGCCGTTCGCCATTCTGGGAAAGCCTCGGTCGGCATTTCTTCAAGATGGAGTTCAGTCAGGCCGACTACCTCACCGGCGTGGGCAACAAGGCCTTTATCGCCGAGCTGATGCCCAAGTTTCCGCTCTATACCTGCTTCCTCTCGGAGGATGCGCGCAACATCATCGGTCGCGTTCACCCGGATACCGAGCCGGCGCTGGCCATGCTCAAGGGCGAGGGTTTCAGCTATCAGGGCTATGTCGACATCTTCGACGCCGGCCCGGCTATTGAAGCGCAGACCGCGAAGATCCGCGCCGTGCAGGACAGCCAGGTACTGGTGCTGGCCGTCGGCACCCCGGGCGATGACGCGCCGCGTTTCCTGATTCACAACCGCAAGCGCGAGGATTGCCGGATTACCGCAGCGCCGGCGCGCCTGGCCGCCGGCACCCTGGTGGTCGATGCGCAAACCGCCAAGCGCCTGCAGATGTCGGCGGGCGATCAGGTGCGTGCGGTAGCGGTTTCCGCCCGCGGCTAAAGGCTGCTTGCCCAAGTAGTGCGACGCAGCTGTCTCTATTTGCCGATCCGGCGCAGGCCGGGTCTACACCTTGCTGGGAGTGATAAAACAAGATGAGCACTCATTACATTGCCGGTGCCTGGCACGCAGGTCAGGGCGAAGCCCTGGAATCGCTCAACCCGGTCAGCCAGGAAGCCATTTGGCAAGGCTCTGCTGCCAGCGCCGCACAGGTTGACGCTGCCGTACAGGCCGCGCGTGCTGCATTCCCAGCCTGGGCCTCGCGCTCGCTGGATGAACGCATCGCCGTGCTCGAACAGTTTGCCGCCACCCTGAAAAGCCATGCCGACGCCTTGGGCCACTGCATCGGTGAAGAAACCGGCAAGCCGCTGTGGGAAACCGCCACTGAAGTCACCAGCATGGTCAACAAGGTTGCCATCTCGATCCAGAGCTACCGCGAGCGCACCGGTGAGAAGAGCGGCCCGCTGGCCGACGCCACCGCCGTGCTGCGGCACAAGCCGCATGGCGTGGTCGCTGTGTTTGGCCCGTACAACTTCCCCGGTCACCTGCCTAACGGCCATATCGTGCCGGCGCTGCTGGCGGGTAACTGCGTGGTGTTCAAGCCTAGCGAGCTGACTCCGAAAGTCGCCGAGCTGACGGTCAAGTACTGGATCGAAGCCGGTCTGCCGGCGGGCGTGCTCAACCTGGTGCAAGGTGCGCGCGATACCGGTGTGGCCCTGGCCGCGCATGACGGCATCGACGGCCTGTTCTTCACTGGCTCCAGCCGTACCGGCAACCTGCTGCACAACCAGTTCGCCGGTCGCCCGGACAAGATCCTTGCCCTGGAAATGGGCGGCAACAACCCGCTGGTGGTGGATCAGGTCGCTGATCTCAATGCAGCCGTGTACACCATCATTCAGTCGGCCTTTATCTCCGCCGGCCAGCGCTGCACCTGTGCCCGCCGTCTGCTGGTGCCGCAAGGCGCCTGGGGCGACAGCCTGCTGGAGCGCCTGGTGGAGGTTGCCGCCAGCATCAAGGTCGGCAGTTTCGACGCCCAGCCTGCGCCCTTTATGGGCTCGGTGATTTCCCTGGCCGCCGCGCAGCACCTGATCAAGGCGCAGCAGCATTTACTGACCCAGGGCGCCAAGCCGCTGCTGGAGATGACTCAGCCGCTAGCCGGTGCCGCCTTGCTTACTCCGGGCATCATCGATGTGACTGAGGTCGCCAATCGCCCGGATGAAGAGTTCTTCGGCCCGCTGCTGCAGGTGATTCGCTACGCCGATTTCGATGCGGCCATCGTTGAGGCCAACAATACCCAGTACGGCCTGGCCGCTGGCCTGTTGTCCGACTCCAAGGCGCGCTATGAGCAGTTCTGGCTGCAAAGCCGCGCCGGTATCGTCAACTGGAACAAACAGCTGACCGGTGCCGCCAGCACCGCGCCATTCGGCGGTGTGGGCGCCTCTGGCAACCACCGCGCCAGTGCCTATTACGCAGCCGATTATTGCGCCTACCCGGTGGCCTCGCTGGAATCCGACAGCCTGAGCCTGCCCGCCACCCTGACACCCGGAGTTAGCCTGTGAGCAATGCATTTGAAGTGAATTTCGACGGTCTGGTCGGGCCGACTCACAACTATGGTGGCCTGTCCTACGGCAACGTCGCCTCGCAGAGCAACAGCCAGGCCGCGTCCAACCCGAAAGAAGCAGCCAAGCAGGGCCTGGCCAAGATGAAGGCCTTGATGGAAATGGGCTTCAAGCAGGGCGTACTGGCCCCGCAGGAACGCCCGAATGTCGCCGTGCTGCGCAGCCTGGGCTTTCCCGGCACCGACGCGCAGGTGATCCAGAAAGCCGCGAAAGACGCCATGCCGCTGCTGGTCGCCAGTTGCTCGGCTTCCAGCATGTGGACGGCCAACGCCTGCACCGTCAGCCCGAGTGCTGATACTGCGGATGGTCGCGTGCATTTCACCGCCGCCAACCTCAACTGCAAATTCCACCGCTCGATCGAACACCCGACCACCAGCCGTGTGCTCGGCGCAATGTTCGCCAACGAGCAGCACTTCGCTCACCACGCGGCGTTGCCGGCAGTCGGTCAGTTCGGTGATGAAGGCGCGGCCAACCACACGCGCTTCTGCAAAGGTTACGGCGATGCCGGTGTGGAGTTCTTCGTCTTCGGCCGCAGTGCCTTCGACAGCCGCTTCCCGGCGCCGCAGCGCTACCCGGCGCGGCAGACTCTGGAAGCTTCGCAGGCGGTTGCCCGTCTGCATGGTCTGAGTGATGACGGCGTGGTCTACGCCCAGCAGGCGCCAGCGGTGATCGATCAGGGCGTGTTTCACAACGACGTGATCGCGGTAGGCAATGGCGAGGTGCTGTTCTATCACCAGGACGCCTTCCTCGACACCGACAAGGTGCTGGCCGAGCTGAGCGACAAGCTTGCCCGCCGTGGCGGCAACTTCCAGTCCGTGTGTGTGCCGCGTGATGCGGTGACGGTGGAGGATGCGGTCAAGTCTTACCTGTTCAACAGCCAGCTGCTCAATCGCGCCGATGGCGGCATGTTGCTGATCGTGCCAGAAGAGTGCCGCAACAACGGCAATGTCTGGCGCTACCTGGAGCAACTGACCAGCGGTAATGGGCCGATTCGCGAGGTCAAGGTGTTCGACCTCAAGCAGAGCATGCAGAACGGCGGTGGCCCGGCTTGCCTGCGCCTGCGCGTGGCGCTCAAGGAGCACGAGCTGGCGGCGGTCAATCAGGGCGTGATCATGACCCCAACTCTGCACGACAGCCTCAACGTCTGGGTCGACAAGCACTACCGTGATCGCCTGAGCGAAAACGATCTGGCTGACCCACAATTGCTTAACGAGTGCCGTGCGGCCTTGGACGAACTGACGCAGATCCTTAAACTGGGCGCGGTTTATCCATTCCAATTAGCTTGATTGAGTACTTATTACCATGTCCGACGCCCTGCAACTGATCCTCGAAGACACTGACGGCACCCAGCTGGAAACCTCCTGCACGCGCTTTGCCGTGATCTGGCAGGGCCAGGAAATCTGGTTCCAGCAGGTTGGCAACAACCAGCTGATGATCGGTGTGGACGTGGAGGAGGGCGCTGCTGAGTACGCTAACCTGCTGCTGCGCCCGCTGGCCACCAACCTGGTCAGCCTGGAGCTGGAAATGGAAGCCGCTGGCCTGGACGAAGGCGACGATCACGTGCACGGTCCTGACTGCAACCACTAAGAGCTCTTTGACGCTCTGAGGAAACGCCTATGCTCGCCCTCGGCAAACTGCTTGAACTGACCCTGGCCGGCCACGAACCGGCAGCGAAGATTCAGCTGACCCCCGAGGGCACGCGTTTGCGTTGGCTGGCCGAAGGCGCGTTGGAAATAACGCCGCCGGTGGCCAGCGACAATGGCCTGGACCTGCTGCTGTCTGCCGGCATCCATGGCAACGAAACCGCGCCGATTGAATTGCTCGACCGCCTGTTGCAGGGCATTGCCCGCAACCAGTTGAAACCGCGCGCTCGCATTCTCTTTCTGTTCGGTAACCCGGCTGCCATGCGCAGCGGTGAGCGTTATATCGAGCAGGACATCAACCGTCTGTTCAACGGTCGTCACGATCAGCACACCGGTGCCGAAGCGTTGCGTGCCTGTGATCTGGAACATCTGGCCGCAACCTTCTTCAGCAAGCCAGAGCGCACCCGCCTGCATTACGACCTGCACACCGCGATTCGCGCGTCGAAGATCGAGCAGTTCGCCCTTTACCCGTTTCAGGAAGGCCGCCCGCGCAGCCAGCGTGAACTGGCGCGCTTGAGCGCTGCCGGGATTGAGGCGGTGCTGCTGCACAACAAGAGTTCGATCACTTTCAGCGCCTACACCTATACCCAGCTTGGGGCGGAAGCCTTCACCCTGGAGCTGGGCAAGGCACGGCCGTTTGGGCAGAACGAACTGGTCAACCTCGACCTGCTCGAACTGCACCTGCAGGCGCTGATCGAAGGTCGTGAGCTCGAAGGTGCCACTGATGATCTGGGCGAGCTCAAGTTATTTGCCGTAGCGCGCGAAGTGATTAAGCACAGCGACGCCTTCAAACTGCACCTGCCAGCGGATATCGAGAACTTCAGTGAGTTGCCGCTTGGCTACCTGCTGGCTGAAGACCTGGCTGATACCCGTTGGGTGGTGGATGAACCTGGCGCACGCATCATCTTCCCCAATCCCAAGGTCAAGAACGGCCTGCGCGCCGGCATCCTGATAGTCCCCGCCGAAGACGTGCAACTAGCCTGAGCCAGTTACGATCTGCTGCGCGTCGGCCCTGCTGCGTTGAAAGCAGGCTCGGAATGCTCATGTACAGCAGTACACTCCGCTTCCTCGCCTGTTTTCGCCTTGCATTGCTCTAGCTCGCGAGATCGTAAAGCGATTTATTGGTGCAATCTGTCCTGCGTTTTCTCGCCTGATCTGTACCTTGTTTGCCTGAGTGGCGCGCTTTAGCATCGGGCTTTAGCCCCGTCTAAGGACTGCCCGCCATGCCCGTAATCGACCTGCGCAGCGACACCGTCACTCAGCCGACTCCAGGCATGCGCGAGGCCATGCAGGCCGCCGAGCTTGGCGATGACGTGTATGGCGAAGACCCTACGGTGAACCGTCTGGAGCAGTACCTGGCCGCCGAGCTCGGTTTTGAAGCTGCGCTGTTTGTACCCACCGGTACCATGAGTAATCTGCTCGGGCTAATGGCCCATTGCGCGCGCGGCGACGAATATATAGTCGGTCAGCAGGCGCACACCTATAAATACGAAGGTGGCGGCGCAGCGGTGCTTGGCTCGATCCAGCCGCAGCCGATTGAGGGCGAAGCCGATGGCTCGCTGGACCTGGCCAAGGTCGAAGCTGCTATTAAGCAGGATGACTTCCACTTCGCCCGCACCCGCCTGCTCGCGCTGGAAAACACCATGCAGGGCAAGGTGCTGCCGCAGGCGTATCTGCAGGCGGCGCGTGAACTGACCACGCGACGCGGCCTGGCCCTGCATCTGGATGGCGCGCGCTTGTATAACGCGGCGGTCAAGCTGGGCGTGCCGGCACGGGAGATTACCCAGTACTTCGATTCGGTCTCGGTGTGCCTGTCCAAGGGGCTCGGCGCACCAATTGGCTCGGTGCTGTGCGGCTCGGTCGAGCTGATCGGCAAGGCGCGGCGGCTGCGCAAAATGGTCGGCGGCGGTATGCGTCAGGCCGGTATGCTCGCTGCGGCAGGTTTGTATGCGCTGCAGTATCAGGTGGCGCGCCTGGCCGAGGATCACGCCAATGCCGAGCGATTGGCTGCCGGCTTGCGCGAGCTGGGTTACGATGTGGAGCCGGTGCAGACCAATATGGTCTACGCCCAGGTGGGCGAGCAGGCCGACGCGCTGAAAGCCTTCTGCGCCGAGCGCGGGATCAAGCTTACCGCCGCGCCGCGGCTGCGCATGGTCACTCACTTGGATATTGCCCCTGCGGATATTGATCAGGTGGTCGCAGCCTTCGCCGAATTTCGCCGGAATTGATTGTCTTGGGGCGATGAATAGTCGCTCTCTATCAATAAAGGCACTAGCCCCCTAGCTCAGGCCCGATATAATGCGGCCCTTTGCCGGCTTTGTCGTGGCCGCTGGTTTTTGGAAGATTCCTATGAAAAGCGCAGAAATCCGTGAAGCCTTCCTCAGCTTCTTCGAACAGAAGGGACACACCCGTGTCGCCTCCAGCTCCCTGATTCCGGGCAATGACCCGACCCTGCTGTTCACCAACGCGGGGATGAACCAGTTCAAGGATTGCTTCCTCGGCCTGGAAAAGCGCGCCTACACCCGTGCCGCCACCAGCCAGAAGTGCGTGCGTGCAGGCGGCAAGCACAACGATCTGGAAAACGTCGGTTACACCGCACGTCACCACACCTTCTTCGAAATGCTCGGCAACTTCAGCTTTGGCGACTATTTCAAGCGCGATGCCATTCACTTCGCCTGGGAATTCCTCACCGGCGAAAACTGGCTGAACCTGCCCAAGGAGAAACTCTGGGTTACTGTCTACGCCACTGACGATGAAGCTTTTGATATCTGGAACAAGGAAATCGGCGTCCCGGCCGAGCGCATGATCCGCATCGGCGACAACAAAGGTGCGCCGTACGCATCCGACAACTTCTGGACCATGGGCGACACCGGCCCGTGCGGCCCGTGCACCGAGATTTTCTTCGACCACGGCGAGCACATCTGGGGCGGCCCACCCGGTTCGCCAGAGGAAGATGGTGACCGCTATATCGAAATCTGGAACAACGTCTTTATGCAGTTCAACCGCACCGCAGACGGCGTATTGCACCCGCTGCCGGCGCCGAGTGTGGACACCGGCATGGGCCTGGAGCGCGTTAGCGCTGTGTTGCAGCACGTCAACTCGAACTACGAGATCGACCTGTTCCAAAGCCTGCTGAATGCAGCAGCCAAGGCTATCGGCTGCGCCAATGAAGCCCAGGCTTCGCTGAAAGTGGTGGCTGACCATATTCGCTCGTGCGGCTTCCTGATCGCCGACGGTGTGACGCCTTCCAACGAAGGCCGTGGCTACGTGCTGCGCCGCATCATCCGTCGCGCCTGCCGCCACGGTAACAAGCTGGGCGCCAAGGGCAGCTTCTTCTACCAGATCGTTGCCGCGCTGGTAGCCGAGATGGGCGATGCCTTCCCGGAACTGAAACAGCAGCAGGCGCATATCGAGCGCGTGCTGAAAACCGAAGAAGAGCAGTTCGCCAAGACCCTGGAGCAGGGCCTGAAGATTCTCGAGCAGGATCTGGCTGAGCTCAAAGGCACGGTGATTCCGGGCGATGTGATCTTCAAACTGTACGACACCTTCGGCTTCCCGATGGACCTCACCGGCGACATCGCCCGTGAGCGCGAGTTGACCCTGGACGAAGAAGGTTTCGAGCGCGAAATGCAGGCGCAGCGCGAGCGCGCCCGTTCTGCCAGCGCGTTCGGCATGGACTACAACAGCCTGGTCAAGGTCGACAGCGATACCGCGTTCCTCGGCTATCAGGGCACCAGCGGCAGCGGCAAGATCATTGCCCTGTTCAAGGCCGGTCAGGCAGTCGACAGTCTGGGCGAAGGCGAGGAGGGCGTAGTAGTCCTCGACCAGACGCCGTTCTACGCCGAGTCCGGTGGTCAGGTCGGTGACTGTGGCTTCCTTGAAGGCGCGGGCGTGCGTTTCGATGTGCGTGATACCACCAAGGCTGGCGGCGCATTCCTGCACCACGGCGTTGCGGCCAAAGGCGGTTTGAGCGTCGGCACCTCGGTCAAGGCCGAAGTCGATGCCAGCGTGCGTCAGGCCACTGCGCTCAATCACTCGGCTACCCACTTGCTGCATGCGGCGCTGCGTCAGGTACTAGGCGAGCACGTGACCCAGAAGGGCTCGCTGGTCGACAGTCAGCGTCTGCGTTTTGACTTCAGCCACTTCGAGGCGATCACTCCAGCGCAGCTGAAAGAGCTGGAAACCATCGTCAACCGTGAAGTGCGCGGTAACAGCGAAGTCGAAACCCTGGAAACCGACATCGAAACCGCCAAGGCCAAAGGTGCCATGGCGCTGTTCGGTGAAAAGTACGGTGATCAGGTGCGCGTGTTGAGCATGGGCGGTGACTTCTCCGTTGAACTGTGCGGCGGTACCCACGTCAAGCGTACCGGCGATATCGGCCTGTTCAAGATCATCAGCGAAAGCGGTGTGGCGGCTGGCGTGCGTCGAATTGAAGCGGTTACCGGTGCGGCGGCGTTTGCTTACCTGAACGGCGCGGAAGAGCAGCTGAAAGAAGCCGCGGCGCTGGTCAAAGGCAGTCGCGACAATCTGCTGGACAAGCTTGCCGGTGTGTTGGAACGCAACCGTCAGCTGGAAAAAGAGCTGGAGCAGCTCAAGGCCAAGGCCGCTAGCGCGGCAGGCAATGACCTGGCGGGTTCGGCTGTCGACGTCAAAGGTATCAAGGTGCTGACGGCGCGTCTCGACGGTCTGGACGGCAAGGCGCTGCTTGCGATGGTCGATCAGTTGAAAAACAAACTCGGCAGTGCAGTGATCCTGCTTGGCGGCGTGCAGGACGACAAGGTCGTGCTGGTGGCCGGCGTGACCCAGGATCTGACCGCCAAGCTGAAAGCCGGTGAGCTGATGAAGCAGGCAGCTGCTGCTGTTGGCGGTAAAGGCGGCGGTCGTCCGGATATGGCTCAGGGCGGCGGCGTTGATGCAGCGGCTCTCGATGGTGCGCTGGCGTTGGCGGTGGCTTTCGCCGAGCAGGGTCTGTAAACGCCTGATTCCTCAGATCTACAGCCCAAGGCCCGGTATACGCCCGGCGGGCCTTGGCAGGGTATTGAGTTGTATGTTTAATGGGCGCCCTTCACGGGCTGAGGCGGCTTTGAAATGGCTTTGATCGTACAGAAATTTGGCGGCACCTCCGTCGGCACTGTTGAGCGTATTCAGCAGGTAGCCGCGAAGGTGAAGAAATTCCGCGAAAACGGCGATGACATTGTGGTTGTGGTTTCCGCCATGAGCGGTGAAACCAATCGCCTGATCGATCTGGCCAAACAGGTCAGTGATGGTCAGCCGGTACCGCGTGAACTCGACGTGATGGTCTCTACCGGCGAGCAGGTGACGATTGCCCTGCTGGCCATGGCGCTGATCAAGATTGGCGTACCGGCGGTGTCCTATACCGGCAACCAGGTGCGCATCCTGACTGACAGTGCGCACAACAAAGCGCGCATTCTGCAGATCGATGACCAGAAGCTGCGTGCCGACCTCAAGGCCGGTCGTGTGGTGGTGGTGGCGGGTTTCCAGGGTGTCGACGAGCACGGCAATATCACCACGCTCGGGCGCGGCGGTTCCGACACCACGGGTGTGGCGCTGGCTGCTGCGCTGAAGGCTGATGAGTGCCAGATCTACACCGACGTTGATGGTGTCTACACCACCGACCCGCGTGTGGTGCCGCAGGCCCAGCGTCTGGAAAAAATCACCTTTGAAGAGATGCTGGAAATGGCCAGCCTCGGTTCCAAGGTGCTGCAGATTCGTTCGGTGGAATTCGCCGGCAAGTACAACGTCCCGCTGCGCGTGCTGCACAGCTTCCAAGAGGGGCCGGGCACCCTCATTACCCTTGATGAAGAGGAATCCATGGAACAGCCGATCATCTCCGGCATCGCTTTTAACCGCGACGAAGCCAAGCTGACCATCCGTGGCGTACCGGACATCCCGGGCGTGGCGTTCAAAATTCTCGGTCCTATTAGTGCTGCGAACATCGAAGTGGACATGATCGTGCAGAACGTTGCGCACGATAACACCACCGATTTCACCTTCACCGTGCACCGCAATGACTACACCGCGGCGCAGCAGGTGCTGGAAAACACCGCTCGCGAGCTGGGCGCGCGTGAAGTGATCGGCGACACCAAGATTGCCAAGGTGTCCATCGTTGGCGTCGGCATGCGTTCCCACGCCGGTGTTGCGAGTCGTATGTTCGAGGCGCTGGCCAAGGAAAACATCAATATCCAGATGATCTCCACCTCGGAGATCAAAGTCTCGGTGGTAATCGAGGAGAAATATCTGGAGTTGGCGGTGCGCGCCCTGCACACTGCTTTTGAACTGGATGCCCCGGCCCGTCAGGGCGACTGAGGCATTATCCGAAAGGCGCGGTTTATCCCGCGCCTTTTGTCTTTTTGGTTGGCATGAGCAGGAACTTTCTTTCTGCTCACACTAGTCAATACTTGGGTGAAGGCTCTGCTTGAGATGTTCGGGGCTGCCACCATTTTCTTTTTTGCAGACTGCTGTTGTCCTGAACTGAAATCCGTAAGGAGAAAGGAATGCTGATTCTGACTCGCCGGGTCGGAGAGACCCTGATGGTGGGTGACGAAGTCACTGTCACCGTGTTGGGCGTTAAAGGTAATCAGGTGCGCATTGGCGTTAACGCGCCGAAAGAGGTTGCCGTGCACCGCGAAGAAATTTACCAGCGCATCCAGAAAGAGAAAGGCGAAGAACCAAGCCACTAATTTTTATCGAAATTTTGGCTTTGCAAACGGGGAAAACATGGTTATCATGCGCCCCGTGTTGCGGAGAGGTGGCCGAGTGGCCGAAGGCGCTCCCCTGCTAAGGGAGTACATCTCAAAAGGGTGTCGGGGGTTCGAATCCCCCCTTCTCCGCCATTATTTAGTGCTGTAGGCGTTGATTTAGAAGTCTACAGTGCAAGCGTTACATGCACTCATAGCTCAGCTGGATAGAGTACTCGGCTACGAACCGAGCGGTCGGAGGTTCGAATCCTCCTGAGTGCACCAAATCGGAATGGCTTGCAGCGATGCAGGCCATTTTGTTTCAGCCAGCGGTGATCTGGTTAAAAAGCGCCAATTGCACTCATAGCTCAGCTGGATAGAGTACTCGGCTACGAACCGAGCGGTCGGAGGTTCGAATCCTCCTGAGTGCACCAAATCGAAATGGCTTGCAGTGATGCAGGCCATTTTGTTTCAACCAGCGGTGATCTGGTTAAAAAGCGCCAATTGCACTCATAGCTCAGCTGGATAGAGTACTCGGCTACGAACCGAGCGGTCGGAGGTTCGAATCCTCCTGAGTGCACCAAACAAGAAGGGCCTGCAGCGATGCAGGCCCTTTTTTTATTGCCTGCCATTTATGGCGGCCACCCGGCGGGTCGTCGCTGTGTGACGTTAAAAATGACTTCCGATCATTTTTTATTCGCCGATTTTCGTTTGGCCTTGCCTTTGACGCAGCCGGCTTCATCGAAGCTGACGTTGCGCTTGTTGCCTTTCTTGCCCTGATAAACGTAGCGCGTCTGGCCGTTCTGCTCGGTGACCTTGTCAGGCTTGCCGAGGCTGCTCTCGACATCGCTGCGGCTCATGCCCAGGCGTACCTGCTGCTTGATGATGGCGGCGCGCCGTTCGCTGCTGTTCAGGTGGTTGCCGCAGCCATGCTGCTTAACGCCGATCACTGTCAGCTCAGGTTCATCTTTCTTCTTGCTCTCGCGGCTGGCCTTGCGCGGTTTGGCTAATGGCACCGGTTTACCGCTGCCGGGTGTGGGGTTATAGGCCTGTTGCAGGCTTTGGCTGTGTTCGCTGGGGCAACCCTGGCGGGTGAAGGTGACGTGGCCTTTGGCGTCTTCGCAGCGAAATACGGTTGAGCTGAGTGTGGGCAGCGGGCAAAGCAGAATGGCGCAGAAAGCTGCGCAGTGCATTCCATGCATGGTGCGTCCTCCGTGACGGTCCATGTGCAAGGGTAGTCGATGGCTTTGTCCGCGCCAGGCGTGCCTTTGCCAGTGCCTGGCACGTCGCAGTTACAGATGTGCAGGCGCGCTTAAGTTTGTCGTGCAAGCGCTTGTTCTAGGATTGTTTTTGTCACATGCAAAGCGCCTGGGCGGTGGTATCATTCGCGGCGTCAGCCCCGCCGGGGCTTGTGGAAAACCACCATGGACTTACCCAGTAGTTACTCTGAATCTCGATTGTGCAATCACGTGTTGACTGATTGACCCTCTGTGGCGTGCGCTGCCGCTGGGGGTGGAGCGCGCCATGACTGAAGTAGAAGCAAAAAAGCCGCAAGAAAGCCTGCAAAATCGCCTGGCCCAGGTGGTCGAGCTGTTGCATCGGCACAAGCTGGTCGAAGACCTGACTCATCGTCAGGAAGGCCAGCACCACGACCGGGTGGAAAACCTGGTGCATCGGCAGAACCTCGCCGAATTACAACGCAAGCTCGATGAGCTGCACTCCGCCGACGTTGCCCACATCCTCGAAGCCTTGCCGCTTGATGACCGCCTGACGGTCTGGCAGCTGGTCAAGGTCGAGCGCGACGGCGACATCCTCCTCGAAGTGTCCGATGCAGTGCGCGAAACCCTGCTCGCGGACATGGACGACCACGAAATTCTCGCGGCCGCCAGGGACATGGACGCCGACGAGCTGGCCGACCTGGCCTCCGAGTTGCCGCGCGATGTTGTGCATGAGCTGATGGAAACCCTCGATGCGCAGCAGCGCGAGCGCGTGCGCTCGGCGTTGTCCTACGAGGAAGATCAGGTCGGTGCGCTGATGGACTTCGAGATGGTCACCATCCGCGAAGATGTCAGCCTGGAAGTGGTGTTGCGCTACCTGCGCCGGCTGAAGGAGCTGCCAGGGCATACCGACAAGCTGTTTGTGGTCGATTACGACGGCGTGCTTAAGGGCGTGCTGCCGGTCAAACGCCTATTGGTCAATGACCCGGAGAAGCTGGTCAGCGAAGTCATGGCCACCGACCCGGTGAGCTTTCATCCCGATGAGGATGGCTACGACGCCGCGCAGGCGTTCGAGCGTTACGACCTGATCTCTACGCCGGTGGTGGACAAGAACGGCAAGCTGATCGGCCGTTTGACCATCGATGAGATGGTCGACCTGATCCGTGAGGAGAGCGAAAGCGAAGTCCTCAATATGGCCGGTCTGCGCGAGGAAGAAGACATCTTCGCCTCGGTGTGGAAATCCCTGCGCAACCGCTGGGCCTGGTTGGCGATCAACCTGGTCACCGCCTTTATGGCGTCGCGGGTGATCGGTCTGTTCGAAGATTCCATCGAGAAGCTGGTCGCCCTGGCGGCGCTGATGCCGATTGTTGCGGGCATCGGTGGCAACTCGGGTAACCAGACCATCACCATGATCGTGCGCGCCATGGCGCTGGATCAGGTCAGTACCGGCAATACCTCGCGCCTGATTCGCAAGGAACTGGGCGTGGGCCTGGTTAACGGTATCGTCTGGGGTGGGGTGATTGGCGTGGTGGCCTACCTGCTCTACGACAGCTGGTCGCTGGGCGTGGTGATGACGGCCGCGATGGTGCTCAACCTGCTGCTGGCCGCGCTGATGGGGGTGTTGATCCCCATGACGCTGGTGCGTATGGGCCGTGATCCAGCCTTGGGCGCCAGTGTGATGATCACTGCGGTAACCGATAGCGGTGGTTTCTTTATCTTCCTGGGTTTGGCCAGTCTGTTCCTGCTCTAGTTCGATGACGCTTTCTCTACAGAAAATGTCTCATCAGCCAGGGTTGGGTTTGCTTCAAACGCTCGTTTCACGCTAAGGTTCGCCAGCTTTGCCCGGGATCAGCTCCCGGGCGCTCCTATCTAATAATTAACGCAGCTCGCACGTAGCTGGTAATGGAGCCAAGATGACCCCTAGTGAACTCCTCCTCGAGGGTGTCGAGCTCATGCTGTTCGGCCTGGGCACCGTATTTCTCTTTCTGATGCTATTGGTGCTGATGATCCGCGTGATGTCGTGGGTTATCGAGCGTTTTACCGTCAAAGCACCAATTCCCGTATCTGTGCCATCGGCAGTCAAGCCGGCCTCCGACGAGCCGAGCGCTGATGTGCTAGCCGCTATCCAATCCGCTATTCACCAGCACCGCGCCCGCCGCGGGTGAGCCAGGTTCGACAGGGAGCATCTGTATGACTGCCGTAAAGAAAGCACTCGGAATTACTGATGTGGTGCTGCGTGACGCCCACCAGTCGATCCTGGCCACCCGCGTGCGCCTGGAAGACATGCTGCCAATCGCGCCCAAACTTGATCAGGTCGGCTTCTGGTCCGTCGAGTCCTGGGGTGGCGCGACCTTCGATGCGTGCATTCGTTACCTGGGCGAAGACCCATGGCACCGCATCCGCGAGCTGAAAAAGGCCATGCCTAACACCCGTCAGCAAATGCTGCTGCGCGGGCAGAATCTGCTGGGCTATCGCCATTACGCCGATGACGTGGTGGAAAAGTTCGTCGAGCGCGCCGCGTTCAATGGCGTTGATGTGTTCCGCGTGTTTGACGCGATGAACGATCCGCGCAACCTGCAGACCGCGCTCAAAGCGGTCAAGCAGCTGGGCAAGCATGCTCAGGGCACCATCTCCTACACCACCAGCCCGGTGCATACCCTGGAAATGTGGGTCGATCTGGCCAAGCAGATCGAAGACATGGGCGCCGATTCGGTGGCCATCAAGGACATGGCCGGCATTCTGACGCCCTACACCGCATTCGAACTGGTGACGCGCCTGAAGGCGACCCTGTCAATCCCGATTCATATGCAGTGCCACGCTACTGCTGGGCTGTCGTCTGTGGCCATTCTTAAGGCCGTGGAAGCTGGCATCGACAATGTCGACACCGCTATTTCCTCGTTGTCGATGACCTATGGCCATTCGCCGACTGAGTCTGTGGTGGCGATGTTCCAGGGCACTGAGCGCGATACCGGGCTTAACCTGGAGCTGCTCGAAGAAATTGCCGCCTACTTCCGTGAAGTGCGAAAAAAGTACGCCAAGTTCGAGGGCAACCTCAAGGGTGTCGATTCGCGCATTCTGGTCGCCCAGGTGCCGGGCGGCATGTTGACCAATATGGAAGGCCAGCTGAAAGAGCAGGGCGCCCAGGACAAGTTCGACGAAGTGCTCGCTGAGATCCCGCGCGTGCGTGAAGACCTCGGCTTTATCCCGCTGGTGACCCCGACCTCGCAGATCGTTGGTACCCAGGCGGTGATCAACGTGCTAACCGGTGAGCGTTACAAGTCGATCACCAAGGAAACCGCCGGCATCTTGAAAGGTGAATACGGTTCAGCGCCGGCGCCTTTCAATAAAGAGTTGCAGGCGCGCGTACTGGATGGTGCTGAAGCCGTTACCTGCCGCCCGGCCGATCTGCTCGAAGCCGAAATGGACAAACTGACTGCCGAACTCAAGGGCATTGCCAAAGAGAAGGGCATCAAGCTGGCCGCCGATGAAATCGACGACGTGCTGACCTACGCCCTGTTCCCGCAGATCGGCCTGAAGTTTCTGGAAAACCGCGGCAACCCGGCGGCCTTCGAGCCGGCGCCGACCGGCAAAGAAGCACCTGCTCGTGAAGCCGGCAAGCCCGAGATCTACACCGTTGAAGTGGGCGGCAAGTCCTATGTAGTACAAGTCAACGAAGGCGGCGATATCGAAGGGCTCAAGGCTGTCGGTGGTGGCGCTAATTCCGCGGCAGCAGTAGCTGCGCCAGTTGGTGCCGGCGAGCCGCAGAATGCCCCGCTGGCCGGCAACATCTTCAAGGTACTGGTGCAGCCAGGTCATGCCGTGGAAGAAGGGCAGCTGGTGATCATCCTCGAAGCCATGAAGATGGAAACCGAGATCCGTGCGTTCAAGGCCGGCACCATTGGTGCGGTCAACGTCAAGGTAGGTGATGCGGTGGCGGTGGGCGACAGCCTGCTGACCATCGGTTAAGGGAGCGCGGTAATGGATAAGCTCCTCAAGCTTTGGCAGAGCACCGGCCTGTACCACGTCGAGCCGGGTCAGCTGTTTATGATGGCGGTGTGCATCCTGCTGATCTATCTGGCGATCAAGAAGGGCTTCGAGCCGCTGCTGCTGTTGCCGATTGGTTTTGGCGGTCTGCTGGCCAACATCCCGGTAGCCAATATGGCCGAGGGTGCGGGTTTCCTGCACATGATCTACGAGGTGGGCCTGCCCACCAGTATCTTCCCGCTGCTGATCTTCCTCGGCGTCGGCGCTATGACCGACTTCGGGCCGATGCTGGCCAACCCCAAGACCCTACTGCTCGGGGCTGCGGCGCAGTTCGGGATTTTCGGCACGCTGATGGGCGCGCTGGCGCTGACAGCCTTGGGTATTCCTGGGCTTGAGTTCACCCTCAAGGAAGCTGCATCCATCGCCATCATCGGCGGTGCCGACGGCCCAACCTCGATTTTCGTGACCTCCAAGCTGGCTCCGCATCTGCTCGGCCCGATTGCCGTGGCGGCCTATGCCTATATGGCGCTGGTGCCGCTGATTCAGCCGCCGATCATGCGCGCGCTGACCACCAAGGAAGAGCGCGCCATCGTTATGCAGCAGCTGCGCCCTGTTGGGCAGGCTGAGAAGATCATCTTCCCGATCGTGCTGTGCCTGCTGATCGGCATGCTGCTGCCCGATGCTGCGCCGCTGATCGGCATGTTCGCTCTTGGTAATCTGCTGCGTGAGGCCGGTGTGGTCGAGCGCCTGGCCGATACCTCGCGCAACGCGCTGATCAATATCGTCACCATCTTCCTAGGTCTGACCGTGGGTTCGAAGTTGTCGGCAGACTCCTTCCTGCAGCTGAAAACCCTGGGCATCCTCAGTTTGGGCATGCTGGCGTTCTGCGCCGGTACTGCTGCGGGGGTGTTGATGGCCAAGCTGATGAATATGTTCAGCAGCAACAAGATCAACCCGCTGATTGGTTCGGCCGGGGTGTCTGCGGTGCCGATGGCGGCGCGGGTGTCGAACAAGGTTGGGCTGGAAGCCAACCCGCAGAACTTCCTGTTGATGCACGCCATGGGTCCGAACGTGGCCGGGGTGATCGGCTCGGCAGTGGCGGCGGGTGTGCTGCTCAGCTTTGTCGGCTGATTAACACGGCAATAAAAAACCGCCTTAGGGCGGTTTTTTATTGCCTGCCATTCCTTGCGGCCACCTTGCAGGCCGTTGCGGTGCAACGTTAAAAATGGCACCAGGCCATTTTTTATTGGCAGCAAAAAAACCGGCCTAGGCCGGTTTTTTCGTTGTGCAGCGCAGTCAGGCTTCTTCGGCAGCCATCTCGGCGTCGTGAGCAATCAATGCCACCAGGGCATTCTGCTGACGGCGTGATAGCTGGCGGAAGCGTTGCAGCAGCTCACGCTCGTGCAAGGACAGATCTGGGCTGTCCAAGCGCATGTTGAGGTCATCACCCAGAGAGCTTTCCTGGAGCATGCTTTGCTCGAGGCGAGCAATGATCTCCGAGTTCATGCTGCGGTGATGGTTGCGTGCGACATCCGCAATACGTTCGCGCATGCCATCGGGCAGACGAACTACGAATTTGTCAGCGGTGCGGCTGGAATAGAGTGCTGGTTTCATAGGGCGCGTACATTAAACCGGTTAGTTTAGGAAAGCGATACTGGCAATGGGCTATAGGATTGTCACCGGTTTGACCACCTATAGCACTAACCGTTCAGCCAGAAAGCCGCTTAGATCAAGTATGACTCTGCAGTCGCGAGGTCGGTAAATTGACGCCAATCGCGTGTCGCATTTTGCGATGGGTAAAGGCGTTATGCCAGCACCAGTCATCAGAAATGCGCCGTACTGTGCAAAAAGCAAGGGAAACCGGCTGCGCGTAGGAAAAACTTCAAGCAATGGTCACGTAAGTGTCACGGCCCATTAATCGGTCTGACACAGGATTTGCCTACCTTGGTCTACACCAGAAGGCGGCTTCACGCCGCGGTGTAACCGCTAATAGAAAGGAGGCATTCCATGAACGCAGTGATCCGGGTTGAGAGCCTGAACAAAACGTTCGGCCGCAAGCAGGCGCTGTTTGATCTGGCGCTGTCCGTAGAACCCGGTGAAATGGTGGCGCTGATCGGAGCCTCGGGCTCCGGCAAGTCGACCTTGCTGCGTCATGTTGCCGGCCTGGCCTGCTGCGATCGCAGCGGCGGTGGCAGCATTCAAGTGCTGGGCCGTGAAGTGCAGGCCGCAGGCCGGCTGAATGGCGAAGTGCGTCGTCTGCGCGCTGACATCGGTTACATCTTCCAGCAGTTCAATCTGGTCGGCCGCCTCAGCGTGCTGCAGAACGTGCTGCTTGGTTGCCTGGGGCGCATGCCGCGCTGGCGCGGCACCCTCGGTCTGTTCAATACCGAAGAAAAGCAGCGTGCACTGCAGGCCCTGGCCCGTGTCGGCCTAGCGGATCTGGCGCAGCAGCGCGCCTCGACTCTATCTGGCGGCCAGCAACAGCGCGTGGCGATTGCCCGTGCCCTGTGCCAGCGCGCCAAGGTGATTCTGGCCGACGAGCCGATTGCCTCGCTCGACCCCGAGTCCGCGCGCAAGGTCATGCAGATTCTTGCCGACATCAATCGTGAAGACGGCACCACCGTGGTGGTCACCCTGCATCAGGTTGATTACGCCATGCGTTATTGCCAGCGCGCCGTGGCGTTGAAAGCGGGGCGTATTCATTACGACGGCGCCGCCGCCGAGCTGCATCCCAACTTCCTTAACGATCTTTACGGGGCCGAGCTGCTAGCTGAGCCGCAAACCGCCGAGAAACCGCGCCGTGCGCGCAAGCCGAAAGTCCCGCTGGCTCTGGCCAAGGCCTGAGCTGCTTCCCTGTTATGCCAACCCCTGTATGTCCATCTGCACTAGGAGTGCTTTGCATGTTCAAACGTATCAGTCGCGTTCTCGCCGCGTCCACGCTGCTGGCCGGTTCGGTTCTGGGCGCCGCCCAAGCCGCTGAGCAGGAAATCAATTTCGGCATCATCTCCACCGAGTCGTCGCAAAACCTGAAAAGCATGTGGGACCCCTTCCTAGCGGACATGAGCCAGCAGACCGGCCTGAAGATCAAAGCCTTCTTCGCCCCTGACTACGCCGGGATCATCCAGGGCATGCGTTTCGACAAGGTCGACATGGCCTGGTACGGCAACAAGGCCGCGATGGAAGCAGTGGACCGCGCCAATGGGCAGATCTTCGCCCAGACCGTCGCCGCTAACGGCACTCAGGGCTATTACAGCCTGATGGTGGCGCACAAGGACAGCCCGATCAATTCGATCGAGGACATGCTGAAAAACGCCAAGACCCTGACCTTCGCCAACGGCGACCCGAACTCTACCTCGGGCTATCTGGTACCGGGCTACTACGTGTTTGCGCAGAACAACGCCGACGCCAACAAGATCTTCAAGCGCGCGCTCAACGGCAGCCATGAAGTCAACGCCCTGTCGGTGGCGAACAAGCAGGTCGATATCGGCACCTTCAACAGCGAAGGCATGGAGCGTCTTGAAGTGACTGCGCCGGACAAGGCCGCTCAACTGAAAGTGATCTGGACCTCGCCGTTGATCCCGTCCGACCCGATGGTATGGCGCAAGAACCTGGATGACGCCACTAAGAACAAGCTGCGTGAATTCTTTATGACCTACGGCGACGAGCCGGCCGAGCAGAAAGTTCTGGCAGGTCTGCAGTGGGCCAAGTTCAAGGCTTCCGATGACGATCAGCTGCTGCCGATCCGCCAGCTGGAACTGTTCAAGAAGCGCACTGAAGTGGCTAACAACGAAAAGCTCAATGCTGCTGACAAGCAGGCTCAGCTCAAGGAGCTGGATGCCGAGCTGGCCAAGCTGGAAAAGCGCATGGCTGAAATCGCCAAGCAGAGCCCAGCCAGCGCCGGTTAATAGCTGCTCCCTGCCCGGCACACCTGCCGGGCAGGTTCTTTCTGCCGCTTGATTCGAGATGTTGTTATGACCACTTTGACCACCGCACCCACGCCCGACCTGATTGCCAAGCGTTCCTGGCTGCAGCTGAGCGGCTGGGGGCTGTTCTTCGTTGTGTTGGCCTGGTCCTGGCAGGGCGCGGAGATGAATCCGCTGGCGCTGATCCGCGACTCCAGCAACATGGCGACCTTTGCCGCGGACTTCTTTCCGCCCGATTTCAGCAACTGGGAGCTGTACCTCAAAGAGATGATCGTCACCGTGCAGATCGCCCTATGGGGCACGGTGCTGGCGATTGTTCTGGCTATCCCGCTGGGCATTCTCTGCTCGGAAAACATCGTGCCGTGGTGGGTTTACCAGCCGATCCGTCGGGTGATGGACGCCTGCCGTTCGATCAATGAAATGGTCTTCGCCATGCTCTTCGTGGTGGCGGTTGGCCTGGGCCCGTTCGCTGGGGTGCTGGCGCTGTTTATCGGCACCACCGGGGTGCTCGCCAAACTCTTTGCCGAGGCGGTCGAGGCCATCGATCCGGGCCCGGTTGAAGGCGTACGCGCCACCGGCGCCAGCGCGCTGCAGGAAGTCATCTACGGGGTGATTCCGCAGGTCCTGCCGCTGTGGATTTCCTACTCGCTGTACCGCTTCGAATCCAACGTGCGCTCAGCAACGGTGGTCGGCATGGTCGGCGCTGGCGGCATCGGGGTGATTCTCTGGGAAGCGATTCGCGGCTTCCAGTTCGCCCAGACCTGCGCCTTGCTGATCGTGATCATCCTGGTGGTCAGCCTGCTGGACATCATCTCGCAGCGCCTGCGCAAACAATTTATCTGACGGAGAGCGGGCATCTGCGGATGCCCTTTATTAGCCATGCACTTGTCTAGACAACCCGAGCCGCTGTACCGCGAACTGGCCGCCGTGCTGCGCGATGAGCTGCAGCGCATGAGCCCCGGCGATTACCTGCCGGCCGAGGTGCAGCTGGCGGCGCGTTTTGCGGTCAACCGCCACACCTTGCGCCGCGCGGTGGATGAGCTGGTGCTCGAAGGCCGCCTGCTGCGCCAGCAGGGCAAGGGCACGCGGGTGCTGGCCAAACCGCTGATCTATCCGATGCAGGCCCGCAGTGCCTACAGCGCCTCGCTCTCGGCGCTCGGCCACAAGGTCGAGGCGCAATTGCTGGAAAGCCGCCTGCGCCCAGCCGGATGTGAGGAGCGTGAATACCTGCAACTGCCCAGCGGTGCGCAACTGCTGGAACTGAGCACCCTGCGCCTGATTGAAGGCCAACCCGTCAGCCTGATTCGGCATGCCTTCAGCACCGAACATAGCGAGCTGCTCGCCGACTACCAGGGCGGCTCGCTGCGCCATTACCTCAGTCAGCGCGGCATGCCGCTGACCCGCACTTTCAGCCTGATCGGCGCGCGCCTGCCCAGCCGTGATGAGGCCGCGCGCCTGTTGATGCCCCGGCACGCGCCGCTGCTGAGCGTGCAAACCCTTTCCCGCGATCTGGCCGGACGGCCGGTGGAGCTGTCGTTATCGACCAGCCGCGCCGACCGCTTCCAGTACCAGCTCGCCCTTTGATGGAGGCTTGTTGATGAACCGCGATAGACCGCACAGCGACATGCAGCACAGCGACCCGCACATCGCCACCCGCCAGCGCTGGATGGGCGTACTCGCCCGCGCCGGCGGCCAATTGGCGGCTTACGAGTCGGCGTTGAAGGAAGCCGAGTACCGCCTGATCCGTGCCCCGGAAATTGGCATGACCCTGGTGCGCGGACGCATGGGTGGCACCGGCAGCCCGTTCAACCTCGGCGAGATGAGCGTGACCCGCTGCGTGGTGCGCTTGGCCGATGGCCGCACCGGTTACAGCTACGTGGCTGGCCGCGACAAGCAGCACGCCGAACTGGCGGCCCTGGCCGACGCGCATTTGCAGGGTGCCGAACAGCCGCACTGGTTGATCCGACTGATCGAACCCCTGGCGGCTGCACAGCACGCCCAACAGGCGGCCAAGGCCGCAGCAACCGCAACCACCCAGGTGGAATTCTTCACCCTGGTCAGAGGAGAAGACTGATGAACGCGGCGAATAGCTCGCAATGGCTGCAACCGGCTTTCAACGACCCGGTGCTGGATGCGCAGACCAGCTTCCGCAGCGCCCTCAAGGCCCTGTCCGAGCCAGGCCTGGCGCAACCGCTGAACCGCGCCCTGGCCCTGGAAAACCTGCATCCGGCAACCTACGCCCTGTGCCTGGCGTTTCTCGATGGCGACACGCCGCTGTGGCTGGCGCCGCGTTTCGACACCCCGGCGATCCGCGCCAACCTGGCGTTCCACTGCGGTTGCCCGATTGTCACCGAGCGTGAGTTGGCGCTGTTTGCCCTGCTCGATGAAAGCGAGCTGACGGACCTGTCGGCCTTCGACAATGGCAGCGAGCGCTATCCGGACCAATCCTGCACCTTGCTGATCCAGCTCGATGCCCTCCGCAATGGCGCGCCCCTGCGCTGGCGCGGGCCGGGCATCAAGGATGTGCGCTGTGTCGAGCTGCCGCTGCCGGCAGCGTTCTGGCAGCAGCGCCAGGCGCGCAGTGCCTTTCCCCGTGGTCTGGATGCCTTCTTCGCTGCCGGTGAGCAGGTCATCGGCCTGCCGCGCAGCACCCGCGTGCTGCTGAATGCCGAGGAGGCTGCCTGATGTACGTCGCCGTCAAAGGTGGCGAGCGCGCCATCGACAATGCCCATTTGCTGCTGGCGAAGAAACGCCGTGGCGATACCACCATTCCTGAACTCAGCGTCGAGCAGGTGCGCGAGCAGATGCCGCTGGCGGTCGCGCGGGTGATGAGCGAAGGCTCGTTGTATGACCCGCAGTTGGCGGCGCTGGCGATCAAGCAGGCGGCCGGTGACCTGATGGAGGCGATCTTCTTGCTGCGCGCCTACCGCACCACGTTGCCGCGCTTCGGTGCCAGCGCCGCGCTGGACACCACGCAGATGCAGCTGACCCGGCGTATCTCGGCAACCTTCAAGGACCTGCCCGGCGGCCAGCTGCTCGGCCCGACCTTCGACTACAGCCACCGTTTGCTGGATTTCGCGCTGTTGGCCGAGGGTGAACAGCCGGGGCCGCAGGTCGACCCACAGGCTGAATTGTCGCCGTGCCCACGGGTGCTGGACTTTCTCGCCGACGAAGGCCTGATGGCCCGCGAGGCGGATGACGGCGCTGCGGTGCCGGATATCACCCGCGAGCCGCTGGATTTTCCCGCCAGCCGCGCCCAGCGCCTGCAGGCCCTGGCTCGGGGCGACGAAGGCTTTCTCCTGGCGCTGGGCTATTCCACCCAGCGCGGCTACGGGCGCAATCACCCCTTTGCCGGGGAGATCCGCATCGGCGAGGTCGAGGTCTGGCTGGAGCCGGAAGAGCTCGGTTTCGCCGTACCGCTGGGCGATATCGAAGTGACCGAGTGCGAGATGGTTAACCAGTTCGTCGGCGGCAAGGGCATCGATGCGCAGTTCACCCGTGGCTACGGCCTGGCCTTCGGTTATGCCGAGCGTAAAGCCATGGGCATGGCCCTGGTCGACCGCTCGCTGCGCGCGGCCGAATACGCCGAGGAAGTGGAGGGCCCGGCGCAGCAGGAAGAGTTTGTGCTGATGCACTGCGACAACGTCGAGGCCGCCGGCTTTGTCTCGCACCTGAAATTGCCGCACTACGTCGACTTCCAATCCGAGCTGGAGCTGATCCGCAAACTGCGCAAGCAGGCCTGCGAGCAGCCGGCCGCCGAGGAGCAACGCGCATGAATGCCCAGGCCCAAACACAGTATGCAACTGAGGTCGGCTATAACTTTGCCTATCTCGATGAGCAGACCAAACGCATGATCCGCCGTGGCCTGCTCAAGGCCGTGGCGATTCCCGGTTATCAGGTGCCGTTCGGTGGGCGCGAGATGCCGCTGCCCTATGGCTGGGGCACCGGCGGCATGCAACTGACGGCGGCAATTCTCGGCGCTGACGATGTACTCAAGGTGATCGACCAGGGCGCAGACGACACCACCAACGCGGTGTCGATCCGTCGCTTCTTCGCCCGCACGGCTGGGGTTAAAACCACCACCCGCACGCCAGAAGCAACGGTGATCCAGACCCGCCACCGCATCCCGGAAACGCCGCTCAATAGCGACCAGATCATGGTCTATCAGGTGCCGATTCCCGAGCCGCTGCGCTTTATCGAACCCTCGGAAACCGAAACCCGGACCATGCATGCGCTGGAAGATTACGGCGTGATGCACGTCAAGCTGTACGAGGACATCGCCACCTTCGGCCATATCGCCACCAGCTACGCCTACCCGGTGACGGTGGACGAGCGCTACGTGATGGACCCATCACCGATCCCCAAATTCGATAACCCCAAGCTGCACATGAGTCCGGCGCTGATGCTGTTCGGTGCCGGCCGTGAGAAGCGCCTGTATGCCGTACCGCCGTTCACCCGCGTGGTGAGTCTGGACTTCGAAGATCACCCCTTCGAGATCCAACGCTGGGATGAGTGCTGCGCCTTCTGCGGCAGTCAGGATTCCTACCTGGACGAGCTGATCGTCGACGACGCCGGCAGCAAACGTTTTGTCTGCTCCGACACCGACTACTGCATGCAACGCCGTGACGACCTAAGTCTCGAAGAGCTAGAGGAGGGCGAGCAATGAATGCTGCCGAAAAGTTGCACCTGCACACCGACACGGCGCAGCCGCTGTTTAGCGTGCGGGATCTGACCCGCCTGTACGGCTTGGAGAAGGGCTGTCAGGGCGTGTCGTTCGATCTGTATCCGGGCGAAGTGCTCGGTATCGTCGGCGAATCCGGCTCGGGTAAATCGACCCTGCTTAGCCTGCTCTCCGGGCGCTGCCCGCCGGATCGCGGCTCCGTCAGTTACCGCGATACGGCCGGCAACTGGGTCGACCTGTACAGCGCCAGCGAAGCGCAGCGGCGCACGCTGCTGCGCACCGAGTGGGGCTTTGTCGAGCAGAACCCGCGTGATGGTCTGCGTATGGGCGTGTCGGCCGGGGCCAATATCGGCGAACGGCTGATGGCCCAGGGCGTGCGCCACTACGGCGAGCTGCGCGCGGCCGGCATCGACTGGCTGAAACAGGTGGAGATCGACCCGCTGCGTATCGACGACCTGCCGCGCACCTTTTCCGGCGGCATGCAGCAGCGCTTGCAGATCGCTCGCAATCTGGTTTCCAGCCCACGGCTGATCTTTATGGACGAGCCCACCGGCGGCCTCGATGTGTCGGTGCAGGCGCGCCTGCTCGACCTGCTGCGCGGCCTGGTGCGCGAGCTGGACCTGGCGGTGGTGATCGTCACCCACGACCTGGCCGTGGCGCGCTTGCTGGCGGATCGGCTGATGGTGATGCGCCGCTCCCATGTGGTCGAGGCCGGTCTCACTGACCAGATTCTCGATGACCCGCAGCATCCCTATTCGCAGTTGCTGGTGTCGTCGGTGTTGCAGCCCTAGTTCCGTCATGTGGGAGGGGCTTTAGCCGCGATCAGCGTTATCGCGGCTAAAGCCCCTCCCACAAACGCAGAGAGTGTTAACCATGAATACGCTTATCGAGGTCTCCGACCTCAGCAAGACCTTCACCCTGCATCAGCAGCACGGCGTGGTGCTGAATGTATTGAGCGGGCTGCATTTCAGTGTGCGCGCCGGCGAGTGCCTGGTGCTGCACGGGCAATCCGGCGCCGGCAAGTCGACCTTGCTGCGCACCCTGTACGGCAACTATCTGGCCGCTGGCGGCAGCATTCGTGTGTTGCACAACGGCGCATGGGTCGAGCTGGTGGGCGCCGAACCGCGTCAGGTGCTGGCGGTACGCCGGCAGACCCTGGGTTATGTCAGCCAGTTTCTGCGGGTGATTCCCCGTGTCGCCACCCTGGATGTGGTGATGGAACCGGCCCTGGCCCGTGGCTGGAGCAAAGCTGACGCCGAGGCGCGGGCAAAGAGCCTGCTGAGCCGCCTGAATATCCCCCAAGCCCTCTGGCAGCTGGCCCCTGGCACCTTCTCCGGCGGCGAGCAGCAGCGGGTGAATATCGCCCGTGGCTTTATGGTCGCCTGGCCGTTGATGCTGCTGGATGAACCTACCGCCTCCTTGGACGACGCCAACCGCCAGGTGGTGCTGGAGCTGATCGATGAAGCCAAGGCCGCCGGCAGCGCGCTGATCGGCATCTTCCACGATCGAGCTGCCCGTGAGGCGGTGGCTGATCGTTACCTTGATATGAGTCAGGACATGAGCGCTGCGGCGCAACAGGAGTATGTATATGCCGGTTGAACAGATTCTTACCAACGCGCGGATCGTCACCGCCGAGCAGGAGTTTGTCGGCACCCTGGTGCTGCGTGACGGCCTGATTGCCCAGGTGGAAGAGGGCGTCAGCGGCTTGCCCCAGGCGCAGAACCTTGGCGGTGATTATCTGCTGCCCGGCCTGGTCGAGCTGCACACCGACAACCTGGAAAAATACATGAGCCCACGGCCGGGGGTGGATTGGCCATCGGCTTCGGCAGTGCTGACCCACGATGCGCAGATCGCCTCGGCGGGCATAACCACGGTGTTCGATGCCCTGGCGATTGGCGACGTCAATCCGCGCGGCAAGCGCATGCAGCAACTGCCGGCGATGCTCGAAGCGATTGCCGAAGCAGCAGCGGCCGGCTATATGCGCGCCGATCACCGTCTGCACCTGCGCTGCGAGGTCTGCCACCCCGAGACCCTCGCGGTGTTTCGCGATTTGGTCGAGCACCCGCTGGTGCAACTGGTGTCGGTGATGGACCACGCGCCGGGCCAGCGCCAGTTCGCCAAGGAAGACAAATACCGCGAGTACTACATGGGCAAGTACCACCTCAGCGAGGCGGAGCTGAATGCGTTTATTGTGGAGCAGGTGGACAACTCGCGGCAGTACAGCGACCGCCAGCGCCGCAGCATCGTTGCCGACTGCCAGGCTCGTGGTATTTCCGTGGCCAGCCACGACGACGCGACCCTGGCCCATGTGCAGGAGTCGGCGAGCTTTGGCATGTCCATCGCCGAATTCCCCACCACCCTAGAGGCGGCCAAGGCAAGCCACGAGCTGGGCCTGAAGGTGCTGATGGGCGCGCCGAATATCGTGCGCGGCGGTTCGCACTCCGGCAACATTGCCGCCGCCGAACTGGCCCAGCATGGCGTGCTGGATATCCTCTCCAGCGACTACTACCCGTCCAGCCTGTTGCAGGCCGCTTTGCTGCTGGCCGGGCAGGATAACGGCTATGATCTGCCGCGCGCGATTGCCACCGTCAGCCGCGTGCCGGCACAGGCGGCGGGGCTGCATGATCGCGGCGAAATCCGCGTCGGTCTGCGTGCCGACCTGGTGCAGGCGCAGGTGCATGCGGGCCAAGCGGTGATCCAGCAAGTATGGCGACAAGCGAAAAGGGTGTTCTGATGACAGGCCGGTTGATCTATCTGATGGGGCCTTCGGGCTCGGGCAAGGACAGCCTGTTGAATGCCGCGCGCGAGCGCCTGGGCGAGGGAAATTGTGTGATCGCCCGCCGGGTCATCACCCGCTCGGCGGAAGCGGTGGGCGAGGACGCCATCGGCGTGTCGCCAGCCGAGTTCGACCAGCAGGAAGCCGCTGGCGCCTTTGCCCTGAGCTGGCGCGCCAACGGCCTGGCTTATGGCATCCCACGGCAGATCGATGACTGGCTGGCAGCGGGGCGGGATGTGCTGGTCAATGGCTCGCGCGGTCATCTGGCCCAGGCCCGCCAGCGTTATCCCGAGCTGCTGGCAATCCTGCTGCAGGTGGATGAAGTGGCATTGCGTCAGCGCCTGCAAGCGCGCGGCCGGGAAAGCACCGAGCAGATCGAGGCACGCCTGGCGCGCAGCCGCGAACTGCAACTTCCTTCCGCCTCGGTGGCGGGGGATAGCGGCGAAGGCGACTCGCAATACCTACTCAATAACTCCGGCCCACTCGACCAAACCGTCACCCAGTTGCTGCAACTGCTTAGCGATGCGCGCGCATGCGCCTGACCCTGCTCGGCACCGGCGATGCGCGTCAGGTGCCGGTGTACAACTGCAGCTGCGCGGCCTGCGACAGCGCACGTCTGAATCCTGCACGTCGTCGTGGGCCCTGTTGCGCGCTGATTGAATGCGGCGCGCAGCGCTGGCTGATCGACTCGGGCCTGAGCGATCTGTGTGAGCGCTTCCCGCCCCATAGCCTGAGCGGCATTCTGCAAACCCATTACCACGCTGATCACGCCCAGGGTTTGCTGCACCTGCGCTGGGGCCAGGGGCTGATTATTCCGGTGCATGGCCCGGATGATCCCGAAGGGTTAGCCGACCTGTACAAACACCCCGGTATTCTCGATTTCAGCCAGCCGTTTGCCGCCTTCGAGCGGCGGCAGCTGGGTGAATTAAGCGTGACGGCGCTGCCGCTGAATCACTCGAAACCGACCTTTGGCTATCTGCTGGAAGGCTTAACGGCGAGTGGCGAACAGCGGCGTATCGCCTACCTCACTGACACCCTCGGCGTACCGCCCGCCAGCGCCGAGGTGCTGCGCCAGCAGCCGCTGGATCTGTTGGTGCTGGACTGCTCCACCGCACCGCAGCCCATCGCCCCGCGCAACCACAACGACCTGACCCGTGCGCTGGAAGTGGTCGAGCAACTGCAACCAAGGGAAACCGTACTGACCCATATCGGCCACAGCTTTGACGCCTGGCTGTTAGATAACCCCGGCGCCTTACCGGCTGGCGTAAGCCTTGCCTTTGACGGGCGGGTGTTATGAATAACGCCCGCCGCATCACTCTGCTGCTGTGCGGCGCGGAAACCCTAGGCATGGCTGGCTTTGCCCTGTTTGCCGCCTTGCTGCCGGACTTTCAGGCGCTGTGGGGGCTGAGTAATACCCAGGCGGGCTGGATCGGTGGCGGGTTCTTTCTCGGCTATATGGTTGCGGTGCCGATCCTTACCGGGCTGACTGACAAATACGATGCGCGGCTGATCTACTTGGCTGCGATGCTGCTGACTGCTGTGGCCAATGCCGGCTTTGTTTTCGCCGATGGCTTCTGGTCGGCCCTGGCCTGGCGAGTGCTGGCGGGCGTCGGTTTGGCCGGCACCTATATGCCGGGGCTTAAGGCGCTGTCCGAGCGTATCGAAGGGCCGGCGCAGTCGCGCGCGGTGGCGTTCTATACGGCGAGCTTCGGCTTGGGCACGGCACTGTCGTTTATCCTCGCCGGCGAGTTGGCCAAGTTCGGCGGTTGGCAGCTGCCGACTCTGCTCAGCGGCGTCTGCGCCTTGCTGGCCTGGGCCATGGTCTATTGGGGCTTGCAGCCAAAAGCGGTGGTGCAGCATGCGCCGCGCAAATTGCTGGACCTGGCCCCGCTGAAAAACCGCGCGGTTGCCGCCTACTGCTTGGCTTATGCGGTGCATAACCTTGAGCTGTTTGCCCTGCGTGCCTGGGTGGTGGCTTTTGTGGTGTTCTCCGGGCAATTGCAGGGCAGCGATCCCTGGCTGTCCGGCACCTGGGTGGCGATGCTGGTAACCCTGATCGGCATGCCCGCGAGCATCTTCGGCAACGAGCTGGCGCTGCGTTTCGGCCGCCAGCGCTGGCTGATCGCGGTGATGCTCTGCTCGGCCATGCTGGCGCTGTTTATCGGCCTGAGTGCTGCCCTGCCGTTCTGGCTGATGCTGGTACTGGTGTTGCTCTACAGCATCACCGTCACCGCTGATTCCGCCTCGCTGACGGCGGGGTTGATTGCCGCTGCGCCGGCCAGTCATCGGGGAACGGCCATGGCCCTGTATTCCTGCACCGGTTTTAGCGGCGCCTTCCTCGGCCCACTGCTGTTTGGTATCAGCCTGGATCTGTTGGGTGACAAGAGCCTGCTCGGCTGGTGGGCAGCGTTTGCCCTGATGGGGGTGATGTTGCTGCTCGGTCCGCTGGCGCTCTGGTGGGCGGGCAAAGCGCGGTCTGAAAGCGCCCTGCGACAGCCGCGTGCGGAGGCGGTGTAGGAAGTTAAGCACTTTTGTGGGAGGGGCTTTAGCCGCGATATGCAGTGGATTTTAGAGCTGTCGCGGCTAAAGCCCTTCCCACGGTTTTAACCAGCCATTCCGCCGCGGTTTATTTCAATCTAGCGGCAACTCGGTGGTGCGTTTGACCTCGCTCATGGCGATATGCGAGTGCGCTTCGTGCACATGCGGGCGTTGCAGCAGGTGGTCGCGCAGAAAGCGTTCGTAGCTGGCGATGTCCTTGGCCACCACCTTGAGCAGGTAATCCGAGCCGCCGGCCATGGTGAAGCACTCCAGCACCTCGGGATAACCGACCACCGCCTGTTCGAACTCTTCCAGGTTGCTGCGCCCGTGCGCCGACAGTTTGATATCGACAAACACGGTGATGCTGAAGCCCAGTTGCTTGTGGCTGAGCAGGGCAACTTTGCGCTCGATAATGCCTTCTTCCTGCATGCGGTGAATCCGCCGCCAGCAGGGCGATTGTGACAATTCCACCTTCTCGGCGATCTCGGCGGCGGAGAGGTCGGCATTGTGTTGCAGCAGGCGGAGAATCTTGCGGTCGATGGGGCTGAGTTTTTCTTGCATGACTGTTCCGAATTTTTTGTTCTTGTTGGATTAATCATGCGCAGTATCTGCAAAACGGCCAGCAAAAAGAAATAAAAAAGCCGCGCGCTCCGTTCATATTCTTGGCCATGCGCCTTGTGTGGTGATCCCGCACTAGGCTTAACAAGGGTGGCATTAACCGTTGCTAACCCAGCTCTCGATAAAAATAACAGGAGCACCACCATGTCTCTGGCCGAAATCCGCCTGGATGACAAGTACCGCCTTGCTACCGGTCACCTCTATCTGACCGGCACCCAGGCGCTGACCCGCCTGCCCATGCTGCAGAAGCAACGCGACGCAGCTCATGGCCTGAATACTGCGTGCTTTATTTCCGGCTACCGTGGCTCGCCCCTGGGCAACCTCGACAAGAGCCTGTGGGACGCCAAGCAGTACCTCAAAGAAAATCACATCCACTTCCAGCCGGGCGTCAACGAAGAGTTGGCCGCCACCTCGGTGTGGGGTAGCCAGCAGACCAGCCTGTTTCCCGGCGCGCGCTACGACGGTGTGTTTGCCATGTGGTACGGCAAGGGCCCGGGCGTGGACCGCTGCGGTGATGTGTTCAAACACGGCAACTCGGCCGGCGTTTCCGAGCATGGCGGCGTGTTGCTACTGGCCGGCGACGACCATGGCTGCAAATCCTCAAGCATCGCCAACCAGAGCGAGCATGCGTTTATCGCCGCCTCGATCCCGGTGCTCAACCCGGCCAACGTTCAGGAAATTCTCGATTACGGCATCATCGGCTGGGAGCTGTCGCGCTACAGCGGTTGCTGGGTAGCGCTGAAAACCATCGCGGAAAACGTCGACTCATCCGCCGTGGTGGACGTCGATCCGCTGCGCATGCAGGTGAAAATTCCCGAGGACTTCCAGCTGCCGGAAGACGGCGTGTATATCCGCTGGCCGGACCCGCCCCTGGCCCAGGAAGCGCGCCTCAACACCTACAAAATTTACGCCGCCCGCGCTTTTGCGCTGGCCAACAACCTCAACCAGATCAAGCTCGATTCGCCCAATCCGCGCTTAGGGATTATCACCACCGGCAAGTCCTACCTCGACGTGCGTCAGGCTCTGGATGACCTCGGCCTGGATGAAGCGCTGTGCGCCCAGGTGGGCTTGCGTGTGCTCAAGGTCGGCATGAGCTGGCCGTTGGAGCCAGTCTCGGTGCATGAATTTGCCGAAGGTCTGGACGAGATTCTGGTGGTCGAGGAAAAACGCAGCATTATCGAAGACCAACTCACCGGTCAGCTGTACAACTGGCCCGTGGGTAAGCGTCCGGTGGTGGTGGGCGAGTTCGACGAAGCTGGCCATTCGCTGCTGCCGAACCTCTCCGAGCTAACCCCGGCGATGATCGCCCGCGCCATCGCCAAGCGCCTTGCGCCGATCTACAGCAGCCCGCAAATTGAAGAGCGCCTGGCCTTCCTCGCGGCCAAGGAAGCATCGTTGGCCGCGCCCAAGCACACCACCGTGCGCACCCCGCATTTCTGCTCCGGTTGCCCGCACAACACCTCGACCAAACTGCCGGAAGGCAGCCGCGCCCAGGGCGGTATCGGTTGCCACTACATGACCCAGTGGATGGACCGTAACACCGACACTTTTACCCAGATGGGCGGCGAGGGCGCGACCTGGATCGGCCAGGCGCCGTTTACCGACACCCCGCATATCTTCCAGAACCTCGGCGACGGCACCTACTTCCACTCCGGCCAGCTGGCCCTGCGTGCGTCCGTGGCCGCCGGGGTGAATATCACCTACAAAATTCTCTACAACGACGCCGTGGCCATGACCGGCGGCCAGCCCATCGACGGCGAACTGCGCGTCGATCAACTGAGCCAGCAGGTGTATGCCGAAGGGGTGAAACGCATTGCCCTGGTTACTGACGAGCCGGAGAAATACCCGACCCGAAATACTTTCGCGCCCATCGTCACCTTCCACCATCGCCGTGATCTGGATGCCGTGCAGCGCGAGCTGCGCGAGTTCCAGGGTTGTTCGGTGATCATTTATGACCAGACCTGCGCCACCGAGAAACGCCGTCGGCGCAAGCGCGGCAAGCTGGTTGATCCGCAGAAGCGCGCCTTTATCAACCCGGCAGTGTGCGAAGGCTGTGGCGATTGCAGCGTGAAATCCAACTGCCTCTCAGTGCTGCCGCTGGAAACCGAACTGGGGCGCAAGCGCGAGATCGACCAGAACTCCTGCAACAAGGATTTCAGCTGCGTCGAAGGTTTCTGCCCAAGCTTTGTCACCGTGCACGGCGGCAGCCTGCGCAAACCCACGGCCGTTGGCCTGGGCGCGCTATTTATCGCCTTGCCGGAGCCGCGCCAACCGGCGCTGGATCGCCCCTGGAATATCCTCCTGCCGGGTGTCGGCGGTAGCGGCGTCACCACCGTCGGCGCGTTGCTCGGCATGGCGGCGCATATCGAAGGCAAAGGCTGCAGCGTGCTCGATCAGGCTGGCCTGGCGCAGAAGTTCGGCCCGGTGATCACTCATATCCGCGTTGCCGCCAAACAGGACGATATCTTTGCCGTGCGCATTGCCGCCGGGGAAACCGACCTGCTGCTCGGCTGCGATCTGGTGGTGTCGGCCAGTGAAGAGGCCCTGGCCAAACTGAATGACAAGATCGCCCATGCGGTGGTCAATAGCCATGAAGCGGCCACCGCCGAATTCACCCGCAACCCCGATGCTCAGGTGCCCGGCGCAGCTATGCGTGAGGCGCTGATCGAGGCGGTGGGTGCGAGCAAAACCCACTTTGTCGATGCCAGCCGCCTGGCTACGCGCCTGCTCGGCGACAGCATCGCCACCAACCTGTTTATGCTCGGTTTCGCTTACCAGAAGGGCCTGGTGCCGGTTTCCGCCGAAGCCATCAACAAGGCCATCGAGCTTAACGGCGTGGCCGTGCAGCTCAATCAGCAGGCATTCCTCTGGGGCCGTCGCGCCGCCCATGATGCGGTTGCCGTGGAGCGCCTGGCCAAGCCAGAAGTGATCGAAGCACCGCGTTGCCAGACCCTGGAAGAAATCGTCGCTGACCGCGTTGTGCGCCTGACTGCCTACCAGAACGCCGCCTACGCCGAGCGCTACCGTGAGCAGGTTGCGCGGGTGCAGCAGGTCGACAAGAGCGCTGACCAAGTGCTGACCAAGGCCGTGGCGCGCTACTACTTCAAGCTCTTGGCCTACAAGGACGAGTACGAAGTGGCGCGGCTGTACAGCGACGGCAGCTTTATCCGTCAGCTGGAGGCGCAGTTCAGCGGCGACTACCGTCTGGAGTTCCACCTGGCTCCGTCCTGGCTGAGCAAGCCGGATGCCAGCACCGGCGAGCCGCGTAAGCGTCAGTTTGGCGCCTGGATGCTCAAGGCTTTCGGCGTACTGGCCAAGTTCAAGTTTTTGCGTGGCACACCTCTGGACCTGTTCGGCTACAGCGCCGAGCGCAAACTGGAGCTGGACCTGATCGACGACTACGAGCAGAACCTGGAGTACCTGCTCAAGGAACTCAACGCCGACAACTACCGCACCGCATTGGCCCTGGCCGAGTTGCCGGAGCAGATCCGCGGCTATGGCCACGTCAAGGAACGCAGCCTGGCCAAGGTGCGCGAGCAGAGCAGCCAGCTCAAGGCGCGCATGTTGGTCAGCGAAATCCAGGCGGTGCAGCTGTTCGAACCGGCCGCATAACAAACCCCTGACGCTTATAACCTTCACCCTCTCCCTTAACCGGGAGAGGGCGACCTCTTACAACAAAAAAACGAGGCACCTATGTCCGTGTTTTCCCATATCGATTTCGACCACCACGAACAGGTGGTCTACGGCCACGACAAGGCCAGCGGCCTGCGGGCGATTATCGCCATTCACAACAGCAACCTCGGCCCGGCCCTCGGCGGTTGCCGCATGTGGCCCTACGCCAATGACGATGAAGCGCTGCGCGATGTGCTGCGCCTGTCGCGCGGCATGACCTACAAATCGGCCCTGGCCAACCTGCCGCTGGGTGGCGGCAAAGCGGTGATCATTGGCGACCCGCATACCGGCAAGAGCGCGGCGCTGTTCCAGGCCATGGGTGACTTTGTCGACAGCCTCGGTGGCCGCTATGTCACTGCCGCCGACTCCGGCACCGGCGTTGCGGAAATGCAGATCATGGCCGAGCGCACGCGCCACGTATCCGGCGCCGAGCTGCGCGAAGCCTTTGCTGGCGGTACGCGCAATGGCGACCCGTCACCGTCCACCGCCTACGGGGTGTTTATCGGCATCCAGACCGCGGTCAAACACCGCCTGGGGCGTGATGATCTGCAGGGTCTGAAAGTGGCAATCCAAGGGGTAGGGCAGGTGGGCTTCGACCTGGCGCGTCAGCTGAAAGCCGCCGGCGCCGAGCTGTGGGTTACCGATATCGTCGAAGCCAATGTGCGTCGCGCGGTCGAGCAACTGGGCGCAACCGCTGTGCCGCAGCAGGCGATTTTCGGCCTGGATGTCGATGTATTCGCGCCCTGCGCCATGGGCGGCATCATCAACCAGCAAACCCTGGAAGCCCTGCGTGCGCCGATTATCGCCGGGGCCGCCAACAACCAGCTGGCCGATGCCAGCCTGGCGGAAACCCTGCGCCGCAACGAATGCCTGTACGCGCCGGATTACGCGATCAATGCCGGCGGCATTATCGATGTCTGCTACGAACGCACCGGTGGCAGCGCCGCACAGCTCAAAGCGCATATCGAAGGCATCGGCGCGACCCTGGAACAGATCTTCCAGCGCGCCGATGCGGCGAGCAAAACCACCGTAGAAATCGCCGATCAACTAGCCGAAGAGCGCTTCGGTCGTTAAAAACAGCTAAACGTAGCCCGCACTACTGGTACGTTTTACAAAACCTGTAGGAGCGGGCTTGCCCGCGATGTTTTTCCGGTTACCTCGGTTCGCGGGCATGGACTAGGCGTCCCCCCCCGCTCCTACAAAAGCCTTTGACAGCGTCTTAATCCAACATCAGCGCCAAACTAACCCCATGCGGCTTAAACCCCAGGTTGGCATAAAACGCATGGGCAGCTTCACGGCCCTGGCTGCTGGACAGCGCAACCTTGTAACAACCCCAGGCGCGGGCGCGCTCGATGGCTTTGCCCATCAGCGCCTGGCCAATCCCCAAGCCGCGCGCCTCCGTATCCACCACCACATCTTCCAGAATCGCCGAGCGGGCAAAGTTGTGCGCCAGGTGCTCGATCAGGTTGACCGTGCAGGTGCCAAGCAACTTGCCGTCACGCTCGGCCACCAACACCACACGGCTTACCGGCAGCTCGCTCAGGCGCAAAGCCAACAGCTTGGCATCGGCACGCGGCTCATCGGGCGCCAATTGTTGCAGCAAGGCCGCCAGGGCGGCAGCATCGTTAACGCTGACCGCACGCAGGTGAAAATCGGCAAAAGGCGAATCCGGCAGATGATGCGAAGCAGCAGGGCGCATGGCGATCTCCTCTCCTTATGACAGCCGGTTGGCAGTCAGTTGGCAGTATGGCGCCGAGATGATGGCAGCGGCATGACAAAACCGCCAAGCCTGTAGGGTCTGTTGACGTTTCATCGCGACCGCGCCGGAGCCTGTTTTAGCGCGAGGCAAGGCACGAGACGCGAAGTTTGGTTGTTCCAAATGAGTGTCGAGAAACGCAGCATCGCGCTAAAACAGGCCCGGCCCTTCGGGTTGCGCGAAAAATCTCGCCATGCGTTGTTGTAGGACTTGGCAAGGGAACACCATTACCTGCGTCCTACGCCTAGCCTGGCGAGATTTTGCGCGGCAACGCGGCTTGCGCTAAAACGTCAACAGACCCTAAGATGCCGCCCGCTGGTGGCCCGTCTATCCAGCCTCGGTTCCCATAGTTCAATGGATAGAATAAGCCCCTCCTAAGGGCTAGATACTGGTTCGAATCCAGTTGGGAACGCCATCTACTGCAGTCCGTCAAGGTTGTTTCAAATGCCTGGTGGCATGCTCGCGCTACTTAGCGCTTATGTCGTTTATCCCAGAAAGCAAAAAGCCTCGAAACCATTTGGTTTCGAGGCTTTAGATTCTGCGATTTGGAGCGGGCGATGGGAATCGAACCCACAGCTCTAGCTTGGGAAGCTAGGGTATTACCACTATACGACGCCCGCAGCGGGTGCCTTTATACCGGAAGTCTTGGTTGAAATGAAGTCCGCGCCCCGGTTATCTGCAATAACGCGGTGCGGGCGCGGGTGTGTACAGGCTTCATACGGCCAGCGCGTGCAGCACGTCCATCTGTGGGCGGTAGTGGGTCTGGCGCAGTGGCTTGCTCTGCAGGAAACCCAGCAGTGCGGCCTGGCTCTGCAGCCATGCGGCTTTGTGTTCCATGTCGAGGAAGTGCCCGGCGTTGTCGATGGTGACGAACTGGCAGTCGTTCAGGTGCTTGGCGAACAGGCGCACGTCGGCTGGCGAGGTATAGGCGTCGTGTTCGCCGTTGACGAATAGCAGCGGGATCTCGATGCCTGCCAGGCACTGCATCTGGCAATGGGCGTCGAGGTGCAGTACCTGGTGCACATGGGCATGCATCTGCTGGTATTCGTGGCTGTCGAGGCTGCTGATATGGCGATGGTTATAGCGTTTGAACAGCGACGGCAGGTAGCGCCCGATGGTGCTGTTGACCAGGTGACCGAGTTGGTCGCCGTCGAGGGCGTGCAGATGGGCCAGGCCTTGTTCCAGGTAGTCGACCATCGGCTCGTTGAGCAACGGCGAGAAGGAGGTGATCACTGCCTTTTCAATACGCGCCGGGCGCTGGGCCAGGGCGAGCATGGCGGCGACGCCCCCCCAAGAGAACGACATCAGGTGGTGGGCGCGGAACTGTTCGATCAGTTCGAGCAGGATGCTGGCCTCGTCTTCCTTGGTGATCGGCTGGTGGTGATGGTTGTGCGGCTTCGACTGGCCGGCATAGGGCTGATCGTAGAGCACCACATTGAACTGGGTACGCAGGTATTTAACCGTTTGCGCGAAGGCCGCGGTGGTGGAGAGTGAGCCGTTAACCAGGATGATGGTCTTGCGCGCGCTCGGATTGGCGTAGAACTCCGTGTAGATCTTGTAGATTCCGTGAACATCGACGACAGCGGTAGCTGGCTTCATGTCGTTTCCTCCTGGCGCAAAAGTGGGCATGGCAAAACGGCGGTGCCGTTAAACCGGGCTAAGCAGGACAATCAGGAAAGCGCCTGGACGTGACAACAAGATGTCAGGCTGGAGGATTTTATAAGTTATTTATTTTCAATCAGTTAGGGCTGAAATAGAGCATCCGTCCACGACCTTTTGGCAGGTATGGAGCGGCGTCTTTGACCAGGCAGGAACCCATTTCGCGCAGTGCGCAAGTAACCGATGGAACACTTAGATGGCTTTCGTGACTGTCCAGTCACGATAAGACCTTATGGTTTGATTTAAGCAGCCGTGCTCCTGCTGGCGCAAGTGAATATTGGAATATCGAACAACCGTTTGTCGGTTAGCTAGCTAAGTATGTGACTTGGGCAGGGGGGTTAGGCGCAGGCGATTTCTGCTGCCGTCAGGGTGCGGTATTGGCCGGGGGCTAGCTGCGGGTCGAGTTGGATGGCGCCCATGCTTAGGCGATGCAGGCCGATGACCTTGTTCTGGAAGTGGCCAAACATGCGCTTGACCTGGTGGTAGCGGCCTTCGTGCAGGGTCAGCAGGGCGCTGTGGCTATCTAGAATGACCAGTTCGGCGGGCAGGGTGGTGAGGTCTTCATAGGCGAAGTACAGGCCGCGGGCGAACACCTCGATGTACTCCGGGCTGATCGGCTGTTCGGTCTCGACGCGGTAGACCTTGCCCAGGCGGCTGCGCGGCTCGGTGAGGCGGCGTGACCATTGGCCGTCGTTGGTGATCAGCAGCAGGCCGCTGGTATTCAGGTCCAGGCGGCCGGCCAGGTGCAGATCGACTTTGTCCGGCTCATCGAGCAAATCCAGCACGGTGCGGTGCTGCTCATGCGCGGTGGCGCTGACCACGCCGATGGGTTTGTGCAGCATAAAGTAGCGTGCGGCTTTGCCGGCTTGCAGCAGCTCGTTATCGACTTCGATACGACTGAACTGGCTGACTTCGCACAGACCATCGCAAACCACCGCGCCGTCCACTTGCACGCGGCCGCTGGCCAACAGTTGGCGGGCGGCTTGGCGATTGAGTTGGGGCAGGTTGCTGAGAAAACGGTCGAGGCGCATGGCTAGTCGGCAGACGCTTCAGGCAGGCCCTGAGCGCAGCGTGGACACAGGCAACTGCGGTTGCGCTGCTCGGGCGGCAGCTTGGCCAGCTGCTCGGCATCTACCGGCACGCTAAAACACCAGCATTCGCTCACCGGTGCGTCGGCGCCAGCCTGGGCGCACTGGTTAAGCTGCCCGCAGCAGGGGCAGCGGCTGGTGTCATCACTCACGCGATTTCTTCACACAGGCGGTTGCGGCCGCCCTGTTTGGCCCGGTAGAGGGCGCGGTCAGCGCGGGTGATCAGCTGCTCCAGCGACTCATCGGCATGCAGTTGCGCCAGGCCGATGCTGGTGGTGATGCGCAGCTGCGCGCCGTTGAAGCTGATGCTGCTTTGCTCGGTTTGCTGGCGGATCTTCTCGCCCAGCTCGCGGGCCTGCTCGGGTGTGGTGTCCTTGAGCAGCAGGATAAATTCCTCGCCACCCCAGCGGCAGATGATGTCGGACTGGCGCACGGTGCTGCGCAGGTTGCTGGCAAAGCGGCGCAGCACTTCATCACCGGCCATATGGCCGTGGCTGTCGTTGAGCTGTTTGAAGTTGTCCAGATCGAGCATCAGGGCGCACAGCGCGCTTGGGCTGCGCCGCACTTCCTGCACGGCCTGGTTGGCCAGCAGATCGAAGCCACGACGGTTGGGCAGCTCGGTCAGCAGGTCGGTGGTGGCCAGGGCGCTGATGCGCCGTTGATAGCGGCGCAGCACCAGGCTGACCAGGCTGATGACGATAACGGTGACCACCAGGCAGATCAGCAGATTGAGGTACAGCGACTTGCGGATGCCGGCGACCGCGCCGTCTTCATGCTTGTCGACAAACAGGTACCAGTTCAGCTCGGGGATAAAACGCACATTGAGGAAGTGGTCGCGGCCGTGTTCCTGATACTCGAAGTCGCCGCTTTGCGGATGCGGCAGCTTGGCCAGCAATTCTTCCAGGCCGGGGATTTCGCTGAGTGACTGGCCAACCCGCGCGCCCATCGGCCCGCCGCTGGCGCCGGTGAGCACCAGCAGGCCATTGGTGTCGACAAAGAACACGCTGCGCTCATAGCGCTGCTGGTAGGTGTCGATCAGTTTGACCACCGCATCCACGGTCAGGCCCACACCGGTGGCGCCGATAAAGCGCTGCTCGTAGTCGAACACCTTGTAGTTGATAAACACAGTCATGCGGTCGTCGTTGGCCATGTCGACGTCGACATTGATCTCGTACGGGGTCTGCATGTCGCGCACGCGGAAATACCAGTCATCGCGCGGCTCGTCTTCCTGCACCTGCTTGAGTACGCCCTTGGCCTGGTAGTAGGTGTGGGTTTTCTCCGAGACGAAGAAGCTGGTGACCGTGGCGTAATGCTCCTGCACCTCGCGCAGGTAGCGGGTGATCTGCTCGGGGTCCTTCTCGCCGCCCAACACCCAGTCGCGCACGTAGGTGTCACGGGACATCATCGAGGAAATCAGGATGGGCCGAACCAGGTCCTTCTGGATTTCCGAATAGACGTTATCCGAGGTCAGCGGCAGTTCGGTGTTGATGATGCCGGCGCGGATCGAGTCCAGAGCGGTGTAGTAACTGGCCAGGGAGGTGGCAAGGAAGCCACAACCGAGCAGAACCAGCAGCAGCGCAATCAAGGACCATTGGCGGGTCAGCGGGGACGGATGAGGCATGCAAGGCTCTGCTGGTTAAATAATCGCCGCATTGTAGCGTTCGGCAACCGCCGGCGCTGCTGAAACATCGGTTCCTGGCTGATTTGCCAGTAGCCATGGCGCTTGCTGCGCCAGGTCTTGAGGGCTAAGGTGCGGCAACACGAAGAGTCTCCTTGGTGACCCGTACGCTGCTCGTACGCCTTGCTGATCTGCCCCTGACCGCAGTCCTTTCAGCACACCGAGCCCCCATGCCCAGCGCGCCTGCCAGCTATCGCATCAAATATTCCACCCTGAGCATCGGGCTGGAGGATTTTCACCTGTGTTCCCTGCGCGACAAACAGCAGTTCGCTGACCTCGACGGCTTGGCGGAAAAAGCCGGAATCTCCTCGGCCACCTGGTCGTTGTTTGGCCAACTCTGGCCGGCTGGTGAAGTGCTGGCGCAAACCCTGAGCGGCATGGCGGTGGATGGGCTGCGCATTCTTGAGCTGGGCTGCGGTCTGGGGCTGACCAGCCTGGTGCTGCAGCGCCTGGGGGCGGATATCACCGCCAGCGACTACCACCCGCTGGCGGGCGAGTTTTTGCTGCGCAATGCCGCGCTTAATCAACTGGATCCGGTGCCTTATCAGAGCTGCGACTGGGCCGAGGACTATCAGCAGCTGGGTCTGTTTGATCTGGTGATTGGTAGCGATCTGCTTTACGAGCGCGACCACCCCAGCCTGCTGGCCGGGTTTATCGACCGCCATTGCAATCGCCACGCGGCGGTGCTGATTGTCGACCCGGGTCGCGGCAACAGCGCGCGGTTTTCCCGGCATATGCTGGAGCACGGCTATCTGCAGCTGGCCGATAGCCTGAACCTGCTGGATAACCCGGATGCGCCGTTTAAGGGGCGCATCCTCAGTTATCGGCGCTAGCCCCTTAGACTTCCTCTAGCACCACTACGCGCTGGCCCGCACGCACGGGTGAGCCGGGTTGCACGCGCACCTCGCGCACCACGCCATCACGCGGGGCGAGCAGGGGGATTTCCATCTTCATCGACTCCAGAATCACCAGCGTATCACCGGCTTTGACCTGGTCGCCTTCATTCACCTGCACCTGCCAGAGGTTGCCGGCGATATGGCTGTCGATGCTATGCAGGCCGGCGCCGAGCGGGGCGTCTTCGCCGAGGTCGGCGGCGACTTCCTCACTCTCGTAGTGCGCCTGGCCGGAGGCGATCCAGCGCTGACGTTCGGCGTCAAAGGCCGCGCGCTGCTGGTTGCGGAAGGCGTCGATGCCCTCAGCCTCGCGGTCGAGAAAGGTCTGGTAATCAGCCAGGGCCAATTCACTGTGCTCGATACGCAAGTCATAGCGGCCCAGGGGGAAGTCACGGCGGATACGCAGCAGCTCGTCGGCACTGACCGGGTAGAAACGGATCTGGTCGAAAAAGCGCAGCAGCCAGGGCTTGCCGTCGAACGCGGCCACTTCGCGGTAGCGGTTCCACATCTGCAGGGTGCGGCCGACGAACTGATAACCGCCGGGGCCTTCCATGCCGTACACGCACATATAGGCGCCGCCGATGCCCACCGAGTTCTCGGCGGTCCAGGTGCGCGCCGGGTTGTACTTGGTGGTGACCAGGCGATGGCGCGGGTCCAGCGGGGTGGCCACCGGTGCGCCGAGGTAGACGTCGCCCAGGCCCATCACCAGATAGCTGGCCTCAAACACCGTTCTGTACACCTCATCGAGATTGGGCAGGTCGTTGATGCGGCGAATAAATTCCAGGTTGCTCGGGCACCAGGGCGCGTCCTTGCGCACCGTGGTCATATATTTCTCGATCGCCAGCTGGCAGGCCGGGTCATCCCAGGACAGCGGCAGATGGACGATGCGCGACGGCACGCGCAGGTCCTGCGCGGCGCACACTGCGTCCCATTCGCCGGCGACTATGCCGAGCAGATCGCTCAGGGCGAGGGTTTCCGGCTGGTAATGCACCTGCAGCGAGCGAATGCCCGGAGTGAGGTCGATCACCCCAACCAGCTGCTTGGCTTCCAGCGCCTGCATCAGCGCATGGCCACGGAAACGCAGCACCAGATCCAGCTCCGCTGCGCCGATTTCCAGCAGCAGATGGGTATCGCCAGACAGACGCGCCACCAGGCGTTTATCCGCTTCGCCGATATCGAGCACGATGGGGCTTTGTAGCTCGGCTGCACTCGGGGAACTCGGCGACATATCGGCTCCGGATTGCAGCCGGGCTTCCAGGTCACTTGTTTCTGCATTGCTGGCCTTGGCCAATTTCCGCGCGGTGGCGATATCCACCGGCGCAAAGCGCACCTTGTCACCGGCCTTAAGCTGGCCCAGCTGCCACAGATCCGCCTCGATAATCGTCACCGGGCAAACAAAGCCGCCCAGGCTCGGGCCGTCCGGGCCGAGGATCACCGGCATATCACCGGTAAAGTCCACCGCGCCGATGGCGTAGGGGTTGTCGTGGATATTCGACGGATGCAAACCCGCTTCGCCGCCACTATCGCGCACCCACTCGGGCTTGGGCCCGATCAGGCGCACGCCGGTGCGGCTGGAGTTGAAGTGCACTTCCCAGTCGGTGGCGAAGAATGTCTCGATATAGGCCGGAGTGAAATATTCCGGCGCGCCGTGGGGGCCGTAGATCACGCGAATTTCGCGCACAGCGGGCAGGGCGCTGCACAGTTCGGCAGGCAGTTGCGCACCGGCTTGGCGGTCGCTCAGCACCGGGATATGCAGCACGTCACCGGCCCGTAGGGCGCGCCCGCCGTGGCCGCCGAACTGGCCGAGGGTAAAGGTGCTTTTGCTGCCGAGATAATCCGGCAACTGCACACCGCCGCGCAGACTTAGATAGCTACGTGCCCCCGCGCCGGCAATGGTGCCAAGGCTCAGGGTGCTGCCGGCTTTGATCAGCAGCGCGGTATTCAGTGGCTGCTCAATACCATCGACGCTTAGCGGAATAGGCGCGCCAGTGACCGCCACCACTGCATCGGTGTTAAAGCGCAGGGTCGGGCCGCTCATGGTGATTTCCAGGCCGGCGGCATCTGCCGCGTTGCCCAGCAGACGATTGCCCAGGCGCAGGGCGCGGCTGTCCATTGGCCCGGAAGGCGGTACGCCGACGGCCCAGTAGCCGAGGCGGCCGGGGAAGTCCTGTACGGTGGTCTGGGTGCCGGCGCTTAGCACTTCAAAGGTCGTGGCTTGGTAATTCAAATTTTCCAGGCAGCGGGTCCAGGGATTGCCGCTGGCGAACGGCGCGTCAGTGAGTATTTGCCGCAGGTACTGGCTATTGGTTTCCACGCCATACAGCAGGGTATCGGCCAGGGCCTGGCCGAGGGCGGCGCTGGCAGCTTCGCGGCTATCGGCCCAGGTGATGACCTTGGCGATCATCGGGTCGAAGTAGGGTGGGATCTCGCAGCCGGCTTCGACCCAGGTATCGATACGCAGCGCTTTGCCGTCGGCCTTGGGGAAGCTGACTGCGGTGAGCAGGCCGGGGCTTGGCTGGAAGTCGCGGCCCGGATCTTCTGCGTACAGGCGGGCCTGAATGGCGTGGCCGCTGGGTTTCAAACCTTTCGCCAGTTCGCTTAATGGAGGCAGATCACCAGCCGCCAGTTCGATCATCCAGCGCACCAGGTCGACGCCCCATACCTGTTCGGTGACGCCGTGTTCGACCTGCAGGCGGGTGTTCACCTCAAGGAAATAGAAACGTGCCGCCTCGCTGTCGTAGACAAACTCCACGGTGCCAGCGCTGCGGTAGCTGACTGCCTTGGCCAGCTTGATCGCTGCGGCGCACAGCTCATCGGCCATACCGGCCGGCAGATTCGGCGCAGGGGTTTCTTCCAGCACCTTCTGGTTGCGCCGCTGCACCGAGCAATCGCGCACGCCGAGGGCGAGCACTTCGCCGCGACCATCGCCAAACACCTGCACTTCCAGATGGCGGGCGCGCTGGATGTATTTCTCGATAAACACACCGCTGTCGCTGAAGTTGTTCTGCCCCAGGCGTTTGACTGCGTCGAAGGCGTCACTCAGCTCGGCGGCGCTGTTACATACGCGCATACCGATACCGCCGCCGCCGGCGGTGCTTTTCAGCATCACCGGGTAGCCGACCTGTTCGCCTGCGACCAACGCGGCGTCGAGGTTTTCCAGCAGCTCGGTGCCTTCGAGCATCGGTACGCCGTGCTGTTTGGCCAGGGCGCGGGCGGTGTGCTTGAGGCCGAATACCCGCAGCTGTTCCGGCGTTGGGCCGACAAAGGCAATACCGGCGGCTTCGCAGGCTTCGGCAAAGGCGGCGTTCTCCGAGAGAAAACCGTAACCAGGGTGGATCGCGGTGGCACCGCTCTGTTTGGCCACGGCGAGAATCTTCTCGACCACCAGATAGGTGTTGGCTGCCGGGCCTTCGCCCAGGCTGTGCGCCTCGTCCGCCTGCTGGATATGCAGGCTGGCGGCGTCGGCTTCGGAGTAGACGGCTACGCCCTGTACATCAAGGGTGCGTAGCGTACGCAGGATGCGGCAGGCGATGGCGCCACGGTTGGCGATCAGCAGTTTGTTGAACATGGCGATGCCCTCGAAAGGGTGGGCGGGCCGTCCCGCGGTATTCGGTCTGCACCACGGTCGTCCGTGGTTGAAAGGCGTTTACTCGCCCTTCGCTCAGGGGCGAAGGGCGGCCATCAATCCCACACCAGCACTTCAGCCGGGGTCGGGTTGTAGCCGTTGCACGGGTTGTTCAGTTGCGGGCAGTTGGAGATCAGCACGATCACGTCCATATGCGCCTTGAGCTCGACGTATTTGCCGGCGGCGGAGATGCCGTCTTCAAAGGTCAGGCCGCCTTCAGGGGTGACTGGCACGTTCATAAAGAAATTGATATTGGCGCTGATGTCGGCTTTGTTCAGGCGGCCGTCGTGCAGGCTGGCGCGCAGGAAGTTGTCGCGGCAGCTGTGCATATAGCGCTTGTCCAGTGCGTACCTGACGGTGTTGCTCTCCTGGGCGCAGGCGCCACCGAGGGTGTCGTGGCGGCCGCAGGTGTCGGCGCTGATGGTCAGCATCGGCTGGCCCAGGTTGGAATACAGCACGCTGCCGGTGGTCAGGTACACGCGGTTCTGTTTGCGCAGGGTGCGTTGCACGTCATAGCGCTCGCGCGGGTTGCGCGCCGAATAGAACAGCGTATCGACCGCCTGATTGCCTTCCAGATCAAGCAGGCGCAGGGTCTGGCCGGCTTTTACTTCGCAGAGAAAGGGTTCGCCAGCGGCGATGGTGGCGCGGTACACCGCAGCTTCCGGGTGCTTGTCGCTTGAAATAAGAGTCATGCTGGCCGGCCTCAGATATACAGACGTTCGGTGTTATGGAAGCCACGGGCGTTTTCCGGGCGCGAGGTGCGGCACAGCACGCTGATGCCGTCGCTTTCGACCTTGTGCCAGCTCAGTTGCAGCGGCTTGGGCGCGTAGTCGGGGTTGGGGTCCATGGGGTGCTGCAGGGCGGTGAGTACCACCAGGGTGTCCATTGGCGCGTACAGCTCGATGTAGTCGCCGGCCTTGGAGTTGCCCGGCTGGAAGTGGAAGCAGCCGTCGCTGTCGACCGTGACCTTGCTGAACAGGTTGAGGCACATCAGCAGGTCTTGCAGATTGAGGTTCCACTTGCCCATTTCCACCAGCAGGTTGTCCACGCCGTTGCGGAAGAAGCCGTTGCGCAGTTGCTGATAGTTGCCGTTGCCGTACTTCTCCTGCACCTCGGTGGCGTTGAGCACGCCGCCGAAGCTGTCATGCCAGCCGCAGGTATCAGCGGTGATGGCAGCGAGCACGCGACCCATATCCGAATACAGGCAGTGCCCGGCGGTGAGCTTGGCGGTGTGCTGGCATTTGAGGCTGTCGGGCAGGTTCAGCCGTTCGCTTTTTTCGGCAGCGTTGAGTAGCAGCAGGCTGGCGTTGGCGCCGCCTTGCAAGTCGGTAATGCGCAGCAATTGGCCGCGCTTGAGGACAAAGGAGGTATGGCCGCCACCGGGAATGAGTTCCTCGTAGAGCGTGGGGCGTAGGTTTAATGATGCAGTCATCTGATGCTCCTACAGGGCCGGTTGCAGGTTGCCGGCGATATGCGCGGGCAACGCTTCGACGGCGGCGCGGGTGGCGCGGCGGTCGCTGTTAAGGGGAATGTCGTAGGTGATGCGCGCGCCGAAAGCGTTCGGCGCGTGCGGGTCAATGCGGGTCTTGTCGAACACCAGCAGACGGGTGCCGAGGCTGAAGCCCTCGCTCAGGTCGTGGGTGACCATAAATACGGTGAGCTTGGTTTCGTGCCACAGCTCCAGCAACAGGCCGTGCATGTCCTTGCGGATGCCGGGATCGAGGGCGCCGAAGGGCTCATCGAGCAGCAGCACACGCGGTTGCATGATCAGCGCCTGGGCAATCGCTAAACGTTGCTGCATGCCGCCGGAGAGCTGGCTGGGGTATTTGTCCAAGGCGTGGCCGAGGCCGACTTTCTGCAGAATCACCGCCGCCTGCTCGCGGGCTTCGCGCTTGGCGGCGCCGAACAGCCGGCCGAGCAATTTCGAGCGCGGCAACTCCAGGCCGATTGCGACGTTGTCCAGCACAGTCAGGTGTGGGAACACCGAGTAGCGCTGAAATACCACGCCACGGCTGCTATCGGGCTCGGCAGCCAGTGGCTCACCACCGAGCAGGATTTCGCCACGGCTGGCGCGCTCCTGACCGAGCAGCAGGCGCAGAAAGGTCGACTTGCCGCAGCCGGATGCACCGACCAAGGTGCAGAACTCACCTTCGTTGATGCTCAGGTTCAGGCGCTCCAGAACAACCTGATCGCCGTACTCCTGCCAGACGTTCTTCACTTCGATAAAGGCGCTCATGCCTTGGCCCCCTCGTACCAGGGGAAACACACGCGGATGGTCTGGCGCAGGCCCAGGTCCATCAGCCAGGCGAGCAGGGTGATCCACACCACGTAGGGCAGGATCACGTCCATGGCCATATAGCGGCGCACCAGGAAGATCCGGTAGCCCAGGCCATCGGTGCTGGCGATGGCTTCGGCGGCGATCAGAAACAGCCAGGCCGAGCCGAGCATCAGGCGCAGGGAGATCAGCAGGCGCGGCAGCAATTGCGGCAGCACCACACGCAGAATCAGGGTCCAGGTGCTGGCGCCTAGGGTCTGCGCCTTGATCAGGATTTCCTGGGGAATCTCGCGGGCGCGTTGTTCCAGATCGCGAGCAATGCAGGGGGTGATGCCGATGACGATCAGCATCACCTTGGACAACTCGCCGAGGCCGAAAACGATAAACAGGATGGGCAGAATCGCCAGTGGCGGCACCATCGACAGCACCGTGAGCAGGGGCGACAACGGCGCGCCAAACAGCGGGATGATGCCCGCCGCGATGCCCAGGCACAGCCCGGCGATGGCGGCGATGCCGATGCCCATGGCCAGGCGTGACAGGCTGGCGGCGCTGTCCTGCCAGAACAGGTAGTTGCCGCTGCGCTTGTCCTCGGTAAAGGCCAGGCGATCAACCGCCGCCACCATCTGGCTGGCGCTGGGCAGCAGTTTGTCGTTGGGGTTTTCCGTCAGCCGCTGCGCCGAGCCTGCGAAATAGGCAAACAGCAGCAGGGCGAAGGGCAGCAGGATCAGCAGCAGGCGACCGCTGCGATCCGGGTGGCGGTTGATCAGGCGCATAGAGTGTTCTCGTGTGGCTTGGGCCCACTCCCCCGAAGCCTCTCCCGCAAGCGGGAGAGGTAGGGAAGGCGTTACAGCGTGCCGTCAGCCGCCATCTGCATATAGCTGGGGTCGAAGCGCAGCTTGAGGTTGCCGGTGTCGCCGGTGGTCACGCCCTTGGCGAAGCCCATACCGATGGCATCGGCACTTTGCGCGCCTTCACCGAGCAGGCCGTGGCCGAAGGAGAACTCCGCGACCTTGGTCATGGTGGCCGGCAGTTTCGGGCTGGTAGCGAAGGCCACGGCGTCCTTGGCCGAATAGAACATCTTGGTCGCTGCAAGCTGTGCTTCGTAGCCAGCCAGGTCAGTGCCGGAAGCCTTGGCCATATGCTCGCGAGCGGCCTTGCCGGCTGGGGTGTCGGCGCTCATGGTGGCCATGATTTCGTACCAGGCGCCGGTCAGCGCTTTGCCGAAGGCCGGGTTGTCCTTGAGGGTGTCGCTGTTGACCACCATCAGGTCGATGATTTCACCGGGGATCTGACTGGAATCGAACACCTTGGTCACGTTGGGCGTGGCTTCGATCTCAGCCAGCAGCGGGTTCCAGGTGGTCACGGCGGTGACGTCGCTGGTGGAGAAGGCGGCGACCATGTCGGCGTCGGAGGTGTTGACCACTTTCAGATCTTTCTCGCTGAGGCCGGCTTTTTCCAGGCCGCGGGCCAGCAGGTAGTGAGAAACGGACAGCTCGACCAGGTTGACGTTCTGGCCCTTGAGGTCGCCCAGGGTCTTTTTCTCGCCCTTGAGCACGACGCCGTCGTTGCCGTTGGAGAAGTCGCCGATGATCAGCGCGGTGCTGTCCACGCCGCCAGCTGCCGGAATGGTCAGGGCATCCATATTGGTCATGGTGCAGCCATCGAACTGGCCGGCGCTGTACTGGTTGATCGACTCGACGTAATCGTTGATCTGCACCACATCGATATTGATGTCGTACTTTTTCGCCCACTTGTCGACGATGCCTTCGGCGGCACCGTATTCCCACGGCATCCAGCCGGCGTAGATGGTCCAGCAGACGCTGAAGTCGGATTTCGGCGCGGCGTGGCTATTGAGGCTGATGGCGGCGGCCAGGCCGGCGGCGAGTACTGAACACAGATGGGTCTTACGCATGGTGGAGCCTCCAGTTCGAGAAAGTACGGGCAGGAGTGCGCGGCGGTTCCCCACGGGTGGGGCGCGTTCTCCCGGGCTTTTATCCCGCCGTGTAACCTCGAAGGAGGTCGCCAACTCTCGGACCAGTCACCCGCAGATCTGTTGATCGCGGATCGGAACCCTAGTCAGCTATTGCAAATTGTGGTGCCGCGATCCCGCCGAAGCGGGTTGTTCCTGCACAAGCTAGGTATTGCGAACATCGTGCCAGCTTGATCTAGCCCGCTGGCACGCGGTTTCTGCTGACACCAGGCCAGGGTTGTGCGCCCTGGCGGTGCGTAGCGGTGCCTGCGTGCTGCATTGCGGGGCGTCTGATCAAAGATTTTTTTCTGCGGCCATCTGCATATAGCTGCCATCGAAGCGCAGCAGGATGTTGTCGGCATTGCCCAGGCTGCGTTCGCCGCTGAAGGCGATGCCCAGCTTGTCCAGGCCCTTGCCGTCGTTGCCGAGCAGCTTCTGCTGGTCGGCGAACTGGGCGACCCGCTGCATCAGCTCGGGCATCTTGTTGGCGCGGGCAAAGGCCAGGGCGTAACGCGGCGAGTAGAACGAGCGCAGGGTGTCGAGTTGCTGGCTGAAATCCTCTGGCGTGGTGCCGGCGGCGCTGGCCATCTTCGCTCGTGCTGCGCGCCCCGCGTCGGTGGGCATGCCCATCAGGCGCTGGGTTTCGAACCAGGCGCCGGTCAGCGCCTTACCCAGCTCTGGGTGGGCAGCGAGGACCTTGCTGTTGACCACGGTGAGGTCGACGATCTCGCCGGGAATCAGGTTGGAGCTGAACACCTGGCTGACCTGGGTCTGCTGCTTGATCTTGGCCAGAATCGGGTTCCAGGTGATCACCGCATCGCCTTGCCCCGCGAGAAAGGCCTCGGCAATCTGCGTGTCGGAGACGTGCTGGATGGTCACATCCTCAGGCTTGAGCAGGGCCCATTCCAGGGCGCGGCTGAGCAGGTAGTGCGACACCGAGTTCTCCACCAGCAGCACGGTCTTGCCCTTGAGGTCTTTCAGCGTCAGGCCCGGGCCGCGCAGCAGAATGGCATCCGCACCGTTGGAGAAGTCGCCGATGATCAGTGCGGTGGAATCGACGCCAGCGGCGGCTGGGATGGTTAGCGCATCCATATTGGTCATCGAGCAGGCATCGAACTCCCCGGCGCTGTAGCGCTCGATGGAGCCGACGTAATCTGGCACTTCGCTGACTTCGATGCGGATGCCGTACTGCTCGGCCCACTTGTTGACGATGCCTTCAGTGGCGGCATAGCCCCAGGGCATCCAGCCGGCGAAGATCGACCAGCACAGCTTGAAGGTTTTCGGCTCGACGCTTGCGCTAGCGGGGGCAGTCAGTGTCAGGGCGAGCAGGCCGATGCAGATACGGCGAAGGAGCACAGCTGGAAGATGCATATGAAACCTCGGGGTCAGGAAATGGCGCAGGAAGGCGTGCAGCCGCGCTGCATCGTTCTCCCGGGCTTTTATCCCGCCGTGTAACCCCGGCTCAGCATTGCTGGGATGAGGTCGCCAGCTCTCGGACCAGCCGTTCGCGATCTATCAATCGTGAACCGGAACCCTAGCCAGCCATTGCAAATTTTCACGCTGCAAACCGCTAGTAAGCAGGGCAGCGACACGCATTCCATTCGTCGGCAACGCATAAGCGAAGACCGTGCCATAACGTCGATTTGCCACTCCAGCGAATCTACTAGGTCGAATCGACGATGACGCTCATATTGATGTTTCGGGCGATTCACATTCGATGTGTGAGTGGCTGGAGCAGCAGTAACGGCGGGCAAGCATGTCTGCCGTGGTGACAGTAAGAAGGTGGGTTTTACGATGAAAGCGTTAATCGGTTTGTTGATGGCAGGTTTTCTATTGATTTCGCTGCCAGCCTGTAGCTTGCGATTGCCGGGCATCGGCGTCGATATTGGCAATGGCGGCCATGGTCACGAGGGTGGCGGCCCACCTCATTGTCCTCCCGGCCAGGCCAAGAAGGGTCGCTGCTAAAACGACCTATAACGGCGGTCAGGCGAAGCGAGTGTTGCGCGGCACGACAGTGTCAGTCTTGAAATAATTTGTCATGGAATCTGTCGCTGGGGGCCAACGCACTGAAAGGCGGGTGACGTTGTCTATTGAATGGGAGCAATCCCTGGCAGCGACAACGGTCGCTGCCGCACCCGCGGTCGAAGGAGGCCGCTATGTCATACAAATCCATGCTGCTGGCGTTGTTGGTTTTGTCTTTAAGCGGTTGTGCGGTCTACGGCGGCGGCAGTGGTTATGGCCACCGCGGCTATGATCGCGGGCCTTCGACTACCTATTATCAGGTGCAACGCTACCCGGTTTACGTGGTGCCGCAACCGCAGCGCTACGATGATCACCGTCACCCACCGCGTTATTACGTGCCGGCTCCAAAGCCGCGCCACTATCAGACGCACAAATACCAGAAGCGCCATGACTACCGCGTAACGCAACCGCGTGCTGGCTGGGATGGCCGCCGTGATCGCGACCACTCGCGCAACCATCAACAGCAGCGCCCACAGCGCCATGATGTGCTGCGCAATGCTGATCGTCGTGGTGATGATCGACGCGAGGGCCGGCGTGATGAGCGCAAGGGTTGGGAGCGGCAGCGCAACTGACCACCATTTCTAGGCGCGCTATGGATCCGGCGCGCCCTCAAGCTGACGGCCGAAGAGTCGATCTTCGGCCAGTATCTCTTCCCGCATAGCCTGCGCCGCCGGTGACAGGCTATGCCCGGCGCGGCTGATCAGGGCGTAAGCGGATTGCTCGGTCAACGCACCTGCTTCCAGCGGCAGCCGGGCCAGGCGTCCGGTCTGGATATCCTCGGCCACCACATCCCAAGGCGCCATGCTCAGCACGTCGCTATCGGCCACCAGGGCTTTGAGCACCATAAAGTTGTCGCATTGAATACTCAGCGGCTGTTCACGGCCGCTGAGTGCGCGCAGGTTTTGCTCGACCGTCTGCGGTAGCTGGGTGCCGGCAATGGGGTAATCAAGCAGATCGTGCATACGCAGCGCCGGTTGTTCCAGCAGCGGATGCCCGGGGCGGCAGAACAGCACGCCACTGTGGCGTTGCAACGGTTCGATGCACAGCAAGGCATCGTCGAGCAGCTCGCGGCTATCGGCGACAAACAGCTCCAGGGCGTCATCCAGCAGGCTGCTGCGCAGTTCCAGCCAGTTGCCAATCTGCAGATTGACCCGCACCCGTGGATAACGCTGCGCCATGCGCCCCAGTGCTCGTGGCACCAGGCGTGCGGCTGGGTAGGGGCCGGTACCCAGGCGCAGTTCACCGGTTTGCAGATTACCCAGTTGGCTGACGGCGTTCTTCAATGCGCGGCTGCCGGCCAGCAGGCGCTGAGCGTGCTCGAGTACCAGCTGACCGTGGGTAGTCAGGCTGATGCCGCGGCTGTGCCGGTCGACCAGGTTGCAGCCGAGACTGGACTCCAGCGCCTGAATACTGCGGCTTAGGGCAGGTTGGCTAAGGTGCACGGCTTCGGCGGCACGGGCGAAATGGCCGTGTTCGGCGAGGGCGACAAAGTGGCGGAGCTGGCGTAAATCATTCATGCGCTTTGTGCATCGCTATTGGTTTTGGAATGCATTGGAATTATTGACTTCGTTTGGCCAATCTTCCAGCACTGCCACTAACAATGAGCGCCTTCGCATGTTTTCACTCAACCGAACCGCCGCCGTGCTGCTGAGCCTGGCGTTACCCATGGCCGGCCACGCGGCCTTGCCCGAAGAGCAGATCAAAGCCTCGATCCACCCGGAGCTGGCTGAGCACACCAAGCACTTCGCGCAGAAGGTCTACCAGGTGGCCGGCAACGTCTATTCCGCCGTCGGCTGGCAGCTGGGCAACGTGGCGATGATCGAGGCGCCGGAAGGGCTGATCATCATCGACACCGGCGAGGCGGTCAGCGAGTCACGCAAGATCATGGCCGAGTTCCGCAAGATCAGCGACAAGCCGGTCAAGGCCGTGGTCTACACCCACTTCCACCCGGACCATATCAACGGCGTAAAGGCTTTCGTCACGGAAGAGCAGGTGCGCAGTGGCGAGGTGCAGATCATCGCCCATGAAACCCTGCTGGCCAATGTGGTGGCTCAGGGCGCGCTGGTCGGGCCGATTCTCTCGGTGCGTTCCGGCTACAGCTTTGGTGCCGGCCTGCCGGACAGTGACCACGAGCAGATGAACGCCGGCATTGGCCCGCTGGCCAAGGTCGAGGCCTCGACCTTTATCGCGCCGACCCTGACCTTCAAGGACAAACTCGACACGCGCATCGCTGGTCTGGACCTGCAGTTCCTGCATGTGCCCAGCGAGGCGCCGGACGAGATCACCGTCTACCTGCCGGATAATCGCGTGCTGATCAGCGCCGAGGTGGAGCAGGGCCCGACCCTTCCAAATATCCACACCCTGCGCGGCACCAAGTTCCGCGACCCGGTGGTGTGGGTTGAGAGCCTGGACAAGCTGCGCGCCTATAAGGCGGAGCATATGGTGCCGCTGCACGGCCGTCCGGTCAGCGGTCAGGCGCAGGTCGAGGAAGTGCTGCGCATGACCCGCGACGGCATCGCCTATATCCATGACCAGAGCGTGCGCTGGATGAACAAGGGCCTGACCCCGGACGAGTTGGTCGAGAAGGTCAAACTGCCGCCGCACCTGGCCGGCTACACACCCTACCTGCGCGAGTACTACGGCACGGTGAAACACAGCGTGCGGCAGATCTACAACGGCTACCTGGGCTGGTTCCAGGGCGACCCGGTGGCGCTCGATCCGCTGCCGCCGAAAGACAAGGCCGAGCGTCTGATCGCCTTGATGGGTGGCCGGGAAAAACTGTTGCTGGCTGCCGGTGACGCCTACCTCAAGGGCGATTACCAATGGGCCGCCGAGCTTTCCAGCTACGCCATTCAGGTGGACAACGAAGACAAGTTGGCGCGAGAGATCAAGGCGCGCAGCTTTCGCAAACTGGGTTACGCCAGCATGAACATCAACTGGCGCAACTGGTACCTGATGAGCGCCATGGAGCTGGAAGGCAAATTTACCGGTGACGAGGTGCAGCAGATGGCGCTGAGCATGCGCAGCGCGTTCCTCTCGGCGGACATGCTGAAGACCTTCCCGGCGCGGATCTTCCTGCAGAACTGGATTACCCGGGTCGACCCGGACAAGGCCAATGATGTGCAGCTGACCCTGGGCTTCAGTTTCCCGGATATCAGCGAGGAGTGGGCGCTGGAAGTGCGCCGCGGTGTGGTGCAGTTGCACCAGGGCATTCCAGAAGGCACCACGCTTAAACTGACCCTCGATAAGACGTATCTGGACACTGTGATGAGCGGCGAGAACGGCCTGCTCAAGGGCGCGCTACTGGGCGACGTGAAGGTCGATGGCAGTCTGCTGGAGATCAAGACCTTCCTCGGCTGCTTCGATTTCAGCGATGAGCCGATTGCCCTGACGCTGCGCTGAGTGCCGCCGAGGCACTCGACCCGACCAAAGTGCGGACGTACTTGAGGCGCTATCAGGGCAGACTGATCAGGTTTTTCACCTGGCTGACTTAGCTGATTAAGGAGTGATGTATGCCTGTTCTGATATTCGCCAAAGGCGCACTGGCCGCGTTCTGGCTACTGGCGCTGCTCAACCTGCTCTACCCCATGGGCGAGGGCTGGTACCTGGCGGTCAACCTGATTGCCGGCGGCATGCTGCTGGCGCATCTCGGCGAGCTGCTGCTGTTCAAGGGCCGCCTGGTTGGTCAGCCACAGCCCTGGTTGCAGCGGGTGCAGGTGCTGTTGTTTGGCTTTGTGCATTTGCAGGGTTTGGGTCGCGCCTAAATTGCTGCTTTTGTCTCCCGATCAACGGTCGCTTACCTGCAACGGGTAATGCGACCGTTATCGCAAACAGCCTGCTCCCCATCGGCGAATTGCCCCCGCAGCTGCTGTGGACATTGTGTTTTGTCCCCGTGCCCCGCACCATGACGGCCGTCGTGCCGCCGGCACTTTTCCAGTGCCGTGCCTAAATCTGCCAAGCACCTGATGCTGCCGAGTATCACCCCGTATCGGCCGAGTGCTTGGGCCTGCACCTATCTGTATTGTTGATGCGTAATCGAGCCCGGATTTTTCTGCAGTTGGCTCGACAGGAGTGGTTGATGTCGTTGTTCAAGCAGTTGTTTATCGCCATCTGCGTGCTGATGTTGGTGAATTTCACCGGCAGTTTTCTGGTCAGCGTCGAGAGCTCGCGCGAGCAACAGGTCAACCAGCTCCGCGCGCATGCCCAGGATGCCGCCACGGCGCTGGGCTTGTCGCTCAGCCCGCATGTCAACGACACCGCGATGATCGAGCTGATGGTCAGCTCGATTTTCGACAGTGGTTATTTTGAAAGCATTCGTGTGACCGATCCTGCGACCGGCGAGCTGCTGGTCGAACGCAGCGGCGTGCCGGTCAGCGGCGAAGCGCCGCAATGGTTCGCCCAACTGGTCGATCTGGAAGCCGCGCAGGGCGATGCAATTGTCAGTGATGGCTGGCGGCAAGCCGCGGAGGTGCAGGTGATCAGCCATCCGCTGTTTGCCGTTAGCAAACTCTGGCAGAGCACCCTGGGCAACCTGCTGTGGCTGACCCTGAGCGGCGTGCTGTGTATTGCTCTGGGTGTGCTGCTGCTCAAACGTCAGCTGCGCCCGCTGGACTATATGGTTGCGCAGTCCAATGCGATTGCCCGCCGCGAATTTCTCAGCCTGCCGGAGCTGCCGAAAACCCCCGAGTTTCGCCGGGTGGTCAACGCCATGAATCAGATGGTCGGCAAGCTCAAGGCATTGTTTGCCGAGGAAGCCGCGCGCAGCGAAGTGCTGCGTGCCGAAGCCTATCAAGACAGCCTGACCGGGCTGGCCAACCGACGTTATTTCGATTTGCAGCTGCACGCACGGCTCAACGTTGAGGAGCAGGCCTGCAGTGGCTACCTGCTGTTGCTGCGGGTTAATGACCTGAGCGGCCTCAATCAGCGTTTCGGCGGGCAGCGCACGGATCAGTTGCTGGTCAGCATCGCCGAACAGTTGCAGCACATCAGCCAGGGCCGTTTTGTTCTGGCGCGCAACCGTGGTGGCGAGTTTGCCCTGCTGGCACCGGGGCTTGCCCGCAGCGACGCGCAACAACTGGCCGAGCAGCTTGAGCAGAGCCTGCACAGCCTGCAGCAGACCGGTGCCAGTGACTGCCTGCCAGTGGCTCACATCGGCCTGACCAGCTTTGCCCCAGGCGCTGCGGAGGATGAGCTATACCGCGCACTGGATGCCGCCTTGGCGCTAGCCGCCAGTCAGGCGCAGCCGAGTTGGGCTTTTAATGAACTGGCCGAGCAATCGCTGGCCGTGGACGAGGGGCAAAGTTGGTACAACCTGCTGGATCAAGCGCTGGAACAGGGCCGTATTCAATTGTTCTTCCAGCCGGTGGTGGCTGCTGATGAACCTGCACGCGTGCTGCACCACAAGGTGCTGGCACGGGTGATTGACGAGCAGGGCGAGGTGATTCCCGCTGGGCGCTTTCTGCCTTGGGTGGAGCGTTTCGGCTGGGCGGCGCGACTGGATCGAGTCATGCTCAATCTGGTGTTGACGCAGCTGCACAGTCATTCAGCTGCCGTGGCGCTGAGTCTGTCCGGCACTAGCATTCGCGATCCCCAGGCGCTGGCGGCGTTGTATGCCCAGTTGCAGCAACACCGGCAACTGGGGCCGCGTCTGACCCTGGAGCTGGATGAAGATCAATTACCTGATCAGGCCGCGCTGGAAAACCTGACCTTACGGTTGCGCAGCCTGGGCTTTGGCCTCGGCTTGCAGCACTTTGGTGGACGCTTCAGCATGATCGGCAATCTGGCCAAGCTTGGCCTTGGTTACCTCAAGGTTGATGGCAGCTATATCCGCGATATCGATCAGGAAAACGACAAGCGCCTGTTTATCGAAGCCATGCAGCGCGCAGCCAACAGCATCGATCTACCGCTGATTGCCGAGCGTGTGGAAAGTGAAGGGGAGTGGCAGGTACTGCGCGCCATGGGCATCAACGGCGTGCAGGGGCGTCTATTCGGTGAGCCGGGACCTTGGCGCTGAGAGCCGCTTTTGTACAAGCGGGCCATGCCCGCGAGCTGTTGCTAGCCTGACGTATCGCTGGTCTGGGGTCAGATCAGTTTCGATTCGTCGTCGTTGATCAGTCGATGCAGGCCACCCAAGGCATCCCGCGCCTTGCTACGGCCGACCAACTTGCCCTGCGCCGCTTCCGGTAGATCAGTGATACGCACCACGCCCTTGCGGATCAGCACGGTAATCAAGTCTTCCAGTACCCGGATCATGTCCAGGTCACTCTGCTTAAGCTGCAGCAGGCTGCTTTCTACGCTCTGATTGGCATACCAGGCTTCTGCTTCCTGGCTGTCAGCTAGGAGCTCGCCATCCATGCCTTCGAAAGGCGCCGCCTCGACCTGCTGCAAATTGCCCCAGGCATCGCGCTTTACATACAACATCGACCGCTCCTTGCCTTGTTGGCCGCCCTGAATAAACAACCCCGCTTCCTTATGGTAGCGGGGTTGTGGTCATCAGTTATGGTCGATTTTGATCAGTGGGTCGGCACCGGCAATCAGCGAGTTGACCAGATCAGCCTGGCTGAGGTTACCTGGGTTGATATTGAAGTTACTGCCGCTGCCATTCTCCAGCTTGATGGTCATGTCGGCAGCGCCATTACCATTTACGTCAAACCCACCATTGATACTGATCTCTAGGGTTGAGCTCGTCGTATTTACCCGCAGGTATTGAAGGATATTGCCATCGTTCTCATTTTGCAGGAGCGCACTGAGATCAATGTGATCACCCTCGGCTGAACTAAAGTCCTTGATAACATCATTGCCAATGTCGTCTTTCTGCCAGAGGAAGGTATCAGCCCCCGTGCCACCTACTAAAATGTCATTTCCGCTGCCGCCACGCAGTTCATCATTTCCTGAGCCGCCTAGTAACGTGTCGTTGCCGGCACCGCCAAACAGGATGTCATTACCTGCGTCGCCGATAAGCAGGTCATTGCCGGCATCACCGTTTAAGGTGTCATTACCCGTGCCACCTTCCAGCCTGTCGTGACCGGCACCACCATTAATGACATCGTTACCGGCCCCGCCGCGAATTAGGTCAGCGGCGTTTGTTCCTGTGCGCGTATCATTCCCGGTCGTTAGTTCAAGCAGGGTTGAAGTGCCATTGGCTATTGTTATGGCATGGTAAGTGGTGGCGATATCGCCAGTGGTAGCGTGAGTATTCTGCGCAGTAAACAACAGCGTGGTGGAGTTGGTGCCAGCATCACTTACTTGCAGGTTGTTAAGGTTCCAGCCGGTCAGATTAATTACTTGATCTGGTCCTGTTGCAGTAATGATGTTTGCGCCTGAACTAATGGTCATGCCCGCCAGCAAACCGCTCACGGTAATTGCGGTGTAGTTATTGCCTCCCAGAGTAAATGACATTGCATTGCCGTCATTGGCTAATGCCGTATCCTGAAAACCGCTTTCAACATTTCGAACTGCTTGAATCTGGTCAGCAGTTAATACACGGTTATAGATTCGTAGGTCGTCAAGGCGGCCCTGAAAGAATTGTTGGTCACTGAGATCAGTGTTGCTTCCTTGGAAGCGATTATTTGCCCCTATGGAGGTCAGCTGATTGATCGCGCCAGTAAAGGCTGAATCAGTTGGGCTGCCGGTACTTTCACGGACACCATTGACATAAATTTCGACAAGGTTAGTCGACGTATTTCGGGTAATTACTACATGGTGCCACTGGCCATTGTTGACTGAGGTGGTGCTGTAAACCCCGGCTGTATTGCCGAGGCCAAAACCGATCTTGCCAGTGTTATTGATAGCACCCCACTGGATATCATTACCGCCACCGGACTGTTCACTACCCAAGACAGTTGGCAGATCCCAACTGTTACCATTGCCTGCATTTCCACCGGTTTGAGTGGTGTTGATCCAGAAAGCAAGGCTGGCAGTACCCATCAACGCTTGCGTCGTTGAGGCTGCTACATCGACACGATCACCGGCATCATTAAACTGGATGTAATTGCCGGCAGCTGTATTTCGTGAGCCTGTGGCACTAAAAGTTGGCAATGCCGTGTTCGTGTTTGTACCGTCCACACCTGTGTCTCTCAGTGTGCCAGCGGCACCTGTAGATTGATTTGTGGTTGTTGTACTGTTCGCGGCCTCATTGAACGTCCACTGGCCTAGCAGTGTAGAGGTGACAGTCGGCGAAGTGGCGTCGTTAACGGGCGTAATAACAATGTTGACACTGTCAGTGTCAGTTAATGTTCCGCCAGCTCCGGTGTTGCCATTGTCCGAAGTGGTCATAGTCAAACCAACTGTGCCATGGGCATTCGCAGAGGGATTATAAGTCGGCTGATTACTGCTGTTTCCCAGATACGCATTGATTGCCGACTGAGACCCACTCAGCTCCAGGCTACCGGTCCCGGAACCGGTCACGGTTACTCCAGCGGCAGTAACCGCAGTCAGTGTACCGCTGGTGACCGAAAGGGTCACTGACATGGCGGCGGTGCCCGCATCCACATCGTTGATCGACAAGCCGGTCAGCTTCAGCGACGTATCTTCGTTGGTGATGTAGCTGGCAGGCAGTGTGTTTACTGGTGCATCGTTGACCGGTGCGACATCGGCGAAGCTCAGTTCAGCGGTATCGGTGAGGTCGCCATCGGTGACGGTATAAGTCGCCGTTGGCACCGGACCGTTGTAATTGCTGGCCGGGGTGAAAGTGAAGCTGCCGTTGCTGTTGATCAGCAGGGTACCAA
>NZ_JBNXUH010000007.1:0-150 GCF_050563605.1 Pseudomonas peli | reverse complement strand
GGATGGTGGCGGGGCTGCCTGGGGTGTAGGCGGTGGCATCGGCGGCGACAGGGAACTGGGTGACGCTGGGGGGATCGTTCTCTGGATCAGTGGCGTTGGTCAGGTCCGGTCGCTTATAAACGTCTCCGAACCCATGGGTAGAACTGGGCG
>NZ_JBNXUH010000324.1:0-405 GCF_050563605.1 Pseudomonas peli | reverse complement strand
TACTAAGCGAGCGCATCCAGCGTCGTAGTTTCGCTATCGGCGGGGGGGGGGAGGGGGCGTCTCTTATACACATCTCCCAGGCCACGAGAAGAAATGAGCGGTATCGGATGTCGTCTTTTGCTTGGAAAAAAAAAAAAAAAAAAAAAAGAAAAAAAAAAAAAAAAAAAAAAAGAGGAGAGTAGAAGGAAGAGAAAGAAGAGAAAAAGAGAAAGGAGACAGAAAGGTAAGAAGGAAAAAAAAGAGGAGAAAGAAAGAAAAAAAAAAAAGAAAAAAAMAAAAAAAAAAAAAGAGAGGAGAGACGTCGGCAGAGTCAGATGAGTATAAGAGAAAGGGGAGAACGAGGAAAAACAGGCGGCATTGAAGAAGGAAAGATAGAGAAGCGGATGGAAGGGAAGAAAGATAGAG
>NZ_JBNXUH010000061.1:0-283 GCF_050563605.1 Pseudomonas peli | reverse complement strand
GAGCCGGTTTTCCCGGGNSCCCCCCCCCCACSAVSAACGGSGGGGGGRGACCCCGCGGGGGGGGCNCATTTTCCCCCCSCCGCSGCGGSCCCCCCCCGNCCCCCCCSGCGCCGCCCCCCCGCCAGCRGGCCCCGCAACCGCCGCAAGCACAAACGCCGCAACCCCCGACACCGCCAACGCCGATGGCGGCTACCCCGAGCGCCAACCTGCCGGCACTGGATCTGCCGGTGCCGAGCCTGAGCAGCGGCATCGCCGTGAATAGCGCGCCGACGCCGAGTTTGAC
>NZ_JBNXUH010000059.1:0-203 GCF_050563605.1 Pseudomonas peli | reverse complement strand
TCGGAGATGTGTATARKRKAYAAGAGACAGGCTCACGACTGCGTGATAATCAGGCCGACAGCCCTCTGGAACAGGCCTTGCTGGTCAGTGTGGCGGGTATTGCGGCGGGTTTGCGTAACACCGGCTAGGCGTATTGCAGAGGGAGGAGGGGGCTTTCGCTGGTACATATGTAGTGCGCTGGCGAAAGCACTACCTTTTAGAGG
>NZ_JBNXUH010000006.1:309991-310055 GCF_050563605.1 Pseudomonas peli | reverse complement strand
GTTCTCTTTCTTCTTTTTTTTCCATTTTTTCTTTGTTCTTCGTTCTTGCCGCGCTGCTCATCCT
>NZ_JBNXUH010000006.1:119-309960 GCF_050563605.1 Pseudomonas peli | reverse complement strand
GCTAAAGCCCCTCCTACAAAAAAAGAAACCCGCGCCGGTAAGGGCGCGGGCTGCGGGTGTTGCCAGTGGATCAGAGTGCGGCGATCTTGCCGCGCTGCTCAACCATCTTGCTCAGGGCTTGCTCGGCTTCAGCCAGCTTGGCGCGCTCTTTATCGAGCACTTCGGCCGGCGCCTTGGCGACGAAGCCTTCGTTGCTCAGCTTGCCGCCGACGCGCTGCACTTCACCGGAGAGACGGGCGATCTCTTTATCCAGGCGCGCCAGTTCGGCGTCCTTGTCGATCAGCCCGGCCATCGGCACCAGCACCTGCATATCGCCGACCAGAGCGGTGGCGGACATCGGCGCTTCTTCGCCCGCTTCCAGCACCCGTACCGACTCCAGCTTGGCCAGCTTGTTCAGCAGCGGCGCGTTGTCGGCCAGGCGGCGCAAATCTTCCGCGCTGGCGTTCTGCAGGATGATATCGATGCGCTTGGCCATGGAGATTTTCATCTCGCCACGGATCTGGCGCAGGCCGAGCATCAGCTGCTTGACCCACTCGATATCGCCTTCGGCGGCGGCATCGATGCGGCTTTCATTGGCCACTGGCCAGGCCTGCAGCATGATGGTTTCACCGCTGACGCCAGCTTGCACCTTGATCCGTTGCCAGATTTCTTCGGTGATAAACGGCATAAACGGGTGGGCCAGACGCAATGCCACTTCCAGCACGCGAATCAGCGTGCGGCGGGTGCCGCGCTGACGTTCGATCGGTGCGGCTTCGTCCCACAGCACGGGCTTGACCAGTTCCAGGTACCAGGCGCAGTACTCGTCCCAGATAAATTCGTAGAGCGCTTGCGCGGCCAGGTCGAAGCGGAAGGCGTCGAGTTGGCGGGTGACTTCGGCTTCGGTGCGCTGCAGCGACGAGATGATCCAGCGGTCCACCGAGGACAGCTCGACCGGCTCACCGTTGACGCCAGTGTCCTGGCCATCGGTGTTTTCCAGCACGAAGTTGGCGGCGTTCCAGATCTTGTTGCAGAAGTTGCGGTAACCCTCGACCCGGCCCATATCGAACTTGATATCGCGACCGGTGGAGGCCAGCGCCAAGTTGGTAAAGCGCAGGGCGTCGGTGCCGTAGGCGGCGATGCCTTCGGGGAACTCGGCGCGGGTCTGCTTGGCGATCTTCTCGGCCAGCTTGGGCTGCATCATGCCGCTGGTGCGTTTCTCCAGCAGCTCGTCCAGGGTAATGCCATCGACGATATCTAGCGGATCGAGCACGTTGCCCTTGGACTTGGACATCTTCTGGCCCTGGCCGTCGCGCACCAGGCCGTGTACATACACGGTCTTGAACGGGATCTGCCCGGTCAGGTGGGTGGACAGCATGATCATCCGGGCGACCCAGAAGAAGATGATATCGAAGCCGGTAACCAGCACGTCGGTGGGGTGAAAGGTCTTCAGTTCTTCAGTTTGCTGCGGCCAGCCGAGGGTGGAGAAGGTCCACAGGCCGGAGCTGAACCAGGTGTCGAGAACGTCTTCGTCCTGGCGCAGATTGGCGTCGCCGAGGTTGTGGCTAGCACGTACTTCCGCCTCGTCGCGGCCGACATAGACGTTGCCGGCATCGTCGTACCAGGCCGGAATACGGTGGCCCCACCAGAGCTGACGGCTGATGCACCAGTCCTGGATATCGCGCATCCAGCTGAAGTACATGTTTTCGTACTGCTTGGGCACGAACTGGATTTCACCGCTCTCGACCACGGCGATGGCTTTTTCGGCCAGCGGCTTGGTGCTGACGTACCACTGGTCGGTCAGCCAGGGCTCGATGATGGTGCCGGAGCGGTCGCCTTTCGGTACTTTCAGGGCGTGGGCGTCGATGCTTTCCAGCAGGCCGGCGGCCTCGAAGGCGGCAACGATCTGTTTGCGCGCCTCGAAACGATCCAGGCCGGCGTATGCGGCCGGCAGGCTGCAGTCGATCTGGCTGTTGACGCTGCCATCGACATTGAACGCCTGGACCTGTGCGAGCACGGCGGCGTTCTTGTCGAAGATGTTGAGCAGCGGCAGGTTGTGGCGCTTGCCGACTTCATAGTCGTTGAAGTCGTGGGCTGGGGTGATTTTCACGCAGCCGGTACCGAACTCGGGGTCGCAGTAATCGTCGGCGATGATCGGGATACGCCGGCCAACCAGCGGCAGCTCGACAAAGGTGCCGATCAGGGCTTTATAGCGCTCGTCTTCCGGGTGCACGGCCACGGCGCTGTCGCCGAGCATGGTTTCCGGGCGAGTGGTGGCGACGATCAGGTAATCCTTGCCGTCGGCGGTCTTGTTGCCGTCGGCCAGCGGGTAGCGCAGGTTCCACAGGCTGCCTTTCTCGTCGTGGTTTTCCACTTCAAGATCGGAGATGGCGGTGTGGAACTTGGTGTCCCAGTTAACCAGGCGCTTGCCGCGGTAGATCAGGCCGTCTTTATGCAGACGGACAAAGGCTTCTTTAACCGATTCGGACAAGCCGTCGTCCATGGTGAAGCGTTCACGCGACCAGTCTACCGAGCTACCCAGGCGACGAATCTGCCGAGTGATAGTGCCGCCGGACTGCTCCTTCCATTCCCAGACTTTCTCCAGGAATTTCTCGCGGCCCAGGTCGTGACGACCAATGCCGTCGGCGGCCAGTTGACGCTCCACCACCATCTGGGTGGCGATACCGGCATGGTCGGTGCCTGGTTGCCACAGGGTGTTGCGGCCCTGCATGCGGCGGAAACGAATCAGCGCATCCATGATCGAGTTGTTGAAACCATGGCCCATATGCAGGCTGCCGGTGACGTTCGGCGGCGGGATCATGATGGTGTAGGGCTCGCCCGAACCCTGCGGGGCGAAATAGTTGTTCGCCTCCCAGTTCTGGTACAGGGCGGTTTCAATGGCGTGCGGCTGGTAGGTCTTGTCCATGCGCGGCGGGACCCTTATGACGGCTAGACGGAAAAGCCGGCAAGTATAGCGGGGATGGTCTGTATGACGTAAGGGCGCGCGTGGTGCGGCTGACTGGTGGGCGTCCGCGTGGTTACGGACGACGCGGTGGCAGCAAGCGGCTTAGGCGCGCATCCAGGCGGCGTTTCAGCTCGGCCTCGATCTGCGGCACGAAATCGTCGATCACATCCTGCAGGATCAGCTGAGCCGCGGCGCGCAGTTCACTGTCCAGACGGTTCATCTCGCTGTCGCGGCTGACGCTCTGGGTCACCGTGGCGCGCAGGCTCTGTGCGGGTGTGATAAGGCCTGGCTTGGGGCTTGGCTGCTGGGCGGAGACGCTCGGCGGTGGGGTAACGATTTCCGAGAGCAGGGGGATGCTGTCTGGATCGAGCGAGTCGATCAGCAGTGGTGGCTCAAGGTTTTCATCGCCCAGCAGTTGGCGGATCGACTCCAGGTCGTTCAGCAGTTGAGCGGGTTTTTGTGGCGGTTTTGGGGTGTCCATACTGTGCAACTAGAGTTCGACTCGTTTTGGATCATACCCGCGCTGCCGGTAGCTGCGGAAATTCTCCCGGCAGGCGGTCAGCAGATCGGGTTCCTGGTTGACGATTTCAATCACCCGGCTAAAGCGCTCGACTTGCGGTGATAGGGTGCTGCCGAGGTTGATCAGCACGCCCTGAGCGCTGCTGGGTTCTTCGTCCAGGCCAATCACCACCGGTGCGTGCGCGTCGTCCTGGTAGAGGCTGTGCGGCACAAAGCTTTCCGCTTTGAAGCGCCACAACAGTTCATCCACTTCGGTGCATTGCTGCGCATCGCTGCCGCGCAGAAACACCGGCAGGCCGGCGCGCCAGGCTTTCATCGCCAACTGACAGGCCGCACGCAGGCGGTCACCCGGCATGGCGGTTGAGAGTACATAGAATTCTATTCGGGGCATGGCGACACGCTTTGGCGTTATTTGCAGGAGCGGCTTGCTGACAGGCGCGCAGCTTACCAGTCAATCGCGGTCAAGACCGCTCCTACAATGCGCCTGGAACTCAGGCGTTGCTGCGATCCAGCAGATACTGCGTCAGCATCGGCACCGGACGACCGGTAGCACCTTTGTCTTTGCCGCCACTGATCCAGGCGGTGCCGGCGATATCCAGGTGTGCCCAGTGGTAGTTCTTGGCAAAGCGCGAGAGGAAGCAGCCAGCGGTGATGGTGCCGGCTTTCGGCCCGCCGATATTGGCGATGTCGGCGAACGGACTGTCGAGTTGCTCCTGGTACTCGTCATACAGCGGCAGTTGCCAGGCGCGGTCGTCGGCGGTCAGGCCAGCGCCGAGGATCTGCTGCACCAGTTCGTCGTTGTTACCCATCAGGCCTGAGACATTGCTGCCTAGGGCAACGATGCAGGCGCCGGTGAGGGTGGCGATGTCGATCACCGCTTGCGGCTTGAAGCGCTCGGCATAGGTCAGGGTGTCGCACAGCACCAGGCGGCCTTCGGCGTCGGTGTTTAGGATTTCTACAGTCTGCCCGCTCATGGTGGTGACGATATCGCCTGGACGCGTGGCGCCGCCGCTCGGCATGTTCTCGGCACAGGCCAGCAGGCACACCAGGTTGATCGGCAGTTGCAGTTCCAGCACGGCCTTGAGGGTACCGAATACGCTGGCGGCGCCGCACATGTCGTACTTCATCTCATCCATGCCCGCAGCCGGCTTGATGCTGATGCCGCCGGTGTCGAAGGTGATGCCTTTGCCGACCAGGGCGTAGGGCTTCTCGGATTTTTTGCCGCCTTGGTACTGCATGACGATCATGCGTGGCGGCTGGTCGCTGCCTTGGGCTACGGCGAGGAATGCGCCCATGCCGAGTTCTTTGAGTTTCTTCTCGTCGTGAATCTCGATCTTGAGGTTTTTGTACGCCTTGCCCAAGGCTTTGGCTTCTTCGGCCAGGTAGCTCGGGTGGCAGAGGTTGGGCGGCAGATTGCCCAGGTCCTTGGTAAAGGCCATGCCGGCGGCAATCGCCTGGGCATGGGTGCTGGCGCGCTCGGCATCGGCCAGGTTGGCTTTGTCAGTGAGCAGGGTGAGCTTCTTCAGTGCGCCGGCTTCGGCCTTCTGGCTCTTGAAACGGTCGAAGCAGTAGCCGGCGTCGGCCAGGCTTTCCACCATCAGGCGGGTTTTACCGTAGGTTTCGCGGCCCTTGACCTGCAGCTCGTCGAGCGCGAGTACTGCATCGCTGCCGCCGAGGCTTTTCAGGCTGCTGTAAACGCTGGTGATCAATTTGCGCAGTTGGCGGTCAGACAGTTCGCTGTCTTTGCCGGTGCCCACCAGCAGCACGCGTTCGGCTTTCAGATTCGGCAGGTTGTGCACCAGCAGGGTCTGGCCGACCTTGCCGGCCAGGTCGCCGCGCTTGAGCAGAGCGCTGATCGCGCCAGCGCTGGCGGTGTCGATGGCCTTGGCGGTTTCGCCGAGCTTTTTGCCCTCACCAACAGGGATAACCAGGGTGGCGGTTTTTAGTGTTTCTGGGCGTGCGCTTTTAACAATAAATTCCATTACGTGGTGTCCCCAAGACAAGGCGTCGGTATTGCAGGATAATGCCGGCTATTTTTCGATGGTTCGCCAGTTGGGCGAGCCGGCAAGCAGTGCGGCTAGTTTGATCTTAGCCGCCTGAGCCTGACAACCCTGGAGTGTCTGGTTTGATCGTCTTCCGTTATCTGTCTCGTGAAGTGTTGTTGACCCTGAGTGCCGTGAGCGCGGTGCTGCTGGTCATCATTATGAGTGGCCGCTTTATCCGCTATCTTGCCCAGGCGGCGCAGGGTCTGCTCGACCCTGGGGTGCTGCTGATGATCATGGCGTACCGGATTCCCGGCTTCCTCCAGCTGATTCTGCCGCTTGGGCTGTTCCTCGGCATTCTCCTGGCCTACGGGCGGATGTACCTGGACAGCGAGATGACTGTGCTCTCGGCCACCGGCATGAGCCAGCAGCGTTTGCTGACCTACAGCCTGGCGCCTGCGGCCCTGGTGGCGTTGCTGGCCGGCTGGCTGAGCTTGGGCCTGGCCCCGCAAGGCGTTGAGCATGTGGCGCGGATTCTTAACCAGCAGAGTGCCATGACTGAGCTGGATACCCTGGTGCCTGGGCGTTTTCAATCGATGAAAAATGGCTCGCGGGTGACTTACACCGAGGAGCTGTCCGAAGATCGCGGCTCGCTGGCCGGGGTGTTTATCTCCGAGAAGCAGCTGTCCCGCGAGGGCGACAAGGAGCGTGGTATCTCCGTGCTGGTGGCCGAATCAGGTCGCCAGGAGATTCAGGCCGATGGCAGTCGCTACCTGATTCTGGAAAATGGCTACCGCTATGACGGCAATCCAGGCCAGGCCGATTACCGCGCCATCAAATACGACACCTACGGCGTGCTGCTGCCCAAACCGGAAGTGGCGGTGGAGGTCACCGACCGCGAGGCGATGCCGACGCGCGAGCTGATTGGCAGCGACAAACCGCGCATGCAGTCCGAGCTGCAGTGGCGCTTGTCGATCCCGGTGCTGGTTTTTGTGGTCACCCTGCTGGCTGTGCCGTTGTCACGGGTTAATCCGCGCCAAGGGCGCTTCCTCAAGCTGTTGCCGGCCATCCTGCTTTATATGGCTTACCTGGCGCTGCTGATTGGCGCGCGTGGCGCCTTGGATAAAGAGAAGATCCCCGCAGCACTTGGCTTGTGGTGGGTGCATGGCGTGTTCTTACTGATCGGGCTACTGCTGCTTTATTGGGAGCCGCTGCGTTTGCGCTGGGCGGCCCGTCGTGTGGCACAGGAGGTGGCCCGTGGTTAAGTTGGATCGTTACATCGGCGCACAGGTATTTGTCGCCATCCTTGCCGTGCTGGGCATCATTGTTGGCCTGGCGCTGCTGTTTGCCTTTATCGATGAGCTGGGCGATGTCGAGGACAACTACAGCCTGCTCGATGCCCTCGGCTATGTACTGCTGACGGCGCCGCGGCGCATCTATGAAATGCTGCCGATGGCCGCGCTGATCGGTTGCCTGATCGGTTTGGGCTCGCTGGCTAGTAACAGCGAACTGACCATCATGCGTGCGGCCGGTGTATCGATCGGACGGATTGTCTGGGCCGTGATGAAGCCGATGCTGGTGCTGATGCTGGTCGGCGTGCTGATCGGCGAGTACCTCGCGCCCTATAGCGAAAATCAGGCCCAGGCCAGTCGTGCCATGGCCCAGGGCGGCGGTGAAGCGCAAAGCGCCAAGCGCGGCCTGTGGCATCGCCAGGGGCAGGAATATGTGCATATCAACGCCGTGCAGCCCAATGGTGTGCTGCTGGGCGTTACTCGCTATCGCTTTGATGAACAGAAGCGCATGCAGTCTTCCAGCTTCGCCCGGCGGGCCCAGTACCAGGGTGATCACTGGCAGCTGGAAGATGTCGCGACTACGCATTTCCGTGAGCGCAGCAGTGAGGTTATTACGCAGGGCAGCGAGCGCTGGGATGTTGAGTTGACGCCACAGCTGCTCGGCACCGTGGTGCTGGCGCCGGATGCGTTGTCGATGACCGGGTTGTGGAATTACATCCATTACCTGGCCGAGCAAGGGCTGAATAACAGTCAGTACTGGCTGTCGTTCTGGACCAAGGTGCTGCAGCCGTTGGTAACGGCAGCGCTGGTGCTGATGGCGATTTCCTTTATCTTCGGCCCGCTGCGCTCGGTAACCCTCGGGCAGCGCGTATTTACCGGGGTGCTGGTGGGCTTTGTGTTCAAGATCAGCCAGGACCTGCTCGGCCCGTCGAGCCTGGTATTCGGCTTCTCGCCGCTGCTGGCGGTGCTGATCCCTGCGGGTATCTGCGCACTGGCCGGCGTTTGGTTGCTACGCCGCGCGGGTTGATTCAGGCGTAAAAAAGCCGGCGTGCACACTGGGTGCACGCCGGCTTTTTATTACCTGCCATCCATGGCGGCCACCCTTCGGGGCCGCCGCTGCGCGACGTTAAAAATGGCTCCCGGCCATTTTTTATTGTCTGGCGTTTACTTCTTATGGATGTTCTTCGGCAGTTGAATCACTTGGCTGTCCGAGTAGATGTCATGCCAGCTGCGCTTTTGCTTGTCCCAGAGCATCCAGAGAAAGCCCAGGCCCAGCAGCAGCCAGGAGCCGATGGCGACCAGAAAGCGCAGCAGTGCCTGCCACAGGCTGATCGCTGTGCCGTCGGGGTTCTGGATGCGCAAGCCCCAGACCTGCATGCCCAGGGTCTGGCCGTTGTGGGTCCAGAATTTGGCGAAAAAACCGAACAGGCTGAGAAACAGCACAGTCGAGAGCAGGGGATCGCCATCCAGGGCGCCGGCGTCGGACATCTGCTTGAGCTGCGCCTCGCCGTAGAACCCCATCAGGATCAGCTTGTAGATAAAGGTCACGACGATCAGCAGCGCGATGCACAGCAGAAAGTCATAAAACATCGCAGCGAGGCGGCGGATCAGCCCGGCGCTGGGGAATTCACCCTGCGGGCGCAGCAGGTGTTTCGGCATGGTCGGCTCTTTACTCAATCGGCTGGCGGAATGGCGGCAACAATACGGCATTCATATCAATGGCCGGCCATAAAAAATGACCGAGAGTCATGTTTAACGTCGCGCAGCGACGGTCCAAAGGGTGGCCGCCATGGATGGCAGGGCATAAAAAACCCCTGATGTTGCCATCAGGGGTTCTTCAGCACGGCAGGATTATTCCTGAATTTGTACTTCGTCAGCCTGCATGCCTTTCTGGCCTTGCACAGCGATAAAGCTGACTTTCTGGCCTTCTTTCAGGCTCTTGAAACCGTTGCTTTGGATCGCGCGGAAGTGCACGAACAGATCCGGACCGCTTTCAGGAGTGATAAAACCAAAACCTTTCTCATCGTTAAACCACTTAACGGTACCGCTCTGACGATTCGACATGTTGTATTTCCTTGAACCTGGAGTTGATGACAGCCGCTACTCGACATGAGGGGCTGAATACTGGTTGCAAGGCGGTGTGCGACGGTCGAGCGGGATGTAGCGGATCTAGATGATCTACTGCACCAGGTCACGATTTTCGGCGACCCATGCAAACACAGTGGGAAAACTTTACGCCAACTTCCAGGCAAATGCCAAGCCCCTACAGGGCATGCAGTTGTTGGGCTGCAGGTGTTTTCTGTGTTCCTTCGAGCAGGCTCTTTACGGGAGTAGGGGCGTACCAGTAAGTGCGATGCAGGCTCGTTGTTCTGGCTGCCCGCGGCTTTATTGCCTGCAATAAAAAAGGCCTTGATGATCAAGGCCTTTCTTCGAATCTATGGTGCCCCGGGGGAGACTCGAACTCCCACTTCTTTCGAAAACGGATTTTGAATCCGCCGCGTCTACCGGTTCCGCCACCGGGGCACAATGGCGGCGCAGTATAGGGATGGTGTTGGGGTTGGTCAATCCACTTGCGTGGTCAGAATGCATGATTTCCGGTAAGCTTTGCCGCCCTGCTAGACGACCCCCTTCCGACCATGCGCGTTGCCGACTTCAATTTCGAGCTGCCAGACGCTCTGATTGCCCGCCACCCCCTTGCCGAACGTCGTGCCAGCCGTTTGCTGGTGCTTGATGGGCCGACAGGTGCGCTGGCTCATAAACAGTTCAGTGATCTGCTGGATTACCTACGCCCCGGCGATCTGATGGTGTTCAACAACACCCGGGTGATTCCTGCGCGGCTGTTCGGCCAGAAGGCTTCGGGCGGCAAGCTGGAGATTCTGGTCGAGCGCGTGCTGGACGCTCACCGCGTGCTGGCCCATGTGCGTTCGAGCAAGTCGCCCAAGCCGGGGTCGAGCATTCTGATTGACGGTGGTGGCGAGGCCGAGATGGTTGCGCGTCACGATGCGCTGTTCGAGCTGCGCTTTAGCGAAGAAGTGCTGCCGCTGCTGGAGCGGGTCGGGCATATGCCGCTGCCGCCCTATATTGATCGGCCGGATGAGCAGGCCGACCGCGAGCGCTATCAGACGGTGTATGCCGAGCGTGCCGGCGCTGTCGCGGCGCCGACCGCCGGGCTGCATTTTGATCAGCAGCTGCTGGCTGCGATTGCCGAGAAGGGCATTGAGCGGGCGTTTGTCACCCTGCACGTCGGTGCGGGCACCTTTCAGCCGGTGCGAGTCGAGCGCATCGAAGATCACCATATGCACAGCGAGTGGCTGGAGGTCGGCCAGGATGTGGTCGATGCCGTGGCCGCTTGCCGCGCGCGTGGCGGTCGGGTGATTGCCGTCGGCACCACCAGTGTGCGTTCGCTGGAAAGCGCCGCGCGCGATGGCATGCTCAAGGCGTTCAGTGGCGACACCGATATCTTTATCTACCCCGGCCGGCCGCTGCATGTGGTCGATGCGTTGGTGACCAACTTCCATTTGCCGGAGTCGACCCTGTTGATGCTGGTGTCGGCGTTTGCCGGTTACCCGGAAACCATGGCGGCCTATCAGGCGGCGATTGCCGGGAAGTATCGTTTTTTCAGTTACGGTGATGCCATGTTCATCACCCGCAACCCCGCACCGCGCGGGCCAGAGGAACAGCTATGACGCGCACTTGCCGCATGTCTTTCGAATTGTTAGCGACCGAGGGCAAGGCGCGCCGTGGTCGGCTGACCTTCCCCCGTGGCGTGGTGGAAACCCCGGCGTTTATGCCGGTGGGCACCTATGGCACGGTCAAGGGCATGCTGCCGCGTGATATCGAAGCAATTGGTGCGCAGATCATCCTCGGCAATACCTTCCACCTGTGGTTGCGTCCCGGTACTGAGGTGATCAAGAAGCACGGCGATCTGCATGACTTTATGCAGTGGCAAGGGCCGATCCTCACCGACTCCGGCGGCTTCCAGGTGTTTAGCCTCGGCGCGATGCGCAAGATCAAGGAGGAGGGCGTGTACTTCGCCTCGCCGGTCGATGGCGCCAAGGTATTTATGGGGCCGGAAGAGTCGATGCAGGTGCAGCGCGATCTGGGTTCGGACATCGTGATGATTTTCGACGAATGCACGCCGTATCCGGCCGAGTTCGATGTGGCCAAACGCTCGATGGAGTTGTCGCTGCGCTGGGCCAAACGCTCGAAAGAGGCTCATGGCGAAAGCACGGCGGCGCTGTTCGGCATCGTCCAGGGCGGCATGCATGAGGAATTGCGTAAAGTTTCTCTGGATGGGTTGGAGCAGATCGGCTTTGACGGCTATGCCATTGGCGGTCTGTCCGTCGGCGAGCCGAAAGACGAAATGATCAAGGTGCTGGATTACCTGCCGCCGCAGTTGCCGGCCGATAAACCGCGCTACCTGATGGGTGTGGGCAAACCGGAAGACCTGGTCGAAGGTGTGCGCCGTGGTGTGGACATGTTTGACTGCGTGATGCCGACCCGCAACGCGCGCAACGGTCACCTGTTTGTCGACACCGGCGTGCTGAAAATCCGCAATGCCTTCCATAAACACGACGATTCGCCGCTGGACTCGACGTGCGACTGTTACACCTGCAAACATTTCTCGCGCGCCTATCTGCACCATCTGGATAAATGTGGCGAAATGCTCGGTAGCATGCTCAATACAATCCACAACTTACGGCACTATCAGGTGCTTATGGCTGGTTTGCGCGAGGCTATTCAACAGGGTACATTGGCCGCCTTTGTCGATGCCTTCTATGCCAAACGCGGGCTGCCAACGCCGCCTCTGGATTGATTCCCAACTTTTTAAAGACCCTTGCAACAGGAGTGTTACATGAGCTTTTTTATCCCCGCTGCTTTCGCTGAAGGCGCCGCACCGGCTGCCGGTCCTGCTGGTAGTGGCTTTGAATGGGTATTTCTGGTCGGTTTTCTGGTCATCTTCTATCTGATGATCTGGCGCCCACAGGCCAAGCGTGCCAAAGAGCACAAAGGTCTGATCAGCGGCCTGCAGAAAGGTGACGAAGTGGTAACCAGCGGCGGTATCGCTGGCAAGGTGTCGAAGGTTTCCGATGACTTCGTGGTAATCGAAGTGTCCGACACCGTCGAGCTGAAGATTCAGAAAGTGGCGATTGCCGCCTCGCTGCCTAAAGGCACGCTGAAAGCGATCTAAGCAACACACCTTTACCATTCGACGGGGCGCTTAATGCGCCCCGCGTCATAACGGGCGGCGTCATGCTCAACAAATTTCCCCTCTGGAAGTACCTGCTGATTCTGGCTGTGCTGGCAATCGGCTTCCTTTATTCCGCGCCCAATCTGTACCCGGATGATCCGGCGATCCAGATCAGTGGCAACAGCTCCGCCATGCGCGTCGAGCAGGCCGACCTGGACCGCGCCAGCCGCGCCCTGGAAGCAGCCGGTATCAGCGTCAAAGCTGTCAGCCTGGCCAATCAGGGCCGTGCTGGCTTGCTGCGTTTGAACAGCGCTGAAGATCAGCTGCCGGCCAAAGAGCTGGTACGCAAGGCCTTGAGCGACGAGTTTGTGGTGGCCTTGAACCTGGCGCAAACCACGCCAGATTGGCTGCGCAACCTGGGCGGTAGCCCAATGAAGCTCGGCCTGGACTTGTCCGGTGGTGTGCACTTCCTGATGGAAGTGGACATGGACAAAGCCCTGGATGCGCGCCGCAAGGTTTACGAAGGCGAGGTCAAGAGCCTGCTGCGTAAAGAGCGCGTGCGTTATCGCAGCCTGCCTGAGCTGGATGGTGCCATCCAGCTGGGCTTTGCCGATGAAGCGGCGCTGGAAAAAGCTCAGCAGCTGATTCGCAAGGACTTCACCGATTTCGACCTGACCACTGTGCAGCGTGGCGAGCAGCAGGTGCTGCGCCTGGCGCTGACTCAGGCCAAGCTGGTCGAAATTCGCGAATACTCGATCAAGCAGAACCTGACCACTGTACGTAACCGGGTCAACGAGCTGGGCGTCGCTGAGCCGCTGGTTCAGCGTCAGGGTGCCAACCGCATCGTGGTTGAGCTGCCAGGTGTGCAGGACACGGCCGAAGCCAAGCGTATTCTCGGCAAGACCGCCAACCTGGAGTTCCGTCTGGCCGCCGAGCCGGACGCTGCCAAGGCTGCGACCGAAAGCTTCGAATTTCGCGAGGAAGGCCGTCCGCCAGCCCAGCTGGAGCGTGATCTGATCATCACCGGTGACCAGGTGACCGATGCCCAGGCCAGTTTCGATGAGAACGGCAGCCCGCAGGTCAATATCCGCCTGGATGGCCGCGGTGGTGACCTGATGAACCGCGCGACCCGCAATAACGTCGGTCGCAGCATGGCGGTCATCTTTATCGAGCAGAAGCCGGTAACCCGCTACGTGCGTCAGGTGGTTGATGGCGTCGAGAAGGAAGTCGAGCTGCAGACCTTCGTTGAAGAGAAGAAGATCATCAGCCTGGCCACCATTCAATCGCCGCTGGGTAGCCAGTTCCGCATTACCGGCCTTGATGGTCAGGGCGAGTCGTCCGAGCTGGCCCTGTTGCTGCGTGCCGGTGGTCTGGCTGCGCCGATGTACTTCGCTGAAGAGCGCACCATTGGCCCGAGCCTGGGTGCTGACAACATTGCCAAGGGTGTCAGTGCCTCGATGTGGGCGATGCTGTTCGTTTCGCTGTTTATCATCGCCATCTACCGCTTCTTCGGTGTGCTGGCGACCATCGCCCTGGGCCTGAACATGGTGCTGTTGTTGGCGCTGATGTCGTTGCTCAGTGCCACGCTGACCTTGCCGGGTATCGCCGGTATCGTGCTGACCATGGGTATGGCGGTGGACGCCAACGTGCTGATCTTCTCGCGTATTCGTGAAGAGATCGCCAATGGCATGTCGATTCAGCGGGCCATCCATGAGGGTTTTGATCGGGCTTACTCGGCGATTGTCGACGCCAACCTGACCACTCTGCTGGTCGGCGGCATCCTGTTCGCCATGGGTACCGGACCGGTCAAAGGCTTCGCGGTGACTCTGTCGCTGGGTATTCTCACCTCGATGTTTACCGCCATTCTGGTGACGCGTTGCATGGTCAACCTGACTTGCGGCGGGCGTGACTTCAAGAAGTTGTGGATTTAAGGGGCTGTGATGAATCGTACGATCAACTTCATGGGCGTACGCAATATTGCGTTCGCCTTCACCCTGCTGCTGACGTTGCTGGCACTGGTTAGCCTGTTTACCAAGGGGCTGAACCTGGGGCTGGATTTTACCGGTGGTACGCAAATCGAGCTGAGCTACGAACAGTCGGCAGACCTCGGTAACATCCGTGAGCAGCTGGCCGGTGCCGGCTATGCCGATGCCGTGGTGCAGAGCTTTGGCGCCACCACCGATGTGGTGGTGCGCATGCAGGGCAATGATCCCGAGCTGGGTAATAAGGTGGCTGCTGCGCTGCGTCAGGCGGGCGAGCAGCTTGAGGTGAAAAAGGTCGAGTTCGTCGGCCCGCAGGTGGGTGAAGAGCTGCGCGATCAGGGCGGTCTTGGTCTGCTGCTGGCGCTGGGCGGTGTGATGTTGTATCTGGCCTTTCGCTTCCAGTGGAAGTTCGGCGTTGGGGCAATTGTCTCGCTGATCCACGACGTGATTGTCACGCTCGGCATCCTGTCGTTCTTTCAGATCACCTTCGATCTGACGGTGATGGCGGCTTTGCTGGCGATCATCGGTTACTCGCTGAACGACACCATTGTGGTCTTCGACCGGGTTCGCGAGAACTTCCGCGTGCTGCGCAAGGCGACGTTGATCGAGAACATCAACATCTCCACCACGCAGACGCTGCTGCGCACCATGGCGACCTCGATCTCCACCTTGCTGGCGATTGCTGCGCTGCTGCTGTTTGCTGGTGACAACCTGTTCGCCTTCTCGGTGGCGCTGTTTGTCGGTGTGAGCGCGGGTACTTACTCGTCGATCTATATTGCCAACGTGGTGCTGGTGTGGCTCAACCTGACGGTTGATGACCTTATCCCGCCGGTGGTCGAAGAAGAGGTCGATGAGCGCCCATAATTCTGTGCGCTTTATCGCAAATGATTGAGTGAGCCGGGCAGGTATTGAACTTGTCCGGCTTTTTTGTGCTCCAAGGCATGGAGTACGGTGCGTTAAGCGCTAAGCAGTGGTTTGAAGGAGGCACATATGAATAAGTCCATGTTGGTAGGCGCGGTATTGGGTGCAGTAGGTGTAACGGCGGGCGGTGCGGTGGCCACTTACAACATCGTCAGCGCGCCGGAATATGCCGAAGTGCTTGCGGTAAAACCGATCAATGAAACCATCAAGACCCCGCGTGAAGTTTGCAAGGATGTGGCGGTAACCCGTCAGGCGCCGGTCAAGGATCAGCATCAGATAGCTGGTACGGCGATTGGTGCGGTGGTTGGCGGCTTGCTGGGTAATCAGGTAGGTGGCGGTAACGGCAAGAAGCTGGCGACAGTCGCCGGTGCGGTTGGCGGCGGTTATGCCGGCAACAAGGCGCAAGAGCACCTGCAGAACCGTGATACCTACACCACCACCGAAACCCGTTGCAGCACAGTGACTGACACCAGTGAGAAACTGGTGGGTTATGACGTCAAATACGAGTTGGATGGCAAGGTGGGTCAGGTGCGTATGGCCAGTGATCCAGGTCGGCAGATTCCGGTCAAGGATGGTCAGTTGGTGTTGGCGGACGAGTCGGCTAACTAAAACTGCGCTGCAATAAAAAAGCGCCCCTCGGGGCGCTTTTTTTGTGGCTGGCGCTGGCGATTAGCGCTTCAGCGAGGCCGACAGGTGCGGCTGGATCGCCGTCAGCACAGCTTTGAAGCACTTGGTGTTGCCGGCCACGATCTGGCCTTTTTCAAGGAATTCATGGCTGCCGCTGAAGTCGCTGACCAGGCCGCCTGCTTCCTGAATCAGCAGGGCGCCGGCTGCCATGTCCCACTCGGACAGGCCGAATTCCCAGAATGCATCGAAGCGACCGGCGGCCACGTAGGCCAGGTCCAGGCTTGCTGCGCCAGCGCGGCGGATGCCGGCGGTCTGGCCGACCAGACTGCGGAACATGCCGATGTAGTTTTCTAGGTTTTCCATTTGGCTGTCGCGGAACGGGAAGCCGGTGCCGAGCAGGGCGCCTTCCAGGCTCTTGCGATTGCCAACGCGCAGGCGACGACCGTTGAGGGCAGCGCCACGGCCACGGCTGGCGGTGAATTCTTCCTGGCGCACCGGGTCGATGATCACGGCGTGCTCAAGGCGGCCACGGTACTTGCAGGCGATGCTCACGGCGTAATGCGGGATACCGCGGATAAAGTTGGTGGTGCCATCCAGCGGGTCGATGATCCACAGGTAATCGGCACCGTCGCCACTGCCTTCGCTGAGGCCGCTTTCCTCGCCGAGAATGCCGTGGTTCGGGAAAGCTTTGCGCAGGGCCTGAATGATCAGCAGCTCGGCGGAGCGATCAATTTCAGTCACATAGTCCTTGGCTTCTTTCTCGTCGACCGAGATGACGTCCAAGCGTTCGGTCGAGCGGAAGATCATTTCGCCGGCGCTACGGGCTGCGCGCAGCGCGATATTCAGCATGGGCTGCATGGATGTTCACCTGGGTCGTTAAAGAAAGCCGGCCATTCTAGCAGAAAAGCCCGGGGGTTGAAGTGCAACCTGCGCCTTGCGTGGCGTAAGCCGGGTGGCTTATGTAAGATTTGCCCCTCTAAGCCTTGTCTGTGAGCGTTTGCGTTGCTGGAAAATATTCGCGTTGTGTTGGTCGGCACCAGTCATCCGGGCAATATCGGTGGCGCGGCGCGGGCCATGAAAAACATGGGTTTGTCGCAGCTTATGCTGGTTGATCCGCGGGATTTCCCGAGCGACGAGGCCGTGGCCAGGGCGTCGGGTGCTACTGACATTCTCGACGCGGCGCAGGCGGTGGCGACGCTTGAAGATGCGCTGGTCGGTTGCCGTCTGGTGCTCGGCACCAGTGCGCGTGATCGGCATATCCCCTGGCCGATGCTGGAGCCGCGCGAGTGTGGCGTGGCGGCGTGTGAACAGGCGCAGCAAGGTGCGCAGGTCGCGTTGGTGTTTGGTCGTGAATATGCCGGCCTGACCAACGAGGAGCTGCAGCGCTGTCACTTCCATGTGCACATTCCCTCTGATCCGACGTTCAGCTCGTTGAATCTGGCGGCAGCAGTGCAGGTACTGGCTTACGAAGTGCGTATGGCCTGGCTGGCGACTGAAGGGCAGCCGGTTAAGCAGGTTGCGGTTGTGGATCCAGATGAAGAGCCGGTTGCGGCGGATGAGTTGGAATCGTTTTATCGTCATCTGGAGCAGGCGCTGGTTGAGATCAGATTTCTTGATCCGGCCAAGCCGCGGCATTTGATGAGTCGGCTGCGGCGTTTGTACGGACGCAGTGCGGTAAGCAAGCTGGAAATGAATATCTTGCGCGGGATCTTGACGGAAACCATCAAGGCGGCGCGTGGCGAGCACCCTAGGCAGGAGAAGGCAGATGTTTGAGCGCATGCGAGAGGATATCCAAAGCGTATTTCATCGCGACCCGGCGGCGCGTAATGCCTTTGAAGTGGTCACTTGCTATCCAGGGCTGCATGCGGTCTGGCTGCATCGCGTGGCGCATGCGCTGTGGGGCAGTGGCTGGAAGTGGCTGGCGCGTGTGGTGTCGAACTTCGGGCGCTGGACGACGGGTATCGAAATTCACCCGGGTGCGAAGATTGGCCGGCGTTTCTTTATCGATCACGGCATGGGCATCGTTATCGGTGAAACTGCTGAGATCGGCAATGACGTCACCCTTTATCAGGGTGTGACCTTGGGTGGTACCAGCTGGAACAAGGGTAAGCGCCACCCGACGCTGGAAGATGGCGTGGTGGTCGGTGCCGGTGCCAAGGTGCTGGGGCCGTTCACGGTCGGCGCGGGTGCCAAGATCGGCTCCAATGCTGTGGTGACCAAAGAAGTGCCGGCGGGCGCTACTGCGGTGGGCATTCCCGGTCGCATCATCGTCAAAACCGACGATGAGCAGGAAGCCAAGCGTCAGGCGATTGCCGAGAAGCTAGGTTTCGATGCCTATGGTGTTAGCCAGGACATGCCGGACCCTGTTGCCCGCGCCATTGGTCAGCTGCTCGATCACCTGCATGCGGTGGATGGGCGCCTGGAGGGTATGTGCGGCGCGCTCAAGTCCCTGGGCAGTGACTATTGTGCCAAGGATTTGCCGCAACTGCGTGACGAGGACTTCGCGGGCGTGGTCAAAGACGCAGACAAGCCTGCGGCTTGATGGTGCTGGCGCGCGCATTTTGCTATGCTGCGCGCCCTCCATTTTGGCTAATCCCGACTAAAGCAGTAGGTCTTATAGTTGACTTAAACGCTCGGGAATTGCATACTCGCGGCATATTGCGACCACGCGGTAATCCCTTATGCGACTAACCACCAAAGGCCGTTACGCCGTTACCGCCATGCTTGATCTGGCGTTGCACGCGCAACATGGGCCGGTGTCTCTGGCTGATATTTCCGAGCGGCAGGGTATTTCCCTTTCCTATCTGGAGCAGCTCTTTGCCAAGTTGCGTCGCGGTAATCTGGTCTCCAGTGTGCGTGGCCCGGGCGGTGGTTATCAGCTGTCGCGCGACATGCAGGGTATCCAGGTGGCTGAGGTGATCGATGCGGTCAACGAGTCGGTCGATGCCACGCGCTGCCAGGGGCAGGGCGATTGCCACGCGGGTGATACCTGTCTGACCCACCATTTGTGGTGTGACCTCAGCCAGCAGATACACGAATTTCTAAGTGGCATCAGTCTCGCTGACTTGGTGACCCGCCGTGAAGTGCAGGAAGTTGCCCAGCGCCAGGATAAGCGCCGCTGCAATGGCAGGACGCCGTACCTGGATAAGATCGAAACGTCCGCCGTCGATTGAGCGCAAAGCGCTGGCTAGCTGGCCTGATACCTGATTAGGAGAGAATTGATGAAGTTGCCGATTTACCTCGATTATTCCGCCACCACGCCGGTTGATCCGCGTGTTGCGCAAAAAATGAGCGAATGCTTGCTGGTCGACGGCAACTTCGGCAATCCGGCGTCGCGCTCCCACGTGTTCGGCTGGAAGGCTGAAGAAGCCGTAGAAAACGCTCGCCGCCAAGTGGCCGAGCTGGTCAATGCTGATCCACGCGAGATTGTCTGGACCTCCGGTGCTACCGAATCCAACAACCTGGCGATCAAAGGCATCGCCGATTTCTACAAGAGCAAAGGCAAGCACCTGATCACCTCGAAGATCGAGCACAAAGCGGTGCTGGATACCATGCGCCAGCTTGAGCGCGAAGGCTTCGAAGTGACCTACATCGAGCCTGGTGAAGATGGCCTGATTACCCCGGCCATGATCGAGGCGGCGCTGCGTGAGGACACCATTCTGGTGTCGGTCATGCACGTGAACAACGAAATCGGCACTATCAACGACATCGCGGCTATCGGTGAACTGACCCGCTCGCGCGGCGTGTTCCTGCATGTTGATGCGGCACAGTCCACCGGCAAGGTGGCGATCGATCTGGAGTCACTCAAGGTCGATCTGATGTCCTTCTCCGCGCACAAGACCTATGGTCCGAAAGGCGTCGGTGCGTTGTTCGTACGCCGTAAGCCGCGTGTGCGTCTGGAGGCCCAGACCCATGGCGGTGGCCATGAGCGCGGCATGCGTTCCGGCACTCTGGCGACCCACCAGTGCGTAGGCATGGGTGAGGCGTTCCGCATTGCCAAGGAAGAAATGGCCCAGGAAAACCAGCGCATCCTGGCCCTGCGCGAGCGCTTCTTCAAACAGGTCGATGGTCTGGAAGAGCTGTACATCAACGGCAGCATGACTGCCCGTGTACCGCACAACCTCAACCTCAGCTTCAACTACGTTGAGGGTGAGTCGCTGATCATGGCGCTCAAGGATCTAGCAGTATCGTCCGGTTCGGCCTGTACCTCGGCTTCCCTGGAGCCGTCCTACGTATTGCGCGCCCTCGGCCGCAATGACGAACTGGCGCACAGCTCCATTCGCTTTACCTTCGGCCGCTTCACTACTGATGAAGAAGTCGATTACGCCGCGCATAAGGTTTGCGAGGCGGTCACCAAGCTGCGCGAATTGTCGCCGCTGTGGGATATGTACAAAGACGGTGTCGACATCTCCAAGATTGAGTGGGCGGCGCACTAAGTAGTCGCCGAGCAAGAGCGACTCTCTGATGAGGAAGGAATACCAGCATGGCTTACAGTGAAAAGGTCATTGACCATTACGAAAACCCGCGCAACGTCGGCAAGATGGACGCGGAAGACCCGGACGTCGGCACTGGCATGGTCGGCGCGCCGGCTTGCGGTGACGTGATGCGTTTGCAGATCAAGGTCAACGAGCAGGGCGTTATCGAAGACGCCAAGTTCAAGACCTACGGCTGCGGTTCGGCGATCGCCTCCAGCTCCCTCGCTACCGAGTGGATGAAGGGCAAGACCCTGGACGAAGCCGAAACCATCAAGAACACCCAGCTGGCCGAGGAATTGGCTCTGCCGCCGGTGAAAATTCACTGCTCGGTACTCGCCGAAGACGCCATCAAGGCCGCTGTACGCGATTACAAGCAGAAGAAAGGCTTGCTCTAAGGAGGTTTGTCGATGGCTATCAGCATGACCGAAGCTGCCGCTCAGCACGTGCGACGCTCTCTTGAGGGGCGCGGCAAGGGTGAGGGTATTCGCCTGGGTGTGCGCACCACGGGCTGTTCCGGCTTGGCCTATGTGCTGGAGTTTGTCGATGAGGCCGCCAGCGAAGATCAGGTGTTCGAGAACCACGGCGTCAAGGTGATCATCGATCCCAAGAGCCTGGTCTACCTCGATGGCACTGAGCTCGACTTCGTTAAAGAGGGGTTGAACGAAGGCTTCAAGTTCAACAACCCGAACGTGCGCGGCGAATGTGGCTGCGGCGAAAGCTTCAATATCTGAGGCGCGTGTGGGCAGTCCTTGTCACTTTGCTTTATTTGATCTGCAGCCGGGCTTTCGCCTGGATCCTGAATTGCTGGCCACTCGTTATCGCGAGCTGGCGCGGCATGTTCACCCGGATCGCTTTGCCGATGCCTCCGAGCGCGAGCAGCGCCTGGCCCTCGAGCAGTCTGCCAGTCTCAACGAGGCTTACAGCACGCTCAAGAGTGCGCCGCAGCGTGCCCGTTACCTGCTAGCGCTGCGTGGCCCCGAGCTGCCGCTTGAGGTCACGGTGCAGGATCCGGATTTCCTGCTGCAGCAAATGCAGCTGCGCGAAGAGCTGGAAGATCTGCACGATAGTGCCGACTTGGCCGGAGTGGCGCAGTTCAAGCGGCGTCTGAAAGTGGCTCAGGACGAGCTCAACGAAAGTTTTGCCGTTTGTTGGGATGATGCTTCGCGTCGCGAAGAGGCCGAGCGCCTGATGCGTCGCATGCAGTTTCTCGACAAGCTTTCTCACGAGGTCCGCCAGCTGGAAGAGCGCCTCGACGATTAACGCTGGCGCGCCTATTGCGGCGCGCCTGATATCTAAGCACTGATTAATCATGGCCTTACTGCAGATCGCTGAGCCCGGACAAAGCCCCCAGCCACACCAGCGCCGTCTGGCCGTGGGGATTGATTTGGGTACCACCAATTCGCTGGTCGCCGCCGTGCGTAGCGGCCTTTCCGAGCCGCTGGCCGATGCCGCTGGGCAGGTCATTTTGCCGTCTGCAGTGCGTTATCACGCTGATCGGGTCGAGGTAGGCGAGGTCGCCAAGGCGGCCGCATCGGCTGATCCGCTGAATACTGTGCTGTCGGTCAAGCGCCTTATGGGGCGTGGTTTGGCTGACGTCAAGCAGCTCGGTGAGCAGCTGCCATACCGCTTTGTCGGTGGCGAATCGCATATGCCGTTTATCGAGACCGTGCAGGGGCCGAAAAGCCCGGTTGAAGTCTCGGCGGATATTCTCAAGGTGCTGCGTCAGCGTGCCGAAGCGACCCTCGGTGGTGAGCTGGTGGGCGCGGTCATCACCGTGCCAGCCTATTTCGATGACTCCCAGCGCCAGGCCACCAAAGATGCTGCGCGTCTGGCCGGGCTGAATGTGCTGCGCCTGCTCAATGAGCCAACCGCTGCAGCCGTGGCTTATGGTCTGGATCAGCACGCCGAGGGCGTAGTAGCTATTTATGACCTGGGCGGCGGTACCTTCGATATTTCCGTGCTGCGCCTGACTGGCGGTGTGTTTGAAGTGCTGGCCACTGGCGGCGACAGTGCGCTGGGCGGCGATGACTTCGATCACGCGATTGCTGGTTGGATTGTGCAGCAGGCTGGAATTTCCTCTGATCTAGATCCAACTCAGCAGCGCCTGTTGCTGGAAGCCGCCTGTGCCGCCAAAGAGGCGCTGACAGATAGCGCCAGTGCGGCGCTCAGCTATGCCGGCTGGCAAGGTCATTTGAGTCGTGAGCAATTCGATGCGCTGATCGAGCCCATGCTGGTGCGCAGTCTCAAGGCCTGTCGCCGCGCGGTGCGTGATGCGGGTATTGAGCTGGAAGAAATCGAGGCGGTGGTTATGGTCGGTGGCTCCACCCGCGTGCCACGCGTGCGCCAGGCCGTGGCTGAGCTGTTTATGCGCGAGCCGTTGACCGATATCGATCCTGATCAGGTGGTGGCTATCGGTGCGGCCATTCAGGCCGATGCTCTGGCTGGCAACAAGCGTGACGACGGTGAAGAGTTGCTGTTGCTCGACGTGATCCCGCTGTCGCTCGGTCTGGAGACCATGGGCGGGCTGATGGAGAAGGTGATCCCGCGCAACACCACCATTCCCGTGGCGCGCGCCCAGGACTTCACTACCTATAAAGATGGCCAGACGGCCATGATGGTGCATGTGCTGCAGGGCGAGCGCGAGCTGATCAGCGATTGCCGCTCGCTTGCGCGGTTTGAATTGCGCGGTATTCCGCCGATGGTCGCCGGTGCGGCGAAGATTCGCGTGACCTTTCAGGTCGATGCCGACGGTTTGCTCAGTGTTGCTGCCCGTGAGCTGGCGTCCGGTGTCGAGGCTAGTATTCAGGTCAAACCGTCCTATGGGCTGACCGACGGCGAAATCGCTCGCATGCTGCAGGATTCCTTCAAGAATGCCGGCGATGACAAGGTTGCCCGTGTGCTGCGCGAGCAGCAGGTCGATGCCCAGCGTCTGCTGGAAGCGGTCGAGGCGGCGTTGCTCGCCGATGGTGAGCGTCTGTTGGAGGCTGATGAGCGCCTGGCAATTGATGCGCAGATAGAACAGTTGCGTGACTTGATGGCCGGCAGCGATGGTCTGGCAATTGAGCAGCAAACCAAACGTTTGACCCAGGTGACAGACGCTTTTGCCGCGCGTCGCCTGGATGCCACGGTCAAGGCTGCACTGGCTGGCCGTAGTCTTGACGAAATTGAGGAATAAGCATGCCGCAGATCATTTTTCTGCCCCACGCTGTGCTGTGCCCGGATGGTCTGGTGGTCGAGGTTGCGCCGGGTACTTCGGTGCTTGAGGTGGCGCATGAGCACCATATCGAGATCGAAAGCGCCTGCGGCGGTGTCTGCGCCTGCACCACCTGCCACTGCATTATTCGTGAAGGCTTTGACTCGCTGGCCGAGGCCGATGAGTTGGAAGAGGACATGCTCGACAAGGCTTGGGGGTTGGAAGCGCAGTCGCGGCTATCCTGTCAGGCTATTGTGGGTGATGAAGACCTGACCGTCGAAATTCCCAAGTACTCGCTCAACCACGCCGCCGAAGCGCCGCACTGATTCAAGGAGTTGTTATGAGTCTGAAGTGGGTTGATGTTCTTGAAATCGCTATTCAGCTAGCTGAGTCCAAGCCTGAGGTGGACCCTCGCTACGTGAACTTTGTCGATCTGCACAAGTGGATTCTGGCTCTGCCGGAATTCACTGACGATCCGCAGCGCGGGGGCGAGAAGGTGCTTGAAGCCATTCAGGCGGCCTGGATCGAAGAGGCGGATTAATCGGCCCTTTGGCCTGCCCTACGCATTTAACCGGAACCCGCGTATAATTCGCGGGTTTAATTTTTCGCTTTAATCACTGTTTCTGGAGTTTCACATGGCTGTTCAACGCACTTTCTCCATCATCAAGCCTGATGCCGTTGCTAAAAACGTTGTTGGTGAGATCACCACTCGTTTCGAAAAAGCCGGCCTGCGCGTCGTTGCTTCGAAAATGGTTCAGCTGTCCGAGCGCGAAGCTGCTGGCTTCTACGCTGAGCACAGCGAGCGCGGCTTCTTCAAGGACCTGGTTGCTTTCATGACCTCCGGTCCAGTTATCGTTCAGGTTCTGGAAGGCGAAAACGCTGTTTTGGCTAACCGTGATCTGATGGGTGCAACCAACCCTAAAGAAGCAGCTGCCGGCACCATCCGTGCTGATTTCGCCGTTTCCATCGACGAAAACGCTGTTCACGGCTCCGATTCGGAAGCCTCTGCTGCCCGCGAAATCGCTTACTTCTTCGCTGCCACCGAAGTTTGCGCACGTATTCGCTAAGCGAATCGGGTGAGGTTGAAGCCATGACTGAAGCTACCGGTAAAATCAATCTGCTGGGTCTGACCCAGGCAGAAATGGAACAATTCTTCGAAAGCATCGGGGAAAAGCGTTTCCGTGCCGGTCAGATGATGAAATGGATTCACCACTTTGGCGTCGATGATTTCGATGCCATGAGCAATGTCAGCAAGGTCTTGCGCGAAAAGCTCAAGGCCTGTGCTGAAATCCGCGGTCCGGAAGTGGTCAGCGAAGATATTTCCACTGATGGCACGCGCAAGTGGGTAGTGCGGGTGGCGTCAGGCAGTTGCGTCGAAACCGTGTATATCCCCCAGGGCTCGCGTGGCACCTTGTGTGTGTCGTCGCAGGCCGGCTGTGCGCTGGATTGCAGTTTCTGCTCGACTGGCAAACAAGGCTTCAATAGCGATCTGAGTGCTGCCGAAGTGATCGGTCAAGTGTGGATCGCCAACAAGTCGTTCGGCAGCGTGCCGGCGAAGATCGACCGTGCCATCACCAACGTGGTGATGATGGGCATGGGCGAGCCGCTGCTGAACTTCGACAACGTCGTCGCCGCCATGAAGATCATGATGGACGACCTCGGTTATGGCATCTCCAAGCGCAAGGTGACGTTGTCCACCTCCGGCGTTGTGCCGATGATCGACAAACTCGGCGAAGTGATTGATGTGTCACTGGCGCTGTCACTGCATGCGCCGAACGATGCGCTGCGCAACCAGCTGGTGCCGATCAACAAGAAGTACCCGCTAGAAATGCTACTGGCGGCGTGTAAGCGTTATGTCTCGCGTCTTGGCGAGAAACGCGTGCTTACAATCGAATACACCCTGCTCAAGGATGTAAACGATAAGACCGAGCACGCTGAGGAAATGATCGCACTTCTCAAAGATGTGCCTTGCAAGATCAATCTGATTCCGTTTAATCCCTTCCCCCACTCCGGGTACGAGCGGCCGAGCAACAATGCCATTCGCCGTTTCCAGGACCTGCTGCATAAAGCCGGGCACAATGTCACCGTGCGCACCACCCGTGGTGAAGACATTGACGCGGCTTGTGGCCAGTTGGTCGGCCAGGTTATGGACCGTACCCGCCGTAGTGAGCGCTATATTGCTGTGCGTGAATTGAGTAGCGAGGCTGAAACGCCGAGTTCCGCCGCCAATCGAACCTGAGGGGAGGATACCCATGACCTTGCGTCCCGCGTTATTGCTGTTGGCCGCCAGTCTGTTAGCCGGTTGCGTTACAACCGGTAATGTTGATCCGATGAAAACCGGTAAGGGCCGCGACGAAGCGCGCGATGCTTATGTCCAACTGGGTATTGGCTACCTGCAACAAGGCGAAACCGAGCGCGCCAAGATTCCGTTGAAAAAAGCCCTGGAACTCGACTCCTCAAATGCTGATGCGCATGCGGCTTTAGCCTTGGTTTTCCAGATCGAAATGGAGCCCAAGCTGGCAGACGATCACTATCGCAAAGCTATTTCACAACGCAGTGGCGATGCCCGCTTGTTGAATAATTACGGCAGCTTTCTATTCGAGCAGCAGCGTTATCAGGAAGCGTTGGAGCGTTACACCCAGGCGGCTCAGGACACGCTTTACCCAGAACGTTCACGGGTGTTTGAAAACCTCGGCTTGACCTCGCTACAACTCAAGCAACGCGAGCAGGCCAAGGCCTATTTCGAGCGTTCGTTGCGCTTGAATAGCCGCCGGCCTCGCGCCTTGATGGAAATGGCGCAGCTGTCCTATGAGGACAAGCAATATGTCCCGGCCCGCGGCTATTACGACAGCTATATGGCGCTTGCTCAGCCTGACGCCCGCAGCCTGCTGCTAGGCATACGTTTGGCGAAGATTTTCGAGGAGCGCGACAATGCCGCGAGCCTCGGTTTGCAGTTGAAGCGACTTTATCCGGGCACGCCGGAATATCAGCAATATCTGTCGGAGCAATGATGAAAGCGGCGCATCCTGAAGTGCTAGCAGTTCCCCGCATCAATCCGGGTGAGACTTTGCGCAAGGCTCGTGAGAGTCGCGGTTGGACCATTGCCGAGGTTGCCGCGCAGTTGAATCTGACCCCGCAGCGATTGAGTCAGGTCGAACAAGGTGCCTTCGACAAGCTGCCAGGGCATACCTTTGCCCGTGGTTATGTGCGTGCTTACGCCAAGTTGTTGGACGTCGATCAGAACCGTCTGGTGCTGGAGTTCGATCAGTTCACCGGCAGCGACGCCGCCGGCAGTAGCGTGCACAGCCTGGGACGTATCGAGGAGCCAGTAAGTTACTCGCAGCGCATTCTGCGTATGGTCAGTTTTGTTCTGCTGCTGGCGCTAGCAGGCTTGAGCTTCTTCTGGTGGCAGGAGCAAGCCGAGCGCCGGGCCGAAGATCTGGCTTCAACCAGCCTTGAGCATGTTGAAGTAGACGGCGCCGACGGCACCACGCAGATCCATCCATTGGATGAGCCGGAAGATCAGGCAGTGGAAGCTGCCCAGTTGGACGCAGAGGTCACGTTGCCGCTGATTCCCAATGGTGCTGCTGCATTGCCAGACGCTGCCGGCAGTGAGGCTGCCGCCGTGACCTCGCAACCTGAGCAGCCGCAAGCGCCAGCCGATGCTGCAAGTGTGCCTGCAACTCCAGCCGCACCGGCTATTCCGGCAAACGCCGCGCCGGTTGCTGCCGAGACATTACCTGCTGCGCCAGTTGAAACCGCGCCAGTGCAAGCCGCCGCAGGCGAGGCAGTGGTCAGCCTGACCTTTATTGCCGATTGCTGGACGCAACTGACCGATGCCAATGGCAAGGTGCTGTTCAGCGCCCTCAAGCGTAAAGGCGATAGCTTGCAGTTGGCCGGTAAGGCTCCGCTGGAGCTGCGTCTGGGTTATGCCCGGGGTGTGCAGGTCAGCCTTAACGGCAGCCCAGTGGATGTTGCGCCGTTTATCTCCGGTGAGACCGCGCGTCTGAAGTTGGGTGGGCAGTAACATGCATTGCGAGTCACCGATCAAGCGCCGTATTTCACGCAAAATCTGGGTCGGTTCCGTACCGGTTGGCGGTGATGCGCCCATCGCCGTACAGAGCATGACCAACAGCGATACCAATGATGTGGCTGCCACCGTGGCGCAGATTCGTCGCCTGGAAGATGCCGGCGCAGACATAGTGCGGGTTTCCGTGCCGGATATGGATGCCGCCGAAGCCTTCGGCCGCATCAAGCAGCAGGTCAAGGTGCCGCTGGTTGCCGATATCCACTTCGACTACCAGATCGCTTTGCGTGTGGCTGAGCTTGGAGTCGACTGCCTGCGCATCAATCCGGGCAATATCGGTCGTGAAGACCGCGTGCGCGCGGTAGTTGAAGCCGCACGCGACAAAGGCATCCCAATCCGCATCGGTGTCAATGCCGGCTCGCTGGAAAAGGACCTGCAGAAGAAGTATGGCGAGCCGACCCCAGCCGCGTTGGTCGAGTCGGCGCTACGTCATGTCGAGCACTTGGATCGCCTGAACTTCCCGGACTTCAAGGTCAGTGTAAAGGCCTCCGACGTGTTTATGGCCGTCGAGGCCTATCGCCTGCTGGCCAAACAGATCGAGCAGCCGCTACACCTGGGTATCACCGAAGCCGGTGGTTTGCGCTCCGGTACGGTCAAGTCGGCGGTGGGCCTGGGCATGCTGCTGGCCGAAGGCATTGGCGACACCATCCGTATTTCCCTGGCCGCCGATCCGGTGGAAGAGATCAAGGTTGGCTACGACATCCTCAAGTCGCTGCGCCTGCGTTCCCGTGGCATCAACTTTATCGCCTGCCCGAGCTGCTCGCGGCAGAACTTCGATGTGGTGAAAACCATGAACGAGCTGGAACAGCGCGTCGAGGACCTGCTAGTGCCACTGGACGTAGCGGTGATCGGCTGTGTGGTCAACGGCCCTGGCGAAGCCAAGGAAGCCCACATCGGCCTGACCGGCGGTTCGCCCAACCTCATCTATATCGATGGCAAGCCGGCGCTCAAGCTGGGCAATGACAACCTGGTCGATGAGCTGGAAAAGCTGATCCGCCAGAAAGCGGCCGACAAGGTCGCAGCTGACGCCGCTCTGATTCTGCGCAGCTAACACCGTTAAGGAATTGAATTGAGCAAGTCCCTGCAAGCCATTCGTGGCATGAACGATATTTTGCCCGAGCAGACCCCGCTTTGGCGCTACTTCGAAGGCAGTGTGGCCAGCCTGTTGGATGGCTACGGCTATCGGCAGATCCGCATGCCTATCGTCGAGTTCACCGAGTTGTTCAAACGCTCGATTGGTGAAGTTACCGATATCGTTGAAAAAGAGATGTACACCTTCGACGACCGCAACGGCGACTCCCTGACCCTGCGTCCGGAAGGTACCGCCGCTTGCGTGCGTGCCGTGCTTGAGCATGGTTTGGCGGGCGGTGGGCAGACCCAGAAGCTCTGGTACATCGGCCCGATGTTCCGTCACGAGCGTCCGCAGAAAGGCCGTTATCGTCAGTTTCACCAGATTGGTGTGGAAGTCTTCAATATCGACGGCCCGGATATCGACGCAGAGCTGATCGTGCTGACCTGGCGCCTGTGGGGTCTGCTGGGTATCCGTGATGCGGTGAAGCTTGAGCTCAATAGTCTGGGCACCAGTGCTGCCCGCGCGGTGTATCGCGATGCGCTGGTCGAGTTTCTGACTGCACATGCCGATCAGCTGGATGAAGACAGCCGTCGCCGCATGGGCAGCAACCCGTTGCGCGTACTGGACAGCAAAGTGCCGGAAACCCAGGCCCTGCTGGTCAATGCGCCGAAGCTGGCGGATTACCTGGACGAAGAATCGCGCGTGCATTTCGAGGGGCTCAAGGCCCGTCTGGATGCGGCCGGTGTGCCTTACGTGATCAATCCCAAGCTGGTGCGTGGTCTGGATTACTACAGCAAGACGGTGTTCGAGTGGATAACCGATCAGCTCGGTTCCCAGGGCACTGTCTGCGCCGGTGGCCGTTACGATGGCCTGGTCGAGCAGATGGGCGGCAAGCCGACGCCAGGCGTGGGTTTTGCCATGGGCATCGAACGTTTGGTGCTGTTGCTCGAAACTCTAGGTAAAGTACCTGCTGAAATCGCCCGTACGGTCGACGTTTACCTGTGCGCCTTCGGTGAGTCCGCTGAACTGGCGGCGCTGGCCTTGAGCGAGCGGCTGCGTGATCAGCTGCCGAACCTGCGTTTGCAGGTCAATGCCGGTGCGGGTAGCTTCAAGAGTCAGTTCAAGAAGGCCGACAAGAGTGGCGCGCTGTACGCCTTGATCTTGGGTGAAGACGAATTGGCCCAGCAAGTGGTAGGTTGCAAGCCGCTGCGCGGTCAGGGTGAGCAACAAAGTATTGCGTGGTCGGCATTGGCCGATCATCTGGCGACCTGCGCCGATCAGGCCTGAGCGCCTGTTAAGTGATTTAGCGAATAGGAGTGTTGGGGTGGTTTCGCGTACTGATGATGAAGAGCTGGCGGTAATCAAGGACTGGTGGCAGCGCAATGGCATGCCATTGCTGACCGGTGTGGTGCTGGCGTTGGTGGTGGTTTTCGGCTGGCAGGGCTGGCAGAAGTATCAGGCTAATCAGTCCCAGGGCGCTTCGCTGGTGTATCAGCAATTGCTCGAAGCTGCGCTGGACCCAAGCGGCAAGCCTGATGCGAGCAAGGTCGCCGAGCTGGCCAACACGCTGAAGAATGATTTCTCCGGTACCCATTACGCCCAATACGGCAGCCTGTTTGTAGCCAAAGTTGCGGTCGAAGCGGGCAAGCTGGATGACGCTGCGAGCGAGCTGCAGGCGATTGTCGACAAGCCGGCGGATGACAGCCTGGCTGAGTTGGCTCGTCAGCGCTTGGCGCGCGTGTTGGCTGCTCAGGACAAGGCTGAAGATGCCCTGAAACTGTTGGATGCCAAGGTTGCGCCGGCGTTTGCCGCCAGCCGTGAAGAACTCAAGGGTGACCTGCTGGTGCAGCTCGGCCGTGCCGACGATGCGCACGCCGCCTACGAAAAAGCCAAGGCCTCGCTCTCTGAAGATGCCGCAGTCGGTGGTTTGCAAATGAAGCTGGATGATCTGGCAAAAGGGGATGCGTGACGTGATGCGCTGGAAGAATGCCGCACTGCTGGCCCTGGCCGTTCTGGCCGTAGGTTGCAGCAGCAATAGCAAGAAGGAACTGCCTCCGGCCGATCTGCCCAAGTTTGAGGAAGAGGTTAGCCTGCAGAAAGAATGGAGTCGTTCGATTGGCGACGGCCAGGGCGAGTCTTTCAACATGCTGGTACCGGCGATTGACGGTGAGCAGATCTATGCCGCCGACGTCGAAGGCCTGGTTGTTGCCATGGACCGCATGACCGGCAAGGTCATCTGGAAAGCTGACCTGGAGCTGCCGGTTTCTGGCGCAGTCGCCGCCGGCTATGGCCTGGTGGTGGTGGGCACGCTGAAAGGCGAGATCATCGCACTCGACACCGCTAACGGTGAAGAGAAGTGGCGCGCCCGCGTGACCAGTGAAGTGCTGGCTCCACCTGCGCTGAACGGCGACGTGGTGCTGGTACAAACCCAGGATGACCGTCTGATCGCTCTGGACATGAACACCGGCGAGCAGCGCTGGATCTTTGAAAACACCCCGGCGGTACTGACCCTGCGCGGCACTGGCAGCCCGGTACTGACCAACCGTCTGGCGATTGCCGGCCTGTCCACCGGTAAGGTGATTGCGCTGGATGCTCAGCGCGGTATTCCGGTCTGGGAACAGCGTGTGGCCGTTCCGCAGGGCCGTTCCGAACTGGATCGCGTAGTCGATATCGACGGCGGTCTGCTGCTCTCGGCTGGCACCCTTTACGCCGTCAGCTACCAGGGCCGCGTTGCCGCGATGGATCTGGAAAGCGGTCGTATCCTCTGGCAGCGCGAAGCGTCCAGTTCGGTCGGTGTTGCCCAGGGTTACGGCAGTGTTTACGTAAGCCTGGCCAGCGGCACCGTTGAAGGTATCGACGAACGTTCGGCTTCGGCACTGTGGAGCAACGATGCCCTGGCTCGCCGCCAGTTGTCGGCGCCAGAAGTGTTCTCCAGCTATATCGCGTTCGGTGACCTGGAGGGTTACCTGCACCTGGTTAGCCAGGTGGACGGTCGTTTTGTCGGCCGTACGCGGATCGACAGCGATGGCCTGCGTGCCCGTCCGCTGGTTGTAGGTGATTGGCTGTATGCCTACGGCAACGGTGGCAATCTGGTGGCGCTAACCATCAAGTGATCGCTCGCTGACGCTTTGGCTATGCTGCACAGCACTTAGGGCTGCGCAGCACTGGCCAGTGCAATGAATTCCGGCCGCTGCCTCTGCAGCGGCTTTTGTATTTTCTGAAATAACGAAGTGGAGAGCCTAATGGTTCCCGTAATTGCCCTGGTGGGCCGCCCTAACGTCGGCAAGTCCACCCTGTTTAACCGCTTGACCAAGTCCCGTGACGCGATTGTCGGCGACCTGTCTGGTCTGACCCGTGATCGCCAGTACGGCGAGGCCAAGTGGCAGGGGCGAACCTATATCGTCATCGACACCGGTGGTATTTCCGGTGACGAGGAAGGTATCGACGCGAAGATGGCCGAGCAGTCGTTGCAGGCCATCGAAGAGGCCGATGCCGTACTGTTTCTGGTGGATGCCCGCGCCGGGCTGTCCGCTTCCGATCAGATGATCGGCGAGCACCTGCGTCGACGTAACAAGCGCAGCTTCCTGGTCATCAACAAGGTCGACAACATCGACGCAGACCTGGCCCGCGCCGAGTTTTCCAGCATGGGCATGGGCGAATCCCTGGCAATTGCCGGTGCTCACGGTCGTGGCATCACCCAGATGCTCGAAGCCGTGCTGGGCTCTTTCCCCAAGGATGCCACCGAGCCGGAAGAGGGCGAGGAAGAGGAAATCGTTCTCGAAGGTCAGGAAGCCAAGCGCATTCCCGGCCCGAGCGAGAAGGACGGGATCAAGCTGGCGATCATCGGCCGGCCTAACGTTGGCAAGTCGACCCTGGTCAACCGCATGCTCGGTGAAGACCGGGTCATCGTCTATGACCAGCCCGGTACTACCCGCGACAGTATCTATATCCCCTTCGAGCGCGATGACGAGAAGTACACCCTGATCGACACCGCCGGCGTACGTCGCCGCGGCAAGATCTTCGAGGCCGTGGAAAAGTTCTCGGTGGTGAAAACCCTGCAGGCGATCCAGGATTCCAACGTCGTGGTATTCGTTATGGATGCCCGCGAAGGTGTGGTCGATCACGACCTCAACCTGCTTGGCTTTGTGCTGGAAAGCGGTCGTGCGCTGGTGATCGCCCTGAACAAATGGGACGGCATGGAGCCCAGCGAGCGCGACTATGTGAAGGTCGAGCTGCAACGCCGACTGTTCTTCGTCGACTTTGCCGATATCCACTTTATCTCGGCGCTGCACGGCACCGGCGTGGGCAATCTGTACAAGTCGGTGCAGGCCTCGTTCAAGTCGGCGATCACCCGTTGGCCGACCAACCGTCTGACCACGATTCTTGAAGACGCCGTCAGCGATCACGCGCCGCCCATGGTCAACAATCGCCGCATCAAGTTGCGCTATGCCCACCTGGGTGGTGCTAACCCGCCGCTGATCGTGATTCACGGCAACCAGGTCGAGGCGGTGCCCAAGTCCTATATCCGCTACCTGGAAAATACCTACCGCCGCGTGCTCAAGCTGGTCGGTACGCCGATCCGTATCGAGTTCAAGGGCGGCGATAACCCCTATGAGGGCAACAAGAACACCCTCACGGATCGTCAGGTAAACAAGAAGCGTCGTCTGATGAGCCACCACAAGAAGGCCGAGAAGAAGCGCAAAGACAAGCGCTAAGCTTGGATTGAAACGCTCTATAAAGGCACCTTCGGGTGCCTTTTGCGTCTCTGGGGGATCGGCTATTCTGCCGCATCAATAGCGTTCAAGCCCTGCGCTGACCCAGGAATATTGCCTCGATGATTATCAGCAAACTGCCGAACGTCGGCACCACCATCTTTACCCGCATGTCGCAGCTGGCTATGGACGCAGGTGCTTTAAATCTGTCCCAGGGCTTCCCGGATTTCGATGGTCCGCAGGCATTGCGTGATGCGGTCGGCCGGCATATTGCTGCTGGGCATAATCAGTACGCGCCGATGACCGGCTTGCCAGCGCTGCGCGAGCAGGTGGCGGCGAAGATCGCCCGCAGCTATAGCCGAACGGTTAGCGCCGATAGCGAAGTCACCATAGTTCCTGGCGCGACCCAAGGCATCTTCTGCGCTATCCAGGCGCTGATCCAGCCGGGTGACGAGGTCATCGTCTTCGACCCTAGCTACGACAGCTACGAACCCTCGGTCGAGCTGGCCGGTGGGCGTTGCGTGCATGTGCCGCTGGCCTTGCCGAGCTTCGCCATAGACTGGCAGCGTCTGGGCGATGCGCTGAGCGACAAGACTCGTCTGATTATCCTTAACAGCCCGCACAACCCCAGCGGTGCGCTGATTTCCCGTGCCGAGCTGGACCAGTTGGCGGCCTTGATCCGCGAGCGCGATATCTACCTGATCAGCGACGAGGTTTACGAGCATCTGGTGTTCGATGGCATTCAGCACGCCAGCATCCTCGCCCATGATGAGTTGTATCAGCGTGCCTTCGTGGTCAGCTCGTTCGGCAAGACCTACCACGTCACCGGCTGGAAGACCGGTTATGTAGTGGCGCCGCCGGCTTTGAGCGCCGAGCTGCGCAAGGTCCATCAGTACGTCAGCTTCTGTGGCGTGACGCCGCTGCAATGGGCGCTGGCCGACTATATGGCTGAGCATCCCGAGCACGTCGAAGAGTTGCCAGCGTTCTATCAGGCCAAGCGCGATCTGTTTTGCGACCTGCTGGCCGGCTCGCGCTTTACCTTCACCCGCGCCGCCGGCACTTATTTCCAGTTGGTCGACTACTCGGCCATTCGCAATGATCTGGATGATGTCGCCATGGCCGAATGGTTGACCCGTGAGCATGGCGTGGCCGCCATTCCGGTGTCGGTGTTCTATCAGCAGCCGCCCGAGGATTTGCGTCTGGTGCGCTTCTGCTTTGCCAAGCGTGAAGAAACCCTGCGCCAGGCGGCGGACAAACTATGCGCGATCTAGGCTTGTTGCCCGATCTTGAGCTGGTTCTGATCCAAACCACTCTGGCCTGGCAGGACCCAGCCGCCAATCGCGCGCACTTTGAGTCGCTGCTGACACAGGCGCGTGGTGCGGACCTGATCGTACTACCGGAGATGTTCAGCACCGGCTTTTCCATGGACTCCGCCGCCCTGGCCGAGCCCGAGGATGGCCCCACCAGCCAGTGGCTGCGTGAGCAGGCTCAGGCGTTGCAGGCTGTCGTCACCGGCAGCCTGATTATCCAGGCTGTCGATGGCGCCTACCGTAACCGTCTGCTCTGGGCACGCCCGGATGGAACGGTGGCTCATTACGACAAGCGCCATCTGTTCCGCATGGCCGGTGAGCACAAGCACTACAGCGCGGGTGAACAGCAGGTGCTGCTGGAGGTGAAGGGCTGGCAGGTGCGTCCGCTGATTTGCTACGACCTGCGCTTCCCGGTATGGAGTCGCGATCCACAGACCACCGACCTGTTGCTCTACACCGCCAACTGGCCAGCCGCGCGGCGCAATCACTGGAATCGCCTGTTGCCAGCACGGGCCATCGAAAACCTGTGTTATGTGGCGGCGGTAAACCGCATCGGCGAGGACGGCAAGGGGCATGCCTATAGCGGTGACAGCCAGGTGCTGGATTTTCAGGGCGAGCCGCTGCTGGAGCCTGGGGCGGCGGATGGCGTATTCCGGGTAACCCTCAATGCCTCGGAATTGGCCGCTTACCGTGAGCGTTTCCCGGCTTATCGAGACGCGGATGCTTTCACCCTGGCTGACTGATGGTCGGCTTCACTGCTTTAAGTAGTGATCGTAGATCGCCTGGTAGCGGCCGCTGGCCTTGAGTTGGGCGAGGCCGGCATTGAAGTCGTCGCGGATCTGCGGGTCGCGAAATACCGGTCGGTAGTTCTGCGGGTCTTCCTCGACGAACTGGTGCATGGCGATGGTTTTGGCCTTGAACAGGGTGGTGCGTTCAAGCAGCAGTTCGAAATAGCGATAGATGCTGCGATCACTCAGTACCAGATCGTAACGGCCCTTGTTCAGGCCAAGCACCTGCAGCTCCTGATTGTTCTGCTCGAAGTACAGGCCATCTTTCTGGCTGGCGGCCAACCATTCGGGGTAGCGCTGGGCGGCTCCCTGAAAGGCCACGATGCTAAGGCCCTTGATGTCCTCGGGCTTCTGGATGTCGAAGCGCCGGCCTTTCAGGCTGACAAACACGTTGTAGTAGATTACCGCCGGGTTGCCGTAGTGGCCACCTACAGCGGCAAGGTCCTGTCCCAGGTCGGTCATGGCCGCATCCACTTCACCTTTGCGAAACGCCAGTGGCACGCGGGCCAGAGGAAAGTAGCGGGGTTCGAGTGTGTGGCCGCGAAAGGCCAGGGCTTCGCCAATCACTTCCAGCTCGATACCGCTGTCGCTCTCCGGAAAGCAGAAGGGCGGAATCTTTTCACCGAAGGCCATGACCACGGTGTCCGCCAGGCTATTTGCGCTGCAGGCGAGCAGCAGCGGCAGAGTGAGGGTGCACATCCAGTGTGTCAGTGAACGCATGGTCAGGTACTCCTGCGATCTATTGATTGCAGTGTAGTTGTGACACCTGTGCTCGCCGTGCGTTTGGTCAGATAGCGGGTCTGATTTAGCGTGCAGTCATGGCTATTTGTATCGCCGCCTGTTCGGCGGCGCTGGCCTCCAGTCGCAGCTTTTCGCTACGCAGAAAGTCGCGCAGCTGCTGCAGGTCGGCAAGTTTCTGCTCCACCTCAACCAGCTTGCGGCTGACCAGCGCGGCGCCCTGGGTGCAGTCGAGCTGTTGCTCGCGCCGGGCTTTGAGGATTTCGCCGATCTCGCCGAGAGAAAAGCCCATGCCCTGCGCCTGCTGGATAAACCCCAGGTCATTGAGTGTTTGCTGGCTGTATTCGCGGTAATTGTTGTCGCGCCGCAGGGCGTTGATCAGCCCCAGGCTTTCGTAATAACGCAGGGTGTGGCGGCTAGCGCCGCTGCGTTTTTCCAGTTCGCCTATGCGCATGAAAATCTCGCTTGACTGTAGAGTGTGCTCGACAGTTTAGCCTGCTCGGGTCACTAATGGTTCGGGTGGATTGATCATGAACAAACACTGTTTGGTAACCGGCGGCAGCGGCTTTATCGGTCAGCATCTTCTGGCGCTACTGACTCGTCAGGGCCACTCGGCGACGCTGCTGATGCGCCAGCCGCAAACCTTGCCGGCCTTGTGCGCACAAATTGAGCAATTAGGCGGCCGCAGTGAGTTGCTGACGGCGGTGGCTGGTGACCTGGGGCGGGCTGACCTGGGCCTGGATGGCGCGGCGCGTGAGCTGGTGCGTCAGGCTGCTGTGGTGTTCCACCTGGGGGCGCAGTTCGCCTGGGGGCTGGCTGCCGAGCAGGCGCGCCAGGTCAATGTCGAGGGCGCGTTGGCAGTGGCTGAACTGGCGGCGCAGCAAGGCAGTCGCCTGCTGATGGTGGGCGGTTTTATGTTGGCCAATCATGGGCATCTGCAGCGCATCGGTATTGACCTGCAACGGCCCGAACGCACTGACTGGGACAAGGTCTATCAACGCACTGGCGCCTATGAGGGCAGTAAGCTGGAAGCGCATTTCCGCGTGCGCGTGCGTATGGCTGAGCTGCAAGCGCCACTGACGATGGTGCACCCGGCCACTGTGTGCGGTCATAGCCGCAGCGGGCATATTCTGCCGGCGCAGCCGTTGGCTGGGCTGATCAGCAATCTGGCGGGCGGTTTGCTCGGGGCGATTCCGGGTTCGGCAGCGCATTGGCTGCCGTTGGTCAGTGTGGATTTTCTCGCCGAGCTGATCGTGGCCGCGGCCTTTGATGAGCAGCAGGCAGGGCAGGAGATTCTCGCGTTGGATGCCGCGACGCCAAACCTGCAGGGCATGCTGCAGCAATTGGCCCACACGTTGGGTGTCAGCGCGCCGAGTCGGCATATGCCGATTCCTCTGCTGCGGGCGTTGCTGAAGATTCCAGGTGTGCCGCGTTTGCTGCGTACCGATGCCGAGTCGCTGGATTTTATCCAGACCACCCGTTTCAACACGGCTGCAACCCAGGCTTTGGCGCAGCGTCATCAGCTGCACTGGCCGGATATCGGCCAGGCCTTACAGGCTACCGCGCGCTACCTAGCTAACGAACCGTCAGCCGTGCAGGGCTGACGGTTCACTTGGCAATCAGGCAGCTTGTTCGGCTGCCTGACCGATCGCACGGTTAAGGGCGCTGAACAGCGCACGGAAGCTGGCGGTAGTCAGGTTTTCATCGATACCGACGCCGTGCAGCGCGCGGCCGCCGTTAACGCGCAGTTCGATATAGGCCGCCGCCTTGGCGTTGGTGCCGGCGCCGATGGCGTGTTCGCTGTAGTCCATGATCTCCACGGCCACCGGCAGGCCGGCAACCAGGGCTTCCAGCGGGCCTTTGCCGATACCGCGCCAGTGCTGGGTTTCGCCGGCATTGATGACTTCGACATCAACCGCGCTGGTGCCGTTTTCTTCCTGCAGGCGATGGCCTTTCAGCGCATAGGGCGCAGTGGCTTGCAGGTACTCGCGCTCCAGCAGCTGGTAGATCTGCGCGGCGCTCATTTCCAGGCCGAGGCGGTCGGTTTCCCTCTGCACTACTTGGCTGAACTCGATCTGCATGCGCCGCGGCAGGTTGATGCCGTATTCCTGTTCGAGCAGGAAGGTAATGCCGCCCTTGCCGGACTGGCTGTTGACGCGAATCACCGCCTCGTAATCGCGGCCGATGTCGGCCGGATCGATGGGCAGGTAAGGCACTTCCCAGATGGCGTCGCTCTTCTGCTGGGCAAAGCCCTTGCGGATCGCATCCTGGTGCGAGCCGGAGAACGCGGTATGCACCAGGTCGCCGACGTACGGATGGCGCGGGTGCACCGGGATCTGGTTGCAGTCCTCGACCACCTTGCGCACGGTGTCGATATTGGAGAAGTCCAGCTCCGGGTCAACGCCCTGGGTGTAGAGGTTCAGCGCCAGGGTCACCAGGCAGACGTTGCCGGTACGCTCGCCATTGCCGAACAGGCAACCTTCGACGCGATCCGCGCCAGCCATCACGGCCAACTCGGAGGCGGCCACACCGGTGCCACGGTCGTTGTGGGTGTGCACGCTGAGCAGCACGCTGTCGCGCTTGTCGATATGCCGGCCGAACCACTCGATCTGGTCGGCGTAGTTGTTTGGCGTGGCGCACTCGATAGTCGCCGGCAGGTTGAGGATCAGCTTGTTCGCCTGGGTCGGCTGGAACACCTCGATCACTGCGTTGCACACCTCGACGGCGAAATCGATTTCGGTGGAACTGAACACTTCTGGCGAATACTCGAAGCCCCAGCGCGTCTCGGGAGCGGCGTCGGCCAGGCGTTTGATGGTCTGGCCGGCGGCCACGGCGATGGCTTTGACGCCGGCCTTGTCCTGGTTGAAGACGATCTTGCGAAAGCTCGGTGCGCAGGCGTTGTAGTAATGAACGATGGCCTTCTTCGCGCCCTTCAGCGACTCGAAAGTGCGTTCGATAAGGTCGTCACGGGCCTGGGTCAGCACCTGAATGGTCACGTCATCCGGGATATGGCCGCCTTCGATCAGCTCGCGGACGAAGTCGAAATCGGTCTGCGAGGCGGACGGGAAGCCGACTTCGATTTCCTTCAGGCCCACGGCCAGCAGGCACTTGAAGAAGCGCATCTTCTTCTCGGCATCCATCGGCTCGATCAACGACTGGTTGCCATCGCGCAGGTCGGTGGACAGCCAGATTGGCGCCTTGTCGATGATCTTGTCCGGCCAGGTGCGGTCTGGAATCTGGATCTGGGTGAACGGGCGGTATTTGCTGGACGGGTCTTTAAGCATGCTCATGGGGCAATCCTTTTAGCGCGGCGGCAATCGGCGAGCCGGGCGGAATTTGAAAAATTAATGCAGGGCGTGGGCGTAAGAATTAGCCACGCAGTCGCTGGCTGACCAAGCAGAGGTTGGCGTGTTGGCGCAGCAGAATAAGAGTGTGATTAGTGTGCATGGCGTCAACCCTAACCAGCGAGGGTAAAGCGTGCAAGCATTGATAAAAAAACGCTTTCGGATTGCTTGTTTTTGATTGTTTTGGGTTTTATTTGCGGTGATGTGCCGAATATGCAGCGGAGATTGCGAGCGTTTAACCGAGCAGGCTTAGCACGGCTTGAGGCCGTTGATTGGCTTGGGCAAGTACGCTTTGCGCGGCTTGCTGAATGATCTGCCGAGAAACCAGATTGGAGGTTTCTGCCGCGAAGTTGGTGTCGAGGATACGTGAGCGGCTGGCGGCGGCGTTCTCGGCAATGCTTTGCAGGTTGTTGATGGTGCTTTCCAGGCGATTTTGCAGGGCTCCCATATAGCCGCGCTGGCGGTCGATATAGGCCAGGGCGTCATCGATGTCCATGACGGCCAGGCCAGGCGTCTTACTGAGGTCTAGGCGACTTAGGGCCATCGCATCGGCGCTGAATGCACTGAAGCCGACTTGTATGGTTTCGTAAGCCTCGGCCCCAACCTGGAATTGCGTGATGGTGTTACCGCCAACGCCGTTGACGTTAAATAATTCGGGCTCAACCAATTTGAAACCTTGTGAGCCCGGGAGGCCTGTGCCTTGGTTGAGCAGAACATTCTCGGCAGTAAGTACATTACCGCCATCGGCATCGAAACCACCAATTGCACCGGTGTCAGCGTTGTTCAGGTCTAGTCCTGCAACGTAGGTCGCGGCATCGGCATTGAACTGGGTATTAAAGTCAGCCAGGCTGCTGAAGGCTCCCTTGCTGGCGTTAGTCAATGCCTGGTCCAGAGTCGAGCCGCTGTTCTGTTGTAGGTAACCCATGATGTCTTTGATGCCCTTGCCGCCCGCCGCCTTGATTTCCTCATGCATGTAGCGAATTGCGGCATAGCCGCCGGAATAACCTGCTGAGGCGCTTACATCATCGGCGTTAAATGCAGCCAGAATGGCCGCCGTGTTGGTGCCTACAGCGGTGTCCCCAGCCAGGCGCTCATCAGCTCCCTGCACGGCCTCTGCGCTGCCCTCGATAAACCAGCTGGGCAGCCCGGCAAAGTTCATGGTGCGGCCCATGACCGCGTGCGCCATTTCATGGGCAATTACCCGGTCGGTGTATTGCGGTGTACTGCCGCCGTTGGGCAGGGTTGAGGCATCGAAATAGGCCAGGTTGACGTTGAGAACTTGATTAAAGATCTTCCCGCCAGCGCCCGCGCTGCCTGAAACAGAAGCCAGTGCTTGGCTGGATGAGTCGTTGGTAAAGGTTATTTCCAGTTCAGCGCCATCCGCGCTCAGGCCGAACGCATCGGCCACCCGCTGTTCACCCTCGCTGATCCAGAAACCTTTCAGGGCATTGAGTACGGCCCTCTGATCGAGATCGCCGAGAACCGAGAAGGTGCCTTGGTCAAATACCTTACGCCCAGCAAAGGTCGTGGTTTCGTTAACGCGGTTGATCTCTTGCAACAGCTGCTGGGCTTCTTGATCCAAGGCGGTACGTTCACTGGCGCCGTTGGAGCCGTTCATGGCCTGCAGGCCGAGCGAGCGAATGCGCTGCAGGGCGTCGGTGACGCTTTGCAAAGCGCCTTCCGCTACCTGCAGCAGCGATATGCCGTCGTTGGCATTGCGCGTAGCCACGTTCAGCCCTCGCACTTGCGAGGTCAGACGGTTGGAGATTTGCAGCCCGGCGGCATCGTCCTTGGCGCTGTTGATGCGTTGTCCGGTGGACAGGCGCTGCAGCGAAGTACCGAGGGCCGTGCTGTTGCTCTCCAATTGGCGACGCGTGAACGACGACGAGATGTTGGTGTTAACCGTCAGCATCTACGTGTGTACCCGCTCTACCGGGCGGAAAACCCGGTGTCACAGACGTAATCGGCATGCGCTGGAAAGGCTTGAGATGCTCGCGGAATCAAGTCGACGAACGGTCAGGGCTTGAAGGCACCGATAAAGATCGCCGGATCGACGCGTGCATCGTTGAGGCTGACGTTCCAGTGCAGGTGCGGCCCGGTGGCGCGGCCGGTGGCGCCGACTTTGCCGAGTACACCGCCACGGGGAATTTCATCGCCGACCTTCACACCGATGGCCGAGAGGTGGCAGAACATGCTGATCAGCCCCTGGCCGTGGTCGATAAATACGGTTTTACCGTTAAAGAAGTAGTCGCCAATCAGGATCACCTTGCCTGCAGCCGGCGCCTTGATCGGCGTGCCGCTATTGGCGGCGAAGTCCAGCCCGGAGTGCGGGTTGCGTTCTTCGCCGTTGAAGAAGCGGCGCAGACCGAATGGGCTCGACAGCGGGCCGTTCACCGGCCTGTCGAACAACAGATTGCTCGGCTGGCGCGCGCTGAACTGCTGGTAAGCGCGGGTCTGCTCCGCCAGTTCGCGTTCGATGCGTGTAAGGTTCTTGGCGTTCGGATTGACCTGCTGCTGATTCTTGATGGTGATGCGCTGCTCGACGTAATGCTTACTGCCGACCTGAAAGCTCAGTGTCTGGCTGCCGTTGACGCTGATCTGCTGGCTGCCCGGCTTGATGCTTAGCGGGATGCCGACGATTGCGATCCAGCGCTGCTGATCCTCATTAATCACCAGCACCGGTTTGTTCTGATAGCGCACGCTGGGCGCGCTGGCGGCCGGTCCCAAATTAACCACGGCCACGCCGCCCGGTACGGGCTTATTAAGCAGTCGGCTGATAAAGCCTTCGGCGTGGACGGGTAGGGCGAGGCAGAACAGGGTAAGCAGGGTGAATAAACGCATGGGGGACCTGTGTGGAAATCAATCGAGCAGCGAAAGGGTGATCGGCTGCACATGGTTGTCTTCGACCCGCACCTCCAACTCGCCGTTGCTCAGGCGCGCCTTCAGGCGTTGGCCGGGCTGGGTGTCGGTGGCGTTGCGAATGGCACGGCCCCGCTCATCCAGCAGAATGCTGTAGCCACGACCGAGGGTCGCCAGCGGGCTGACCGCGTGCAGCGTCTGCACCTGGCTATGCAGTTGCAGGCGGCGCGCCTTGAGGCTTTCGCGCATGCTGCGTTGCAGGCGTTCGGCCAGGGCTTGCAGGCGTTGATCCAGCAGCTTGAGGTTGCGTTCCGGGTGCAGGCTTAGCAGGCGGGTTTGCAGATGATTCAGGCGTTCGCGGCGGCTAGTCAGCTGTCGCTCGAAGGCGCGGGTCAGGCGCATATCCAGGTCATCCACGCGTTGGGCATGCTGGCGCAGACGCTCGCCGGGGTGGCGCAAACGCCGCTGCAAACCCTCCAGGCGCATGCGTTCGCGCTCCAAGCGGTGCTGCATACGCAGGTTGAGGCGGCGCTTGAGGTTGTGCAGGCGTTGCACCAGTTCGCTGCTGTCGGGGGCCAGCAGCTCGGCGGCGGCAGAAGGCGTCGGCGCGCGCACATCGGCGACAAAATCGGCGATGGAGACATCGGTCTCATGGCCCACGGCGCTGACGATGGGCGTGACGCAGGCGGCAATGGCGCGGGCCACCGGCTCTTCGTTAAAGCACCAGAGGTCTTCCAGCGAGCCGCCACCACGGGCCAGGATCAGTGCATCAAAGCCTTTGCTATCGGCCAGTGCGAGGGCGCGGACGATCTGTGCGGTGGCCTCGCGGCCTTGCACGGCGGTGGGGATCAGGGTCAGCTCGACCTGTGGGGCGCGACGGCGGAATACGCTGATGATGTCGCGGATCACCGCGCCGGTGGGCGAGCTGATAATGCCGATGCGTTTCGGATGAGCCGGCAGGGCAACTTTAGCCTCGGCCGCGAACAGCCCTTCGGCGTTAAGCTTTTCTTTCAGCGCTTCGAAGGCCAGGCGCAGCGCACCATCGCCGGCGGGTTCCACTGCATCGAGAATCAGCTGGTAGTCGCCGCGCCCTTCAAACAGCGAGACTTTGCCGCGCACCTTGACCGCCAGGCCATCACGCAGCGCTTGGCGCACCTTGGCGGCGTTCTGCCGGAACAGCGCACAGCGCACCTGGGCCTGACTATCTTTAAGGGTGAAATAGATATGCCCGGACGCCGGCTTGGCCAGGTTGGAGATTTCCCCCTCGACCCAGATACCGCCGAATACATCTTCCAGCAGCAGGCGTGCGCGATTGTTCAATTGGCTGACGCTGAGTACCTCGCGGTCGAGGTTCAGGCGTTGGAAGGGATCTTTGATCATGGCCGGCATAGTAAAGGCTTTGCCATGCCTGCCATAGGGGATTGGCCTTGACCGGCGCTGTAAGCCCTTTAAGCTGCGCGCCTATAGCGCAATCCGAGTCCAGCCATGAGTGAGCAGCAGGCCATTATCGTGCCGCAGATTTCCAGCTTTCCCGGCCATGAGGCGCGGGCGCGGTTGATCGTGCGCTGGCTGGTCAAGCAGAACATCATCGAAGAGCAGCTGACCACCTGTGGGCGCACCTTCAAACATATGGGCTACGGCATTGCCGAGGGTGCGCGACGGGTGGTCGAGCGCCCCGAGTTGTTGCCATATGGTCAGGCGGTGCATGGCCTGGAGATTATCTACAAGCGCTGCATCTATACCCCGACGACGAGCTTTCTCGAAGAGGCCGGCTGCCCTGAGTGCCGGCGGGAAGTCGGGGGAAGGTTGTTCGACAGCCTGGAGGAATGGATGCCGGGGCATACCGATAACTTTCGGTGCCCGCTGTGCGGCCATGAAGACGATATCAACGGTTTTCTGTTTCTGCAGCCCTGCGGGTTTTCCAACCTCGGCTTTATCTTCAACAACTGGGCGGATGCCGGCTTTAAGCAGAGCTTTCTCGACGAGTTTGCTGCGCGCTTGGGCTATCCGGTTTCCCTGGTACGGGTCGATCTTGCCTGAGTCGGCTCATCCCTGAGCCCTACTAAAAGGTCAAAAGTCGACGCTGGCCGATAGGCGCAGTTCGCGCGGTTCGCCGACCGCGACGCGCAGGTTGCCGCCGCTGGATGGGTAGTACTCCTGGTTGAACAGGTTGCGCGCGTTCAGCTGCAGGCGGGTCTTGTCGCCCAGTAGTTGGCTTTCCCAACTGATAAACGCGTCGGCCACGGTGTAGCTGTCCAGCCAGAAGCTGTTGGCGTTATCGCCTGCGCGTTCGCCGACATAGCGCGCGCCGCCGCCTACTCGCCATTCTCCGGCGTCGCTGGGCAGCGCCAGGTGGTGGGTCAGGTACAGACTGGCGATATTCTGCGCGGCATTGACCAGTTCATTGCCCTGGTTGTCCGGGTCGTCGAGGATTTCCGTATCGGTGTAGGCATAGGTGCCGAGCAGCTCCCAGCGTTCGGCAAGGCGCCCGCTGATATCGATTTCCACACCCCGCGAGCCGACCTTGCCGGCCGCCTGCGAGGTGCCATTGTTGCTGACCACAACGTTCTCTTTCTCGATATCGAACAGCGCGGCGCTGGCCGTGAGGGCGCTGCCCAGGTCGAGCTTGATGCCCAGTTCATAGCTGCGACCCTCTTCAGGGTCGAACGCTTGGCCGGTGTCGGCATCGGAGGCGTTGGGCACAAACGAGCGGCTGTAGTTGCCGTACAGCGAGACCTGCTGATTGAGCTGATAGACCAGGCCGGCAAACGGCAGAAAGCTGTTGTCCTGGCGGTCGGTAGTTTTCTCGTAGGCGCTGCCGCGGCCCTGTTCAACCAGTTGTTCGAAGTGTTGATAACGGCCGCCGGCCACCAGTATCCATTGGTCGTTAAGGTGCCAGTTGTCCTTCGCATACAGCGAACGCGAATGCAGCTCGTCGCTTCTGTCACTCTGCGCGGCGCTGATCAGCGACGGTTCTGCAAGGTTGCCGTAGACCGGGCGGTAGATATTGAAGCTGCCGACGGCCGGGCCGCGGTAGGTATCGCCGCGGAAGTTGTCGACCCGCTCGGTGTCCATGCCCAGGAGCAGGTCATGTTGTTGGCCGAACAGGCTGGCGTTGCCGATCCAGTCCCAGGCCAGATACTGGGTCTGATTGTCGTGTTCGCTGCCGTCGGCGCGGCGGCTGAGTGCGCCGGTGGTGGCATTAAGCGCGTTGGGCCGCGCTTCGGCGTAGTCGTAGCGCTCGTTGTTCCAGCCGTAGGTCAGGCGGCTTAGCCAGTCCGGGTTGAGTTGGTACTCGGCCTTGGCGGTAAACAGCTCATCGGTGCCTTCGGCTTTGGACCAGCTTTCGTTGAACCGTGCGTTGTACTGGGTGTTCGCCGGTTTGCCGTTGATGATCACCGTGCCGCGATCCACCGGGGTTGAGTATTCCTTGTGTTCGTAAGCCAGGCTGATGCGCAGATCTTCGCCGCTCCAACTCAGGGACGGTGCGATCAGGCTGTGGTTATCCGCGCCGAAATTGCGCCAGTAGTCCTCGTGCTGCCGTTCGGCAATCAGGCGATAGGCGAAGCCGCTGTCGCCCAACGGGCCGGTGGTGTCGAGCATGAGGTTGCCGCCGCCCTCGCTGCTGGTTTCACCGCTGATCTGCGTGCGCCGCTGGTATTCGGGCTGCTTGCTGATCACGTTGATCAGGCCGCCGGGCTCCAGTGCGCCATACAGCAGAGAGGCCGGGCCCTTTAGCACTTCCACGCGCTCGGTGGTGGCGCTGAAGTTGCGCGACAGGCTGGAACGGATGCCGTCACGCAGAATCGAGCCGTCGGCGTTGCTGCCGAAACCCCGTTTGACGAAGCCGTCCTGGGTGCCGGCCAGGGTGTTGCTCTGGGTCATGCCGCTGACGAATTTCATCGCATCGTCCAGCGATTGCACCTGATAGTCCTCGATCACCTGTTGGGTGACCACTTGCACCGCCTGGGCCTCCTGCATGATCGGTACGGCGCTTTTGCTCGCGGTACTGGCCGTGCTGGCGCTGTAGCTGCTGTCGTCTTCCCGGCTTGCAGTGACGGCCTGGCTGGGTAGCTCAAGTGGGCTGGCAGTTTCGGTCGCGAGGCTGCTGGCGGCGGGCATCAAGGCCAGGGCGAGCAGGGTGAAGCGCCAGGCTGGCTGGGCGGAGGAGAGGCGGGTGGAGGGCATGTGCTACTCAGTCGCGGATGTTTTTGAGAATCATTATTGTATTATTCTCGTCCCGCTTCTGGATAGCACCGTGTAGGCTTCGCGCAGTTATGTTGTTGTTTGCGTTGAGTGCAGGGGGGCGTCTGAGTATAATGGCGCGCTTCCAATTTTCCCGTCCGGGAGCCCCCGCCATGCTGCGTATCAGTCAAGAAGCTCTTACCTTCGACGACGTTCTACTTATTCCAGGTTATTCCGAAGTTCTGCCGAAGGATGTCAGCCTCAAAACGCGTCTGACCCGTGGCATTGAACTGAATATTCCGTTGCTCTCTGCTGCTATGGATACCGTGACTGAAGCCCGTCTGGCGATTGCCATGGCTCAGGAAGGCGGCATCGGCATCATCCACAAGAACATGACCGTCGAGCAGCAAGCTGCCGAAGTGCGCAAGGTCAAACGCTACGAGGCGGGCGTGGTCAAGGACCCGATCACCATCGAAGCCGACGCCACCGTACGTGATCTGTTCGAACTGACCCGCATGCACAACATCTCCGGCGTACCGGTGCTGAGCGATGGCGACCTGGTCGGCATCGTCACCTCCCGTGACGTGCGTTTCGAGAACCGCCTGGACGCCACCGTGCGTGAAGTGATGACGCCGAAAGAGCGTCTGGTCACCGTCCCGGAAGGTGCCGACAAAGACGTGGTGCGCGAGCTGCTGCACAAGCACCGCATCGAAAAAGTCCTGATCGTCGATGGTGCCTTCCACCTGAAGGGCATGATGACCGTCAAGGACATCGAAAAAGCCAAAGCCTACCCGCTGGCCAGCAAGGACGATCAAGGTCGTCTGCGCGTCGGCGCAGCTGTCGGCACCGGTGCCGATACTGCCGACCGCGTCGCTGCACTGGCTAACGCCGGCGTTGACGTGATCATCGTCGACACCGCACACGGTCACTCCAAAGGCGTGATCGACCGCGTGCGTTGGGTCAAGCAGAACTTCCCGGACGTTCAGGTGATCGGCGGCAACATCGCCACCGGCGAAGCCGCCAAGGCCCTGGCCGAAGCTGGCGCTGATGCAGTCAAGGTCGGTATCGGCCCTGGCTCGATCTGCACCACGCGCATCGTCGCTGGTGTTGGCGTGCCGCAAATCTCCGCCGTGGCCAACGTTGCCGCCGCACTGGCTGGCACCGGTGTGCCGCTGATCGCCGATGGCGGTATCCGTTTCTCCGGTGACCTGTCCAAGGCCATCGTTGCTGGCGCGTCCTGCGTGATGATCGGTTCGATGCTCGCCGGTACTGAAGAAGCACCAGGCGAAGTCGAGCTGTTCCAGGGGCGTTCCTACAAGGCTTACCGCGGTATGGGTTCGCTGGGCGCCATGGCGCAGGCGCAGGGCTCCTCGGATCGTTACTTCCAGGACTCTTCGGCTGGTGCCGAGAAGCTGGTGCCGGAAGGCATCGAAGGTCGCGTGCCATACAAGGGCGCAATGGCGGCCATCGTTCACCAGCTGATGGGCGGCCTGCGTGCCTCCATGGGCTACACCGGTTGCGCGACGATCGAAGAGATGCGCAGCAAGCCTGAGTTTGTTCGCATCACCGGCGCTGGCATGGCCGAGTCCCATGTACACGATGTACAGATCACCAAAGAAGCCCCGAACTATCGCGTGGGTTAATTGTTGATCAGTTGATATAAAGCCCGGGGCTGTCGCTGTTGTTTTACAGGGCAGCCCCGAGTCATTTGTGAATTCCGCTACGAGAGACGGCCATGGCTCATCAAGACATCCACGCTCACCGCATCCTGATTCTGGATTTCGGTTCCCAGTACACCCAGCTGATCGCCCGCCGCGTGCGCGAGATCGGTGTGTATTGCGAGCTGCACCCGTTCGACATGAGCGACGATGACATCCGTGCCTTCGCCCCGCGCGGCATCATTCTCGCCGGTGGCCCGGAGTCGGTGCATGAAGCCGGCAGCCCGCGTGCACCGAAAGCCGTGTTCGACCTCGGTGTACCGGTTTTCGGTATCTGCTACGGCATGCAGACCATGGCCGAGCAGCTGGGCGGCAAGGTTGAAGGTTCCGAGCTGCGTGAGTTCGGTTATGCCCGCGTTGATATCGTCGGCAAAGCCCGCCTGCTCAACGGCATCGAAGACCACGTCGATGACGACGGCGTGTTCGGCCTCGACGTGTGGATGAGCCACGGTGACAAAGTCACCGCCATGCCAGCCGGTTTCCATATTCTCGCCAGCACCCCGAGCTGCCCGATCGCCGCCATGGCCGACGACAGCCGCGGCTACTACGGCGTGCAGTTCCACCCGGAAGTGACCCATACCAAGCAGGGCGGTCGCATCCTCTCGCGCTTTATCCTGGAAATCTGCGGCTGCGAAGCGCTGTGGACTGCCTCCAATATCGTTGACGACGCCATCGCCAATGTGCGCGCCCAGGTTGGCAGCGCCAACGTACTGCTCGGCCTGTCCGGCGGTGTGGATTCCTCGGTGGTTGCGGCGCTGTTGCACAAGGCCATTGGCGACCAGCTGACCTGCGTATTTGTCGACAACGGCCTGCTGCGCCTGCACGAAGGCGAGCAAGTGATGGCCATGTTCGCCGAGAACATGGGCGTTAAAGTGATCCGCGCTAACGCCGAGGAGCAGTTCCTCAATAACCTGGCCGGCGAAGCCGATCCGGAGAAGAAGCGCAAGATCATCGGCCGCACCTTTATCGACGTGTTCGATGCCGAGTCCTGCAAGCTGGACAACATCAAGTTCCTCGCCCAGGGCACCATCTACCCTGACGTGATCGAGTCGGCTGGCGCGAAAAGCGGCAAGGCCCACGTGATCAAGTCGCACCACAACGTCGGTGGCCTGCCGGAAGAAATGAACCTGAAACTGGTCGAGCCGCTGCGCGAACTGTTCAAGGACGAAGTGCGCCGTCTGGGTCTGGAACTCGGCCTGCCGTATGACATGGTCTACCGTCACCCATTCCCGGGTCCAGGCCTGGGCGTGCGTATCCTCGGTGAAGTGAAGAAGGAATACGCCGACATCCTGCGTCGTGCTGACCATATCTTTATCGAAGAGCTGCGCAAGGCCGACTGGTACCACAAGGTCAGCCAGGCCTTCGTAGTGTTCCAGCCAGTGAAGTCGGTGGGCGTGGTTGGCGATGGTCGTCGTTACGCCTGGGTCGTAGCCCTGCGCGCCGTTGAAACCATCGACTTCATGACTGCACGTTGGGCGCACCTGCCTTACGAGCTGCTGGAAACCGTCAGCGGCCGCATCATCAACGAGATCGAAGGCATCTCCCGCGTCACCTACGACGTGTCGAGCAAGCCGCCAGCGACTATCGAGTGGGAGTAGAAGTTATTACTTGAGTTTTCCATATTTTTTAAATTATAGAAATTTTTCAGAGCAAGAATAAATTTCTGGCTTAGTTTGGTGTTTGCGTTAAATTTACAATTTTTAGAGTCGTTGTACGCGGCTGCTATAAATTCATAAGTAGAAAGAATAGTAGCAGGTAGCAGAGAGAAGTATGGACTACAGGCGAGAGATAGATGGGCTTAGGGCGCTTGCTGTGCTGCCAGTCATCCTGTTCCACGCAGGATTTGATACGTTTAGTGGCGGTTTCGTAGGTGTTGATGTCTTCTTCGTAATCAGCGGCTACTTGATTACAACAATTATTCTGGCTGAGCTTGAGCAAGGCCGGTTCTCAATTGTTAGCTTCTACGAGAGGCGTGCTAGGCGTATTTTGCCAGCGTTGTTTCTCGTAATGCTTGCGTGTATTCCCTTCGCTTGGGTTTTGCTTTCGCCCGCGGAACTCAACAGCTTTTCTAAAAGTTTGGTTGCCGTTCCTCTATTTATTTCGAACGTTTTCTTCTGGAGGGATGGGGGTTACTTTGAAACAGCCGCAGAGCTTAAACCGTTGTTACATACGTGGAGCTTGGCAGTAGAAGAGCAGTACTACGTTCTGTTTCCATTATTTTTGATGCTATTTTGGAGGTTAGGTAAGCGTTGGATACTTGTAATGCTTGGGCTTGTATTCGTTTCTAGTCTTGCTATTGCGCAGTGGGCAGCATACGCAAGGCCAGATGCCTCATTTTATCTTCTTCCCACGCGTGGCTGGGAGTTGCTGATTGGTGCCCTCGCAGCCTTTTATTTGTCGAGTGCTAATCGTAAAGACTTTGGAAAATTCTTAAGTGAAGTGGCTGGGTGGCTAGGCGTTTCGTTGATTTGCTACGCTGTCTTCGCCTATAGCAAATCAACGCCATTTCCAGGAGTCTATGCACTTGTTCCTACGCTAGGTGCGGTGCTGGTTATCTTGTTCGCTACACAAAAAACTTATGTTGGTAGGTTTGTAGGGAACAAGGTGTTTGTGGGGATGGGTTTGATAAGTTACAGTGCTTATCTCTGGCATCAGCCAGTATTGGCTTATGCCAGAAACTGGTTTATGGATATTGGCCATTTTGTTGTCTCTTTGCTGATCGTTGTTGTAATGGTTCTTTCTATTTTAAGCTGGAAAATCGTTGAGCAACCTTTCCGGAAAAAAGGAAAATTCGATAGAAAATTTGTTTTTGTGTCTTCGTTTTTAGGGGCGCTATTTTTTATTTTAACAGGGTATTTTACTTCTAAAATTGACTTCGCCATAGAGCGGGCTATGGCGAAAGAGTTATCATTAAGTGGCGCCATATATTCTTCAAACATTAATGAGCGTATTTTTGTGAAGAATAGGATTTTGTATGAGAATAGTAAGCCAGAAGCAATAGTTATCGGCTCATCTAGAATTATGCAGGCAGGTAGTAAGGTTGTTGGGCTCGATTTACTTAATCTTTCAGTAAGTGGCGCATCTCTGGAGGATTTGCTTGCGATTTGGGAGTTAAGTGCGAGGAAGTTCAATCCTTCTTATGTTTTCTTAGGTGCTGATCCTTGGATTTTTAATCGCTATTCTGGTCAGTCCCGTTGGACTTCTTTAGGGAGCGAGTATAGTGCGGCTGTTTCTAGGCTAGGGTTTTCTAATGAGACAAAGTTCTCAGTAAGTAAGGCTCCGTCAAGCTTAAATGCAGTCGCTGTTGAATTTTATAAGTCTGTTAATCAAGGCAAGAAGATTGGAGCTGAAGATGACTTGCCTTCAATGACTGACAAAATTCGCAAGGATGGTAGTCGTGTTTATAACTTGGCCTATGCTAATAAGTCGCTTGGCGAGGTTGAGCGTGGAGCGGTAAGCTTTATTTCTTACGCTATGTCTAGCTATGGCTATTCAAGCGAAGTTAGAGTTATTTTAGAGAGGTTTGTTGCAGAGCTCAAAGCGCAGAATCGAAAGGTTGTGTTTGTGCTTTCGCCATATCATCCTACGTTATTTGAACTGATGCGGCTGGAAGATAGAAAATTTTTGGAGATTGAGTCTATCTTTAGAGAAATTGCTGGTTCTAACGGTATCCAAGTGATTGGATCTTATGATCCGGTTAAGGTTGGCTGTTCTTATGAAGATTTTTACGATGGAATGCATCCGAAGGATGAATGTATGGCGAAGGTGTTTTCTGAGTTTAGTAAATGAGAGCGGTTTATTTGCTATCGCACGTCGCGGAAGATTTTTATAATTGAAAAACTTGAGATGCGTTATCACTTCTAAAAATCACACGATAGTTGCACGCTGAGTTTTAGGAGGCGTAAGTGCTTGCCAATAAAAAACATCTCTCTGCGTTTTTATTGAGTGGGAGTGATTTAGCCAACAAGGGCAGCGTAAGCTGCCCTTGTTGTTTCTGCTGCGGCATATTGTCCATTTTTATCGGTCGTCAGCCTGGTCGCTTAGATGAGAATATATTGCAATGGGTGGCCCGGATTAAATCTGGCTTCATATCTTCCCGGATTGCATCCGGGCTACGGGGATCTCAATGTCTTTTACCCGCAGACAAATGCTGATCGGCCTTGCTGGTCTTGGCGTCGTCGGCCTTGGTGCTGGTGGCGTGCGCTACTGGCTGGGTCGCCCGGAAAATGTGGCAACCCACGACTATGAACTGATCGCCGCGCCGCTGGATATCGAACTGGTGCCGGGGCATACCACGCCGGCCTGGGCTTACGGTGGTCAGGTACCTGGTGTGGAGTTGCGCTGCCGCCAGGGTGAGCGCTTGCGGGTGCGCTTTATTAACAAGCTGGACGTGCCGACCACTATTCATTGGCATGGCATTCGTTTGCCGCTGGAGATGGACGGTGTGCCCTATGTGTCGCAGGCGCCGGTGCTGCCGGGGGAGTACTTCGACTACAACTTCATCACCCCCGATGCCGGCAGCTTCTGGTATCACCCGCACGTCGCTAGCGGCGAGCAGTTGGGTCGCGGCCTGGTCGGTGCGCTGATCGTCGAAGAACGAGAGCCGACCGGCTTTCGTCACGACCACACGCTGAACCTGAAAAGCTGGCATATCGATGAGCAGGGCGCTTTTACCGAGTTCAGCGTACCGCGCGAGGCGGCGCGTGGCGGTACGCCGGGGCGCTTGAGTACGGTCAATGGCAAGCATGCACCGACCCTGGATCTGCCTGCCGGGCAGGTGGTGCGCCTGCGTTTGATCAATTTGGATAACACCCTGACCTATCGCCTCAACCTGCCTGGCGCGGATGTGCGCATCTATGCGCTTGACGGTAATCCGGTCGAACCACGGCCGCTGGGCAAGGAGTACTGGCTGGGGCCGGGCATGCGTATCGAACTGGGGTTGAAGGTGCCGGCCGCGGGTACAGAGCTGTCGCTGCGTAATGGTCCATTGCGTCTGGCGACCTTGCGCGCGCAGCCCAGCGCCGAGGGTGCGGGTGAGTGGCCGCCAGCGCTGCCAGCCAACCCGGTGGCCGAGCCTGATCTGGCCAATGCCGAAACCGTCAAGTTCAACTTCGAATGGGCCGGCGCGGTGTCGGTTGGTTTGGCCCAGGGCGCGGCGCACAGCTTCTGGCAGATCAATGGCCAGGCCTGGGATATCAATGACAAGACCTGCGCCGACCGGCCGATTGCCCGTCTGCAGCTGGGCAAGAGCTATATCTTCGAGCTGCGCAACCTCAGCCAGTATCAGCACCCGATCCACCTGCATGGCATGACCTTCAAGGTGCTGGCATCCAATCGCAAGTCGATCATCCCGTATTTCACCGACACCTACTTGCTGGGCAAAAACGAAAGTGCGCGGGTGGCGCTGGTCGCGGATAATCCGGGTGTCTGGATGTTCCACTGCCATGTGATCGACCATATGGAAACTGGTCTTATGGCATCAATTGAGGTCGTTTAAGCGTGCGCCAACCCCTGATCATTGATCGCAGCCAGGATCAGCACTTTATGCGCGAGGCCCTGGCCCTGGCCGCCGAAGGTGCCGCCCTGGGCGAGGTGCCGGTTGGCGCGGTGTTGGTGCAGGATGGCCTGATTGTCGGGCGCGGCTTTAACTGCCCGATCTCCACCCATGACCCCAGCGCCCATGCCGAGATGGTGGCGATTCGCGCCGCCGCCCAGGCCGTGGACAACTACCGCCTGCCGGGCAGCACCCTGTATGTGACCCTGGAGCCGTGCAGCATGTGCGCCGGGCTGATTGTGCATGCACGGGTGCAGCGCGTGGTGTATGGCGCAACCGAACCCAAAGCCGGGGTGGCGAGCAGCCGTGGACAGTTTTTCAGCCAGGAATTTCTCAATCACCGGGTGTTGATTGAGGGCGGTGTTTTGGCGGAGGAGTGTGGGGCGGCACTCAGCGCATTCTTTAAGGCCCGGCGCGAGCAGCGTTAAAGCGGTGGGGTCTGCTCATTGGGCTGACGTTTGTCGATGCCCGGCAGGTGCTGGTTGCTTTCCGCGAGCTGCGAGCCTTCCAGCTGCGGCTGGGTTACCCAGGTGAGGATGTCGTAGTAGCGGCGGATGTTGCGCACAAAGTGCACCGGCTCACCGCCACGGGCATAGCCATAACGGGTTTTGCTGTACCACTGCTTCTGCGACAGGCGCGGCAGGATCTTCTGCACATCCAGCCATTTATTCGGGTCCAGGCCTTCGGCCTCGGTTAGCTTGCGCGCATCTTCCAGATGGCCGCCGCCGATGTTGTAGGACGCCAGGGCGAACCAGGTGCGATCCGGCTCCTGAATGCTCTCCGGCAGCTGATTCTTCACATAGACAATGTATTTGGCGCCGCCCTCGATGCTCTGCTTGGGGTTCAGGCGGTCCGATACACCCATGGCCTGGGCGGTGCGCAGGGTCAGCATCATCAGTCCGCGTACGCCGGTTTTTGAAGTGGCTGTGGGTTGCCAGAGTGATTCCTGATAACCCATGGCGGCGAGCAAGCGCCAGTCGACCTGATTGGCTTGGGCAGCTTCGCGAAAGTGTTTCTCGTAGCGCGGCAGGCGTTGTTGCAGGTGCTTGGCGAAGGTGTAGGCGCCGACATAGCCGAGTACATCGACATGGCCGTAGTAGCGATCCTTCAACCGCTGCAGGCTGCCGTTCTGGTGGGCGCGCTCGATAAAGGCATTCATCTCGTCAAGCAGGCTGCGGTCTTCGCCGGGGGCGGTGGCCCAGGCCAGGTTTTGCGCATCGCCCAGGTCAAAGGCCACGCGCACGTTGGAGAAGTACACCTGATTCATCGCCAGCTCGTTGGAGTCGACCAGGGTCAGGTCGATCTGCCCTTCATCGACCATGCGCAGCAGGTCGACCACCTCAACGGCAGCGGATTCTTCATAAGCCAGTTCCGGTAATTGCAGCTTGAGCGCGGCCAGCTGTTCGGCATGGCTGCTGCCTTTAAGTACCAGAATACGTTTGCCGAGCAGATCATCCGGGCGGGTCGGGCGTTGCTGGCCGTTGCGGTAGATCACCTGGGGGGTGACTTCGAGGTAGGGCAGAGAGAAGCGTGCGTGCTGCTGCCGTCCGTCGCTTTCTACCAGGCCGGCGGCGGCCAGCACCGGGCCGTTGGGTTTGTTCAGGCTGGCGAATAGCTCGTCGAGGTTGTCGGCGGTTTCGATTTTCAGCTCAAGGCCCAAATCGTCGGCAAAGCGCTTCACCAGCTCGTATTCGAAGCCGGTCTCGCCGTTACGGTCTTGAAAATAGGTGGCCGGGCTGTTGCGGGTGATCACCCGCAGTACACCCTCCGCCTGAACGCGCTCGAGTGTGCTGGGTTCTTCAGCACAGCCGCCGAGCAGCAGGAGGATTCCGATCACCGACAGCCAGCAGGCGCAGCGCACACGGAACGCAGATTGGGCAAACATTGGCGCAGTATACGCAAAGCATGGGGCGCGCCATATCTCGACAGCGGGTGGCTTCTCTGCTAGCGCAGTCGCTGCGCTTGGCGTGCTGCCACGGGTGCCGTTGGCAACGCTTTAGGCTAGAATGCACGGCCTCAAAGTACACCCCTTCCCAGAGGCTGTCCCCGATGTTGATCCTGCGCGGCGCTCCCGCCCTTTCTGCTTTCCGTCACGGCAAACTGCTTGAGCAACTGACCAGCAAGGTTCCTGCGGTCACCGGCCTGTATGCCGAGTTCGCGCATTTCGCCGAGGTTACCGGCGTTTTGACTGCCGACGAAGAGCAGGTATTGGCCCGTTTGCTGAAGTACGGCCCGAGTGTGCCGGTGCAGGAGCCAAGCGGCCGCCTGTTCCTGACCATTCCGCGCTTTGGCACCATCTCGCCTTGGTCGAGCAAGGCCAGCGACATTGCTCGCAACTGCGGCCTGGCGAAGATTCAGCGCATCGAGCGCGGCCTAGCGTATTACGTCAGCGGCGAGCTGAATGCCGCCGAGGCGCAGCAGGTTGCCGACGTACTGCATGACCGCATGACCCAACTGGTGCTGGATAACCTCGAAGGCGCCGCTGCGCTGTTCAGCCACGCGCAGCCCAAGCCGCTGACTGCCGTGGACATCCTTGGTGGTGGTCGCGCTGCGCTAGAGAAGGCCAACGTTGAGCTGGGCCTGGCCCTGGCTGAAGACGAAATCGATTACCTGGTGACCAGCTTCAACGGTCTGGGGCGCAACCCCCACGATATCGAACTGATGATGTTCGCCCAGGCCAACTCTGAGCACTGCCGTCACAAGATTTTCAATGCCAGCTGGGATATCGATGGCGAAAGCCAGGAGAAATCCCTGTTCGGCATGATCAAAAACACCTACCAGATGCACAACGAAGGCGTGTTGTCCGCTTATAAGGACAACGCCTCGGTGATCGTCGGCAGTGTTGCCGGTCGTTTCTTTCCGGACCCTGAGACCCGCCAGTACGGTGCGACCCAGGAGCCCGTGCATATCCTGATGAAGGTGGAAACCCACAACCACCCGACGGCTATTTCGCCGTTCTCTGGTGCGTCCACCGGTTCCGGTGGCGAGATTCGCGACGAAGGTGCCACCGGCCGTGGTGCCAAGCCGAAGGCGGGGCTGACCGGTTTCACCGTTTCCAACCTGAACATCCCCGGTTTCGAGCAGCCTTGGGAAGTGCCTTATGGCAAGCCCGAGCGCATTGTTACCGCGCTGGACATCATGATCGAAGGCCCGCTGGGCGGCGCGGCGTTCAACAACGAGTTCGGCCGTCCGGCATTGACCGGCTATTTCCGTACTTTCGAGCAGGCGATCCAGACCCCACGCGGTGAAGAAGTGCGTGGTTACCACAAGCCGATCATGCTCGCCGGCGGCATGGGCAACATCCGTGCAGATCACGTGCAGAAGGGCGAGATCACCGTGGGCGCCAAGCTGATCGTGCTCGGCGGCCCAGCCATGCTGATCGGCCTGGGCGGCGGCGCCGCGTCGTCGGTCGCCACCGGTGCCAGCTCGGCTGACCTGGATTTTGCCTCGGTACAGCGCGAGAACCCGGAAATGGAGCGCCGCTGCCAGGAAGTTATCGACCGTTGCTGGCAGCTGGGTGACAACAACCCAATCGCCTTTATCCATGACGTTGGCGCCGGTGGTATTTCCAACGCCTTCCCTGAGCTGGTCAATGACGGTGGCCGTGGTGGCCGCTTCGAACTGCGCAACGTGCCCAACGACGAACCGGGCATGGCGCCACACGAGATCTGGAGCAACGAGTCCCAGGAACGTTACGTACTGGCCGTCAGCGCCGTCGATTTTGAGCGCTTCAAGGCCATCTGTGAGCGCGAGCGTTGTCCGTTTGCCGTGGTTGGCGAGGCTACTGAAGAAGCCCACCTGACCGTGACTGACAGCCATTTCGCCAACACCCCGGTGGACATGCCGCTGGAAGTGCTTCTGGGCAAGCCGCCGCGCATGCACCGTTCGGCCGCCCGCGAAGCTGAGCTGGGCGATGACTTCGATGCCAGCACCCTGGCCATCGACGAAGCAGTAACCCGCGTGCTGCATCACCCGGCCGTGGCCAGCAAGAGCTTCCTGATCACCATCGGCGACCGCACCATTACCGGCCTGGTTGCTCGCGACCAGATGGTTGGTCCGTGGCAGGTGCCGGTGGCTGATTGCGCGGTCACCGCCACCAGCTTCGACGTCTACACCGGTGAAGCCATGGCCATGGGCGAGCGCACCCCGCTGGCGCTGCTGGATGCTGCGGCGTCCGGGCGTATGGCGATTGGCGAAACCCTGACCAACCTGGCCGCGTCGCGCATCGAGAAGATGTCCGATATCAAACTGTCCGCCAACTGGATGGCCGCTGCTGGCCACCCGGGTGAAGACGCGCGCCTGTATGACACCGTGAAAGCGGTTGGCATGGAGCTGTGCCCGGAGCTGGGTATCACCATCCCGGTGGGCAAGGACTCGATGTCGATGAAAACCCAGTGGCGCGACGAGGGCACGGACAAGAGCGTGACCTCGCCGCTGTCGCTGGTGGTGACCGGCTTTGCTCCGGTCAGCGATATCCGCAAGACCCTGACCCCGCAACTGCGCATGGACAAGGGCGAAACCGACCTGATCCTGATCGACCTGGGCCGTGGCCAGAACCGCATGGGTGCCTCAATCCTTACCCAGGTGTACGGCAAACTCGGCACCCAGGCGCCGGATGTGGATGACGCCGAAGACCTCAAGGCCTTCTTTGCGGTGATCCAGGGCCTGAATGCTGACGGTCATATCCTGTCCTACCACGACCGTTCCGACGGTGGCCTGCTGGTTACCGCGTTGGAAATGGCCTTTGCCGGTCATTGCGGCCTTAATCTATTCCTCGATGCGCTGGCCGACGACAGCGCTGAGCTGGCCGCTGTGTTGTTCAACGAAGAGCTGGGCGCGGTGATCCAGGTGCATCAGGACGCCACTCCGGAAGTACTGGCGCAGTTCAGCGCTGCCGGTCTGGGCGACTGCGTGGCGGTGATCGGCCAGCCGGTCAACAGCGACGACGTGGCGATCAGCTTCAATGGTCAGCCGGTCTTTGGCGGCCAGCGCCGCCTGCTGCAGCGTCAGTGGGCGCAAACCAGCTACCAGATTCAGCGTCTGCGCGACAACGTGCAGTGCGCCGAGCAGGAATTCGACACCATCCTCGACGAGGACAATCCGGGCCTGTCGGCCAAGCTCAGCTTCGACGTCAATCAGGACATCAGCGCGCCGTATATCCGTAAGGGTGTACGTCCGCAGATCGCCGTACTGCGTGAGCAGGGCGTCAACGGTCAGGTGGAAATGGCCGCTGCCTTCGATCGCGCTGGTTTCAACGCGATCGACGTACACATGAGCGACATCCTTAGCGGTCGCGTCAGTCTTGAAGAGTTCAAGGGCCTGGTCGCCTGCGGCGGCTTCTCCTACGGCGATGTGCTCGGTGCCGGCGAAGGCTGGGCTAAGTCGATCCTGTTCAACAGCCGTGCACGTGATGGCTTCCAGGCGTTCTTCGAGCGCAAGGACAGCTTCAGTCTTGGCGTGTGCAACGGTTGCCAGATGATGAGCAACCTGCACGAGCTGATCCCCGGCACCGAGTTCTGGCCGCATTTCGTGCGCAACCGCTCCGAGCAGTTCGAGGCGCGTGTGGCCATGGTTCAGGTGCAGGAGTCAGCGTCGATCTTCCTGCGTGGCATGGCCGGTTCGCGCATGCCAATCGCCATCGCTCACGGCGAGGGGCATGCCGAGTTCGAGAACGAGGAAGCCCTGCTCGAAGCCGATCTGTCCGGCTGCGTGGCCATGCGCTTTATCGACAACCACGGCAAGGTCACCGAAACCTACCCGGCCAACCCCAACGGTTCGCCGCGCGGGATCACCGGTCTGACCAGCCGCGACGGCCGCGTGACCATCATGATGCCGCACCCGGAGCGGGTATTCCGCGCCGTGCAGAACTCCTGGAAGCCGGATGATTGGCAGGAAGATGCCGGCTGGCTGCGGATGTTCCGCAACGCTCGCGTGTGGGTGGATTGATCCGGTTGGCGCAGGCTTATGTCGAGTAAGCCTGCGCCGATTCTGCCTGAGGTGCGCCAGGTCAAACCTGGCGATACCTTGCTGCTGTGCCGCTGCGGGCGTTCGTCCCAGCTTCCCGATTGTGTTTCTGCCTGCCCTGATGTGCTTGAACTGCAGCCTGAGCGTGAGCAGTTTCTGCTGCTTTGCCGTTGCGCCCGCTCGCAACGTCTACCTTACTGTGATGGTAGCTATAACCAGCCGGTAACCGGTATCAAGGCCCGCTGGCGGCGATTCTGGCGTGGCTTGTAGCCTGGCTTATTAAGCTAATACGTTGAACACACAGCACATTATCCGGTCATAGGGTGCAAGTGTGATGGGCTGCGCGAATACCCGATAAGGCAAAATGCCATTATTGTGTGGCATCATTATCGAACTGTTTTTATCAGTCTTGCCGGCGGAGACTTCGATGTACAAGCTGTGTTTTTATGTGCCTGAAACTCATCTGGATGCCGTGAAAAGCGCGGTGTTCAGCGCCGGCGGCGGACGTATTGGTCATTATGATCAGTGTTGTTGGCAGACCCTGGGGCAGGGCCAGTTCCGCGCTCTGGAAGGCAGTCAGCCATTTCTCGGTCAGCCTGGGCAGGTCAAGCAGGTAGCAGAGTGGAAAGTCGAGATGGTCGTGGCCGATGAGCTGATCCATGATGCCGTCAAGGCCATGAAGAAGCAGCATCCCTATGAGACGCCGGCTTTTGAGGTGTGGCGGCTGTCAGATATCCAGTTCTAATTCATAAAAAAGGCGCCATGAAGGCGCCTTTTTTATGCCTGTTGATCAGGGTCTGATTTCGATCAGGGTGCCGTCCTTGACCACTGCCCAGACCTCGCGCATATCAATGTTGCGCATGGCGATGCAGCCTTCGGTCCAGTCTAGGGTGTGGAACATCCACTCCGGGTATTCCTCATCCAGCGGCGTGCCGTGAATCATGATCATGCCGCCGGCCGATACGCCACTCTTGCGCGCCTGCGCCTGGTCGCGGGCGTTGGGGTAAGAGATGTGCATGGACAGGTTGTACTTGTCGCTGGTCTTGCGCCAGTCGATCCAATAGAAACCTTCTGGGGTGCGCAGATCGCCTTCGCGTTGTTTGGCCCCTTTAGGCTTTTTGCCCAGAGAGATGCGATAGGACTTGAGGGTGTCGCCACGGCTGATCAGGTGCAACTTGCGTTCAGATTTGATCACCAACACCTTGTCGATGACTTTGCCCTTGAGGGTCGGTGTGGTGCTGGCGGGAGCAGCCAGGGTAACGGTCAGGCAGAGTAGGGCGAACAACCAGCGCATCGTATTTCCCGTGAATCAAAAGGCTTTCTTGTAATGTGCGCGCAAGGCTTCAAGCGGCTCGTTGCGGACCGGGTAGTGCTGCTCTCGGCGGTCCGCGAAGTAGCATTCTAAGGTACGCCCGATGGTCGGGAAAGCCAGCTCTGACCAGGGGATGTCCTGTTCGTGAAATAGCTGAACCTCAAGGCTCTCTTCGCCCGGGGCAAAGTCCAGGTCGACCAGCTCGGCGCGAAACAGCATATACACCTGATTGATATGCGGCAGGTCGAATAGGGTATAGAGGCTCAGGCTGCGCACTCGCGCGCAGGCTTCTTCGTGGGTTTCGCGGGCGGCGGCCTGCTCCAGGGTTTCGCCGTTCTCCATAAAGCCTGCCGGTAAGGTCCAGTAGCCACGCCGTGGCTCGATGGCGCGGCGGCACAGCAGCACCTGTTCGCCCCACACCGGCAGGCAGCCGGCGATGATTCGCGGGTTTTGATAATGCACGGTCTGGCACTGCGCGCAGACGTGGCGCAGGCGGTTGTCGCCCTGCGGGATGATGTGACTGACCGCGCCGCCACAGTTGCTACAGAACTTCATGCCAGGCCCTCGCTGCGTGTTGGCTATCTTGGCGCGCGTGTTGTGTGCTCGGCAAGCGGGGTTTATCGAGCGCCAGAATGATTGCTGCTGGTGGCGCGGGGCTTGGGCCGTGCGCTGCTTTCGTGCCATGATCGAACGCAGAATAAAAGACTGAGAATCCCCATGCTGGACGAGTTGCTCCATCGCATGCGTGGCTATAGCCCGCACATTCTGCAGACCGACAAGCGTTACCCTGAGGCCGCAGTGCTGGTGCCCATTACCCGCAGCGACGAGCCAGAAGTGGTATTGACCTTGCGCGCCAGCGGTTTGTCCACCCATGGTGGTGAGGTGGCGTTTCCCGGTGGTCGGCGTGACCCGGAAGATGCCGATCTGATCGAGACCGCCTTGCGTGAGGCGGAAGAAGAAATCGGCTTGCCGCCTGGGCTGGTCGAGGTGGTAGGGCCACTTAGTACCCTGGTGTCGCGCCACGGTATTCAGGTCACGCCCTATGTCGGCCTGGTGCCGGATTTTGTCGAGTACAAACCCAACGACGGTGAGATTGCCGCCGTATTTGCCGTGCCGCTGGCGTTCTTTCGCGACGACCCGCGGGAAACCACCCACCGTATCGATTACCTCGGGCGCAGTTGGTATGTGCCGAGTTACCGTTATGGCGAATATAAAATCTGGGGGCTGACGGCGATCATGCTGGTCGAGTTGGTCAACCTGGTGTTCGACGATGTGCATATCGATATGCACCAGCCGCCCGAGCACTTTATCAAGCTCACCTGAGCCTATTGAGGAAGCATCCATGAAATATCGCCTGGGTTCGTCCCAAGTCGAGGCCCATGCCGACAGCTGGGTTGCACCGAATGCCACCCTGGTCGGCAAGGTCAAGCTGGAGCCGGGTGCTAGCGTGTGGTTCAACGCCGTGCTGCGCGGCGACAACGAGCTGATCCATATCGGCGAGAACAGCAACGTGCAGGACGGCACCGTGATGCACACCGATATGGGCTTTCCGCTGAATATCGGTACCGGCGTGACCATTGGCCACAACGCCATGCTGCACGGCTGCTCGGTGGGCGATTACAGTCTGATCGGCATCAATGCGGTGATCCTCAATGGCGCGAAAATCGGCAAGTACTGCATCATCGGCGCCAACAGCTTGATCGGTGAAGGCAAGGAAATCCCCGATGGTTCGCTGGTGATGGGTTCGCCCGGCAAGGTGGTGCGCGAACTGACCGAGCCGCAGAAGAAGATGCTCGAAGCCAGCGCCGCCCATTACGTGCACAACGCCCAGCGCTATGCTCGTGACCTGCAGGAGCAGGATGACTGATGCAACCGCAGGAACGTCCGGTCGCCTCGCCCTGCGTGCATGTCTGCGCGCTGGATGATGAAGATATCTGTATCGGCTGCCAACGCTCGGTGGCCGAAATCACCCGCTGGAGCCTGATGGATAACGCCGAGCGCCGCGAGGTGCTGGTGCAGTGTCATGAGCGGGCCAAGGCCAAAGGCATTCTGCTGTAAGAACCGGATCACGATCTGCTGCGCGTCGGCCCTGCTGCGTTAAAAACAGGCTCGGAATGCTCATTTACAGCTCGTAAACTCCGCTTCCTCGCCTGTTTTTGCCTTGCAGTGCTCTAGCTCGCGAGATCGTGAGCAGGTTCTAACTTTCTTGATCAGTTTGAGGATTCACCATGCCCCGTATCGGAACCCCTTTGTCGCCGAGCGCGACCCGTGTGCTGTTGTGTGGCTCTGGCGAGCTGGGCAAGGAAGTGGTGATCGAGTTGCAGCGTCTGGGTGTCGAGGTTATCGCCGTGGATCGCTACGCCAATGCCCCGGCCATGCAGGTGGCGCATCGCAGTCATGTGATCAATATGCTTGATGGCGACGCGTTGCGGGCGGTGATCGAGCTGGAACAGCCGCATTACATCGTGCCGGAGATTGAGGCCATCGCCACCGCGACCCTGGTCGAGCTGGAGAATGAAGGCTTTACCGTCATCCCCAGCGCCCGCGCCGCGCAGCTGACCATGAACCGTGAAGGCATCCGCCGCCTGGCCGCCGAAGAGCTGGGTCTGCCGACTTCGCCTTATCAGTTTGCCGACTCCTTCGAGCAGTGCCGCGCCGCAGTCGAGAGCATCGGCTTTCCCTGTCTGATCAAGCCGATCATGAGTTCCTCGGGTAAAGGCCAGTCGGTGCTGAAAAGTCTGGATGATCTGCAAGCCGCCTGGGATTACGCCCAGGCCGGTGGCCGCGCCGGCAAGGGCCGGGTGATAGTCGAGGGTTTTATCGATTTCGATTATGAAATCGCGCTGCTTACCGTGCGCCACAGCGGCGGTACCACCTTCTGTGCGCCTGTTGGTCATCGTCAGGTCAAGGGCGATTACCAGGAGTCCTGGCAGCCGCAGCCGATGAGCGCCAAGGCTCAGGCCGAAGCCGAGCGCATCGCCCTGGCGGTTACCGGATCGCTGGGAGGGCGTGGGCTGTTTGGCGTGGAACTGTTCGTCAAAGGTGATCGGGTGTGGTTCTGCGAGATATCGCCGCGCCCGCACGACACCGGCCTGGTCACCCTGATTTCTCAGGATCTGTCCGAGTTTGCGCTGCATGCACGGGCGATTCTCGGTTTGCCGATTCCGGCGATTCGTCAGTTCGGCCCATCGGCTTCTGCGGTGATATTGGTCGAGGGCGAGTCGCAGCAGGTCAGCTTCGGCAACCTGGCGGCGGCTCTAGCTGAACCGGATACCGCTGTGCGCCTGTTCGGCAAGCCCGAAGTCAGTGGCCAGCGGCGGATGGGCGTGGCGCTGGCGCGGGATGAGTCATTGCAAGCGGCGCGGGCCAAGGCCACGCGTGCGGCGCAGGCGGTCAAGGTCGAGCTGTGAATGCGCTGCGTGCCTATGCCTGGTGGCTAGGGCTGGTGCTGTTGGCGCCGATTGCCTTGCCGCTAGCGCTGCGCACGCGCCGTAGCACGCTGCGTTTACCGCCAGCCGCAGGGCCACTGAGTGGCGTGGCTGGTGCGGACTTACCGGGCGAGCCATTGCGTCTGCTGGTGCTGGGCGAGTCGACCGTGGTTGGCGTGGGGGTGGATGAACTGGACGCCGCGCTGGTCGGGCAGCTGGCTACGGCGCTGGCTGCGCGTTGCGGCCGTCCGGTTGCCTGGCGTGCCTGCGGCGAAAACGGCATTACCGCTGCGCAGGCCCATGAACGGCTGCTGCCGCAGGTGCTGGATCAGCCCTTTGATCTGGCACTGCTGGTGTTCGGCGTCAATGACACCACCCACCTGACCTCATTACCCCGTTGGGACGCCGCACTCGGCGGTATGGCTGAAGCGTTGGCCGCGCGCGGCGCTCGGGTGGCGTTTAGCAGTGTGCCGCCATTGCAGCATTTCAGCGCCTTGCCCTGGCTGCTGCGGCGTTTGCTCGGTATGCGCGCCGGCCTGCTGGATGCGCGCCTGCGCCAACTAGCGGCAGGCCTGGGGGCAGGGCATCACGCGGTTGAGCTGGAGTTTTCCGCCGAGTACCTGGCGCGTGATGGTTATCACCCGTCAGGTCTGGGCTATCGCGTGTGGGCGCAGGGGCTGGCCGTCAGTCTTGCGCCGGCGGCTCGGTGTGCGCCTTAGGCTTGGTTTGCCAGGCGCGCACGCTTTTTACCCGGTTTTCTGACGATTGCAGAATTTCCAGGCGATAAGGGCCGATTTTCAGGCATACGGCGCTGTCAGGGATGCTTTCCAGTGCCTCGGTCACCAGGCCGTTGAGGGTTTTCGGCCCATCGCAGGGCAGGTGCCAGTCCAGCGCCTTGTTGATTTCACGGATATAAGCCGCGCCATCGATTACCTGGGTACCGTCTTCCTGAGGGTGAATATCCGGGCTGCGCAGGGTGTCCTGGTTGCTGAAGTCACCGACGATTTCTTCGAGGATGTCTTCCAGGGTAACGATGCCGATCACATCACCGTATTCATCGACGACGATGCCGATCCGGCGTTTCTGCTTCTGAAAATTGATCAGTTGGGTCGACAGCGGCGTGCCTTCGGGTACGAAGTACGGCTCGTTGCAGGCCGCCAGTAGCGCCTCTTTGCTCAGCTCGTTGTGCGTCAGCAGCCTGGCAATCTGGCGCATGTGCACGATGCCTTCGATCTGATTGATGTCAGTACGAAATACCGGCAGGCGCGTGTGGGTGGTGTTAGTCAGCAGATTGATAATGCTTTCAAGGTCGTCATCAAGGTTGATGCCGGTGACTTCATTGCGCGGAATCATGATGTCATCCACCGTCACCCGCTCAAGATCAAGGATGCCGAGCAGCATGTTCTGGCGATTCTTCGGCATGCCGGCGCCGGACTCGCGCACCACGCTGCGTAGCTCTTCGGTAGACAAACTGTCGCTGGCACGTTGCGAAGGATCGATGCCCAGCAGGCGCAGCAGCACGTTGCTGATGGTGCTGGTGGTCCAGACCACCGGGTAGAGCAGGCGTTGCAGCAGTAGCAGCAAGCGGCTGGCGGGAAAAGCCACCAGTTCCGGACGCAGGGCAGCCAGGGTTTTCGGGGTGATTTCGCCGAAAATCAGCACGACGATGGTCAGGCCAGCGGTGGCAATTGCGATCCCGGCTTCGCCCCAGATATCCACGGCCAGCACGGTGGCGATGGAGGCGGCGAGGATGTTGACCACGTTGTTGCCAACCAGAATCGTGCCGAGCAGGCGGTCTGGGCGGCTGAGCAGGATAGTGACGCGCTTGGCGCCCTTATGTCCCTCCTTGGCCATGTGCTTGAGGCGATAGCGGTTGAGGCTGAGCATCCCGGTCTCCGAACTGGAGAAGAATGCCGAGCAAAGAATCAGAAAAATCAGCAGCCCAAGCAGGTAGCTGGAGTGAAGGTCGTCCACGGAAGGGGTCTCAGATATGCAGGATGAATTCGCGAACCAGCTTGCTGCCGAAATAGGCCAGCATCAGCAGGCAGAAGCCCGCCAGGGTCCAGCGAATGGCTTTGTGGCCGCGCCAGCCGAGTTGATGGCGGCCCCACAACAGCACGGCAAACACCACCCAGGCAAAGCACGACAGGATGGTTTTATGCGCCAGGTGCTGGGCAAACAGGTCGCTGATAAACAGCGCGCCAGACAGCAGAGAGAGTGACAGCAATGCCCAGCCGGCCCAGAGAAAGCCGAACAGCAGGCTTTCCATGGTCTGTAAGGGGGGGAAGTTCTTGATCAGCCCGGACGGGTGCTTGTGCTTGAGCTGATGGTCCTGCAATAGCAGCAGCAGCGACTGGAATACCGCAATGGTCAGCATGCCGTAGGCGGTGATCGACAGCAGGATATGCGCCAGGATGCCGGGCGCTTCATCAATGGCCTGGGTGGTGCCGCTCGGCATAAATTGGGCGAGCAGAACTGTGACAAAGCCCAGGGGGAATAGCAGTAACAGCAGGTTTTCCACCGGGATTCGCGTGCAGGCCAGTAGCGTCAGCAGAATAACGGCAGCGGCAATCAGGCTGGCGGCCTTGAAGAAGTCCAGCGACAGACCACTGGTATCGAACATCTGCAGAAACAGGCTGCTGCCGTGCAGCAGCAGCGCCAGTGTGCCGAGTGCAACCAGCAGGCGCTTATTGGATGTGCTGCGCTGTTGCAGGCGCAGGCCTTGATAGAGTGCGGCTCCCGCGTAGAGGCAGGCAGCGGCGAGGCTGGGTAGCAGAGGGTGCATAAATCCTTGTCAGGCAAACCCGAAAGGCGGCCAGTGTGGCATACAACCCGTGCGCCACGAAAGCGTCTGGCGGTGTCGGTGCCTTGCAGTCTTCGCTATAATCCGCGACCTGTTGCAAGCCCACCCTCGGCTCGACTGAGCCTGAAAGGAACGCGCATGTTCGAAAATCTGACTGACCGCCTCTCGCAAACTCTGCGAAATGTCACTGGCAAAGCCAAGCTGAGTGAAGACAACATCAAGGACACCTTGCGTGAAGTGCGCATGGCCTTGCTTGAGGCTGACGTCGCCTTGCCGGTAGTCAAGGACTTCGTTAATAAGGTCAAGGATCGCGCGGTCGGCACCGAGGTGTCGAAGAGCCTGACGCCGGGTCAGGCGTTCGTGAAGATCGTTCGCGCCGAACTCGAAGAGCTGATGGGCGCGGCCAACGAAGACCTGGCGCTGAATGCCGTGCCGCCAGCCGTGGTGCTGATGGCGGGTCTGCAGGGTGCGGGTAAGACCACCACCGTAGGTAAGCTGGCGCGCTTCCTTAAAGAGCGCAAGAAAAAGACCGTGATGGTGGTGTCTGCCGACGTTTACCGTCCGGCGGCGATTAAGCAGCTGGAAACCCTGGCCAATGATATTGGCGTGACCTTCTTCCCCTCCGATCTCAGCCAGAAGCCGGTGGATATCGCTGAGGCGGCGATCAAGGAAGCCAAACTCAAGTTTATTGATGTAGTGATCGTCGATACCGCCGGTCGTCTGGCTATCGATGCCGAAATGATGGCGGAGATCCAGGCGCTGCACGCGGCGATCAAGCCTGTGGAAACCCTGTTCGTGGTCGACGCCATGACCGGTCAGGACGCCGCCAATACCGCCAAGGCCTTTAATGATGCGCTGCCGCTGACCGGTGTGGTGCTGACCAAGGTCGACGGTGATGCGCGCGGCGGTGCGGCGTTGTCGGTGCGCGCGATTACTGGCAAGCCGATCAAGTTTATCGGTATGGGTGAGAAGACCGAGGCGCTCGAACCCTTCCACCCGGATCGGATTGCCTCGCGCATTCTCGGCATGGGCGACGTACTCAGTCTGATCGAACAGGCCGAGCAGACCCTGGATCGCGAGAAAGCCGAGAAGCTCACCAAGAAACTGAAGAAGGGCAAGGGCTTCGATCTCGAAGACTTCCGTGACCAGCTGCAGCAGATGAAAAACATGGGCGGTCTCGGCGGCTTGATGGACAAGCTGCCACAGATGGGCGGCGTCAATCTGGCGCAGATGGGCAATGCCCAAGGCGCTGCCGAGAAACAGTTCAAGCAGATGGAGGCGATCATCAACTCGATGACCCCTCAGGAGCGCCGCGATCCTGATGTGATCAGTGGCTCGCGCAAGCGCCGCATCGCCATGGGCTCCGGTACTCAGGTGCAGGACATCGGTCGCTTGATCAAGCAACACAAGCAGATGCAGAAGATGATGAAGAAATTCACTGCCAAAGGCGGTATGGCCAAGATGATGCGCGGCATGGGCGGGATGATGCCGGGCGGCATGCCGAAGATGTAAGGAATCCGCGTCGGCGGCGATGTCGACGCAGCCCCCGCGGAAGGCGGGGATTTACAGTAAACCCGCCTTTTGCGGGAGCTGATTGGCCGGTTTGGACAGCGGCCCTCTGGCAAATCTTGATTGCACAGTCCTATGCGCCTGAAAAAGCCATTTGCAAAAATCCGGATATTCCTTAGAATATGCGGCCTTTCGGGCACCCATGCCCGCCGTGCATTTAGATTTGCAGCACCGACTACAGGAACTATGTTCACATGCTAACGATTCGTCTTGCCCTTGGCGGCTCCAAAAAGCGCCCGTTCTACAAAATCAACGTGACCGACAGCCGTAACCCACGCGACGGTTCGCACAAAGAAGAAATCGGTTTCTTCAACCCTATCGCTCGTGGTCAGGAAGTTCGTCTGTCCGTGAAGCAAGACCGCCTGGCCCATTGGCTGAGCGTTGGTGCACAGCCTTCTGATCGTGTTGCCCAGTTGTTGAAGGACGCTGCTAAGGCTGCGGCCTAAGCAATATGAGCGCGACGCCTGTTTCTACCGATGATTTGATCGTTATCGGCAAGATCTACTCTGTACATGGCGTTCGCGGTGAAGTGAAGGTGTATTCCTTTACTGATCCTGTTGCAAACCTGTTGGAGTACAAGTCCTGGACGCTTAGGCGCGAAGGCAGTGTCAAACAGGTAGAGCTGGTCAGCGGACGCGGGAGTGATAAGTTCCTGGTCGCGAAGCTTAAGGGTCTTGATGATCGTGAAGAAGCGCGTCTTCTCGCTGGTTATGAGATCTGTGTGCCGCGCAACCTGTTCCCTGAGTTAACAGACGGCGAGTACTACTGGTACCAGTTGGAAGGTCTCAAGGTTATCGACCAGGCAGGGCAATTGCTCGGCAAAATCGATCACTTGTTAGAAACCGGTGCCAACGATGTGATGGTGGTTAAACCCTGCACCGACAGCCTGGATGGTCGTGAGCGCCTGTTGCCCTATACCGAGCAATGCGTGTTGTCGATTGATCTGAGTTCTGGCGAAATGCGGGTCGACTGGGATGCGGACTTCTAAGCCTGATGCCTAATCTGCGCGTTGAAGTCATTACGTTGTTCCCGGAAATGTTTGCTGCCATCAGCGAATATGGCATTACCAGCCGAGCGGTGAAACAGGGCTTGTTGCAACTGACCTGTTGGAGTCCGCGTAGCTACACCACAGACCGTCACCACACCGTGGATGATCGGCCTTTTGGCGGTGGCCCAGGCATGGTGATGAAGATCAAGCCGCTTGAAGATGCTTTGCTTGAAGCGAAGCAGGCTGCAGGTGGTGCGGCCAAGGTGATTTACCTGTCGCCGCAAGGTCGCCAGCTGACGCAGTCAGCAGTACGCGAACTGGCCAATGAGGATGCGTTAATCCTGATTGCCGGCCGCTACGAAGGAATTGATGAGCGCTTTATTGAGGCGCATGTCGATGAAGAATGGTCGATTGGGGACTACGTCCTGTCTGGCGGTGAGCTGCCGGCCATGGTGCTGATCGACGCGGTAACGCGCCTTTTGCCTGGTGCATTGGGTCATGCAGATTCGGCCGAGGAGGACTCCTTTACGGATGGCCTACTCGACTGCCCGCACTACACCCGCCCGGAGGTGTATGCGGATAAACGTGTTCCCGAAGTGTTGCTTAGTGGCAACCACGAACACATCCGGCGCTGGCGTTTGCAGCAGTCCCTTGGTCGGACCTACGAACGACGTGCCGATCTTCTGGAAAGCCGCTCGCTTTCTGGAGAAGAGAAAAAGCTGCTGGAGGAATACGTCCGCCAGCGGGACGATAGTTAATGTATCGATGACCGGCCGAGGCCTGTCTTAGGAGCGCAGCATGACCAACAAGATTATTCAGCAGCTTGAAGCTGAGCAGATGGGCAAAGAGATCCCGACTTTCGCACCGGGTGACACTGTTGTAGTCCAGGTTAAAGTGAAAGAAGGCGACCGTCAGCGTCTGCAGGCTTTCGAAGGCGTTGTAATCGCCAAGCGTAACCGTGGTCTGAACAGTGCTTTCACTGTTCGTAAGATCTCCAACGGCGTTGGCGTTGAGCGTACTTTCCAGACCTACAGCCCGCTGGTTGATAGCCTGGCTGTTAAGCGTCGCGGTGACGTACGTAAAGCCAAGCTGTACTACCTGCGTGACCTGTCCGGTAAGGCAGCGCGCATCAAGGAAAAACTGGGCTAAGTCTCAGCTTTCCAATAAAAAAGCAGCCTTCGGGCTGCTTTTTTCGTTTCTGCGCTGCGATTAGTGCAGGCTGATCTTCAGCGAGGCTTGCGACAAGTCGATGTCATGCAGGCTCAGGCTGCCAAAGCTCTGGCCCTGCGGTGCGCCAGCGACGCGGATGTTGTCGAAGCGCAGCTCGCCAATTGAGCTGGGCAAGCGCACATTGACCGAACCGTCGGCATTGATCACCGAGGTCAGTTTGCTGGTGTCGTACTGCACATCCTTCATCGAAGTTTCTGCCTCAAGGCTGCTCAGTACCGGCATCACCAGTTTGCTCAGCTGGCTGACGGTGCCCAGGCCGTCCCCGCTGCCGGCTTGGAGAAACAGGCCTTGCAGCACATCGTCCAGGCCCTGGGCGCTGACATTACTCATTTCCATATCACTCAAGGGGCGCAGGCCGCGGGGTGTTTCTTCCTGGCTGATGGCGCTGGGCAAGTTGCGCGGTGCATCGGCGCTGGCGATCTGGAAGGGGCTGAGTAGGGCTGCGATCAGGGTGGCGGCCAGGCGCAGGTTGTTCTGTTTGCTGAGGGCCTTTTTCAGCTGGCGTTCGGTTAGCCAGCCTTGCTCAATTAGCGTTTCGCCCAGGCGCTTGTGGTTGGTGAGTTGCAGTTGAATGGCAGCATCCAGCTGGCCGCGGTTAATCAGTCCTTTGTTGATCAGAATCTGACCAAGACGTGAGTGTTGTTGGCTGGACATGCGTGGGCACCGTTGTGCTGTAGTGGCGTGATGCAATCATGGTCTGCAAATGGCGGTCTGTCACCCTCCCAAAGATAGGGTGACTGGGGCTTTCTTCGTTGCTCTAGCAACCGTTGGTCGGTGTGCTTAGCACTGGCCCATGGCGCTGCGCTCGTAGACACTAGCGGGCATATCGTTTGAGGTTTCTTGATGCCAGCTATCGATCATCCGCTGATTGACCGTTTTCTTGAGTCGTTATGGTTGGAAAAGGGCTTGTCGGCCCACACGCGCTCCGCCTATCGCAGTGATCTAGCGCTGTTCAATGGCTGGCTGCAGGTGCGTGATGTGCAGCTGCCGGATGCGGGGCGTGAGCTGATTCTCGATCACCTGGCCTGGCGCCTGAATGAGGGCTACAAGGCGCGCTCTACCGCGCGGCAGCTCTCGGGCTTGCGCGGTTTCTACCGGTTTCTCTTGCGCGAGCAGCTGATCAGTCACGACCCGACGCTGCAGGTGGATTTGCCGCAGTTGGGTCGGCCGTTGCCCAAGTCGCTGTCCGAGGCTGATGTCGAGGCCTTGCTGGCCGCTCCCGAGCTGGATGACCCGATTGGTTTGCGCGACCGGGCGATGCTTGAGGTGCTGTATGCCTGCGGTCTACGTGTCAGTGAGTTGATTGGCTTGACGCTGGAGCAGGTCAATCTGCGTCAGGGCGTGTTGCGGGTATTCGGCAAGGGCAGCAAGGAGCGTCTGGTGCCGCTGGGTGAGGAGGCGATTGCCTGGATCGAGCGTTACAGCAAAGAGGCGCGGCCGTTTCTGCTGGATGGCAAACCCAGCGATGTGCTGTTTCCCAGCCTGCGCGGTGAGCAGATGACCCGGCAGACCTTCTGGTACCGCATCAAGCACCAGGCCAAGGTGGCGGGAATTGCTAAGAACTTGTCACCGCATACCCTGCGCCATGCTTTTGCAACTCACTTGCTCAACCACGGCGCCGATTTGCGCGTGGTGCAGATGCTTCTGGGGCACAGCGATCTATCGACCACGCAGATCTACACCCACGTCGCTCGCGCACGGCTGCAGGAGTTACATGCACAGCACCACCCGCGAGGCTGAGAGCGCCGTCCGGCCTGCGATGGTCGGTCTCTGCGGGCTTCTATGATAGGCTGCGTCCATCATTTGTTAGATCGTCTTTTGCCAGGAGTTTGTATGCGTTTTAACCGCATTGTTGTCGCGTTGGTCTTGGGTCTGACCAGCAGCGTGGGCGTTGCTGCCGATGCCGACCAGGCCATCCGCAATAGCCTCAAGGCTATCGATCCAGCCCTGCCGATTGAGGCGATTGCCGAGAGCCCAATGCCTGGCGTTTATCAGGTCGAGTTGGCCGGTGGTCGGCAGCTGTACACCAGTGCCGATGGTCAGTTTCTGTTGCAGGGTTACCTGTTTCAGGTCAAAAACGGCCAGCCGGTGAATCTCACCGAGGCGGCGGAAAGCCGTGGTGTGGTCAAGCTGCTGGATGCCATTCCTACTTCGGAAATGGTGGTGTTTGCACCCAAGCAGCCGAAAACCCATATCACCGTATTTACTGACACCGATTGCGGCTATTGCCAGAAATTGCACAGCGAAGTACCTGAGCTCAATCGCCTGGGTGTCGAGGTGCGTTACCTAGCCTTCCCGCGCCAAGGGCTGGAAAGTGCTGCGGCCAAAGAGCTGTCGAATGTCTGGTGCGCCAAGGACCAGCAGGACGCCATGAATCGCGCGAAAGGCCGCCAGGGCGTGGCAGATGCGCAGTGCGACAGTCCGGTAGCCAAGCAGTACGCGCTGGGGCAGATGATCGGGGTCAGCGGTACGCCGGCCATCGTGTTGGCCAACGGCAAGATCATTCCAGGCTATCAACCAGCACCGCAGCTGGCGAAAATAGCCCTGGAATCCAAGTGATCTGAGGCTCGCGCCTGATTGACTAATAAACAGCCGCTTCGTATGGTGCGGCTCTTTTTCTACGGCCGGGGCTTGCTCCGGCCGTTTTACGCAGTGCAGATGGGGAGTTCAGTGTGAAACCGGTGAAAGTAGGCATCTGTGGGCTGGGTACCGTCGGTGGCGGTACGTTGAATGTACTCAAGCGAAATGCCGAGGAAATTACCCGGCGCGCAGGGCGTGGTATTGAAGTTGCCCAGATCGCCATTCGCTCGCCCAAGCCGCAGTACGACACGACCGGTATTAGCATGACCAGCGATGCCTTCGAGCTGGTGAACAACCCCGAGATTGATATCGTTATCGAGTTGATTGGCGGTTACACCCTGGCTAAGGAGCTGGTGCTCAAGGCCATCGAGAACGGCAAGCACGTGGTCACCGCGAACAAGGCGCTGATCGCGGTGCACGGCAATGAGATCTTCGCCAAGGCCCGCGAGAAGGGTGTGATTGTCGCCTTCGAGGCGGCCGTTGCCGGTGGTATCCCGGTGATCAAGGCAATTCGCGAAGGCCTGGCGGCCAACCGCATCAACTGGCTGGCTGGCATCATCAACGGCACTGGCAACTTTATCCTCAGCGAAATGCGTGAGAAGGGCCGCACCTTCGAAGACGTGCTGGCTGAGGCGCAGGCGCTGGGTTATGCTGAAGCTGATCCGACCTTCGACGTCGAAGGCATCGACGCCGCGCACAAGCTGACCATCCTGGCTTCGATCGCCTTTGGTATTCCGCTGCAGTTCGACAAGGCCTATACCGAAGGCATCACCAAGCTGACTACCGCTGACGTGAACTACGCCGAAGCGCTGGGCTATCGCATCAAGCATCTGGGCGTGGCTCGACGTACGGACGCCGGCATTGAGCTGCGCGTACACCCGACGCTGATCCCGGCGGATCGCCTGATCGCCAACGTCAACGGTGTGATGAACGCGGTCATGGTCAATGGTGATGCCGCCGGCAGCACTTTGTTCTACGGCGCAGGCGCCGGCATGGAGCCGACCGCCTCCTCGGTCATCGCTGACCTGGTGGACGTGGTGCGTGCGCTGACGGCCGATCCGACCAACCGCGTGCCGCACCTGGCCTTCCAGCCGGATTCGCTGTCCGATCACCCGATTCTGCCGATCGAAGCCTGCGAGAGCGCCTACTACTTGCGCATCCAGGCCAAGGATCATCCGGGTGTGCTGGCCCAGGTGGCGAGCATTCTGTCGGCTCGCGGGATCAATATCGAGTCGATCATGCAGAAGGAAGTTGAGGAGCAGGATGGCTTGGTGCCGATGATCCTGGTCACCCATCGCGTGGTCGAGGCGCGAATCAATGAGGCGATTAGTGCCCTTGAGGCGCTCGAAGATGTGGTCGGCAGCGTTGTGCGTATCCGCGTCGAGCAGCTGAACTAATCCGTATCTGGCCGCCGCTGCTGTAGGCAGCGGCGGCCCTTAAAGATTCAACCGAAGGTTTGCCCCTATGCGCTATATCAGTACCCGCGGCCAGGCACCGGCCCTGAATTTCGAAGACGTGCTGCTCGCCGGCCTGGCCAGTGATGGCGGCCTCTATGTACCGGAAAACCTGCCGCGCTTTACCCAGGAAGAAATCGCCTCCTGGGCTGGCCTGCCGTATCACGAGCTGGCCTTCCGGGTGATGCGCCCGTTCGTCACTGGCAGCATCGCCGATGCCGATTTCAAGAAAATCCTCGAAGAAACCTACGGCGTGTTTGCTCACAACGCCGTGGCGCCGCTGCGTCAGCTGAATGGCAACGAATGGGTGCTGGAGCTGTTCCATGGCCCGACCTTGGCCTTCAAGGACTTTGCCCTGCAGCTGCTCGGTCGTCTGCTTGATCACGTGCTGGCCAAGCGCAACGAGCGCGTGGTGATCATGGGCGCCACCTCCGGCGATACCGGCTCGGCCGCCATCGAAGGCTGCAAGGCTTGTGACAACGTCGACATCTTTATTATGCACCCGCACAACCGTGTGTCCGAGGTGCAGCGCCGGCAGATGACCACCATCCTCGGTGACAACATTCATAACATCGCCATCGAGGGCAACTTCGATGACTGCCAGGAAATGGTCAAGGACAGCTTCGCTGACCAGGGCTTCCTCAAGGGCACGCGTCTGGTCGCGGTCAACTCGATCAACTGGGCGCGGATCATGGCCCAGATCGTTTACTACTTCCATGCAGCCCTGCAGCTCGGCGGGCCGGCGCGCTCCATCGCGTTCTCGGTGCCGACCGGCAACTTCGGCGACATATTCGCCGGCTACCTGGCGCGCAACATGGGCTTGCCGATCAGCCAGCTGATCGTCGCGACCAATCGCAACGACATCCTGCACCGCTTTATGAGCGGCAATCAGTATGTGAAGGGCGACCTGCACCCGACGCTTTCTCCGTCCATGGACATCATGGTCTCGTCGAACTTCGAGCGCCTGCTGTTTGACCTGCACGGTCGCAACGGCGCGGCGATTGCCGAGCTGATGGCTACCTTCAAGCAGGGTGGCGGTTTCAGTGTCGATCAGGATCGCTGGACCGAAGCACGCAAGCTGTTCGACTCCCTGGCAGTGGACGATGCGCAGACCTGCGAAACCATCACCGAGGTGTTCAACGAGTGTGGCGAGTTGCTTGATCCGCACACCGCCATTGGCGTACGTGCTGCCCGTGAATGCCGCCGTAGTCTGGCCACCCCGATGGTGATTCTCGGCACTGCGCACCCGGTCAAATTCCCGGAAGCGGTGGAGAAGGCTGGCGTAGGTCAGGCTCCGGCGTTGCCTGTACACCTGGCGGATCTGTTCGAGCGCGAGGAGCGCTGCACGGTACTGGCTAACGACCTGAAAACCGTACAGGGCTTCGTGGCTCAGCATGGCAATCGCGGCAAGCCGCTGTAAACCAGGCGCTGGTCGACAAAGCCGGTACCCGCAAGGGGCCGGCTTTTTTTGCGGCTATGCTCTGGGTAGTTTGTTGGGATGGAGCGTGTCATGGCGGAGTTTGATCAGGATTTGCCGGTTGAGGTTATAGCGGTACTTGAGCGTGGGCAGAAGATCGAGGCAATCAAGCTGCTGCGTGAGCTCAAGGGTATTGGCTTGAAAGAGGCCAAGGAGGCCGTGGACGACTACACGCCTGAGCGACAGCCGGGTGGCGTCTCGGTAGTGCAGTCGGGCGGGCATGGCGGTATCTTCTGGTTGTTGGGTTTACTTGTGCTGGGCGTTGCAGTCGCCTGGTTGTTTGGCGCGTTCTAGCGGCAGTGCGTGGTGTGGTAGGGGTAGTAGGGTGATGGCGTGAAGTGGTTGAGCAAGGTGGTTTTTCTACTGTGCGGTGTCTTTCCCTTGGCTGGCGTCAACGCCGCTACCTTTGAAGTCGGCTTTTATAACTACCCGCCGATGATGATCGAGCAGGGTAAAACCGGTATCTATCAGGACATCTTCGATGAGCTAGGCAAGCTCACAGGCGACACGTTCAGCGTGCAGTACTACCCCTATCCGCGTATTGGCTTGCTGTTCAACGGCGGGCAGCTCGATATTGAGCCTGGTGTCTATCCGGGTTGGGTGCAAAGCCAGCCGACCCCTGGGGTGTTTTCGGTGCCGTTCGGTAAAGTGGTTGATGTCATGATGTTTGCTCCGGGCAAGGCTTTTCCGGTGGCACGGCCTGAGGATTTGCGCGGCAAGTCAGTAGGCCTGGTTCGCGGTTATGCCTACCCTGACTTACGCGCGCTGATTGAGGCGGGACAGCTCGATCGGCGCAATGCGCTGAATGAGGCGCAGTTGCTGGAGATGTTGGCGAAGTCGCGCTTTGATCAAATTGTGGTCAATAAGGCGATTGCTCAATACAGCCTGGCCAAGACCCCGGAGTACCGTCACCTCGAGATCGGCGATGTAATGAGCTCTTTCGATGTCAGCATGCGCGTTCATCCACGCCACGAAGCCTGGCTGGATAAGTTGGATGCGGCAATTCTGACGCTCAAGCGGCGCGGTGTTATTGAGGGGATCTACGCCAAGTACGGCGTTCACCTCTAGCTACAGCGCGCTCGCTGGGATTGCTGATTAGATGGCACCATCGCTACGCAATTGGGCGATCTGCTCACGGCTATAACCCAGCCCGCTCAGCACCTGTTCATTGTGTTCGCCCAGCTCCGGGCCGACCCAGTTCACCTCTCCCGGTGTGTCGCTCAGTTTGGGTACGATGCCGGGCATCTTGAAGGCTTTACCGTCTGGCAGCTTGGCCGACAAGAGCATTTCTCGGGCAAGAAATTGCGGGTCGTGGAACATGTCCTCGGCGCTGAAGATGCGGCTGGCCGGCACTTCGGCTTGGTTCAGCGTAGTCAGCACCTGCTCCAGCGGCAGCGAGCCGACCCAGCGGTCGATCACGCCATAGATCTCATCGCGTCGTGCATCGCGGCCATCATTGCTGGTCAATGTCACGTCGTCGGCTAGGTCCTGGCGACCGATGGCCTGCATAAAGCGCTTGAAGATCGCATCGCCGTTGGCGCCGATCTGGATATGTTTGCCGTCGCTGCTGGTATGAATCGAGGAGGGCGTGATGCCGGGCATGATATTACCCGTGCGTTCGCGGATAAAACCAAACACATCGAACTCCGGCACCATGGACTCCATCATGGCGAAAATCGCCTCGTACAGCGCCACATCGACCACCTGGCCGCTGCCGCCGTTGACCTCGCGATGCCTTAGCGCCATCAGCGCGCCAATTACGCCCCACAGTGCGGCAATCGAATCGCCAATCGAGATACCGGTGCGCACTGGTGGGCGGTCCTCGAAACCGGTGATATAGCGCAGTCCGCCCATGGACTCACCCACCGCACCAAAGCCTGGTTGATCCTTCATGGGCCCCGTTTGGCCGAAACCGGACAGGCGCACCATCACCAGTTTAGGGTTCAGTGCATGCAACACATCCCAGCCCAGGCCGAGCTTCTCCAGCACGCCGGGGCGGAAGTTCTCGATCAGGATGTCGGCCTCGCCGAGCAGTTTCTTCAGCACCTCGCGGCCGGCTTCGTTCTTGAGGTTAAGGGTGATCGACTGCTTGTTGCGCGCCTGCACAAACCACCACAGCGAAGTGCCCTCATACAGCTTGCGCCACTTGCGCAGCGGGTCGCCGCCGTCCGGCGATTCCACCTTGATCACCTCGGCGCCGAACTCGGCGCAGATGCGCGAGGCAAACGGGCCGGCGATCAGGGTGCCGAGCTCGAGCACTTTCAGGCCGGCGAGGGGTTTGTTAGCTGGGCTCATAAGGGCTTCCGTTGGCAGTGGGCTGGCCAAGGCTATTCGATTGTGGGGTGCTGCGTCATATTTCAATGGGCGCTATCGCGTGCAGCGGCTGCGATGCTGTTGGCAGATTTAGCTGTTTAGTTGGCGGGCGATATGACGTTAAATTGCCTTCACGAATGGATGCTTGGCGCTATAACCCTGGATGGTTCCTCTCCTGCGATTTTTCCCTGTGTTTCTCTGAAGCGCTGCTCTTGAGCGGTTCGCTTGAGTGCGCCTGAAAATCAGTAAACATGCATTTTAAAATATTACATGTGATGTATTGATTCATTACATGTGTAGATCTAGTCTGCGTTCATGGAAAACAAATCATCAGCCCACTACCAGCGTCTTTTTCGTCAGCGCCTGCGCGAGCAGGGGTTGGTGAAAAAAGAGGTCTGGATACTGCCAGAGCATGCCCCGCTGCTTATGGCATTCGAGCGGAAACTTCGCCAGCCGCACTCATTAAAGCTGGCTTCAATGGAAAAGGAGGAGGGTATGAGCATGCCGCAGGTTTGGACTGCACAGGCTTTATACGATGCGCTATCGGTCGCTGAGCTATTCAAGGGCGGGCAGGCGAGCATCGAGCTGATTCAAAGCTCGGATGCCAGCTTGCACGTGACCATGCACGACTATGGCGACCTGCCTTTGTTTATCGCCGTATTTGGTGAGCAAATCGTGGTCGAGGGCCTGCTGTGGCCTGCCGCCGATGTGCGCGACAGTGCGGCGTTCAACGAGCAGGTGCTGCGCACGCACAAACTGTTTCCGCTGTCTTCTATCGGTCTGGAAACTCTGCCGGACGGCCAGCCTTGCTACACCATGTTTGGTGCGCTGAGTTCGGCGTCGACACTGACTGATGTGGTGTTCGAGATCGAATTGCTGGCCGACAACGTGATCAAGGCCACCGAAGCCTATGAAGGCTTCCTCAAGGCTGACGCTAAGGAGTGATGCTATGAACGTCTGGAGCAAATTGCTGACGGCGCTGCGTGGCGGCGCCAATGAAGTGGGTGAGGCCGTGGTTGACGGTCAGGCGCTGCGTATTCTCGATCAGGAGATACGCGATGCCGATCTAGAACTGCGCAAGTCCAAGGAAGCCTTGGCTGAGATTATGGCCAAACAGAAACTGGCCAGTGATCGTCTGGGCAAGAGCACGGCGAAGATTGCCGAGTACGAGCAGTACGCGCTCAAGGCTCTGGATGCCGGTAATGAAACCCTGGCCAAGGAAGTCGCCGAGAAGATCGCCAATCTGGAAGCCGAACAGGCCAGCGACCGCGAGCAGGCCGATGGTTTTGCGGCCAGCGTGGCGCAGTTGCGCAAGGCCGTGACACAGGCAGAAGGGCACATCAAACGCCTGAAACAACAGGTCGATACGGTCAAGGCCACGGAAAGCGTGCAGAAAGCGCAGATGGCAGTGGCGCAGCGTTATGGCGGCTCGCAGGCCAAGTTGCATACCGCCGTCGAATCGCTGGAGCGCATCAAGCTCAAGCAGGCCGAGCGTGCAGCCATGATGGAAGCCAGTGCGGAACTGGCCGCAACCAGCGCACCGGATGACGCCTTGGAGGTCAAACTACGTGCTGCCGGCATCGTGCCGGACAACGCCAGTGCTGACAGCGTGCTGGCACGTCTGAAGAGTAAGGCCAAACCAGAAGCCTAAACGGCCAATGCGGGGGCTGCGGCTCCCGCTTCTTCGACTAGCAGGATGTAAAGAAAATGGAGCTATTCATACAGACCGCGCTGTCGTTCCCCGTGGTGGTGCTCAGTTTTGCACTCTGCGTGGCGATTCTGTATTGGCTGGTCGCCGCCATGGGCATTCTCGATGTCGATCTGCTGGATATCGAAGTCGATTCAGCACTGGAAAACCATTCGTTGCAACCTGAAGGCTTGGCCGGCCTGCTACTCAAGCTGGGCCTGAACGGCGTGCCGGTGACATTGGTTCTCACCCTGCTGTTCTTTTTCGCCTGGTTCCTCTGCTATTTCGCCGAGCTGTTTTTGTTGCGCTTTCTGCCTTTGGGCATTTTGCGTTACCCCCTGGGTTTGCTGGTGATCGCCGCTGCGTTGATCGCCGTGGTGCCGGTGGTGAGCCTGTTGGTGCGGCCGTTGCGTCCGCTGTTTCTCAAGCTGGAAACCACCACCAGCAAGTCCGTGCTCGGGCAGGTAGCCATCGTGCGCAGTGGGCGAGTAACTGCCGCTCAGGGTGAGGCGACGCTTGAGGATGGTGGCGCTGGGCTGATTCTGCGTGTACGTGCCGATGAGGCACATGGATTCAAACGTGGCGACCGCGTGGTGTTGCTGGAGTACCTGGAGGCCGAACACGCCTATCGGGTGATTACCGAAGACGAGTTCAAGGGCATCTAGCCCGTTTATCAAAGGAGATTGATTGTAATGAGCCTCGAGCTGCTAATGCCTTTTCTGACCGGTTTAGGTCTGTTCTTTCTGGTTATTTTTGGCTTTTTCGTCCTGTTCAAAGCCTTCTATATCAAGGTGCCGCAGGGTACCGCGCTGATCGTCAACGACATGTCTTCGACGCCCAAGGTGCATTTCACCGGTGCCCTGGTGTACCCGGTGATCAACCTCAAGGAGTTCATGAAGATCTCCCTGATCACCCTGGAAGTGGACCGTCGCGCCAAGGACGGGTTGATCTGCAAGGACAACATGCGTGCCGACATCACCGTGGCCTTCTATCTGCGCGTCAATGAAACCCAGCAGGACGTGCTCAAGGTGGCCAAGGCCATCGGGGTGGAGCGCGCTTCTGACCGCAGTGCGGTCAACGAGCTGTTCAACGCTAAGTTCTCCGAAGCACTTAAAACCGTCGGCAAGCAGTTCGACTTCGTTCAGCTGTTCGAGAACCGCCAGGAATTTCGCGATCGTATCGTTGAGGTGATCGGCAACGATCTCAACGGCTATGTGCTGGAAGACGTGGCCATCGACTATCTGGAGCAGACCTCCAAGGCATCGCTCGACCCGAGCAATATTCTCGATGCCGAGGGTATCCGCAAGATCACTCAGCTGACTGCTGCGCAGAACGTCATTACCAATGATCTGGAGCGCAACGAAGAGCTGGCGATCAAGAAGAAGAACGTGGAAACCCGCGAGGCGACTCTGGCTCTCGAGCGTCAGCAAGCCGATGCCGAGGCGCGGCAGAAACGCGAGATCGAAACCATCCGCGCCCGCGAAGAAGCCGAGACCCTCAAGGTCAAGGAAGAAGAGCGCTTGAAGGCTGAGCAGGCGCGCATTACTACCCAGCAGGAGCTGGATATCCGCGCCGAGAACCATCAGCGCGAAGTCGAAGTGGCGCAGCAGAACCGCCAGCGTGCTGTGGTTATCGAGGTGGAAAAAGTCACCCGCGCCAAGGACCTGGAAATCGTCTCCCGCGAGCGCGAAGTCGAACTGCAGCGCATCGAGAAAGAAAAAGCCCTTGAAGTCGAGCGCAAGAATATCGCCGGGGTGATCCGCGAGCGCGTGGCGGTCGAGAAGACCGTGGCCCAGGAAGAAGAGCGCATCAAGGAAGTGCGTGAAGTGTCCGAAGCGGATCGGAACAAGCAGGTCATGGTGCTCAACGCCCAGGCCGAAGCCGAGCAGGAGCTGGTGCGCCAGGTCAAGCAGGCTGAAGCCGACGAGACCCGCTCCCAGCACAAAGCAGTGGAAATCAACAACCTCGCTCAGGCCGAGTTGGAAGCCGCGGCCAAGCAGGCCGAAGCCAAGAAGAAAATGGCCGAAGGTATCGAGGCCGAGCGCGCTGCGCCTGGTCTGGCCGATGCGCGGGTGCGTGAAGTCACCGCCGCAGCCAAGGAGAAGGAAGGCCTGGCTGAAGCCCGTGTGCATGCTGAACAACTGATTGCCGAAGCCAAGGGTGACCAGGAGAAAGGCCTGGCCGAGGCGCGGGTGACCGAAGCCAAAGCTGCCGCCAAGGAAAAAGACGGCCTGGCCGACGCCAAGGTACTGGAAGAGAAACTCGGTGCTCAGGCGCGCGGCGAAGAACAGCTCGGCGCGGCCAAGGCCAAAGCCACCCAGGATCTGGGTATGGCCGAAGCCCATGTGTTGCTGGAACGTCTGAATGCCGAGGCCGAAGGCCTGGGCAAGAAGTTCGGTGCTCTCGATGCGCTCAGCGACAACGCGCGTCAGCACGAGGAGTTCCGCATGCAGTTGGAGGCGAACTTCGACGAAGCCATGGCTGCCATCGCCGCCAACAAGGAAATCGCCAAGGATCAGGCCGAAGTGCTCTCTGCGGCGCTGTCCAAGGCGAAGATCGAGATCGTCGGCGGCGAAGGCGACTTCTTCAACTCCTTCGCCAAGTCGCTGTCGGTGGGCAAAGCCATCGAAGGCGTGGTCGGCAAGAGCCCGGTGGTGCAGGACGTGTTGGCCCGTCTGCTGAATGGTCGTGTCAGCGAAAGCAAAACGCCGGCGGCAGTGGATAGCAGCGAAAGCTAAGTGCATGCCGGTAACGGCTGAAAGCTATCGTCTTAGCAATAAGTTGGATGTTCTCTTGGGGTTGGCGAAAGCCAACTCCTTGAATGGCCCGTTTATCTCTAATTAGGAAGTTTTATGTCAGAACCACGGGATTATCTGGAAATGTCGTTTCGCTCGATTCAGTGCTTTGCCAATGACGGCCGCCTGGATGTGCAGGAATTGGGTGCGCTGCTGAATATTGCCGAGCGTGACGGGGTGATTGATGACAATGAGATTCGCGTGCTGAAGAAGATCATTGCTCATATCAAACCCGAAGAACTCGATCAGGCGATGCGCGAAAAACTTGCCGAAATTGCCCAAAAAATTGGTGCATAAAAAGGTACAGCCATGTGCTTCGCCTTTGGGGCTGGCTGAAGCCGGCCCCTAGTCTCATCCCACCTTGCTAGCAGACAGCGCAGATTCAGGAAGACCACGATGTCGGATGCTCCAGCCGTAGCCCAACCACAGGATGTATTGGACAAGGCCGTCGCCGAAGGCGGTGCCTACGAGGTGCTGCACAAGCGCCTGCAGGAGCAAGGCCTGCGCCTGCGCCAGACCACCGAGGCGTTGAACGCTCAGCGCTTGCAGGAGTTCGGCAGCAGCCAGATGGAAGTGGTCGGGCGGGTACGCATCCGCACCGAGAACAATTGCACGGCGCGCGATATCGTTCAGGTCGGCGAGAATCTGCTGTTCGGCTACAACGTGTTCCTCGGTCTGAAAAAGGAAACCCGCGTCGAGGACGTGTTTTCCCTGTATCGCCTGAGCGAGCAGGACGAAGGCTATGAAGCCGAGAGCGTGGCGCTGGCCGACAGCTTTCTCGGCCAGAGCAGCTTCGTTAACGACTTCAACGAGCTCTACACCTATTACAAGAACACCCGCCTGCTGCAACTGCTGGTACGCGACGGCAAGCTGCTGGCCAGCTTCCAGATCGGTGAGCGGGTCAGCGATATCCGGGTGTTCCGCTGGTCGATCTCAGTCGACGGCAAAGAAGTTCGCTATATCGACAACCGCGGTGAGCGCGATATAGCGCTGCCGGCGCCGTTCGATTTCGAATGGCAAAAGACTTCTCGCGAGATGGTGGTCAACGGTCGCCATCCGCATATGAATATCCTCGACACCATCTTCGTCGAGACCATCGGCGGCGACCTCACGGTCAAGGTCGAGAACAACACCGAAGACGGCCTGGGTATCTATCGCGAAGAAGTGTTGGATAAGACCCAGTCGCTGGACGATGCGCAGATCGAGTACGCCAAACTCGGCAGCCTGATCCTGCTGAAAGTCCTACCGTACCGCGAAGAGCAGTGGCGCTACCTGGTATTCAACAGCCTGACGCGCAAGGTCGAACGCATCGACGCCATCGGCCTGGCCTGCGTTCAGCTGCCGGAAGACCACGGCATCATCTTCCCTGGTGGCTACTACCTGCAGAACGGCGAGTCCAAGGCTTTCGAACAGCCCATGGCCGGTATGCGCTTCAAGCGCGCGGTGCGTTCGCCCAATGGCGAGGACGTGCAGTACATCTTCTACCACCCGGAAGAAGGCCGTTCGGCGCTGTTCACCTACAACATGATCAACCGCCAGCTGCACAACCCGATCTTCGGCCACGGCTATGCGCGCCTGGAAGACGGACGCATGGTGATCTTCGCCGCCGAAGGCACGGAGCCGACCCGTATCCATCCGATGCAAATCTGGCAGACGCCATTTTGCAGTGATGATTTCGCCGCTCGCCAACCGGTGCGCAGCGGTTTCTTCGGGCGCATCGGCAATGCCGAGCTGGTGCGCGGTGTCTCCGACCTGCTGGGCCTTAGTCGCGAGATCGAAACCCCGGAAGTCTCGGTGCAGCGCTACACCCAGCTGTGTCAGAACACTCGCCGTCTGTTCGACGTCTACCACTGGCTGGGCGATGCCCAGTGCCAGGGCATGGCGCCGCTGCTGCGCGAGATCGCCGCCACCGGCGAACTGGTGCTCGATGAGTTCGAGAAGGTCGAGAGCATTCGCCAGCAATCGGCGCGCGCCATGGCTGAAGCGGAAACCCGCCAGCAGGCGCTGCTCTCCGGCCTGCTGATCGATAGCTGGGATGAGGTGCAGCACTTCGTCGACGCGCTCAATGGCATCAATGCCCTGCGCGGCCAACTGCTGACCATCCGCGACTACCGCTATATCGACGTGGCGCGCATCGACGCCATGGAAACCGATCTGCTCGCCGCCCAGGAGCAGGTCGCGGCCGCCACCTCGGGGTTTCTGGCCAGCAAGGCAGCGCTGGAGCCCTATGTGCTGCAGCTGGCCCAGCTCGACGCCCAGGCGCAGAAGGCCGAGAGCGTCAACCAACTCAACGAACCGCTGGTGGCGTTGCAGGCCATGGCTGGCAACCTGGATATGTTGTCCAGCCTGATGGCCTCGCTGCCGATCGACGATGCCACCCAGCGCACCACGATCGTCGAGTCGATTTCCGAAGTCTATGCCCGTCTTAACCAGGCCAAGGCCCGTGCCGAGCAGCGGCGCAAGGGGCTGGGCTCGGCGGAGACGGTGGCGCAGTTCGGCGCCCAGTTCAAACTGTTCAGCCAGGGCATCACCAACGCCCTGGCCATGGCCCAGGACCCGGAGCGCTGCGACGAACAGCTGTCGCGTCTGCTGGTGCAGCTGGAAGAGCTGGAAAGCCAGTTCGGCGATCAGGAACAGTTCCTCGGCGATATCCTGGCCAAGCGCGAAGAGCTGCTGGAAACCTTCGAGGCGCACAAGCAGGCGCTGCTCGACGAGCGTCAGCGCAAGGCCCAGGGCCTGCTAGATGCCGCGCGGCGGATTCTGGAAAGCCTCGGTCGGCGCACCGCGCGCCTGACCCAGCCGGATGAGCTGAACGCCTTCTTCGCTGCCGATCCGCTGATTCTCAAGCTGCGCGAACTGGCCGAGCGCTTGCGCGAGCTGAAGGACAGCGTCAAGGCCGAGGATGTCGAGTCGCGTCTCAAGGCTGCCCGCGACCAAGCTGTGCGTAGCCTGCGTGACAAGAGCGAGCTGTTCGAGGAGGGCGGCAACGTCATCAAGCTTGGCCCGCGCCACCGCTTTAGCGTCAACACCCAGGAGCTGGACCTGACCCTGATGCCGCGTGGCGATCAGCTCTACCTGCACCTGACCGGCACCGAATTCCTCGAGCCGCTGCGTAACGATGAGTTGGAAGCGCTGCGCGATTACTGGCAGGTGTCCCTGGAGTCCGAGTCCGCCACGCTGTACCGCGCCGAATACCTGGCCGGCGAAGTGCTGGCGGCGGCCGATGCGGGGCGCGATGGCCTTAGCCTGGATCTGCTCAAACAGCAGCTGGCGCAGCCGGAAGCGCTGATCAAGAGCATTCGCGACTTCGCCGCGCCGCGCTACAAGGAAGGCTACGAGAAGGGCATCCACGACCACGATGCGGCGCTGATCCTCGCCCAGTTGCTGCCGCTGCGCGACAGCGCCAGCCTGCTCAGTTACGGCGCCTTGCCCCGTGGTTTCGCCAGCTTTTTCTGGGGCCAGGCGCAGCGTCGCGACGATGCCAAACAGTGGCCGCAGCGTGCGCGCAGCGCCCGGCATATCCAGCAGTTGTTCGGCCAACGCGACAGCCTATTGCAGTTACAGGCGGAAGTCGTCGAGACCATGGCCGGCTATATCGCCCAGCAGGGCATGAATCTAAGTCTGGCGACGCTGGCCGAGGCGGCGGAATACCTGGTGCAGGAACTGGCCGCCGAGCGTATCGAATTCGTCTTCAGCAAATACGCTCGCGAGCTGCTGGCTGGCCTGCAGGCGCGCCTGCAGGCGGCGCATATGTGGGATGTTTATCAGCAGACCCTGACACAACTGCAGGAGCGCCCAGCGGCGCAGTGGGCTCTGGTGGAAAACTGGCTGCGCGGCCTTTGCGCGGCAGAGGAATTCGCCGCGCTCAGTGCCTACGTGCCCGAAGCCGTGGCCCTGACGCTGCTCGCCGAGGACTTGCCCAAGCGCATCACCGAGGTGGACCTGCGCTTTACCGCCAAGGAGTTGATGGGCGAACACCCGCGCATCAGCGAACGGCAACTGGTGCTGGCGGTGGACGATTTCTTCGCCCGCCTGCGCGTGCATCGCGAGCAGTTTTTGCCCGGCTTGCAGCGCTACCAGGCACTGCGCCAGGAAGTGGTGGCGCGCGAGCGCGAGGCGCTGCGCCTCAATGAGTTCAAGCCCAAGCCGCTTAGCTCCTTCGTGCGCAACAAGCTGATCAACGATGTCTATCTCGGCGTGATCGGCGACAACCTGGCCAAGCAGATGGGTACCGCCGGGGAGAACCGTCGCTCGGACCTCTCCGGCCTGCTGATGCTGATTTCGCCGCCGGGATACGGCAAAACCACGTTGATGGAGTACGTCGCTCACCGCCTGGGGCTGATCTTTATGAAGATCAACGGCCCGGCGCTGGGTCACGAAGTGCGCTCCTTGGATCCAGCCCAGGCGCCGGATGCTACTTCACGTCAGGAGCTGGAAAAGCTCAACCTGGCGCTGGAGATGGGCAACAACGTGATGCTCTATCTCGACGATATCCAGCACACCCACCCGGAGTTCCTGCAGAAATTCATCTCGCTGTGCGATGGGACTCGACGTATCGAAGGTGTGTGGAAGGGCCGCACGCGGACCTACGATATGCGTGGGCGCAAGTTCTGCGTGATCATGTCGGGTAACCCCTATACCGAGTCCGGTGACGTATTCAAGATCCCGGATATGCTGGCCAACCGCGCCGATATCTATAACCTCGGCGACACCCTGGGCGGCATGCAGGAAGCCTTCGCACTGTCCTATATCGAGAACGGCCTGACCTCCAACCCGGTGCTGGCACCGCTGGCCACCCGCGATATGGCCGATGTCTATCGCTTCGTCGCCAAGGCCGAGGGCAAGCCGTTCTCCAGTAACGAGCTGAGCCACAGCTACAGCGGTGCCGAGGTCAACGAAATCGTCACCACCCTGCAGCGTCTGATGCAGGTGCGCGACGTGGTCGGCCGGGTCAACCAGCAGTACATCGCCAGTGCCGCCCAGGCCGATCAATACCGCACCGAACCACCGTTCAAGTTGCAGGGCAGCTACCGCAATATGAACAAGATGGCGGAGAAGATCAGCTCGGTGATGAACGATACCGAGGTGCTGCAACTGATCGCCGATCACTACCAGGGCGAATCCCAGTTGCTCACCACAGGCGCCGAGGAAAACCTGCTCAAGCTCGCCGAGTTGCGCGGCAATATGACCGACGTGCAGGCCGAGCGCTGGGCGCAGATCAAACGCGACTTTATGCGCAACAAGGCCATGGGCGGCAGCGATACGGATGTCGGTGGCCGGGTGGTGGCCCAGCTCAATGATCTGGTCGAGGGGGTGCGTGGCCTGGCCAAGCTGGCACCGGGCGAGCAAGCCGCCGCGCCGATGATTCCTTGGGCCGAGCTGCTCGCCGGGTTGGATAATCTGGGCAAGCTGCGCCCGCAGGTAGAGGTGATCACGCCGCCACAACCCGCAGTGCAGAAAGTCCTGGAGAGCCTGGCAGACAGCCTGCAGAACAGCTTTCTGCCGTTGATCCACGCGATGGACAAGAAGATCGATATCGACCTGCGTACCCACAACCGTATGCTGGAAATCTCCACCCAGTTGCGTGATCTGGGCGAGCAACTGGGCCACGAGCAGCGCCTGGGTGGCGACAGCGAAAGCGAAACGCCATGAAGGCCGGGCTGTTGCCACGCGTGCAGCTGTTGCTGGGCATCGCCGCACTGATGCTGGTGCTGCAGCTGGGCAACAGCCTGAGTGGTTACAGCCTGAATATCTGGGGGGTGATACCGCGGCGGCTTGAGTCATTGCCGGGCGTGCTGTTTGCGCCTTGGCTGCATGGTGGCTGGATGCATTTGCTGAGCAACCTCAGCGGTCTGCTGGTACTGGGGCTGCTGGCCCTGCTCGAATCGCGCCGCGACTTTATCCAGGCCAGCCTGTTTATCATCCTCGGCAGCGGGCTGTTGGTCTGGCTGTTCGGTCGCGAGGGTATCCATGTCGGTGCCAGCGGCTGGTTGTTCGGGCTGTGGGCATTGTTACTGGCGCGGGCCTGGTTTCGTCGTAGCTGGCTCGATCTGCTGCTGGCGGTACTGGTGTTTTTTCTGCACGGCGGCTGGGTTTTTGGCCTGCTGCCGCAGCAAGGCGTGTCATTTGAATATCATCTGGCCGGCGCGCTCTGCGGTGGGCTCTATGCGGCCTGGCGCTACACGCCGCGCGCACGACAAGGAGGTTAAATGGATTTCAATCGTCTCGATCAGCAGCTGCGTGACAGCCTGGTTGATCTGCGTCTGAGCAATGAGGAGCGTGATGAGCTGCGCCAGCTGGGCAGTGACCTGGGCCAGGATCAGGTGCGCTACTTGCGTAACCGCGCCTTTGCCCTGGTGCGTGAGTTGGTGCAGGCCGATTTGAACAATAGCGAGCCAGCGCTGAAATGGCTGGAGCAGGTGGTCAAGACCCTCGATGCCAGCAGCAGTCCACCGCGTCCGGCTTTGGCCAACGCGCACTTCAGCCCCGGCGATGATTGTTTGCGCAAGATTCGCGAACTTTGTCGGCAGGTGCGTACATCGCTGGATATCTGCGTGTACACCATCTCCGATGACCGCCTTAGCGAAGAAATTATCGCCTGCCATCGCCGCGGCATTGCCGTGCGGGTAATCAGTGACAATGAAAAGCAGTTCGACGAGGGCAGTGATATCCAGCATTTGATCGCCCAGGGCGTGCCGCTGCGCATCGACGACAGCCCGTATCACATGCACCACAAGTTTGCGTTATTCGACGGCAATCTGTTGCTCAACGGCAGCTTTAACTGGACCCGCAGCGCCACCACCAGCAATGAGGAAAACTTGCTGGTGACCGACCACGCAGTGCTGGTCGCCAGTTACCGCAGTGAGTTCGACAAGCTTTGGACGCGCTACGGCCGCTGAGCGTTCCGGTTCGTGATGGGGCAGCCTTTGCGGTAGACTTGCCGGCTTATTCGACCAGTCAAGAAGCCCCGTCCATGGCCCTGCCGTCTACCACCTACAAAATCGAATTGAACCTCACCGACATGGACCGTAGCGTCTATGAAAACCTGCGTTTTACCGTGGCCAAGCATCCTTCGGAAACCGAAGAACGCCTGGCTGCGCGCCTGGTTGCCTATGCCTTGTTCTATCACGAGCACCTGGCGTTCGGTCGCGGTCTGTCGGATGTTGATGAGCCTGCGTTGTGGGAGAAGAGCCTGGACGACCGCGTGCTGCACTGGATCGAAGTCGGTCAGCCGGACAGCGACCGCATCACCTGGTGTTCGCGGCGTACCGAAAAATTCAGCCTGGTGGCCTATGGCAACCTGCGCGTGTGGCAAACCAAAGCGCTTGATCCGGTGCGCAGCCTGAAAAATATCAACGTCGTCGCCCTCGACCAGGAAGCCCTGGCCAAGCTGGCGCTGGACATGCCGCGTTCGCTGAACTGGAGCGTGATGATCAGTGACGGTGAGCTGTTCGTCACCGACGAGCGTGGCCAGCATGAGCTGCCCATTGAGTGGTTGGCCGGCGAGCGCTAAGAACCTATTTGCGATCTGCTGCGCGTCGGCCCTGCTGCGTTAAAAACAGGCTCGGAATGCTCATTTACAGCCAGTAAACTCCGCTTCCTCGCCTGTTTTTGCCTTGCATGACTCTAGCTCGCGAGATCGAAAACAGGTTCTTTGCGTCTCCCTAATAAAAATAGGAGCGGACGTCCCGCTCCGTTTGTACCGGAATCCTGATGCGTATCGAATCCCGCCCGCTGCCTGAAACCTTGCCTGATCTGGGCGCTCTGCCGCCGTTGTTGACCCGTCTTTATGCTGCTCGCGGCGTGCAATCCGCTGCCGAGCTGGACAAGGGCCTGGCGCGGTTAATTCCCTATCAGCAGCTCAAAGGCATGGATGCGGCGGTCGAGCTGCTGGTGCAGGGTTTGCAGCAAGGTCAGCGGATGCTGATCGTCGGCGATTTCGATGCCGATGGCGCCACTGCCAGCACGGTCGGGGTACTCGGTTTGCGCATGCTTGGCGCGGCGCATGTCGATTATCTGGTGCCCAATCGTTTCGAATACGGCTACGGCCTGACTCCGGAAATCGTCGCGGTGGCGCTTGAGCGTGAGCCGCAATTGTTGATCACCGTGGATAACGGTATCTCCAGCGTCGAGGGCGTCGCGGCGGCCAAGGCAGCGGGGCTGACCGTGCTGGTGACCGATCACCACTTGCCGGGGGCCGAGTTGCCGGCGGCGGATGCTATCGTCAATCCCAATCAGCCTGGCTGTGACTTCCCCAGCAAGGCGCTGGCCGGCGTCGGGGTGATGTTCTATGTGCTGCTGGCCCTGCGTGCGCGCTTGCGTGAAATGGGCTGGTTTACTGCGCAGCGTCCGGAGCCAAATCTCGGTGAGCTGCTTGATCTGGTGGCCCTGGGTAGCGTGGCTGACGTGGTGCCTCTGGATGCCAATAACCGCATCCTGGTGCATCAGGGCCTGGCGCGGATTCGCGCCGGGCGGGCGCGGCCGGGCTTGCGCGCGATTCTCGAGGTGGCGGGGCGTGATCATCGGCGTATTACCTCCACCGACCTGGGTTTTATCCTCGGCCCACGCCTGAATGCAGCCGGGCGGCTGGATGATATGGCGCTGGGCATCGAATGCCTGCTTTGTGAAGACGAAGCCCTGGCCCGCGATATGGCCGTGCAGCTGGATCAGCTCAATCAGGACCGCAAGGCCATCGAGCAGGGTATGCAGCGCGAGGCCTTGGCCCAGCTCAAGGACCTGCCGCTGGAGGACATGCCCTTTGGTCTATGCCTGTTTGAGGCGGATTGGCACCAGGGGGTGATCGGTATCCTCGCCTCGCGGATGAAAGAGCGTTATCACCGTCCGACCATCGCCTTCGCCGATGCCGGCGATGGCGTGCTGAAAGGCTCGGCGCGTTCGGTACCGGGCTTTCATATCCGCGATGCGCTGGATGCGGTGGCCGCCAAACACCCGCAGCTGATCAGCAAGTTCGGTGGCCACGCAATGGCCGCTGGATTATCACTGCCGCAGGCGAATTTCGGCGCCTTTGCCGCCGCCTTCGACGCTGAGGTGCGCCGCCAGCTGTGTGAGGACGATCTGACCGGTCGTTTGCTGTCTGATGGCGCCTTGTCTATCGAAGAGTTCCACCTGCCCTTGGCCAAGGAACTGCGCAATGCCGGGCCCTGGGGTCAGCACTTCCCGGAACCGCTGTTTCATGGCGTATTTCAGCTGGTGCAGCAGCGCGTGGTCGGCGAGAGGCACCTTAAAGTGGTGCTGAAAAGCGAATGCGGCAGCGTGCAGCTCGATGGCATCGCCTTTGGTGTGGACCGCGAGATCTGGCCGAATCCAACCGTGCGCTGGGTCGAGTTGGCCTACAAGCTGGACGTCAATGAGTACCGTGGGCAGGAAAGCGTGCAGTTGCTGATCGCCCATATCAGCCCGCGCTGATTGACTAGCTCTGCGGTGACGGGGCGGCTGAGCCGTCGGTCAGGGCCCGTTCGCTCAGCTCATTCCAGCGGGCGAGAAACTGCGGAGGCTGGCTGACGCGCTGCGGCGACTTGGCCAGGAACACGCCGTGGTTATTGAAGGAATACACCGGCAGCAGATCGCCACGCTCACTGGCCGGGCGGATGCGCGGATCGAGGTTGTCGAGAATCAGCGGTTGCTCGCTGGCGCTGGGGTAATAGGCCAGCACCATATGCGCCTGGTTCTGCTTGAGCGCCTTGACGAAAGTCAGGCGCAGTTTCTCGCTCGGTACACCCATGCGCACCAGGCTGAAGTATTTGGCGATGGCGAAATCTTCGCAGTCACCTTTGCCCAGGCTGAGTGTTTGCGCCGGCGTTGCCCAGTAATCGTCAGCTCCCCAAGCCTGCTGGTCACTGACAAAACTCACTGAACGGTTGATGAAGTGGTTGACCCGCTCCAACTGCGCGCGCTCGTCGTCGCCAGCGGAGTTGTCGAGCAGGTTGAGCCAACTGGCCAAGCGCGTATCGCTGAGAGCCGTAGCCAGGGCGCTATGCTGTGTGGTCGTCGCATCGGCCACCAGCACCGGGCTGAATAGCCAGCAACTGGCAAGCAGGCTGCGCAGCAAGCGGTGAGCGGGGCGATTGGCGCGTGGGTGCATGGCGCGAAGTCTCCGGCGTCGGCTCTTGATAGCCTTTTGCCGTTGCGAGGTTTGTGTGCCCGCCATCCTTGGCGGGCACCCTACGGGCCGTCGCTGTGCGACGTCAAAAATTGCTCCCGGCAATTTTTTGTAGCGCCATCCTATCGGCGTCAAATATAGATCGACTATCAGCAGAATGTGATGGTGACCACTATTTGACATATTTGTAGTCGGATAACCGACGAATAGCCGGTTTTCCTGGCGTTCACGCCCGTTGGCAATCTTTCGAAGCACTCTGGCGTTAGGTGGCGAGAAACCTCCGTCTCTAGAATCAGTCTGTGTGCTTGCACAACCATTTTTAGGGAGAGCGCTTGATGATTACCCGTGGCTTGCTTGATCAGTTGTTGAAATCCGGCCAGGACCTGATGCAGCAGAAATCCGCCGGCAGTTCCGCTGGTGGCTCGGCCGGTGGCCTAGGCGGCGCTCTGGGCGGTTTGCTCGACGGCGCCGGTAAAGGTGGTCAGGGCGGTGATCTCGGCACTCTGCTCAAAGGGGCGGGTGGTGGCGCGCTGGCAGCCGGTGCGCTGGGCATGCTGCTGGGCAACAAGAGTGCGCGCAAGATGGGCGGCAAGGCGCTGACCTATGGCGGCCTGGCCGCGCTTGGCGTGGTTGCCTACAAGGCCTACAACAACTGGCAGGCGCAGCAGGCCAATGCGCCGCAGGGCGAGCCACAAACCCTGGATCGCTTGCCAGCACCGCAGGCCGAGATTCACAGTCAGGCCATTCTCAAGGCACTGGTGGGTGCGGCCAAAGCCGATGGTCATGTCGATGCCCGCGAGCGGCAGTTGATCGAGGGCGAGTTGGTCAAACTCACCAGTGACGCCGAATTGCAGCATTGGCTGCAGGCCGAATTGAACAAGCCGTTGGACCCCGCCGAAATCGCCCGCGCGGCCAGCACGCCGGAAATGGCCGCAGAAATGTATATAGCCAGTGTGCTGATGGTCGATGAAGAGCACTTTATGGAGCGTGCCTACCTGGAAGAGTTGGCCCGTCAGCTCAAGCTGGATCCGGCGCTAAAGGCCGAGCTTGAGGCCCAGGTGCGTCAGGAGCTGGTGGCGGGCTAATAGCGCGTAGCGGCCATCTGCCAAGGGTTCTGGCCGCTAGCCGGCGGCCTGCCTATAATCGGCGCCTTTCCTCGCTATGGATGGACGCCCGATGCGCCGCACCTACACGAATTGCCTGCTGAGTCTGGCGCTGGTTTTTTTCAGCGCGATCGCGCAGTCCGCGCCTGATGTGGCGCTGACTCAAGTGCAGCTGGCGCAGGTACAGGTGTTTCGCGCCAGTACTGATCTGTTTATCCACCGTGGTGAAGGCGGACATGCCGAATTGGCGGCCAAGGTGCAGGCTGACCTGGGCAAGTTGCGTGAAAGCATGGCGACCTTGCAGGCGCAGCCGCTGACCGATTCAGCGCGCTTGGCGATGGAGCAGTTGCAGCCACCGCTGGCAGCCTTTACCGCGCTGGTCGAGCAGACCCTGGCCTACAACCCCAGCGAGCCGGACCTGCCGTGGGAGTTCAACTTCCAGTACAGCAAAGCCCTGCGTGAGTTGGTGGCGGCCCTGGAGGCACTTGAGCAGCAACTGCTCAAAGGCCTGGCGCAGCCATTGTCAGCGGCGGATATGCGTTTGCAGAGCCTGCCGGCCAAGGTGCAATACCTGGCGGCGCGCTACACCGCGCGGGCTTATGTTGGTGATATCGAGACTCTGCCCGAGCAACAGCAGCATTACCTGAATCAGGATATCGATGTGCTAGCCAAGCAGGTTGATGCCGAACTCGCCACCCTGGCGACTGAGTTGACCGGCGAGCAGCAACAGCGTTTGCAACGGGCGCAGACGCGCTGGAAGTTTATCTACTCGCGTCTGGTCGGCTACAACGACAACCTGGTGCCGCTGGTGGTCGAGCGGCACGCGGCCGAGATGGCGGACCAGTTGCTGCGTCTGCGGGCTAAATAAGCCTCAGTGTTTGTAGGCCGTGTGGAACACCGCGCAGTTCTTGCCGGCATGTTTCGCCCGGTACAGGGCCTGGTCGGCCAGTTCCAGTGCTTCGGCCAGGTTGCTGCTGTCCAGCGGCCAGAGCGCGCCGCCGATGCTGCAGCCGACCTTGACCTGATTGTTGCCCAGATCAACCGGCGCACTCAGCGCCGCAAGAGTGCGCTCGGCCACTAGTTGGGCTTGCGGCAGGGCTTCGCCACTCGGCACTTGCAGCACCATCAGAAATTCATCACCGCCCAGGCGCGCGACCAGATCGCCTTCGCGTAGGCAGCTGCGCAGGCGTACTGCCACCTCGCGCAGCAGCTGATCGCCTGCGGCATGGCCGAACTGGTCGTTGATCGGCTTGAAACCGTCCAGATCCAGATAAAACAACGCCAGGCAATTGCTGTTGGCCTGGCTGCGTTGCTGCGCGCGCGGCAGGTAGCTTTCCAGGGCGACGCGGTTCGGCAGGCCGGTGAGGGCGTCGTGGTGGGCGAGATTTTCCATGGCGCCCAGGGCGTTTTGCTGGTGGGTCAGGCTTTCCACCAGGTGGCGAATCGAATGGCTGAGAATCTCGATCTCGCGGGTGCTTTTCAGCTCGGGAATAACGCTGATTTCCCCGGCGCTAAGGCGGTCCGCCGCTTCGGCGATCTGCCGCAAGGGGCGGGTGAAGTAGCCAGTCACCAGCCAGCCAAGCAGCGCGAACAATACTGCCAGGCCGCTACCCCACAGCAGGATATAGCGCGTTGTCTCGCGTGCAGGGGCGTAGGCTTCATCCAGTGGCTGGCGGGCGATCACCGTCCAGCCCAGGCCCTTGTAGTCCATATGGCCCTGGCTCAGCGCCAGCCCCGTCAGGTACTGCTTGCCGTCCGGCCATTCCTGCACGGCCCAAAGGTCGTTTTGCTCGGCAAGCTGGTTGAGGGCGGGCAGGTGCAGGCGCTGGCCGATCATTTCTTTGGGGGCGAGCAGCACGGTGCGGTCCTGGCCGATCACGAAGAACTCGACATTACGGCGTTTCTGGATCGGTTCGAGGATGGCCAGGCGTACTTCATCGGCCCATGACCAGGACAGGTGCGACGCCAGCACGCCCACCAGGCTGCCATCCGCGGCAAATACCGGCAGGCTGATATCGACGAACTTCATCGCCTCGCCAGTCGGGTTGGGCAGCAGCTTGGCCAGCAGTACGGCCTCATGCACGTCGCCGATAAACACGTTCTTTTGCGCTTCCAGGTACACCGGGCGCTGGGCGATGCTGGCTCCTTCCAGCACGCCATCACTGGAGGCCAGTACCGTGCCTTTAGCGTCGGTAAAGCCGATCCAGGCGATGCTGGGGAATTCGGTTTGCAGGCGGTCGAGCAGCACGCGGATTTCGACGATATCGTCCGGCTGGCTGAGCGCACGCAGCTTGCCGATCACTTGCAGCATGGCCGCGCGGCTCTGCATGTCGCGGTCCAGGCGGTCGACCATCATAAAGGAGACTTCGGCGAGGTCGCGGCCAACCTCCTCGCGGATGCGCTGGCTGGCATCGTGGCCAATCAGGGTGCCGAGCAACCAGCTCAGGCTGGCGACAAGAAGGGCAATCAAAATGGCGAAACGACTACGCAGGCTGTGCGATGAACTCATGGCACGACGGCTCCTGTGGGCGGGCAGCTGGTTTACAGATGCGTTTGAGTATAGTGCGCCGTTGGTCTGCACTGTTGTGCGCCAGCGCCAATTGCGGGCTGCAAGGGCTGATTCGACTGGGGTATACTCGCCGGCTTTTCCGAAAGTTTGACCTACGAGTGCTGCCAGCCATGGAAATCAACCCGATCCTTAATAGCATCAAGGACCTGTCCGAGCGCACCCTGACTATTCGGGGGTATCTTTGACTACGATCACAAACATGATCGTCTCGTCGAAGTAAACCGCGAACTCGAAGACCCGAACGTCTGGAACAACCCCGAATACGCGCAGAACCTGGGTCGCGAGCGCGCCTCGCTGGCGCTGATCGTCGATACCCTGGATGACCTGCACGGCAGCCTGGCCGATTCGCGCGACCTGCTCGATATGGCCGTCGAAGAAAACGACGAAGGCGCGGTGAATGACGTTGCCGCCGAGATCGAGCGCCTGCGCGAGATCCTCGAAAAGCTCGAATTCCGCCGTATGTTCAGCGGCGAGATGGACCCGAACAACGCCTATCTGGACATCCAGGCCGGCTCCGGCGGTACTGAAGCCCAGGACTGGGCCAATATGCTGCTGCGCATGTACCTGCGCTGGGCCGACAAGCGCGGTTTTGACGCCACCATCATGGAGCTGTCCGCCGGTGAAGTTGCCGGGATCAAGGGTGCGACCCTGCATATCAAGGGCGAGTACGCCTTTGGCTGGCTGCGTACCGAGATCGGCGTGCACCGCTTAGTGCGCAAAAGCCCGTTCGACTCCGGCAACCGTCGCCACACCTCGTTTACCGCAGTGTTCGTCTCGCCGGAAATCGATGACAACATCGAAATCGAGATCAACCCGGCGGACCTGCGTATCGACACCTATCGTTCATCCGGTGCCGGTGGTCAGCACGTAAACACCACCGATTCGGCGGTGCGTATTACTCACGTGCCGACCAACACCGTGGTCAGCTGCCAGAACGAACGTTCGCAGCACGCCAACAAAGACACCGCGATGAAGATGTTGCGTGCGCGTTTGTACGAGCAGGAAGTGCAGAAGCGCAACGCCGCCTCGCAGGTGCTGGAAGACAGCAAGTCGGATATCGGCTGGGGCCACCAGATTCGCTCCTACGTGCTCGATGCCTCGCGGATCAAGGATCTGCGCACCAACATCGAGCGTAGCGACTGCGACAAGGTGCTCGACGGCGACATCGACGAATACCTGGTGGCGAGCCTTAAGCAGGGGCTCTAACCGCCGAATGATGGTTTTAGGCAGGTTGGGCGCGCGCATGCGCGACCCAACCATCCGCCAACGATTTACAGGACAGACGAACGACCATGAGCGACCAACAACTCGACCAGCAAGCCCTCTCCCACGAAGACCAGCAACAGGAAGAAAACAAGCTGGTTGCCCAGCGCAAGGAAAAGCTTGCCGCCATCCGTGAGCAGGGCAACGCCTTCCCTAACGATTTTCGCCGTGACAACTACTGCGCCGACCTGCAGAAACAGTACGCCGAGAAGACCAAGGAAGAGCTGGCCGAGGCTGCCATTCCGGTCAAGGTTGCCGGGCGCATCATGCTCAACCGTGGCTCGTTCATGGTGATTCAGGACATGACCGGGCGCATCCAGGTCTACGTCAACCGCAAGACCCTGTCTGAAGAAACCCTGGCCGCGGTGAAAACCTGGGACATGGGCGACATCATCTCCGCCGTTGGCACCCTGGCCCGTTCCGGCAAGGGCGACCTGTACGTGGAAATGACCGACGTGCGCCTGCTGACCAAGTCGCTGCGCCCGCTGCCGGATAAGCACCATGGTTTGAGCGACACCGAACAGCGTTACCGTCAGCGCTACGTTGACCTGATCGTCAACGAAGACGTGCGCCAGACCTTCCGCGTGCGTTCGCAGGTTATCGCGCATATCCGCAGCTTTCTGATGAAGCGTGACTTCCTCGAAGTGGAAACGCCGATGCTGCAGACCATTCCCGGCGGCGCAGCGGCCAAACCGTTCGAGACTCACCACAACGCCCTGGATATGCAGATGTTCCTGCGTATCGCCCCGGAGCTGTACCTCAAGCGTCTGGTGGTCGGTGGCTTTGAGAAGGTGTTCGAGATCAACCGCAACTTCCGTAACGAAGGTGTCTCGACTCGTCATAACCCTGAATTCACCATGTTGGAGTTCTACCAGGCTTACGCCGACTACGAAGACAACATGGACCTGACCGAGGAGCTGTTCCGCGAGTTGGCCCAGCTGGTGCTCGGCACCACCGACGTGCCGTACGGCGACAAGGTGTTCCACTTCGGCGAGCCGTTTGTGCGCCTGTCGGTGTTCGACTCGATCCTCAAGTACAACCCTGAGCTGACCGCTGACGACCTGACTGACCTCGACAAGGCCCGTGCCATCGCCAAGAAGGCCGGCGCCAAGGTGCTCGGCTTCGAAGGCCTGGGCAAACTGCAGGTGATGATTTTCGAAGAGCTGGTCGAGCACAAGCTGGAGCAGCCGCACTTCATTACTCGCTACCCGTTCGAAGTCTCGCCGCTGGCCCGTCGTAGTGATGATGATCCGAGCGTTACCGACCGCTTCGAGCTGTTTATCGGTGGCCGCGAGATCGCCAATGCCTACTCCGAGCTCAACGACGCCGAAGACCAGGCTGCGCGCTTTATGCAGCAGGTGGCCGACAAGGACGCCGGCGACGACGAAGCCATGCACTATGACGCCGACTTTGTCCGCGCCCTGGAATACGGCATGCCGCCGACCGCGGGTGAGGGCATTGGCATCGACCGCCTGGTGATGTTGCTGACCAACTCACCGTCGATTCGCGACGTGATCCTGTTCCCGCATATGCGCCCGCAAGCCTGATGCTGATAAGCCGCCTCCGGGCGGCTTTTTATTACCTGGCTTTTTATTGTCTGCAGATGGATTATTTTTGAGATTTACTGACTAAGTCATTAGTAATCTTGAATAAACGACAGAGGATTGTCTTGCTGTGACAGCCAAGCCCGCCCAAGAAAGCGCCACCCTGGTGGCCAACGCCGTCGCTGAGAGCGTGCAGTATCAGGGACGCAAAGCCAGCCGCCAGGGCAGTGAACAGCGCCGTCAGGCCATTCTCGATGCCGCCATGCGCATTATCGTGCGCGAAGGCGTGCGCGCTGTTCGGCACCGCGCTGTGGCCGCCGAGGCCGAAGTGCCGCTGTCGGCGACTACCTATTACTTCAAAGACATCAACGACCTGATCACCGATACCTTCGCTCAGTTCGTCGAGCGCAGCGCGGCTCATATGGGCCAGTTCTGGAGCAGTACCGAAGGCTTGCTGCGTGATCAGGTCAGCCGCCTGGATGGCAGCGCCGAGGCGCGCCGGCGTCTGGCCAATGAGATTGCCCGGTTAGCGGTGGAGTACGTGCGCCAGCAGTTGCTGACCCGTCGTGAACACCTGCTGGCCGAGCAGGCCTTTCAGCAGGAAGCTTTGCTCAACCCGCGTCTGCACGGGCTGCTGCGCGCTCACCGGCAGATTCTGCTGCAGGGCGTGACACACTTCTTCGAGGTGCTGGGTTCACAGCAGGCGGAGCAGGATGCCAAGCTCTTGACGGCGATTATTGTGCGCATGGAGTATCAGGGCCTGCTCGATGGTGTCGATCATCTGGACAGTGAAGATATGTTGGCCATGCTTAAACGCTATATGCATCTGGTACTGGGCTTGTAACCCGGTCAATCCGTTCACAAGGAGAGCTGAATGAAAGCCTGGCGCGCGCTGCTTGCCGTGTCCTTCCTGTTGCTTGGTGGCTGTCTGGTGACCTTTAAGGACCCGATTCCCGCCAATGAAGCAGCCCCGATTCCCCTGCTTGGCGAGTGGTCGCGCAAGAACGAGTGGGGCGAGCAGCTGTATTTGCAGATCACCCGTGCCGGTTCCAACGTCTACAAGGCGCGTTCCTATGTCGATAGTCTGGATAACCTCGATAGCGTTGAGGAATACGGCTTTACCGTGGCCCACCATGGCCGCCGTTGGTACCTCTCGGCGGGCTTGCCGAAAAGCCTGGGGGCGAACTTCGCCATCGCCGGGTTCGAGCTGACCACCAGCAATGAACTGGTGATCTACAACCTGGATGTCGACCGTATTCTCCACGAGCTGGAGCAGGGCTCATTGCAGGGCGAAGTGATTGACGGCGCAGAAGGCGATGGCGTGCTGATCAGCAGCCCGCTGGAGCAGGTGTTCAGCTACCTCGACGATCAGGCCAATTCGGATGTATTTATTGAAGTCGCGCGTTATCAGCGGGCGGGTGACTAGCAGGTTGTGGTGAGGAAAGCATGAACAGTCATACCGGGTTGGACGATTATCAGTTGATCGTGCGCGCGCTGTCCGACCGTCTGGTCGACGCGCAAACGCCGATACGCGTGCTGGATGCGGTGAAGTGGGATGACTCGATTCGCAATGAGTTTCTCAAGCATAAAGGCAAGAAGCTGCCCGCCGTTGACCGTGCCTACTACGCCAACCGGCCGCTGCCCTTTGATGCGTCGGCGAAGAAGCTGGAATTCCAGAATATCGAGCGCGATATCACCCGCCAGCTCGGCCAGTTCAACCCGGTGGGCAAGATCATGCGGCGCATGTGCCGCGAGTATCGCATGGTCATTCGCATGCTCGAAGCGCGCGGCACCGAGGACTTTGGCCTGATCAGCCAGGAGCTCTACGGCGCGGCCTCCGATGCCTTCCATGCTGGTGACCCGACCCTGGCCGACCTGGGCCTGATGTTTTCCGACTTCCTGAATAACATCGACAAGCGTGGCGACCTCAAGGACGAAGCCAAGACCCTGACCGCCAAAGAAGCGGTCAACCTGCTGCAACATCGCCTGAACAAGGTGTTTGGCGAGGAGGAGAGCACCATTCGGGTGTTCGAGTCCGACGGTATTCTTGCCGACGCCGCTGCCGGCGCTGATTACATCAAGATTCGCGCCGATGCGATGTTCAATGACCGCGATGTAAAAGCCCTGGAAGTGCACGAGGGCCTGGTGCATGTGGCGACCACCCTGAATGGTCTGAGCCAGCCGGTTTGCACCTTTCTGGCCAAGGGCCCGCCCTCGTCCACGGTGACCCAGGAAGGCCTGGCGATCCTGATGGAGGTGATCACCTTCGCCTCCTACCCAACTCGTTTGCGCAAACTGACCAACCGCACCCGCGCCATTCATATGGCCGAAGAGGGCGCGGATTTCCTGCAGGTATTCGACTTCTACCGCGAGCAGGGCTTCAGCCAGGAACAGAGCTACAGCAACGCCAACCGGGTGTTCCGTGGCTCGACCCCCACCGGCATGCCTTTCACCAAGGACCTGTCCTACCTGAAAGGCTTCATCATGATTTACAACTACATCCAGCTCGCCGTGCGCAAAGGTAAGCTGGAGCAGATTCCGCTGCTGTTCTGCGGCAAAACCACCCTGGAAGACATGCGCACCCTGCGTCAGCTGGTGGATGAGGGGCTGGTCGTCGCGCCCAAGTACCTGCCGCCGCAGTTCAGCGACCTGAATTCGCTGTCAGCCTGGATGTGCTTCTCCAATTTCCTCAATCACCTGAGTCTTGATCGGATTGAAGCCGACTACGCCAATATCCTCTAGGAGCTACTGCGCTCGGGTATGCAGCGTTGTGCACGACCTGAAAAATGCTCATTTACAGTCGTAAACTCCGCTTTTTCAGGTCGTACGCGCCTTGCCTAACCTTCGCTCGTGACGCACCTAGCCCTTTAATAGACGATTCGTAGCCCGGATGAAATCCGGGTTGCTCTTCCTGCATTAACAGGAGCTGCGCATGCCCAGCCATCAACTCGACTACGAAATCCTTGGCGCCTCTGCGCAGAGCGTGGAGATCATTCTCGATCCGGGCGAAACGGTGATCGCCGAAGCCGGGGTGATGAATTACATGACCGACGGCATCCGCTTTGAAACGCGCATGGGTGATGGCGCGGCCACGGGCGTGCTGGGCAAGCTGTGGGGCATGGGCAAGCGCATGCTTACCGGCGAGTCGCTGTTTATGACGCACTTCTCCAATGCCGGCAAAACCCAGGCGCGAGTGGCGTTTGCCGCACCTTATCCAGGCACCGTGGTGCCGATTCAGCTGGCTGAGCATGGCGGTACGCTGATCTGTCAGAAGGACGCCTTTCTCTGCGCGGCCTACGGCACGGCGGTCGGCATCAGCTTTAACAAGCGCCTGGGTGCCGGGTTCTTCGGAGGCGAGGGCTTTATCCTGCAGAAGCTCGAAGGTGACGGCCTGGTCTTTGTTCACGCAGGCGGCACGGTGATTCGCAAGGAGCTGAACAACGAGACCCTGCGCCTGGACACCGGTTGCCTGGTGGCCTTCACCAGCGGCATTGATTACGACATCGCCCTGGCCGGCGGCCTGAAAAGCATGCTGTTTGGCGGCGAGGGCATTCTTCTGGCCACGCTCAAGGGTACTGGTACCGTGTGGGTGCAGAGCCTGCCGTTCTCGCGCCTGGCCGAGCGTATTTATGAAGCGACGTTCAAGGCCCGTGAGGAAGTGCGCGCAGGCGGCAGTAAATGATGCGGCAATCTGGGCCTTTGCAGGCGTGAGTGTTTGCTGCAAGCTGCGCCGCCTGTGCTTAGCCCGCCAACTGAAAAATTCCGAGAGTCTGTTATGAGCGAAGTAAACCCCATCCCGCTGATCCTTACCGGCATCGGCAGCATCTGCGCCACGGTGGCTGTGCTCGGCTATTACGGTTACCTGCATATCGCCAAGCCGGAAGATGCCCTGCTGCTGTCCGAGTTCACCATGCTCAAGACCGTCCCGGGTGAGGATTACAAAGTCTCGCTCAAACCCGCCAGCCAGGTCGCACAGTGCATAGACGGCGTGCTGGTGCTGTTTGACCTGGAGCAGAAGGGCCTTAGTGGCGTACTGGTCGATCAGCGCAAGCAGGCCGTGCGCTGCAGCGAAGGCCAGTAAGCCCTGCCCGATCTGCTGCGCGTCGGCCCTGCGGCGTTAAAAGCAGGCTCGGAATGCTCATTTACACCAGTAAACTCCGCTTCCTCGCCTGTTTTTGCCTTGCAGGTCTCTAGCTCGCGAGATCGTGAGCATATTCTTAGTTTTAGTCAGCCTGTTTCTGCTGCTCGCTAAGGCGCTGCAAATGCCGGCGTGACAGGGCGAGGAAGCGCGGCGTCAGGCCGATGTCTTCATACAGCGGGTCGCCCTGTTCATCGCTGGCCACCACCGTGCTGCCCTTGACGTAGGGCAGGCTGGCCTCCAGCTCTTCGAGCGCCGCGCCGAGCAATTCCCCCAGCAGCTCTTCAACGTGGTGCTTGGGGTACATCTCCTGCAATGCCGCCAGGCGCGCTGCGGCTTCCAGGTCCAGCCGTATCTGATAAGGCGTTGCGCTCAGCCGCCCCTGGGCGTTTTCCTGCCAGTGCTGAACAAGCTCGCGAATCTTCATGATTGCCTCGTGTCTGTTCTATGCCCGCCGTGTTTTGGTGGGCTGCACAGTTAAGACTAGTGCCTGAGTCGATAAGTGCGGCCGCAGCGTCGCGCACTTGTAAGAAGTTGGCGCGCTGGGCACTCTGGAGGCAGGATCAGCGGAGGCAACACTCATGGCAGAAATCGACGCGCGTCTGCGCGAGGACGTCCACCAGCTCGGCGAACTACTGGGTAACACCATCAGCGTGCAGCATGGCGCTGCCTTCCTCGACAAGATCGAGCGTATTCGCAAAGGCGCCAAGGCCTCGCGCCGTGGCTCGCAGGAGGGTGCGGAGCAACTCAGTGCAACCCTGAACCAACTTGACGATGACGAACTGTTGCCGGTGGCGCGGGCGTTCAACCAGTTTCTCAACCTGGCCAATATCGCTGAGCAGTACCACCGCGTGCGCCGCCGTGCGCCGGGTGAAGCGCAGCCGTTTGAAGACAATATGCTCGCTGATCTGCTGCAGCGGCTATCCAGCAACGGCCACAAGGGCGAGGCGTTGGCCCGCCAGTTCGGCCGTCTGGATATCGAACTGGTGCTGACCGCACACCCCACCGAAGTGGCGCGGCGCACCCTGATTCAGAAATACGATGCGATGGCCGAACAGCTGGCGGCTGGCGACCATAGCGACCTCTCGGCGGCCGAGCGTGAGCAGGTCAAACAGCGCCTGCAACGGCTGATTGCCGAAGCCTGGCACACCGAGGAAATCCGCCGCAGCCGACCAAGCCCTGTGGATGAGGCCAAGTGGGGCTTTGCGGTGATCGAACATTCGCTCTGGCATGCCATTCCCAATGTGCTGCGCAAGGCCGATCAGGTGCTGCACAGCGCCACCGGGTTGCACCTGCCGCTGGATGCCGCGCCGATTCGTTTCGCCTCGTGGATGGGCGGCGACCGTGACGGCAACCCGAATGTCACCGCAAGCATTACCCGCGAAGTGCTGCTGCTGGCGCGCTGGATGGCGGCGGATCTGTACCTGCGCGATGTCGATAACTTGGCCGCCGATCTGTCCATGCAGCAGGCCAGCCCGGCGCTGCTGGCGCGGGTAGGTGAGAGCGCTGAGCCATATCGCAGCCTGCTCAAGCAGCTGCGTGAGCGTCTGCGCGCCACCCGCAGCTGGGCCCAGGCTGCGCTGCATGAGCAAGTGCCTGCGTCTGCAGCCGTGCTGCAGGACAATCGCGAGCTGCTGGATCCGTTGACCCTGTGCTACCAGTCGCTGCATGAATGCGGTATGGGTGTGATCGCCGATGGCCCGTTGCTCGATTGCCTGCGCCGCGCGGCGACCTTCGGTCTGTTTCTGGTGCGTCTGGATGTACGTCAGGACTCCAGTCGCCACGCCGCCGCCATGAGTGAAATCACCGATTACCTCGGCCTGGGTCGTTACGCCGAGTGGGATGAAGAGGCGCGCCTGGCGTTTTTGTTGAAAGAGCTGGAGAGCCGCCGGCCGCTGCTGCCGGGGCACTTCAAACCCAGTGGGGAAACCGAGGAAGTGCTGGCCACCTGCCGTGAAGTGGCTGGTGCCCCCGCTGCAGCGCTGGGTTCCTACGTGATCTCCATGGCCGGTGCGGCTTCCGATGTGCTGGCGGTGCAGCTGCTGCTCAAGGAAGCCGGCTTGCAACGGCCGATGCGCGTGGTGCCGCTGTTCGAAACTCTCGCCGATCTGGACAACGCCGGCCCGGTGATCAGCCGGCTGCTGGCACTGCATGGCTACCGCGCGCGCTTGCATGGGCCGCAGGAAGTGATGATCGGTTACTCCGACTCCGCCAAGGACGCCGGCACCACGGCGGCGGCTTGGGCGCAGTACCGCGCCCAGGAAACCCTGGTGCAGGTATGCCGCGAGCAGGATGTCGAGCTGCTGCTGTTTCACGGTCGCGGCGGCACGGTGGGGCGCGGCGGCGGCCCGGCGCATGCGGCGATTCTGTCGCAGCCGCCAGGTTCGGTGACGGGGCGTTTCCGCACCACCGAGCAGGGTGAAATGATTCGTTTCAAATTCGGCCTACCGGATATCGCTGAGCAGAATCTCAATCTGTACCTGGCGGCGGTGCTGGAAGCCACTTTGCTGCCGCCGCCCAGCCCGGAGCCGGCCTGGCGCGAGCTGATGGACAAACTGGCCAGCGATGGCGTCAGCGCCTACCGCGCGGTGGTGCGTGAGCACCCGCAATTTGTCGACTATTTCCGCCAGGCCACGCCGGAGCAGGAACTGGGACGCTTGCCCCTGGGCAGTCGTCCGGCCAAGCGTCGCGAGGGTGGCGTTGAGAGCCTGCGCGCGATTCCGTGGATCTTCGCCTGGACGCAAACGCGCCTGATGCTGCCGGCCTGGTTGGGCTGGGAGGCGGCGCTGGATAACGCTTTTCAGCGTGGCGAAGGCGAGTTGCTCGGGCAGATGCGCGAGCACTGGCCGTTCTTCCGCACGCGTATCGACATGCTGGAGATGGTGCTGGCCAAGGCCGACGAGTCCATCGCCCAGCTGTATGACGAGCGTTTGGTCGAACCGGCCCTGCGTCCGCTGGGCGAGCATCTACGCGGCCTATTGTCGCAGGCAGTGGTCGCAGTGCTGGGTTTGACCGGTCAGTCGCAGCTGTTGGCGCACAGCCCGGAAACTCTGGAGTCGATCAGTGTGCGCAACACCTACCTGGACCCATTGCACCTGCTCCAGGCCGAGCTGCTGGCGCGCTCACGACTGCGTGATAATCAGGCCGACAGCCCTCTGGAACAGGCCTTGCTGGTCAGTGTGGCGGGTATTGCGGCGGGTTTGCGTAACACCGGCTAGGCGTATTGCAGAGGGAGGAGGGGGCTTTCGCTGGTACATATGTAGTGCGCTGGCGAAAGCACTACCTTTTAGAGGTGGTCGCATGTGTATCCGACTTTCGGTGGCTTGTGCGCTATGGGTGCGCTGTGTATCTTGAGCGGCCTTTCGGCACTCTGGCCCAGTTTGGCAGCGCTGCTTGAACAATTCTGAGATTGGCCCCACGAGGCGAGTCCGACGATTTTTACTTAAATCTTGAGGAGCACATCGATGCGCGTGATTTTGCTGGGGGCGCCCGGTGCCGGTAAAGGTACCCAAGCTGGTTTCATCACCAAGAAATTTGGTATTCCGCAAATCTCCACCGGTGACATGCTGCGTGCTGCGGTCAAGGCCGGCACTGAACTGGGCCTGGTTGCCAAAAGCGTAATGGACAGTGGTGGTCTGGTCTCCGATGACCTGATCATCAATCTGGTCAAAGAGCGCATCGCCCAAGCCGATTGCGCCAATGGTTTCCTCTTTGATGGTTTCCCACGCACCATTCCTCAGGCTGAAGCCCTGAAGGAAGCTGGCGTGGTCATCGACAACGTGGTCGAAATTGCGGTGGATGACGAAGAAATCGTCGGTCGTATTGCCGGTCGTCGCGTGCACCCTGCATCGGGTCGCGTCTACCACACTGAACACAATCCGCCGAAAGTTGCCGGTAAGGATGACGAAACCGGTGACGAGCTGATTCAGCGCGAAGACGACAAAGAAGAAACCGTACGTCATCGCCTGTCGGTCTATCACTCGCAGACCAAGCCGCTGGTGGACTTCTACCAGAAGCTTGCTGCCGCTGACGGTACGCCGAAGTACAGCGCCATTGCTGGTGTTGGTTCGGTCGACGAGATCACTGCCAAGGTGCTTGCAGCTCTCAGCTAAGCCTTGCTGCAGTCAGCCAACGGCCCGCTTTTGCGGGCCGTTGTCGTTTCTGCGGTTGGCGCGCTGGACTCGCTGAGCGTCGTTCATAGAACAGTAACCTTGCTCGCCTAGGCTAGCATCGGTTTTGGTCTATACCACGGTGAGAGGGTCGTAGACTTTATGCCTTAACCCATACTAAGGAAGAGAGCGCAGTCAATGACCGAGAAAACAGCAAAGAGTGCTATCTGGTTGGGCCTTGCGTTAGCGCTGGTGGGGAGTCCTGCGGCCTTCGCCGATACCCAGGCGAAGCCCAAGACCGACTGCAGCGTTGCCGAGTTCACCATGGGTCTGCGTTTCCAGCAGCAATCGGCGGAAGTTCAGGCCCTGCAGCTGCAGGCGTACAACATCGCGACGCTGAAGCTGGATGCGGCAGTGGCCGCAGCGAAAGATCCGTCCAAGCTGGCCATCGTTACCGATCTGGATGAAACCGTTATTGATAACAGCGCGCTGCTTGCGCGCGATCTGGCCAACTGTCACACCTATGATGCCTGGGACACCTGGCTGCCCTGGGAGCGCGACGGCACTCCGGCGCTGATCCCCGGCGCCAAGCAGTTCCTGCAGCACGCCGACAGCCTGGGCGTGACCATTCGTTATATCTCGGACCGTGCCGACGAGCAGAAGAAGTACACCCTGGCTACCCTGAGCAAGCTCGGGCTGCCGCAAATCTCTGAAGAAAGCGTGTTGCTGCTGGGCCCGCCCAAGGTCGAGCGTCGCGCCATCGTCAGCGCCGATCATCAGATCGTACTGCTGCTGGGCGATACGCTGCATGACTTCGATGGGCGTTTCCGCAAGACGCCACTGGCCGATCAGCGCGCCACCGTGGCCGCTGAGGCGAGCAAGTGGGGCGCCGAGTGGATCGTCTTCCCCAACGCAAGCTACGGCACCTGGTCCAAGGCACCTTTGCAAGGTTGGGACGCCAAGACTGTTATCGAAGCCTGGTAAGCACGTGTTACTCAAGCATGCAGCGGGCCGGTTCGGGCCCGCTGCATGCCTGTGGTGCTGTGATTCCGCTGCGTGGCTCAGTGATTGCGCTGGAAAAAAAAGCCTCAAGCCGTTCTAATGCCGGTCCATTTCGTCACCTGTCCGAATGCAATGACCACTCTCCTGGCCCTGGATACCGCCACCGAAGCCTGCTCCGTTGCCCTGCTGCATAACGGCCAGGTGCTCAGCCATTACGAAGTGATTCCGCGCCTGCATGCCCAGCGTCTGCTGCCGATGATCAAGCAGCTGCTGGCCGATGCAGGGGTACCGTTGTCGGCGCTCGATGCGATTGCCTTTGGTCGTGGCCCGGGTGCCTTTACCGGTGTGCGAATTGCTATCGGTGTGGTGCAGGGTCTGGCGTTTGCCCTGGAGCGTCCGGTGTTGCCGGTGTCCAACCTCGCCGTGCTGGCGCAGCGCAGCTTGCGCGAGCATGGCGCGCAGCAAGTGGCAGCGGCCATCGATGCACGTATGGATGAGGTCTATTGGGGTTGCTACCGCGCCGAGCAGGGCGAGATGCGTCTGGCCGGCGTCGAGGCTGTATTGCCTCCGGAACGTGCCAGCCTGCCGGGTGATGCCTGCGGTGACTGGTTTGCTGCCGGCACCGGTTGGGGCACCTTTGCCGCGCGTATTCCGGTTGCGGTCAGCGGACAGGATGCCGCCATGCTGCCGCACGCCGAAGACCTGCTCAGCCTGGCGCGCTTTGCCTGGGCTCGTGGTGAGGCGGTGGTGGCTGACCTGGCGCAGCCGGTTTACCTGCGTGATCAGGTGGCCACGCCCAAGGCCTCGGTTTAAACCGCTGGGCACCGGCGCACCTTCTGTCGCGCATATTGCCGCGTTGCACCGCGCTTGATTGCCAAGCCGGTCTACGGGGGCTAAATTGCCATCACTTGTGTCCATCGTTGGCTAAGCAAGCCGAGCAGTAACTGATGCGTATCGACGGTTTTACTTCCTCTTATTCGCCAGATCGCAGTGCCCGCCCGGGCTCTGCGGTTACGCCATTTCGCGAAGCGCAGCGCGAGATCGAGGAACGTCGTGAGCAGGCAGCATCACCCGCCAGCACCCAGGGTTTCGAACAAGTCGCCCAGGCGCGCAAGGTCGAAGCCAGTAATGCCAGCAGTGATAGCCTGCCATCGCGCTTGCAAGACCAGCTGTACCAGCCCCCGCTGAACAACCGCGCCGCCCAGGCGTTGGCCAGCTATAGCTCCACCGCCAGCTTCGCCAGTGAGACGGATGCCCAGCAGGTTATGGGCCTCGACCTCTACGCCTAGAAGACCATTGCGAAACTACTGCGCTCGCCTATGCCGCGTTGATATCAGCCTCGTCGTGCTCATGTACAACTCGTACACTGCGCGCCCCTCGGCTGATCTCGCCTTCGCTCGCTACCTTGCCCAACGGTCTTCAAATTGATCTTGCCTTACTACCTCGGTTGCCCGTCATGGAGCGAGCCAGCCTGGCGCGGTTCTTTGTATCCAGAAGGCAGTCGCATCGCCGACTTTCTGCCGTTGTATGCCCAGGTGTTCAATGCCGTTGAGGGCAATACCACCTTCTATGCAAAGCCCTCCGTCGATACCGTGGCCCGTTGGGCCGAGCGTATGCCGGCGCATCTGCGCTTTTGCGCCAAGCTGCCGCGCGAGATCAGCCATAACGGTGACTTGCGCGAGCAACTGAGCGCCACCGAGGATTTCCGCCGCCTACTGGCGCCGTTGGGTAAGCGGGTCGCGCCGTTCTGGCTGCAACTGCCAGCAAGCTTCGGTCCGCAGCGCCTGGCGGAACTGAGCGCTTTTATCGAGCTTTGGCAGGCCGAGGAGCTGGCCGTCGAGGTGCGTCATCCGGCGTTCTTTGCCAAGGGCGAGGAAGAACGCAGCCTTAATCGTCTGCTGCATGGGTGCGGCATTGAGCGGATTTGCCTGGATTCGCGGGCGCTGTTCAGCTGTGTCTCCAGCGCGCCGGCCGTGTTGCATGCACAGGCCAAGAAACCGCGCCTGCCGCTGCGGCCCACGGCCTTTAGCCAGGCGCCGCAGCTGCGCTTTATCGGTCATCCCGAGTTGCTGGCCAATGATCCCTTTATGGCGCCCTGGCTGGACAAGGTGGCGGGCTGGATCGAAGAAGGCCGCACGCCTTACGTCTTTCTGCACACCTCGGATAATCGCCTGGCCCCGCAGCTGGCGCAGCGCTTCCATCAGCAATTGATGCTGCGTCTGCCGGGTTTGCTGGCCTTGCCACAAGTACAGCTAGAGGATCCTGTCGAGCAGTTGGGCCTGCTCTGAGAACCTATGCACGATCTGCTGCGCGTCGGCCCTGCTGCGTTAAAAACAGGCTCGGAATGCTCATGTACAGCTCGTACACTGCGCTTCCTCGCCTTTTTTGCCTTGCATGGTTCTAGCTCGCAAGATCGTGAACAGGTTCTGATAGGCTGCGCGGCATGACCTTCTTTCGTGTCTTTCTTCTTCTCTGTGTAGTGCTCGCCGGCCTGTTGCTGGCGATTTGGCGTGGCTGGCTTGAGGTGCCGCCGCGCTGGAACCCATGGGCGGTGCTGGATATTCGCGAAACGCCGAACCTGCTGACCAGCTTCAAGCTCTGGCGGCTGCAGGATAATCCGGCGTTGTGTCAGCAGGCTTTGAACACCTCCTCACTGCGCTTTACCCCGCAGGTCGACAGCAGCGCGGAGGTGGCCTGTCCGTTGAACAATACCCTGCGCGTACACAGTTCCGGCGTTGCTTTCAGCAGCAGTTTTATCGCCAGCTGCCCGCTGGCAGCGGCCTTTGCCCTGTTCGAACAGCATGATCTGCAGCCAATTGCTCAGGGCGTGTTTGGTCAGCGGGTGGCGCGGGTCGAGCATGTGGGTAGTTTCGCCTGCCGCACCATTGCCGGCAGTCAGCGGCGTAGCCAACATGCCTCGGCGAATGCGCTGGATATCATCGGTTTTCGCCTGACCGATGGCCGGCGCATCAGCGTGCTGCAGGATTGGCCCAAGCAGGGCAAGAACGCCGAGTTTCTGCGCCAGGTGCAACAGGCTGCCTGCAAGCGCTTCAACACCACCCTGGGGCCGGATTACAACGCGGCCCATCGCGACCACTTTCACGTGGATATGGGGCTGTGGCGGATGTGCCGCTAAATGCCAGTTTAACGCTGCGCCAACAATAGATCGGCAGCCTGGCCGCTGCGGCCGTCGGCGAATTCGAAGCGGCCGAGTTGGGCGATTTCGTCGTAAGCGCCCAGGGCAATCTTCACGTCGCGCGCTTGCAGGTCGATGGCGCTAACGCCGGCTTGGCTCAGCGACTGGCTGGACTGCCGGCCCTGGGCGTCGAAACGCAGCAGGCTCAGACGCTCGAAGATGGCGTCTTGGCTGTCGATGCGGCCATCGCCGTTGTCATCGTATTTGCGCAGTTCGGCAAAGCCGTTGGCCGCGCCATTCTGGTCGCCGAACAGCTCGCGACCATCATCAATGCGGCCGTTGCCGTTGCGGTCATAGGCGAGCAGCGCATCGTCGCCGGTGGGCACGCTGATCTGGTCGAGCTTGCCGTCGGCATCCAGGTCAAAACGTACCGAACGGCTCAGGCCGCTGGTGCTGAAACCGTTGCCGGCCAGGTCCAGTACCAGAGGGTCGGTTTTCTGCGGTTCGGCGTTGATATTGACGTTCAGCTCCAGCTCGCGCTGGGCGGCTAGCTCCTGAAAATCGCTGGCCTGAGCGGTGACGGCGGGTGGCTCGCTGGGCGCTTCGGGTTCACTGGGTAGTGCTTCGGCTTCGACTTCATCGGGCATCAGGGTGCGGCGCAGGATTTGATAATCCAGGGATGCGCGTTTGCCTTCATCCAGCGTCTCGCTGATTGAACTGGAGTTGGCGGCCGACGGGGCGACGCTGCGTGGGGCGGAAATTACATCGAACATGGCGAACTCGGTGCGGCTGGAAACTGCCGGGTCTGGCAAAATGCCGCTCGAGCAGGTTATCGGCTGCTTTTGCAGTCAATTGAGTGATTTTTGAGCACATTTTCTGATGAGTGATGAGCGGCTAATAGCCAGAATTCGTATGCAGGCCCTGGCTCCCCATCTACAGGTCGCGGCCGAAACCTGGGCGGCGCGCCTGGGCCTGCCGCTGGAAGGCGACAGCGAGTTTGCCCTGCAACTGGGTGAGGGCGGTTTGCAGCTGGTTGAGCTGGGCCCGCAGGCGCCGGGGCCGGTGAAAGTGGATTTTGTCGAGGGTGCGGTGGCGCATCGTCGGCTGTTCGGTGGCGGCAGCGGGCAGATGATTGCCAAGGCGGTTGGGGTGCAGGCCGGGGTGCGCCCTACTGTGCTGGATGCCACGGCTGGCCTGGGCCGCGATGCCTTTGTGCTGGCCAGTCTGGGTTGCCGCATGACCTTGATCGAGCGCCAGCCGCTGATTGCCGCGTTGCTGGAAGATGGCTTGGCGCGTGCCGCGCTGGACCGCGATGTGGCGCCGATTGCCGCGCAGATGCAGCTGCTGAATGGCAACGCCATCGAGCTGATGCGCGCCTGGCAGGGCGAGCCGCCCCAAGTGATCTATCTCGATCCGATGTTTCCGCACCGCGACAAGAGCGCGCTGGTTAAGAAAGAGATGCGCCTGTTCCGTCCCTTTGTTGGCGACGACCTGGATGCGCCCGCATTGCTTGAAGCGGCGCTGAATCTGGCCAGCCATCGGGTGGTGGTCAAACGCCCACGCAAGGCCCCGCTGATTGACGGTGCCAAGCCGGGTTATGCCCTGGAAGGCAAGTCCAGTCGCTACGACATCTACCCGAAGAAGAAGCTGCAAGCCGCCAGCGAATAAGGCTGGCGACGCCTTGCGCTACTCGGCGCGGAAGGCGCGCAGAAACACCTCGACCGCATCGCGCACATGGGCTTCGGCCTCGGCGCCCTGCAGGGCCTCACCGCAGCCGATCAGCAGGCGGAAGTTGGCGCCGCCCTTGATCAGGCAGAAGAACTGATCTGCCGCGCTCAGCGGGTCGGGAATGCGTAATTTGCCGCTCTGGTCGGCCCGGCGCAGCAACTCTTCCATGCCGTGCAGCACGCGCTGTGGGCCGGCTTCATAGAACATCCGCGAAAGCTTGGAGTCCTGCGCAGCCAGGCTCACCATCACCCGGTGCAGCTCCACTGACTCGCGGCTGTTGATCAGCTCATTGAAGCCCCGGCCGATATTCAGCAGCAGTTGTGCCACCGGCACCTCGTCGCTCAGCTCGAACAGCAGCTCAGGCAGTTGCTCCTCGCATTTGGACTGCACCGCGGCGGCAAACAGCTTCTCCTTGTCGGTGAAGTGGCTGTACACCGTGAGCTTGGAAACCCCGGCTTCCGCGGCAATCGCATCCATACTGCTACCGTCATAGCCATTACTGAGGAATAGGGTTTTCGCCGCTTCCAGAATGGCTTTGCGCTTGGCCAGGTCTTTTGGGCGACCGGGGCCGCTGGTTGGCAACACTTTGTTTGGCATTGGTCGTTTTTAATACTGGACTAGTGAGTTTGCTATTTTTACTATACCTGTCAGTTTAATTATTCAAAAGCCTCCACAAAGGTTAGTCATCATGTTTCGTCATGCACTGTCTGTTGCTTTGCCTGTCAGTCTTATCCTGTTGCTCGCAGCCTGCGGCAATGGCGAGCCCGCCAAAGTTGCCGTGCGTCCGGCGATGGTGGTGCAGCCGCAACTGGCTGGCGACCTGATGGATGCCTACCCCGGTGAGGTGCGTGCGCGCCTGGAGCCGGAACTGGCTTTCCGTATCGGTGGCAAGGTAGCCAAGCGCCTGGTCGATGTCGGCGCGCGGGTGAAGAAGGATCAACCGCTGGCCGAGCTGGACCCGCAGGACGTGCGTCTGCAGCTGGAAGCCACCCGTGCCCAGGTGTCGTCGGCCGAGGCCAACCTGCAGTTGGTGCGCGCCGAGCGTGATCGCTACAAGACCCTGCTGGCACGCAACCTGGTCAGCCGTTCGCAGTACGACAACGCCGAGAACCTCTACCGCTCCGGTGAGGCGCGGCTGAAACAGATCAAGGCTGAATTCAACGTGGCCAACAACCAGGCCGGCTATGCCGTGCTGCGCGCATCGCAAGATGGCGTAGTAGCGCAGCGTATGGTCGAAGTCGGCCAGGTGGTTGCCGCCGGGCAAACCGTGTTCACCCTGGCCGCTGATGGCGAGCGTGAAGTGCTGATCAACCTGCCGGAGCAAGCCTTCGAGCGCTTCAAGGTCGGTCAGGATGTCGCGGTTGAGCTGTGGTCGCAGCCGGATCAACGCTTCCCAGGGCGCATCCGTGAGATGTCGCCATCGGCCGACCCGCAATCGCGCACTTTCGCCGCCCGCGTAGCGTTCGTGGAAGGCAAGGTGCCGGCCGAACTGGGCCAAAGCGCTCGCGTGTTTATCGCCCACAACGGCGAAGTGCCGCTGGCCGTGCCACTGTCGGCGCTGACGGCGGAGAAGGGCCAGCCCTACGTCTGGGTGGTCGATCCCAAGGACTCCACCCTCAAGCGCACCGACGTGCGTATCGGTGCCTACGGCGAGAAAACCGTGCCGGTGCTCGAAGGTCTGCAAGCCAGCGATTGGGTGGTAGCCGCCGGTGGCCAGGTGCTGCGCGAAGGCCAGCAGGTGCGTCCGGTTGACCGCGACAACCGTGCAGTGCAACTGACGGCCCAGGCCAACCCGACGGTCGAGGAGTAAGCCCGATGGATTTCAACCTATCCGCCTGGGCGTTGCGCAATCGCCAGATCGTGCTGTATCTCATGCTGCTGCTGGCGGTGGTCGGGGCTATTTCCTACACCAAGCTGGGCCAGAGCGAAGACCCGCCCTTTACCTTCAAGGCCATGGTGGTACGCACCAACTGGCCAGGGGCGAGCGCCGAAGAGGTGTCGCGCCAGGTTACCGAGCGCATCGAAAAGAAGCTGATGGAGACCGGCGACTACGACAAGATCGTCTCGTTCTCGCGTCCGGGTGAATCCCAGGTCACCTTTATCGCCCGCGATTCGATGCACTCTGCGGACATTCCCGAGCTGTTCTACCAGGTGCGCAAGAAGGTCAGCGATATTCGCCACACCTTGCCCCAGGGCATTCAGGGGCCGTTCTATAACGACGAATTTGGCACCACCTTCGGCAATATCTATGCGCTGACCGGCGAAGGCTTCGACTACGCCGTGCTCAAGGATTACGCCGACCGCGTCCAGCTGCAGCTGCAGCGCGTCAAGGACGTCGGCAAGGTCGACCTGCTCGGCTTGCAGGACGAAAAGGTGTGGATCGAGCTGTCCAACACCAAGCTGGCCACTCTCGGCCTGCCGCTGGCCGCCGTGCAGCAGGCGCTGGAAGAACAGAACGCCGTGGCCGCCGCCGGCTTCTTCGAAACCAGCAGCGACCGCGTGCAACTGCGCGTCACCGGGCGCTTTGAAACGGTCGATGAAATCCGTAATTTCCCCATTCGCGTAGCCGATCGCACCTTCCGCATCGCCGATGTCGCCGAGGTCAAACGCGGCTTCAATGATCCACCCGCACCGCGCATGCGCTATATGGGTGAAGACGCCATTGGCCTGGCCGTATCGATGAAACCGGGTGGTGACATTCTGGTCCTCGGTCAGGCGCTGGAAGGCGAGTTCGCTCGCCTGCAGGAAACCCTGCCGGCCGGCATGCAGCTGAGCAAGGTCTCCGATCAGCCGGCTGCGGTGAAAACCGGGGTAGGCGAGTTCGTCCGCGTGCTCACCGAAGCGGTGATCATCGTGCTGCTGGTGAGCTTCTTCTCCCTCGGTCTGCGCACTGGTCTGGTGGTGGCGCTGTCGATTCCGCTGGTGCTGGCGATGACCTTTGCCGCCATGTACTACCTCGGCATCGGCCTGCACAAGATTTCTCTTGGCGCGCTGGTGCTGGCGCTGGGCCTGATGGTGGATGACGCGATCATTGCCGTGGAGATGATGGCGATCAAGATGGAGCAGGGCTACGACCGCATCAAAGCGGCCAGTTATGCCTGGACCAGCACCGCCTTCCCCATGCTCACCGGTACCCTGATTACCGCCGCCGGCTTCCTGCCGATTGCCACCGCGCAGTCCGGCACCGGCGAATACACCCGCTCGATCTTCCAGGTGGTGGCGATTGCCCTGCTGGTGTCGTGGATCGCCGCCGTGGTGTTTGTGCCGTACCTCGGTGCCAAGTTGCTGCCGGATCTGGCCAAGCTGCACGCCGCCAAGCATGGCGGCAGTACTGACGGCCATGACCCATACGGCACGCCGTTCTACCGCCGCGTGCGTACGGCGGTGGAGTGGTGCGTGCGTCGGCGCAAGACCGTGATCCTGCTGACCATCGGCCTGTTTGTTGCCTCGATCGTGCTGTTCCGCTTTGTGCCGCAGCAGTTCTTCCCGGCTTCTGGCCGGCTGGAACTGATGGTCGACCTCAAACTCAGTGAAGGCGCGTCCCTGGCCGCCACCGAAGAGCAGGCCAAGCGTCTGGAGCAACTGCTTAGCGGCCATGAAGGCATCGACAACTTCGTCGCCTACGTCGGCACCGGCTCGCCGCGCTTCTACCTGCCGCTGGACCAGCAACTGCCGGCCGCCAGCTTTGCCCAGTTCGTGGTACTGGCGAAAAGCATCGAAGACCGCGAGAAGATCCGCACCTGGCTGATTGATGTGCTGCAGGACGAGTTCCCAACCCTGCGCACCCGTATCGCCCGCCTGGAAAACGGCCCGCCCGTGGGTTACCCGGTGCAGTTCCGCGTTTCCGGCGAGCATATCGACGAGGTGCGCCAACTGGCCCGTCAGGTTGCCGACAAGGTGCGTGAGAACAGCCACGTGACCAACGTGCACCTGGACTGGGAAGAGCCAAGCAAAGTGGTGCGCCTGAACATCGACCAGGAACGCGCTCGTGCCCTGGGCGTCAGCACTGCCGACCTGTCGCGCTTCCTGCAAAGTTCGCTGACCGGCTCGCCAGTCAGCCAGTACCGTGAAGGCAACGAGCTGATCGAAATCCTCCTGCGCGGCACCTTGAGTGAGCGTCAGGAACTCGGCCTGCTGCCAAGCCTGGCAGTGCCGACCGACAATGGCCGTAGCGTGCCGCTGTCGCAGATCGCCACCCTGGAGTACGGCTTCGAGGAAGGCATCATCTGGCACCGCAACCGCCTGCCGACCGTCACCGTGCGTGCAGACGTGTATGGCAAGGAGCAGCCTGCGAGCCTGATCAAGCAGATTCTGCCGACTCTTGAGCCAGTGCGTGCGCAACTGCCGGACGGCTATCAGCTGGACGTCGGTGGCACCGTGGAAGACTCCAGCCGTGGCCAGGCTTCGGTAAACGCCGGTATTCCGCTGTTTATCGTGGTGGTGCTGACCCTGCTGATGCTGCAGCTGAAAAGCTTCTCGCGCTCGGCCATGGTGTTCCTCACCGCGCCACTGGGGCTGATCGGCGTGACGCTGTTCCTGCTGATCTTCCGGCAGCCGTTCGGCTTCGTCGCCATGCTCGGCACCATCGCCCTGTCGGGGATGATCATGCGCAACTCGGTGATTCTGGTGGACCAGATCGAACAGGACATCGCCTCAGGCATGGACCGCTGGCACGCGATTATCGAAGCCACCGTGCGCCGCTTCCGGCCTATCGTGCTGACCGCCCTGGCGGCGGTACTGGCGATGATCCCGCTGTCGCGCAGCGTGTTCTTCGGGCCGATGGCCGTAGCGATCATGGGCGGTCTGATCGTCGCCACGGCGTTGACCCTACTGTTCCTGCCGGCGCTGTATGCGGCGTGGTTCCGGGTCAAGGAAGTGGAAGCAAAACCAGCCTGAATCGGCGGTTGCTGATGTGAAAAAGCCAGGCCCAATGCCTGGCTTTTTTATGCCTGGCGATTAGGGCGTTTGCTGGCTTGCTGTCAAAAATATGCAACTACCTGCAGCTGCGCCTGAACAGGTTATGCAGCGATTACAGTCTGTTACATGGGGGTGCAGGCCGTTTTAGCGAATTATCTGCTGACGTTTCGTCGTTTTTGTTTGACATATTTTACGTATTTGCCAGACTGCGCGACCTTGAACGGGCGCGTGCAGCTACCCGTCAAAAATGGTCATAACAAAAACCTGTAGCCCATCGATCCGTCCTGCGCAGCCTGCGCGGGCCATGCATGCGGTGGGCTGACGTCTGTGGAACGGGAAAGCATGCTGATCTGGTTCGTTGCGCTCTATTTGCTGGTGACTGTCGCCATCGGTTTCTACGCCTCCACCCGGGTGCACAACACCCGCGATTTCGCCTCCGGTGGTCGTAGCATGGGCTTTCCCATCGTCGCCGCGATGGTGTTCGCCACCTGGTTCGGCTCCGAGGCGGTGCTGGGCATTCCCGCCACCTTCCTCGAAGAAGGCTTTGCCGGCATCGTCGAGGACCCATTCGGCTCCTTCGGCTGCCTGTTCCTCGTCGGCCTGATCATCGCCCGGCCGCTGTACCGGATGAACCTGCTGACCATCGGTGACTACTTCAAAAAGCGCTTCGGCCCGCAAGTCGAGCTGATCATCAGCCTGGTCATCGTCATGTCCTACCTGGGCTGGATCGCCGCGCAGCTGATTGCGCTGGGCCTGGTGTTCAACGTCATCTCAGACGGCAGCATCAGCACCACCCAGGGCATGTTCCTCGGCACCTTTATCGTGCTGCTCTACACCCTGTTCGGCGGCATGTGGTCGATTGCCCTGACCGACTTCTTCCAGATGATCATCATCGTGGTCGGCCTGATCTACTTGGTCTGGCTGTTCAGCGACATGGCCGGCGGCGCCGATCTGGTGATCAGCAAGGCGGCCAGCGAAGGCAAGTTCACCTTTATGCACGCCTTCGAGCCCAAGGATATCGTCGCCTTTATCGGCGCCGCGGTGACCATGATGCTCGGCTCCATCCCGCAGCAGGACGTGTACCAGCGCGTGATGTCGGCCAAGAGCGAGAACATCGCCGCGCGCGCCTCGATGACCGGTGCGGTGTTCTACCTCGGCTTCTGCATGCTGCCGGTGTTTCTGGTCTACGCCGCCTCGATGATCGACCCGGCGCTGGTCGAGAAGTGGCTGGCCGAAGATTCGCAGATGATTCTGCCGCTGCTGATCCTCGACAAGACGCCGCTGTTCGCCCAGATCATGTTCTTCGGTGCGCTGCTCTCGGCCATCATGTCCACCGCCTCCGGCACCCTGCTGGCGCCATCGGTAACCCTGACCGAGAACGTGCTCAAGCGCTTCTTGCCGGTGCTTAACGACAAGCAGTTCCTGCTACTGATGCGCGTCACTATCGTGGTCTGCGCGGCATCCACCCTGAGCTTTGCCCTGTATTCGGATGCGAGCATCTACGAGATGGTCGGCAACGCTTACAAGGTGACCCTGGTGGCGGCGGTGGTGCCGTTGTTTGCCGGGTTGTTCTGGAAGCGTGCGACCACCCAGGGCGCGTTGGTTGCCATCGCCTTTGGTCTGGTGTCGTGGATCTATCTGGAATACAGCTGGAGCGAAGCCGCCTTCTGGCCGCCACAGCTGGCGGGCCTGCTGTTCAGCATGGCCGGTATGTTGATTGGTACGCTGCTGCCGCAATGGAGCCGTAACCACAACGGCACGCTGGTGGCGCAGGCGGAGTAAGCCTGGCGTTTGCCTGACAAAACCCCGCTGATTGGCGGGGTTTTGTTTTCGGGCCGGGCGAGGGCATATCTCGCCCTTGCAGGAGCGGCCCATGGCCGTGAGCTTTGTTGTTTTCTGGGATTGGTCTTTGTATGCGCCGTTTTTGCTGCGTTTCGGATATTGGTTCCGCCCTTACGGCGGCTCACTTTTGGCAGACGCCCCAAAAGTAAGCAAAAAGTCTTGCCCCTTGCATTCGGGTCTTGCTGCGCTCGACTTCCCTTGTTCCATCATTGCTCCAGGGGCCCGCCGCGAAGGGCCATCCCTGGCCCATCGCGGCTCTCGCGGCATCCATGCCGCTCAACCCCTTCCGCAACGATTCCACTCGGCCTTCTGATGGGGCGTTTGGCGTCGTCTGCGAGATTGTGGGCAAGTGACAAAAAGGCCAAACCAGCGCTGCGTAGGATGGGTGGCGCGCAGCGATACCCATCAATCAACCGCATGGGTATCGCGCTGCTCAACCCATCCTACGAATGTCCGCCGACCCTGTAGGAGCGGGCTTGCCCGCGATGCTTTTGCTTCGGCTTTTCCCACAACTCGCCCAAACAACGCGGTCCCCGAACCCCGTCAGGAGGCCGAGCGTAGGTGCTGTGGAGAGGGGCGTTTGGCATGGATGCCAAACGAGGAACGATGGGCCAGGGATGGCCCTCCGTGACGACCCTCGGAACAGCACCGGAGCGAGGGGAGTTGAGCGCAGCGAAATCCGGATGCCGGGCGCGCTTTCTCTTTGGTTACTTTCTCTTTGCGCGCGCAAAGAGAAAGTAACTCGGCGTAAGGCCGAAACCAGTAGTAGCAGTCAAAGAACGTGCGGCGGGCGTTGGGAAAAGATGGGTATCGCTACGCTTAACCCATCCATCCTATGAGGGATTAGGCGGAATTCCAGGACGTTCCGAGCTCAAGGGCCACACCCTTGAATCGACTGAAGTAGAAGGTTCGATCAAATGGGCTCACGATGGCCAAAGCGTCTTCTCTCGTTGGTAGTTCGAATAGCTGCGATGGTTTCGCTCCGTCGGAAACTAGAAGCAGCCAGTTCTTCTTGACGCGTTGGGCGTACTTGGGAAGAAGAGCAGCCTTCTTGTCCACTCCTGCTTGAAGAATCTGATTGGTCATCGGAGCGACCCACCCAGCGCCTGGTGAAGACCAGTGCGCCATGCTGGCTTCCGGGACGCCCAGCATGTGGACGTAATTGATGACTTCTGGAAGTGTCTCCGTGACGTAGTCCGGCTTCCACTGAACGTGTTGTCCAGGTACAAGCGCCTGGGCTTGAACGAAGGTTGCCAACCGTGATGCTGTTTCCTCTCTGTTTACTTTCCGGAGGTCTCTGCTTAGGGAGAAAAGAACGGATACGTGTGCATGTTGAGCTCCAGATATGCGGTAGAGCTGACTCGCTTGGGCGACAATTTGCTGTGTCAATGACTCTCGGCCTTGAAGAGAGCCGCTAGCTTCTCGTTGGTTCTGGAACAGCTCGGTTATCTCGACACCAACAAGTTCGTCATCAACGCGAATGATCACGTCGGGTGCCTCATTGCTGGCATCAACGATTTCAGCTTCAATCTGTGCTGCCGCCAAGAATTGCTCCAGCAGGAAGCGCTCGAATTGCTTCTTCTTGTGCGGTGAGCCCATGAACATGACTCCTAATCCTTCTTACAACGCCCCAAACACCTTCTTAGCCAAACTGGTCGCCGCACCAGCCGGGTTCTCACGGATGCTGGCTTCCTGCTCAGCGATCATCGCGAACAGGCCGTCCAGCGCCTGCTCGGTTACATAGTTCTCAATATTCGCGCTTTTCGCGTCGATCACGCCAAAGCTCGCGGCTTGGCCGGCGAAGCTGTTGTATTGCTTGGCCAGGCCGACTTGGTCGGTGGCTTGCTTAACGATGGGCAGGAACTTGGCGCGGATCTGTTCGCGGCTGGTCTTGTTCAGGTACTGGGTGGCGGAATCTTCCGAGCCGGCGAGGATGCGCTTGGCGTCCTGCACGGTCATCTTCTTCACCGAATCCACCAGCAGCGCCTGGGCTTGCGGCACGGCGGCTTCGGCGGCTTTGTTCATGCTCGCTTCAAGCTGATCAACCTGCGCGCCCATGCCCATCATCTTCATGGTTTTCGCGGCTTTGCCGAGGTTGCCCGGCAGTTCGATGCGCACGTCCGGGTTGTTGCTGAAACCACCGGGTTTGCCCAGTTGCTGCACGGCCACTTTGGCGCCTTGGGTGAGGGCGTCCTTGAGGCCGCCGCTGGCGTCGCTTTGCGAGAGGTCGGCCAGCGACAGGGCGAAGGCGCTGCTGGAGAGGGCGAGGCCGGCGGCCAGGGAGATAAGACGAAGCATGATGGGCATCCTTGTGCGATGGGTAAGGCAGTAGCTGGAGCTTAACGGACTGGCGCGTACAGGCAAATGGAGCTGTGCTGTGGTTTGGCTGTTTGAGGAGGTGGCCGAAAAACTGCTTTGAGCTGTTGCCAATCCGCATAGGCATGCGGCCCTGCAGCGGTTAACCGCCACGGCCTTGCGCTTATTCATCTATAACTCATTGCATGCGTCTGGCACTTAGGTCGGTGCCAGATTGTGTGCACGCAAATTGCGTAAGCAACGGCGTATTGCAGGCCCCGATCTTGCTGGTGGAACCGGGAGCGTTCGTAGGCAGTTCTGGTAGTCCCCTTGAGTGTCCTTTCCACGCAGGAGTAATGGCATGGCTTTAGTCCCCGTTCGGCTGTCGCAGCGTTTGACTATGGGTTGCATCGTCCTTCTGATTCTTACCGCACTGGCGGTGTTTGCCGTGATGGCCCTGCGTGGCCAGCCGCGTGTGGTGGCGGCCAGTGGCGAGCTGATTGAGCAGACCGGTAGCGCCATCGTGCGTCAGCTGGCGTTGCAGTTGGCGCGCATTGAAGGGGTGACGGCCAGCCTGGCGCATCTGGCCGAAGTGCTGCCGCGTGAAGAGCCGCTGTACCTCAACAGCCTGCCCAATCTGATCGACAGTCAGGGTGATAAAGCGATTGCCGGCGGCGGCGTCTGGCCAGAGCCAAATGCCTTTAGCGAGGGCGCTGCGCGCCGCAGTTTCTTCTGGGCGCGCGGCGCGGATGGGCGCTTGAGCTATTCCGACGATTACAACGCGGCCGATGGCCCTGGTTACCACAACGATGCCTGGTACACCGGCGCGCGCAGCAGCAAGGCCGGCCAGTGCCTGTGGTCGGAGGCTTATCAGGATGCGGTGACCGGTGTGCCGATGGTCACCTGCAGTGTGCCTTACCAGCTTGAAGGACGCTTTGCCGGCGTCGCGACCTTGGACTTGCTGCTGGACGATCTGGCGCGCTTTCTAACCGAGCAGGGCAAGGTGACCGATGGCTATGCCTTCGCCCTTGATCAGGCGGGCAACGTGCTGCATTTCCCGAACATGACCGGCGCCAAGGTCGGCGCGATGATCAAATTTGCTGATCTGGCGCAGCAGCACAGCTGGCTCAAACCGGTGCAGGAAGCGCTGAACAGCAGCAGTTCGGGGGCGATTCGCAACCTTGATCTGGAAAACGACGAGCAGCTTAAGCAGGCCAGCCGCGTCAGCCTGTTCGTGATGCCCGATACCGGCTGGGTGATCGGTCTGGCGACCCCGCAGGAACGGGTCACGGGTTTGGCGCGTGCGCTGACCTGGGAGATTTTGTTGTTCCTCCTGCCGCTGCTGGCCGTGTTGCTGGCGCTGGCCTGGTTGGCCGGGCGCAAGTTGATCGGCCAACTGGAAGAAACCACCGCGCAGATCGACTCCCTGGGTCGTGGCTCGGCTAACCGTGATGTGGAATTGAGCGTGGAGCGCGAGGATGAAATCGGCGCGCTGCGTCACGCGGTCAATCGCTATGCCGGGCAGTTGCGAACCATGCTTCAGCGCATCGCCGAGGAAGCCGACCATCTGCAGACCGAAGCCGCGCAACTGGGCGGCCTGAGCAGCACCCTGGCCGGGCGCGCCGAGCAGCAGCGGCAAGAGAACACCCAACTGGCGGCAGCGATTACCGAGATGTCGTCGAGTGCTCAGGAAGTGGCGCAGAACACCAACGACTGCGCCAATACTGCGCAGAGTTCACTGCTGGTGGTGCAGCAAGGGCAGCAGAAGGTTGCCTCCAACAGCTCGGCAATTCAGGCGCTGTCGGCGGAAATGGCCGGTGCGGCGATGGTGATCAGCCGGCTGGAGAAAGACAGCCAGCAGGTTGGCGCCGTGCTGGATGTGATCAAGGCGATTTCCGAACAAACCAACCTGCTGGCGCTGAATGCCGCTATCGAGGCCGCCCGGGCCGGTGAGCAGGGCCGTGGATTTGCTGTGGTGGCCGATGAGGTGCGTACCCTGGCGGGTAAAACCCAGGCCTCGGCCAATGAGATCAGCACCATGATCAGCGCGCTGCAGCAGGCCTCACGCCAGGCGGTGCAGGCCATGCAAGCCGGTGAGGCACGTACCGAACATGCGGTGGTCGAGGCCGAAGGCGCGGCGACGGCGCTGTCCAGTACGGTGCAGAGCTTCGATGATATTTCCCAACGCGCCCAGCAGATCGCCGTGGCGGCGCAACAGCAAAGCCATGTGACCCAGGAGATCAACGAACTGGCGGTGCGTATCCACAGCATCAGCGAAGAAAACGCCCGCGATGCCCAGGCGCTGGATCAGGTCAGCAGCGCCATGCAGGCGTTGTCGTCACGCTTGACCGGGTTAAGCCGCGGTTAGTTGTTTAACCGCTGCAGCTCGCGACGCACCATCTGCGCGTAGGCGGCGGGCTTAAGGGCGTACAGCTCAGCTGCGACCCAGCTAAGCCAACGCCCACCCAGCTCGGCCTTGGCGGCCAGCAGGCGCTGGGCTTCAGCTTCTGCGCGGGCTTGATTGGCTTGGTGAAACGCCGCACGGGAGGGCCGTGCGGGTTGGTCGTTGGTTTCGCTCATAACGGTGCGGCCAGGCCGGTTTACACCGGCTCGGCGACATCCTCGTTGCGATCCATGGCCACCTGGCGGATCGACAGGCGCAGCTCTGCCGGCAGTACGCGCTTGGCGGCGCCTTCGGCCAGTTCGCTGAGCAGCGGGTGATGGCTGAGCTTGCCGGCTTCATCCTGACGCAGCACGCCATGCTCCAGCAGACTCTGGATAAAGTGACGGAACAGGCTTTTGTCGAAGAACTCCGGGGCGTTGAGGCCATGCAGGATCGACAAGCGCTGGGCCATCACGGTGCAGAGGTCTTCCAGCTCTTCGGCGCTGATGGCGTTCTGTCCGGCATTCAGCAGCAGGGCAGTGGCCATATAGAAGCGCTGCAGGGTTTGCACGATGGCGCGGGCCAGCAGGGTGAGCAGGACGAACTCGCGCGAGCTTGGCGCCGGGCGCACGTACATGTCGCCATCGAGCTTGAGCAGGCCCTGTTCAACGAAGGCGGTCAGCCATTGATCGACCACACCGTCCAGCTCATCCAGGTTCCAGCGGATAAACAGTTCGGCTTGCAGGTAGGGGTAGAGCGCGCGAGTGTAGCGCAGGATCTGCTCGCGGCTCATCCGTGAACTGCTCTGGAAGAAGCTCGCCAGCAGCGCCGGCAGGGCGAAGATGTGCAGCACGTTGTTGCGGTAGTAGGTCATCAGAACGGCGTTCTGCTCGTCCAGATAGAGGATCTTGCCGAGGGCATCCTTCTGTTCGGCGAGCAGGTTCATCTTCTGCACGTATTCGATCAGCGCCTGGCCGTTACCGTCCGGCAGGGTGGTGTGCGGCGAGTAGGGCACGCTGCGCAGCAGGGCTAGATAGAGGTCGAGCACCCGCGACAGGGCGCGCTCATCCAGGGCCAGCTTGCTGGTGGAGAGCAGCGCCAGGGCTACCAGGTTGACCGGGTTGATCGCCGCCGCCTCGTTGAGGTGCTGCGCCACGCGCTCGCCGAGGTTGTTGGTGGCTTCATTCAGCCAGGCTGGGCGGTACTGGGTGCCATAGTCCTGCGTGCGCCAGTCGGGTTGCTCACTGTCGAGAAATTCCGCCAGCTTGATCGGCTCACCGAAGTTGACCCAGACATGGCCGAAACGCTGCTTGAGTGCGCCGATAACCTTGAAGATGTCGAAGATCGACTCTTTCTTCTTGCTCGCGCCGCGCAGCTCACCCAGGTAGGTGCGGCCTTCCAGCACGCGCTCGTAGCCGATATAGACCGGCACAAACACCACCGGCAGGCGGTTGCTGCGCAGGAAGCTGCGCATGGTGATGGCCAGCATGCCGGTTTTCGGCTGCAGCATGCGCCCGGTGCGCGAGCGGCCGCCTTCGACGAAGTACTCGACTGGGAAGCCCTTGCTGAACAGGGTGTGCAGGTATTCGTTGAAGACTGCGGTGTACAGCGGGTTGCCCTTGAAGGTGCGGCGCATAAAGAACGCGCCGCCACGCCGTAGCAGGCTGCCGATCACCGGCATATTGAGGTTGATACCGGCAGCGATATGCGGCGGCGTCAGACCATTGCGGAACAGCAGGTAGGACAGCAGCAGGTAGTCGATATGGCTGCGGTGGCAGGGCACATAGATCACCTCATGGCCCTGGGCGACTTCCTGCACGCCTTCGATATGGTTGACCTTGATGCCGTCGTAGATCTTGTTCCAGAACCAGCTCAGCACCAGTTCGAGGAAGCGAATGGCGGTGTAGGTGTAGTCCGAGGCGATCTCGTTGCCATAGCGCAGGGCCTGGCTTTCGGCCTTCTCCAGGCTGATGTTCTCGCGTTCGGCTTCTTCGATGATCGCCTGGCGCACCTGCGGGCCGTGCACCAGGCCTTTGACCAGGTTGCGTCGGTGCGACACGTCCGGGCCGATCACGGCGGCCTTCTGATTGCGGAAGTGCACGCGCAGGATTCGCTGGACCATGCGCAGGGTGCGCTCGTGGCCTTTGTCCTGCTCGATCAACTCGCGCATATGAATAGGTGTGGAGAACTGCACACGGGTCTTGCGCCCCAGAATCAGGATGCTCACCAGTCGGCGCAGACGCCCGGTGACCGCCCAACTGTCGGCAAACAGCAGCTTCCATGGGCTGGTTTCACGGTCTGGCGATTGGCCCCAGAACACGCTGACCGGAATGATCTGCGCATCGTCTACCGCATGCTGGCTCAGCGCGCTGACCAGGCGTTGCAGGGTGGGCGAGATGCCGCGTTTGTCCTGCCGGCCGAGCCAATCGGGCTCTGGGGTCAGGTAGAAGAAGGCGGCAGGCTCCAGCAGCTCACCCACCGCTACCGGCAATACCGGGCGCGGCAAGCCGGCCTTGCGGCACTCGGTGTCGACCACCGCCAGGTCACTCATCGACGGCTGCTGCAGCACGTAGAACACCGGCTTGCTGCGGTCGAGCTTGAGGGTAAAGGCGGACTGGTTAATGGTTTCCGAGCGCACCCAGAGGTACAGCACGCGGCGCAGGGTGCCAAAAACGAGACGGCGGAGCGGGGATCGGGTCATACGGAGTCTGCAGGCTTGAAAACGAGCATTTGCTCGGGGGGCGTAGTGTGCCGGATCGGCTGCCTGGCGGCAAAAATCTTCTAGGATTTAGCCGCCAGCTGGTTTGGTTGCGAAATTTTTTCGGTCCAGCTGTAACAGCCGCTTGTCGGCCGCGTCTATTGGGCCGAGGTAGCCAATCGGCCGCCACTGTGAACCACCATCGGAGAATTGCCATGAAACATCTGAACACTGTTGTTGCTTCCCTGGGCGCGGTGCTGTTGAGCAGCGCAGTATTTAGCGTGCAGGCCGCGAGCAACCCGTTTGCTGCGCAGGAGCTGAGCAGCGGTTACAGCCTGGCTGAGGGCGAGAAATCTGCCGAAGGCAGCTGTGGCGAAGGCAAATGCGGCGGCGAGATGAAGAAAGCTGAAGGCGAAGGCAAGTGTGGTGAAGGCAAGTGCGGTGGCGAAGCCAAGGCCGAAGGCGAGGGCAAATGCGGTGAAGGCAAGTGCGGCGCTGAGAAGAAAGCCGAGTAACTGAATAACTGGGTGTAGGGGCAGAATATGCAGATGGATTTCGTCAACGGCGCTGGGCTGGGCCTGCGTCGCGGCCTGCTTGGCGCGCTGCAGGACTGCAGCGTAGGCGAGGTGGATTTCCTCGAAGTGGCGCCGGAGAACTGGATCGGCGTGGGTGGACGTTTGGGCAAGCAGTTGCGTGCCTTAAGCGAGCGCCTGCCACTGCTCTGCCATGGTCTGTCCCTCAACCTCGGTGGTTTTGCCCCGCTGGATATCGAGCTGCTCAAGGCCATCAAGGCCTTTCTCGAGCAGCACGGTGTGCGCGGTTACAGCGAGCATCTGTCGGCCTGCGCCGATCATGGCCAGCTCTATGACCTGATGCCGCTGCCCTTTTCCGAGGAGTCGGTGCTGCGTATCGCCGAGCGCGTGCGCATCGTGCAGGACGTGCTGGAGCGTCCGCTGATTATCGAGAACGTTTCGGCCTATGCGCAGTTGCCGGGCGAGCTGGATGAAGCGGCGTTTGTCAGCGCTGTGCTGGAGCAGGCCGACTGCCAGCTGTTGCTCGACGTGAACAACGTCTTCGTCAACAGCATCAATTTCAACTTCGATGCGGCCGCCTATATCGCTGCCATGCCCAGTGCGCGCATCGCCTATCTGCATGTGGCCGGGCATTACGACCAGGCCAGCGATCTGAAAATCGACACCCACGGCGCGCCGGTGATCGACCCGGTCTGGGCGCTGCTGGAACAGGCCTACGCCGTGCACGGCGTGCGCCCGACCTTGCTGGAGCGGGATTTCAACTTCCCGCCGATTGCCGAGCTGTATGCCGAGGTGGCGCAGACTCGTCAGCTGCAAGCGGCTGCAGCTCCTTTGCGGAGTTACGGCACATGAGTGGCGTGGAGCTGCAACAGCAGTTTGCCGCGCGTATTCGTCAGCCGGAGCAGCAACCCTTGCTCGATGGCATCAGCGCCGAGCGTATGGCGGTGTATGAATCGCTGTTCTTCAACAATATCGAAGGCTTTATCAGCGGCGCTTTTCCGGTGCTGCACCGGCTGATCGACGCCAGCCGCTGGCAGCGCCTGGTACGCAGTTTTATCGCCGAGCATCAGGCGCGCACGCCGTACTTTCTTGAGATCAGCCAGGAGTTTCTCACCTGGTTGCAGCAGGGCTATGTCGCCGAGGCGGGCGATCCGCCGTTTATCCTCGAACTGGCGCATTACGAATGGGTCGAGTTGGCCCTGGATGTCAGCGAGGCCGAGTTGCCTGCGCAGGGCTGGTCGCCACTGGCTTGGCCGCTGGCCTATCAGTGGCCGGTGCAGCGTATTGGCACGGACTTCCAGCCGGCCGAGCCACCCAGCGAGCCGACGTGCTTGCTGGTCTGGCGTGATGCGCAGGACAAGGTGCGCTTTATGCAAATAAGCCCGTTTGCCTATCAATTGGCGGCGCGGCTGCAGGCCGGTGAGGCTGCCGAGCCGGCCCTGCTGGAACTGGCGCAGCAGCATGGCCTAAACGCCGACAACGCCTATTTCAACAACGCCCAAACCCTGCTGGATGACTGGCAGCGCCAGGGCATCTGGCGTCCTTAACCTCTCGCTGTACCTGACCCTCGGCGCCCAGCGCCGGCTTGTGGAGATTTACCATGCTGAGCTTTTTCAATCGTCTCCAGGACGCCCTGGACGCTTCTTGTCGCCTGGATTTTCTCGGCCCGCTGTTGCTGCGCCTGTACCTGGTGCCGGTGTTCTGGATGGCTGGCAGCCACAAACTGGCGGATATCGAGGCCACTGCCGCGTGGTTCGGCAACCCGGATTGGGGCCTGGGTTTGCCATTCCCCGAGCTGCTGGCCTGGGCGGCAGCGCTGACTGAAATGGGCGGGGCGCTGCTGCTGTTGTTCGGCTTGGCAGTGCGCTGGGTGAGCATTCCGCTGATCGTTACCATGCTGGTGGCGATCTTCGTCGTGCACCTGCCCTACGGCTGGCAGGCGATTGCCGATGCCAGCGCGCCGTTTGCCAATGAGCGGGTCATGGAGTCGGTGGGCAAGCTCGAGCGCGCCCGTGAGCTGCTCAAAGAACACGGCAATTACGACTGGCTGACCAGCAGCGGCAAGCTGGTGGTGCTGAACAACGGCATCGAGTTTGCCGCCACCTATCTGGTAATGCTGGTGGCGCTGTTTTTCAGCGGCGCCGGGCGCTGGCTAAGCCTGGATTACTGGCTGGGCAAGGCGTTACGCAAACAGTCTTGAGCCAAATCTGGCCCGCCGCTGCAAGGGCGCGCGGGCCGTTGGCAAAGTGCCGGTCTAGAGTTGTTCCCACTGCTTATAGGCAAAGGAAGTAAAAAGTTCCGTTGTAATCAAATATTTATATATCAGCAACTGCCCTGAAATATCCCGCCGCCAAGATTCCCTCCAGCACGAACGAGCCCCAGCGCTCGAGTGTTTTCAACACTTAAAAGTCCATTTAGAGGAATCTTCGATGATCCGTAAGCACAGCTTTCGTGGAGTAATGGCCGGCTTCGCAACCAGCGCTCTGGCCCTGGCCGTTTCCGCCCAGGCTTTCGCCGGTACCGTCAGCACTGACGGCGCCGATATCGTGATCAAAACCAAGGGTGGCCTGGAAGTCGCTACCACTGACAAAGAGTTCAGCTTCAAACTAGGCGGCAAGCTGCAGTGGGATGCCACCAACTTTGACGGCCTGATGGCCGGTACGCAGAACGATCCGTTCGATGACACCTTCAACACCTTTATCCGTCGCGGTGAAGTCGGTTTTGAAGGCGTGGCCTACAAGGACTGGGGCTATGGCCTGCGTGTCAGCTATGACGAAGATGAGGGCACCGACTTCGATCGTGCCTATATCACCTACAGTGGACTGGGCTTTGCCGACGTGACCGTTGGCCAGTTCGGTGTCGACTACGGCCTGGAAGGCACCACCAGTTCGTCCTGGATCACTGCCATCGAACGTCCGTTTATGTATGACTTCCTCAATGGCGACGAAGATGCCAAGTTCGGTGTCAACGTTATGCACGCCGGCGACAACTACGGCCTGATGGCTCAGGTTGCCCACTACGATCAGTATGAGAGCGACGACAACGACGAGCTGTACGGCTACACCCTGCGCGCCAACTGGGCACCTTACCTGGATGGCACTGATGTGATCCACCTGGGTGCTAACTACCACAGCAGCAGCCCGGACGATAACACTGCCAACGTGCGTACTCGCATGGGCATCCGCAGTGATGAGGACGCGCGCATAGCCTTTGGTGCTACTGCCGATACCGACAAAGACTCTGAATGGGTGTTGGAAGCCGGTGCTCAGTTCGGTTCGTTCCGCGCTGCTGCTGAATATTTCCAGCGCCAGGTTTCCGGTGAGACTGCTGGTGGTCTTGATGCCGACGTGGATGCCAGCGGTTACTCCGCTCAGGTGTCTTACATGATTGGTGGCGCTCGTAACTACAAAGCCGGTGCCGGCAAGTGGGACAAGCCAACCGACATGAAGGGTACTTTCGAAGTATTTGCACGCTATGAAAGCAACACCATCGACTCTGATGCGGGTGCTATTCCTCCTCAGTTGATGGGCGGTGTGGTTGGCGTGGTCGCTGATGATCTGAGTGATGAATTCACTGCCAATGCCATGGTGGTCGGTGTGAACTACTTTGCTACTCCGGCTGTACGCATGAGCCTGAACTATGTTGACTACGAAGTAGATAACATCGACACCAACTCGCAAGTAGGTGGTGAAAACGTGCAGGACGACGGCAAAGCCATCATCGGCCGCCTGCAGTACGTATTCTAAGTAACACTGCTTAACCGCTGCTCCTATCTTTGAGCCCCGCCTAGTGCGGGGCTTTTTTTCGTCAGTTTTGTGTGAGGAAAAGTCTGATGCGCATGTGTGCTGTGTTGTTACTGCTGGTGGGTTTTAGCGCTATTGCCGTGGCTGAGGATTACCGTGCGGCCAAACCGGGTGATTTGTTGCAGGTGCGTCTTGAACAGTTGCACCCGACCCAGGCCGTGGTGGGTTATGACCAGATTTATTACAAGCTCGGGCGTTTTGCCAAAGAGCCGAACAAGCTCTTCGATGAGTATTGCGAGGGCAATGGCCAGGGCGAAAGCAGCAAGGTGCCAAAGGGCGCCAATCTGCATCAGCCGGACAGCTTTAGTTGCCAGGGCGCAGTGGCTTCACGCAGCAGTGAGATGAAAACCGTGGTGGTAGGTCCAGAGGGCCAACTGTACCTGACCGATGGTCACCATACGTTCACCACGCTGTGGGAGCAGCCTGAAGGCGGTGCAAAGCTGCAGATGTGGGTCAAGGTGACCGACAACTTTAGCGACAGCCCGGATCTGGCCAGCTTCTGGCAGCGCATGCAGGCTGCACGCAAGGTCTGGCTCAAGGATGGCCAGGGCCAGATGATTACCCCGGAGCAGATTCCAGCGCAGCTTGGCCTGGGCAGCCTGGCGGATGATCCCTACCGCGCACTGGTGTATTTCACCCGCGAGGTGGCCTATGACAAACCGCGTTCGGGCGACGTGGCCCCGGAGTTTCTTGAGTTCTACTGGGGCAACTGGCTGCGTGGCCAGCTCAACCTGAGCGAATACGACCTGCGCGACAAGGGCGACTACCGCGACGCGATTGGCGCAGCGGCCAAGTTGATGGTCGCCCTGGAGGCCGATAGCACGGTGGGTGACAGCGGCTTCAAGGCGTCTGAGCTGGGCGGCTATTCCTCCGTCGACCGCAAGGAAATGGGCAAAATGGCCAGCAAGAAGCTGCCGTATATGGTTGCCTACAAGGCCACGCGCCAGTAAAGCCAAGGCAGCATCAAGGCGTGCGGCTATATATAGTGCAGCCTTGCCCGACTCACCGAGCTGCCGATGTTGCCGACCTGCCTGAACTCCATCCATGAAATTGCCGCCAGTCAGTGGGATGCACTGCTGACTGATGCGCAGCCTTTCTTGCGCCATGCTTTTCTCTCGGCGCTGGAAGAAAGCGGCAGCGTTGGCGGGCGCAGTGGCTGGCAGCCGGCTCATACGGTTTTAAAGGGCGAACAGGGCCAACTGCTGGCGGCCATGCCGAGCTACGTGAAAAGCCATTCCTATGGTGAGTACGTGTTCGACCATGGCTGGGCCGATGCCTGCCACCGCGCGGGTATCGATTATTACCCCAAGCTGCTCGGCGCGATTCCCTTCTCGCCAGTAACGGGCCAACGCCTGCTGGGCGCACCGCAGGCGGCCGGGCAATTGCTCGACGAGCTAAGCGCTGGCTTGGAGCAACAGGGCCTGTCGAGCCTGCATATCAACTTCACCACCGAGGCCGAAAATGCGCTGCTGCAGGGCCGTGACGGCTGGTTGCAGCGTCTGGGTTGTCAGTTTCACTGGCGCAACCGCGGCTACCGGGATTTTCAGGAGTTTCTCGATGCGCTCAGTTCACGCAAGCGTAAACAGATGCGCAAAGAGCGCGAGCAAGTGGCGGGGCAGGGCATCGAATTTGACTGGCGTGAGGGCCATCAGCTCAGTGAGCTGGAGTGGGACTTCGTCTACCTGTGTTACGCCAACACCTACCGCGTGCGCGGCCAGTCACCGTACCTGACGCGCGCCTTCTTCAGCCTGCTGGCCGAGCGCATGCCGGAGATGATCCGCGTGGTGCTCGCCCATCAGGCCGGTAGACCTGTGGCTATGGCATTCAGTCTGGTCGGTGGCGACAGCCTGTACGGACGTTACTGGGGTTGTCTGGCGGAGTTTGATCGGCTGCACTTCGAGACCTGTTTCTACCAGGGTATGGACCATGCTATCGCCAGTGGCCTGCAACGCTTCGACGCCGGTGCTCAAGGCGAGCACAAGCTGATTCGCGGCTTTGAACCGGTCATCACCCACTCCTGGCATTACCTCTGCCACCCCGGCCTGCGCAATGCCGTGGCGAACTTCCTCGCCGAAGAACAGCACGGCATCCGCGCTTATGCCGAACAGGCCCGCGAGCTGTTGCCGTACCGTCAATAGCGTCGCCGGCTCGCGCAGTTTAGCGGGGCGGCAACTACGCTCAGAGCATGTCCGCTGTTGCGCGAGGTGTGTTGTGAGTGCATTTGCCCTGGTCGATAAGCTCTGGCTGCTGCCGGGCGTGGCGGTCAATCTGACCCTGTTTCTGAATATGCTCGGCGCGCTGCTGCTCGGCTTGCTGGTCGGTTACGAGCGTTCCTACCATGGCCGCGCAGCGGGCATGCGCACCTATGGCATGGTCTGCATGGCCTCCTGTGCGCTGACGGTGCTCTGCGTGTACCCGCAGCACTGGTTGGGCGATCACTCACTATCCAGCGTCGACCCGACGCGGGTAATTCAGGGCGTGGTCACCGGCATCGGTTTTCTTGGTGCCGGGCTGATCATGAAAGACGGCATGAGCATCAGCGGCCTGACCACGGCGGCGTCGATCTGGGCGTCTTCGGCGATTGGCGTGCTGGTGGGCGTCGGCTTCTATGGTGCGGCGGTGTTGCTCAGCCTGATTTCCGCCGGGTTGATGATGTGGGGCGCCAAGCTGGAGGCGCGGCTGCCGTCGCGCCCGGCGCTGGCCATTGTGCTGCGCTTCGCTCCGGGTTTTGTCCGACCGCATGAGGCGCGTTTGCGTGAGATCGCCCGCGAACGCGGCTATGTAATTGCCGGTGGCTCGTTCACCGTGAGTTTTGATCAGGGCCAGCTGGAATGGCGCTTTGTCGCCGTGGCGGTGGACGGGCAGAAGAGTGCACGGATCAGCGATATGGCCGACGAGCTGGCGCAGCTGGAAGGGGTGGCGAAGTTTCAGATGGCCCATGCGCGCAACTGAACTTCGCCAATCCGTTCTTAAAGCCTATTCACGATCTCGCGAGCTAGAGTCCTGCAAGGCAAAAACAGGCGAGGAAGCGGAGTGTACTTTTGTACATGAGCATTCCGAGCCTGTTTTTAACGCCGCAGGGCCGACGCGCAGCAGATCGTGAACAGGTTTTAATCAACGCCGACAAACCCCCCGGTCTGATGCTGCCAAAGGCGCGCGTAGAGGCCGCCTGCGGCGATCAGCTCACTGTGGCTGCCTGTTTCGACAATGCGCCCCTGATCGATCACCACCAGGCGATCCATGCGCGCAATGGTCGACAGGCGGTGGGCGATGGCGATCACTGTTTTGCCTTGCATCAGGGTATCCAGGCTTTCCTGAATGGCCGCTTCGATTTCCGAGTCCAGCGCCGAGGTGGCTTCGTCCAGCACCAGAATTGGCGCGTCCTTGAGTAGCACGCGGGCGATGGCGATGCGCTGGCGCTGGCCGCCAGAGAGTTTTACTCCGCGCTCGCCGATCTGCGCGTCGAAACCATGGCCGCCCATGCCGTCGTCTAGTTGCGGGATAAAGCTGTCGGCGCGGGCCTTGCGCACGGCGTCGAGCAGCTGTGCTTCGCTGGCTTCGGGTTTACCGTAGAGCAGGTTGTCGCGGATCGAACGGTGTAGCAGCGAGGTGTCCTGGGTGACCATGCCGATCTGCGCGCGCAGGCTTTCCTGGGCTACGTCGGCGATGTTCTGGCCGTCGATCAAGATGCGTCCGCTCTCCAGGTCGTAGAGGCGCAGCAGCAGGTTGGCCAGGGTTGATTTGCCGGCGCCGGAAGGGCCGATCAGGCCGATCTTCTCGCCGGGCGCCACTGTCAGGCTCAGGCCGGCGATCACGCCGTTGCGTTTGCCGTAGTGAAAGTGAATGTTGTCGAACTGCACGGCGCCCTGGCTGACGTGCAGTGGCTTGGCTTGTTCCTGATCGAGCACCTGGCGCGGCTGGACGATGGTTTTCATGCCGTCCTGCACGGTGCCGACGTTTTCGAAAATGCCGTTGACCACCCACATGATCCATTCGGCCATGCCGTTGATGCGGATTACCAGGCCCAACGCCAGGGCGATAGCGCCAGTGCTGATCAGTTGCTGATCCCACAACCACAGTGCCAGCGCGCCGGTGCCGACGATCAGCATGCCGTTGAGGCAGGTGATCAGAAAATCCAGGGTGGTGATGATGCGTGACTGCAAACGCACCTTGCCGAGCAGCTCCTGCATGGCTTCGCGGGCGTAGTGTTCCTCGACCTGGGTGTGGGCGAACAGCTTGAGCGTGGTGACGTTGCTGTAGCCGTCGACCACCCGGCCCATGACTTTCGAGCGCGCCGCCGAGGCCGCTGCAGAGCGTGCCTTGATGCGCGGCACGAAATACCAGAGCGCCGCGCAGTAACCGACGATCCACAGCAGCAGCGGGGCAATCAGGCGCAGGTCGGCGGCGGCAAACAGGTACAGCGCGCTGACGGCGTACACCAGTACATGCCAGAGCGCGTCAACCACCTGCATCGCCGAGTCGCGCAGTGAAGGGCCGGTTTGCATGATGCGCTGGGCGATGCGCCCGGCGAAATCGTTCTGGAAAAAGCTCAGGCTCTGTTTGAGCACATAGCGGTGGTTCTGCCAGCGGATCAGATTGGTCAGGCCGGGGTTGATGGTCTGGTGCGTCAGCAGATTGTGCAGGCCGAACACCAGCGGGCGGATAACCAGCGCCACCAGCAGCATCCACAGCAGGGTGTTCTGGTGTTGCTCGAAGAACTCGCCACTCGGGGTGTTCTGCGTCATGTCGATCAGCTGACCGAGGAAGCTGAACAGCGCCACTTCGATCAGGGCGGCGACGAAACCGACCACCAGCACGGCGATCATCAACGGCCAGACCTGGCGCAAATAGTAGGCATAAAACGCCAGCATGCCGGCGGGTGGCTCGACATCCGGGCTGGCTTTGAAAACGTCGATAAGGCTTTCGAAACGGCGAAACAACATGTCAGGCATCCTGCCTAAATCAGGGAATAGCGCCCGATTCTAACGAGTTTGCCGAGGAGGGTGTTGCGCAGAAAAAAGAGGGTTAAAGCGCGCGGGGTGAGCAGGCCCACCCCGCATGGGTTTATCAGAGACGCTTGGCTGCGGTGATCAGCACCGGCTCACGCGGGACGTTCTGATGGCCGCCACGGTTGGCAGTCGGCACCTGGGCGATCTTGTCGACCACGTCCATGCCCTTCACCACCTTGCCGAACACGGCGTAACCGAAGTCACGCGAGCCGTGGTCGAGGAAGGCGTTGTCCTTGTGGTTGATAAAGAACTGGCTGGTGGCCGAGTCGCGTACCTGGGTGCGGGCCATGGCCAGGGTGCCGCGCACATTGTGCAGGCCGTTGTCGGCTTCGTTCTTGATCGGCGCCTGGGTGTCTTTTTGCTGCATGTCGGCATCGAAGCCGCCGCCTTGCACCATAAAGCCTGGGATCACGCGGTGGAACTGGGTGCCGGCGTAGTAGCCGCTGTCGACGTAGGCGAGGAAGTTGGCGGTGCTGATCGGCGCCTTCTCGGCATCCAGTTCGATCTCGATTTCACCGAGGCTGGTAGTCAGCAGCACTTTCGGGTTTTCTGCGGCCAGCAGGCTGCCGGCAAATAGGATGGAGCAGGCGGCGAGGGTTAGGGTCTTGAACATACGGGGTAGTCCTTATTGTTGCTTGGCAGTGGGGGCGGTCTGCTCGACTTCGGCAAGGAAGGCTAGCAGGCTGCTGTTGAATTGTTCGGGTTGGTCCAGCGGTGTGGCGTGGCGCGAGTCTTCGATCACCAGCAGGCGCGCATTGGCCATTTCGTCAACGTAGGCCTGCTTCTGCGCCACCGGGGTGTAATCGCGGTCGGCCGTGACCACCAGGGTCGGACAGCTGATCCGCGCCAGGCGTTCCCGCACGCCCCAGCCGATAATCGCATCCAGGCTGGCAAGATAAGCACGCTTGTCGTTCTGCGGCCAGCGCACCAGGATTTTCTGCCGCAGCTCTTCCTGCTCTGGTTTGGGGAACAGCAGCTTGCCCAGGGCCTTGGCAATGGTGTCGAGGCTAAGCAGGCGTGACAGCGTCCAGCGTTTGGCGATCTCGATATAGTCGCGCGGGCTTTTCGCCTTCACTTCCGGGCCGCTGTTGACGATGCACAGGCTCTTCAGCAATTCGGGGCGATCCACGCCCAGTTGGAAACCGATCATGCCGCCCATGGAAATACCCACCAGATGCACCTGCGGCAGTTGCAGGTGCTCGATCAGCGCCGCCACATCCTCGGCAAAGCCTTGAATGCTGTAGCGCTCGCGGGGTTTGTCCGAGCGGCCATGGCCGCGCACATCGAGGGCGATAACCCGGTAGTGACGAGCCAGCTCGGGGATCTGGTATTCCCAGTCGCGGGTGCTCGAACCGAGGCCGTGGACCAGCAGTACGGGCGCGCCGTGGCCGTATTCCTCGTAGTGCAGCTGGCAGTCGTCGTTATCAAAAAATGACATCTACAGGTTCCTCTCAGGCGGAGGGCAGGGGCGCAGCAAAGGCTGCATTCAAAGGGGCGGCATCGAAGCGCTGGATCAGCTCGACGAGAATCTGCGTGGCCGGGCCCAGGGGTTTGTCTTTGTTCGAGTAGAGGAAGAACAGCGGGTTGCGGCTGCCACCCTGATCCAGCGGCAGGGGCTTGAGCTGGCCGTCCTTGAGCTCGCGTTCGATCAGGTGACGCGGCAACCAGGCAAAGCCCAGGCCATTGCTGACAAAGGTGGCGGCGGTGGCCAGGCTGCCGACTGTCCAGCGTTGTTCGGCGCCGAGCCAGCCGACATCGCGCGGTTGCTGGCGACCGGAGTCGCGGATCACCACCTGCATCTGGGTTTCCAGATCCTGGAAGGTTACGACGCGCTGCAGGCGGTGCAGCGGGTGATCGGGGTGGGCGACGGCGACAAATTCCACGGTGCTCATTTCCGCGCCGAGAAAGCCGGGAATGTTTAGCGCGCTGATGGCCAGGTCGGCCATGCCGTCCTTGAGCACTTCCTCCACGCCGGACAGCACTTCTTCGCGCAGGCGCACCCGGCAGCCGCGGCTTTGCGGCATAAACGCGGTCAGCGCGCGCACCAGTCGGGCATTGGGGTAGGCGGCATCGACCACCAGGCGCACTTCGGCCTCCCAGCCCTGTTCCATATGGTGGGCTAAGTCTTCCAGCTGGCTGGCCTGTTTGACCAACTGCCGCGAGCGGCGCAGCAGCACGTCACCGGCTTCAGTCAAAACCGCTTTGCGCCCATCGATACGCAGCAGCGGCACGCCCAGCTGCTCCTGCATGCGCGCCACGGTGTAGCTGACCGAGGATTGCGAGCGGTGCAGCACCTCGGCCGCCTGAGCAAAGCCGCCGTGATCGACCACTGCCTGCAGGGTGCGCCATTGGTCGAGGGTTACGCGGGGGGCTTTCATATTCGGTTCCTGTGCTCACTCAAGTTCCAGGGTGCAAATGACGACTCAATCAACCTAAACTGGCCGTCTTTTGCCGGAGACTGCCCTGATGAAAAAGCTCTGTTGCGCACTGCTGGCCTGCCTGCCGCTGACTGTAATGGCCTACCCGATCGAGGTGGAGAAACAGCTAAATGGCGCTGAAGTCTCGGCCACCACCCAGGAAATCGACCACAACATGGGCGGTTTGCAGCTGTACAACTATGGCCGCAGCGACGCCAAGTGTGCGGCGGTGTTCCGTAACGGTCCGGAAGCGCCGCGCACCCGCAAGGTCAGCCTGGCTGCCGGTGAAAGCAGCAGCCTGGCGGTGAAGTTCAGCCGCAGCATTATTAAGCTGCGGGTCAAGCTGACCTGCGAACTGTCTTAAACCTTCCAGCCTGCTGCGCGTCGGCCCTGCTGCGTTAGAAACAGGCTCGGCAAGCCGCTTGCGGCTAACGCGCTTTAGCGCGGCCCGAAAGGCGAGTGAAACGAGTAATGCTCATGTACAAAAGTACACTCCGCTCCCTCGCCTGTTTCTGCCTTGCATGGCTCTAGCTCGCGAGGCTTTTAATAGGTTCTAGCCACGCGACTGCCCAGAGACTAAGCCTGGGCAGGCTATAAATCAAATTATTAGATTGTTTGGCGCAGGTATTTGTGCTTTTTAATCGGATTGTGCGCTCCTATTCTTTGCTCATCGACGTTCAACAACCCTTCGATGGAGCAAACAACATGGCAAACGTCCTGGTAATTGAAAGCAGCGCCCGTCAGCAAGGTTCGGTTTCGCGTCAGCTGACTGCGCAATTTATCGCCAACTGGTCGGCTGCCAATCCGGCGGATCAGATCAAGGTGCGTGACCTCGCGGTTGACCAGGTGCCGCACCTGGACGCCAACTTGCTGGGTGGCTGGATGACCCCGGCCGGGCAGCAGAGTGAAGCCGAGCAGGCAGCGCTGGCGCTGTCCAACCTGCTGACTGACGAATTGCTGGCCGCCGATGTGCTGGTGCTGGCTGCGCCTATGTACAACTTCGCCATCCCCAGCACCCTGAAAGCCTGGCTCGATCACGTGCTGCGCGCCGGGGTGACCTTCAAGTACACCGAAACCGGTCCGCAAGGCCTGCTCAGCGGCAAGCGCGCCTTTGTCTTGACCGCCCGTGGCGGCATCTACGCCGGCGGCACTCAGGACCATCAGGAACCCTACCTGCGTCAGGCGCTGGCCTTTGTCGGTATCCACGATGTCAGCTTTATCCACGCCGAAGGCCTCAACCTGGGCGGCGACTTTCTCGAAAAAGGCCTGAACCAGGCCAAGGCGCAACTGGCCCAGGCCATCTGATTTTCCCGCTGCATCCTGCTCTCCTGGCGTCCGGCGCTCCTGGACGTCTCTGCCCGCTCTGCTGATGCAGTGCGGGCTTTTTTATGGCCTGTGTTTTTGCGCTGTACGGCTGTTTAAGTACCTGGCTGTGTCGCTTTGTGGCTGTGGTCTTAACTACAAGCCAGGCAAGATGTCGGGGTTTGATTGAGCAGGGTGATGTGATGCAGCTGTCTGGGCGCGGTGTGGCGCTGTCGATTATTGCCTCGGTGTTGTTTGCCCTGGTGCCCGGCTATGTGCGGCTGTTGGCGCCACTGGATGGCTTGCAGGTATTTGCCCAGCGGGTGCTCTGGTCGATGCCGGCAGTGTTGCTGCTGATCACCTTGTCGCGGCAATGGCCGGTGCTGCTCGCCGCCTGCGGTCGAGTGCGGCGCGAGCCGTTGCTGCTGGCCAGCCTGCCACTGGCTGCGCTGCTGATGGGTATTCAGTGGGCACTGTTTGTCTGGGCGCCGCTGGCCGGGCGCATGCTGGAAGTGTCGCTGGGCTATTTCCTGCTGCCGTTGGCCATGGTGCTGGCCGGGCGGGTGTTCTATGGCGAGCGGCTGCGGCCGTTGCAGCGTCTGGCAGTGTTCTGCGCCTTGCTCGGCGTGGCCCATGAGTTGTGGCTGACCCAGGCGTTCTCCTGGGTGGTGATGGTCACGGTACTGGGCTACCCACCGTATTTCATGCTGCGCCGCTGGATGCGCTTGGATGCCTTGTCCGGGTTTGCCTTCGAGATGCTGTTTATGGCTCCGGTGGCAATCTGGCTGGTGCTGCAATGGAGCCCGCCGCAGCTGTTCAGTCAGGCGCCGCAGCTGTGGTGGCTGCTGCCGGGGCTGGCGATCCTCAGCTCCCTGGCGTTTGCCGCGATGATGGCCGCCAGTCGTCTGCTGCCGATGGGGCTGTTTGGCATTCTCAGTTATGTCGAGCCGGTGCTGCTGTTTCTGGTGGCGCTGCTGTTTCTCGGCGAGCAGTTCAATAGCGCGCAATGGCTGACCTATCTGCCGATCTGGCTGGCGGTGCTGCTGGTCGGCTGGGACAGCGCGCGGCTGCTGATCAAGCAGGCGCGGCAAGGTTTATAGAACGACATCCGCAGGGTTTTCCGGCAACACCTGATAATGCAGCTGCACCACGCCGCTGCTGAAGCTGCGCTGTTCGTGCAGCCTCAGGCTGCGCTCCAGACCGCTGGAGAACATCGGGATGCCGGCGCCCAACAGATAGGGCACCAGGCTGACGATCAGCTCGTCGAGCAGACCGGCGGCGAAGCAGTTACCGGCCAGCGAACCACCGCCTACCAGCCAGATGCGTTGATGGCCTTGTTCGGCCAGCTCCATCAGGGCTTCGATTGGCGTGCAGTGGCGCATGTTCACACCCTGCGGCAATTGCTCGTGCGGGTTGCGGGTCAATACCAGGCAGGGCTTGCCGGGGTAGGGCCAATCCACCTCGGAATCCATCAGCGCGTCGAAGGTCATGCGGCCCATTAGCAGGGCATCGATGCCGTCATAGAAGGCGTGGTAACCATGGTCGTCCCCGGTGGTCTGGATCGATTCCAGCCAATCGACTCGGCCATCCGGGCGGGCGATATAGCCGTCCAGACTGGCGGCGACGTAGTAGATCAGGGTGGGTTTCATGCGATGCCCCCAGTCACAAACACAGGGCTCGGCTGAGGCCCTGATCAGTTGAGTGGCAATAGGGGGCAAAGTTTCCTGGCGGGCTTTAGTCCAGCACGTTCTGCAGAATCTCGTAGATCAGTCCCGTAGCCAAGGTGACGAGCACCACGTCGGTGCCTACTTGCTGCCATTCGTAGCCTTCGTAGCGCGGCAGTTGGTCGAGCAGGCGATTGTCGAAGCGCTTGGCAATGCCCGGCGGCAGGGGCTTACCGCGCGCCAGGTTCTTGCGGATGCCCGGCGGCAAAGACTGGGCTGGGCCGATCAGCGCTCGGTTGTCGCCAAGAATGATGCGCACTCGGCCGATATCGATGCTCGGGCCGCGCATATCAACCTGTATATCGTCATCGCCACCGTGCTTGTCATGCTTGTCGTGTTTGGGGGCGGCGCTGGCACTGTTCAAGGCAACTGCCAGGGCCAGGCTGGTGACGGTTAGCAACAAGGAGCGGTACATGGCGGTACTCCGCGAGAGGGAGGGTTAAACAACTCGCGCAGCCATCGGCTGCGCTCTCTTCAGTGTGGCCCAGAATTGGCCGGCGTGGCGGGTGGGGTACTGTCATCGCGCCCAGCCAACATGCGCAGAATGGCATTGAGCAGCATGCCGTAGAGCGGTACGAACAGCAGCAGGCTGACGACCAGCTTGACCCCGTAATCGACAGTGGCGATTTCCACCCAGTGCTCGGCCATAAACGGGTTGCTGCTATTCCAGAACGCCACGGAGAAGAATGCGTAGGTGTCCAGCAGGTTGCCGAAGATAGTCGACACCGTCGGCGCCACCCACCACAGCGACAACTGGCGCAGGCGGTCAAATACCTGGATATCGAGAATCTGCCCCAGCACGTAGGCGAGGAAGCTGGCGATGGAGATGCGCAGCACGAACTCGTTGAACTCCAGCAGTGCGCCGAAGCCGCGAAAGCTGGCCTCCTGGAACAATACCGAGACGATGTAGGAAATCAGTAGCGCCGGCAGCATTACCCGGGCGATCACCAGGCGCGCCGTGCGTTTGCCGAGCAGGCGCACGGTCAGGTCGGTGGCCAGGAAAATAAACGGGAAGCTGAACGCGCCCCAAGTGGTGTGCCAGCCGAACAGGGTGATTGGCAGCTGCACCAAGTAGTTGCTGGCGATGATGATCAGGATATGGAACAGCACCAGGGCCATAAGCGCATTGCGCAGGCGCTGAGGGGCGGTAATGAGCATGACGGAACCTTTTTGCTGAATGGGGTTAGGGAACCCATGCCATCCGGAATTGAATGGCGGCGCGCATTCTACCGGCGCGACGCGGCGCTTGCGTAGTGGCCTGACGGGAGGCCTCGATCTGCGCCGTTTTAGTGTCCTGCTGCCGGGCTGCCAACTAGGCTACAGACGCCGTTGGCCAGGCCGTTCGGGCTTTTAGCCGGCAGAACCGGTAATCTATGCCGCTGTATTGCTGATTTTTTGTCGAGGTATACCCGTGTTTTCCCAATTCGCCCTGCATGAACGCCTGCTCAAAGCCGTGGCCGAGCTTAACTTTGTCGAGCCCACCCCGGTGCAGTTGGCGGCCATTCCGCTGGCGCTGCAAGGAAAAGATCTGCGGGTTACCGCACAAACCGGCAGCGGCAAGACCGCGGCCTTTGTGCTGCCAATGCTCAATCGCCTGCTCGGCGATGGCGCTTCTCAGCCACGCATGAGCGTGCGCGCGATGATCCTGCTGCCAACCCGCGAGCTGGCGCAGCAGACCCTCAAGGAAGTCGAGCGCTTCGCTCAGTTCACCTTCCTCAAGGGCGGTCTGATCACCGGTGGTGAAGACTTCAAGGTGCAGGCCGCCATGCTGCGCAAGGTCGACATCCTGATCGGCACGCCTGGCCGTCTGATCGAACACGCCAACGCCGGCAATCTGCTGCTCGATGAAGTTGAAGTGCTGGTGCTCGATGAAGCCGACCGCATGCTCGACATGGGCTTTGCCGAGGACGTGCAGCGTTTGTCCGAGCTGTGCAACGCCGACCGTCAGACCCTGCTGTTCTCCGCCACCAGTGGCGGCGCAGTGCTGCGTGAAGTGGTCGGCAAGGTGCTGAAAGAGCCTGAGCACCTGCAGCTCAACCGCGTCAGCCAGCTCAACGAAGGCACCCGTCAGCAGATCATCACCGCTGACCATAACCACCATAAAGAGCGTCTGGTCGAGTGGCTGCTGAAGAACGAGACCTACGACAAGGCGATCATCTTCACCAATACCCGCGTCCAGGCCGACCGCCTGTATGGCAAATTGGTCGCTCACGACTTCAAGACCTTTGTTTTGCACGGCGAGAAGGACCAGAAGGATCGCAAGCTGGCCATCGACCGCCTCAAGCAGGGTGCGGTGAAGATTCTGGTGGCTACCGACGTGGCCGCCCGTGGCCTGGACGTCGACGGCCTGGATCTGGTGATCAACTTCGATATGCCGCGTTCCGGCGACGAGTACGTGCACCGCATCGGCCGCACCGGCCGTGCTGGCGCTGAAGGTCTGGCGATCTCGCTGATCTGCCATAACGACTGGGCGCTGATGTCGAGCATCGAGCGCTACCTCAAGCAGCGTTTCGAGCGCCGCAATATCAAGGACCTCAAGGGCATCTACCAAGGCCCGAAAAACCTCAAGGCGTCCGGCAAAGCAGTTGGCCCGAAGAAGAAAAAGGTCGACCCGAAAACCGGCAAGAAGCTCGCCACGAAAAAGCCGGCCGCCAAAGCGCCGAAGCGCAACACCATCAACCGGCCGAAACCCGATGCGCCGGTGCTGGTCAGCCAGGACGGCCTGGCGCCGCTGAAGCGCCGTACGCCAGCTGCCGAGTAACGTCGTGGGCCGCTGGGTCTGCTGGATTGCTGCATTGTTAATCACCGCGCAGGCCCAGGGCGCGGTGCACAAATGCGTGCAGCTTGACGGTGTGGTGCTCTACAGCGATCAGCCCTGCAGCATCGCCCACAGCAACCTGGCCTTGAGTGTCAGCAATTACGCCAGCTACCCGCCGCTGCTGCAGGGTGTGGCGCAGCTCTGGCACGAACGGCTGCAACCGCTGCTGGTTGGGGTCGATGTGCTGGCCGTGCTGGCGCTGGTTTACGGGCTGATGAGCCTGATCTGCTTTATCGCCTACTACCGCGACAAACAATTCGCCATCAAGGGCCAGCAACGCACGCCCGAGGCGCGCCTGCACCTGTATGAGTTGTTGGGTGGCTGGCCGGGCGGCTTGCTGGCGCAGCGGCTGATTCGCCACAAGAACCGCAAGTTGAGCTATCAGCTGTTGTTCTGGTTGATCGTCTTGCTGCACCTGTCCCTGGCGGGGTTGGTGCTGTGGTTGAGCGATACGCCTGCTGGCGGCTGAAGACGGCGGGCCAGCCGCCGTCTTCAGATTAGCCGTTACTTCGGTACGATCAGGATCTTGCCGTCACGCTCGCCACTGGCGGCGGCCGCCACGGCCTGCTTGATATCGCTGACGTCATAGGTGGCGGCCACGCGGGTGTGCAACTTGCCGCTGGCGATCAGCTGCACCAGTTCGCCAAATACCTTCATCTGCTCGGCCTGGCTGGCGTTCTGGAACCATTTGGCCAACCAGAAACCGCGCAGGCTGACATCGCGAAACACAAACGACGCGGGCGATACCTGGCACGGTTGGCGGCTCATCATGCCGTAGTTAACCAGCACGCCGCCTTCGCAGAGGCTGGCAGCCAGGTGATCGGTCGACTCGCCGCCTACAGCATCGATACCCAAACGCACGTTTGCACCGCCAGTGGCTGCGCGCACGCGCTTGGCCAGGTCCGGGCCATCGACCAGCACCACATCACCGCCTTCTGCTTCAACGCCGGCTACCGCTGATTCGCGGCGTACCACGTTGATGGTCTTGAAACCGCGCAGCTTGGCCAGCTGGATCAGGTAGCTGCCGACGCCGGAGTTGGCGGCGTTCTGGATCACCCAATCGCCGGGCTTGAGGTCGACAAATTCACTGAGCATCAGGGATGCGGTCGGCGGGTTTACCGTGAGCATGGCCAGTTGTTGCGGGTCAGCTTCCGGCAGCGGGATCAATTTGTTCGCCGGCGCATTCAAATGGCTGACCCAGGTACCGCAGCCAACCGGCAACAGCACCATCTGGCCGACCTTCAGGTTGCCGACCTCGGCGCCGAGCGCTTCTACCCGGCCAACCCCTTCGTTGCCGCCAATCGCTGGCAGCGGCGGCAGCATGCCGTATTCGCCGGTCAGGGTCAGCACATCGGACGGGTTGATCGGCGCAGCCAGCACCTTGATACGCACTTGGCCGGCGCCTGGCTCCGCTAGCTGCAGCGCAACGGCGGCGATTGCTTCCTGAGGAACGGGCCCGCGGGTTTGATACTCGGCTTTAAGCATGGGAATTCTCCGGTAGAGGCTGAACAAAGTGGCTGAAGTCTAGACCGGAGTGGCCAAGGTGCGACGAATCCTCCGTTATCGATCCGGGTGATCGGCAGCGGTTGAGCAAGCCGGGTGGCGGCTAGTTTGGGTCGTCTAGCATCTCATCGCCGGCTTCTTCCAACTCCTTGAGGCGCTGGTCGTAGCCTTCGCAAGCGTTTTCCAGCTCGTCAGAAGATGTCTCGGGTGAGGTTTCCTTCAGTTCTGCGCGCAGCTGTTCCGCGCGGGCAGGATCCTTTTTGGTGATCTCGGCGACTTTGGCTGCGAGTTGCCCGGCTTTAGCGATCGCCTCCTCGGAACTACAGGATGCGTAGGCCGTGCTCTGGGCAAATAGAGCGAAGGCAGCGCAAAGGCTCAGAGCGGTTTTACTGGGCAGAGTGATCTTCATGGCAATGTCCTCGCTGGCGAACAGGCTGACGTGTTCGGTTGAGTACGACTGGGTGGGGAAAGTTCAGGTCGAACCTAAGCGGGCATGGGTGGGTCGGAACTTAACAGGGCGGCGTGCAATGCAGCCCTCGCGCTTGCCACTGGGTTGAGCGCAACGCGAATGGGAGAAAGCGATATGTCTTATAACTGGGATCTTATCGAGCGCTTGCTGCATGAAGTGCAAAGTTCTGCCGGTAAAAACTTCGCGCCCCGTGCTTATGCCGAGGAGCTCGCGCAGGAGCTTGAACGTGCAGGTGAGCACACCGATAACTTGGATGCGTTGAAGGCACAGGCGGCGGAGTATGAGTCGCAGTTGCTCGGCGCTGGCTTTATCGAACCACGGCCGGAAGAAGAGGGCGGTAACGGCGAGAATTTCGTGCTGACGCCACGAGGCTTGCAACTGCTCAGCATGATCGACAGCAGCATTCCTGGGGGGGAGCATTCCCGTGAGTTGCTTGACGACCAGGGCCCGGCCGCGTTGTCGCCGGAGGTGTTTGCCGATACGGCGGCTAGAGCCAACCTCGTTTAACGACTGTTGGCAATGCGTGCTCAGCGGTTAGGTCACGGCTTGTCGGTCATGCTTTCAGCCTTGCGCTGAAAGCTGCTGATGCGTGGCGTATGTCCGATTCGGAATAATCGATCTCAGCGATAGAGCAATGCAGAGCCATGCCATAGCCGGCTATGCTGGACACTTGTCCAACTCGGGTATCGCTATGAAGTGGTTGTGGGTCTGTTGTTTGCTGTCATGCAGCCTGACCGTGTCGGCGCAAGCTCTGCGCGTAGGCTTTGGCACGCACAAACCGCCCTATATCTTCGAGAACGAGGCCCGTGGCCTGGAGCACGACATCGTGATGACTGCCGCGCAGCGCGGCGGGCTAGAACCGGTGGCGTACTACGCGCCGATGGAACGTTTGAACCTGATGCTGAGCAAGGGTCAGATCGACGTTATTGCCACCACCAATGAGCGCAGCGGCGGTTCTATTTTTTATTCGGAACCCTATATCCGCTACCAGAATGTCGCGGTGGCCCTGCGCTCGCGAAACCTGGATATCCAGCGCATCAGCGACCTGGTGGGCTACTCGGTAAATGCCTTTCAGCGCGCGCGCTTTCTGCTCGGCAGTGAGTACCAGGCCATGGCCGAAAACAATCCGCGCTACCGCGAGGAGGCGTTTCAGATTGCCCGCAATCGCATGCTCTACAGCGGCCGAGTGGATGTAGTGGTGACGGACATGCGCATCCTGCGTTACTTCAACCGTGAGGTGTACACCCAGGTTGATGTGACCCAGCCGCTGACCCTTTATCCGATTTTCGCGGCTACCGACTACAAGCTAGGTTGCCGCCAACAGGCCCATTGCGAGCGCTTCAATCAGGGCTTGGCAGCGATTCGGGAAAGTGGCGAGTACACGACTATCGAGCGTCGCTACGCCATGCACTGACGGCAACTGGTGCCGTCAGCGCCTCAGCGGTCTATTGCGTGGGTGCGACCTCGTCGAGGCCCTCTTGCGCGGCCAGCAGTTCTTCCTCGGTCTGTAGCGGCGTGCTGCTGACGCTGAAATCAACAATCTCGATGGAGCCTTGACCCTGACCCAGCAGGTGGAAGGAAAACGCCTTGCGCGCTTGCGGGTTGTCGAAGGTGAAGCTGACTTCGACGGGCTTGTTACGGGTTAGCAGTGGCAGCTCGGGGATCGGCAAGGCTACGTTGCGGTCGTATTCCTTGGTTTTCAATTGCAGCGTGGCGCCCTTTTTATCCATGCGCAGGGCGCGGATTTTCAGGGTCACGGTGGTTTGCGTAGCGGCACCCAAGGTCAGGTATTGCGCGCCCACCAAGTTGTCTGCCCAGTCATCACTGACGCTGGGTTTGAGCTTGATTGGCTGCTGGTTTGCGAACTGGTAGCGCTGCTCGGTCTGGCCGCCGTTGCTCAGTGATTGGTCGAGCAGGGCCGCTTGCTGGCTGATCAGGCGTGCCGGTTTGCCGCTGAAGCGGCCCAGGTAGCGCGCGCTGTCGGCAATAAAACCAGGGCTGGCGTAGCGCCGGCAGACATTCTGGAAATCGCATTCGGTCAGCGTGCCCTGGCCGTCATGCTGGCGCAGCAGGCCATTGGTGTAGGAGATGATCTCGCGGCCCGTGGCGTAATCGCGCAGCAATGAGCGCCCGGCAATATTGGCTGGCACCGGGAAGGCGAAGTAATCGAGTACCGAAGCGGTCAGGTCGACATGGCCATACACACCTTGCTTGAGTGCCGGCAGTTGCGCCTGTTCGGGAGCCAACAGCAGGTTGAAGCCCCAGGCCGAAGCCAGGCGTACGTTCTCCAGGCCGTGGGACTCATCCGAGGTGACGATCACCAGGGTGTCTTTCATCACCCCCTGTTTTTCCAGCGCCGCGAGGAAGTCGGCGACGGCATCGTCCAGGTAGGCAATCGCTGCCAGTTTGGCGTTGGGGTGACGGTCCAGGTAGTTCTGCGGAGCGGAGTAGGGCTGGTGAGTGCCCACGGTCAACAAGGTCAGCATCCAGGGTTGGCGCTTCTTGCGCAGCTGTTTCACGTAACCCAGGGCGCCTTCGAAGTAGGCCTTGTCGTCCATGCCCCAGGGGAATTCGAGATAGGGCTTGTTCTTGAACCAGTCACGGCCCAGGGTCTTGTCGAAACCCATCTGCGGCATGATCTGGTCTTTGGCCATAAAGCGCAGCCCGGCACCTTGCAGGAAGTGCGTGCTAAGGCCGCGCTCGCGCAATTGCGCAGGCAGGCATTGCTCGCTGCGCGCCGGGTTGTTGAGCAGTTCAACGCCCTTCGGCGTGCCCGAGTCGAGTTTTTCGTAATCACCGCAAAGCATGGCGTAGAGCCCGCGGATGGTTTGATGGTTATGCAGCACGTAATCGGTAGTGAGCATGCCGCGTTCGGCCCACTGGCTCAGGCGCGGCATCGGGTCTTGCGCGTAGCTGCTGCCGATGGCCTGACGGCTGGCTTGCAGGTAGGCGCCTGTCACGCCTTCCAGCGTGATGATCAGGACGTTGCGGGCGCTGCCGGCTTGCTTGAGCAGCGGCGTGCCGCTTAGGTCGAGTTGGTTCAGGCCGCTGATGTCGGGTGGGCTGCTGGGCTCATCACCCGCCAGCCAGTCGGCCAGGTATTGCTGGCTGCTATTGTTGCTCTCCGCCAGCAGCTTGTGCGGCAGATTGAACTGCAGCCATTGGTCGGCTTCGCTGGGTTTGAATTGCTGGCCGACACTGTGCACGGCAAACAGCGCCAGCGGTAGCAGCAGCCAGGTGCGTGCAAACGGCGCGGCGCGGCGTGGTATCTGCAAGCTGCGCAGGCCCAGGTAAAGCGCCACCAGCACGGCCATGGCTATCGCCAATAGCGGCTGACTTAAGCCGCTGCCCTGGGTCGAATGACTGACGAACTGCGCATCGCCCAGATATTGCAAGTCAGCCGGTTCCGGCATACGCCCCACCGCATTGACCAGCTCGGCGGTGCTCAGGGTAAAGATGCACCAAGTCAGCAGCAGAGGAATGCTCAGCAGCCAGGAACGTTGGTATAGAACAACCAGCAGCAGACTGCCGATTGCCAGGTCAGACAGGTAGCCATAGGCGTGCGACCAGCCCAGCGCGTAGCGGCTGAGCAACGGCAGGGCGAGTAATAACAAACCGAGGGTAAGCAGGGTGCTGGAAGGGTGTCGCAGCCAATTGCAGGTAACGCGCACGGGTACTCCTGGGGCGATTGCCATCTTCAGCAGCGGCAATGCCGAAATCAGCCGCAAGATGCGGACTGACATGATTCTGAAACAAGGTTGTGCTAAGCGCCAGTGGCTGGGGCGCAAAAGGGTAAAAACAACTTATGTCGTGATGAGGAGGGAAGCGGGGGATGGAGAGGGGTTATGCACTGGCCAGCGCCTTGTCATTGCGAGCAAAGCGCTGCATGGCCAGAAAGCGTTATTTTTTGCCGATGGTGATCTGCTTGGTGGTGCCGTACACCTGGCCGCTGACGCCTTTGGCAATTTGCTGAATTTCCCCGCCGGATTTCAGGAAGGCTTCGATCTGTGCGTCGATCGAGGCGCTGGTTTCCACGGCAGGAGCCGGCTTGGGTTTGCTGTTGGATGCTTTTACGCGCATGACGGCCATTAACCTACTCAAAAATTAATTTGGCCGCGCATAATACTCGAAATGCTTGACAATTGCTTGATAAATAAAGCTCGGATGTAGCGATATGCAGAGAGGTTATTCTGTAAATAGTCCGAGTAATTAGCAGATACGCCAGTAAGTGATTGTTTTAATAAGAATAGATAATTCGTGTTGAGGCCGCTTCTCGCGATCTGGACCATCGGTCGGATTGCCCGCAGGTCATCAGGCTGGCGCCGTGCGATGGCCGGTAGGCCGAGAAATTAACAGGCGAGTCGGCTAGAATGCCGGCCTGGTAATGAGGGTAGGGCACCATGGCTGTAATTGGACGAATGAATAGTTTGCAGGTCGTGAAGCACACCGACTTCGGCCTGTATCTGGATGGCGGCGCGGATGGAGAGATTCTATTGCCCAAGCGCTATATCCCGAGCGATACCCCAAGTGAAGTGGAAGACTGGTTGAACGTCTTTATTTACTTGGACAGTGAAGACAAGTTGATTGCCACCACGGAAAAGCCAAAAGTTCAGGTGGGTGAATTTGCCAGTTTGAAAGTTGTGGATATAAACCGGGTGGGCTTATTCCTTAATTGGGGTTTGCCAAAAGATTTGTTGCTGCCGCACTCCGAAGAAAAACGTCCGCTGCAGGTCGGTGATTATTGTGTAGTGCATGTGTTTCTCGACAAACGCAGCAAGCGCATCACTGCCACCGCGCGTCTGGATCGTTACCTGGACATCGCGCCGGCGAACTACAAGGCGGGTGAAGAAGTCGACCTGCTTGTGGTCGAGTCCACCGATATGGGCTTCAAGGCCATTATCAATGGCAAGCACTGGGGCCTGATCCACAAGAATGAGCTGTTCAAGTTCGTGCGCAGCGGCATGCAGGAAAAAGGTTTTATCAAGGAAGTGCGCGCCGACGGCAAGATCAGCCTGAGCCTGCAACCGGTTGGTCAGGAAGCCGCCAGCAGCCTTGGCGAGCAGATTCTGGCCAAGTTGCGCGAGCACGATGGTGTACTCAAGGTGAACGACAAAAGCTCGCCTGAAGAAATTGCCGGGCTGTTTCGCGTCAGCAAGGGCAACTTCAAGAAGGCCATCGGCGGTTTGTACAAGCAGGGTCGCATCGTGATCCACGAAGACCGTATCGAACTGCCCGACAAGTAACCGCCGTTACGCGTCACTGAAGCGCAAAGTCAGTGAGGCGTGCGGCCTTCAGCTAGGCTTGGGATGACAGCTTGAGTTGCGTTGCAGTTGGTGTGCTTCGCGGCTTAAGCAACATCTTGCCGGTGTAGCTCAGTCGGTAGAGCAGCGCACTCGTAACGCGAAGGTCGCAGGTTCGATTCCTGTCTCCGGCACCATCTAAGCTAATCCGTTAACCGCCACCAAACTGGGAGAACGACGCGGTTCGGCCTGGTTTGCTTTTTTGCGGTGCCTCGATTCTGCCGGCGTAGCGCCAGTCCCAGGGCGCGACTATGTCTTCGGCGGGAAGCTGCCAGAGGCCTTTGCCCATATTTCTGGCCAGGGTCTCTGCATCCTTGAGTCGATGGTCCTTCAGCTGTTTGGTATAGGCCCAGGCTGCGCCCTCTGCGACCAGGGTGTAATTCACATCAACGCCGTCGACATAGGCCCGAGCCAGCGTTCTGCCGTAGCGGTCGACTTCTTGCACATGCAGAACCACCTGCTTTTCTAGCACCAGATCAGACAGGGCCTGCTTGGCTTCGGCGCCATAGGGCTGTTTTCTTTCCGGCGCGTCGATTTCCGCCAGGCGCACCCGCAGCCGTTTGTTCTCGGTGGTCAGGCAGCTAAAGGTGTCGCCTTCGCTGATGGTCATCACCTGGCAGATGAATTGGTCAGCAAGAGCCAGGCCGGGCAGGCAGGCGAGAAGGAGTAGAGCGATACGGATAGTCATCTGGTTGGCGATGCTCAGGCGAATGCATAGCCGTTGATAGTAATAAATGCCCACCGGATTAAGCGGGACGGGTATCGCGAAACAGCACAGCGGGTTTTACGAAGTGCTTATCCTGCGTTGGGCGCTGGGGTTGCTTGTGCTTTCCAGCAAACCGAGGATGATTGCTCATTATTTGAGCAGTTAAGCGGCGTGCGTATGCGCTGTCTGGATCAATGGTCGGAACCGCAGGCGTGCTGGTGTTGCCAAACCTTCAAGTTCATTTCGCGCCGATGGCGCAGAGGTTGTAATGACGATGTGCAGATATGTGGTCAGTCTGGTGGGGTTGCTGCTGGTGACTCCGCTGTATGCCGAGCCGCAAGCGCCGCAGACGCTGCGGGTCATTCCGAAAACCTATATCAGCCCCGGTGCCAGCGGCAGCATAGGTAGCTCGCAGACCATCGAAAGTCATAACCTCTATGGCGGGCAGCGCCTACCCGATGGCCTGCAGCGCCATGAACAGCGCTACGGCAGTCAATCGATAGAAAACCGCGGGACGATCAAGCAAACGATCGAGTACCCCAATGGCTATCGGGTGCAGCAGTATCCTGGGCAGAGCACTGAATACTATGAGCGCAGCCGCTAACTCAGGCCGCCATCACCAAGCCGCAGCGCAAGCCTAGAAACGCCAGCAGGCCCAGTGGGCCGAACATCAGGGTCAGTACATAACAGGGCAGCAGTGCCCAGTGGCTGATGCCGGCGATGGCGCCTTCGTGGCGGATATACAGCCCAACCATCAGATCGAACGCCAGGATATGAACCCAGGCTGCCAGCGCGGCCGTGGGTTGGCGCAGCAGTGAGAGCACCCCGCCGAGGCTGAAGAAACCGGGCCTGCCGCTACCCGGTTCGGGCCGCTGGCGCATGGCGACAAACAGCAGCCAGCTATAGACGATGGCCAGCAGGACCACGCTGAGGCCTAGTACCAGCTCATCGGTATAGGGCCAGAACGGCAGGCAGACCAGCATCAGCCAGCCGCCTAGGGCGATCAGCGAGGTGAGTTTGAACAAGGGTTTCAACGGGGCCATGGCGCGCTCACTGGGCAAGGTGTGGGCTCAACCATAGCGGATACGACGATTGTTGCAGCCTGGTATCAGCAGCTGAATACAAGGCCATCAGCTGGCGCGAGGGCCAGCTGATGGGCGTGTTGTATTACTTCTTGCCCCATAGCTCTTCTAGCCGTTGGTCGCGGCCGCAGCCGTTGCGGTAGTAGTTGTAGCGCAGCGGATTACGTTGGTAGTAGTCCTGGTGATAGTCCTCGGCCGGGTAGAAGGTGCTGGCGGCGAGGATTTCCGTGACCACTGGGGCCGGTAGGCGCCCGGATTTCTCCAAAGTGGCTTTGGAGGCTTCGGCCAGTTGCTGCTCTTCGGCGCTGCTGTAGAAGATCGCGCTGCGGTACTGCGGGCCACGGTCGCAGAACTGGGCGTTGGCGGTCACCGGGTCGATAGTGGGCCAGAAGGCTTCCAGCAGTTTGGCGTAGCTGGTCTTGCTCGGATCGAAGCGCACCTGAACAGCTTCGATATGGCCACTGGTGCCGGCTGACACCTGCTCGTAGGTGGGATTGTCGACATGCCCGGCGATATAGCCGGAGGTGGTTTCAATCACGCCGGGCACTTTGTCGAAGTCCGATTCGGTGCACCAGAAGCAGCCGCCGGCAAAGATTGCAACGCCAGGGTTTTCCACCGTTGGCGCATTGGCTTGTGGCTGCGGCGCCTGCGCGGCGGTGGGTTCACAGGCAGCCAGCAGGCCACCCAGAGCGAGGATGCTGCTGGCCAGCAGACGGCTGCGCCAGGTAGAGGTGATGGCAGTCATGTTCAGCTCCGCAGCTCAGGTAAGGCTTCGCCTTGAGGGATAAAGCGCAAGGCCACGCCGTTGTTGCACCAGCGTTCGCCGCGAGGTTTCGGGCCGTCGTCGAAGACATGGCCCTGATGTCCGCCGCAGCGCGCACAGTGGTATTCGGTGCGCGGGAAGAACAGTTTGAAGTCGCGCTTGGTGGCCATGTGGCCGGCAATTGGCTGGGTAAAGCTGGGCCAGCCAGTGCCGCTTTCATATTTGTCCTGGCTGGCGAACAGCGGCAGGTAGCAGGCGGCGCAGAGGTAGGTGCCGTCGCGTTTTTCCTGATTCAGCGGGCTGCTGCCGGGGGCTTCGGTGTCTTCTTCGAAGAGTACGGCATAGGCTTCGGGCGTCAGTAGTGCGCGCCAGTCGCCATGGGGTTTATCCAAGGGTGTCACGCTACTGGCGATGGCTTGCGCCAGGCTGAATGGGGCGTGACCGAGCAGGGGCAGGGCTGGCAACAGGGCCATCCCCTTGAGCAGGGAGCGTCTTTTCATGGCGGTGCTCTGTATGAGGTGTGGCCAATAGACAGAGGTAAAACCGAGTTGTTACAGCCGTGCCGGCAGCGCGCGATAATTTTCTCGCGGTAAGTTGTAAGCAAAGATAAATCGCACGCTCAGGCGATAGGCAGGCTGCTGGTGGTATCGACGCCGTCATCGATGATGATGCAGTTACGCCCGGCATTCTTGGCGCGATACAGGCGTTCGTCGGCGCGCTGCAGCATGCTTTCCCAATGCTCGTCGCGGCGCAGGATGGCCCCGCCGACCGACATGGTCACCGCCCCGCCAGGCCCGCGCAGATGCTGCGCCACTTGCTGCTGCAGATGTTGTGCGGCCGCCAGCAGGCCGGTGCGCTCGGTGTTGGGCAGCAGCAGGAGAAACTCCTCGCCGCCGAAGCGGAACAGCCGGTCTTCCTTGCGCGAGGAGCTTTTGATCAGCTTTACGAAGTCCACCAGCACCTGGTCGCCGGCCTGATGGCCATGGTTGTCGTTGATCCGTTTGAAATGGTCCAGGTCCATCACCAGAACGCCGTAACTGTTGCCGTGGCGGCGGTAGATGGAGGCGGCGATCTTCAGCTCTTCATTCATCGCCCGGCGGTTGCGTGCGCCGGTCAGCGGGTCGTGGATGGCCAGTTGTTGCAGCTGATCGCGTTGGCTGCTGGTGCGGTAGGCAAACACGAAGCTGAGGATGCTGGCCATCATGCTGGTGACCAGAAATGAAACCATCTGGTAGTCGCTTTCGAATACTGCCCCAGGGTTCAGCTGGCCGTAACCGACCAGGGTGGTGAGCACCAGAATGGTGGCAATCAAGGCCTTGGTGGGCGACACCATATAGAAGTTGAAGAGGATCAGCGGGTAGATCCAGAACAGGCCGTTGACGCCCAGGTTGATGGCGATCAGGGTCGAGCCGATAGAGAAGATACTGGCCAGGTAAATGCCGGGCTTGACGGTGTCCCCGGTGCGCCAGGCATAGAGCACCGCGAGCACGGTGGAAACCACAATTACGGTGTCGGCGGTACCTACCAGGTAGTTACCGGTGGCTAGCCGGTATACGGCATAGGGGGTAATGCCAATCACGCCAAACAGGCCCATCAGCGTAATGATGGACAACTGAAAGTCGTTACGCAGACGCCTGAGCAGCCGCGATATCCGCATAGTGAATAACCATTGTTGTAGTTGTTATGAGCTAAGCATGCAGAGCTTGCCTTGGCGATGGCAATAGTAAAATCCAGCAAAGTGCCAGTATGGGTCTCTATCTGCCGAATGGCGCCCGAGTTGCCTGGTACTAAGGTTCTAGCCCTTGTGCCGCAAGGCTTGCGCAAGGTGCACGGGAAAATGCCAGTAGATTTTTGCTGCGCTGATAGCGGGCCAGGCGTTCAGCCAACGGCTGAGGCAGATCGGTGCAGGGGATAAAGCCCAGGCGCTGGTAAAAGTCGCTCAGCTGCGGGTGACAGAACAGCCAGACCGGCGTGGTGCAATCGGCCAGCGCAGCTTCGATCAACTGACGGGCCACACCTTGCCCACGCAGCGCCGTGGCGACCAGCAGGCTGGTCAGCCAGTGGCCATGCGCGATCTTGTGCAGGCACAGCGAGGCGACGATTTCCTGATCTTCTGCCACCCATAGCTGGGCGTCGGCAGTGGCGCGCATGGCTGAGCGTTGGCTGCGGTAGAACTTGTCGGCAAGTGGTTTGAGCGAGGCGGGGAGTAGGCGGTAGTGCATAGCGGGTAGTGGTCACGCGGCTGATTGAATGTCTGAGCGCAAGCGCGATGCTTGCCTCAGACCGGTGGCTCAGACGTTGGTGGCGTGGCTGCCGAGCAGGGTTTTCGCACCTTGCTTGTCTTTCTTGTCCATGCGCTTTTCGCTGGCGGTTTTCAGCGGCTTTTTCTTCACTTGTTTCTTCGAATCCATACCTTTGCTCATGATCTTCACCTCTGACAATGTCGTGGTTGAACATTCTGGAGCGGGCCATCCCCTCGCGGTGAGGCGAGGCTGGTGTTATGAGTCTACGCCCATGCTGGGCGAATAGCTGGGGAGTTATCCGGCCAGGCAGAAGGCCCGTCTGGGTTCGACTGGTTAACAGTTCACCGGCAAAATCGGCGGCTGGCGGTGACAGTTTGAGTTTGCCGCCGCATCATGGACGCACCTTGCGCACCTTGCGCACCTTGCGCCGCTTGCAGCCTGGCTGCTGTGTGACTGTTGAACCCCTATGTCGAGACGTTGATGGAACAAGCGCTGATTTACGCCGGCCACAGCGTGCCTGGACGGGTGCGTGGGCACAATGAAGATGCCCTGTTGTGCTGCCCACAGCTGAATCTGTGGGCGATTGCTGACGGCATGGGCGGCCATCAATGTGGCGAAGTGGCCAGCGCCCTGGCGCTGCAGACCCTGCAGGCGGCCTGCGCCGATGGCCAGGAATTGGTCGAAGCGGTGCATGCAGCCAATCGGGAGATTCTCGCTGTGGCGCGCGCCGATGAGCAGCGCGGCATGGGCACAACCCTGGTGGCGGTGCGCTTTGTTGGCGCCGCATTCAGCATTGCCTGGGTCGGCGACAGCCGTGCTTATCGGGTCAGTGCCGGGCATATCGAGCGCCTGACCCACGACCACAGCTGGGTGCAGACGATGATCGATGCCGGACAGATGAGCGCCGAAGCGGCGCGTAGCCATCCGCAGCGCAATGTCATTCTGCAGTGCCTGGGCCGCGATGATCAGCCGTTGCAGGTGGGTTTGCAGCAGGGCTCGCTAGGTGAGCATGAGTTGCTGCTGCTCTGCAGCGACGGCCTGACCGGCGAGCTGGAAGACGCGCAGATCCAACAGCTGTGCAGCAACGCCCAGACCCTCGATGAGCTGGTGGACCAGCTGCTGGCGCAGGCCAACGAAATGGGTGGCAAGGATAATATCTCCTGTATCGTGCTCGGCCTTGATGCGGCTGCGCCCAGCGTTGAGGCCAAACCGCGCGGTTTGCTCAGCCGCCTGTTTACCTCCCGCAAGCCCTAATCTGCCGGTGTGCACTGACTCCCATGACTGAACAATTGCTCGAAATCCCCGGTTATCAGGTGCATGGTCGCCTGGGCAAAGGCGGCATGGCCGAGGTGTACCTGGCCACCCAGGCGTCGCTGCAGCGCAAGGTGGCGATCAAGGTACTGCTGAGCGCGGATGATCAGGCGTTCAGCCAGCGCTTTCTCAAGGAAGGCCACATCGTGGCGTCCCTGCATCACCCCTCGATCATCACCATCTATGACATCGACCAACTGGTCGATGGTCGCCACTACCTGACCATGGAATTCGTCCCGGGTGGCGATCTGGCGCAGCACAAGGGCGAGGTGTTCGACCTGCCGCGTGCCTTGCGTATCGTTCAGCAGGTGGCCAGCGGCCTGGCCGTGGTGCATGACAAGGGCCTGGTACACCGCGATATCAAACCGGCCAACATCCTCTTTCGTAGCGACGGCACGGCGGTAATCACCGATTTCGGCGTGGCCAAGGAAGTCGAGCTGGACCATGACCTGACCCAGTTCGGCATCGCCGTTGGCAGCCCGTCCTACAGCAGCCCTGAGCAGGCGCAGTGCCAGGCGCTGGATGCGCGCAGTGATATCTACAGCCTGGGGGTGATCCTGCTGGAGATGCTCACTGGCAGTAATCCTTATCGCGCCGCCAACTACACCCAGACCGTGATGAACCACCTGCAGATGGACGTGCCGCAACTGCCGGCGCATTTGCAGAACTACCAGTGGTTGCTCGATCGCATGCTGGCGAAAGAGCCGGATGAGCGATTTGCCGACTGCAAGGTGCTGCTGGCCAGCCTGGATGAGCTGACCCGCGATGATCCGGACAGCACGCGCATCGCCCCGGCGCTGAGCCTGGGCAAACCGGCCAGAAGCCAATCTGCGCGCAGTACGCTGTGGGTCTGGCTGCTGGTCGGCATCGTGTTGCTGGCTGGGGCGGCCGGCGGCGGTTATTACCTGTATCAGCAGAAGCAGATCAGCGAATACCTGGCGCGAGCTGAGCTGCGCCTGCAAAACGGCAGTCTGCTGGAGCCGCCGCAGGACAACGCCGACTACCTGTTCCGCCAGGTGCTGGCGCTCGATGCGGACAACTCTGCGGCTCTGGATGGCCTGGCGCGGGTGCTGCAGGCGCGGATCAATCAGTACCTGCAGCTGGCCGAACAGCGTCTGGCTGATCAGCAGTTGCTACTGCCGGAAGATGACAGTGCCACCCACTACTTCCGCCAAGTGCTGGCCTGGGAGCCGGACAACCTGCTGGCGCTGGCCGGGATCAATCGGGTGGCGCAGCGCTATATCGAGCAAAGTGAAGACGCCTACAAGCGCCGCGAGTTTGCTCTGGCCTTGGCGCTGGTGCAGCAGGGCCTGGAAGTGGAGCCGGCCAACGAGCAGTTATTGCAGCTGCTGGATGGCCACGAACAGCGCGTACGCCTGGCCCAGACGCCTCGGCGGCGGCCTGCGGCGGCCGAACAGTCGGCACCGGTTAACCCGGTCAAGCGGCTGTGGAACAACCTATTTGATTAAGTCGTCATGCTGGCGTATTGCTACCGGGCTGATTGGCAGGCAGCATGCGCGCCTCGCTCATTACGCCGGCAGTTGATGCCGAGTTGTGGCGAGTCCTTGGTGGTTGGCTAACTGATTTTGCCGGAGTACGCAGATGCTCAGAATTCACTTCAGTGATAATCGTCAGGCGCCGATCTGGCTGGTCGACGAGCGTTTCACCATCGGCCAGGACAGCCGCAACAGCCTGGTGTTGGTGGACCCGAGCATCGCTCCGTTTCACGCGGAAATTCGCCAGGACCATGGCTTCTACTACCTGACCGATGTCGGCAGCCCGAGCGGCTCCTTCGTCAATGACGAGCGGATCAATACGCGCTTCCAGCTGCGCGCCGCCGACCGCGTGCGCCTGGGCTCGGTGGAGCTGCTGCTGGTCGACCCGGCGCGCAGCAAGACCAAGGCCGAACAGGCTGCGCGCTGGTATTTGCAGGTGATCCAGGGCGAGCACGAAGGCAAGAAATTCCATATCAACGGCTCCATGACCTTTGGCCGCTCGGTGAAGTGCGAGCTGTGCTTCAGCGACCAGGAATTGTCGCGTCGGCATTGCGAGTTCTACCTCAAGGATGACGTGCTTGAGGTCAAGGACCTGGCGTCGGCCAATGGCCTGCTGGTCAACCAGCAGAAGGTCGCGACGGCGGTGTTGCAACCTGGCGACCAGTTGAAGATGGGCTCGGTCAGCCTGCTGGTGATCGGCCCGAAAAGCACCGTGGCGCCGAGCGAGGATGAAGATGCCACGCTGTTTATGCGTGCGGTGGATCTGCCCAAACCGCTCAGGCCGGCGCCTCTGTCCAGCTCGCCGAGCAGCCAGGCCAACCCGCTGCGCACAGTCGCGCAGGCTAATCCGATGCGCGCTGCGGTCGCGCCCGTCAGTGCGCCCAGCGGCCTGAACAAACCCCTGCTGGCCCTGGCGTTGCTGCTGGTGACTGGGCTGTTGGTAGCGGCTGCGGTGTTTGCGCTTTAGCCCAACCTGGCTGGGCATGCAGCGTGCTGCTCGATTAGTGAATGGACTGACTTGATACGACAGTGCCAGATGGCTGCTTTGGCGTTAGGCTACGCCTCTTTGCACTGCCATCTGCTGTCGGAGTCTCCGTGAAGCCATTGCTCCTGTTGCTATCTGCCTGTTGCCTGGCGTACCAGCCATTAAGCGCGCTGGCCTGGTCCAATCATTCGCTGGGTAGTCAGCTGGCGTTGCAGGCAGTGCCCGAGCTGCAGCGCACCTTGAGCTACGAGCCGCTGGAGGCTTTTCTCGATGCGCAGGCTCCGGCCATCGAGCAGCTGCTGGACCAGCAGGAAACCTTTGCCCGCGCGCATTTTGCGGATTACCCGGCGCGTCCGGATGCCTTGCGCTTTAGCGCTTCGACAACAGCTGCGGTCGACAGGCGCAGCGCGTTTCTGCAGGCGCTGCGGGTCAATCCGCAGATTCGCCTGGCTGGTTTCGTTCAGCAATTGCCGGGGCAGGCCGATGATGGCCGGCCGCGTCTGGCCGCCGAGCAGGTGCTGGTGTTTCGCAAGATCGGCCCCTGGAGCCACTGGCGTTACCTGGCCTTGCAGCGGGGTGAGGCGGTGAGTGCTGTGCAGGTGCTCAGCAGTGCGGCCGATGAGCCGGACTATGGCCATGACATCAACTTGTTCAGCGACAACCCGGGCGAAGTTGGCGCGCACTACAACTTCGGCGCGCAGCCCTTTGGCGATGCGCGCTTCGAGTATTCCTCCCAGGCGCCATTCCATATCGGCTATTACCACGAGCCGGAGCTGGTGTTGCAGGCGGCGCCCTATCTGCGCCGCACTCTGCCGCACTGGCGCATCTACCAGTACACCAGCCTGGCGCGGCTGGCCCTGGAAAGCGGTCACGATTACTGGGGTTATCGTTTTCTCGGCTGGGCGCTGCACTACATGCAGGACCTGACCCAGCCCTACCACGCCAAGACCGTGCCGGGCGTCGCCACGGCCGAGCTGATGCTGATTGCCCTCAAGGCGGCCAGCGGTTATCCCGAAGATCGTCTGGCGACCATTGCCCGAGTGGCGGACCGGCACACGGCGATTGAGGAATATCAGCTGGAGCGTATGCAGCAGCTGATGGATGAGCAGGCGGCCTCGCCTCTGTTGCAGGCCTATACGCAGAACCCGCAGGACAGCTATCCAGCCTATTCGGTGGACTATGCGCAGCAGGTGGTGGCGGCTGAGTCCTATGCCAGTGCCGATGCCTTTGATGAGTTGATTGGCCAGTGGCTGGCGCGCAAACCGTCGGCGGCTCCGGGTTTTAGCGGTGGTAATCAGCTGGCCCAGGCGCAAGCCGACCCGCTGCTGGAGCAGTTGCTGGTGGAGCTGTTCAAGCGCTTCGGTGCGCACACCCGCAACGTGGTGCAAACCACCCTGGCGCAGCCAGCGCCTAGCGTACCGGTGGCGCAGTGAACCACAGCTCGCGCCGCTGCAAAGGCGTGGCGCTGGGCAGCAGCGGGTTATGCAGCTCGATCAGCTGACGCTGGCCAAGTTGCGCACGCTGCAGGCTGGCGGCGAAGTGCTGCTGGAATAGACGCTCGAAGGAGCCATCGGCAATGGCTTTCTCCATGCCTATGCGCACGTTTTCCGCCAGCTCCGGGCGTTTGCGCGAGAAGAAGAAATACATCGCCGTGGGGTAGTGCAGCAGCACATGCGGATCGACGACCAGTTGCTTCGCGCGCGGGTGCTCCAGCTCATCCCAGATCTCGATCACCGAGCGCGGAAAGTAGTCGAAGCGCTGCGCTTGCAGCATGCGAAACAGACTGCCGTAACTGGATGAAACCCTGACCGGCAAACCGTGGCCGCGGAGGATTTCGCTGTCCGGCCAGTCGTGGCCTTGGCCTGCGGAAAACTGGCGCAGCTGCTCAAGGTTGCGCACATCCTTGAGCAGCTGCGCGCGGTCTTTGGGCAGCAGGGCGATGCGCCAGCCGAACAGGCCTTTATCCAGCGGAATACGTACCGGCAGCAGGCGTTGCTCGCGCTCATGGCTGGTCATGCTCCAGGCCACGTCGAGGCGGTCGTTGTGCTCCAGATTAACCAGCGCGCGCTCTTGCTCCATGCTGTAGTGCGAAGGCTCCAGGCGCAGCGCGCTGCCGGCTTTATCCAGCGCCAGTTGCAGCTGCGCCAGGGCATAGATGGAGCGAAACTCATCGCCATCGGCCCGGCGGGGGTAGCGCAGGGTTCCGCTGTCATCGGCCTGCAGTGGTGGGGTTAGCAGGCTGACCAGCAGCAGGCCGCAAAGCCAGCGCCAGGCCGCCTGCGAAAGCGTGCGGGGCATTTCGGTTAGAGTCCTTTCAATACCGGCCCGTAGTTACGTGATCGGGCTGTGCGGCGCGCATTATGCCAGCCCGGCGCGCCGCTGTTATGCCTTAGGTCGCATGCCCTGACGCCAGGCTAGGCGTTGCTGCGCAGAAACTGCCCGTAGCCGCGTGCCTGTCCCAGTTCGCTGGCGAATTCGCCCTGCTGAAAGGCAATGCGCCCGTTGATTAGCACGGCCTCCACCGCTGCGCCGCGGTTGACCATGCGCTGCAGACCACCGAAGGCGTCCATCGGTGCCTCCTGGTAGCTGGCCAGGGATTCATCCAATGCGCTCGGGTCGATGATTACCAGGTCGGCACGAGCGCCTTCATAGAGCCTGCCGGCATCGATATCGAACCACTCGCCCAGCTCGCCGGTCAGGCGCCAGATTGCGGTTTCAATCGGCATCACTGGTTGGCCGCGTAGCTCGGCATCGCGCACCAGTTTGAGCAAGCGCACGCCGAAGTTGTAGAAGGCCATATTGCGGATATGTGCGCCGGAGTCGGCAAAGCCGATCAGGGTGCTGGGTTCGCACACCAGTTTTTCCACTACCTCGGGGCGATGGTTGGCGATCAGCGTGCGCCAGCGCAAACGCGGGCCGTGGGCCACCAGCAGGTCGAGGAATAGATCGGCGGGGTGTTCGTCGCGGGCCTTGGCCAGTTCGCCGACGCTTTTGCCGACCACGCTGGCGTCCGGGCAATCGACAATCCAGGCGTCGTCGAAGTCGCGGTGCCAGACCCGTGGGCCGAATTTCTTCTCCACGTCCTGGCGAAAACGCAGGCGGTAGGCCGGGTCCTGGAACAGTTGACTGCGCATGTCGTGGTTGGCCAGGTGCAGTGCGGCTTGACCGGCGGGAAACTCCTCGAAAACCACAAACTCCATGCCGTCGGCGTAGGTTTCAAACGGCACCGGCAGGGTTTGCCAACGGAAGTCGGCGTGGGTCAGGCGATTGATCCAGCGGGTCAGCGGGCCGAGGATCGGCGCCAGCCAAGGGTCGGCTTTGACGTCCATCAGGGTAATCAGGGTGGTCTTCAGCGGCTTGCGCCACCAACCGCCGATGCTGTCCCAGAGAAAGGCCAGCACATTCAGCTTGGTCACCAGGTTCGGCGCGCCCTGATGAATGCGCCCGCGCCGGCGCAGGATTTTGTTCAGTCGCGCGTACTCTGCCCAGGGCGCATACACCGAGGGCAGGGATTTCGAGCGCTGGCGGTCGCCATCGAGTTTGTCCCAGGGATTGGTCATGCTCGACAGGCCGAGCAGGCCGGCGTCCAGCGCATCTTCCAGCAGTCTTTCCATCTGCTGCAGCTCGTGTTCGCTGGGGCGTACCTTGGCGTCTACCGCGCGCTCGAGACCGAGCACGGCGACGCGCAGGTCGGAGTGGCCGAGGAAGGAGCAGATATTCGGCCCCAGCGCATGCTGATCGAGAAAGGCGGCAAATTCGCCGGCGCTGTTCCAGCTCTTGCGTGCCTGCAGCAGCGGCAGCACATGTTCACGCGGCACCGATTCGACGCGGGTAAACAGGTCCGAGCAGTCTTCCGCGCTGGACAACACCATGCTGATCGAGCAGCTGCCGATCATCACCGTGGTCACGCCATGACGCACCGATTCCTTGAGCGCAGGGGCGGCCACCAGTTCGGCGTCGTAATGGGTGTGCATGTCGATAAAACCGGGCGTCACCCAGCGGTTTTGCGCATCAATCACCTGAGCACAGCCGCTTTCATCCAGGACGCTGGCGCTGATGCAGGCCAGCTTGCCGTTGGCGATGCCGAGGTGACGCAGCACTCCTGGCGTGCCACTGCCATCGAAAAACAGCGCGTTTTTGATCAGCACATCGAACATCGGCAGGCTCCTGGGCGAATGAATTCGGCCAATCGAGCTTAGTCTGCTGCGCGCGGCGGCTGTGAGGGCGTAAGTGAACAAGCTGGGGCCTATTCGGCCATGGGCGCGTAAACCCACCAGCCGCTCAAGCGTTAAGGCGACGGCGCTCGGCGCTGATCTCCGGCATATCGGTGCGGCGTACATAGACCCGCAGCGGTTCGCTGATAGCAAGGCGGTCATCAATGTTCTGTTCCAGCAGCAATTGCAGACGCGCACGGTCGAGGTTCATCAGTTCGCCGTCAAAAGCGCGCCAGACGAATTCGCAGGTAGGCGTGATGCTTTTTTCCAGCACGTCGAGGCCGAAGGAATCTTCGGAGAAGCGCACGATATAGCGCCCGGTCTTGGCATTGAAGCCGACAAAACCCTGCAGTTGGTCGGCAGCCGCGCAGATGCTGGCTGAGGTGATGCTCATGGAAACCTCGTCGATGGCAGTGGAAGTCATCGGCATAGGCTAAGGCTCCAGGCGTAGAGCGTCTTGCGGTGGATCAATAAGTGGGCGGGTGGGCTCTACTGATCTGTTGTTTGGCGATTTATTGCTCAAGAAACGCGCGGCGCAGGCGCTGGAGAGCCGCGACCTGTTGCTCAAGTATTGCCAGCTGGGTGGTTGCCGGTTGGTGGCTCTGCGGGTTATCCGGGTTAAAGCATGTGGCGGGCTGGGCGGCATAAAAAGCCTCCCAGCTGCGAGTCGGCGCGTGGCCCTGGGTGCTCAGCAATCGCGCCAGGCTACCGTCATTCAGCCAGCTGGCGCTTAGCCACAGGTTGTCCGCTGTCTGGTCCGCACAACCGCTGGCCGAATGGTTGTGCTCCATTTCCACCAATTGCCCATCAGCGAACAACGCGTCATAGCTCAGGCCGCGTTGGCACTCGGCGGAAACCTCGCGGGTGGCGTAGAGCGATAGGCGTTCAACCTGCGTGTCGCCGACCTGCAATTGCAGCAGGTGATGGCGCGACAGCTGCCAGCCTTGCAGATCGACGGGTAAGGGCGGCCTCAGCTGCAGGCTGCGTTGGCCGGCAACGGCTGTGCTTGGTGGATCGCTTTGTACGGCCGATGCCAGCTCGCGATACAGGCCGGCATGGCTGTGGCTGGGACGAAAACGGTAGTGATCGGCATCGATGATCTGCACTTGTTCGTCGCAGTCGGCAGTTTGCTGCTGCATGGCTCCGCGCGCGTCGCTCCAGCGGTAGCGCAGGCGGATACCCAGCTCCACCGAGCCCTGACGCGACAGCAGGCCGTATTGCTGCGCCAGGCCGGTTTCCGGCACAGCCGGCAGAATCAGCTCCAGCGTTGGCTGCGGCCGGCCAAATCCGCCAACAATCGGCAGAAACAGTTGCAGCGTACTCAGGGTGTAGCCCCGGTGCTCGGGGTTCTTTTCGTTGACGCTAAAGCTCAGGGTGCGGCCATGGCGGGCAATCTGCTGCTCGGTCAATTCAATCTGCTGAAGGATGGGCAACAGCTTGCTGCCGATTGGCAGGGTGCGTTCACGTCTGGCGGTCAGGCCGGGGATCAGCCAGCGCGGCTCGTAGGTGGCGTCGACTCGCAGCTGTGCCGAGGCGAGCATGCTGTCCAATTCGGCGGCCGGCAGCAGGCCGCCAATATGCTGAAAATCCAGCTCGACCTGCAGCGTGCGGGCGCTTGCCGGTGCGACCTGCAGGCCAATCATCAAACCCAGGGTGGTCAGCCAGCGAAGTGGCATGCGCGGGGCTCCGTCAGCGAGTCAAAGCGGGGGCGTTGTTCATACCATAGGCCGTTGTGGCCGCTTGGCAATTTGCTGGGGAGGTGGCGGGGCGGGAGTTTCTGTATGTGTGTGGGAGGGGGAGAACCTGGCGCGCCATTGCGGCTCGCCAGGGAGGTGTGTTCAGTTTTTGCTGGTGCTGGAGAATGCGCTGATCTTGCCGAACGGTGCGCTTTGCATGTCAACCTTGACCGCCATCAACGGCGAGTTATTGACCCACACATCGTCGATCACGATGGTTTCGCCGAGGTCGTCGTTATCGGCGGCCACCAGCAGGTAATAGGTGCCATCTTCTGCGGCTTCACCATCCCAGCTCAGGCTGATCTGGCCGACCACGGCTTCGGCATGCGAGGGCTTGTCGGCAATCACCGCGCCGTAGGCATCCAGCAGCATGGCGCGTGGCTTCAGGGCGTATTTGCTGACGCCCATGCACGGCTCATTGCACAGCGAATGCACATTGAGGGTGTAACGCTCACCCTTTTTCAGCTGCAGGGAAAAGATCCGGTAGTTGGAGATCGAGCTGCCGAAGTCCAGACGCGGCTCGTCGGCGCTGATTGGCCATTGCGGGGCCAGCAGGCCGGTATCGAGCGGCAGCGGGATGGCCTGGGTGTTGTGGATGGCTTCCAGGGCGCTCTTGGCCATCGGGCTTTTGCCCGCTTTGACCTCTTGCTGGTAGGTCGTCTGCGGGTTGTTGGCGCAGGCGCCAAGCAGCAGGCAGGCGGCCAGAATCAGAAACTTGTGCACGGTAAAACTCCTGTGTGACAACGTCCTTGTGTACACGTCGGGCGCTGGTGGCGCGGCGGGCGGCGATTCTACTCGCTTTGCGCGATGCGCGGAGTGGTCAATCTGCCGGTACGACGAACTGCGCACATTAATCTGTGCCGCTCGTGGGCCCGCGGCGCATCCTGCGCGGCGGGCCTGGTCAGCCGGTATTTAGCCGGAAAGCCCGACATAGACGTTCTGCACGTCATCGTGAGCGTCGAGCGCTTCGAGGAAGGCTTCGACTTCTTCCAATTGCTCGGCAGTCAGGCTGCTCACCGGGTTTTTCGGGATATAGCCGATCTTCGCCGAGTTGACGCTGAAACCCTGCTCCGGCAGCGCGCGGCATACGGCGTCGAGGTCGGTCGGCTCGGTGATAAACAGGGTGTTGCCGTCTTCGGCAGGCTCGAAATCCTGAGCGCCGGCTTCGATGGCGGCCATTTCCGGGTCGGCATCACTTTCGGTGCTGGCTTCGATCATGCCCACATGGTCGAAATCCCAGGTTACTGAGCCGGAAGCGCCCATCTGACCCTTGCGGAACAGCACGCGGACTTCCGCCACGGTGCGGTTGATGTTGTCGGTTAGGCACTCGATGATCACCGGCACCTGATGCGGGGCGAAGCCCTCATAGGTGGCGGAGTGGAAGGTCACGGTGTCGCCCAAAAGGCCAGCGCCTTTCTTGATCGCCCGGTCGAGGGTTTCCTTTGGCATCGAGGCTTTTTTCGCCTGATGGATCGCCAGGCGCAGCTTGGGGTTCAGGTCCGGATCGGCGCCGTTGCGGGCGGAGATCATGATTTCCTTGACCAGCCGGCCGAAGATCTTGCCTCTGGCGTTGGCGGCGGCTTCTTTAGGTTTGGCTTTCCACTGGGCGCCCATGGGTTATCTCGTCGTTGCGGGTTAATGGGTAAGGGCTGCGATTCTAGCCCTTCGAGGCGCTGGCGGCACCTGTGGCGCTGCAATCTGCCGATCAGTGATGCGCTGTACGGCTTATTTGCCGGGTTTCTGTATGGGCGCTATGACGCTGCTGGCCGCTTTAATAAGTGCTGATTGATTAATCCGGAGCGCCCATGCAACCCAAGGATTTACTGCTGGCCCTGGTGGTGATCATCGTCTGGGGCATGAATTTTGTGGTGATCAAGATCGGCCTGCACGAGATGCCGCCGATGCTGCTGGGCGCGCTGCGTTTTCTTCTGGCGGCCTTTCCTGCCGTGCTGTTTATCAAGCGCCCGCAGATTCCGCTGCGCTGGCTGCTGGCCTATGGCTTGACCATCTCGCTGGGGCAGTTCGCCTTTCTCTTCTCTGCCATGTCCGTCGGCATGCCGGCCGGCCTGGCGTCGCTGGTGCTGCAATCGCAGGCGCTGTTTACCCTGCTATTTGCCGTGCTGTTGCTGGGGGAGCGCTTTCGCCTGGCCAACCTGTTCGGGTTACTGGTGGCGGCCGGCGGTTTGCTGCTGATTGGCTCACAGGGCAATGGCCTGATGACGCTGGCTGGCTTTCTTCTGACACTCTGCGCTGCCGCCATGTGGGCGCTGGGCAATATCGCCACGCGCAAGTTGGGCAAGGTGAATCTGGTGGGGCTGGTGGTGTGGGGCAGCCTGGTGCCGCCGTTGCCGTTCTTTGCGTTGTCCTGGCTGCTGGAGGGCCCCGAGGTGATCGAGTCAGCGCTGCGCGGCTTTACCCTGGATACGCTGCTGGTGCTGGTCTACCTGGCATTCGGCGCGACCATCCTCGGCTATGGCCTGTGGAGCCGCTTGCTGTCGCGTTACCCGGCTAGCCAGGTAGCGCCGTTCTCGCTGTTGGTGCCGGTGGTTGGGCTGACTTCTTCGGCATTGCTGCTCGATGAACGCCTGAGCAGCCTGCAGCTAGTCGGTGCGCTACTGGTGATGCTTGGCTTGCTGCTGAATTTTTGCGGCGGCTGGTTGCAGGAGCGTTTGCGCGCACGTTTGGCTTAACGTTTACCCATGGCGCGGCGAGTACCGCTCGGCGCTGGACCGATCTTCTTTTCGTGGCTCGACTTGTTGCCCTTCTGGTGCCAGGGCTGGTCGTCCTGTTTGCCGGAGGCGGCCTTGGCGGCGCCGAACAGCGAGGCAAAGCCACTGGCTTTAGGCGGACTTACAGGCGCAGCCTGGTCATTGAGTGGCGCGGCGCTGTCGGCAGACTGAACGGCGAGGGTGGGTTCAGCTGCTGGAGTCTGGGTCATGGCGAGGTCCGCGGGTGCGAGAAGAAAAGGCCGGCGAGTATACCTGGCTATTGCCCGAGGTCTTGCACTGTTGGTCAGTGGCGTGGTGCCCGATGGGCGCTGCGCGAAAAAATTGGATTCGCCGGGCCGGGCGGCCCAGCGAACAGGCAGGATCAGTCCTGGCGGCTGGTCACTTCCAGCAGGTGATAACCGAACTGGGTCTTTACCGGGCCTTGCACCACGTTGATCGGTGCGCTGAATACTACGGTGTCGAATTCTTTGACCATCTGGCCTGGGCCGAACGAGCCAAGGTCACCGCCGCTGCGGCTGGACGGGCAGCTGGAGTTGTCTTTGGCGACTTGGGCGAAGTCGGCACCGCCTTCGATTGCGGCTTTCAGTTCGTTGCACTTGTCTTCGCTGGCAACCAGGATGTGACGGGCAGTGGCGCGGGCCATGGGAATTACTCCTTATAAAGAAGCGGCAAAGCCTACCGGAATCGTTCGGCTATTCAAACGCTGGGCGTGCGACGTTTATCGGTTGGCCAATAAATAAGTGCCTGGAGCACTTATTAACGCTGCGCTGCGACGGCCGCCAGGGATGGCGGGCATAAAAAAGGCTTACCCATGGGTAAGCCTTTTGTTGTTTCGGCAAGCGTTTAGCTGCGTTGTTGCTCAGCCTGGCAGGCGGCTGCAGTGAACAGTACGTCGGTGGAGGAGTTCAGCGCGGTTTCCGCAGAGTCCTGCACGATGCCGATGATAAAGCCGACAGCGACCACCTGCATGGCCACATCATTGGGGATGCCAAACAGGCTGCACGCCAGCGGAATCAGCAGCAGCGAGCCGCCGGCCACGCCCGACGCACCGCAAGCGCTGATCGAGGCGAGCAGGCTGAGCAGCAAGGCTGTCGGCAGATCTACGGCGATGCCCAGGGTGTGCACCGCGGCCATGGTCAGTACCGTTATGGTGATCGCCGCGCCGGCCATGTTGATGGTCGCGCCCAGTGGGATCGACACCGAGTAGGTTTCCTCATGCAGGCCCAGACGCTGGCAGAGCTGCAGGTTGACCGGGATATTGGCCGCCGAGCTACGGGTAAAGAACGCCGTCAGGCCACTTTCGCGCAGGCAGGTCAGCACCAGCGGGTAGGGGTTGCGACGGGTCTTGAAATAGACAATCGCCGGGTTGGTCACCAGGGCGACAAACAGCATGCAACCGACCAGTACCAGCAGCAGGTGCAGGTAATCGAGCAGGGCGGACATGCCCGACTCGGCCAGCGTGGCCGCAACCAGGCCGAAAACCCCCAGTGGCGCCAGGCGAATCACCAGTTTGACGATGCTGGTTACCGCGTCGGAGAGGTCAGCGAGCATTTGCTTGCTGCTGGGGCTGGCGTGGCGGAAGGCAAAGCCCAGTGCGATGGCCCAGGCCAGGATGCCGATAAAGTTGCCTTTGAGCAGGGCGTTGATCGGGTTATCCACCACATTCAGCAGCAGAGTTTTCAGCACTTCGCTGATGCCGCCGGGTGGCGACAGCTCGGCGCTGTTGCTCACCAGGGTCAGGCTGGACGGGAAGGCAAAGCTGGCGGCCACCGCGATCAGCGCCGCGCTGAAGGTGCCGATCAGGTACAGCAGCAGAATCGGTTTGATATGGGTCTGCTGACCTTGCTGATGGTTGGCAATCGACGCCGCCACCAGTACGAATACCAGCACCGGAGCCACGGCCTTCAGCGCCGAGACAAACACCGTACCGAGGAAGCTGACGCTTGCCGCGGCTTCAGGCAGGAACAGCGCCAGGGCGATACCAGCCACCAGGCCGATGGCGATTTGCAGCACCAGGCTGGTGCGGTTGAGTAGTTGCAGAAGCGGGTGTTGGGCAGTGGTCATGACATGCATCTCTACTTTGGCGGGCAGGCCTGCGATCTCTTTCTATTGCCTGCCGGGCTCGGGGCGCCGGGGCTGGATGCATGGCTGCAGTACGCGTTATGAGGCTTTTCGCGGGGGATGAAACAAGGCCACGCTGAAAAATAGCGCGCGACTCTACCACAGTGACCCGCTGTTACGCGCTGGCGCAGTGCCAGCCCGCCCAGCGGCGGTTATGCCTATCAACCGGTCGTCAGGCGGGCTAGGCTAGGGCCTTTGCGAGGCCCTGAGGTTGTTATGTCCAATGAAGATGCGAACGCTATGGCGGTTGAAACCCTGACGATCGTCGAAGCGCGGGTACTGGGTTGCTTGATCGAAAAGCAGCTGACCACCCCCGAAGCCTATCCCCTGACGCTGAACGCCCTGGTGCTGGCCTGCAATCAGAAAACCAGCCGTGAACCGGTGCTCAACCTTACAGCTGGCCAGGTCGGCCAGGCACTACGTAGTCTGGAAGGGCGAGAAATGGCGCGCCTGGTGATGGGCAGCCGAGCGGATCGCTGGGAACATCGTACCGACAAAGCGCTGGAGCTGGTGGCGGCGCAGGTGGTGCTGCTCGGTCTGTTGCTGCTACGTGGCCCGCAGACCATCAACGAACTGCTGACGCGCAGCAGCCGCATGCATGATTTTGATGATGCCGAGCAGGTGCAGCATAACCTTGAACGCCTGATCAGCCGCGAACTGGCCTGCCTGTTGCCACGTCAGTCGGGGCAGCGTGAAGACCGTTATATGCACGTGCTGGGTGACCCGGCGGATTTGCAGGCGGCATTGGCGGCCAGAGCCAGTGAGCCGCAGCACGCGACAGCGGGCGGTCAGCAGGATGAGCGCCTGGACGCTCTGGAGGCGCGGATTGCGGTGCTGGAAGAGCGCTTGGCGCAGTTGGAATCGCCTGCGCAATAAACAAAAAAGGTGCTCGATTGAGCACCTTTTTTGTGTTGCCTATCAGCTGTGATCAGCTAAAGCGCAGGCCTGGTGTGCGTTCAGCGCCACCTTCGGCGACACGGTTAGCGCCAGTACGGTCAGCACCGTCTTCGGCTACACGCAGACGCTCTTGCAAGCGATCAGCGCCACCTTCAGCGACGCGGTTAGCGCCAGTGCGGTCGGCACCGTCTTCAGCTACACGCAGACGCTCTTGCAGGCGATCAGCGCCACCTTCAGCGACGCGGTTAGCGCCAGTACGGTCGGCACCGTCTTCGGCTACACGCAGACGCTCTTGCAAGCGATCAGCGCCACCTTCAGCGACACGGTTAGCGCCAGTACGGTCGGCACCGTCTTCAGCTACACGCAGGCGCTCTTGCAGGCGATCAGCGCCACCTTCAGCGACGCGGTTAGCGCCAGTACGGGCGGCACCGTCTTCCGCTACACGCAGACGCTCTTGCAAGCGATCAGCACCACCTTCAGCGACGCGGTTTGCGCCAGTGCGGTCGGCACCGTCTTCTGCTACACGCAGACGCTCTTGCAGACGATCAGCGCCACCTTCAGTTTGCAGGTTGCTACCAAAGCCCATCAGGGTTCTGACGCTGCTGTCCTGCTTTTCACCTAGCAGCGGCTGCGGGTTGCTGGATGGCAAGGCGAAGGCGCTGATGGACAGGCTGCTCAGGATTACGGCGGTGAGAATTTGCTTTTTCATGTTCAGGCTCCTCGTAAGGGCGGATGTAAGTGAGTACGGAGCCAATAATACGGATGAAAATTTGATGAAGAAGTGCAGGCTGGGCATGGTAATCATCGACGGTATCGATAGTTGAATTAATTTTTTATTTATCATGCAGTTATATTTATTTTTGAACATCTAATAGGTGATTTTTGGAGCGATTGTGCATGATCATTAATATCTAATTAATCGATATATTTTGAAGCGGAACCTGCTGTGCAGATATCTGGCATGGCTTTGCTTGAAATATCGAACGGCTGGTGCGTATTTTGTACGCCTCGCCGTTCGGCTACGGCCTCTTGCATCAATAAGGACAACAGCAAATGAGTACCCTCGACCGCACCGCCCTGGCTGAACTGCTGCGTGGTGTTGATGAAATCGAATGCGTGACACCCGATCTCAATGGCGTGCCGCGCGGCAAGGTGATGACGGCTGAGGGGTTTCTGGAGGGGCGGCGTTTGCAGTTGGCACGCGGGGTGTTGCTGCAATGCATCATGGGTGGCTATCCGGCGCCGTGTTATTACGGCAGTGATGACGGTGACCTGGCCTTGAATGCCGAACCGACGCAGATTCATCGGCTGCCCTGGAGTGAAACGCCGCGCGCGCTGGCCATCTGTGATGCCGATGAGTTCGATGGACGCAGCTCCGGATTGTCGACCCGCGGCCTGCTCAAGCAGGTTATTGCGCGTTACGCCAGCCATGGCTGGCAGCCGGTGGTGGCGACCGAACTGGAGTTTTTCGTGTTTGCCCGCAATGCCGACCCACTGCAGCCGTTTCAGCCGCCGCTGGGCCTGGATGGCCGGCGTGAAGACGGCGGTTCGGCCTTTAGCGTGAGTTCCAACAACGGCCTGCGTCCGTTCTTTCGTGAGGTCTATCAGTGCATGGCGGCGCTGGGTATACCGCGCGATACCTTTATGCACGAGATGGGCGTGAGCCAGTTCGAGATCAACCTGCTGCACGGCGACCCACTGCTGCTGGCCGATCAGACTTTTCTGTTCAAGCACCTGCTCAAGGAGGTCGCACTCAAGCATGGGCTTACTGTGGTGTGCATGGCCAAACCATTGGCGCATACGCCGGGCAGCTCCATGCATATTCATCAGAGCGTGGTGGAGCAGGGCAGTGGGCAGAATATCTTCAGCGCGGCCGATGGCCAGGCAACGCCGGCGTTTTACCAATTTATCGCCGGGCAGCAGGCGGCCATGGCCGATTTCACTCTGCTATTTGCCCCGCATGTGAATTCCTATCAGCGCCTTTGCCATCCTTATGCGTCGCCGAACAACGCCTGCTGGTCCGAGGATAATCGCGCTGCCGGCCTGCGTATCCCGGCCAGTGCACCGGTCGCGCGGCGAGTAGAGAACCGCTTGCCGGGCGCCGATGCCAATCCTTATCTGGCGCTGGCGGCGAGTCTTGCAGCGGGTTTGTACGGGATTGAACAGCAGCTGCAGCCCAGTGCGCCGATCCAGGGTGAGTTCGAAGTGCCGGATGAATTGGCGCTACCCTGTACCATGCATGCTGCAATCGAGCGGCTCAAGCGCAGTACTTTGGCGCTGGAACTGTTCGGCAAAGAGTTCATCGAAGGCTACATTGCCAGCAAGACGCTGGAGCTCACCAGCTTCTTTGATGAAATTACCCCGTGGGAGCGCCGCGTACTGGCGGCCCACGCTTAGAGTCTGACCGCCGAACATGCTTTCGGCGGCCTTTATGGAGCCATGTGCTGTCCCATGTCTGTGATCCTCAAGTCATTTAGTTCGCTGTATTTCGCCACCCTGTTGATGCTGTTGGGCTCGGGTCTGTTGAGCACTTACCTTGCGCTGCGGCTGGCGGAAACAGCCGATGGTTTGTGGGTCGGTGCGCTGATGGCGGCCAACTACCTGGGCTTGGTGCTGGGCGGCAAGATCGGGCATCGGTTGATTGCCCGCGTCGGCCATATCCGCGCCTATGTCGCCTGCGCTGGTGTGGTGACGGCAGCGGTGCTTGGCCATGGCTTAAGCGATTGGTTGCCCAGCTGGTTGCTGCTGCGGATGCTGGTTGGTCTGGGCATGATGTGCCAGTACATGGTGATCGAGAGCTGGCTCAATGAGCAGGCGGAAACCAGCCAGCGCGGCCAGGTGTTTGCCGGCTATATGGGGGCTTCCTACCTGGGCTTGATCCTCGGTCAGCTGGTGCTGGTGGTGCACCCGGCGCTCGGCCTTGAGCTGCTGATGCTGGTGGCGCTGTGCTTTGCCCTGTGCCTGGTGCCGGTGGCATTGACCCGCAAACTGCATCCTGCGCCCTTGCATCCAGCGCCGCTGGAAATGCGCTTCTTTATTGACCGTGTGCCGTTGTCGCTGACCACTATTGTGGTCTCGGGTTTGCTGATCGGCTCCTTCTATGGCCTGGCGCCGCTGTATGGCACGCGCATGGGTTTGTCCACCGAGCAGATCGGTCTGTTTATGGGGTGCTGCATTATCGCCGGCCTGGTGGTGCAGTGGCCGTTGGGCTGGTTGTCTGATCGGCATGACCGCGTGCAGCTGATCCGTGGCTGTGCCGCGTTGCTGGCGCTGGCTGCGCTGCCTTTGGCGATTCTGCCGCAGGCCAGTTTGCCGCTGTTATTTGCCGGCGGCTTTGCGGTGTGCGCCTTGCAATTCAGCCTCTACCCGCTGGCGGTGGCGCTGGCCAATGACCATGTCGAGGCCGAACGACGGGTATCGCTGACGGCCATGCTGTTGGTGACCTTTGGCGTCGGCGCCAGTATCGGGCCGTTGTTGGCCGGTGTGCTGATGCGCTTTCTCGGCGCGAACATGCTGTATGCCTTTGTCTGCGGCTGCGCCTTGATTCTGGTGCTGCGTATCCGGCCGGAGCGCGTTACCCATCTGCATCAGGTCGACGACGCGCCGCTGCACCATATCCCCATGCCGGACAGCACCACCAGCTCGCCGCTGACGGCGGCCCTTGATCCGCGTGTCGATGAGCAGGTGGTGCATGAGCAGATGCACGACAACAGCGCAGTGCAGGAGCCGAGCACCGAGCCTGCAACCGAGCCGCCCACTCAGGCAGAGACGCGCGGATGACGCCGCTGCTCAGCGTGGTGATCCCGGTGCGCAATGAGGCCCAAGCGTTGCCGTATTTGCTGGGTGATCTGGCGGATCTGCGCGCCGCCGGTGCCGAATTGATCCTGGTCGATGGCGGCAGCACTGATGGCACCTGCGAGCTGGCGCTGGGGCGGGTTGATCAATTACTGAGAACCGCCCTTGGCCGTGCGCTGCAGATGAATGCTGGCGCGGCGGTGGCGCGTGGTGAATACCTGTGGTTCGTGCATGCCGATACGCGGGTCAGCGTTGAGTCACTAGAGAGCCTGCAGGGCGCGCTGAAAGAGCGCCCGTTGTGGGGGCGCTTTGATGTGCGCCTGTCCGGGCCTGGCCTGGCACTGCGAGTGATTGGCGCGATGATCAACCTGCGTTCGCGCCTTAGCGGTATTGCCTCGGGTGACCAGGGAATTTTTGTCGCCCGGCAACGGTTCGAGGCGCTGGGCGGTTATGCGCCGATTCCGCTGATGGAGGATTTGCAACTTTGCCGCCGCTTGAATGCGCTGGCTCGTCCGCGCTGTTTGCGCCCGCCATTGTCGACCTCCAGCCGGCGCTGGGAGCAGCACGGAATCTGGCGTACCGTGGTGCTTATGTGGTGCCTGCGGCTGGCCTATTACTGTGGCGCCAGCCCGGAAAAACTAGCTCGTCAGTATCGTCGAGGGTCGCTGCTATGAACCTGTCGATCTCATTGCATATGCTCGCGCGCGCACCTGTTGCCGGGCGGGTGAAGACGCGCCTGATCGCGGCGCTGGGCGCTCAGGGCGCCTGTGATTTGCAACAGTTGCTGCTGGAGCGCGCCTTGCAGTTACCGGCCCATGGCTTTAGTGAGCGCTTTCTGTGGCTGGACGATTTGCCCGGTGCTGATTTGCAGCAGCTGGCGCAAAGCCTTGGCTGGACGCTGGTCGAGCAACCGGCTGGCGATCTGGGTGAGCGCATGCGCCGTATTGCTACCCTGGGGCTGGCGGAAAGCGATGCGGTGATCCTGATCGGCAATGATTGCCCGGCGCTCGACGGCGACTATCTACAGGCGGCTTGCGGCGCGCTGCAGGAGCAGTCCGTGGTGATCGGCCCGGCAGAGGATGGCGGTTACGTGTTGCTGGGACTGCGCAGCATGGTCGCCAGCCTGTTCAGCGATATGCCGTGGGGTACGGAGCAGGTCTTTGATCTGACGCTACAGCGCTTGCAGCAGCTGGACTGGCATCCAGCGCTGCTGCCTGCATTGTGGGATGTGGATCGGCCAGAGGATCTATCGCGCCTGGCTGCGCTGAATATCCTTATCTGACGCTAGAACAGGCCGTCGCTTTCGACGCGGCGCGCTTCACGTTGCAACTGGTAGACGAAGCGTTCGACCAGGCGCTGTTCCTGGCCGTTGATGCGGTGGAAGCGTGCACCGACAAAGGTGGTGTCCACCTTCTCCTCGTACTGCACATGACGCATCTCAATGGCGGTGGTCATGGCCCCGAAAGGAAACTTCGCGGTAAAGCGTTCGTATACCTGGCCAGATTGCAAGCTGCTGCTGATATTGCCGGGAAAGCGCAATTTGCAGCCGGTTGCCGAAATGTCCAGCAATAGCCCAGGTAGGGCGGTGCGCAGCTTATCGCCGGCGAGCTCGACTTTGATCAGCTCAGCTTGTTTAAGCGGGGCGCGGAAGGCGCTACGCCGTTGGTGATAGGTCACCTCAAGTGGCATCGGGCTGAAGTAGCAGCGCGCGCCTTCATGCTCGGCGATACGCACGTTCTCTTCGCATTTCCAGGCTACGCGCACACCTTCGTGGAAGGCCTCGACATTGAAGGCTTCGCCGTTGGCCAGGTAGCGCTCGCCGTCGCTCGGCATCAGTTCATCGAGAATCAGCAGCTTCTTGTCGCGATCAACTTCGATCACATAGCTCTGGAAGCGTTGGTTGCGTTCGTGGAAGGTGATGATCAGCGGGTCATGGTTTTGTTGCAGTTGGCGCAGGTTGGCAACTATTTCCACCGGTGCCTTGAGCACCTTGGGTGGCTGCGGGCCATCTTCCTGGCTAAAAGGACTGGACACGGTCCATAACTCTCCGAGCAAATGCTATGGCACTAGCATACTGGCAATATGACAGTATGTCCCCTGTGCCTTTTATAGGTTTCAGGCCTGGCTGAGCGGGCGCTGCTGGCCGATTCTAGCGGCACTGCCGCGGCTGTCATAGAGGCTCGGCGTCTCGTTACCGCGCAGAATGCCGAGCATGCTGTGGGCCGAGGCCTGGCTGGAGCGAATCAACCGGCCATTACGCAGATTGGCTGCCTGGCAGCGTTCGAGCAGGGCGTTGAGTTGGTCGCCACGCTCAAGCAGCAGTTCGCCCTGGCGGGATTGGCCGGCAAGTGCTTGCAGGCCAGCGCGGTCAGGGCTGAGGTTGAGGCTGGCGAGTAGTTGACTGCGCTCTTTGCCGTGCTGGTCGAGCAGGCTCAGCAGCGGCAGCTTGTCAGCCAGAATGCTCTGCAAGCGGGGGAGGTCGCGATCACTGAGGGCTTGGAATTCGGTGTCGATCAATTCAAGCAACTGCTCGGCGGTGCCGATATCGTTGGTGAACAGTTCAAGCAGGCTGGTGTCGTGCATTGCGGGCTCTTCGGGGTAACAGACACTGCAGTGCGTTGCTGCAGTGTCTATTGGGCGACCAATTACCCCAGCGTAGCCCGGTGACTAGCGCTGGGATTCGAAATTAAGCAGTTTGCTGGCGACGCGCTGGCTATCGACTTGGTAGCTGCCGTCTTCGACCGCCTGTTTCAGCTGGGCGACGCGCTCTTTATTGACGGTAGGCTGATCGCGCAGCTTTTCGCTGACTTTCTGCAACTGTTGGGCCTCACGGCTCAGCTGTACCGACTCGCCGCTCTTGCCGGCTTGTTGCGCCTGCTCGACGGGGCTGGGTACGTTGCCAGGTTGTTTGCTGCCGATGGCTTCGTTCTGGCCACCTGCCTGCGCACTGCCGGTCCGCCCCGAATTGGCTGGCGTTGCGGCATTGTTGAGCCGGTTGATGTCAATGACCATGATGCAAAACCTCGAACAGTGTTTGGACGCTTGCCTAGCTTGTCGGCATTGCCCTGAAAAACTTTAGGGCAAAAAAGTGTGCGTCAGGTAACAGTCTAAACACAGTGTGGATAATCGTCAGCCCACTGATTACATAAAGCTAAAACAAGAATCATGCCTACATCGCCACTTCAACCTGCCCCGGGCCGACTACCCGAGCTCTGATCACCCGGTTGGAGCGTTGGTTGCGTACGCTGATCTGCCGGCCAATAGTGCCGTCTGACAGGGCTTCACCGGGCATACGTACACTTATTCCACCGCTACGGGCGCTGATCACCACCTGATCACCCTTGCGTATGGCTTCGGCTAATTGCACATGAATCGGCGCAAGTACCTGGTCTGGTAGCAGTGCGCGCGTCAATTTTTTGCCGAGTGCCTGCTGCAATGTTGTGAGATAGCCCTGATTGAGCAGACCGACATCGCGCTCGGCCAGTACAACATCCATATCCGTCACCAGATTGTCGCGTTTGAGCGGGCGACTGGCGATCACCACTTCACGGTACAGCCGCACCTGCCCCGGCACAAACACCGTCCATGGCGCAGCGCCGTCACAGCGTACGCGCAGGGTCACGCGACCAATAGGTTCGGCAGGGCTTTCCAAGGTAGTGGTCAATGGCTGTTGGCACAGCGGCAGGCGCAGGCGTGGGTCGAGCCGGTTGATTTGAATCTCATGGCGACCGGCGATGTTGCTACGCTGTAAATATTCGCTCACCGCTTGCTCAAGAAAAACTTCGCCAGCGCCGATAAGTTGTTCAGGCCGTGTGGCGTTGGCTGTAGCCAAGGTGCTATAGCCGAGTACCAGCAAAGCGGGTACAACTGCCAGCCAGTAGCGGCATTTTGCCAGTGTGCGTCGGTTAGTTGTCGTTTCAGTGTTCATATGGGTTGGATAGCAAGGCGCGTGCCGCCTGCTACGCTGACAGCAATCTGTTACTCAAATAAGGAGTTTGGGTATGGCCGGTGTGATGGATTCGGTTAACCAGCGAACTCAGTTGGTTGGACAGAATCGTTTGGAGCTGTTGCTGTTTCGTTTGAACAGCAATCAGCTGTATGGAATCAACGTGTTCAAGGTGAAAGAGGTGCTGCAATGCCCGAAGCTCACCATCATGCCGAAATCCAGTCCGGTCGTTCGCGGTGTCGCCAATATCAGGGGCGGCACTATCCCGATTCTTGATTTGTCCATGGCTACCGGCAGCGCGCCGCTGGCCAATATCGACAACAGCTTTGTCATCATCACCGAATACAACACCAAGGTTCAGGGCTTTCTGGTGCACTCGGTCGAGCGCATCGTCAACATGAACTGGGAGTCGATTCATCCGCCACCCAAGGGCACCGGGCGCGATCACTACCTGACGGCGGTGACGCATCTGGACGACAAGATGGTCGAGATCATCGACGTCGAAAAGATTCTCGCCGAGGTGGCACCGACATCCGAAGTTATTTCCGAAGGCGTTCTTAGTGCCGAGACCCAGGCGCGTGCGGTGAGTATGCGCGTGCTGACCTGCGACGACTCCTCGGTGGCGCGTAAGCAGGTAACCCGCTGCCTGGAGACTGTCGGCGTAGAGGTAGTGGCGTTGAATGACGGGCGTCAGGCGTTGGATTATCTGAAGGCGATGGTGGAAGAGGGCAAAAATCCCGCAGATGAATTTTTGATGTTGATTTCCGACATCGAGATGCCGGAAATGGATGGCTATACGCTGACCGCAGAGATCCGCGCCGATCCGCGCATGCAAAAGCTGCACATCATCCTGCATACTTCGTTATCGGGTGTGTTCAACCAGGCCATGGTGAAGAAGGTGGGCGCGGATGATTTTCTCGCCAAGTTTCGCCCGGATGACCTGGCGGCACGGGTAGCTGACCGTATCAACATTGCGGCAGGGGACTAAGGGCCTGGCCCTTAGTGAATCATATGTTCGTCGAGGCCTCGCGAGTGTCTACAGGTAATTTGGATTTCGAGCAGTTCCGGACTTTCCTGGAAAAAGCCTGCGGCATCCTGCTTGGCACCAACAAGCAGTATCTGGTTTCCAGTCGGCTCAACAAGTTGATGGAGCAGAACAGCATCAAGACCCTGGGTGAGCTGGTGCAGCGCATGCAGACCCAGCCGCGTAGTGGTTTGCGCGAGCAAGTGGTCGATGCCATGACCACCAACGAAACCCTGTGGTTTCGCGACACCTATCCGTTCGAGGTGCTGAAGAACCGCGTGCTGCCGGAGATGATCAAGGCCAGCCCTGGTCAGCGCCTGCGCATTTGGTCGGCTGCTTGTTCCTCGGGGCAGGAACCTTATTCACTGTCGATGACCATCGACGAGTTCGAGAAGACCAATATCGGTCAGCTCAAAGGCGGCTTGCAGATTGTTGCCACCGACCTTTCGCCGACCATGTTGATCAACTGTAAATCCGGTGAATACGACAGTTTGGCGATGGGCCGTGGGCTTTCCCAGGAGCGCCTGCAGCGTTATTTCGACCCCAAGGGGCCGGGGCGCTGGGTGGTCAAGCCGGCCATTCGCAGCCGCATTGAGTTCCGTCCGCTGAACCTGCTGGATAGTTACGCCAGCCTGGGCAAGTTCGATGTGGTGTTCTGCCGTAACGTGCTGATCTACTTCTCGGCCGAGGTGAAGAAGGACATCCTCACGCGCATTCATGCCATGTTGAAGCCGGGCGGTTATCTGTTCCTGGGGGCTTCTGAAGCGCTCAACGGTCTGCCTAACCATTATCAGATGGTGCAATGCAGCCCTGGGATCATCTACAAGGCTAAATAATTGCGGCAAGGTTCAATAAAAACGGGAGGCCATCGGTCTCCCGTTTTTGTTGCGGGTAGTTTTTTGCTCAGGGTCTACAAGGTTCTGGCCTGAGCCGCCGGCATAGGTGGCAAGCACTGGCTGTGGGTGTCCGGTTGAAGGTAGGGCAGCAGAATCGGGGCCATGCCTTTAAGCACCTGCACCGGCAGCGCTGAGGTGAAGCGGAAGCTTTCTGCCGCGCGGCCAGGGACAAAGGCGGTGAGGGTGCCGTAGTGGCGTGGGCCGAGGTAGAACACAAAGGTTGCGGTGCGATTCATCGCCCGTGAACTGAGCACCCGGCCTCCTGCGCCGACGGTTTCAATGCGGTTATCGCCTGTGCCGGTTTTACCGCCGACCTTGAGGGGCTGGCCATCAGCTTGGGTAAAACTGCCGAGTAGACGCCGCGCGGTGCCGGCTTCCACCACATCGGCGAGGGCGCTGCGCAGCGCCGCCGCGACTTCCGAGACCATCACTCGCTTGCCTTCGGCATGGTCGCGTACCGCCAGGGTGTCGTAGGGCGTATCGGCGGCGAAATGCAGGCTGTCGATGCGTGCGGTGGGCTGGCGAATCCCGTCGTTCTGGATAATCCCGACCAGTTCGGCCAACGCCGCTGGGCGATCACCAGAGCTGCCGATGGCGGTGGCCAGTGACGGCACCAGATGGGCGAAGGGGTAGCCGAGGTTTTGCCAGCGCCGGTGAATATCGAGGAAGGCCTCTACCTCCAGCATGATGCGGATGCGGCTGTCGCGCGCGCTCTTGTGGCGACTGCGGAACAGCCAGCCGTAAACTTCCTGGCGCTCATCCTGGCTGGCGGTCACGGCATTGCTGAAGGTGGCTTGCGGTTGTTCGATCAGGTAGCCCAGGAGCCACAGTTCAAGCGGGTGGACGCGGGCGATATAGCCCTGGTCCGGTAGGCTGTAAGCGCCGGGGCCATAGTTTTTATACAGCTCGGCAATGCGCTTATCGCTGAGTTTTTCCTGGGGCAGGTACTTGCGCAGGAAGGCGGCGAAGCTGGCTTCGTCTGCATGCGGCATCAGGTAGCGGTGCACGGCGGCAAGGCGTACCGAGGTGTGGCGCAGGCCGTTGAGGAAGGTGTCCAGGCGCTGTTGCTCGGGCTGGCCCTGGTATTTACGCCAGAAACGCAGCAGGAAGGTGGTGCCTTCGCGGTCGGCGAAGTCTTGCAGGTAGGCTTGGCGGCGCGGGTCCTTGTCGTCCTTGAGCAGTTCGGCGCTGTTGTTCGGGCCCTGGTAGGTGCTGTAGCGCACCAGGTCGCGCATCAGGCGGATAAATGGCAGGTTGAGCGACTCGCGCAGGGCTTCGCGCATGCTGGCGATGCGCTGGTTATCTTCGCGGCGGAAGTTGGCGAAGGTGTGAATGCCGCCGCCAGTGAAGAAACGCTCGCCCGGGCTGGCGGAGTATTTGCGCTCCAGCGCGGCATCAAGCATGGCCGGTAGGCTGGCGTTGGGGGTGCTCTGCAGATAGCCGATGGCCCAGCGGGTGAGGTTGTCCTGAGCGTTGACTGCGCGCAATTCGCTGGCGCTTTGGCCGGCATGGCGCTGGTGCAGCTCGGCGATGATTTCCAGGTAGGTGGCCAGCACCCGGAGTTTGGCGGTGGAGCCCAGTTCCAGCTTGCTGCCTTCGTTGATATCGAACGGCTGGTCGGTGCTGTCGGTCTGTACCCGCACCACGCTGCCGTTACTGGTGCGTTCGAACAGGGTGAAGCTGTAGCGCACGTCGGCGGTCTTTTCCGGCGACAGCAGGCGCTCGCCAAACAGCCCGATCTGCCCGGCAAACTCCGGGTCGGCCAATTGCTGCAGGTAGTGGCTGGCGGCTTGCTGCAGCTCGTTGTTCAGCGTGCTGGTGGCGCTCAGGTCGAGGCGATCCAGGTCATACAGTGGCATGTTGAGCATGGCTGACAGGCGTGCCCGCGAAACGCTGATGCCCTTGTTGCCGTCCACCACCTGCAGGTTGGGCTCCAGGGCCCAGTCGCGGTAGACCAGTGGTTGGTTCAGCGCTGCATCACGCAGTGGTGCGTCAATCAGGCCGCCGCCAGCCAGCAGGCGGATATGGCTATCGGTCAGTTCGGCCAGGTCATTACGGCCCTGAGCCAGGTAATAGGACGGGCGGCGCTGGGCAATCATCAGGGCCAGCACCTGGCGCAGGGCCAGACCGCGCTCGGCCAGACTGGCATCCGGTGAACGTGCGGGGTCGAGCAGCAGATTGACCTGGGCGAAGTCCGCGCCAAACCAGATGCGCAGGCCATCGGCCAAGCCATGTACTTCTCCATGCCCGGGGGCAGCGGAGAGCGGCACGCTGTTGAGGTAGTCGCGCACGATATTTTCCCGTGCGGCCAGTGTCTGCGGGCCGCTCTGGTAGGCGCGCACGCTGGCGGAAAGCATCTGCCGCAGTTTCTCCGTGGCCGACAAGGTCAGGCCATCCGGGGAGTGGCGGTACTTCTCCAGCTGGGTGGCCAGGGTGCTGCCGCCGGCCGATTGGTCCTGCATATCCAGCAGCTTGCCGACCTGGGAGATGGCCGCCATGACGAAGCGTGGCCAGTCCACCGCCGGGTTGGCCAGCGGCTGCTCGGGGTCGAGCAGTTTGCGGTTTTCGATAAACAGCAGACTGCCGGCTACCAGCGGCGGGATGGCGTTGAAGCTCGGGTAGCGCTGCTGCGGGTAGCGGAATTCATAGAAGGGCGTGCCGCTGCAGTCACTGATGCGCAGGCCGCTCTGGATCTTCTCCGGGTAGGGTACAAACAGGCCGCGCTGGGCATAGTCGAGCAGAGCGGGGGAAAACTGCGCCTGTTGCTGCACAACAAAATTGCGCTGGTTGAGCCGCTCCAGCATCAAGGGCAGGTAGGTGTAGCCCTGGCGCTTATCGAAAGGGCCTTCCTTGGGGTAGATGATCGACGGGCTGGGGCCCGGCTTGACCCGATAACTGAGGGTTTGTGCGTAGCGGCTGAGCTCCTGGGCTTGAAAGCGCGAGGTGCGCACCTCCTCGACAAGCAAAAAACCGACAGCGATGCCCAGCAGCAGAACGAACAGCCAGAAAGTGACCTTCAGCTTACTGGTGCGCTTGCGCCGTTTGGGTTGCTCGCCGGCTGGCAGGGTGGTGATGTCGAGTTGCCAAGGTGCGCCCATATTCATTTAGCCTGATGTACTCATCCATAGGTTTGACAGGTTGCTGAATAACATCAGCGGGCTTGAACACTGAGTTCCTCTCAGCTGGCCACTGACTGCAGTTTAGCCGCTGGCGCACCGGGAAGGCCGGGATGGGCTTGGCAGACAGAGGTTTTTTCACTGTTTTTTATGCGTCGGCACCTGGATTAAGTGATCAGCGGCAACACATATGCGCTGCAACTGGCGCAGGATTGCCCCTGGCGCTGCGTGCAACTGCAGATTGCTAGAATTTTGCCGTGACGGAACAGGCGACGAGTGAGCTATGCAACGCGACCATCGGGAGCAACTCAACCTCAGTTGGCAGGCTAATGCCGATGCCTGGACGGCGGCCGTGCGCGAGCAGCGCATCGAAAGCCGCCGACTGGTGACGGATGCAGCCATCGTTCAGGCGATTTTGGCTCTGGCGCCCAAACGCGTGCTTGATCTGGGCTGTGGCGAGGGCTGGTTGTGCCGTGGGCTGGTCGAACATGGCATTGAGGCGGTCGGTGTGGATGCCTCCGCGCCGCTGATTGCTGTGGCACAGCAGGCGGCGACAGGCACTTCGCAGTACCGCGTATGCGGTTATGCCGAGCTGGAAAGCCAGGCCGCGCAGTTGGGGCGTTTCGATACGCTGGTGTGTAACTTTGCCCTGCTGGAAGAGCCGCTGGCGCCGACCTTGAATGCCCTGCATGGCTTGTTGTCAGACGATGGCCGGCTGCTGATCCAGACCCTGCACCCTTGGCGCGCCTGCAACGATGCGAGCTATCGCGACGGCTGGCGGGTGGAAACCTTTGCCGGCTTCGGCGAAGGCTTTGCTCAGCCGATGCCCTGGTTTTTTCGCACGCTGGAGTCCTGGTTGGGCCTGTTCAGCGACACTGGCTGGCGCCTGCAATGGCTGCAGGAGCCGTTGCACCCGGAGAGCGAGCAGCCGGTGTCGCTGTTGATGCTGCTGAGTTCCGAGCGCAACTGATCAGGCCTGATAAAGCCTTCAGTCGACGATAAACAGCCGCGCCCCGCTGGCGGTGGATGAGCGGTGCGCCTCGGCCTGGTCGGCGACCTGATAGCTCATGCCCGCAGTCATCACAAAACGCCGGCCATCCTCCAGTTCGGTGTGCAGTTCGCCTTCCAGGCACAGCAGAATATGGCCCTTCTGGCACCAGTGATCGGCCAGGTAGCCGGCGCTGTACTCGACCATGCGCACGCGGATGCTGCCGAAAACCTGGGTGCGCCAATAGGCCATGCCGGTTTCGCCAGCATGTTCGCTACGCTCGACCTGGCTCCAGTCGGTGATGCCAAAGGGAATATCGCTGATGTTCATGGGCTCATCCTTTAATCGGGTCAATCAGTTGCGGCGCTGACGGTCTTCGGCATAGCGGCGCAGGACCCACTGGCCGGCCGGGTGGGCGTGCAGCTCATCGAGAAAGGCCTGGGTCTTGGCGTCATGCCCGGCAATGCCTTCCCATGGTGTACCGGCTGGCGTGAATAGCGGGGCGAACAGCGCGGCGGCGCTGATATCGGCCAGAGTCAGTTGTTCACCCACCAGATAGCGTGATGGATCGCCGTGGATGCGCGATTCGATCAGCGCCAGGCCTTCAAGCAGTTCGGCCTGGGATTTCGCCACGCGTGGCGGAGTTACCCCATACAGGCGCTGCACACCGTTGATCAGCACCGGTTTCATCAGGTCGCGCAGGCCCAGCAGCGGCCGGTAGACCTTGAGCATGGCGTGCATCACCGAGTCCCACTGCTTGATCTGGCCATACAGCCAGCGGCGTACGTGCACGCCCAGGCGGTCGAACTGCTCTTCCAGCTCCAGTACCTCGGCGCGTTGCGCGGCATCGGCGGGAAGTAGCGGCTTGTCCGGATAGCGCTGTTCCAGGTAGAGGGCGATTTGCGTGGAGTCGCCGATTACCTGCTCGCCATCCTTGAGGATCGGCAGGGTGACGATGTCCGCCAGGCGCTTGCTCTTTAGCCGATGCAGGCCGGGAAAGAGGTTGTCGACCTGAAAGTCGAGGCCCTTGTGATCCAGGTGCCAGCGGGTTTTTTCGCAATAGTGGGAAATCGGAAACTGATAAAGCGTGCGCATGGTCGGCCCTCGGCAATGGTGCGCCGAGTGTACGGGCTGTTGCGCCGACTACCCAGTCGTAACCGGTAGTCCAGGCTTTCGTTGGTGGAGGGCGTGCGCCCAGGCCATTGCTGACCTGAGCGTACGGGTTATGGCGTGCGTTGCAGCTCGGTCTTGCCGGTGGCGCTAGCCAGCAGGTGTTCCGGCAAGTCGAGCAGGTCGTCGTCGAAGGTCTCCAGTGGTGGCGGGCGGCGTTCGAAGCGCGAGCCGAGTACCAGCAGGCAAGGCGTCAGCAACAGGGTCAGTACGGTGGCGAAGCTCAGGCCGCCAGCGATGGCGCTGGACAGCTGGGTCCACCACTGGGTCGACGGCGCGCCAAAACCCAGGCTTGGGGTGAGCAGGTCGACGTTAACCCCGATCACCATCGGCACCAGGCCGAGCACCGTGGTCACGGCAGTCAGCAGTACCGGGCGCAGACGCAGACTGCCGGTCTCCAGCGCCGCTTCACGCGGTTCCAAACCCTGGCGGCGCAGCTGGTTGTAGGTGTCGATCAGGATGATGTTGTTGTTCACCACGATGCCCGCCAGGGCGATCAGGCCCATGCCGACCATCACGATGCCGAACGACTGGCCGTTGACCAGCAGGCCCATCAGCACTCCCGCGGTGGACAGCACGATGGCCGAGAGCACCAGCAGCGACTGATAGATGCTGTTGAACTGGGTCACCAGGATGATAAACATCAGGAAGATTGCCACCGCAAAGGCGGTGCCGAGGAAGGTCGCCGCTTCGCGCTGGTCGGCATCCTCGCCGGCGAACTTCACCTGTACATCGCTGGACACCTCGCCCATGGCTTCACGCAGGGCTTGCAGGCGTTCGTCCAGGCGCGCCCCTTCGGCTATGTCAGCCTGCAGGGTGATGGTGCGGTTGCCGTCGACCCGGCGCAGGGTGCCGACCTTCGGCGCCTGTTGCAGCGAGACGAAGTTGCTCAGCGGGATCTGCCCGGCCGGGGTGTTCAGGGTCAGCCGGCCGAGCTGGTCGAGGGAGCGCCAATTAGCTGGCAGGCGCACGCGGATGTCCACTTCGTCGGTGGCGTCTTCCGGGCGGTAGGTGGCCAGTTTCAGGCCGTTGGTGACCATCTGCACGGCATTGCCCACGCTCAGCACGTCTGCGCCGAAACGCGCCGCCGCCTCGCGGTCGACCTTGACCCGCCACTCGATACCCGGCAGGGCGCGATCATCCTCGATGTCCTTGAAACCGCCTAGGCGCTGCATATTGGCGCGCACCTGTTCGATCAGCTGATCGGCCTTGGCCGGGTCCAGCGAGCTGACCTGCAGTTTCACCGGCTTGCCGCTGCTCGGGCCTTCCTCCTGTTTGCGGAATTCCAGGACGATGCCAGGGATATCCGCAGTACGGCTGCTCATGTCCTCAAGAATCTTGCCGGCCGAGCGCCGTTCGTGCCATTCGACGAACTGGAACTGCAGGGTGCCGATCACATCCGCACCAAGCTGGCCATCCGGTTGCGCCAGGGAGCGGGCGTACAGCGCCTTGACCTCGCTCATGCCGAGCAGGCGTTTCTCCACTTGCTGCAGCAGAGCGTCTTTTTCCTGCACCGACAGGTCGCCACGGGCGCGCAGCCAGATCTGCGCGTTTTCCGGCTCGACTTCGGGGAAGAACTCCACACCATGGTTGAAGCGGCCATAGGCGGTGTAGATCAGCGCAATCACCGCGAGGATGCCCAGCAGAGTCAGACCGGGGCGCTTCAGCAACGTAGCGAGCAGGCGGCGATAACCGACGGCGCCACGGCCTGGTTGGGTGGCTTGCGGCAACGGTTGGCCACCGGTGACGGCGCCGAGCACCGGCAGAAACACCAGAGCCATGGCCAGGGAGGCGAGCAGGCAGACGATCACCGTGGCCGGCAGGTATTTCATAAATTGCCCGACCACCCCCGGCCAGAACAGCAGCGGCAGAAACACCACCAGGGTGGTAGCGGTGGAGGCGATCACCGGCCAGGCCATTCGTGTGGCGGCATTGGCCCAGGCCTGGCGCGGCGTCTGCCCCTGGTGCAGGTAGCGGTCGGCCAGCTCAGACACCACGATGGCGCCGTCCACCAGCATGCCGGCCACCAGAATCAGGCTGAACAGCACGACGATATTCAGGGTAAAACCGAGCATCCAGATCAGCAGGATGCCGGTGAGAAAGGCCCCTGGAATGGTCAGTCCAACTAATAGCGCCGAGCGCATGCCCATGCTTGCCACCACCAGAATCAGCACCAGCACGATGGCGGTCATCACGTTGTTGAGCAGGTCGCTGAGCATGCTCTGCACCTGCTGCGACTGATCCATGATGTAGCTGACCTTGAGGCCTTCGGGCAGCAGCGGCTGGGCCTTGATCATCAACGCCTTGACCTGCTCGATGGTGTCAATGATGTTCGCGCCGCTACGCTTGGACACCTCCAGCACTACCGCCGGTTGACCATTGATCCGCGCGTAGCCGGTGGGGTCCTTGAAGGTGCGGTGGATAGTGGCGACGTCGCCGAAGGTCACCACGCTGTTGCCGACCACCTTGATCGGCATGGTTAGCACGTCTTCGAGGTCTTCGATTACCCCGGGCACTTTCATGCTCATGCGCCCGGCGCCGGTGTCCAGGCTGCCGGCGGCGACCAGGCGGTTGTTGCGGCTGACCAGGTTGAACAGCTCGTTGTAATCGATGCCGTAGCTGTCGAGCACCTGCGGGTCGACGACGATTTCCAGCAGGTCTTCGCGGTCGCCGCCGATTTCCACCGAGAGCACCTCGGCGATGCCTTCGACGTTTTCCTTCAAGCGACGGGCGATATACACCAGTTCGGTTTCGGCAATCGGCCCGGACAGGCCAATCGACAGCACCGGAAACAGCGCCACGTTGACTTCATTGACCGTGGGTTCCTCGGCTTCTTCCGGCAGTTTGCTGCGGGCGGTGTCGACCTTTTCACGCACATCGGCTAGGGCCAGTTTGGCGTTGAAGCCGGCATCGAACTCCATGGTTACCGAGGCATGGCCTTCGCTGGCCATGGAGCGCATTTCCTTGACCCCTTCGAGGCTGCGCAGCTCCTGCTCCAGGGGCCTTACCAGCAGGCGTTCGGCGTCTTCCGGGCTGATACCTTCGAGGGTTACCGAGACATAGATGATCGGGATGCTGACATCCGGGTTGGCTTCCTTGGGGATGGCGAAATACGCCGCCAGGCCGCCGAGCATAAGAAACAGCAGCAACAACAGGCTGGTGCGGCTGCGATCCAGCGCCGCAGCGATCAGGCCATGCATATCAGCTACCCCCTTTGGCCAGCTGGCTGATGACCTGCTGGCCCGGTTCGACAAAGCCCTGGCCGAGAGTAATCAAGGCCACTTTGTTTGGCAGGCCGCTGACCCAGGCGCCCTGGTTGTCGACGCTGATCAGCTGCACCGGTGTGAACTCCACCTGCTGCTGCTCGTTGACCCACTTGACGCCATGCCGGCCGGCTTTATCCAGGCTCAGCAGGGCAGGCGACAGGCGATGGGCCAGGGCTTCGCCGGTCTGTACATGTAGGGTCGCGCTGGCGCCCGCCAGGCGCAGGGCCTGTGGGTTGGCAACCTTGACTTCGATACGGAAGCTGCGTGAGCCGGGGTCAGCGGCGGCGGCGATAAAGTGCAGCTCGCCTTGCAGTTCGCGGCCATCGAGCAACTCGACGCGCACGCTCTGGCCCAGGGTTAGTTGAGTGACTTCCTGCTGGGCGATCTGCGCACTGACCTTGAGCTGGCTGATGTCCACCAGGGTCAGCAGGCTCTGCCCCGGCTGGACGAAATCGCCCAGTTCGACCATGCGCTGGTCATACACCCCGGCAAAGGGTGCGCTGATCTGGGTGTTGCCCAGCTGAATTCGCGCCAGATCGAGCTCGGCGCGGGCTTTGGCTAACTCGCTTTGCAGGCGGATCAGCTCGTTGGTGGAAACCAGGTTGCGTTTGCGCAGGCTTTCGGCGGCGCTGGCATCGGCGGCGCGCTGGCGTACGTCGGCTTCACCCTTGGCTACCTGGGCCGGGCGGTTGTCCGTGGACAGGCTGAGCAGCAGCTGGCCTTGCTTGACCGGGTTGCCCTTGTCCTGATCCAGACGAATCACCGTGCCGCTGATCTGCGAGCGTAGTTCGACTCGGCGCCAGGCTTCGATCTGCCCCTGCACCACATGCTGGCGCTGCATCGGGCTGGCCTCCAGCCACTGCACTTCAACCTTAGTCAGGCTCTTTTTCTCTGCCGGCGCATCGGCCGTGGCCGCTTCCTGAGTCTTGAACAGCGAGCCGCTAATCAGCCAGAGCACGAGCAGCAGACTGATGGCGACGGCGATCAACCAGGGGCGTTTGGACAACTGACTGAACATGGTGGCTACTCGTGGCGATGGGGTTGAGCAAGCAAGTCGGCGGCCTGGGTGCGCAGGCCGGCAATGATGAAATCGGTGACGCGGGCGAAATACTCATCCAGGGCAATTGGCTCGGCCCAGTGGGCAAAGCCACCGGAGGCGATGCGCGCCATCACCCCGTTGACGCAGGCTTCGACGCCCCACAACAGGTTCTGGCAGTCGCTTTGACTTAGCGCCTGGTTGTTCAGGGCAACGCCGAGCATGTCGCCGAAGAACAGCTGGTATTCGCGCTCCATATCGAGGAACTGCTGGCGGTATGGGGTTTCCAGGCGCTCCTGAAACTCCGGGCGGTCGCAGTGCAAGCACAGCTGCGCCTGGATCGGATTGGCCAGCATCTGCTGGAAGGCGCGGTGGATCACCCGGCGCATGGCGTCCTGCGCTGGGCTGTCGGCATGCAGCTCACGCAGTTCCAGCAGGTTGGCGCGGCTCAGATCAAGTACCAGGCGCGCATACAGTGCTTCCTTGCTGGGGAAGTGCTTGTACACCGTGCCTTTGCCGATACCGGCGGCAATCGCCACTTCGGCAATGGTTACGCGGTCCCAGGGCTGCTCGGCAAACAGCTGACGGGCGGCATCGAGGAGGGCAGTTTCGCGTTGTTCGAACAGCTGATCTTGGTAGCGCATGGGCATTTATCGGAAGTCGTGACCGGTGGTCATGCTATGACTGTTGGTCACAATGAACAAGTCGGCAGATGTAACAGGCTTTGCCGGGGCTCGATCCGATAGGGTTTCAGGGGGTGGTGGGCGAGTTGAACTGTTGCCAGAGTTGCGCGTAACGGCCGCTGTCCTTGAGCTCACGCAGGCCCTGGTCGAACAGTTGCTGCAGGCGTTCGCTCTCGGGCAACTGGCGGGAGAAGATCAGGTGGTAGTCCCAGGTTTCATAGGTTTGCGTGGTGGTCAGGCGCGCCCGCTCCTTGGCGCTGAGCTGGCTGAGCACATGGCTGCCCGAGCCTTTGACGATGTCCACTGCATCGATGCGCCCGGCGGCCAGTTTGCGCAGGTTGATCAGCTCATCTCCGCTGGCTTCGTACTCTACCCAGCCACGCTGTTCGGCTTGTTCCAGCATCGGCATCTTCGCCGAGCCCAGCGGAATGCCGATGCGCAGACCATTGAGCTGCTCGGCCCCGGCCAGGCTGCCGTCCCAGCTGATGGGTTTGTCGCGGCGGTAGAACAGCACCACTTCATCGCGATAGACCACCGCGGAAAACAGGCAGTCGGCCTCGCGCTCCGGCGTACGGCCCCAGATGGCCGAGGCTTGCCAGCGACCCTGCTTAACCTCGGTGTAGGCGCGCTTCCACGGGAAGAAGCCGTATTCCACGCTGACGCTCTGGGTGGCGAAGGCTTCGTTGATCAGCTGCGGCACCACGCCATAGTGCGGTAGTGCTTCACCGATAAAGGGCGGCCATTCGCCGATGGCGATGCGGATCTGTTCCTGGCTATGTGCGGGCTGGCAGAGACCGGCACAGAGCAGCAGAGCGGTGAGCAAACGGCGCATGCGGTGCTCGATATTCAGGCGGCGGGTTATTCAAGCTAAGCACACTCGCCTTAGCTGCGCGCCACGCTGACGCCCTCCAGGTTGGCGAAGGAGGTGTCCTTGGCCGTCAGCAGGAAGTCGCGCATAAAGGGCGCGTCGAGCATATCGGTACGGATGCCGGCATACAGGGTGGCAAACAGCCCCTTGTCGCCCAGGCGTTTGGCGGTCACATAACCGCGCGAGCTGTATTCGTGCAGCGCCCAGTTGGGCAGGCCGCACACGCCACGGCCGCTGGCCACCAGCTGCATCATCATCACCGTCAGCTCGGAGGTGCGCACCTGGGCGGGTTCGACATCCGCCGGCTCGAGGAAACGGGTGAAGATATCCAGGCGATCGCGTTCCACCGGGTAGGTGATCAGGGTTTCCGTGGACAGGTCCTGCGGCTTGATGCACGGTTTGCTGGCCAGCGGATGTTGGTTGGCCACCGCCAGCATGGCTTCGTAGGTAAACAGCGGCACATAGGTGATGCCGGCCAGCTCCAGCGGATCGCTGGTTACTACTAGATCCAGATCGCCACGCGCCAAGGCCGGCAGCGGGGCGAAGGAGAAACCCGAGGCCAGGTCCAGCTCCACTTCCGGCCAGGCATCGCGAAACTGGTCGATGGTTGGCATCAGCCACTGGAAGCAGCTGTGGCATTCGATGGCCATATGCAGACGGCCGGCAGTGCCGCCGGCCAGGCGCGCCAGGTCACGCTCGGCGCCGCGCAGCAGCGGCAATACCGCATCGCTCAGCTGCAGCAGGCGCAACCCGGCACTGGTAAAGCGCACTGGCTTGGTTTTGCGCACAAACAGCGGCATGCCCAGGCGCTCTTCCAGCTCTTTGAACTGGTGCGACAGCGCTGATTGCGTCAGGTGCAGGCGCTCGGCGGCGTCCACCAGGCTTTCGCTTTCGCGCAGGGCATGCAGGGTTTTCAGGTGGCGCAATTCGAGCATGGCGGGCCTCGGTGTTTGGCAGGTCGGCTTTCTGGCGACAAGCAGAACATGAGTAAAACTATAGATCAAGGCGAGTAGATTGAGTTTGTCTCACTTAGGCAGGGTGCCGAGAATAGCCAGCATCTTATTGATCTGCTGGAGCGTTCTGACATGGCCCTGTCCCATTCCCTTGGTTTTCCGCGTATCGGTCGCGACCGCGAACTGAAAAAAGCCCTGGAGGCTTACTGGAAAGGCGAGCTGGACGAGGCCGGTCTACAGGCGGTGGGTCGTGAACTGCGCGCCGCCCACTGGCAGCTGCAGAAGGACGCTGGCATCGATCTGCTACCGGTCGGCGACTTTGCCTGGTACGACCAGGTGCTCACCCACTCGCTGACCTTCGGCGTAATCCCCGAGCGTTTCCGCCCGGCAGACTGCAAGCCAACCCTGGATACCTTGTTTGGCATGGCGCGTGGTGCCGTTGGAAACAAGAGCAGCCAGAACGCCTGCTGCGCTGCTTATGCGCAAGAGATGACCAAGTGGTTTGATACCAACTACCACTACCTGGTCCCCGAGTTCACCGCCGATCAGCAGTTCCAGCTGAGCTGGGAGCAATTGTTCGATGAAGTAGAAGAAGCACGCGCCTTGGGCCACAAGGTCAAACCGGTGCTGATCGGCCCGCTGACCTACCTGTGGTTAGGCAAAGCCAAGGGCAGCGATTTCGACAAGCTCGATTTGCTCGAGCGGCTGCTGCCGGTCTACGGCGAGATTCTTCAGCGTCTGGCCGCTCAGGGTGTGGAGTGGGTGCAGATCGATGAGCCGATTCTGGTGCTGGACCTGCCGCAAGCCTGGAAGAACGCTTTCGAACGCGCCTACAACCTGCTGCAACGCGAGCCGGGCAAGAAGTTGATCGCCACCTATTTCGCCGGCCTGGAAGACAACCTCGGCCTGGCCGCCAGCCTGCCGGTGGATGGTCTGCATATCGACCTGGTGCGTGCCCCTGAGCAGTTCCCGACCATCCTCGACCGTTTGCCGGCCTACAAGGTGCTGTCGCTGGGCGTGGTCAACGGTCGCAATGTCTGGCGCACTGATCTGCAGCAGACTCTGGATATCCTGCAACAGGCCCAGGAGCGTTTGGGCGAGCGCCTGTGGGTGGCGCCAAGCTGTTCGCTGCTGCACAGCCCGGTCGATCTGAGCCGTGAGGACAAGCTGGATGCCGAGTTGAAAAGCTGGCTGGCCTTTGCCGTGCAGAAGTGCGAGGAAGTCGCGCTGCTGACCACGGCCCTGAATAACCCGCAGGATGCTCAGGTGCAGGCCGCGCTGGCTGCAAGCCGCGCCGTGCAGGCCAGCCGCGCGCAGTCGCCGCGTATCCACAAGCCGGCGGTGCAGGTGCGTTTGGCGGCCATTACCGCCGCCGATAGCCAGCGCCAGTCGCCATTCGCTGCACGTATCGAGCAGCAGCGGGCGCGCCTGCAGTTGCCGGCGTTCCCGACAACGACCATCGGCTCCTTTCCGCAGACCGCTGAGATCCGCCTGGCCCGTCAGTCATTCAAGGCCGGCAAGCTGTCGGCCGCCGACTACACCGAGGCCATGTACAGCGAGATTCGCCATGCCGTCGAGGTGCAGGAAAACCTTGGCCTGGATGTGCTGGTGCACGGTGAGGCCGAGCGTAACGACATGGTCGAATACTTCGCCGAGCAGCTCAATGGCTATGCCTTTACCCGTTTCGGCTGGGTGCAGAGCTACGGATCGCGCTGCGTCAAACCGGCAGTGATCTACGGCGACCTGAGTCGGCCCAAGGCCATGACCGTGGCCTGGATTGGTTATGCGCAAACCCTAACCAAGAAGGTGATGAAGGGCATGCTGACGGGACCTGTGACCATGCTGATGTGGTCCTTCCCGCGCGACGATATCTCCCGCGAGCAGCAGGCGCGCCAGCTGGCTCTGGCGATTCGTGACGAGGTGGTGGACCTGGAAGCAGCCGGTATCAAGATCATCCAGATCGACGAAGCGGCGTTTCGTGAAGGTCTGCCGCTGCGTCAGGCGCAGTGGCAGGGGTACCTCAATTGGGCCACCGAAGCCTTCCGCCTGTGCGCATCGGGCGTGCGCGACGAGACGCAGATCCACACCCATATGTGCTACAGCGAGTTCAATGATGTGATCGAGTCCATCGCCGCCATGGATGCCGACGTGATCACCATCGAGACCTCGCGTTCGGACATGCAATTGTTGCAGGCGTTCGAGGCCTTCGATTACCCCAACGATATCGGTCCAGGGGTCTACGACATCCACTCGCCACGGGTGCCGGACAGCGCCGAGATGCTCAAGCTGCTGCGCAATGCGGCGCAGCGCATCCCCGCCGCGCGCCTGTGGGTCAACCCGGACTGCGGCCTGAAAACCCGCGCCTGGCCGGAGACCGAAGCGGCGTTGATCAATATGGTGTCGGCCGCCCGTCAGCTGCGCAGCGAACTGGCCTGAAACCCAGCCGGCAGACAACCGCTCGGCAGGTTTCATCAAACTGTCACGGTTGTGTGGCAGCGCGCTCGCACAAACATCACCACACTCGCGTCTTAATGGGGTGCTGCGTTCTGCTGTCCCGGGTCTGGGTGATGTTATGCGTGGGTTGATTCTTCTCGCTGCACTGTTGTGCGGCCTGCCGGTTTTTGCGGCGCAGCGTTGTGATGTAGATGTGCCGACGCATACAGCGGCTGTGGGCGAGGTGCGTCTGGCGTACCAGAGCATTGGCCGCGACAGTGATCCGGCGCTGCTACTGGTAATGGGCCTGGGTGGGCAGTTGATCCACTGGCCGGATGAAGTGGTGGCGCGCCTGTGTCAGCAGGGCTTTCGGGTAATCCGCTTCGATAACCGCGATGTCGGCCTGAGCACTTGGGCCAGCACGGCGCCGGCAATCAATCTGACCTACGAAGCGCTGCGTTACCGGCTCGGCCTGTCGGTGGCTGCGCCCTATGGCCTGCGTGATATGGCCAAGGATGCCCTGGGCTTGTTGGATGCATTGGCCGTGCGTGAGGTTCACGTGCTTGGCGCGAGCATGGGCGGGATGATCGCCCAGCATATGGCGGACCTTGCACCTGAACGGGTGCAGAGCCTGACCCTGGTGATGACCAGCTCCAGCGCTCAGGGCTTGCCGGCGCCAAGCAGCGCGCTGCTGACGTTGCTGGCCAAGCGCGAAGCCCCCAATCGCGCGGTGGCGCTGGAACAGCAGGCCGATCTGCTGGCGGCCTTGGGCAGCCCAACGGTAAGCGATGACCGTGAGCTACTGCTGCAGCAGGCGCAACTTGCCTACGACCGGGCGTTTAATCCGGAAGGAGTGCAGCGTCAGTTGTTGGCGATTCTGGCTGAACCGAGTCGGGTCGAACTGCTCAACCGCCTGCAGGTGCCGACTCTGGTGGTGCACGGCACCGCCGATCCCTTGCTACCGGCCATGCACGGTGTGCATGTGGCGGCGCATATCAAGGGCAGTGAGCTAAAGCTGATACCGGGCCTGGCCCATCGCTTTCAGGAAGCGTTTAAGGAGCCGCTGTTGGCTGCAGTGTTGCCGTACCTGCGGGCCCATCAATTGGCCGGTTCTCAACTGGCTCATTTACCTGGTGCTGAGCGCTCTTACAGGCAATAGGCTGGTCACGCCAATGTTGCCATTGTTCGAGCCAGCCGACTGAGTGGTGAACACCTTCAAGGCGTTGCAATTCCAGGCAGGTGGCTGAATTCAATTGTTCCGCGTACTCGTATAGCAGGTTAGATGGCATCACTTTGTCCTCGTTTCCGCCTAGGTGACGCTGGGGTAATTTCCGTAGGCGATCAGCAAAGTCCAGCGGCTCCAGTGAGCCGTTTAGAGGGGCCAATCCGAGCAGTTCTGCCCAGCGCCGAGGGCTTAGGTTGCCAGCTAGCGTCTGCACCTGGGCGATGTCGTTTCGCCGGGCAGCCAGTAGTAGGGCTAGGGTGCCACCGCCCGAGTAACCGATAAGCTCGAAGTCGCGGTTTTCATAGTGCTGTCTGAGTTGGTCAAGGGCTTGCTCCAGGCTGTCGAGCACTTCGCTGGAGAAGCGTGCGTCAGTCCAATAGCGCGGCGCGCAGGCAGGTGAGGCCAGGTACTGGCAGGGGCGGGCGAGGTAGATGCTGGGTTGTGGATCTGCCATGGCCAGCCGTGCAAGCAATGGATCGTGTGGCGTTGGGTCTAGGCTGGGTTGGATTGACGTAATCCAGGCTCGGCCGTCGCCTTCCAGATAGACCCGAAGTCGAGTGGATGGCTGCGACGCATTCGGCAGGGCAGCCAGCAAATCGAACCGGCTTGTATGCAGGGTAACCAGTTGGTGGTTTTGCTGACGAGCCAGCTCTTCCAAACGAGCACTGGGAGAGGCGCAGCCAGCCAGGACTGCGGCTGAGCTAAGCAGGAAAAGAAAGGCCCGCATAAGCGGGCCTGGCGGTGGGCAGGTCATATTAGAAATCGTAGCGAACCTTGGCTTGCACCGTATCAGCGGAGTAGTCGGCCTTGGTCAGGTAGTCGTAGCTGACGCCCAGGTTGACTGCGCCGAGACGATAGGTCAGACCCAGGCTGGCTTCGTAACTGTCGCGCGCAGGTTTCGCGCCGTGGGTGACGAAGGGCGTACCGCCGACCACGAAGGCGCTGGTGCTGCTGGCTTGATCGGCGATGAAGTCGTGGTAGGCCATCAGCTTGGCTTCCGGTTCCAGGTTGCCCTGGCCGACTGCGAAGTTCCCAGCCAGGCGTACGCCGGCACCCAATTCGGCGATTTCGGCGCGTTGTGTGTCAACGGTGAGGGCGGCGGATGAGCCCTTTTCGCGGTAGCTGTCGATCTGCACATTGCTGTAACGAGCGGCTACACGTGGCTCAAGTAGCATGCCTTGGCCCAGATCGAAGCCATAACCGCCGAGCAGATTGAGGCCCCACAGCGAACTGTCGTAGTCGCCCTTGGCGCGAGTGCCAGCGATATAACGCTTGCTCTGGTTGTCGCTCAAGCCGTAGCTCAGGCTGGCGTCGGCGAACCAGGCATCCTGTTCGTAGCCGCTATAGAGGGTCAGCGTGTGCCCGTCGATATCGGTCTTGTTGCCGCTCTGGCTACGTACGTCGCTGCTCAGATAGCTATACGCCAGGCCCAGGGTGGTTTGCGCATTCAACTTGCCGTCGGCACCCACGGCGATGCCCTGGCTGTCGGCGTCGTAGCCGGGAATGCCATTGCGGCTGCCCTGATCGGCATCGCTGTCCAGCACCTGCAGCCAAACACCTGTCTGGCTCAGCCCATCGCCGGACGACAGCCCTCTGCGTAGGGTTGCGCTACGGTTTTGCAGTGTGTTGCCGAGCAGATTGTGATGGCTGGCGACGACTTGGCTCGTAGCGCCGTTGACCTCGGGGGCAAGCTGCTGGGCCAGGCGCACCAACTCAGCATCATTGCTACTGATTACGCTCTGAAACAGCGGGTCGGCGTCGCTCAAATTGCCCAGGGTCTCGCCATAGAAACTGGTAAAAGCGGGCAGCAGATAAGACGGGGCACCATGTTTGCGCAGGTAATCGCTGACTTGTGTCTCCGACAGGCTTTTAACTACGGCAGTGACATGGGTGTCGGTTACTTCGAAGCTTTCAATCTGTAGCAGATCAGACAGGCTGGTGACTTGAAGGCTGATACCGAAAGGACTTCCCTGATCTGCGATGCTGCTGGCTGAGATCAGCACATATTCACGCAGAGGCAAACCACGGAAGTCTTCCGTGGCTGGCTTCAGACGAATTTGGCTTTGGCCGAACAAGCCAAACACTGCATCGCCACTGACATCCAAAATCGCCCTGTTTGGATTTGTCTGGTTATGCAGGTTGAGGTCAAGGTTGCTGTCGCCGAGATTCAAATTACCATCAAGACGTGTATGGGGCTGTCCTAGTTCAAGTGATGATACCCATAGGTCTTGGCTCTGGATCAGTTGGCCATTGAACAGCGACGAGCCTGAGGTATATATAGTCTGGAGACCCAGTAAATCACCTCGGATTTCTCCGCCAGAGAAGTTCAGCAAAATATTGTCAGCGCCTTTGATGGCGGCTTCGCCACCCGAAATCAATCCTGCCCACATATCAACCTGAAGCCAGGCAGCGGAGCCTTCAAAGTTGGTCGGGCTGGATGTTGTTTCGATAGCAATGCCGTCGGCTTGGAGTATGCCGGTATTAATCAGCCAGAGACTTTCAGTTGAGGCAGGGGCTCCTGGATAGTCATTGTTGAGAGCGATGGCTCGGCTACCGATACCTCGTGAGGTTATTTGTCCCTCGTTGATCAAGGTGGATAAGTTTCTCGGGTGATCGATGTATACGCCGACACTTTCGCGGCCATCGGTCTGGATAAATCCACGATTAACTAGCGATGTGGGTGGAAAAATTAGGGTGTTCGGCGTGACCGATATTGCACGACTGTAATCCCCTGTGGCACTTATCCATCCAGTCTCCGTATTGTCTATCGCTAAAACGGAACTGCTATTTTCAAGTGAGATGGCGATACCCGAGTCGCCATTGACTTCGATCTTGCCGCTATTTTGCAGATACTCCTGAACCCAGGTTTCAGACAGCTCTATCCCCTTGGCTGCTGTACCATTTACCCGAATGTTCCCGCTATTATTTAGGTTCCCCGTCAAAACGCTGTTTGACTCAAGACTGATTCCGGATGATCCAGCGCCATTGACGTTAATATTTCCAACGTTGTTCATATCGCCACTGGCAATAGTAGCTAGGTTGCTAAGCCGAATGCCGGCGGAGTTGGTGCCGTCGCTGGTGATATTTCCTGAGTTATTCAAGTCGCCGAAAAATATGGCTGCCGCGTTGCCGAGAAAAATCCCGCTGGAGCTGTCTCCGTTTGCATTGATCTGCCCTTCATTATTCAGATCGCCTGCTATTACATCCATCCCCAAGAAGGGGTTGGGGGTGTCTGAGCCGCTCAGGGATAAAGTTTTCGTTTCTTCGCCGAAGGAATTTAGATTGGCTTGGTTGGTGATGCTAGGAAAGAAATAAGTAAGCCATGAGTTCACATCTAACGCGTATCCCTCTCCAGATGCCTGACCGGTAATAGTCAGAGGGGTCAGGTAATCGCTGGAGTAGAGTGTGACCTGCGACCCAGTCAGATCGAGGGTGTTTGCCAGCAGCTGCTGGGGGCTGGCAATCGCCAGAGCAAGAAAGGTCTTACGCAAATATGGGCGGGCCATGGTCTACTCCTTGTCGGCCTTTAAAGGGGCATAAGACGCTTTCAGGCGACCCAGAAGATGGTCGCCAGCTTCCTTGCTGAGCGCATCTTAATGGCTAATAGGCATCATGCAACTGTTAAGTTGCCTGACAAGATAGCGTTGTGGATAACAATCGCAGGATTGCCTGCAAGAAGGGGCGAAGCCCCCTATTCTGCTTAGTCGCGCAGCCGCCCTGAGGCGGTTAGCCTCTTTGTGGCCGGGGGGGCGCACTACCGTGGTTAACCCTGGATTGGCGCAAGCTAGGGTGCTCAGCGGGTGCCGAGGAAATCGCGTTTACCAATGGCCACGCCGTTGTGGCGAAGGATGGCGTAGGCGGTGGTGAGGTGGAAGTAGAAGTTCGGCAGCACGTGATCGAGCAGGAAGGCTTGGCCCTGGAAGTGGGTTTCCTTGTCGCGGCGCTTGAGGGTTACGGTGCGTGTTTCGCTGCCGTCGATCTGCGCAGCGCTCAGGCCTTGCAGAAAACTCAGGGTTTTGGCGATGCGCGCTTGCAGTTCGGCGAAGCTGGTTTCGTCGTCGGCATGGCTCGGTGCTTCTACTTCAGCCAGCAGTGCAGCGCCTGCCTTGGCGCCGTCGCAGGCGATCTGCACCTGGCGGCTCAGCGGGAACATATCGGGTGCCAGGCGCGCGTTGAGAAATACGCTCTGCTCGATCTTCTTCTCTTCGGCGTGGGCGGCAGCGATGCCGAGGATGGTCGACAGGTTGTTCAGCTGACGGGTAAAGACCGGGATGGACGCTTGGTACATGGACAGGGACATGAATATCTCCAGAAGCGCCGAAGCGGATTGCCCGAGCGCGATTGTGTAGAAGGGTGGTGCACCGCCGCAGTCGGCGGCGGTGACTTGGGCTATCAAGCTTAGAAGCTGTTGACGATCTTGCCGCAGAGCAACGCGCAGACAATCGTGAGCAGTTTTTAGCCGACTGTGATTGGCGGCAGCTTAGTCAGTTCAACGGTCTGTGCTTTGCGCGGGGCGAGGATTTCCGCTTCGCCATCGACTACCAGCTCATCGTTCTGGTTGAACACGCGGGTAGCCACGCGCACGCGGAACTTCGGCAGCTTTTCCAGGATTTCCAGACGCACGGTGAGGGTGTCACCGAGTTTTACCGGTGCGGTAAAGCGCATGCTCTGGCCGAGGTAGATGGTGCCCGGGCCAGGCAGCTCGCAGGCCACGGCGGCGCTGATCAACGCACCGCTGAACATGCCATGGGCGATACGCTCCTTGAACATGGTGGTGGCAGCGTATTCGGCATCCAGGTGCACCGGGTTGTGGTCGCCGGAGACTTCGGCAAACAGCTGGATATCGCGTTCGCTGACGGTTTTGCTGTAGCTGGCGGTTTGGCCGACTTCAAGAACGTCGTAGGGCGTGTTGCTGCTCTGGGTCATGGATGACTCTCTTGGCTCTGTAGGTGGCGCTGGCGCGGTTGGCTGAGGGCCTGTTGCAACCAGTCGATGATGTAGGCGGTCACTTCGTCGCGGTTGCTTTCGTTGAGCAACTCGTGACGGGCGTCCGGATAGATTTTTATCTGCACATGTGGGTTGCCGGCGGCTTGCAGGGCATTGCCCAGGTCTTGCTGACGATGGCCGTCGCTGACTGGGTCACAGGCGCCGCCAATCACCAGCAGCGGCAGGCTGTTGTCGATCTGCGCGAGGTTCTGCAATGGGGTGATCTGTTGCAGGCCGCCGAGCAAGTCGACCCACAGCTGGTTGCTGCAGCGGAAACCGCACAGCGGGTCGTTGACGTACTTGTCGACTTCCAGCGGGTCGCGGCTCAGCCAGTCGAAGGCAGTACGGTTGGGCTTGAAGGCTTTATTGAATGAGCCGAATGAGGCGAATTCGAGCAGGGCGCTGTAAGCCTGCGGGCCTTGCCGCCAGCGCTCGAAGCGTGCCAGCAACTGGCCGACGCGGTACAGCGCCACGGGCTGGTAGTTGGAGCCGGATAGAATCGCGCCCTGCAGGCTGCAACTGTGCTGCATCAGGTAGGCCTGGCCGATGTAGCTGCCCATGCTGTGGCCGAGCAGGAAAATCGGCGTTTGCGGGTGGGTTTGGCGTATATGGTGGTTGAGCTGGGCCAGGTCATTGACCACCAGTTCCCAACCTTTGCTGTCGGCATAGTGGCCGAGCAGGCCGTGTTCGGCGGTTTTGCCATGCCCGCGCTGGTCATGCGCATACACCTCGAAGCCTTGCGCCACCAGCGCTTCAGCCAGGCGTGCATAGCGCCCGCTGTGTTCGGCCATGCCGTGGGCCACCATCAGCAACGCCTTGGGCGGCTGTTCGGCATACCAACGGTTTACGTAGAGGGGCGCTGCATCGGTGCTGTTGAGCCAGAACGCTTGGTGGAGCATGGCGAATCCCTTAAGCCTGCAGAAGCTGCGCATTGTGCACCCCGCGCGGCGCGGCGCAAAGTCCGTGCAGGTTCAAGGGTTATGGTTGCGCAATATCTGCATATATTCGCCGCTGCTGTGCAGGTCGCGCAGGCCCTGTTCAAACACGGCGCTCCAGTCCGGCTCGCCGGGCTTGGCGGGAACAAAGCCGACCAGCAGGGGGATGCGCTCCAGCACATTGCCGTGCCAGCTGAGCTTGCCGCGCAGCTGCTCATCGTTGGCGATCAGGTAATTACCGACGGTGCGCTCCAGCAGCACCATGTCGAAGCGTCGGGCATTGAGCTTGCGCAGGTTGCTGATGTCGTCCACGGCGTCTTCAAGTGTCAGCCCGGCATCGAGAATATGCTGCGGGTAGCCGTAGCCGCGCACGATGCCCAGGGTGTGCCCGCGCAGTTCCTGCAGGCTGCTGAACTGCAGCGGGTAGCCATGACGGATAAACAGGCCCAGTTCGCTGTAAAACAAGGGGCGCGAGGGCTGCAGTCCTTCCTCTTTGACCTCCTTGGGCCATAGCGCCAGCGCGCCCTGGTAATTGCCGTTGCCCAGCTCCATGCGTACCCGCGCCCAGGGCAGAAAATCAATCTGCACCGGGTAGCCGCGCACGGCAAAGGCGCGGCGGGTCAGGGCGACGATGCTGCCGCCATCCGGCAGGTGTTCAGAGCTGTAGGGCGGGTATTCCAGGGTGGCCATACGCAGCTGTGGTTCGGCCTGCGCCGATTGCGCGAGGAGAAACAGCAGTGTTGCAGCGAATAGAACGATAGGCATGGTGAGCCGCAAGTGCAGGGTGCAGATTGGTTATAGGTGGCGCGGCAGGATAGTTCCACACGGAGCGGCAAGATTCAGTGCGTCAATGACGCTGCCCGGCTATTTGCCTGTTTGGCGTTAGCTGTTAACTTCCAGCCAACTCCGCTAGAGGGTGCTTACAAAATACTGCGCTCGCCCATGCTGCGTTGAGCCCAGCCTCAAAATGCTCATGTACAACTCGTACACTCCGCTTTTTCGGCTGATCTCGCCTTGCCTGGCCATCGCTCGCTACTTTTGTAAGCACCCTCTTTCGCGGATTAGGATCATTTCAGGGCAAGAGGATAAAAATAATGCAGCCTGATTTCTGGAGCGACAAACGTCCGGCCGGCGTACCCAATGACATCGACCTGGGGGCTTACAAGTCGGTGATTGAGGTATTTGAGCGTTCGTGCAAGAAGTTCGCTGACCGGCCTGCCTTCAGCAACCTGGGCGTGACCCTGACTTATGCCGAGCTTGATCGGCTCTCGGCGGCCTTTGCCGCCTACCTGCAAAAACACACCGATCTGCAGCCGGGCGAGCGCATCGCCGTGCAGATGCCCAACGTGCTGCAGTACCCGATTGCCGTGTTCGGCGCCATGCGCGCCGGGCTGATTGTGGTCAACACCAACCCGCTGTACACCGCCCGCGAGATGCGCCATCAGTTCAAGGATGCCGGCGTGCGCGCGCTGGTGTACCTGAACATGTTCGGCAAGCTGGTGCAGGACGTGCTGCCGGATACCGAGATCGACTACCTGATCGAAGCCAAGATGGGTGACATGCTGCCGAGCCTGAAAGGCTGGCTGGTCAACACCGTGGTGAAGAAGGTCAAGAAGATGGTCCCTGATTACCACCTGCCGCAGGCGGTGGCTTTCAAGGATGCGCTCAAGCAGGGCCATGGCCACGCGCTGAAGCCGGTCAAGGTCGGCCAGGAAGACATCGCGGTGCTGCAATACACTGGCGGCACCACCGGTGTGGCCAAGGGCGCGATGCTCACTCACGGCAACCTGGTGGCCAATATGCTGCAGGTCGATGCCTGCCTGTCGCAGCTGGGCAACGATGGCACCCCGCTGATGAAGCAGGGCCAGGAAATCATGATCGCGCCGCTGCCGCTCTACCATATCTATGCCTTCACCGCGAACTGCATGTGCATGATGGTCAACGGCAACCACAACGTGCTGATCACCAACCCGCGCGACATCCCAGGCTTCGTCAAGGAGCTGGGCAAGTGGCAGTTCTCCGCACTGCTGGGCCTCAACACGCTGTTTGTCGCGCTGATGGATAACCCCGAATTCCAGAAACTAGATTTCTCCAAGCTCAAAGTCACCAATTCCGGCGGCACGGCCCTGGTCAAGGCCACGGCCGAGCGCTGGCAGGCGATGACCGGCTGCACCGTGGTCGAAGGCTATGGCCTGACCGAAACCTCGCCAGTGGCCAGCACCAATCCCTACGGCGACAAGGCGCGGCTAGGCACTGTGGGCATTCCGGTGCCGGGCACGGCGTTCAAGGTCATCGATGATGATGGCGTCGAGCAGCCGCTGGGCGAGCGTGGAGAGCTGTGCATCAAGGGTCCGCAGGTGATGAAGGGCTACTGGAACCGCGAGGAAGCCACCGCCGAGGTGCTGGACGCCGAGGGCTGGTTCAAGAGCGGTGACGTGGCGGTGATCGACCCGGATGGCTTCGTGCGCATCGTCGACCGCAAGAAGGACATGATCATCGTCTCGGGCTTCAACGTGTACCCCAACGAGATCGAGGATGTGGTTATGGCCCACCCGAAAGTCGCCAGCTGCGCGGCCATCGGTGTGCCGGACGAAAGGTCCGGGGAAGCGGTCAAGCTATTCGTTGTGGCCCGCGACAGCAGCCTCAACGCCGATGAGCTAAAGGCCTACTGCAAGGAAAACTTCACCGGTTACAAGGTGCCCAAGCAGATCGTCTTCCGTGACTCGCTGCCGATGACCCCAGTCGGCAAGATACTTCGTCGCGAGCTGCGCGATATCGCCTGAGAACCTCCTTACGATCTGCTGCGCGTCGGCCCTGCGGCGTTAAAAACAGGCTCGGAATGCTCATGTACAAAAGTACACTCCGCTTCCTCGCCTGTTTTTGCCTTGCAGGGCTCTAGCTCGCACGATCGTAAACAGGTTCTTGGCAAGTAACAGGAGTGACCAAATGGCGTCCGCTGGTCGATTTTATGACCGCTGCGGCGCTTATTGGTGCTAGTCGCTGTTTGGCAAAGCTGCTACTCTCGGGCGGCTTTTTTGTGATCCGCCATCCATGGCGACCACCCTTTCTGGGCCGTTGCTGTGCGACGTCAAAAATTGCTCCCGGCAATTTTTTTGCCGTTCAAATCGCAGAAAACACGCAAATCTACAATAAACAACCGTCTATGCACGGTGAAGATCAAGCTGTTGCTGAGGAGTGGGCTTCCATGACCGAAAACTTTTGGAAGGATAAGTATCCCGTTGGGATTGCTGCCGAAATCAATCCTGACCAGTACCCGAACATCCAGGCGGTACTGAAAGAGTCCTGCCAACGCTTCGCCGACAAGCCAGCTTTCAGCAATATGGGTAAAACCATTACCTATGGTGAGCTGTACGAGTTGTCCGGCATCTTTGCCGCCTACCTACAGCAGAACACCGACCTGCAGCCCGGCGACCGTATCGCCGTGCAACTGCCCAACGTGCTGCAGTACCCGGTTGTAGTCTTCGGTGCCCTGCGTGCCGGTCTGGTGGTGGTCAACACCAACCCGCTGTACACCGCGCGCGAACTGGAACACCAATTCAACGATTCCGGCGCTAAGGCCCTGGTCAGCCTGGCCAACATGGCCCATTTGGTTGAGCAAGTACTGCCGAAAACCGGGATCAAGACGGTCATCATCACCGAAGTCGGTGACATGCTCTCGCCGCTCAAGCGCCTGCTGGTCAATACAGTCGTCAAGCACGTGAAGAAGATGGTGCCGGCCTATAACCTGCCGCAAGCCGTCAAATTCACCGCTGCCATGGCCAAAGGCCGTGGCCAGTCGGTCAAGGAAGCCGCGCCGAGCAATGGCGATATCGCCGTGCTGCAATACACCGGCGGCACCACTGGCGTGGCCAAGGGCGCGATGCTGACTCACCGCAACCTGATCGCCAACATGCTGCAGGTCAAGGCGCTGATGGGCTCGGAAATGAGCGAAGGCAACGAAGTGCTGATCGCGCCGTTGCCGCTGTACCACATCTACGCCTTCACCTTTCATTGCATGGCAATGATGCTGATTGGTGGGCACAACGTGCTGATCACCAACCCGCGTGATCTGCCGGCGATGACCAAGGACCTGGCCAAGTACAAGTTCACCGGTTTTGTCGGCCTCAATACGCTGTTCGTTGCCCTGTGCAACAACGAGGACTTCCGCAAGCTGGACTTCTCCACCCTGAAGGCCACCTTCTCCGGCGGTATGGCGCTGCAACTGGCGACCGCCGAGCGTTGGAAGCAGGTCACCGGCTGCTCGATCTGCGAAGGCTTCGGCATGACCGAAACCAGCCCGGTGGCCTCGGTCAACCCGTTCAGCAATATCCAGATCGGCACCATCGGTATTCCGGTTCCATCGACAGTGTGCAAGGTGATCGACGATGAAGGCGTCGAGCAGCCGCTGGGTTCGATTGGCGAGCTGTGCGTCAAAGGTCCGCAGGTGATGAAAGGCTACTGGCAGCGCCAGGAAGCCACCGACGAAATCCTCGACGCCGAAGGCTGGTTGAAGACCGGTGACATCGCGGTGATCCAGGAAGACGGTTACATGCGCATCGTCGACCGCAAGAAGGACATGATTCTGGTGTCCGGCTTCAACGTCTACCCGAACGAACTGGAAGACGTGCTCGCCACTCTGCCAGGTGTGCTGCAGTGCGCGGCCATCGGTGTGCCGGATGAGAAATCGGGCGAAGCGATCAAGATCTTCGTGGTGGTCAAGCCGGGTGAAACCCTGACCAAAGAGCAGGTCATGGAGCACATGCGCGCCAACGTCACCGGCTACAAGGTGCCGAAAGCCGTCGAGTTCCGCGACGTACTGCCGACCACCAACGTCGGCAAGATCCTACGCCGCGAACTGCGTGACGAAGAGCTGAAGAAACTGGGCAAGAAGTAACCGCCCGGTTAAACAAAACCCCGCCTAGGCGGGGTTTTTTGTATCTGCTTTAACAGCGGTCGTTGAAAACGTAGCCGAGCGCAGTAGTTTTCAGCGAGCGGTCAGCCGGTGCGCCAAGTGATTTCTTCTACCCCATCGGCGCTGATGCGCATCCAGCGGTCGGCTTGCTCGTCGCTTTCTTCTTCCTGCCAGCCGCCGGGGGCGCAGCGTACTTCGACATTCAGTGCGGCGAAGGCGGCCTGGGCGCAGGCCAGGTCGTCAGCCCAGGGTGTGGCGTCGCTTTCCAGGAACAGGCTGTTCCATTTGCCGACGGCCTTGGGCAGCCAGGTGACGGGTACTTCACCGGCCACGCATTTGTAGGTCTGGCCTTTCTGCTGCCAGGGCGTGCAGCTGCCCAGTGCGCTGTTAAGCCACTCGCCGATGGCGGTGTGGTCGGCGTCTTTCAGGTATATCTCGATATCCGGTTGGCGCATGGTCATAGTCTCTCGATCCAGTCGTAGCGGATGGCAACAGTCACGTCGCAGGGTTCGGCAATCACTGCCGCGCGCTTCTCGGCGCTGGCGCGCCAGCCGTGCGGGGTCATTGCCAGCAGGTCAGCGCGGGCTTCGCTGCTTTGCAGGTGCAGATTAAAGGTCAGAGTTTCGCTGTGGGCCAGGCGCATGCCCTCGGGGATCAGCTCCAGGTGTTTCTGATCATCGTAGTCGCGCACTTCGTCATACAGCCTCTGCCGCAGTTCCATCAGATGTTCACTGGTAGGACCCATACGCAGCAGGCCGCCACCGGGGGCGAGCAGGCGTTTGGCCTCCTGCCAGTCGAGCGGGCTGAAGACGCTGGCGAGCAGTTGGCAGCTGGCGTCACTCAGCGGTACGCGGGCCATGCTTGCCACCAGCCAATTGAGCTGGGGCGCGCGCTTGCAGCCACGTTTGATCGCTTCGCGGGAGATGTCCAGAGCATAGCCGTCGGCTTGCGGCAGCGCGTCGGCGATCTGCGCGGTGTAGTAACCCTCGCCGCAACCGATATCCAGCCAGCGCGCCGGGTTATAACCGGCCGCCAGTTCGGCCAGGCGCTTGGCCAGCGGTGCGTAATGACCGCCGTCGAGAAAGCGTCGCCGCGCTTCGACCATGGCGGCGTTGTCGCCTGGGTCGCGGCTGTTCTTGTGCTGCACCGGCAACAGGTTCAGGTAACCCTGGCGCGCACGGTCAAAGCGGTGGTTGGCCGGGCAGGTGACGCCGTTATCGAGCGTTTGCAGCGGCGCCTGGCAGATGGGGCAGATCAGACTCATGCGAGCAGATTGACCAGGGTCTGGTAGTAAATTTCGGTCAGCACATCCAGATCACTGGCCAGTACGCGCTCGTCGACCTGGTGGATGGTGGCGTTGACCGGGCCGAGTTCGACCACCTGGGTGCCGAGGGTGGCGATAAAGCGCCCGTCGGAGGTGCCGCCGCTGGTCGAGGGTTTTGTGTCGCGACCGGTGACCGCCTTGATGCTGGCGGCCACGGCGTCGAGCAGTGCGCCCGGCTCGGTGAGGAAGGGCAGGCCGGAGAGCGCCCAGTCCAGGTGATAGTCCAGGCCGTGCTTGGCGAGGATCGCCTCGACGCGCTGCTGCAGGCCTTCAACCGTCGATTCGGTAGAGAAGCGGAAGTTGAAGATCGCCGTCAGTTCGCCAGGGATCACGTTGGTCGCGCCGGTGCCGGCGTTGAGGTTAGAAATCTGGAAACTGGTGGGCGGGAAGAAGGCGTTGCCGTCATCCCAGTGCTCGGCAGCCAGTTCGGCCAGGGCCGGCGCGGCCAGGTGAATCGGGTTGCGCGCCAGGTGCGGGTAGGCCACGTGGCCCTGCTTGCCGCGTACGCTGAGGGTGCAGCCGAGCGAGCCGCGGCGGCCGTTCTTGACCACGTCGCCGACCAGGGTGGTGCTCGACGGTTCGCCGACGATGCACCAGTCCAGGCGTTCGTTGCGTGCGCGCAGGCGTTCAACCACGGCCTTGGTGCCGTTGTGCGCTGGGCCTTCTTCGTCGCTGGTGATCAGAAAGGCGATCCGCCCTTTGTGGTCCGGGTATTCGGCGACAAAGCGCTCAACGGCGATGATCATCGACGCCAGGCTGCCTTTCATGTCCGCCGCGCCACGGCCGCAGAGCATGCCGTCTTCGTCGATCAGGGCATTGAACGGCTGATGCTGCCAGTTCTGTACCGGACCGGTCGGCACCACATCGGTGTGCCCGGCAAAGCACAGCACGGGACCGTTGTCGCTGCCGTGGCTGGCCCAGAAGTTATCCACTTCCTCGATCCGCATCGGTTCGATGGTGAAACCGCAGGCGGCAAGGCGGCGCGTCATCTGTTCCTGGCAGCCTTCATCAAGCGGCGTGACGGACGGACGACGAATCAGCTCGCAGGCAAGCTCCAGCGTCGGGGAGAGGGGCGTGGCGTTGGCGGTCATTGCGGCTCCAAGGCGGCATCAAGCGGAAAGGCCGCCATCTTAAAGCAAAACGGCGGCCATTGGCCGCCGTCTGGCATTCAAGCCCACCTGTAATCAGCTGGCCGCGGCGGTTTCCTGCGCGCTTGCCTGAGGCGCCGGCAGTGACGACAGCAAAGCCATGATCAGCGCCGCCAGGTAGGGCAGCGACTGCACCAGCAGCATGGCCACCCAGAACTTCACATCGGCGCTGGGCAAGCCCTGGACGATGCTGATGCCGATGGCCGAACCCCACAGCAGCAGCATGATAAAGACTTCTTCGCGCGCCTCTGCCAGGGCCACCAGAATGCCGTGGTTGCTGGCCATTTTCGGTGTACGGAAGAACGGGATAGTCTTGGTGAAAGTCCCGTAGAGCACCGCCTTGGCAATCGTGTGCGACAGCGCCAGGCCTGCCAGCGCAGCCTGGAATGAGCGCACCAGATCGACGCCCATGGCCTTGCGGTAGAGGAACAGGATCTTGCCCAGCTTGAAGAAGAACAGCGCCAACGGCGGGATGGCGAAGATCATCAGCGGTGGGTCGACCCGCTGCGGCACGATGATCATCGCTGCCGACCAGAGCAGCGCACCGACGGTGAAGAAGATATTCAGGCCATCGGCGATCCACGGCAGCCAACCGGCGACGAAGTGGTAGCGCTGTCCGGTTTTCAGTTCAGAGTCCTTGCCGAGGAACAGGCTGCGTGCATGGCCCTTCATGATCTGAATGGCGCCGTAGGCCCAGCGGAAACGCTGCTTCTTGTAGTCGATAAAGGTGTCCGGCATCAGCCCTTTGCCGAAGCTTTCGTGGGCGTAGGCGGCGCTATAGCCTTTCTCGAACACGCGCAGGCCGAGTTCGGCGTCTTCGCAGATGGTCCAGTCGGCCCACTTCAGTTCGTCCATTACCGTGCGGCGGATCATGGTCATGGTGCCGTGCTGGATGATCGCGTCGCGGTCGTTGCGCGTGACCATGCCGATATGGAAGAAGCCCTTGTATTCGGCGTAGCAGAGCTTCTTGAAGATGTTTTCGTTGCCGTCGCGGTAATCCTGTGGCGATTGCACCACGGCGATCTGCGGATCACTGAAGTGCGGCACCATGTACTTCAGCCAGTTCTTGTCGACGCAGTAGTCGGCGTCGATCACCGCTACTACTTCGGCGTCCGGCGCGGTATGCGGCAGGATGTAGTTCAGCGCGCCGCCCTTGAAACCGGCAATTGGCGCTACGTGGAAGAAGCGAAAGCGCGGGCCCAGGACTTTGCAGTAGGCCTCTACCGGCTCCCACACCGCTGGGTCCTTGGTGTTGTTGTCGATGATGATGACTTCGTAATCCGGGTAATCCAGTGCGGCCAGGGCGTCGAGGGTCTGTTTGACCATCTCCGGTGGCTCGTTGTAGCAGGGCACGTGGACCGACACCTTGGGGCGGTAGGCACTGTCAGCCAAGACCGGCTGGAACGGCCGGCGGCGTGCGCGGGTCCAGGCTGTTTCGGCCAGCTCGTGGGCTTCGGTTAACAGCACGATAAACACACCAAAGGCGCCAATACCCAGCAACAGGCCGACCAGGGTGCTGAACCAGGTGCTGTATTGCTGGCTGTAGTCGTAGCCGATCCACACAAGAGCAGAGCCGCCGGCGAAGGCGACAATGGTCAGGAAGGTGCGCCCGCGCTGGCGCAGGGCGCTGCCGTCGATCAGCATCAGGGCCAGGCTGAGCAGTGCCAGCACCACCGAGGCGATGGCCAGCAGGCGCCATTGCGGAATCGCCACCACCGGACCTTCGAAGGCGAACTTGGCCTGGCGCTCCAGGTTGTATACGCCCCAATACGCACCTACCGAGCCTTCATCGCTGGCTTTCCACGGCTGGTCGAAGGCTTCGATGACGAAGTAGTTGTAGCCCTTGGCGTTCAGCGCATTGACCAGGGTGCGCAGGTAAATGGCCTGGTCCGCCTGGGAGGCGTCGGCACCGCCGCGCATGCGGCCGTTGCTCGGCCAGCCGACTTCGGAAAGCAGCAGGGGTTTTTTCGGGAAGAGCTTTTTCAGGTCCTTGGCGCGCTCGAGGACGAACTCGGTGGAGTCCTCCATCGGCACGAATTCCCAGTAGGGCAGTACGTGGGCGGCGATCAGGTCAACGTGCTGAGCCAGTTCTGGATGATCCTGCCAGATGTGCCACTGCTCGGACGTGGTCACCGGCACTTTGACCGCCGCGCGCACGCGGTCGATGTAGGCAATCAGGTTTTCCGGGGTCACTTCGCTGCGGAACAAGGCTTCGTTACCGACCACCACGCGCACTACGCTGCGTGAGTTGTTGGCAATCTCGATAGCTTTGACGATTTCCCGCTCGTTACGCTCCAGGTCCGGGCTGATCCAGATGCCCAGGGTCACGCGCAGGCCAAACTCTTCGGCTAATACAGGAATATTGCCCAGTGGGCCGTCTACCGAGTAGGTGCGGATGTTGTCAGTCTGCGTGCTTAGCAGCTCCAGGTCGGCACGCATTTGCGCATCGCTAGGGTAGGTGTCCTGCTGCGGGTTCTGCCCAGCGCGGAAAGGCGAGAATGAATACCCAGAGATCTGCTCCGGCCAGTCAGGGGCTGTTACCGGGCGGTTGTATAGCGCCCAGATACCGGTAAACACGGCGGCAATTGCCAGGAACATGACCAGGTTCAGTCCAAACTTACGCGAAGGCATAGTGTGCAGGTCCAGCGAAGGGGCAATAAAAAGCGACGAGCGTCGGGTGGCGCATGCTACGCCGCCGCCATTGGGCTGTATAGCCCGGCCTGTGGGCATGTTGATGGGACGATAGCAGGGGTTGAAGGTTCCTCTGATGGCTATGTGCTACTGCTGTTCATCAGTTAAGCCGTGATGGCGCAACACAGCGCTTGGGTGCAGGCCGTGGGCTACCTATAATGCGCGCCGCTGTAGCTTGCGAGAGAGAAGAATGCCCGTGGATGAACAACGCTTTGCCGGAATCGCCCGTCTGTATGGTCGCCAAGGGGCCGAACGGCTGGCGGCTGCGCATGTTGCGGTGGTCGGGATTGGCGGCGTGGGCTCCTGGGCTGCGGAAGCCTTGGCGCGTTCCGGGGTGGGCGAGATTTCCCTGTTCGATCTGGATGATGTCTGTGTCAGCAACAGCAACCGCCAGCTGCATGCCCTCGACAGCACGGTCGGCCAGCCCAAGGTCGAGGTGATGGCCGCGCGCATTCGTGGCATCAATCCAGCGTGCGTGGTGCATGCCGTGACGGATTTTGTCACCCGCGAGACCATGGCTGAGTACATCACCGAGCAACTGGATGCGGTGATCGACTGCATCGACAGCGTCAACGCCAAGGCCGCGCTGATTTCCTGGTGCAAACGGCGCAAGATCCAGGTGATCACCACCGGCGGTGCGGGCGGGCAGATCGACCCGACGCAGATTCAGGTCGGCGACCTGAACAAGACCTGGAACGATCCGCTGGCGTCCAAGGTGCGTTCCACCCTGCGCCGCGACTACGGTTTTTCACGTACGCCGGGGCGCAATTACAGCGTGCCGTGCGTGTATTCCAGCGAGCAGCTGCGCTACCCCAAGCCCGATGGCACGGTGTGTCAGTACAAGGGTTTTGTCGGCGAAGGGGCCAAGCTCGACTGCGCCGGCGGTTTTGGCGCGGTGATGATGGTGACCGCCACTTTTGGCATGGTGGCTGCCGCACGTATCGTCGATAAATTGGTTGCCGGTACACGGCGGCCGGCGGAGCGACCGCGCTCGCCTGATGCATAGCGGTGAGCGTTGACTAGTCTGTAAATATGACCTGACCAGGTCGCTGTTCAGCAGGGATGTGCTGTTTTCCGCTTTATTGAGGTGTGTTGTGTTGTCCCTGCTGCGTCATCTGTTAGGCCATACCCCGCGTTACGTGCTGCTGCTTGCAGCGCTTTCTGCTTGCCTGAGTGCCCATGCCCACCCGGTTGTGCGAGTTGGCACCGGTGACTGGGTGCCCTATGTCGATCAGCAACGCGAAGATGGCGGCGCCCTGTCGCGGCTGGTGCGCGACATCTTTAAAGCGGCGGGGTATCAGGTCGAATTCGTCTACTACCCCTGGGACCGCAACCTGCTGATGCTTGAGCAAGGTGGCCTGGATGCGGTGATGCCGTACATCTGTAACAGCGCCCGCCAGCGTGTCAGTACCTGCAGCGATGCGGTGGTCAAGGGCGAAGTGGTGCTGTTCCAGCGTAAGGACCGAGCACTCGACTGGCAGCATGTGGAAGACCTCAAGGCTTTTAGCATCGCCACCACCCTGGGCTATTCCTATGGTCCGCAGTTCGATGCGGCTGTGCAGGGCGGGCAGTTGCAGGTGCAGCAAAGCGGCAAGGAAGACACTGGCTTTCGTCTGCTGGAGCTGGGGCGTGTGGATTTTCATCCGCAGGACCGCGCTGTGGGCTATGCCATGCTGCGGCGGATGTTTACCCCCGAAGCGCGCGCGGCAATCACTCATCACCCACGTCTGTTGAATACCGAGCCGCTGCACCTGCTGTTTCGCAAAGGCGATACCAAGGCCGATCAGCTGCGCAAGGTATTCAATGACGGTTTGCGTCGTTTGGCGCAGAGCGGTGAGTTGGAGCGTTTGCAGCAGGCCTTGTATTCCGGCAATGCCGATCAGTGGCGCGCCGCGCCCTGATCATCGGCATCGAGTAATTGCTGCATCCGCGTCAGCACGGCCTGCAGGCCGTTGCTGCGTGATGGCGACAGGTGGCGGGCCAGGCCGAGCTGGGTAAACCAGTCCGGCAGATCCAGCTGTTGCAGCTCGGCCCTTGGCAAGCCATTGACCCGCGCCAGCAGCAGCGCCAGCAGGCCACGTAATAGCCGCGCATCACTGCTGGCGCGAAACCGCCAGTGCACGCCGTCGCGTTCGGCCAGCAACCACACCTGACTTTCACAGCCCTGCACTCGGTTGGCTTCGCTGCGTTCTGCGTCACTCAGTGGCGCGAGCTTGTCGCCCCATTGCATTAGCAAGCGTGCGCGCTGTTCCCAGCCGGGGCAGGCGCTAAAGGCCTGCAGCGCAGTCTGGGCGCTGGCGGGCAGGCTCATTGCAGCAACTCCAGTGCCTGATCCAGAGCGCTAAAGAAGCGCAGCAGATCGGCCGAGTCGTTATACAACCCCAGGGATACGCGAATCGCTCCGCTCAGGCCGAGGCCCTGCAGCAGCGGCATGGCGCAGTGATGGCCGGCGCGCACGGCAATTCCCTGTTCGGTCAGCAAGTGAGCGAGGTCGGCGTTGTGCACGCCGTCGACCACAAAGCTGGCCAGGGCGACAGTGGGCGTGCCGAGCAGGCGCACGCCTTGGCGCTGCTGCAGTCCGGTAAGCAGCTCAGTATGCAGGGCGGCTTCGTGGGCGATGACGGCACTGGCGTCGAGGCTGCTCAGGTAATCCAGGCTAGCGCCAAGGGCGATCACCGAGGCAATTGGCGGCGTGCCGGCCTCAAAACCCAATGGCGCGGGGCGAAAGGTGGCGTTGCTGTAGTCGGTGTGCAACAGCATCTCGCCGCCAAACTGCCAGTGCGTCAGCTGCTCCAAGGCGTGCGTGCGGCCATAAAGCAGGCCGACGCCGTCCGGGCCATAGAGCTTGTGGCTGGAGCAGATATAGAAGTCGCAGCCCAGGGCCTGCATATCCTGGCGACCGTGCACCACGCCCTGTGTGCCATCGACCAGAGTCAGCGCGCCTTGCGCCTGTGCCAGGGCGAGCAGTTGCTCAAGCGGTTGCCAGCAACCGAGTACATTGGACAGCTGACTGACCGCCAGCAGGCGGGTGCGCGGGCCGATCAGCTGCACGGCGTGTGTTAGGTCAATCAGGCCGTGGCTATCCAGCGGCAGCACCACCAGCTTGAGCTGCCGACGTAGGGCCAGTTGCTGCCAGGGCAGCAGGTTGGCGTGGTGTTCCAGGGCGCTGATAACGATTTCGTCGCCAGGTTGTAGATGCTGCTCGAGGCCGTAGGCCAGCAGGTTGAAGGCTTCGGTGGCGCTGCGGGTAAAGATGATCTGCTGCGCGTCGGGCGCATTTAGCCAGCGTGCGGCCTTTTCCCGGGTAGCTTCAAACGCTCGAGTCGCCCGCTCGCCCGGCAGGTGCTGGGCGCGATGCACATTGGCTGCGCCGCCGGCGTAATAGCCGAGCAGGGCATCGAGCATGACCTGGGGTTTTTGCGCGGTGGCAGCGCTGTCCAGATAGATCTGGCATTCGGCCGCAAGGGCCAAAATGCCAGGGAAGTCAGCGCGCCAGGGGGAGATCAGTGGCATGGTTTTTCAGCGTTTATCTGGCGGCTAAAAGTTGGGTTTAACGCGTTGCGAGCGAAGCCCAGACAAGGCGCAATAAGGCGAGGACGCGGAGTTTACTGGTGTAAATGAGCGTCCGAGCCTTAGTGCAACGCAGTATGGGCGAGCGTAGCCGCGTTAAACCAACTTTTTAGTTGTGTGCGTGCAGGGCTTCGTTCAGTTCAATAGCCGACTTGTGGGTTTTGCACTCCACGGCGCCGGTTTGCGAGTTACGGCGGAACAGCAGGTCTGGCTGGCCCGCCAGATCACGGGCCTTGAGCACCTTGACCAGCTTGTTGTCAGCATCCAGCAGCGCCACCTTGGTGCCAGCGGTGATGTAAAGGCCGGATTCCACAGTGTTGCGGTCGCCCAACGGAATGCCGATGCCGGCATTGGCGCCGATCAGGCAGCCTTCGCCCACCGAAATCACGATATTGCCGCCACCGGACAGGGTGCCCATGGTCGAGCAGCCGCCGCCCAGGTCCGAGCCCTTGCCGACGAACACGCCCGCCGACACGCGGCCTTCGATCATGCCGGGGCCCGCGGTACCGGCGTTGAAGTTGACGAAGCCCTCGTGCATCACGGTGGTGCCTTCGCCCACATAGGCGCCTAGGCGGATACGCGCGCTGTCAGCGATACGCACGCCAGCCGGTACCACGTAGTCGGTCATTTTCGGGAACTTGTCCACCGAGAAGACTTCCAGCAGATCGCCCTTCAGGCGCGCTTCCAGTTGACGCTCAGCCAGTTCACCGAGGTCGACGGCGCCCTGGCTGGTCCAGGCCACGTTTGGCAGCAGCGGGAAAATACCGGTGAGGTTCAGGCCGTGCGGCTTAACCAGGCGGTGCGACAGCAGGTGCAGCTTGAGGTAGGCCTCAGGCGTGCTGGTCAGCGCGGCGTCTTCGGCGAGCAGGGTGACCACCAACGGCTTCTGGCTTTCGGCCAGGCGGGTGAGCAGGGCGGACTGCTGGCTGTCGACGTTTTTCAGCGCTTCGGCCAAGTCGCCTGCCTGGCTATTGGTCAGGCTGAGAGCCTGGTTGCCGCCTTGGTAAGCGATTTTTTCCAGCACTTTGGCGACCAGTTCGCTGCTCGGGTTGAGCAGTGGCTGAGCGTAGAAGACTTCCAGCCAAGTGCCCTGACGGTTCTGGGTGCCAACGCCGAAAGCCAGGCTGAAGAGGGTTGTGCTCATGTTGTTTTCCTTACCGCAAATTCGTGTGGGCCGGCTGGTTCAAACCAGTTCGGCGGCATAACGGTCAGCCTTGAAGCCAACCAGGGTCTTGTTGCCGAGATCCAGCACCGGGCGTTTGATCATCGACGGTTGGGCGAGCATCAGTTCGATCGCCTTGTGCTGATCGAGGCCGCTTTTCTGCGCCTCGTCCAGCTTGCGGAAGGTGGTGCCTGCACGGTTCAGGATGGTTTCCCAACCATGCTCATTGCACCACTTTTCCAGGTTGCCACGGTCTATGCCGCAGGCTTTGTAATCATGAAAGGCGTAGCTTACCCCGTGCTCGTCGAGCCACGTGCGGGCTTTTTTCATGGTGTCGCAGGCTTTTATGCCAAACAGGGTCTTGCTCATCAGAGGCTCTTCACAAAATCACGGATACGTTCGGCTGCCGCCACGCACTCGGCCAACGGCGCGACCAGGGCCATGCGCACACGGCCGGCGCCCGGGTTGCTGCCGTCCACAGCGCGCGACAGGTACGAGCCGGGCACTACGGTGACATGCTCGCGGGCAAACAGCTCGCGGGTAAATGTTTCATCGTCTATCGGGGTTTTCGCCCACAGGTAGAAGCCGCCATCCGGGCGCTGCACATCCAGCACGCCTTGCAGAATCGCCAGCACCGCGTCGAATTTCTCGCGGTACAAATCGCGGTTGGCTTTGACGTGGGCTTCGTCGTTCCAGGCGGCGACGCTGGCCAGCTGGGTTTGTACCGGCATGGCGCAGCCGTGGTAGGTACGGTACAGCAGGAAAGATTTCAAAATGTCGGCGTCGCCGGCGACGAAGCCGGAACGCAGACCTGGCAGGTTGGAGCGCTTGGACAGGCTGTGGAACACCACGCAGCGTTTGAAATCATGGCGGCCCAGTTCAGCGCAGGCGGTCAGCAGGCCGGCCGGCGGGTGGCCTTCATCGAAGTACAGCTCGCTGTAGCACTCGTCCGCCGCGATCACGAAGTCGAATTTGTCGGCCAGGGCGATCAGCTTCTTCAGTGTCGGTAGCGGAATCAGCGCGCCAGTGGGGTTGCCGGGCGAGCAGAGGAAGAGGATCTGGCAACGCTGCCAGACCTCGTCGCTGACGGCGTCGAAGTCCGGGTTGAAGCCGTGCTCTTCCAGGCAGGGCAGGTAATGCGGCTGCGCGCCTGCAAGAAAAGCTGCGCCTTCATAGATTTGGTAGAAGGGGTTGGGGCTGACTACCAGGCCATCGACATCGCGGTTGACCACAGCCTGGGTAAAAGCAAACAGCGCCTCGCGGGTGCCGTTGACCGGCAGCACATGGCGCGCTGGGTCAAGCACGCCGGCCGGCAGCCCAAAGCGGCGACCGCACCAGTTGGCGATGGCTTCACGCAGCGCCGGGATGCCCAGGGTGGTCGGGTAGACCGCAAGCTGGTCGAGGTTGGCGCGCAGCGCCTCAGCGACAAACTCCGGCGAGCGGTGTTTCGGCTCGCCGATCGACAGGGCAATCGGGCTTTTGCCTGCGGCTACCTGCACGCTGCCCAGCAGGGCGCGGAGCTTTTCGAACGGGTAGGGCTGCAGCTGGTTTAACGCGTCGTTCATTGTTGCTTCCTGAGTTGTGCCAGCGCCCGCATCGGGATGCAGGCGGCTCAAGGTAAGGGCAAGTGATTTAAATAATGATTCGGTTCTGTTCGACCTGCGGGCCTGGCGCGTCGGAGAGCTGCGCGACCATGGTTTCCTGCAGGCGCGTGCACAGCTCGGGGTCAGACAGCGGCTGGTTGTGCGCATCGGTGACGAAGAACACGTCCTCGACCCGCTCGCCCAGGGTGGCGATCTTGGCGTTCTGCAGCGACAGGTCGAAGTCGAGGAAAATCCGCCCGATCCGCGCCAGGAGGCCCGGACGGTCGGGGGCGGTGACTTCGAGGATGGTCACCGGCCGATGTGCATCGTTGTGAATGCTCACCTGCGGCGGGAAGGCAAAGTGCTTGAGCTGGCGCGGTACGCGGCGCTGGATGATGTTCGGGTAATCGTCCGGGTTCTTCAGCGCGTCGATCAGGCCCTGGCGAATCTCCTTGATCCGTGCCGGGTTCTCACCAATCGAGCCACCTTCGCCTTCGAGCACGATATAGGTGTCGAGGGTGAACTGGCTGGTGGAAGTGAGAATCCGCGCGTCATGGATGTTCAGGTTGAGCTGGGCCATGGCCGCCACGGTCACGGCAAAGAAGTCGTGCTGATCCTGGGCGTAAATAAAGATCTGCGTGCCGCCTTCGAACTCGCGCTGTGTGGTTTCCTTGATCAGCACCAGCGGGTCGCTGTTGTTGGCGTGCTGCAGGATCGCCTCGCTGTGCCAAGCCACGTCGCTAGCAGTGTGGCGCAGGAAGTAGTCGTCACCGAGTTGCGACCAGAGCTGCTCGGCATCGTCCGGGTCGGTGCCACCGCGTACCAAAATGTCTAGCGCGGCGATCTGCGTCAGGCGAATCTGCTCTTCGCGGTCCAGCGGGTTTTCCAGGCCACGGCGCAGCGCGCGTTTGGTTTCGGTGTAGAGCTGGCGCAGCAGGCTGGCACGCCAGGAGTTCCACAGGCTGGGGTTTGTGGCGTTGATGTCAGCCACGGTCAGCACATAGAGGTAATCCAGGCGGGTTTGATCGCCTACCAGGCGGGCGAAGTCGAAGATCACCTGTGGGTCGGACAAATCCTTGCGCTGCGCCGTGGTGGACATCACCAGGTGGTGTTGCACCAGCCAGACGATCAGCTTGGAGTCCCAGTTTGGCAGCTGGTGGCGTACACAGAAGGCCTCGGCATCCACTGCGCCTAGCTCCGAATGGTCGCCGCCACGGCCTTTACCGATGTCGTGGTAAAGCCCGGCCATATAGATCAGCTCGGGTTTGGGCAGCTTGTCGATCAGCTTGCTGGCCAGGGGGAATTTTTCCGCCAGCTCAGTCCACTTGAACTTACGCAAATGCTTGATCAGATTCAGGGTGTGCGCATCGACCGTGTAGATGTGGAACAGGTCGTGCTGCATCTGCCCGACGATATGGCCGAATTCCGGCAGGTACAGGCCGAGGATGCCGTAACGGTTCATCCGGCGCAGGTTGCGGTGAATGCCCTGCGGGCTTTTGAACAGTTCGACAAACAGGCTGGTGTTGCGGATGTCGCGGCGGAAATCGTCGTCGATCAGGTGGCGGTGTTCGCGTAGCAGGCGAATGCTGTTGGCGCACACGCCTTTGATATCCGGGTGCTGAGCCATCAGCACGAAGATTTCCATGATGGCGAACGGCGTGCGCTTGAACACATTGGGGTGCGCGACTTCGATATAGCCATCACGCAGCAGAAAGCGACTGTTAAGCGGCGTGGCCTGGCCGATTTCACCAGCGTTGAGGATCTGCTCCTCGAAGTGCTGAACGATCAGGTCGCTGAGTTCGGCAATCGCCATCACCACGCGGTAGTACTTCTGCATAAAACGTTCGATGGCGCGCTTGCTGTCGCTGTCTTCATAGCCGAGCAGGGCGGCAACCCGGCTCTGGTGGTCAAACAGCAGGCGGTCCTCAGCGCGGCCGGCGAGCATGTGCAGGGCGTAGCGTACCTTCCAGAGGAATTCCTGGCTGGAGGCGAGCAGGGCGTATTCGCTTTCCAGCAAAAAGCCCTGACCGACCATGGCGTGCAGGTTCAGCGTGCCGAAATGCCGGCGCGCGACCCAGAGAATGGTCTGGATATCGCGCAGGCCGCCGGGCGAGCCTTTGACGTTGGGCTCCAGGTTGTATTCGGTATCGTTGTATTTGCCGTGACGGGCGCGCTGTTCTTTGTGCTTGGCCAGGAAGAACTGCTTGCTTGGCCACATCTGCTCGGTGCTGGTGACCGACTGCATACGCTGACGCAGGCGTTCGGGGCCGGCGATGGTACGGCTTTCCATCAGGTTGGTGATCACCGTCAGGTCGGCGCGGGCTTCCTCGGCGCATTCATCCACGCTGCGCACGCTTTGCCCGACTTCCAGGCCGATGTCCCACAGCAGTGTGAGGAAGCGTTCGATGGGCTCGCGGAAGGTCTCGTGGTCGGCGTTGTCGAGCAGAATCAGCAGGTCGATATCGGAGAAGGGGTGCAACTCGCCACGGCCATAACCGCCGACGGCGAGCAGGGCGATATCGGCGTCTTCGCTCCAGGACAGACGGTCCCAGGCTTCGCGCAGGATCTGGTCGACAAACCAGGCTCGGTCCTCAACCAGTCGGCGTACATCGCGGCCGCTGGTGAAACGCCCGTCGAGTACTTCACGGGCGTGGCGGATGGCCTTCTTGAACGCCGCAATGGGGCTGGCCTTGAGGGCCAGTTCCGCCTGGAACTGGCCGCGGTCGAACAGCTCGGGATCTACCTGCGGCATTGCGGCCTTCCTTCTATCTATAAAGCAAACTCAGCGAGAGGCTCAGGCCGATGTGCGGGCGATGGTGTCGTCACTGCGCAGGGTGAAGATCTCGTAGCCGTCTGCCGTCACCAGAATGGTGTGCTCCCATTGGGCGGAGAGCTTGCGGTCCTTGGTGATCGCGGTCCAGCCGTCACCCAGGGTGCGGGTTTCCGGGCGGCCCTGGTTGATCATCGGCTCGATGGTGAAGGTCATGCCTTCCTTCAGTTCCATGCCGGTGCCGGCACGGCCGTAGTGCAGCACTTGCGGCTCTTCATGGAACACTGCGCCAATGCCATGGCCGCAGTATTCGCGCACCACGGAGAAACCGTTCTTCTCGGCGTGCTTCTGGATCACTTCGCCGATATCGCCCAGGCGTGTGCCGGGTTTGACCAGCTCGATCCCTTTATACATGCACTCTTGGGTGATCTTGGCCAGGCGCTCGGCCCACTCAGGCACTTTGCCAACCATAAACATCTTGCTGGTATCGCCGTGGTAGCCATCTTTAATCACGGTGATGTCGATGTTGATCACGTCGCCTTCTTTCAGCGGCTTGTCATTCGGGATGCCGTGGCAGACCACGTGGTTGACCGAAGTGCAGATCGACTTGGGGAAACCTTTGTAATTGAGCGGCGCGGGGATGGCCTGCTGCACGTTGACAATATAGTCATGGCAAATACGGTCGAGCGCTTCGGTGGTGACGCCGGGCTTGACGTGCTCGCCAATCATTTCCAGAACTTCGGCAGCCAGGCGACCGGCTACGCGCATTTTCTCGATTTCGTCGGGCGTTTTGATGGTGACGGTCATGTGCGGCTCTCGAACGCGAACAGAAAGGGCGTCATCTTAACAGCTACAAGCCGCCAGCTATAAGCACCACGTGAAAACCTGCCACTGAGTAGGCTGTATATGTTGCGGTCTGCGAGTAGCTTGCCCCTGACTTTTATGATATAAAACGCGCCGCTTTACGGGCTGTGTGCCCGAAAGCTTAAACCCACACACGTATCGACACGGTTTCCTGGGTGCCTTGCGACAAGTTCGCCGGGTTGGAGATCGGGATACGTGGAGGCCTAACCCGACTTATCAAGGAACTATCATGTCCCAAGTCAACATGCGCGATATGCTGAAGGCCGGTGTGCACTTCGGCCACCAGACCCGTTACTGGAACCCGAAAATGGGCAAGTACATTTTCGGCGCGCGCAACAAAATCCACATCATCAACCTTGAAAAAACCCTGCCAATGTTCAACGAAGCACTGTCCTTCGTTGAGAAACTGGCTTCGGGCAAAAACAAGATTCTGTTCGTGGGCACCAAGCGTTCCGCTGGCAAGATCGTTGCTGAAGAAGCAGCACGTTGCGGTTCGCCGTACGTCGATCATCGCTGGTTGGGCGGCATGCTGACCAACTACAAAACCATCCGCGCCTCGATCAAGCGTCTGCGTGATCTGGAAGTTCAGTCCCAGGACGGCACTTTCACCAAGCTGACCAAGAAAGAAGCCCTGATGCGCACCCGTGATCTGGAAAAACTGGATCGCAGCCTGGGTGGTATCAAGGACATGGGCGGTCTGCCAGACGCTCTGTTCGTGATCGACGTTGACCACGAGCGCATTGCTATCACCGAAGCCAACAAGCTGGGTATCCCAGTTATCGGCATCGTCGATACCAACAGCAGCCCGGAAGGCGTTGACTACATCATCCCAGGTAACGATGACGCCATCCGCGCCATCCAGCTGTACATGGGTGCAATGGCTGACTCGGTAATCCGTGGTCGCACCAACGCTAACGGCGGCACCGACGAATTCGTCGAGCAAGCCCCGGCTGCAGAAGCTGCTGAAGGCTAAGTAAAACGCGTATAGCGTTTGCTTAGTTCGCAAAAAGGGGGCTTGGCCCCCTTTTTGCCACCTTGAAAACCATCGCTGACGTGCAGTTGCAATTGTTTCTAGTCATTGTCGGCAATGCGTTACGAATTGAGCGCCCGTTTTTGGCGGGTGGAATGGTTAACAACCTATCCAGAGGATTTTGAAATGGCAGAAATTACTGCAGCGTTGGTTAAAGAACTGCGTGAGCGTACTGGCGAAGGCATGATGGATTGCAAGAAGGCCTTGACCAAGGCTGGCGGCGACATCGAAAAAGCCATCGACGACATGCGTGCTTCCGGCGCGATCAAAGCTGCCAAGAAAGCTGGCAACGTGGCTGCCGAAGGCGCCATCAGCATCAAGGAAGACGGCAAGACTGCCGTCATTCTCGAAGTCAACTCGCAGACCGACTTCCTGGCTCTGCAGGACGATTTCAAGAGCTTCGTTGCTGCCAGCGTCGAGAAAGCCTTCGCTGACAAGCTGTCTGAAGTTGAGCCGCTGATCGCTGCTCAAGAAGAAGCCCGTCTGGCCCTGGTTGCCAAGTGCGGCGAGAACGTCAATATCCGTCGTCTGGCGCGTATTGAAGGTGACGTTCTGGGTTCTTACCTGCACGGCAACAAGATCGGTGTTGTGGTTGTGCTCAAGGGCGGCACCGTCGACCTGGCCAAAGACATCGCCATGCACGTAGCTGCAAGCAACCCTGAATTCCTGCTGCCTTCGGAAGTTTCCGCTGAAGCCATCGAGCGCGAGAAAGCCGTGTTCGTCAGCCTCAACGAAGACAAGATCAAGGGCAAGCCGGCCGAAATCGTCGAGAAGATGGTTGCTGGTCGTATCCAGAAGTTCCTTGCTGAAGCCAGCCTGGTTGAGCAAGCCTTCGTTAAGGATCCGGAAATCAAGGTCGGTGCTCTGGCCAAGAAAGCCGGTGCTGAAATCGTTTCCTTCACCTACTTCAAGGTTGGCGAAGGCATCGAGAAGCCGGTCGATAACTTTGCTGAAGAAGTTGCTGCGCAAGTAGCTGCTGCCAGCAAGCAGTAAGACGGCTTACCGCTGTTGCCCCGAAGAGGCTGCCCGCTAACGCGCGCGGCCTCTTTGTCAAATTGAGGGCACAGCTAAGCTGTGGAGTGGTTGTGGCTTTGGCACCAATGACTCGGGGCGCTGTCGAAGCGCTCGATAAAAGCGAACCGAAGGTTTGCACAGAATTCAAACGCCGCAGGAGAGACTCGCAATGGCTCAGCAGATGAGTGGTCGTCAACCGCGCTACAAGCGCATTCTGCTCAAACTTAGCGGCGAGGCCCTGATGGGGTCGGAAGATTTCGGCATCGATCCCAAGGTGCTTGACCGCATGGCGCTGGAAGTCGGCCAACTGGTCGGTATCGGTGTGCAGGTCGGCTTGGTGATCGGTGGTGGCAACCTGTTCCGTGGTGCGGCCTTGAGTGCGGCGGGTATGGATCGGGTGACTGGCGACCATATGGGCATGCTGGCGACCGTGATGAACGCCTTGGCCATGCGCGATGCGCTGGAACGTTCGAATATCCCAGCCATCGTCATGTCGGCCATCTCCATGGTTGGGGTGACCGATCACTACGACCGCCGTAAGGCGCTGCGTCATCTGAAAACCGGTGAGGTGGTGATTTTCGCCGCTGGCACTGGTAATCCGTTCTTCACCACCGACTCGGCCGCTTGTCTGCGCGCTATCGAAATCGATGCTGACGTGGTGCTCAAAGCGACCAAGGTGGATGGTGTGTACACTGCCGATCCATTCAAAGACCCGCATGCCGAGAAGTTCGAGCGCCTGACCTACGATGAGGTGCTCGACCGCAAGCTGGGCGTAATGGACCTGACGGCCATCTGTCTGTGCCGCGACCATAATATGCCGCTGCGCGTTTTCAACATGAACAAGCCCGGTGCCCTGCTGAACGTTGTAGTCGGCGGCGCTGAAGGCACTCTGATTGAGGAAGATAAACATGATCAATGAGATCAAGAAAGACGCCCAGGTACGCATGCAGAAGAGCCTGGAGTCGCTGCTCCATGCCTTCAGCCGTATCCGTACCGGTCAAGCGCACCCGAGCATCCTCGGCGGCGTGATGGTGCCTTACTACGGCTCGGACACCCCGCTGAACCAGGTGGCCAACGTCACTGTGAAGGACTCGCGCACCCTGCAGGTTGTAGCCTTCGAGCGCAATATGCTGGCGGCTGTCGATAAAGCGATCCAGAGCTCCGGTCTGGGCTTCAATCCGACCAATCTGGGTGAGCTGCTGCTGATCTCCATGCCAGCGCTGACTGAAGAAACCCGCAAGGGCTTCACCAAGCAGGCGCGTGACGCTGCTGAAGATGGTCGTGTAGCCGTGCGCAATATTCGTCGTGATGCCTTGAGCCAGTTGAAAGACCTGGTCAAGGAGAAGGAAATCAGCGAAGACGAAGAGCGCCGTGCTGCCGACGAAATCCAGAAGCTGACCGACAAGTTCGTGGCGGAAATCGAAGTGGCCGTGAAGCAGAAAGAAGCGGATCTGATGGCCGTTTAACGGCCAGGATATCGTCATGGAAAAGACCAAAGACGGTAGTCCGTTCGCCGTGCCACGGCATGTGGCGATCATCATGGACGGTAACAATCGCTGGGCGAAGAAGCGTCTGCTGCCCGGCGTGGCCGGCCATAAGGCCGGTGTCGATGCGGTGCGCGCGGTGATCGAGGTGTGTGCTGAGGCGGGCGTCGAGGTGCTGACGCTGTTCGCCTTCTCCAGTGAAAACTGGCAGCGTCCGGCCGAGGAGGTCAGTGCACTGATGGAGCTGTTCCTCAGTGCATTGCGCCGCGAGGCGAAGAAGCTTGATGCCAATGACATCAGCCTGCGCATTATCGGTGATCGCTCACGCTTTCACCCTGAGCTGCAGGCCGCGATGCGTGAGGCCGAAGCGCAGACTGCCGGCGACAAGCGCTTTGTTCTGCAGGTGGCAGCCAACTACGGCGGCCAGTGGGACATCGCCCAGGCTGCTCAGCGCTTGGCCCGTGAAGTTCAAGGTGGCCATTTGCGTGCCGAGGACATCACCCCCGAATTACTGCAGAGCTGCCTGGTAACCGGCGATTTGCCGCTGCCGGATCTGTGCATCCGCACCGGTGGTGAGCACCGCATCAGTAACTTCCTGCTCTGGCAGCTGGCCTACACCGAGCTGTATTTCTCCGACCTGTTTTGGCCGGATTTTAAACACGACGCCATGCGCAAAGCCTTGGCCGATTTTGCTAGTCGCCAGCGTCGCTTTGGGAAAACCAGCGATCAGGTGACTGCTGAGGCCCGCAGCTGATGCTCAAACAACGAATTATCACGGCGCTGGTGCTGTTGCCATTCGCCCTGGGTGGCTTCTTTCTGCTCGATGGCGCGCTGTTTGCGCTGTTTATCGGCGCAGTGGTCAGCCTGGGTGCCTGGGAATGGGCGCGCCTGGCAGGTTTTACTGCCCAGGTGCAGCGCGTTGCCTACGCCGCGCTGGTGGCTGCATTGTTGTTCGGCTTGTATCTGCTGCCGGCCTTGGCGCCTTGGGTGTTGTTGCTCGGGGTTGTCTGGTGGGTGGTGGCGACCTTTCTGGTGTTGGGTTATCCAGCCAGCAGCCGTTACTGGACGCAGGCTCCGGTCAGGTTGCTGATCGGCTTGCTGATTCTGCTGCCGGCCTGGCAGGGCCTGGTGCTGTTTAAGCAGTGGCCTGAAGCAAACTGGCTGATTCTCGCGGTGATGGTGCTGGTGTGGGGCGCGGATATCGGCGCCTATTTCGCCGGCCGTCGCTTCGGCAAGCGCAAGCTGGCCCCGCAGGTCAGTCCCGGTAAAAGTTGGGAAGGGGTGTTCGGCGGCCTGCTGGCGACCCTGCTGATCTGCGTAGGCGTGGCGATTTACCGTGACTGGTCGTTTGCCAGTCTGCTGCTGGGCTTGGTCGGCACTGCCGTGGTGGTGCTGATCTCGGTGGTTGGTGATCTGACCGAAAGTATGTTCAAGCGCCAATCCGGGGTTAAGGACAGCAGCAATCTGCTGCCTGGCCATGGTGGTGTGCTCGACCGTATCGACAGCCTGACGGCGGCGATTCCGGTGTTCGCCGCGTTGCTGTGGCTGGCGGGCTGGGGCGCGCTGTGAGTCACCTGCAGCAGATTACGGTGCTAGGGGCGACCGGTTCGATCGGCCTGAGCACCCTCGATGTAATCGCGCGTCATCCTGAACGCTATCAAGTATTCGCGTTGTCCGGCTTCAGTCGCCTGACTGAGCTGGAAGCGCTGTGCATGATCTACCGCCCGCGCTTTGCTGTGGTGCCGCAGGCTCTGCAAGCTCGCCATCTGCAGGAAAGTTTGCGTGCTGCCGGCCTGGCCACTCAAGTGCTGCATGGCCCCGAGGGGTTGTGTGAAGTGGCAGCGCATCCTGACGTGGATGCGGTGATGGCCGCCATCGTTGGTGCGGCAGGCTTGCCGCCGACCCTGGCGGCGGTCGAGGTCGGCAAAAAGGTGCTGCTGGCCAACAAAGAGGCACTGGTGATGTCGGGCGCGCTGTTTATGCAGGCTGTGCGTAAAAGCGGCGCTGTGCTGTTGCCAATCGACAGTGAACACAATGCGATTTTCCAGTGCCTGCCGGGTGACTACGCTCGCGGCCTGCAGCAAGTCGGTGTGCGGCGTATTCTGTTGACCGCCTCGGGTGGGCCATTTCGCGAAATGCCGCTGGAGCAGTTGCACGCGGTCACTCCCGAGCAGGCGTGCGCGCACCCGAACTGGTCGATGGGGCGCAAGATCTCGGTCGACTCGGCGAGCATGATGAACAAAGGTCTGGAGCTGATCGAGGCCTGCTGGTTGTTTGATGCCACCCCGGCGCAGATTGAAGTGGTGGTGCATCCGCAGAGCGTGATCCATTCGCTGGTCGATTATGTCGACGGCTCGGTGTTGGCCCAGTTGGGCAATCCGGATATGCGTACGCCGATCAGTCATGCCCTGGCCTGGCCGGAGCGAATCGACTCGGGTGTCGCGCCGCTGGATCTGTTCGCCATCGCTCGGCTGGATTTCCAGGCGCCGGACGAACAGCGCTTTCCTTGCCTGCGCCTGGCCCGTGAGGCGGCTCAGGCCGGCGGTACCGCGCCGGCCATGCTCAATGCGGCCAATGAAGTGGCGGTTGCCGCGTTTCTTGAGCGGCGCATCCGCTTTCCCGAGATCGCGAGTATCATCGAAGACGTTCTGCACGCTGAACCCGCCCTGGCGGTTGAGAGCCTGGATACGGTGCTGGCCGCTGATGGCCGGGCCCGTCATCTGGCCGAACAATGGCTGAGTCGGCGCTGATCGCCGACGCGGAGAAGTTTGATGAGTGCGCTTTATATGCTGGTCGGCACCTTGGTTGCACTGGGGGTGCTAGTAACCATCCACGAATATGGGCACTTCTGGGTCGCCCGTCGGTGTGGCGTCAAGGTGCTGCGGTTTTCCGTCGGCTTTGGCAGTCCGCTGTTGCGTTGGCATGATCGCCAGGGAACCGAATTTGTAGTGGCCGCCATCCCGCTGGGCGGTTACGTGAAGATGCTCGATGAGCGCGAAGGTGATGTGCCGCCGGAGTTGCTCGACCAGTCGTTCAATCGCAAGTCGGTCCAGCAGCGCATTGCCATTGTGGCAGCTGGCCCGGTGGCGAATTTCCTCCTGGCGCTGCTGTTCTTCTGGGTTGTGGCGATGCTGGGCAGTCAGCAGGTGCGCCCGGTTATCGGCGCGGTCGAAGCTGGCAGCCTGGCTGATGTCGCCGGCTTGCAGGTTGGTCAGGAAATTGTCGCGGTTGATGGCGAGCCCACCACCGGCTGGGCTGCAGTGAATCTGCAGCTGGTTAGTCGGCTGGGTGAAAGTGGTCGGCTGGATCTCGCGGTACGCGAGCCAGGTTCCTCGGTCGACAGTCCTCGGCAGATCGTCCTGGATAACTGGCTGCGCGGCGTCGATGAGCCAGACCCCATTTCCTCGTTGGGTATTCGCCCTTGGCGCCCGACGCTGCAGCCGGTGCTGGCGCAGCTTGATTCTGAAGGTCCGGCATTTGCTGCGGGCTTGCAGGTTGGCGATCGCCTGCTTGCGCTCGATGGCCAGTCTCTGGCCGATTGGCAGCAGCTGGTGGATCAGGTGCGTGGCTTGCCGGGTAAAAAGATTAGCTTGCTGGTAGAGCGTCAAGGTCAGCAGCTGGATGTGCCGTTGACTCTGGCCGCCCGCGGTGAAGGTGAGGCCCTCAGTGGTTACCTGGGTGCAGGTGTCGCAGGTGGCGAATGGCCGCCTGAAATGTTGCGCGAAGTCAGCTATGGCCCCTTGGAGGCAATAGCCGAAGGTGCCAAAAACACCTGGACAATGAGCGTTCTGACCCTTAACTCACTGAAGAAAATGCTGTTTGGCGAGCTCTCGGTAAAAAACTTGAGCGGGCCGATAACCATTGCTAAAGTGGCGGGCGCTTCTGCTGAGTCAGGTTTGAGTGATTTTCTTAAATTTCTCGCCTACTTGAGCATTAGTCTGGGGGTTCTTAATTTGTTGCCTATCCCCGTGTTGGATGGGGGGCATCTGCTTTTTTATCTGGTCGAGTGGGTGCGTGGTCGCCCGCTGTCGGAACGGATACAGGGTTGGGGGATGCAGATCGGCATCAGTTTGGTCATCGGGGTGATGTTGCTGGCCCTGGTAAACGACTTGGGCCGCCTGTAGCCGCTGCTGAATTACGCTCTCGGTACGTACAAGACGTGTCGCACTAAGCGGCAGATTTTTTATTGTCAGTTGGAATAAGAAAGGACTTCATGAAACGTCTGCTGCTACCTGCGGTGCTTGCCGCACTGATGATCACCGAAGTTCACGCCGAGTCCTTCACCATCTCCGATATCCGGGTCACCGGTCTGCAGCGCGTTTCCGCTGGCAGCGTATTCGGTGCCTTGCCCCTAAATGTGGGCGCGCAAGCTGATGACCGGTCGCTGGTTGAGGCTACTCGCGAACTGTTCAAAACCGGCTTCTTCCAGGACATCCAGCTCGGTCGCGATGGCGATGTGTTGGTTGTTACTGTGGTTGAGCGTCCGTCGATTTCCAGTATCGAAATTGATGGTAACAAGGCCATCAGCAGCGAAGACCTGCTCAAGGGCCTGAATCAGTCTGGTCTGGCCGAAGGCGAGATCTTCCAACGGGCAACCCTTGAAGGCGTACGCAACGAATTGCAGCGTCAGTACGTTGCTCAGGGTCGTTACTCCGCCGAAATCGAAGCCGAAGTGATTCCGCAGCCGCGCAACCGTGTGGCGCTGAAAATCAATATCAATGAAGGCTCGGTTGCTGCCATTCAGCACATTAACGTGGTGGGTAACTCGGTCTTTTCCGATGAAGACCTGATCGACCTGTTCGAGCTGAAGACCACCAACTGGCTGTCCTTCTTCAAGAATGATGACAAGTACGCCCGTGAAAAACTCTCCGGCGACTTGGAGCGTCTGCGCTCCTATTACCTGGACCGTGGCTATATCAATATGGATATCAGCTCGACTCAGGTATCCATTACCCCAGACAAGAAGCACGTCTATGTCACAGTCAACGTCGACGAAGGCGAGAAGTACACCGTACGTGAGGTCAAGCTCAGCGGTGAACTGAAGGTGCCGGAAGAAGAAGTCCGCGCCTTGCTGCTGGTTCAGGAAGGCCAGGTGTTCTCGCGCAAAGTGATGACCACCACGTCCGAGCTGATCACCCGCCGCCTGGGTAACGAAGGCTATACCTTCGCCAACGTCAACGGCGTGCCAGAAGCACATGATGACGGTAGTGTATCGATTACCTTTGTGGTCGATCCGGGCAAGCGCGCTTACGTTAACCGCATCAACTTCCGTGGCAACACCAAGTCGGAAGACGAAGTGCTGCGCCGTGAAATGCGTCAGATGGAAGGTGGCTGGGCTTCGACTTACCTGATCGATCAGTCCAAGACCCGTCTGGAGCGTCTGGGCTACTTTAAGGAAGTCAACGTCGAAACCCCGCAGGTGCCGGGCACTGACGATCAGGTCGACGTCAACTACAGCGTTGAAGAGCAGGCTTCCGGCTCTATCACTGCAAGCGTCGGTTTCGCCCAGAACGCCGGTCTGATTCTCGGCGGCTCGATTACCCAAAATAACTTCCTGGGTACCGGTAACAAGGTCAGCGTCGGCCTGACCCGAAGCGAATACCAGAGCAACTACAACTTCGGTTTTGTTGACCCCTACTGGACGCCAGATGGCGTCAGCTTGGGCTACAACGCCTTCTTCCGTGAAACCGATTACGACGAGCTTAATACCGATGTGTCCAGCTACTCGGTGGATAGCTATGGCGCGGGCGCCAGCATTGGTTATCCAATCAGCGATACTTCGCGCCTGACCTATGGCTTGACCATCCAGAACGACAGCATCGGCACCGGTGTGTATACGGTTGACGAGATTTTTGACTTTATCGAGGAAGAGGGTGACAGCTACCTGAACCTCAAAGCGTCGATTGGCTGGTCTGAATCCACTCTGAACCGTGGCGTACTGGCTAATCGCGGTCACTCGCAAAGTCTGGTATTCGAAACCACAGTGCCGGGCAGTGACCTGTCGTTCTTTAAAGTGGATTACCGCGGTCAGGTCTTCAAGCCGCTGAGCGACACCTATACCCTGCGTCTGCATAGCCAGCTGGGTTATGGCGAGAGCTATGGCTCTACTTCCGATCTGCCGTTCTACGAGCACTATTACGCGGGTGGTTTCAACTCGGTACGTGGTTTCAAAGACAGCAGCCTGGGCCCGCGCAGCACACCGAGCAAAGGTACTAATCCAGGTACTGCGCGTGATCCGGATCAAGATCCGCTGCCATTTGGCGGTAACGTACTGATTCAAGGTGGCGCTGAACTGCTGTTCCCCATGCCGTTCGTCAAGGATCAGCGTTCCCTGCGTACTGCGCTGTTCTGGGATGTGGGTAACGTCTTCGACACCAATTGCGGCAAGTCGCAGGAAGAGTGCGGCAGTATCGATCCAGGCAACCTGGCAAGCTCCGTGGGTGTTGGCCTGACCTGGATCACCGCCCTTGGTCCGTTGAGCTTTAGCTTGGCCATGCCAATCATCAAGCCGGATGATGCTGATACGCAGATTTTCCAGTTCTCTCTCGGTCAGACGTTCTAAGCGTCGGATTTTTGAATACCAACAGTTTTGCAGGAGTTGCACCGTGCGTAAGTTGACTCAACTGGTTTTGTTAAGCGTTGCTCTGCTGGCAACCCCGGCTTTTGCCGAGATGAAAGTAGCGGTATTGAACTATCAAATGGCCTTGCTGGAATCTGACGCTGCCAAGCGTTATGCCGTGGATGCCGAAAAGAAATTCGGTCCGCAGCTGAACAAGCTGAAAACCCTGGAAAGCGACGCCAAGCGCATTCAGGACCGTCTGGTCAAAGACGGCGAGAAAATGCAGACCGCTGAGCGCGAGCGCCTCGAGCTTGAATTCAAGCAAAAAGCTCGTGATTTCCAGTTCCAGTCCAAGGAGCTGAATGAGTCCAAGGCTGTGGCGGATCGTGAAATGCTGAAAAAGCTCAAGCCGAACCTGGACAAGGCCGTGGAAGAAGTGATCAAGACTGGTAACTTCGACCTGGTGCTCGAGCGCGGTGCGGTGATTGATGTCAAACCTCAGTTCGACATCACCCGCCAGGTTATTGAGCGCATGAATCAGCTGCGCTGATCATGAGTGCAACGGTTTATACCCTTGGCCAGCTGGCCGAGCGTCTGGGCGCCACCTTGCGTGGCGACACAGGCAAGCCGATCAGCGGCTTGGCTACCTTGCAGGAAGCCGGCGCTGATCAGCTGAGCTTTCTCGCCAATGCGCAATACCGCAAGTTTCTCTCGGGCTGCCAGGCGGGCGCGGTGCTGTTGACCGCAGCTGATGCCGAAGGCTATGCCGGCAATGCCTTGGTCGTTGCTAATCCCTATCTGGCCTACGCCGGACTCTCCCATCTGTTTGACCGCAAGCCCCAGGCATTGCCTGGCGTTCACCCCACTGCTGTGGTGGCTGCGGATGCACAGATCGATGCGACTGCCAGTATCGGCGCCTATTCGGTGATCGAGAGTGGCGCGCAGATTGCGGCTGGCGTAACTGTCGGCGCGCAGTGTGTTGTTGGCGCGCGTTCGGTGATTGGTGAGGGCGGCTGGTTGGCCCCGCGAGTGACGCTGTATCACGACGTACGCATTGGTAAGCGCGTGGTGATTCAGTCCGGCGCAGTGATCGGCGGCGAGGGCTTCGGCTTTGCCAACGAGAAGGGCGTCTGGCAAAAAATTGCGCAGATCGGTGGGGTGACTATCGGTGACGATGTCGAGATCGGCGCCAATACCACCGTCGACCGTGGCGCGCTGTCGGACACGCTGATTGGCAACGGCGTAAAGCTGGATAACCAGATCATGATCGCGCACAACGTGCAGATCGGCGACAACACGGCCATGGCCGGTTGCGCGGGTATTTCCGGTAGCACCAAGATCGGCAAGAACTGCATGATCGCCGGCGGCGTGGGCATGGTTGGACACATCGAGGTGTGCGACAACGTGTTCGTCACCGGTATGACCATGGTCACTCGTTCGATCACCGAGCCGGGCTCCTATTCGTCGGGCACCGCCATGCAGCCAGCGGCTGAATGGCGCAAGAGCGCGGCACGGATTCGTCAGTTGGATGACATGGCGCGACGCCTGCAACAGTTGGAAAAGCAGCTGGCCGCCGTGACCCCAGCCGCCGACACTTCATCTGATGCCTGAGCCGGTGTTTGCCGGCTTCTCTTTTTTCTCTTACAGGCTTCTCTGCACATGATGGACATCAACCAGATTCGCGAATACTTGCCGCACCGCTATCCGTTCCTTTTGGTGGACCGGGTGGCTGAGCTGGATATTGAAGGCAAGCGAATTCGCGCCTACAAGAATGTCAGCATCAATGAGCCGTTCTTCAACGGGCATTTTCCCGAGCACCCGATCATGCCAGGCGTGTTGATCATCGAAGCCATGGCCCAAGCGGCCGGCATTCTTGGCTTCAAGATGATGGATCTGAAGCCATCCGATGGCACCCTGTATTACTTTGTCGGCTCCGACAAGCTACGCTTTCGCCAGCCAGTGGTGCCGGGTGATCAACTGATCCTCGAAGCCCGCTACCTGAGCAGCAAGCGCAGCATCTGGAAGTTCGAGTGCAAAGCCAGCGTCGACGGCAAGGAAGTCTGCTCGGCAGAAATCATCTGTGCGGAACGCAAACTATGAGTTTGATTGACCCTCGCGCCATCATCGATCCCAGCGCCAAGTTGGCTGACGACGTCGTCGTCGGCCCTTGGTCGATAGTTGGGGCCGATGTAGAAATTGGCGAGGGTACAGTGATCGGCCCCCATGTAATCCTCAAGGGGCCGACGCGGATCGGTAAACACAACCGCATCTATCAGTTCTCCTCGGTGGGTGAAGACACCCCCGATCTCAAGTACCAGGGTGAGGCGACTCGGCTGGTAATTGGCGACCACAACGTGATCCGCGAGGGTGTCACCATCCACCGCGGCACCGTGCAGGATCGCAGCGAAACCACCCTTGGCGACCACAACCTGATCATGGCCTATGCCCACATCGGCCATGACAGCGTAATCGGTAACCATTGCATCCTGGTCAACAACACCGCGTTGGCCGGGCATGTGTGGGTCGATGACTGGGCGATTCTCTCTGGTTACACCCTGGTCCATCAGTTCTGCCGTATCGGCGCGCACAGCTTCTCCGGTATGGGCACGGCGATTGGCAAGGATGTGCCGGCGTTTGTCACCGTGTTCGGCAACCCGGCTGAAGCGCGCAGCATGAACTTCGAAGGCATGCGCCGTCGTGGTTTCAGCGCCGAGGCGATCGCCGCCTTGCGTCGTGCCTACAAGATTGTCTATCGCCAGGGGCTTACAGTTGAACAGGCGATGGGCGAGCTGGCCGAGTCATCCGCAGAGTTTCCCGAAGTCGCGATCTTCCGCGATTCTATTCAGGCTTCAAGCCGCGGCATTACCCGATAATTTATGACTGACCTGATGCGTGTCGCGCTGGTCGCCGGCGAGGCGTCTGGCGATATTCTCGGTGCGGGCCTGATGCAGGCCCTCAAAGCCCAGTACCCACAGATCGAATTTATCGGTGTCGGCGGCCCGCTCATGCAGGCTCAGGGGCTGAATTCCTATTTTCCGATGGAGCGCTTGTCGGTGATGGGCTTGGTCGAGGTACTTGGCCGCCTTCCCGAACTGCTGTCACGGCGCAAGCGGCTGATCAACACCTTGATCGAGGCCAAGCCGGACGTCTTTATCGGCATCGATGCGCCGGATTTCAACCTGACCCTAGAACTCAAGCTGCGTCAGGCTGGCATCAAGACCGTGCATTACGTCAGCCCGTCCGTATGGGCCTGGCGGCAGAAGCGCGTGTTGAAAATTCGCGAGGCCTGCGACCTGATGCTGACCCTGTTCCCGTTCGAGGCGCAGTTCTATCAGGATCATCAGGTGCCGGTGCGTTTTGTCGGCCACCCGCTGGCCGATACCATCCCGCAGCAGGCTGACCGCGCCGCTGCCCGTGAGGCGCTGAATTTGGCGCAAGATCAACCGGTGGTTGCCTTGCTACCGGGTAGCCGTGGCGGCGAAGTGTCGCGTCTGGGCAGCCTGTTTCTCGATGCCGCCGTGCGGTTGCGTACCTTGCGCCCCGGTATCCAGTTTGTTCTGCCCTGTTCCAGCCCGGAGCGTCGTGCGCAGCTTGAGCAGATGCTGGTGGGTCGTGATCTGCCACTGACCCTGCTCAATGGCCGCTCCCATGAAACGCTGGCTGCCTGTGATGCAGTGCTGATCGCCTCCGGTACGGCGACCCTTGAGGCCTTGCTCTACAAACGGCCGATGGTGGTGGCTTACAAGGTTGCGCCGTTGACCTATCGCATCCTCAAGCGCCTGGTCACCAGTGCTTATATTTCCCTGCCGAATCTGCTGGCTGAGCGTTTGCTTGTACCGGAAATGATTCAGGATGCCGCCACGCCTGAGGCGTTGGCCCAGTTGCTGGCACCATTGCTGGATGGCGGCGAGGTGCAGACCGAAGGCTTTGATGTGATTCACCGCGCGCTGCGGCGTGACGCTTCGGTGCAGGCTGCCAAAGCCGTGTTGCAGCTGACAGGGCGCGGCTGATGCAGCTTGGGCTGGATTTCACCCTGGTGCAGGAACTGGTGGCTGGCGTCGATGAAGTCGGCCGTGGCCCGCTCTGCGGCGCGGTGGTGACGGCTGCGGTGATTCTCGATCCGGCACGGCCGATTCTCGGTCTGAACGATTCGAAAAAGCTGACCGAGGCTCGTCGGGAAAAACTCTTCGACGAGATCCGCGAAAAAGCCCTGGCCTGGTGCATCGCCCGTGCCGAGGTGGAAGAAATCGATCAGCTGAATATTCTCCAGGCCACCATGCTGGCCATGCAACGCGCGGTCGAGGGCCTGAGTGTCACGCCCAAGCTGGCGCTGATTGATGGTAATCGCTGCCCGAAACTGCAGGTACCCAGCGCAGCTGTGGTCAAGGGCGATAGCCAGGTGCCGGCGATTGCCGCGGCGTCGATCCTGGCCAAGGTCAGTCGTGATCGCGAGATGCAGCTGCTTGATCAGCAATACCCCGGTTACGGTATCGCCGGGCACAAAGGCTATCCCACCCCGGTACACCTGGAAGCGCTGCGCCGCCTGGGGCCGACACCGATTCACCGGCGCTCTTTTGGCCCGGTACGTGCGTTGTTGGACGACTGACACAACGCTGGCGAAATTCCCTCGTTATCCTGTGCCCAGTAGCGCTTGTCGCGCGCTGCTGCGGTTGTACAATCCCTGCCTTGTCGTTTTTGCGTTTTGTATAGGACTGCCATGACCGCTTCGTTTGTCCACCTGCGTTTGCACACCGAGTTTTCCCTGGTCGACGGGCTGGTGCGGGTCAAGCCACTGATCAAGTCGGTGGCGGCAGCCGGAATGCCGGCGGTAGCGGTTACCGATATGAGCAATATGTGCTCGTTGGTGAAGTTCTATAAGGCGGCCATGGGTGGCGGTATCAAGCCGATCTGCGGCGCCGATATCTGGCTGGCCAGTGCCGATGAAGATGGTCCGCTCAGTCGCATGACACTGCTGGCGATGAATGCCAAGGGTTATCGCAATCTCACCGAACTGGTTTCGCGCGGCTGGAGCGAAGGGCAGAGCAATGATCTGGTGATCATCCAGCGTGATTGGGTCAAGGAAGCGGCCGAAGGCCTGATTGCCCTGTCGGGTGCGAAGGAGGGTGAAGTTGGCCATGCCTTGCTCGATGGCGAGCCGGCGGCGGCCGAAGCCATACTGCGCGAGTGGATGGCGGTGTTCCCCGAGCGTTTCTACCTGGAAGTGCAGCGCACCAACCGGGTCAATGACGAAGAGCATCTGCACGCCGCGGTGGCCCTGGCCGATAAGGTCGGCGCGCCACTGGTGGCGACCAACGATGTGCGCTTTATCAAGCAGGACGACTTCGCCGCCCACGAAACCCGTGTGTGCATCGGCGAAGGTCGTAGCCTGGATGACCCGCGCCGCCTGCGTACCTATTCCGATCAGCAGTACCTGAAGACGCCGGAGGAAATGGCCGAGCTGTTCAGTGATCTGCCGGAAGCGCTGGAAAACACCATCGAGATTGCCAAGCGCTGCAATATCGAAGTGCAGCTGGGCAAATACTTCCTGCCGGATTTCCCCGTGCCAGCCGGCATGACCATGGATGAATATTTCCGCCAGGTCTCGTTTGAGGGCTTGGAAGAGCGCCTGGCGGTGCTCTGGCCGAAGGACACCACGCCGAATTACGAAGAGAAGCGCCAGGTCTATATCGATCGGCTGAATTTCGAGCTGGATATCATCATCCAGATGGGCTTCCCCGGTTACTTCCTGATCGTAATGGACTTTATCAAGTGGGCGAAGAACAACGGCGTGCCAGTGGGCCCAGGCCGTGGGTCGGGTGCTGGTTCGCTAGTGGCCTACGTGCAGAAGATCACCGACCTCGATCCGCTGGCCTATGACCTGCTGTTCGAACGTTTCCTCAACCCGGAACGGGTCTCCATGCCCGACTTCGACGTCGACTTCTGCATGGACGGCCGCGACCGGGTAATCGATTACGTGGCCGAGAAATACGGCCGCAACGCGGTGAGCCAGATCATCACATTCGGCACCATGGCGGCCAAGGCGGTGGTGCGCGACGTGGCGCGGGCCCAGGGCAAGTCCTACGGTCTGGCCGACCGCCTGTCGAAGATGATTCCCTTCGAAGTCGGCATGACCTTGGAAAAAGCCTATGAGATGGAAGAGCCGCTGCGCGACTTCCTCAAGATCGACGAAGACGCCCGGGAAATCTGGGAAATGTCGCTCAAGCTCGAAGGCATCTGTCGCGGTACCGGCAAGCACGCGGGTGGCGTGGTTATCGCGCCGACCAAGCTTACCGACTTCTCGCCGATTGCCTGTGATGACGAGGGCGGCGGCCTGGTAACCCAGTTCGATAAGGACGATGTGGAATCCGCCGGCCTGGTGAAGTTCGACTTCCTCGGCCTGCGCACCCTGACCATCATCAAGTGGGCGATGGAGACCATCAACCGCGAGCAGGCCAAGAAGGGCTTGCCGGATCTGAACATCGACTTTATCCCGCTGGACGACAAGCCGACGTTTAGCATGCTGCAGAAAGCCGAGACCACCGCGGTGTTCCAGCTTGAATCACGCGGCATGAAGGAGCTGATCAAGAAGCTCAAGCCAGACTGCCTGGAAGACATGATCGCTTTGGTGGCCCTGTTCCGTCCGGGGCCGCTGCAGTCGGGCATGGTGGACGACTTTATCAACCGTAAGCACGGTCGCGAGCCGATTTCCTACCCGCATCAGGACTATCAGTACGCGGGTCTTGAGCCGGTACTCAAACCGACCTACGGCATCATTCTGTACCAGGAACAGGTGATGCAGATCGCCCAGGTCATGGCCGGCTACACCCTCGGCGGTGCGGACATGCTGCGCCGCGCCATGGGTAAGAAGAAGCCCGAGGAGATGGCCAAGCAGCGCGGCGGCTTTATTGAAGGCTGCGCGAGCAACGGCATCGATGCGAACCTGGCGGGCAACATCTTCGATCTTGTGGAGAAGTTCGCCGGTTACGGCTTCAACAAATCCCACTCCGCTGCGTATGGTTTGCTTTCCTATCAGACGGCCTGGCTCAAGGCTCACCACTCGGCGGCCTTTATGGCGGCGGTGTTGTCGGCGGATATGCACAACACCGACAAGGTGGTCACCCTGATCGAGGAGTGCCGCAGCATGAAGCTGCGCCTCGATGCGCCGGACGTGAATATCTCTGAATTCAAGTTCACGGTTAACAACGAAGGCTGGATCGTCTATGGCCTGGGCGCGATCAAGGGTGTGGGCGAGGGGCCGGTGGAGGCCATCGTCGAGGCGCGTCAGGACGGGCCGTTCAAGGACCTGTTCGACTTCTGTTCGCGGGTCGACCTCAAACGCATCAACAAGCGCACCCTCGAAGCGCTGATTCGCAGCGGTGCGCTGGATCGCCTAGGGCCGCACTTCCATGAAGAGCTGAAAGCCTACAAGGCCAATATCGACCGTAACCGCGCGGTATTGCTAGGTGCGATGGAGGAGGCTGTGCAGGCCGCCGAACAGACCGCACGCAGTGCCGAGAGCGGGCATATGGACCTGTTCGGCGGGGTATTCGCCGATGCCGAGGCGGATGTCTATCTCAACCACCTGCGCGCTCGCGAGCTGACGCTGAAAGAGCGCCTCAAAGGTGAGAAAGACACCCTGGGCCTGTACCTGACCGGTCACCCGATTGATGAGTACGAAGGTGAGGTACGGCGGTTTGCTCGCCAGCGCATCGTCGACCTGAAAGCCGCGCGCGGCGATCAGACGATTGCTGGCCTGGTGGTTAACCTGCGGGTGATGAAGAACAAGAAGGGCGACAAGATGGGCTTTATCACCCTCGATGACCGTTCCGGACGGATCGAGGCTTCCCTGTTTGCCGAAGCCTTCAATAGCGCACAAGCCTTACTGCAGACCGATGCTTTGGTAGTGGTCGAGGGTGAGGTGAGTAATGACGATTTCTCTGGCGGTCTGCGCCTGCGTGCTAAACGGGTGATGAGCCTGGAAGAGGCGCGCACTGGTCTGGCCGACAGCCTGCGCCTGAAGGTCGCCAGCAGCGCCTTGCAGGGCGATCGTCTGCGTTGGTTAGCCGACTTGTGCGGCCGTCATCGCGGCGCGTGCCCGATCACCGTCGACTACAGCGGCAACGATGCCAAGGCGCAATTGCAGTTTGGCGAAGGTTGGCGCATTGAGCCGGCTGACAGTCTGATTCAGGCATTGCGTGACCAGTTCGGCCGCGACAACGTCTTTTTGCACTACCGCTGATTTGCGAGGCTCAGGCTTCGCCGGTCGGTCGTGATACCCAGCGGGTTCTGTATTGAAGGCTTTCGTGCAGAACCGGGTGTCGACCTGAATGCGCCTGCTGCTATAAGGTAGGGCGCGATAACGGATACAGCTCCCGGCCACTTGGCCGTCGACGCAAGACGGATGACTATGAACCCGAATTTTCTCGATTTCGAACAGCCGATCGCCGACCTGCAAGCCAAGATCGAAGAGCTTCGCCTGGTCGGTAACGACAACTCGTTAAACATAAACGATGAAATCGCCCGCCTGCAGGACAAGAGCAGCTCGCTGACCGAAACTATTTTCGGCAACCTGAGCAGCTGGCAAATCGCCCAGCTGGCGCGCCACCCACGCCGTCCTTACACCCTGGATTACCTGCAGCACATCTTTACCGAGTTCGATGAGCTGCATGGCGACCGTCACTTCTCCGACGACGCGGCCCTGGTGGGCGGCGTTGCGCGTCTGGACGGTGAGCCGGTGATGGTTATCGGTCACCAGAAAGGCCGTGAGATTCGCGAGAAGGTGCGCCGCAACTTCGGCATGCCGCGTCCGGAGGGCTACCGCAAGGCGTGCCGCCTGATGGAAATGGCCGAACGCTTCAAGATGCCGATCCTGACTTTTATCGACACCCCGGGTGCCTACCCAGGTATCGACGCCGAAGAGCGTAACCAGAGCGAAGCCATCGCCTGGAACCTGCGTGTTATGGCACGCCTGAAAACCCCGATCATCGCCACCGTAATCGGTGAGGGTGGTTCCGGCGGTGCCCTGGCGATTGGCGTGTGCGATCAGCTGAACATGCTGCAGTACTCGACCTATTCGGTGATCTCGCCGGAAGGTTGCGCCTCGATTCTGTGGAAAACCGCGGAAAAGGCTCCGGATGCTGCCGAAGCGATGGGCATCACTGCCGAGCGCCTGAAAGGCCTGGGCATTGTTGATCAGGTGATCGGTGAGCCACTTGGCGGCGCACACAGCGACCCAGCTGCTGCCGCCGAATCGGTGCGTCAGGCTTTGCTGACGCAGCTGGCAATGCTCAAGACCTTCGATACCGACGCGCTGCTCAAGCGTCGTTATGAGCGTCTGATGAGCTACGGGATTGCCTGATTGCTTGGCAGTTGCGCATACAACGGGCCTTCGGGCCCGTTGTTGTTTTAATCTTGGCCGATGACTCCTGTGCATATTCGTCTGCGTGATGCCTTGCAGCCCTGGCGTAGTGCCTCGGGCTGGTGTGTTGCCTTGTCCGGCGGGCTGGATTCCACGGTGTTGCTGCACCTGTTGGCCAGCCTCGCGCAACGCGAGGCATTACCGCCTCTTTCCGCTATCCATATCCATCACGGCTTGCAGGCTGCGGCCGATGCTTGGCCGGCCCATTGCTGTGAGCTGTGCGCGGCTTTGTCCGTACCGTTACAGGTTGAATATGTTCAGGTCCTGCCTGGGGCGAGTCTGGAGCGTGCGGCGCGCGAGGCCCGTTACGCGGCTTTTGCTGCGCGTCTGGGCGGCGGTGAGGTACTGCTTACTGCCCAGCATCGTGATGATCAGGCTGAAACCCTGTTGTTTCGCCTGTTGCGAGGTGCCGGCGTGCAGGGTCTGTCGGCCATGCCGGTGAGTCGTGCGATGGGAGCAGGGCAGCTGGTTCGGCCGCTACTCAACTGCTCGCGCGATGAGCTGCTGGCTTATGCCCATGAGCACAAGCTGACCTGGGTCGACGATCCGTCAAATGCCGATGAGCGCTTCTCGCGCAATTACCTGCGCCGTCAGGTGATGCCTGCGCTGCTTGGTCGCTGGCCGCAGGCCTCAGCCAATATGGCCCGTAGCGCCGCGCACTTGAGTGAGGCTGCGCAGTTGCTCGATGAGTTGGCGCAGCAGGATATGGCTGCCGCTCAGGTGTCAGCCGAGTTTGCCTGGCTGCCGTTACCAAATCTGGCATTACCTGCGCTGCGCGATCTGAGTGAGCCTCGTCAGCGCAATGCACTGCGCTACTGGCTGCGCCCGCTGACGGCGATGCCGGATAGTGAGCATTGGGCTGGCTGGCAGGCGCTGTGCGATGCCGCGCCGGATGCCGCGCCAGTCTGGAAGCTGGCAGCGGGGGAGCTGCGCCGCAGTGATGAGCGGCTGTGGTGGTTGGCGGGTGATTGGCTGCGCTCTCCAGTACCGGTAAATGTGACGGTGCAAGGTAATCAGCAGGTGGCATTGCCCGCTAACGGCAGTGTGCGAATTGAAGGTCAGTTACCTGCGGGTAACTGGCAGTTGGGTTACCGCCAGGGCGGCGATCAGCTTCTTTTACCGGGGCGTGGGCATCGCGATCTTAAGCGCTTGTTTAATGAGCTGCGCGTACCGGCTTTTGTCCGTGATCGCCTGCCGTTGCTGCGTCTGGATAACCAGGTGGTGGCAATCGCCAACCTGCCAGGTATGCAGGGCGCCGCCGATGGCAGCTGGCAATTGCATTGGCAGCCACCGACGAATGATCAAGGTTTGAGCTGATAAGCCCTTTCCGGTAGACTACGCTCCCGTCTTACTACAGCTTTTGTTGACTCCCCTTGGGGATCGGCAGGGCTAGCTCATTGCAGTGCATCGCAGAGAGCCGCTTCGGTATTCCTTCGCTTTCCCCGGCGGCATTGACCGCTTAAACGCAGACTTCTAGGGTTTTTCATGACGCGCTACATATTCGTCACGGGTGGTGTTGTTTCTTCATTGGGGAAAGGCATCGCCTCGGCTTCATTGGCGGCTATCCTGGAGGCGCGGGGCCTGAAGGTCACCATGCTCAAGCTGGATCCCTATATCAACGTCGATCCGGGCACCATGAGCCCGTTCCAGCACGGTGAGGTGTTCGTCACCCACGACGGCGCTGAGACCGACCTTGACCTGGGCCACTATGAGCGGTTTATCCGCACCACCATGACCCAGAACAACAACTTCACCACTGGCCGCGTCTACGAAGACGTGCTGCGCCGCGAGCGCCGTGGTGATTACCTGGGCGCGACCATTCAGGTCATCCCGCACATCACCGACGAAATCAAACGCCGCATCATCAAGGGTGCTGGCGACGCTGACGTGGCCATGGTTGAAATCGGCGGCACGGTCGGCGACATCGAGTCGCAGCCGTTCCTTGAGGCGATTCGCCAGCTGCGTGTGGAAGTAGGTGCCAAGCGCGCCATGCTGATGCACCTGACTCTGGTGCCGTATATCGCCACCGCTGGCGAAACCAAGACCAAGCCGACTCAGCACTCGGTGAAAGAGCTGCGCTCCATCGGCCTGCAGCCAGACGTGCTGATCTGCCGTTCCGACCACCCGATCGATATTTCCTCGCGTCGTAAGATCGCGCTGTTCACCAACGTCGAAGAGCGTGCGGTGATTTCCCTGGAAGACGTCGACACCATCTACAAAATCCCAGGCGTGTTGCATGCCCAGGGCCTGGATGACTTCGTCGTCGAGCGTTTCGGCCTGGAATGCAACGGTGCCGACCTGTCCGAGTGGGACCGTGTCGTCGATGCCAAGCTAAATCCGGAGCACGAAGTCACCATCGCCATGGTCGGCAAGTACATGGAGCTGCTGGACGCCTACAAATCGCTGATCGAAGCGATGAGCCATGCCGGTATCCAGAACCGTACCAAGGTCAATCTGCGTTATATCGACTCCGAAGACATCGAGAACAAAGGCACCGCGCTGCTCGAGGGCGTTGATGCCATTCTGGTGCCGGGCGGCTTCGGTTTGCGCGGCGTGGAAGGCAAGATCAAGACCGTGCAGTACGCCCGTGAGAACAAAATTCCCTACCTGGGTATCTGCCTCGGCATGCAGGTGGCGGTTATCGAATTCGCCCGCAATGTGCTGGGCTGGAGCGATGCCAACTCCACCGAGTTCGACACCGCAAGCCAGCATCCAGTGGTCGGTCTGATCACCGAATGGCAGGACGCCACCGGCGTTACCGAGCAGCGTACCGACGCTTCTGATCTGGGCGGCACCATGCGTCTGGGGGCTCAGGACTGCCAGCTGCTGTCCGGCTCGCAAGTGCACGCTTGCTACGGCAAAGATGTAATCGTTGAGCGTCATCGTCACCGTTATGAAGTGAACAACAACCTGTTGCCGCAGCTGATCGAAGCCGGCCTCAAGGTCACCGGTCGCTCGGGCGACGGCGCGCTGGTTGAAGTGGTAGAAGCACCGGATCATCCATGGTTCGTCGCCTGCCAGTTCCACCCTGAGTTCACTTCGACTCCGCGCGATGGCCATCCGCTGTTCAGTGGTTTCGTGACTGCAGCGCTGACGCAGAAAGCTAAGAAGGCATAGGGATATGACGCAGAAAATCATCAAGGTTGGCAGCATTGAAATCGCCAACGACAAGCCTTTCGTGCTGTTCGGCGGGATCAACGTAATCGAGTCCCGCGATCTGGCCATGCGCGCCTGCGAAGAGTACGTACGGGTTACCGACAAGCTCGGCATCCCCTACGTGTTCAAGGCCAGCTTCGACAAGGCCAACCGCTCGTCCGTGACCTCATTCCGTGGCCCAGGCCTGGAAGAGGGCATGAAGGTCTTCGAGGAAATCAAAAAGACCTTCGGCGTGCCGGTGATCACCGACGTGCATGAGCCGCATCAGGCGCAGCCTGTGGCCGATGTCTGCGACATTATCCAGTTGCCTGCGTTTCTTTCGCGGCAGACCGATCTGGTAGTGGCCATGGCCAAGACCGGTGCGGTGATCAATATCAAGAAAGCCCAGTTCCTTGCGCCCCAGGAGATGAAACACATCCTGGCCAAGTGCGCAGAGGCGGGTAATGACCAGCTGATTCTCTGTGAGCGCGGTTCTAGCTTCGGCTATAACAACCTGGTAGTGGACATGCTCGGCTTCGGCATCATGAAGCAGATGAACTACCCGGTGTTCTTCGACGTGACCCACGCCCTGCAAATGCCGGGTGGCCGCGCCGATTCCGCTGGCGGTCGTCGTGCTCAGGTCACCGATCTGGCCAAGGCGGGCATGAGCCAGGGTCTGGCCGGTCTGTTCCTCGAAGCCCATCCGGACCCGGACAATGCCAAATGCGACGGCCCTTGCGCCCTGCGTCTGGACAAGCTGGAGCCGTTCCTCACCCAGCTCAAGCAGCTGGATGATTTGATCAAGAGTTTTGCGCCGATTGAGACTGCCTGAAACGGCAAATCTCCGGTAAAGTGCCATTTGTATACAATATGACTGATTAGTCAGTACATATTTCGCGCTGAACTAACCAGCCGCGCGCAATGAGTGTGCAACTTGGTACTACCCTTTTCGTCAATTTTTTGGAGTGCTACACGCAATGGCAAAGATCGTCGACATCAAAGGCCGTGAGGTTCTCGATTCCCGTGGTAACCCAACTGTGGAAGCCGATGTAATTCTCGACGGCGGCATCATGGGCAGCGCCTGCGCGCCGTCCGGTGCCTCCACCGGTTCGCGTGAAGCGCTGGAATTGCGTGATGGCGACAAGAGCCGTTACTTGGGCAAGGGCGTGCTGAAAGCCGTTGCCAACATCAATGGCCCGATCCGCGACCTGCTGCTGGGCAAAGATGCCACTGACCAGAAAGCCCTCGACCTGGCGATGATCGCCCTCGACGGTACCGAGAACAAAGCCACCCTGGGCGCCAACGCCATCCTCGCTGTGTCCCTGGCCGCTGCCAAGGCTGCCGCTCAGGCTAAGGGCGTGCCGTTGTACGCGCACATCGCCGATCTGAATGGCACTCCAGGCGTTTACTCCATGCCGGTGCCAATGATGAACATCATCAACGGCGGCGAGCATGCCGATAACAACGTTGATATCCAGGAGTTCATGGTTCAGCCGGTAGGCGCGAAAACCTTCGCCGACGCGCTGCGCATGGGCACCGAGATTTTCCACCACCTCAAAGCCGTGCTGAAGGCCCGTGGCCTGAGCACTTCCGTCGGTGATGAAGGCGGTTTCGCGCCGAACCTGGCTTCCAACGAAGACGCTCTGGCTGCTATCGCCGAAGCCGTAGCCAATGCCGGCTACACCCTGGGCGACGACGTCACCCTGGCGCTGGACTGCGCTTCCAGCGAGTTCTTCAAGGACGGCAAGTACGACCTGGCTGGCGAAGGCAAGGTGTTTGACGCCGCTGGTTTCGCCGATTACCTGGCTGGTCTGTCCGAGCGTTACCCGATCATCTCCATCGAAGACGGTATGGACGAGTCCGACTGGGCTGGCTGGAAAGTCCTCACCGACAAGATCGGCGAGAAAGTGCAGCTGGTTGGCGACGATCTGTTTGTGACCAACACCAAGATACTCAAGCGCGGCATCGACGAGTCGATCGGTAACTCGATCCTGATCAAGTTCAACCAGATCGGCACCCTGACCGAGACTCTGGAAGCCATCCAGATGGCCAAGGCCGCTGGTTACACTGCCGTGATCTCGCACCGCTCGGGTGAAACCGAAGACAGCACCATCGCCGATCTGGCTGTGGGTACTGCTGCTGGCCAGATTAAGACCGGCTCGCTGTGCCGCTCGGACCGCGTGTCCAAGTATAACCAATTGCTGCGTATCGAAGAGCAGCTGGCGGGTAAAGCACCATACAAAGGCCGCGCCGAGTTCCGTGGTTGAGCTCAGGCATGGTAAAAGAGGGGCGGCGCGAGTCGCCCCTTTTTCATCCGGAATCTTTTGCCGTTATGCGTAGTCGTTCTTACTGGGTGTTTATCGTGCTGATTGCCTTGCTGGCAGGCTTGCAATATCGCCTGTGGGTCGGCGATGGCAGCTTGGCGCAGGTGGCCCAGTTGCAGCAGCAGATCGCCGATCAGCAGGGCGAAAACCAGCAGCTGCAAGAGCGCAACCGGATTCTCGAGGCGGAAGTGCTGGAGCTGAAAAGCGGTATGGAAACCGTCGAAGAGCGTGCGCGGCACGAGCTGGGCATGCTTAAAGAGGGCGAAACCCTCTATCAGTTGGCTGAATGAATACCTCTGATTTACCTCCTTTCTGGGCGTTGATCCCCGCTGCTGGCATTGGCAGCCGGATGCGCGCCGACCGGCCCAAGCAGTACCTGCAGCTGGCCGGCAAAAGCATTATCGAACACACCCTGGCGTGCTTTCTCGATCATCCGCAGTTGCGCGCGGTAGTGGTTAGCCTGGCGGTAGACGATCCTTACTGGCCGGCCCTGAGCTGTGCCAGTGATTCGCGTATCCAGCGCGCCGATGGCGGTGCCGAGCGTGCCGATTCGGTACTCAGCGGTCTTCTGCGCCTCAGCGAACTGGGTGCTCAGGAGCAGGATTGGGTGTTGGTGCATGACGCCGCGCGGCCCAATCTGGCGCGCAGCGATCTGGACCTGTTGCTCAGTGAGCTTGCTGATGACCCTGTCGGTGGCCTGCTCGCCGTGCCGGCCCGCGACACCCTCAAGCGCGCAGGCGCCGACGGCCGGGTGCAGTCAACCATAGATCGCTCGATCATCTGGCAAGCCTTTACTCCGCAAATGTTCCGTTTGGGTGAGTTGCAGCACGCGCTGGCCGACGCGCTGATTGCCGGTCAGGCGATTACCGACGAAGCTTCGGCCATCGAATGGGCCGGGCAAGCGCCGCGTCTGATCGAAGGGCGCTCGGACAACCTCAAGGTCACCCGTCCTGAAGATTTGCGTAGTTTGGCCAGCCTTTGGCACCTGAAAAACTAGCGATACTCGCTGCGCTGCGCCAACCCCTGTTTAAGAAACTCCACTAGCTGCCGCACCTTGGGTGACAGATGCCGCTGCTGTGGATACAACGCCCACACGGCGGTATCCGGCGGTTGTTGGTTGTCCAACAGTGACACCAGCGCGCCGCTGCGCAGATGCTCCAGCACGTAGTAATCCGGTAGCTGACATAGGCCAAGTCCGCGCAGTGCCGCTTCCAGCACCGCCTGGCCACTGTTGCAGCGCCAGTTGCCCTGTACCCGCAGGCTGGAATCGCGGCCGTTGGCCTGGAAACTCCAGAGATCCGAACTGCCGATTAGACAATTGTGCCGCGCCAGTTCCGACAATGAGTGCGGCCTGCCGTAACGCTGCAGATACTTGGGGGCGGCGCACAGGTACATCTGCCGCGGAGCCAGGCGTGTGGCCACTAAGCGGGAGTCCTGTAGGCGGCCCAGGCGGATGGCCAGGTCGAGGCCGTCGTGCAGCAGGTCGAGGGTGCGGTTGCTTAGCTCTATATCCACCCGCAATTGCGAATGCTGCAGCATAAAGTCGGTCACCAGCGGCACGATAAAGCGCTCGCCGTAGGCCACCGCGCAGGTCATACGCAGCAGGCCTTTGGGTTCGCTGCCTAGATCGCCGACTGCGCGCAGGGCTTCTTCGCGGGCATCCTGCAGGCGCTGGCAATGCTGTAAGAACGTCTGCCCGGCCTCGGTGAGTGCCACGCGGCGGGTGCTGCGGTAGAACAGGCGGGTTTGTAGGCGCTCTTCCAGGCGGGCGATCTGCCGGCTGACCTGGGATGACGACAGGCTCAGGCGTTCGGCGGCGGCGGTGAACTGGCCGCATTCGGCAACGGCGACAAATTCATCGAGGCCTTCCCAGCGATTCATGGCGGATGTCCTTGGTATGAATTGATTATCCCTATATAGCAAGAATGTTTTGTTTTTTTGCGGATTATCTATCTGTATCACTGATCTACACTCTGCGCCACCGTTGAATCCGCTGGAGAGCGATCATGATCAAGTCCCGTGCTGCCGTAGCCTTTGCCCCCAATCAGCCGCTGCAAATCGTCGAAGTCGACGTGGCGCCGCCTAAGGCCGGTGAAGTGCTGGTGCGTATTGTCGCCACCGGCGTGTGCCACACCGATGCCTACACCTTGTCCGGTGAGGATTCCGAAGGGGTGTTCCCGGCGATTCTCGGCCATGAAGGCGGCGGCATCGTTGAGGCCATCGGCGAGGGAGTGACCTCGGTGCAGGTCGGCGACCACGTGATTCCGCTGTACACCGCCGAATGCCGCGCCTGCAAATTCTGCAAATCCGGCAAAACCAACCTGTGCAGCTCGGTGCGCGCTACCCAGGGCAAGGGCCTGATGCCGGACGGCACCAGCCGCTTCAGCTATAACGGCGAGCCGATCTACCACTACATGGGTTGCTCGACTTTCTCCGAATACACCGTGTTGCCGGAAGTGTCCCTGGCGGTGATCCCCAAGGAGGCGCCGCTGGAGAAGGTTTGCCTGCTCGGCTGCGGCGTGACCACCGGCATCGGTGCTGTGCTCAACACCGCCAAGGTCGAAGAGGGCGCCACCGTGGCGATCTTCGGTCTCGGTGGTATCGGTCTCGCGGCAATCATCGGCGCGAAGATGGCCAAGGCCTCGCGCATCATCGCCATCGATATCAACCCGACCAAGTTCGACGTGGCCCGTGAGCTGGGCGCGACTGATTTCGTTAACCCGAAAGATTTCGCCAAGCCGATTCAGGAGGTCATCGTCGAGATGACCGACGGCGGCGTGGATTATTCCTTCGAGTGCGTGGGCAATGTGCAGCTAATGCGCGCGGCACTGGAGTGCGCACACAAAGGCTGGGGCGAGTCGGTGATTATCGGCGTGGCCGGTGCCGGTCAGGAAATCAGCACACGTCCGTTCCAGCTGGTGACCGGGCGCGTCTGGCGCGGTTCGGCGTTCGGTGGTGTTAAAGGCCGCACCGAGCTGCCGAGCTATGTGGAAAAGGCGCAGAAAGGCGAAATCCCGCTGGATACCTTTATCACCCACAACATGCCGCTGGAAGACATCAACAAGGCCTTCGACCTGATGCATGAAGGCAAGAGCATCCGCACCGTTATCCACTTCTGATCACGCTGGGCGACTGTAATGGCCGCCCACTGGAGGCCTCATGACCTTGGAAAATATTTCCTGCCAGAAGAGTGCCGGTGGCTGGCACAAGCGTTACCGCCACCGGTCGGCGGTGCTGGGCTGCGACATGGTGTTTGCCGTGTATCTGCCGCCGCAGGCCGAGCAGGGCGGCAAGCTGCCTGTGCTGTATTGGCTGAGCGGCCTGACCTGCACCGATGAGAACTTTATGCAGAAGGCCGGCGCGCACAAGTTGGCGGCCGAGCTGGGGATGATCATCGTTGCGCCGGATACCAGCCCGCGCGGCGCCGATGTGCCGGATGATCCGGATAAGGCTTGGGATTTCGGCCTGGGCGCGGGCTTCTACCTGAACGCCACCCAGGAACCCTGGGCGCGGCATTACCGCATGTACGACTATGTGGTGCAGGAGCTACCGGCGCTGATCGAGGCGAACTTCCCTGTATCCGACAAGCGCGGCATCAGCGGCCACTCCATGGGCGGGCATGGCGCGTTGGTCTGTGCGCTGCGTAATCCGGGACGCTATCAGTCGCTGTCGGCCTTTGCGCCGATCAGCAACCCGAGCAACTGTCCCTGGGGTGAGAAGGCGTTCTCGCGCTATCTCGGCGATGAACGTTCGCGCTGGCGCGAATGGGATGCCTGCGCCTTGCTCAGCGATGCCACGGAAAAGCTGCCGATTCTGGTGGATCAGGGCGATCGTGATGATTTCCTGGAAAACCAGCTTAAGCCCGATGCCCTCAAGGCCGCGGCGCAGGCCGCAGGGCATCCGCTGACCCTGCGTCTGCAGCCGGGCTACGACCACAGCTACTACTTTATCGCCAGCTTTATCGATGACCACCTGCGTCATCACGCCAAGGCGCTGCTGAGCTGAACCGGCGCTGGCGGACGACGTTCGGTTCGCCAGCTAGCCGGCTCCTATAGGCAGCTTTCAGTTAGAATCACGCCCTGACTTTTTCAGGGCGTTGTTTCTTATGCGTATTGGCCACGGCTACGATGTGCACCGCTTTACCGAGGGCTCCTTTATTACCCTGGGCGGCGTGCAGATTTCCCATAAGTTCGGCCTGCTGGCCCATTCCGATGGCGACGTGCTGCTGCATGCCTTGAGCGATGCCTTGCTCGGCGCGGCCGCGCTGGGCGATATCGGCAAACACTTCCCCGATACCGATCCGATCTTCAAAGGCGCCGACAGCCGCGTGTTGCTGCGCCACGTCCTCGGCCTTATTCACGGCAAAGGCTGGCAGGTCGGCAATGTCGACGCCACCATCGTCGCTCAGGCGCCAAAGATGGCGCCGCATATCGAGACCATGCGTGCGCGGATTGCCGAAGACCTGCAGGTGAGCCTGGATCAGGTCAACGTCAAGGCCACCACCACCGAGAAACTCGGCTTTACCGGTCGTGAAGAAGGCATCGCCGTGCATGCCGTCGCACTGTTGGTCGCCCGATGAACGAACTCGAATTGCTGGGCCCGCGCGCCTATGGCGAACCCTGCGGTACGGCGGTGCTCAAGGCCGTGGCGGAAGATTTTCAGGTCGATGAAGTGCTGGATATTCCCCTGGCCGGCGAGGGCGAGCACCTCTGGCTGTGGGTGGAAAAGCGCGAGCTGAACACCGAGGAGGCGGCCAAGCGCATCGCCCGTGCCGCCGGCGTGCCAATACGGTTGATCAGCTATGCCGGCCTCAAGGATCGTCAGGCCCTGACCCGTCAGTGGTTCAGCCTGCATCTGCCGGGCAAAGTCGATCCCGATTTGAGCGCAGCCGAAGATGCCAGCCTGAGCATCCTCAAGCGGGTGCGGCATAGCCGCAAACTGCAGCGCGGCGCCCATGCGGCCAACGGCTTTACCCTGCGCCTGACTCAGTTGGTCGCGGATCGCGCGACGCTGGATCAACGCCTGACGCAAATCGCCGCTCAGGGCATCCCCAACTATTACGGCTTGCAGCGCTTCGGCCATGAGGGCGGCAATGTCGCCCATGCCCGGCATTTTGCGGCGAACAAGAGCCTGCCGGAGAAGCGCAATGTGCGCTCGCGTGTGCTCTCGGCGGCGCGCAGTTACCTGTTCAATCAGGTGCTGGCCGAGCGGGTAGCTGCCGGCACCTGGAATCAGGCGCTGCTCGGTGATCTTCTAGCCTTTACCGACAGCCGCAGCTTCTTCCCTGCTGGCGAGGCGGAGTGCATCGATCCGCGCTTGGCGATTCTCGATCTGCATCCGACGGGCCCGTTGTGGGGTGCAGGCGTCTCTAGCGCCGGCGGCGTGGCGCAGGCGCTGGAGCAGGATCTAGCCGCACGGGAAAGCGTCTTGGTCGACTGGTTGGCAGAAGCGGACATGACGCACGAACGGCGTATCCTGCGCCTCCCCATTGGCGGCCTGTCGTGGCATTATCCCGAGCCTGACATTCTGCAACTGGAATTCGTCCTGCCGGCTGGATGCTTCGCCACCGCCTTGGTGCGTGAGCTCGTCGATCTGTTGCCTGCAGGGCAGACGGACAACCCATGCGTATTCTGATTTCCAATGATGACGGCGTTGCTGCGCCAGGCCTTGCTGCGCTGCATGCGGCGCTGGCCGACTATGCCGAGTGCACGGTGATTGCCCCCGATCAGGACAAGAGCGGCGCGAGCAGCTCGCTGACTCTCGACCGCCCGCTGCACCCGACCACCTTGCCCAATGGCTATATCAGCCTCAATGGCACACCGACCGATTGCGTGCACTTGGGTCTCAATGGCCTGCTGCCGCACGTGGCGGACTTGGTGGTGTCGGGCATCAACCTGGGCGCTAATCTCGGCGATGACGTGCTGTATTCCGGCACCGTCGCAGCGGCCCTGGAAGGGCGCTTTCTGGCCCGTCCGGCGTTTGCCTTTTCTCTGCTTTCGCGCATGCCGGATAACCTGCCGACCGCAGCCTATTTCGCTCGCAAGCTGGTCGAGGCTCACGAGCAGCTCGACCTGCCGCCACGCACCGTACTCAACGTGAATATCCCCAATCTGCCGCTGGAGCATATCCGCGGCATTCAGCTCACTCGCCTGGGCCATCGCGCCCGCGCTGCGGCGCCGGTAAAGGTGGTCAACCCGCGTGGTAAAGAGGGTTACTGGATCTCGGTGGCCGGTGATGCGGAAGACGGCGGCCCGGGCACGGATTTCCATGCAGTGATGCAGGGTTATGTCTCGGTCACCCCGCTGCAGCTGGATCGCACCTTTATGGACGGTTTCAACAGCCTGCAACCCTGGCTGGAGGGTTTGCTGTGATCCGCCGTGAACAGGACGAATTGCACCACCGCGGTATAGGTATGACCTCGCAGCGTACCCGCGAGCGGCTGATTCAGCGTCTTTACGAGGAAGGCCTATCCAACGCCCATGTGCTGGAAGCCATCCGTCGCACGCCGCGTCATCTGTTTGTCGATGAGGCCCTGGCCCATCGCGCCTATGAAGACACGGCGCTGCCGATTGGCAACAACCAGACCATCTCGCAGCCCTATATGGTCGCGCGCATGAGCGAGCTGCTGCTGGCGGCAGGTCCGCTGGACAAGGTGCTGGAAATTGGCACCGGCTCGGGTTATCAGACTGCGATTCTGGCTCAGCTGGTGGAGCGGGTGTTTAGCGTCGAGCGGATCCAGAGCCTGCAGGAAAAAGCCAAGGAGCGTTTGACCCAGCTCAATCTGCGCAATGTGGTATTTCGCTGGGGTGACGGCTGGGAAGGCTGGAATGCTCTGGGCCCATACAACGGCATCATCGTTACCGCAGCAGCGGCCAACGTGCCGCAGGCGTTGCTCGATCAGCTGGCTCCGGGCGGGCGTCTGGTGATTCCGGTCGGGGCGGGTGATGTGCAGGAATTGCTGCTGATCGTCCGTGAAGAAGACGGCTTCTCCCGCCATGTGCTGGATGCGGTGCGCTTTGTGCCCTTGCTTAATGGGCCTCTGGCCTGACTCGATTGTTTACGGATGAACTCATGAAGAAGTATTTCCTGCTCTACGCCAAAGGCATTGCCATGGGCGCTGCCGACGTAGTGCCCGGCGTATCCGGCGGTACTGTGGCTTTTATTACCGGTATCTATGACGAGTTGCTGCGCTCGATTGCTAGCGTGCCGGTTGCGCTAGGCCTATTTCTGCGCGGGCGTATCGTCGAAGCCTGGAAGGCCGCCAATGCGACGTTTCTGCTGGTGCTGCTGCTGGGCATCATGACCAGCGTGCTGAGCCTTGCGCGGCTGATCACCTACCTGCTGGATGAGCAGCCGATCCCTGTCTGGTCGTTCTTCTTCGGTTTGATTCTGGTTTCCACGCACCTGGTGGTACGCGAAGTCCAGCGTTGGAACTGGACGCGGGTTGTCAGCCTGGTGCTGGGGGCGGCATTCGCCTACTGGATTACCGTGGCGTCGCCGCTGCAGTTGGGGCATGACCCGCTGAGTCTGTTCTTTGCCGGCGCTATTGCCATCTGCGCGATGATTCTGCCAGGGATTTCCGGCAGCTTTATTCTGGTGCTGCTGGGCCTGTACAGCTTTGTGCTGACGGCGGTGAAAGGCCTGGATATTGCTGTGCTGCTGATCTTTGCCAGCGGTTGTCTGGTGGGGATTGTCAGCTTTGCTGGGATTCTGCGTTGGCTGCTGGCGCGCTGGCGTGACCTGACGCTGGCGTTTCTCACGGGGCTGATGATCGGCTCGCTGAACAAGATCTGGCCCTGGAAGGAAACCTTGACCTGGCGTACCGATAGCCATGGTGAACAGGTGCCGTTGCTGCAAGCCAATCTCTGGCCTGCGCAGTTTGCCGAGATCAGCGGTCAGGATCCGCAGTTGCTCCTGGCGATTGCCCTGGCGATTGCCGGCATCCTCCTTGTGCTGGGCTTGGAGTGGCTGGCTGGGCGCAATCCGCAAAGCGCTGGTGATAACCCATAATTGCGGCACAATGCACGCCAGCAAGATGTAAGCAGTTTTACCCGAGGGAGATGCAGGTGAGTTTCACAGCCATTCAATTGCCGATTCGCGCCCGCAGTGTTCGTACCCTGTTGAGTGGCCTTGTCCTCGGTGCGCTGCTTAGCGCCTGTGCGAGTCCGCCACCGGGTGGCGTCAAGGTGGTTGACCGTGCCCATGGCGGCGCCAGCCAGACACCGCAGCGTCAGCCGGTCAGCAGTGGCCAGTATCAGGTGCAACGTGGCGATACGCTGTACTCGATTGCTTTCCGTTTCGGCTGGGATTGGAAGGCGCTGGCTGCACGCAATGGCATTGCGCCGCCTTACCTGATTCGGGTTGGCCAGATCATTCGCTTTGATGGGCAACCAGCCAGTCGTCCGCCTGTGGTGGCGACTGCGCCAGTCGTAGTCACGCCGTCCGGTCGGCCGAGTACACCCATTCAGACCAAACCCGTACAAACCCAGCCGCCAGCTCCGGTGAAAACCACCCCAAGCGTCACTGCATTACCGCCCACGCAGCGCTCTGCATCGGGCTGGCTGTGGCCTTCCAATGGGGCGGTTATCGGGCGTTTTTCCTCAAACGGCAGTTTGAATAAAGGCATTGATATCGCCGGAGAATTGGGCCAGCCTGTTTTAGCTGCGTCTGATGGTTCAGTGGTCTACGCCGGGAGTGGTTTACGGGGCTACGGCGAATTAGTGATCATCAAACATAGCGATACCTACGTAAGCGCCTACGGACATAACCGCAGGTTGTTGGTGCAGGAGGGGCAACAGGTCAAAGCCGGGCAAAAAATTGCCGAAATGGGTTCCACAGGAACCGACCGGGTGAAACTTCACTTTGAAGTACGCCGCCAAGGTAAACCTGTCGACCCGCTGCAATACCTGCCGCGACGTTGATCTTGCGCTAGCCTGTCTCCACCACGTGGGAGGGACAGGCTTTGGTGTAACCAGGGATTAGGTCGCACTAGGGCTTGCTGTCGAACTCAGCAAGGAATAACAAAAATGGCTCTCAATAAAAAAGAAGCGCCGGAGTTTGACGTCGATGATGAAGTGCTCCTGATGGAGCCTGCTATCGTCCTTGACGATGATTCAGACGAAGAAGCGCAACCGCCACTTTCCCGCAGCAAAGCAAAAGCTTCCACCGCTAGCAGCAAGCAGCATAAATACATCGATTACACCCGCGCGCTCGACGCCACCCAGCTGTATCTCAACGAAATCGGCTTTTCCCCTCTCCTGACACCTGAAGAAGAAGTGTTCTTTGCGCGCCTGGCGCAGAAGGGCGACCCTGCCGGCCGCAAGCGCATGATCGAAAGCAACCTGCGCCTGGTCGTGAAAATCGCTCGCCGTTACGTCAATCGGGGCTTGTCCCTGCTGGATCTGATTGAAGAGGGCAACCTCGGTCTGATCCGTGCGGTGGAGAAATTCGATCCCGAGCGTGGTTTCCGTTTCTCGACTTATGCCACCTGGTGGATCCGCCAGACCATCGAACGGGCGATCATGAATCAGACCCGTACCATTCGTTTACCTATTCATGTGGTCAAAGAGCTCAACGTCTACCTCCGTGCTGCTCGCGAATTGACCCAGAAGCTCGACCACGAGCCTTCGGCAGAAGAAATTGCCAACCTGCTGGAAAAACCGGTGGGTGAAGTTAAACGCATGCTCGGCCTGAATGAGCGTGTTTCCTCGGTGGACGTTTCACTTGGCCAGGATTCGGACAAAACCCTGCTCGATACCCTGACCGATGATCGTCCGACTGACCCCTGCGAGTTGCTGCAGGATGATGATCTGTCACAGAGCATCGATCAGTGGCTGTCTGAACTGACTGACAAGCAGCGTGAGGTGGTGATTCGCCGCTTCGGCTTGCGCGGCCATGAAAGCTGCACCTTGGAAGAAGTTGGCCAGGAAATCGGCCTGACCCGTGAGCGTGTTCGGCAGATTCAGGTCGAAGCACTCAAGCGTCTGCGGGAAATTTTGGAGAAGAACGGTCTGTCGAGCGACTCACTGTTCCAGTGAGCTTGATGCGTTAACACTCAACCCGGCCTTGGCCGGGTTTTTTGTGCCTGTGTTCCCTGGCCGCCACTCTCTAGTGAGTGTCATGGATGTCGCCAGAAGATATTCCTAGGGAGTTTTGTGAGTGCTTGTGTAAGCCATTGCTTACAGGGTGCGTAAGCCATTGGTGCGCAAGGCGGCCGGCGAAGTGCTCTGTGTTATTTTAAGCTATTGTTTTTAAACAATATTTAATTTTATTGGCGAAGGCTAAAGACCATTTGGATGGAGTTTTAAGCGCTTGTTAGGAAGGCGGAAATCGCTAGTATTACACCTGTGCTCAGGGACAAGCACAGGTTGTCAGGAAGACAATCAGGACATCGCAAGACGCGATTCATCAGGATGATGAGCTGGGAAATACAGGGACTAGGGACAAAAGAGTGGGCGGCGCGAGCCGCCCCTTTTTTTGTCCGCGTTTTGTGTGTCCATCGTTTGCAGATCACTTTCCGGCCTTGCTCCAGGCGATTCTGGGTCTGCAGAAAAGTAAAAACCCGCGCAAGGCGGGTTTTTTGTGTCGCCAGCGGAGCTAAGTACTAGCGCTCCAGATACTGCAGCTTGTCCTTCACGCCATCCCACTCTTCAGCGTCCGGCAGGGACTCTTTCTTCTCGGTGATATTTGGCCAGACTTCGGCCAGATCAGCGTTCAGTTCGATGTACTCCTGCTGATCTTCCGGCACCTCATCTTCGGAGAAGATGGCTTGTGCAGGGCACTCAGGCTCACAGAGTGCGCAGTCGATGCACTCGTCCGGGTGGATCACCAGGAAGTTCGGGCCTTCGTAGAAGCAGTCCACCGGACAGACTTCTACGCAGTCGGTGTATTTGCATTTGACGCAGTTGTCGGTAACGACGAAGGTCATTTCTGATTCTCTCCTCGGGCGCCAGCCTGCCCCGTTCTATGCGGGTTTCAGCAGGCTAGGGGTAATGGCCACGGCTCAGGCTTTAAGTCGGGCAGTCATAAAAATGCGCGCGATTCTAACAGTTCGCACGCAATAACGTTAGAAGCGTGTCTTCCATGTATATAACAGTTCCAGCGCTTTACGCGGAGTCAGATCATCCGGGTTGATCTTGCGTAATTCTTCCTGCAACGGATGCGGCAGGCTGGCGAACATATCGCTTTGCATCGGGGCAGCAGTCTGACCAGGCTGCGCCGGCGGCAGTTCGTGGGGCAGGCTGGTGGTCTCCAGGCGCGCCAGGTGCTCGCGGGCGCGCAGGATAACCTCATTAGGCACGCCCGCCAGTTGCGCTACAGCCAAGCCGTAGCTCTGACTGGCAGGGCCAGGCAGCACATGATGGAGGAACACGATGCGTTCATTGTGCTCCGTGGCATTCAAATGCACGTTGGCCACGATTGGTTGGCTTTCCGGCAGCACGGTCAGCTCGAAGTAATGCGTGGCGAACAGGGTGTAGGCGCGCAGCTTGGCCAGCTGTTCGGCAGCGGCCCAGGCTAGCGACAGACCGTCAAAGGTGCTGGTGCCGCGACCGACTTCATCCATCAGCACCAGGCTGCGCTCGGTGGCGTTGTGCAGGATGTTGGCGGTTTCGCTCATCTCAACCATAAAGGTCGAGCGGCCACCTGCCAGGTCGTCGCTTGAGCCTATGCGGGTAAAGATGCGGTCAACCAGTGACAGCTCACAGCTTTTCGCCGGTACGAAGCTACCGATATGCGCCAGCAGCACGATCAACGCGGTCTGGCGCATATAGGTGGATTTACCACCCATGTTCGGCCCGGTGATGATCAGCATGCGTGTGTCGTCGTCCAGGCTCAGGTCGTTGGCCACAAAGGGTGTGGTCAGTACTTGCTCGACCACCGGATGCCGGCCCTGATCGATGCGCATGCAGGGCTCATCGACAAAGCGCGGGCGATTGAGATCCAGGTTCAGTGCGCGCTCGGCCAGGTTGCTCAATACGTCCAGTTCGGCCAGGGCAGCAGCGCTGTCCTGCAGCGGGCCGAGATGGCCGATCAGGCGTTCGAGCAACTCGTCATAGAGCATTTTCTCGCGGGCCAGGGCGCGGCTCTTGGCTGACAGCGCCTTGTCCTCGAACTCCTTGAGCTCGGGGGTGATAAAGCGCTCTGCACCTTTCAGGGTCTGCCGGCGGATATAGTCGGCTGGTGCCGATTCGGCCTGCTTGCTCGGCAGCTCGATAAAGTAGCCGTGCACACGGTTGTAGCCGACCTTGAGGTTGGCCAGGCCGGTGCGGGCTTTCTCGCGGGTTTCCAGATCCATCAGGTACTGGCCGGCGTTCTCGCTGAGTGATTGCAGTTCATCCAGCTCGGCGTCGTAACCAGTTTTCAGCACGCCGCCGTCGCGAATTACCGCCGGTGGATTGTCATTGATGGCGCGGGCCAGCAGTTCGGCCAGTTCCGGGTAGGTGCTGACTACGCCTGTCAGCTCGGCGAGGTGCGGCGCTTCCAGATTGGTCATGGCCATCTGCAGTGTGGGCAGGGCGGCGAGGGCGTCGCGCAGGCGCGCCAGGTCACGCGGGCGCGCATTGCGCAGACCAATACGGGCGAGGATGCGTTCCAGATCGCCAATTTCCTTGAGCTGCGGCTGCAGGGTTTCGAAGCGGTAGCGCTCCAGCAGGCAGGCAATCGATTCCTGGCGCGCTTCCAGCACGGCGCGATCGCGCAGCGGGCGGTTTAGCCAGCGGCTGAGCAGGCGGCTGCCCATGGCGGTCTGGCAGCGGTCGACCACCGATTGCAGGGTGTTCTCGCGCCCGCCCGCCAGGTTGATGTCCAACTCCAGATTGCGGCGGCTGGCTCCGTCAAGAATCACCGTGTCGTCCAGACGCTCGTGGCGCAGGCTGCGCAGGTGCGGCAGGGCGGTGCGCTGGGTTTCCTTGGCGTAGGCCAGCAGGCAGCCGGCGGCGCCGATGGCCAGGGTCAGGCTCTCGCAGCCGAAGCCTTTCAGGTCCTGGGTAGCAAACTGTTGGCACAGACTCTTATGAGCTGTGTCGCGTTCGAAGTCCCACGGCGCGCGACGGCTTACACCACGGCGCTTTTCCGCCGGCAAGCCTTGCGGCCAATCATCGGGAATAAGCAGTTCAACCGGATTCAGGCGTTCTAGTTCGGCGAGCAGGTTTTCCCAGCCGTTGATCTCCAGCACGCTGAAGCGGCCGCTGGTGATATCCAGCACGGCCAGACCGAACAGGCGCTCATCACCGAGTACCGCTGCCAGCAGGTTATCGCGCCGTTCGTCTAGCAGTGCCTCGTCACTGACGGTGCCGGGGGTAATGATGCGCACTACCTGGCGTTCCACCGGACCTTTGCTGGTAGCCGGGTCGCCGATCTGCTCGCAGATCACCACCGACTCGCCAAGCTTGACCAGCTTGGCCAGGTAGCCCTCCAGCGAGTGATAGGGAATCCCGCACATGGGAATGGCCTGGCCGGCGGATTGGCCGCGCGCAGTCAGGGTGATATCCAGCAGCTTGGCGGCCTTTTTCGCGTCCTCGTAGAAGATCTCGTAGAAGTCGCCCATGCGGTAAAACATCAGCTGTTCCGGGTGCTGATTTTTCAGCTTCCAGTACTGCTGCATCATCGGCGTGTGAGAACTGAGGTCGCTTTGGCTCATCGTTTTAACTGTCCGGCTGAATCGCAAAAGCGCCTAGTGTACGGTATCGGCCTGGCTGGCTTTAACCCCGGAGTGCAGATGACTGCTAATGAATATGCCCTGACCCAACTGGCTGCCGAGCTGGGTGCACAGCTGATTGCTGTCAAGGCCCAGGTGTCGACCGCCGAATCCTGCACCGGTGGTGGTATTGCCGAGGTGATTACCCGGATTCCCGGTAGCTCGGCTTGGTTTGAAGCCGGTTATGTCACCTACTCCAACGCGCAGAAAACCAAGCAGCTGAGTGTGCCCGAGGCGCTGTTCGCTGCGGTTGGCGCCGTGAGTCAGGAAGTGGTCGAGGCCATGGTGAGGGGGGCGCAGGCTAATAGTGAAGCGCGCTTCGCGGTGGCGGTCAGCGGTGTGGCGGGGCCGGATGGTGGTTCGGCGGAGAAACCGGTGGGCACAGTCTGGCTGGCTTGGGGCGATGGTCCGCAGCTATTCAGTGTGCGCCGGCAGTTTGCCGGTGATCGCAGTGAAGTTCGCCGACAAACGGTTGAGGCCGCGCTGGCTGGGCTGTTGCGCCTACTTGCGCAAGAAAATCCAAACGCGGGGTAGGCGGGCGACTTGCCCTGTGGAATAATACTGTCTACTTATACAGTTGTTGGTGGCCGCTAGCTGGCCCTTCTTGATTACGTGAGGACTTAAATGGACGAGAATAAGAAGCGCGCCCTGGCGGCAGCCCTGGGCCAGATTGAAAAGCAATTCGGCAAAGGTGCAGTGATGCGCATGGGCGATCATGATCGTCAGGCGATTCCGGCCATCTCCACCGGCTCGCTGGGCCTGGACATCGCGCTGGGCATTGGCGGTCTGCCGAAAGGCCGAATCGTTGAAATCTACGGCCCTGAGTCTTCCGGTAAAACCACTCTGACCCTGTCGGTGATCGCTGAAGCACAGAAGCTCGGCGCCACCTGCGCCTTCGTCGATGCTGAGCATGCACTCGATCCTGAGTACGCTGGCAAGCTGGGCGTCAACGTTGACGACCTGCTGGTGTCGCAGCCGGATACCGGCGAGCAGGCCCTGGAAATCACCGACATGCTGGTGCGCTCCAACGCCATCGACGTGATCGTTATCGACTCCGTGGCGGCCCTGGTGCCGAAGGCGGAAATCGAAGGCGAAATGGGCGATATGCACGTAGGCCTGCAGGCCCGCCTGATGAGCCAGGCGCTGCGCAAGATCACCGGCAACATCAAGAACGCCAACTGCCTGGTGATCTTCATTAACCAGATCCGCATGAAGATCGGTGTGATGTTCGGCAGCCCAGAAACCACCACCGGTGGTAACGCCCTGAAGTTCTACGCTTCGGTTCGCCTGGACATCCGCCGTACTGGCGCGGTGAAAGAAGGCGACGAAGTGGTTGGTAGTGAAACCCGCGTCAAAGTGGTGAAGAACAAGGTCGCGCCGCCTTTCCGTCAGGCCGAGTTCCAGATTCTTTACGGCAAGGGCATCTACCGTAACGGCGAGATCATCGACCTCGGTGTGCAGCTCGGTCTGCTGGAAAAATCCGGCGCCTGGTACAGCTACCAGGGCAACAAGATCGGTCAGGGCAAGGCCAATTCGGCCAAGTATCTGGAAGACAACCCGGAAGTGGCACGCACCATCGAAGGGCTGATTCGCGAGAAACTGCTGGTGGTCAGCCCGACGGTCAAGGCCAACTCCACGGCTGATGACCTGGCTGACGCCGACGCCTGATTTACCTGCCTATGTCCATTGCTCTGGATAACCCCGTCGCAGTGCGGCGGGCGGCCATGGATCTGCTGGCGCGGCGCGAACATGGCCGAGTCGAGTTGACCCGCAAATTGCGCAGTCGTGGGGCGGCAGATGAGTTGATCGAAGCCGCTCTCGATCGCCTGGCAGAAGAAGGCTTGTTGTCTGAGGCGCGTTATCTGGAAGCCTTTGTCAGCTACCGAGCGCGTGCCGGCTATGGGCCGTTGCGTATTCGCGAAGAGCTGACCCAGCGCGGTCTGGCCCGCAGCGATGTCGAGCAGGCCTTGCGCGATAGTGGTATCGACTGGCGTGAACATCTGCAGGAAACCTGGCAACGCAAGTTTGCCGGTGAGCTGCCCCGTGATGCCCGCGAGCGTGCCCAGCAGGGGCGCTTTCTTAGCTATCGGGGTTATCCGCCTGAGCTGATCGGGCGATTGCTAAGCGGTGCGCTGGACGATTAAGCCGAAGCTGGCTGTTCGCCGACTAGTTTGTATCAACTCCCTCCGTTCCCCCGTTACCTACTCCCACAGGCCGATGATGCAGCAGTACCGGAAGCTAATGCTTTCCGTACTGAAATGCGTGTGGCTGATTTTTTCTTGTTAGCCAGCTGAGCCGCGATTACCGATAGCCCGAAAGCAGGCTATCGGCTGGGCGACAGGTCAGGCGCTTTCCGCCCATTTGTGCGTCTGATTGACCAGGTCCAGAAGTTCGCGCAAACGGCCGTGGTTGCGCCCGTTAAAGACAAAGGCCAGGCGCGTCATATGGCACAGCTCCGGTTCGTCCTGCTCGGAGTCACAGCGCGCTTGCTGCTGGAAGTCGCCGTGCATGCACAGGTCGCGGAACTCATCGTTGAGCTGCTGCATGGCCACTTCGCTCAACGCGTGGTTGAGGCGAATAACGTAGCGTTCCTTGATCCAGCGGCTGGAGTGATAGTTGCGGTAGAACTGGGCTATTTCCTCGGCTGCTTCTTCGGCGCTGTGCACCAGGCGCATCAGGCGCATATCGCTGGGCAGGATATAGCCGTTGTCCTGCAGTTGTTCCTGCAAAAACCTCAGGGCGCTGGCCCAGAAAGTACCGCCAGGCTGGTCGAGTAGCACCACCGGTACCAGTGGGCTTTTCCCGGTCTGGATCAGGGTCAGCACTTCCAGGGCTTCGTCCAGAGTGCCGAAACCACCGGGGCAGAGCACCAGACCGTCGGCTTCCTTGACGAAGAACAGTTTGCGTAGAAAGAAGAAGTGGAACGACAACAGGTTGTTGCTGCCTTGCACGGTGGCATTGGCACCTTGCTCGAAGGGCAGGGTGATATTGAACCCCAGGCTGTTTTCCAGGCCGGCACCTTCATGGGCTGCCGCCATGATGCCTCCGCCGGCGCCGGTAATAACCATCAGGTTGTGCTTGGCCAGGGTCGCGCCAAGGTCGCGGGCCAGGCTGTAAATCGGGTGGTTGGGCGGGGTGCGCGCTGAGCCGAACACGGTCACCTTGCGCCGCCGTTTGAATTGTTCCAACGCGCTGAAGGCATGCTCCATTTCGCGCAGGGTCTGCAGCATGATCTTGGCGTCCCAGCGGTTGCGGTCGGCCTGCGCCATGCGCACAACTGTGCCGAGCATGGCCTGGTAGAGCTTGGTGTTGGGGCTGTCGGGCGGTGTTGCGAGGATGCCCAGTTCTTCCACTCTGGTGGTCAGGTCGACGCCACTGGTCTGAAAATGCCGGGACAGAAAATCGTCCGATTCATAGGGCATACAACTTCTCCTTCTGGTTGCCGGCCGAGCAGCTTATTGCCGCGTAGGCCTTGTCCTGAGTATGGCTGTTGGCTGCCGGTTTGTGTGACGCATGCCCCTGCGTAATAACCGGCAGCCTATGTCAGGACTGCATCAGATGGCGATTTGTTCGCCTGGTTCAGGGATGTTGGCGATCCAGTTCAGACGCTCGCGCAAGGCCAGTTGCAGGGCCTGCATCTTCTCCAACTCGCCATGCACCAGGTACAGCTCGGGGTGGTGCTCGAAGTGGCTGACCCAGTCGAGCAGCTGTGATTGCCCGGCATGCGCGGAGAAGCCGCCGAGGGTGTGCACCTTGGCTTTTACCGCGATGCGCTGATGGAGGATTTTCACGTTCTCGGCGCCGTCGACGATATTGCGGCCCAGCGTGCCCTTGGCCTGGAAACCGGGAAAGATCAGGTGGCAATTCTCGCGCCAGAGGTTGTGCTTGAAGTGGTGGACAATGCGCCCGCCGGTGCACATACCGCTGCCGGCGATGATGATTGCGCCGCTCTGTATCCGGTTTATCGCCATCGATTCTTCCGAGCTCGGCGTGCAGCGCAGGATCGGTAGCCAGTCTTCGATACGTTTGCTGCCGCAGGCCTGAAAGGCGGCGCGGTCTTCGGCGGCAAACTGGTCCTGAAACCGCGAGTAGATGGCGTTGGCGCGGATTGCCATGGGGCTGTCGAGAAACACGGCCTGCTGCGGCAGCCGGCCTTCGTGGTAGAAGCGCCCAAGGTAGTAGATCAGGTCCTGGGTACGGCCGACGGCGAAGGAGGGGATCAGCACGTTGCCGCCATCGCGATGGGCCTGCTGCAGAATCTCCGCCAGCTCCTCCAGAGTGTCCTCGCTGCAGCGGTGATCGCGATCGCCGTAGGTCGATTCCAGCAGCACCACATCGGCTTTGTTTAGCGTGCTGGGGTCTTGCATCAAGGGCGAGCAGGTATTGCCCAGGTCGCCGGAGAACACCAGGCGGCGGGTCAGGTGATGGTCCTGTACTTCGAGTTCGACAATCGCCGAACCGAGGATATGTCCGGCATCGTGAAAGGTCACTTGCACGCCCTTGGCCACTTCGCGGCTTTCGCCATAGATCATTGGCCGGCGTTGGCTCAGCGCCTGTTCGGCGTCGGCGGTGGTGTAGAGCGGGCTTATTGGCGGCTTGCCCATCCGCGCGCGCCATTTGTTTTCCCACTCGGCGTCTTTCTCCTGAAGAAACGCGGCATCGAGCAGCATCAGCTCCATCAGCTCACAGGTCGCGTCGGTGGCGAAGATCGGCCCGCGGTAGCGGGCTGCCGTGAGTTTTGGTAGCAGGCCAGTGTGGTCAATGTGCGCGTGGGAAATCACCACGGCGTCCAGGCTGTGCGGGTCAAAGGCAAACGGCGCGCGGTTGCCGTCTTCCTCTTCGCGGCGGCCCTGGCGCATACCGCAGTCGAGCAATACCCGTGCTCCGTCACGGCTTTCGATCAGGTAACAGGAGCCGGTGACTTGTTGAATTGCGCCGAGGAAGTTGAGCAGGGCCATGGCTAATCCTTGAACACGTTGAATGGGTGGCGTTTAAGGCTGTCCTATCAGGTAACCGGGGGTTTTGATGCAGGTCAGCATCTGCCTGTATCCCGCGCTCTAAGCTGACTAAAACTATCGGAGCCGCACATGACCCAGCTATTTCCCAGCGCCAGCGAGTTGGCCGAGCATGCCCGCCTTGAGCCAACCTTTGCCGCCTGGCAGCGTGGTTATGGTCCTGTGCAGCATAGTCCGCAGACCTGCGCCGCGGTCTACCGTATGGCCCACCAACTGGTGCAGGCCGGCGTGCAGGCAGGTCTGCCGAGCGTCTACCGGCACTTTCACGCGCTGGATCGGCTGACTACAGCGGGGCTGTGGTTGGTGGTGCATATGACCTATGCCCAGCGGGTGCGCCTCGATGGTGTGGCGTTGGCCGCAGAGGATTTCAAGGTATCGCCCGAAGGGCACACCGGCGGCGCGCTGAATATGGTGCCGGCCTACGCCGGTTACCTGGCGCTGAATAACCTGACCGGGGAAACCCGCGGCTGGTTGATGGGGCAGGGCCACTGTGTGGCGGCCATTGAGGCGCTCAATCTGCTGACGGCCAATCAGCACCCGGAACAGGCCGCGCGTTACCCCTGTGACGAAACCGGGATGAGCCAGCTGGTGGCGGACTTCTACAGCTATGTGCAGAACGCGGCCGGTCAGGTCAGCGCGCCGCTGGGCAGCCACGTCAATCCGCACACGGCTGGCGGGATTGCCGAGGGTGGTTATCTGGGCTTTGCCGAGCTGCAATATGCTCATCTGCCGTTACCCGGCGAGAAGCTGGTGGCCTTCCTCTCCGATGGCGCGGCCGAGGAGCAACGCGGCAGTGACTGGATGCCGCGCTGGTGGCGTGCCGAAGACTGCGGTGTGGCCTTGCCGCTGATGATTGCCAATGGCCGGCGCATCGAACAGCGTACAGAGCTGGCGACACCCGCCGGGTTGGATAACTTTCGCGAGCACCTGCGCCATTGCGGCTTTGATCCGGTGAGTTTCGATGGCCGCGATCCGGCCGCCTTTGTCTGCGCGCTATGGGACATGGAGCAGCGCCTGGGCAGGCGTGTGCAGGAGCTGCGTGATGGCGTGTTGAGCTATCCGCTGCCGATGCCCTACGGCATTGCCGAAACGCTCAAGGGCTTCGGCTTCTATGGCGCCGGCAGCAATGCCGCGCACAACCTGCCGTTGCCGGCCAACCCGCATACCGACGGGGCTGCCCGCGAGCTGTTCAATCAGCATGCGGCGCAGCTCTGGGTCGCCCCGGATGAGCTGAGCGCCGCCTGCGAACTATTTGCGGATCGAGGCTCCCGCAAGCTGGAACGCGATAACCCGCTGGCGCAGCGCCATCCAGCGTTGCCGCAACTGCCTGAGTTGCAATACCAAGACAGTGCCTGCTCACCGATGCTGGCCCTGGATCGCTTTTTTGTCGATCTGGTGCAGGCCAACCCACTGCTGCGTCCGCGTATCGGCAACCCCGATGAGCTGGCCAGCAATCGCTTGGGCGGCGTGCTCAAGGCGCTGAAACACCGGGTGACCGCGCCGGAGAGCGAGCTTGAAGCGCTGGATGGCGCCATCATCACCGCGCTCAACGAAGAGGCCGTGGTGTCCGCCTGTCTGGCCAACCAGGGTGGTCTGAATCTGGTGGCGAGCTACGAGGCCTTCTGCGTGAAGATGCTCGGCGCGGTGCGCCAGCGGATCATCTTTGCCCGGCAGCAGAAAGAGGCGGGGCGCCCGGCAGGCTGGCTCGGCTGGCCGCTGGTGGCTACGTCACACACCTGGGAAAACGGCAAGAATCAGCAGTCGCATCAGGACACCACCTTCTGTGAGGCTTTGCTCGGTGAGATGAGTGATATGGTGCGGGTGGTATTCCCGGCCGATCACAACTCGGTATTGGCGCTGCTGCCGGGCATCTACCAGGCGCGCGGCCAGATCGCCTGCATGGTGATTGCCAAGCGCGAGCGGCCTTGCGTATTCACCCGCGAACAGGCCGAGCAGCTGGCGCAGGATGGCGCCGTTGTGCTGGCCGAGCAGCAAGGCGAGCAGCCTTTGCTGCTGATCGCTACCGGCAGTTATCAGTTGGCGGAAATGCAGCGCGCGGCCGTTCGTCTGAGCGCGGCCGGATGTGCCTGGCGTCTGGTTTACTTGCAAGAGCCGGGGCGTTTTCGTGCGGCTCGCGATACCTGGGAGCAGGCGGTGATTGTCGATGCCGAGCGGGTTGAACGGTTATTCCCGGCTGCCAGCGTACAGCGCGTGCTGCTGACCCATATGCGTCCGGAAGTCGCCCGTGGGCATCTGTGGCCGCTGCTGGGTGACGCTCGACACAGTCGTGTGCTGGGCTACCGTAATCGAGGTGGCACCCTGGATGAAGCCGGTATGTTGTTCGCCAATCAGGCGAGCTGGGCGCATGTGCTGGAGGCCGCTGCCGCGTTGCTGGAAAAACCGCTTGGCGAGTTGCTCAGTACCGAGGAGCAAGCAGCCGTGCAAGGGCGGGGAGAACCACACTGTCTGCGTTAGCGCAGGCCAGTGGGTGCGGGAAAAGGAGGGGCAGGTATGCCTAAGTTGACCTTGGATCTTGATATGGATTTATACCGCCTGTTGCAGCAGGCCGCGCGCAATAACCAGATAAGTCTGGAAGAAGAGTGTTTGCAGCGGCTTGAGGGTGCAATGCGGCGTTCGCGTTATATGCACGCGTTGCTCGCGGATTTGCGCGCCGATGATGAGCAACGGCGCGCGCAGCAGGGTGGCGGTTGAGGCTTACAGGCCGCAATCTGCTTTGCTGAAACGCTCGGTGGTCACCGGGCGGTTGCTTTTGTATTCGCTGAATTCATAGCGCAGCGCAGCGCCGCGCACCAGCAGCTGGCGATAACCGGCATTGCGGCACACGCTGTTGGCCAGTTGCGCGCGCACTACATCCGGGTTGCCGCGCATCTGCGCCGCATGTTCGCTGCGTACGCTTAGGTGGTTGACCAGCTCACTGCCGTCAACGGTGTAGCCTTGATCGAGAATGTCTTCGTTGATTGCCCGTGGCGTGCCCACGCTGCTTTCGCGCGCGACTTTTTCCAGGGCCTTGCTCAGTTCAAAGTCTTTCAGGGTGGCGGCATGGGCAAACAGGGGCAGGCTCAAGGCCAGGGTCAGGCTGGTCAAACGCAGCATGGGGTTCTCCAAAGTCGATTTGCACCTTCTGACCGGCAGTGCCGGGCAGAGGTTCAGTGGCGCCTATCTTACTCGTCTGGTGGCACTTACGCAGTTGCCACGGCAGGCGGCGTAAGACGCACGGTTGAATAAGCTGCTGTGGGCTTTGTTAGACTGCCGCGCTTGCTGACCCCTGGATGACCCATGCCGTTCCTTCTCTTCTGTCAGGTGCATGCCTGATGAGCCACGCCGTCGCGCGTTTGCGGGCTGCGCGGATTGCCCGCAGTGCCAAACCTTTTCTTGCTCGTGGTAGCCGCTCGGTGCGTTGTGATGACTGCCGCCTGGTGATGACCCACTGCCTGTGCGCCTGGCGCCCGCGTATTGCGGCAACTTCAGCGGTATGTCTGCTGATGCATGATGTTGAGGCGCTCAAGCCAAGCAATACCGGTTGGCTGATTGCCGATGTGTTGGCCGATACCTCGGCGTTTGGCTGGTCGCGGGTTGAGGTGGATGCCGAGTTGCCGGCATTGCTCCGCGACCCGCAATGGCAGCCTTATCTGGTATTTCCGGGCGAATATGTCGCCGCCGAACGGGTGGTCAGCGAGGTGCAGCCTGCACCAGGCAAGCGGCCGTTGTTTGTGCTGCTGGATGCCACTTGGAGCGAGGCGCGCAAGATGTTTCGCAAAAGCCCTTACCTCGACAGCCTGCCGGTGCTCAGCCTGCAGGCTGAGCAGCTGTCGCGTTACAAACTGCGCCGCTCGAAACGCGACGACCATTTTTGCACGGCCGAGGTCGCGGCTCTGTGCTTAGAGTTGGCCGGCGACCAGCGCGCGGCCGATGGTTTGAATGCCTATCTGGATGTCTTCAGTCAGCACTACCTGGCAGCCAAGGCGCCGCGCACGGTGCCGCTGGATGATCCAATGCACGACCGCCTGCGCGAGTTTCTCTAACGGCTAGTGGGCCAGTTTCTTGGGCCACAACTGCGCCAACAACATGCCGGCAAACATCAGCGCACAGCCGAAGTAGCCGCGTAGCTCCAGCGATTCACCCAGCAGCCAGGCCCCGGCGATGGCGGCGAATACTGCCTCCAGTGAGAGGATGATGGCGGCGTGGGAGGCGATGGCGTCTTTCTGCGCCACCACCTGCAAGGTAAAGCCGATGGCTACGCCGAAGATGCCGCCGTAGAGAATCGCCGGCCCGGCGGCGATGATCGCTTGCAGCTGTATCTCCTCGAAGATCACCGCCAGCACCAGGCTGATCACCGCGCAGGTGATGAACTGCACCAGAGCCAGGCGCAGTGGGTCATGGCGACCGGCAAAGAAGCCCACCAACAGCACATGTACACCCCAGACGAAGGCCCCGGCCAGTTGCAGCCAATCACCGGAGGCGACGGTAAAGCCTTCACCGACGCTGAGCAGGAACATGCCGACCACCGCCAGGCACGCGCCCAGCCAGATGCCCAGGCCGGTCTTATGGCCGATAAACAGCCCCAGCAGCGGCACGATGATCACGTACAGCCCGGTGATAAAGCCGGAGTTGGTTACGCTGGTAAACAGCAGGCCCACCTGCTGCAGGTTGATCCCCAGGGCCAGTGCCAGGCCCATCAGCACACCGCCACGCAGCAGCTGGCGGTTCAGCGGAGCGACTGTCGCGCTGCTGCTGCGACCTTCCAGCAGACGCAGCACTGGTAGCAGAATCAGCGCCGCTAGGGCAAAGCGCAGACCGCTATAGAGGAAGGGGCCGATGGAGTCCATGCCCAGGCGCTGCGCGACAAACGCCGAGCCCCAGATCATTGCGGTCAGCAGCATCAACAGGTCGGCGCGCAGGGCGTGGCTTCGCATTTCAGGCTCTCGTCGGCAAAGCTGCGAACTGTGCCGCAAAGCGTCGTGCTTGACCACCCCGTCAGTGCTGGGCATGCTTGGTCGCTTTTCTGCGTTTTCAGGCCTGGTTGCGCGGCAACCCTGCGGCCTGCACGCACTGTTCACCGTGCCCTGGACAGTACCCCCGGCGGGTATCCACATAACAAAAACAGGATTCACCATGGCCGCTTTTGAAATCCTTATTGCTGATGATCACCCCTTGTTTCGCAGTGCCTTGCAACAGGCGCTGACACTGGGTCTAGGGCCGGATGTACGGCTGGTTGAAGCGGCCAGTATTGCCGAGCTGGAAGCCTGTCTGGCGCAGAAGACCGATTGGGATCTGGTGCTGCTCGACTTGAATATGCCCGGTGCCTATGGCTTCTCTGGCCTGGTGCTGCTGCGTGGACAGTACCCACATATCCCGGTGGTGATGATCTCCGCCCAGGAAGAGCCGTCCATCGTCGCGCGTTCGCGGGAGTTCGGTGCCAGCGGCTTTATCCCCAAATCCAGCCCGCTGGAAACCATTCAGCAGGCAGTGCGCCTGGTGCTCGATGGCGAGGTCTGGTGGCCGCAGCAGACTCAGGAAGCGATTGCCCTGTCGGCTGAAGCCAAGGCCGCCAGCGCCGGCCTGGCCAGCCTGACGCCGCAGCAATTTCGTGTGTTGACCATGGTTTGCGACGGTTTGCTGAACAAGCAGATTGCCTATGAGCTGAGCGTCTCCGAAGCCACGGTAAAGGCTCATGTCACGGCGATTTTCCGCAAGCTCGGGGTGCGCACTCGCACGCAGGCGGCGTTGCTGTTGCAGCAGCTGGAATCTATTCCCGCGAGCTGAGGTGCTTTTCTCCCGGGCTTGGCGTAGCCTGCCGGGCTTTCTCGAGATGGTTGTGATGATGTCGCCATTCAAAGGCCAGACCGGCCTTAAACGTGTTCTCAATGCCACCGGTTATTCCCTGGCCGGCTTGCGCGCCGCCTTTACCGGTGAAGCCGCCTTTCGTCAGCTGCTGCTGATCAATCTGGTGCTGGTGCCTTTGGCGTTTTACCTGGATGTCAGCCGCGTCGAGCGCGCGCTGATGGTCGCGGTGTGTCTGCTCGCCTTGATCATCGAGCTGCTCAACTCGGCAGTGGAGGCGGCCATCGACCGCATCTCGCTGGAGCTGCATCCGCTGTCGAAAAATGCCAAGGACATGGGCAGCGCCGCCCAGTTCACCGCCCTCAGCCTGATTGCCCTGGTGTGGGCGATTATCCTGCTCGGTTGATCCGCTGTTCTCAGGCAATAGTCGGCAGGACAATCTGATCGCTGCGCGTCACGCCGGCGGTCAGGGCGCGGCACAGTTCGATAAATTCACGCATGGCGGCGGTCTGGTACTTCTGTTTGTGCCAGATAAAGTAGAACTGCCGCCGCAGATCCAACTCGGGAGTTTCCACCGCCACCAGGCTGCCGCGGCGAAACGCATCGCGCAGCGCCAGACGGGAAATGCAGCCAATCCCCAGGCCTGACTCTACCGCCCGTTTGATCGCTTCGGTGTGTTCCAGCTCCAGACGGATATTCAGGCTGCTGGGGTGGTGACGCATGGCCTGGTCGAAGGTCAGACGCGTGCCAGAGCCTTGTTCACGCAGAATCCACGCCTCACGCGTTAGCTCCTCCAGGCTCGCCTCACCGCGCTGCGCCAGCGCATGCTGCGGCGCGCAGAACACCACCAGCTCATCTTCAACCCAGGGCTGTACCTCGATATCCGGGTGCTGACAGTCACCTTCGATCATGCCCATGTCCAGCTCATAGTGGGCAATCTGCTGCACCACGTAGGCGGTGTTATGCACCTGCAGCTTGACCCGACATTCCGGGTGGCGCTGCATAAAACTGCCGATCAGCAGGGTGGCCAGGTAGTTGCCGACGGTGAGGGTGGCGCCGACATTCAGTGAGCCGTAACCACTCTTGCCGCCCAGCAGGCGTTCGATTTCCTTGGCCTGGTCGAGCAGTGCCACCGCTTGTGGCAACAACTGCAGGCCAAGGGCGTTAAGGCACAGGCGTTTACCGGCGCGGTCGAAAAGCTGGCAGTCGGACTGCCGCTCCAGTTCGCTGAGCGAGGTGCTGGTGGCCGATTGCGACAGGGCCAGGGAATCGGCGGCGCGCGACACGCTTTCATGCTGGGCCACGGCGACGAAGACTTGCAGTTGTCTGAGAGTAAATCGCATATCTATATAACCGATAACCTATATCTTGATAATCAAGTTAACAGATATTCTGCCGCTCATTACAATGCCGTGCAAACGCGCAAAGGCGCGCAGCTGATATTCCATTCTTCGGAGCCCCCGGCACATGAGTAACCTTAACTCCGAGCGCATTCTCAGCGTTCATCACTGGAACGACACGCTGTTCAGCTTCAAGTGCACCCGTGATCCAGGCCTGCGCTTCGAGAATGGCCAGTTTGTGATGATCGGCCTGCAGCAGGACAACGGCCGCCCGCTGATGCGCGCCTACTCGATCGCCAGCCCGAACTGGGAAGAGCATCTGGAGTTCTTCAGCATCAAGGTGCCGGATGGCCCGCTGACCTCGCAGCTGCAGCACCTCAAGGAAGGCGACGAGGTGATCATCAGCAAGAAGCCCACCGGCACCCTGGTGCTGGATGACCTCAAACCTGGCAAGCACCTGTACCTGCTCAGCACCGGTACTGGCCTGGCGCCGTTTATGAGCGTGATCCAGGACCCGGAAACTTACGAGCGTTTCGAGAAGGTGATTCTGGTTCACGGCGTGCGCTATGTGAACGAAGTGGCCTACCGCGAATTCATCACCGAGCACCTGCCGCAGAATGAGTTCTTCGGCGATGCGCTGAAGGACAAGCTGATCTACTACCCGACAGTGACCCGCGAGCCGTTCGAGAACCAGGGCCGTCTGACCGATCTGATGCGCAGCGGCAAGCTGTTCGAGGATATCGGCCTGCCACCGATCAATCCGCAGGACGACCGCGCGATGATCTGCGGCAGCCCGAGCATGCTCGATGAAACCAGCGAAGTGCTCAACGAGTTCGGCCTGCAGATCTCCCCGCGCATGCGCGAGCCAGGTGATTACCTGATCGAGCGCGCCTTCGTCGAGAAATAAGCCTGCCGTAATAAAAAGCCCGCTGATTGGCGGGCTTTTTTATGCGCGCTTATTCCAGCTCAAGTGCGCTGTGCGCGCGGTTGCCGCCTTTTTGCTTGGCCCGATACATGGCGTTGTCGGCATGCTGCAGCAGTTGCTGTTCATCCTGGGCGTGCTGCGGATACAGCGCGATGCCGATGCTCGGCAGAATGGTCTGGCTCTTCCCGCAAAGCTCAAAGGGCTGGTTGAGGCTCTGGCGGATTTTCTCGGCCACCACGTTGGCATGATCGGCCGAGTGAAAGTCCTCCAGCAGCACGACGAATTCATCCCCGGCAAAGCGCGCCACCGTATCGGCCTCACGCAGGCACAGCTGGATACGCTGAGCGACGCCTTGCAGCAGCTGGTCGCCAGCAGCATGGCCGAGGCTGTCGTTGACCTGCTTGAACTTGTCCAGATCGAGAAACAGCAGCGCTACTTGCGACTGCTCGCGGCGCGCGCGCGCCAGGGCCGTGTGTAAACGGTCGCGTAGCAGTTCGCGGTTGGGCAGCTGGGTGAGCTGGTCGTACTGCGCCATAAACTGCAGATGGCTAAGCATCTGCTGGCGCTCGATGGCCGTGGCCACCTGGGTCGAGACAAATTGCAGCAGCTCCTGATCACGTTCGCTGTAGCGGGTGGAGGCGCTGCTTTGCACCAGCAGTGCGCCGATAATCCCGCGGTGTGAGCGCAGCGGTACGCCGAGCCAGCTGTGTGGGGCTGCTGGCTGTGTCTGGCTGCTGTCGGAAAGCAGCAAGGTGTTGCCGCTGCGAATCACCTGCGCACTCAGCGTGGCAGCATTCAGCGGCGTATCGGCGGCCGTTGCCGGTGGTTGTTCGGCGGGGTAGGGGAAGCTCAGCTCGTCGTTCTGTTCATCGTACAGCGCGACCGAAAAACTGATGGTCGGCAGCAGCTCGCCAACGATCTGGTGCACCTGCTGAAACAGTCCGAGCAAGTCCTTGGCCGAGTGGGCGGCTTCGGATATGCCGTACAGCGCGGTCTGCAGGGCTTCACTGCGTTTGCGCTCGGTGATGTCATGGGCGACGGCGATACGTACCTGATCGTCTTCTGACCAGCGCGCGGACCAGAGGATATGCACGGTGCTGCCATCCTTGCGCAGGTAGCGATTCTCGAAGTTCGGTTTATGCGCGCCGGCCATTATTTCCTTGGCGGCCAGCAGGGTTTTTGCACGGTCTTCGGGATGCACCATCTCGATCATCACCTGGCCGATCATCTCGTCTGCGCTGTAGCCAAAAATGCGCTGGCAGGCGGCGCTGACAAAAACGAAGCGTCCGCGTCTGTCGACCACGCAGATGGCGTCGAGCAGCAGATCGACAAGGTTCTCGGTCGGCGCGTAGGTGCTGGCTTTCATACACTCACAGTACGTCGGTGCGTGGTGGTAGATGGGGCGGTTACTGGCGATTTGGCAGTATGGCCCTTGCGATCACCATACCTGCAAGGCGCCGAACAGTGAACGCCTGTTTGCCGCCTGCGGGTTTTGCCAAGTGCTGATGCGGTTGTCTCTGCGCCCGGCATCTACTCAGTGTAGATGCCCAGCGTCGACGGGGCGCTGCGCAGGCTATTGCGCGTGGCTGAAGCGCTGCCCGGAGACGGCAGGATGGTAGATCGGCTGTACCTTGTTACCGGCGGGGTCGAGCAAGTGGAAGCTGTGCGCGCCGTCGCCATGGGCGAAGGGGCGGTCAAGCAGGGTCACGCCTTGTGCCTTGAAGTAGGCGTACCAGGCGTGCAGCTCGTCGATGCTGTCGACGATAAAGCCGTAGTGATCCACCGCCTGCTCGCCGCTGCTGGGCACAGAAGCGCGACCCAGGGACAGGTTGTCGTTACCGCAGGTCAGGTAGACCAGGTCTGGATTGGCGCGGTGCAGCACCTGCATGCCGAGAATATCCACATAGAAGCGTTCGCAGGCTTCTAAGTCAGGGACTAGCAGGGCGATATGGCGCAAGCCATTGAGGCGACCGGGGCGTTCGAGCATGGTGAGTATCCTATTTTGTATACATTTATCTGGTAAATATAAGACAAAATAACTGGTCGGCCTATCTGCGTGTGTGGGATGGCGCGAACTAGGTCAGCCGGCGGGCACGACGTCCAGCACGCAAATGCTGCCAGGCTGCGGGTAGTGCCAGTGCACATCGACATCCCAGAAGCACGCGCCATAGCGGCGCTCCGGGCTGGGCTGCTGGTAGGCGGGGCGCGGGTCCTGAGCCAGGCATTGCTCGATCAATTCGACCAGCGGTTCACTCAGGCGCTGCCCATGTTCGGTTGCCTGGATCAGTGCGCTGTCCTGCCAGCTGACTTCGATCAGCGCCGGCGCGCTGTCGGCGATGCGGTTATAGGCTCCGGCGACGCTGTCGGCATAAGGCACGTAGGGTTTGATATCCAGCACCGGGGTACCGTCGAGCAGGTCGATACCGGACAGCCACAGTTTGCCGGCTTCGACCTTGTCCAGTTTGACCACCGACTGGCCGATGCCATTGGGCCGGTGGGTGGCGCGGGTGCTGAACACGCCGACCGACTGATTGCCGCCCAGACGTGGCGGGCGCACCTTGAGCCGCGGCTTGTCTTCCAGCGCCTGGTGAAACAGAAACAGCAGCCAGACATGGCTGACCTGCTCCAATCCCTGCACTGCATCGCCGTTATCGAAGGGCGCGACCAGCTCCAGTATGCCACGGGCCGCCGGGGCCAATTGCGGCTGACGGGGAATGGCGAACTTCTCCTTGAAGCAGGAGCGGACAAAACCTATGGGCGAAACGGAGTAGGGCATGGCGGCGTGATCAAGGGAAAACGCCGCCATAGTACCTGACTAGAGGTGAAAGCCGCCGTCGATGGGGATGATCGCGCCTGTCATATAGGCCCCGGCGGTGCTGGCCAGGCTGATCGCCAGGGCGGCCATTTCCTCTTCGCGGCCCCAGCGTTGCATCGGGATCAGGGCGGTATCTTCGGCCATGGCGGCCTCGTCGGTGGCGATATGCTGAGTCATCTTGCTCGGGAAGCGCCCCGGCGCGATTACGTTGACGTTGATATGTTGGCCGACCAGTTCGCGGGCGAGCATACGCGACAACTGATGCAGCGCCGCCTTGCTCGGGCCATAGGCATAAGCGTCTTCGCCGTGGGAGGTGATGCCGGCGACCGAGCCGATGTTGATTATCCGTGCCGGATTAGCCGCGCTGCCGGCCTTGCGCAGTAGCGGCAGCAATTGCTGGATGCAGCTGAACACCGAGGTTACATTGAGCTGCATGACCTTTTCCCAGCCCTTGGCCGGGTAACTCTCCAGCGGTGCGCCCCAGGTGGTGCCGGCGTTATTGATCAGAATATCCAGGCTGTCGATCTTGCCGGCCAACTGCTCGGCCAACACGTGCACGCCTTCTTCGCTGGCCAGGTTGGCGGCGATGCCGTGGCAGGTGCCAAAGGCCGATAGCTCGGCAGCGGTTTGTGCGCAAGCTTCGCCGTCACGGGCACAGACGTAGACCGTGGCGCCAGCTTCGACAAAGGCTTTGGCGATCATCTTGCCGATGCCGCGGGTGCCACCGGTAACCAGGGCAGTGCGGCCTTGCAGGCTGAAGTAGGGGGGCATGGCGAATCCTTTTAACGGATGAGTGCCACTACCCTAATCATCTGACCACTCCATGGCAGTCATCATTGCCCGTGGAAATACGCTGCCATGCGGGCAGGCATGGCAGCGCGGACTTAGAATCTGTTTACGATCTCGCGAGCTAGAGCCAGACAAGGCAAAAACAGCCGAGAAGCGCAGTAACAGCCGCAGGCTGACCCGAAGGGTGAGCGCAGCGAATCAAGCGGAGTTTACGAGCTGTAAATGAGCATTACTCGTTTCACTCGCCCTTCGGGTCGCGCCAAAGCGCGTTAGCCACAAGTGGCTTGCCGAGGTTGTTTTTAACGCCGGATGGCCGACGCGCAGCAGATCGTAAATAGGTTCTTAGCCGCGAACGCGCAGGGTCAGACCCTTGAGAAAGTTGCGCAGAAACTGATCGCCGCAGGTGCGGTAGTTGCTGTGGCCGAACTTGCGGAACAGTGCGCTCATCTCCGGCTTGGAAACCGGGCAGTCGACGCTATTCATGATCGTGTGCATGTCGTCTTCCTTCAGCTCGAAGGCCACGCGCAGTTTCTTCAGCACTGTGTTGTTGGTGATCGGCAGCTCAAGCGCCTGGGCCGGACGGCTGTCGTCTTTGCCGCGCTTGAAGTACACCAGGCCATCGAGGAAGTGCGCCATCAGCTCGTCGTCGCAAGGCGTGAAGCCTTCTTCGTCATCCTTCTTGAGCATCGCCGCGAGGTCGTTGAGGGCGACCTGCTTGCCGCTCAACTTGATGATGTCGACCATCTGCGCGTCGCTGATGTCGAGGGTGTAGCGCAGGCTGCGCAGTACGTCGTTATTAAGCATGGGGTGGTCCTGAAAAGGGCTGATGCACAGACGCATCAGCTGAAAAATTAGAAGCGTTCTTTGCCTGCCAGGTAGCGCCACTGGCCTGCGGGGACCTTGGCCATGGGCACGCCGCCGATGCGGATGCGCTTCATGCCCAGCACCTTGAGGTCGACGCTGTTGCACATAAACACGATCTGCCCAGGCAGTGGGTTCTTCAAGGCGAAGCGCAGGCGGGTTTCGTTCTGCCAGCTGACCTTGCATGGGGGCAGGGCCACACCGTTGAAGGTCAGGCCGTGAGCCAGGCGCTTGAGTTGGCTGGCGCTCAAGGTGCCGACGACTTCGACCACATATTCCTGCTCCAGTTTGCTCAGGTCTTCCTTGAGTTTGCGCTCGATACGCCAGTCCTGGGTCAGTACATGTAGGCCATCGGCGCCGGCTTGCAACGGTGCGCAGTTGATCAGACGGGCGAAATGGCCTTTTAGCGGGCGAATTCCCGAGCTGTCTTCCGGCCAGTGGCTGGCTGGGCTGATGCTTTCCGCTGCGCGTTCTGCGTTGTGGCCGTTGGGTACATTCAGCAGCAGGGTGACCGGCTCGACCGGGGCCAGCAGGGCGTTGGGCAGCAGTTCCACGCGCTGTTCGGCGACCTTGAACTGCGGCTCTTCCACTACCACACCATCCACCGTGACCCAGCCGCCTTCGATATACAGTTCGGCCTCGCGGCGCGAACAGCCAATCACTTCGATCAGGCGTTTGGATAGGCGAATGGGGTCGGTCATAAAAACGGTCATCGGCAAAAAAAGGGCTGCCATTGTAACCGGCCGGGGCCCCTGTGCGCTGAACATCGGGCGAACGGCGGCGATAAAAGCGTTTGTCAGCATCGGCGCGCAGATAGGCGGGCGGCGTGAGCCTTTGTCTTCGCTAATAAAAAACCGCTCCGAAGAGCGGTTTTTTCAGCGAGGTAGCGCTTAGCCGCCGAGGTAGGCGTCGCGTACCTTTGGATCGTTCAGCAGTTGTTCACCGCTGCCTTGCATAACGATCCGGCCGTTTTCCAGTACATAGCCGCGGTCGGCCAGCTTGAGCGCCTGGTTGGCGTTCTGCTCGACCAGGAACACCGTTACACCGTCCTTGCGCAGCTGTTCGATGATGTCGAAGATCTGCTGGATGATGATCGGTGCCAGGCCCAGAGACGGCTCATCGAGCAGCAGCAGCTTGGGCTTGCTCATCAGCGCACGGCCGATGGCGAGCATCTGCTGCTCACCGCCAGACATGGTGCCGGCGCGCTGGGCAAAGCGTTCCTTCAGGCGCGGGAACAGGTGCAGCACCTTGTCCAGCTGTTCCTGATTGTCGGCCTTGCTGCCGAAGAAGCCGCCCATCACCAGGTTTTCTTCCACGGTCAGGCGGGAGAACACCCGACGACCTTCCGGCACCACGGCAATGCTCTTGCGCATGATGCTCGGAGTGTCCTGGCCGATCAGCTCTTCACCCTGGTAGCGGATGCTGCCACTGCTCGCTTGGGGCGAGCCGCAGAGGGTCATCAGCAGGGTCGACTTGCCGGCACCGTTGGCACCGATCAGGGTGACGATCTCACCCTGACGGACTTCGACGTTGACGTCATGCAGCGCCTGGATCTTGCCGTAGAAGGTGGAAACGTTCTCGAAATACAGCATCACGCTTCCCCCAGGTAGGCTTTGATCACGTCCGGGTTGGCGCGGATCTGTTCCGGCGTGCCGTCCGCCAGGGGCGTGCCCTGGTTGATCACATAGATGTGGTCGGAAATGCTCATGACCAGCTTCATGTCGTGCTCGATCAGCAGCACGGTGACGTTGTGCTGGTCGCTGAGTACGCGGATCAGCGCCTTGAGGTCATCGGTTTCGCGCGGGTTGAGGCCAGCGGCTGGCTCGTCGAGCATCAGGATGCTCGGGCGGGTCATCATGCAGCGGGCGATTTCCAGGCGGCGTTGCTGACCGTAGGCCAGGGTGCCTGCCGTGCGGTTGGCGAACTCGGTCAGGTTGACCTGATCCAGCCAATGCGCGGCGAACTCCATGGCTTCGCGTTCGCTCTTGCGAAACGCCGGGGTCTTCAGCAGGCCCGCCAGGTAGTTGGTGTTGAGGTGGCGATGCTGGGCCACCAGCAGGTTTTCCACCGCGGTCATGTCCTTAAACAGACGCACGTTCTGGAACGTGCGCACCACGCCTTTGCGAGCGATCTTGTGGCCAGGCAGGCCTTCGATCTGCTCGCCATTGAGGCGGATGCTGCCGCTGGTGGGCTGGTAGAAGCCGGTCAGGCAGTTGAATACGGTGGTCTTGCCGGCGCCGTTCGGGCCGATCATCGACACAACCTGTTTTTCCGCGACCTGCAGGTTCACCCCGTTGACGGCCAGCAGGCCGCCGAAGCGCATGGACAGGCCGCTTACTTCTAGAATCGGGCGGCTCATTGCTTCAGCTCCAGGTGCGGACGTTGCATGGGCAGCAGGCCCTGCGGACGCCAGATCATCATCAATACCATCAGAGCGCCGAACATCAGCATGCGGTACTCGTTGAATTCACGCGCCAGCTCCGGCAGCAGAATCATCACGATGGCCGCCAGAATGATGCCCAACTGCGAGCCCATACCGCCCAGTACGACGATGGCGAGGATGATCGCCGATTCGATAAAGGTGAACGACTGCGGGCTAACCAGGCCTTGGCGCGCGGCGAAGAAGCTGCCGGCGAAACCGGCGAAGCAGGCACCGATGGTGAAGGCCGAGAGCTTGATCGCGGTGGGGTTCATACCCAGGGCACGGCAGGCGATTTCGTCTTCACGCAGGGCTTCCCACGCGCGACCGATCGGCATGCGCAGCAGGCGGTTGATCACGAACAGGGTCAACAGCACCAGCAGCAGGGCGATCAGGTAGAGGAAGATCACCTTGTTGATCGAGTTGTAGGCAACCCCGAAGTACTCGTGGAAGGTCTGCATGCCTTCGGCGGCCTTGCGGTCGAACGACAGGCCGAACAGCGTTGGCTTGGGGATCGAGCCGATGCCGTTGGGGCCACCGGTCAGCCAGGTCATGTTGTTCAGCAGGATGCGGATGATCTCGCCAAAACCCAGGGTGACGATGGCCAGGTAATCGCCGCGCAAGCGCAGCACCGGGAAGCCCAGGATAAAGCCGAAGAACGCCGCCATCAGGCCGGCAATCGGCAGACAGATCCAGAAGCTCAGGCCGAAGTAGAACGACAGCAGCGCGTAGCTGTAGGCGCCCACGGCGTAGAAGGCCACGTAGCCGAGATCGAGCAGACCCGCCAGACCGACCACGATGTTCAGGCCGAGTCCGAGCATCACGTAGATCAGGATCAGCGTGGCGATATCCACCGCACCGCGCGAGCCGAAGAACGGCCAGGCCAGCGCGACGACTATCAGGCCAAGAACGATCCAGCGCTGGGTCGAGGGCAGGGTGAGGAACTCGCTGGCTTTGCCCGGCATGCTTGGCAGCTTGGGGGCGTTGCTCCAGACCGAGCTCAGCTGGTTGCGGAACAGTTGCCAGAAGAACATGGCAATGGAGCAACCGAAAATGGTCCACAGAACTGCCGGGCTGGCGCCTTGCACTTCGAGCTTGATGCCGACCGTGGAGAGCTTCAGGCCGATAACCGGGTAGGCCACGGCCAGCACCAGCAGGGCGCTGAAGATCGCGGTCTTGAGGTTTTTGGTGATGGAGGTATTCATACTTTTTCAACCTCCGGACGGCCGAGGATACCGGTCGGGCGGAACAGCAGCACCAGTACTAGCAAGCTGAATGCCACCACGTCCTTGTACTGGTCGCCGAAGATATCGGCGCCAAAGGCTTCGGCCACGCCCAGCAGCAGGCCACCGAGCACCGCTCCGGGGATGCTGCCGATACCGCCGAGTACCGCTGCGGTGAAGGCCTTGATCCCGGCGAGGAAGCCCAGGTGTGGGTTGATCACGCCGTATTGCATGCCCAGCAGCACGGCGGCGATGGCCGCCAGTGCTGCGCCGATGACGAAGGTCAGGGCAATGATGTTATTGGTGTTGATGCCCAGCAGGTTGGCCATCTTGATGTCTTCGGCGCAGGCGCGGCAGGCGCGGCCCAGGCGTGAACGGGAGATAAACAGTGTCAGCCCGACCATGACAAAGAAGGTGACGACGAAAATCAGCACCTGCATATAGGAAATCACCACGCCATTCATGGTGCTTTCACCGAACACAAAGTTGCCCGGTAGCAGGTTGGGAATCGATTTGTCCTTGGAGTCCTGGGCCAGGAGTACCTGGTTTTGCAGGAAGATCGACATGCCGATGGCGGAAATCAGCGGAATCAGACGATTGCCGCCGCGCAGAGGGCGGTAGGCGACCCGTTCGATGCTGTAGCCATAGGCACTGGCGACAATGATGCTGGCGGCGAAGGCCGCAATCATCACGATGGGTAAACTGTCCAGGCCATACATGGCCAAGCCGGCGACCACAATGAAGGCTACGTACGAGCCGATCATGTAAACCTCGCCATGGGCGAAGTTGATCATGCCGATAATGCCGTAAACCATGGTGTAGCCGATGGCGATCAAGGCATAGGTGCTGCCAACGGTCAGACCGTTAACCAGCTGTTGCAGGTAGTGATAAAGATCAGGCATTGCCTAACTCCTGGGTTTTCACGCAATGCAGCGCTTATGGCGCAGCGTGCAACCGGAATTCTTCTAATAAACAAAACCCACTGCCGAAGCAGTGGGTTTTGGGTTCAGGCGGGAAGCTTACTTGGCTTCAGTCTTGGTACCGTCCTGGTGCCATTCGTAAACGACGAAGCTGAAGTCTTTCAGGTCGCCCTTCTCGTCGAAGGCCAGGTTGCCAGTCGGGGTGTCGAAGCTGTTGGCACGCAGGGCTGCGGCCACTTTAGCGGTGTCGGTATCGCCAGCCTTGGTGATGCCTTCGGCGATCACTTGTACCGCGGCGTAAGCCGGGAACACGAACGGACCGCTGGAGTCTTCGTTTTTGGCTTTGAACGCATCAACCAGAGCCTTGTTGCGTGGATCCTGGTCGAACGACTTCGGCAGGGTAACCAGCAGGCCTTCGGAAGCTGGGCCAGCAATGGCCGAGATTTCCTTGTTGCCTACGCCTTCTGGGCCCATGAACTTGGCGCTCAGACCTTTCTCAGCCGACTGACGCAGCAGCAGGCCCAGCTCTGGGTGGTAGCCACCGTAGTAGATGAAGTCCACGCCGGCTTGCTTGAGCTTGGCGATCATCGCGGAGAAGTCTTTGTCGCCGGCGTTGATGCCTTCGAACATAACGACTTTGGTGCCTTTGCTTTCCAGGGTCTGCTTGACCGCGGTAGCAATGCCTTCACCGTACTGCTGCTTGTCGTGGATTACCGCAACAGCTTTCGGCTTGACGTGGTCAGCGATGAAGTTACCGGCGGTTGGGCCTTGCAGGCTGTCCAGACCGATGGTGCGGAACAGCAGTTGGTAACCGCGAGCGGTGATGTCCGGGCTGGTGGAAGCCGCGGTGACCATCAGGATGCCTTCGTCTTCGTAGATGTCGGACGCTGGCTGAGTGGAGCTGGAGCAGAGGTGGCCAACCACGAATTTAACTTCGTCGTTGACGATCTTGTTGGCTACGGCAACGGCTTGTTTCGGATCGCAGGCGTCGTCATACACCACGCCTTCGAGCATTGCGCCGTTCACCCCGCCGGCCTTGTTGATCTGCTCGATAGCCATTTTGGCACCGATGAACTGCATTTCACCGTATTGCGCGACTGCGCCGGTGACTGGGCCTGCCAGGCCAATTTTGATGGTGTCAGCCGCTACCGAGTAGCTGGCAACGCCAGCCATGGCCATGGCGGCAAACAGTTTGGAAATCTGCTTAGTAGCCTTGTTCATAGTGCTCCACTCTTATTGGTTTTGATTGTTGTAGTTCTGGCGGCCAAAGCTGCAGAACCGGGTTGTTTCCCCGGTCATCCCCCCGGCAACTGTACCGCTGCAGTGTAGAGCGCGGCTTTGCGGCTTGAAAAGCGGCTTACTGGGGGCAAAACCCTGGGGTGTCGCTTTAACGCAATAAATGTATAGAAAAACGGCGTGTCTTGATCGCCGTTGGCAACGTCGCGAGCAGCGTTGCGAATTTGCCAGCGGGCTGGTCGACGCTATCATGGCGGCCGATTTAAAAAGCGGCCATCCATGACAGGGCAAACCATGACAGAACAACCTAGCACCCTCTATGCCAAGCTGCTTGGTGAAACTGCAGCTATTACCTGGCAGGAGCTGCAACCTTTCTTCGCCCGCGGCGCCTTGCTGCTGGTCGATGGCACTCAGGATTTGATCGAAGTGGCGCAGGCAGTGGCTGAGAACGAGCACGCCAAAGTTGCCGCCTGGCTCGCAGCAGGTACATTGAGCAAGGTTGATGACAGCCGCGCCGAAGACCTGCTAACCCGCGATCCAGAGCTGTGGGCAGTGGTTGTGGCGCCCTGGGTGCTGGCGCAGGAACGCACTCCGCGCGCGCCGCTGCACTGATCTGGCGCGTGTACCACGCTTTATCCTGAGCAACTATGCTGGCAGCACCACGGACTGATTGCAGGAGCTGCCAGTATGTTTGAACCCGGACATTTGCATCGCGCCAATACCTTGGCCACGGCCGAGACGCCGCTGTTTAGCGTTGACCTCCATTACGAAGTACGCCAGGACCCAACCGAAGGCCCGATGTTGCATATGAGCATGCAGGGGCAGGTGGACGGCAAGGCGTTTGAAGAGGTCTTCGAGCTGCACCGTGATACCGCCTACAATTTCGCCAGCGTGGCCACGCGCCTGGCGCACAAGCATGGCTTGCCGACCAACAGCAGCCTGATCATGCGCAGCCACGCGGAGTACGACCTGATGTTCGAGGATATTCGCGCCAAGCTCGGCGCGCAGAGCGGCGAGCCGGTCAATCTCGATCATCTGGAAAAAGACGGTTTGTAGGTCGTTGCCCGGGCGTTGACTGGCGGGACAGGTTCCGGTGCCGCTAGGTTAAGATGGCGGCCATCAATGAGTCGGAGTCTGCCTATGTCCACCTCCCTTCCTGCTTTAGCATTTGCTGGTATTGGCCTGATGGGGCTGCCCATGACCCAGCGCCTGCTGGCCGCCGGTTATCCGCTGAGCGTGTGGAATCGTTCCCCTGATAAGTGCGCGCCACTGCAAGCGTTGGGTGCGCAGGTTATTGCCAGCCCGGCGCAGCTCTGTGCTCAGGCCGATATCGTCATGCTTTGCCTGGCCAACACCGAGGTGGTGCGCGAGGTGGTGTTTGGCCCGGGTGGCATTGTTGAAACGGCCAAATCTGGCCAGCTACTGGTGGATTTCTCCAGCCTGGAACCGGCGGCCACCCGCGAGATGGCCGCCGAGTTGCACGCCCGTTGCGGTATGCACTGGGTCGATGCACCGGTCTCCGGCGGCACACCGGGTGCGGCCAACGGCACGCTGGCGATCATGGCTGGTGGCCGGGTTGAGGATATCGAACGGGTGCGGCCGATTCTCGCGCATCTGGGGCAACGCCTGACGCGCATGGGCGACGTTGGCGCAGGCCAGGTGACCAAGGTGTGCAACCAGATGATCGTCGCTTGTAATGCGCTGGTGATCGCCGAAGTGGTCGCCCTGGCCGAGCAGGCCGGGGTCGATGCCAGCCTGATCGCGCCAGCGCTGGCCGGCGGTTTCGCCGATTCCAAGCCGCTGCAGATTCTCGCGCCGCAGATGGCCGAGAGCCAGTTTGAACCGGTCAAATGGCATGTGCGCACCTTGCTCAAGGATCTGGATACGGCGGTCAAACTGTCGCAGCAAGTCGGCTCGGTCACGCCGCTCAGTGGTCTGGCGGCGCAGCTGATGCGCCAGCACGGCAGCCAGGGCAATCTGGAGCGTGACCCTTCGACTCTGGTGCAGCTCTACCGGGGGCCACAGCATCAAGAGTCACAGCCATGAAGATCGCCGCCAACCTGTCGCTGCTGTTTACCGAGTTGCCGTTGATCGACCGAGTAGTGGCCGCCGCCGCTGCGGGCTTCGATGGCGTGGAAATCCAGTTTCCTTATGAGCTGCCGGCCGTTCGCCTGAAAGAGGCATTACAGGCTGCCGACATGCCGCTGCGCCTGATCAACCTGCCAGCCGGTGACCTGATGAGCGGCGGGCCCGGCTTGGCCGCTGTGCCTGCGCGACAGACCGAGTTTGATGCCGCGCTGCAGCAGGCCTTGAGCTACGCCGCGATGGTGCGCCCTGCGCTGGTCAATGTGCTGCCGGGGTGTCTGGCTGACGGCGTTGAGCCTGAGCAGGCGCTGGCCTGTCTGATTAGCAATCTACGCAAGACCGCCGAGGCCTTTGAGTTATTGGGCATTGGCGTGGTGGTGGAGGCGATCAATCCGCTGGATATGCCGGATTTTCTGATCAACACCCCTGCGCAACTGGATGCGCTGCTCAAAGCCGTGGCCCATCCCAATCTGGCTGCGCAGTACGACCTCTACCATATGGCGCGTCAGGGGCTGGACGTGCAGGCCGGTATCACCTTGCTGGCAGAGCGTATCGGTCACGTGCAGTTTGCCGATTACCCGGGGCGTGGTGCGCCGGGCACTGGCGAGCTGCAGTTCGCGCCGCTGCTGACGGCTCTGCGTGACAGCGGTTATCAGGGCTGGCTGGCGGCCGAGTATCGACCAGGAGAGGCGGGCACCCAGGCCAGCCTGGACTGGCTTGAGGAATGGCGAGCGAACTGAGGCTGCAACCTGCAACCCGATTGACCTCGGGTTGCAGGTTGCAGTGGCTTACTCGGGCTTGTCTTCGGCGTACTTGTTAAGCGAGATAACCCGGGTTTTGCCGATGCGGTGGCGGTAGATCTCGCGCAAGTACTTGATGGCTTTTTTCACGCTGTCGCGTGACAGGCGGATGTCGTTGATCGAGACGAACTTGTCCTGATCGTGGATCAGCTCGCGGTACTTCTTCTCGTACATCGGCTTGATCGCGTACCAGTTGGTGTCGAGGATCTTCGCCGGGTTTTCGTACTCGTTAAGCATCGCGTCGACACGCACCTCGTCGAACTCATCGCTCATGATGAAATCGAGAATGGCGTTGTCCAGGCTCTCGTCGAAGCGGTGTGGGTCGCGGGCGAAGCAGCGCTTGATAAAGGCCACGATCAGCGTCAGGAAGTCGTCCGACAGGCACGGGCTCTTGGCGATCAGGGTGGTCAGCGACAGGTTGGCCGAGGCGCCGATCACCAGCGCATAGCGCTTCAGCGTGGTGTTGGGGAACAGGCTGTTGAGGTGGGTCTTGAGCCGGTTCAGGTCCATATAGGACAGCTTGTAGTCTTTCGGCAGCGAGACAATCGACACCACCGAGGAGCAGTTCTTGAAGAAGTGCAGGTCGCTGAGTTTGGCGGCGTTGTAGTCAGACTTCTTGTACTCATCCAGCGCTTCGCGGTAACGCTTGGACTCGATTGGCAGCAGGCTGATGCCCTCGATGGCCTGGGTCACCTTGTTGAAGTGCGGCAGGTCGATGGAGCGGAAAAACAGGTCGTCGATATTCAGCCGCGACGGCTCTTTGTCCAGCACGCGGAATTTCTCCAGCGTCGCCGCGCTTTGCTCGGGCACCACCGACTCGGCATACGCGACGGCCACCGGGCCGGCCAGACTCATAAACAGGTCGTTGGCGTCCAGGCGGATGGTTTCACCAATGTCGATGCCGGCGCGGCGGAAGTAGTTCTGGTCGTAGTCGGTAGTCACCGCCTGGGCGGTGAGGATGTTGAAGATCTGCTGCGAGATGTACTGGTTGGCGTGACGCTCCATGGCGTTGACGTCGATGTTCTGGATGTTGCCGTCGTCGCTCTCTTCGGCATAACGCATGATGTCGTTGGAGATCAGCATCATTGCGTTCCATGGGCGGATGCGGCGCATCACGCTTTCTTCGCTGTTCTCTTCATTGTCGAAGTTGTAGGAGAAGTCCCACTCCTCGGCGAGGTACTTGCACAGCAGGCGGCCGGCGTTGATGTGCAGGGCTTCGGACATCTCGCTGCGCTGGTCGGAGATATTCGGCAGGATGCAGATGCCGCTGGTGAAGATCGGCTCGAAGACGAAGCTGTGGTCGCGGTTCTCCGGGCTTTCGTCGAAATTCTTGGTGTCGAAGGTCTTGCTCATGTAAGCGAACTGCTGCGCCAGGCCGAACTCCGAAGCCATGCCCGAGCCTGTGCCGCCGCCGGCGCTGAAGATGTAGAAGTACAGGCGCGACTGGTTGGCCTTGATGCCGCAGGAGTCGATCAGGTAGCTGTGAATAAACTTCCAGTCTTCGTTGGTGAAGCGCTGGGTGTCCTTGTTGAGGATGATCTTGGCCAGGTACTGACCGAGGATCGGCGCGTTACCGGCGCCGCCCGCATGCACCTCGGAGAGGTCCATGATTTTCATCTTGCTGTAGTCGCTGAGGAAGCCGCTGGTTTCGCCCTTGCGTGAGAAGCGGATGCGCCCCTCGATGTCCTTGTCCAAGTCACCGAGCATGACCAGCGGCTCGATCAGGAATACCGGCTTGCTGTCCTTGTTCGGTGCGCGCAGCAGGTTGCTGCGAATCCAGCGCGTGGGGCGGAAATCCTGCTCGGCCACGGCCTTTTCTTCGTTGTTGAACTCGCTCAGGTAGAACTGCCGGGCGTTGTAGACCAGGGAGGCGACATCCAGGGCGATGTTCGAGCCGCAGCGGCCGAGGCCGATCAAACAGACCGAGGGGAAGTGCTGCACCCGCCGTTCGCTGTCGTCATCCTGCGGCGCCGGAGGGAACACCAGGCTGCGCAGGCCGTCTAGGTTATCGAGGATGCGATCAATGTCGCGCTCAGTGAAGTACATGTACTGCTCGCCGCTGCTGTCCAGTCGCATGGGGGGCTTGAGCGGGGAGGGGCGCTCAAGCGGCGCGAGCAAGGTATCAGCCAGGTCAGCCAGTGTGGCTTCGGTCGCGGGGGAGGTCACAGCGTCTTTTTTTGTTTTCATTTAGAGACATTCCGGCGGCTAACGAGGGTGGAGCGGCAAATGGCCATGTTTCGCTCAACAGGCTTGTTTGTAGCATGAAAAATAGAAAATCTCGCTGTTTCACACGGTTTTACTGAGGCATATCCGGAGTTTTTCCGATGCGCTTTGTGACCTGTGTGCTTGCCTGAGCGCCCATTACCCGGCATACACGCAACAAATAGTCACAGACAGCATAGACGCAAGGCTCTAGATTGCGCCTGCACATGCTGGATACGGCGGTTGGCCATGCGCCACCGACCTGCTTCGATAACAACAAATAGAGATGGATCCCATGCAGCAGCAGTCCCTACAAGCGGCGAATGCCTGGCGCATTCTGTTCCTGCTTTTTCTCGCCAACCTGTTCAACTTTTTCGACCGCACCATTCCGGCGATCATCATCGAGCCGATCCGCATGGAATGGGATCTCAGTGACCTGCAGCTGGGCTTGATCGGTACCGCCTTTACCATCGTCTATGCGATTGCCGGCATTCCGCTGGGGCGCATGGCCGACACCGGCGCGCGGCGCAAGATCATGGGCTGGGGCCTGGCAGTCTGGAGCGGGCTGACCGCAGTTAACGGCCTGGCCTGGAACTTCTGGAGCTTCCTGCTGATTCGCATGGGCGTCGGCATTGGCGAGGCCAGCTACGCGCCGGCGGCCAACTCGCTGATCGGCGATCTGTTCCCGGCGCACAAGCGCGCGCGTGCCATGGGCATCTTTATGCTCGGCCTACCGATTGGCTTGCTGCTGGCGTTCTTCACCATTGGTGCAATGGTCAAGGCGTTCGACAGCTGGCGTGCGCCATTCTTTATTGCCGCCGTGCCGGGGCTGATCCTGGCGCTGTTTATGTTCTTCATCAAGGAACCCAAGCGCGGCGCGGCCGAGCTGGTGCAGTCGCGCACCACGCCGGTGGAAAAACCTCTGCGCAAGGTCATGGCAATCCGCACCTTCTGGTGGCTGGTGATGGCCGGCCTGGCCTTCAACTTCGCCACCTATGCCTGTAACTCGTTCATGGTGCCGATGCTGCAACGCTACTTCCTGATGCCGCTGGAGCAGGCGGCGATGGCCACCGGGGTAATCGTCGGCTTGACCGGTCTGGTCGGCCTGACCCTGGGCGGCTGGCTGGCGGACAAGATCCACCAGCGCTGGCAGACCGGGCGTCTGCTGTTTGCCGCGCTGAGCATGTTGATTGCTTCCATGGCCACGGGTTACGCCCTGCTGGCCGAGCGGGTGGAAATTGCGGTGTTCGTGGCGCTGTTCAGCATCGGCTGGCTGTTTGCCTACAACTTCTACACATGCGTCTATACCGCGATTCAGGATGTGATCGAGCCGCGCCTGCGGGCCACCGCCATGGCGCTGTTCTTCGCTGGTCTGTACCTGCTCGGTGGCGGCCTTGGCCCATTGGCGGTGGGCATGCTGTCGGATCACTATTCCCACGCGGCGATGCTCGCGGCCGGGGCCAGTGAAATGAACGAGACCTTCAAGGCTGTCGGCCTGCACAACGCCATGTACCTGATTCCGGTGGCCTTGCTACTGACTATGCTGGCGCTGCTGCAGGCCTCGCGCTGCTTCGTCGCCGATGCCGCGAAAATGCAGCAAGGCATGCAGCTGCAGCCTGCCACCTAAGCTGTTTTACCCGGCCGTTCGGCATGCGCCGGACGGCCGGGCAACGGCTAAATCCTGTGCAATACTCAGTCGCACTGCTGTCACGCAACTGCGACTGAGGACAACCACCATGGGCACTTCCCGCCTTGTGCTGGGCCACAGCAATGCGCTTGGCGAACACCCCCTGCACAACCTCCTGGCTCAGTGCCCACTGAGCTTGCAGCCGATTGATGCCCCTGACTCTTTGCCGGATGAACTGGCGCTGGTGCTGCTCGATGAGCGGCTGCTGGCGCTCCGGCCGTTGGCCGACTGGCTGGGTTGCGGCGCGATTCTGGTGGGCTGCATGGATCAGCCTGGCGTCCTGCCGTTGCCGCCACACGCCAGTGTCGAGGAGCTGTCGGCGTTGCTGCGTTTTGCCGGCGAGCAGTACAGCCTGCGGCATCAAACCGAGCAACTGGCCGCCGCCCTGGCGGGCAAGCATGATGATCTGAGCAAACTGGTGGACGTGGGTCTGGCGTTATCGGCTGAGCGTGACCTGGACCGTTTGCTGGAAAAAATCCTTATCGAAGGGCGGCGCTTGTCCAACAGTGACGCCGCCTCGCTGTTTCTGGTCAGCCGCCGCCCGGATGCGCCGGCGCAGCTGATCTTCAAGCTGACGCAGAACGGCACGCTCAGCCAGAACAGCTTTCAGGACCAGCGCATGCCGCTGAGCAAGGCCTCGATTGCCGGCTACGTGGCACTAACCAGCACCGAGCTGAATATCGAGGACGTGTATGCGATTGCTGCCGATGCGCCGTACCGCTTTAACCGCTCTTTCGACCTGCAGATGGGCTACCGCACCATGTCGATCCTGGCGATCCCCATGCGCAACCATCGCCATGAAGTGGTTGGCGTGCTGGAATTTATCAACCGCCAGCGCAAGGGTAGCGAGCAGCTTGAGCCTGAGCTGATTGCCTTTGATGAAGAAACCGCCGTGTCTTTGCGTGCATTGGCCAGTCAGGCGGCAGTGGCGATCGAGAATCGCCAGTTGCTGGATGACATCAGCCGGCTGTTCGACGGCTTCGTGCAGGCCTCGGTGTTTGCCATTGAACAGCGTGACCCGACCACCAGCGGCCACTCCTTCCGGGTTGCTGAACTGTGCCTGACTCTGGCCAACCAGTTGCCCCACGCCTCAGATTCGCGCTTGCGCGAACAGGCTCTGAGCGTCGATGGCTTGCGCGAGTTGCGCTACGCCGCTTTGCTGCATGATTTCGGCAAGGTCGGGGTGCGCGAGCATGTGCTGGTAAAAGCCAAGAAGCTCGCCGAGCCGGTGCTGGAAAACCTGCGTTATCGCGTTGCCTTGGCTCAGGAAAACCTGCGTAACCAGACCCTGCGCAAGATGCTGCATGCCTACCGTCATCAGGGTGGTCTGAGTGATGAGCGGCGCCTGCAAATGGAAGCCGAGCTGGCCTATGAATGCGAGCGCCTGGAGCGTTACCTGAACAACATCATCCAGGCGAACGAGCCAAGCATGCTCAGTGAAGGGGATTTCCAGCACCTGCAGGAAGTGCAGGGCGAACTGGTCAAAGCCCCCGGCAATTGCCTGGTCAGCCTGCTCAGCGAGGGTGAATTCAGCGCCCTGGCGGTGCGCAAAGGCAGTTTGACCACGGCCGAGCGCGAAGAGATCGAGCGGCATGTGGTGCACACCCAGCAGTTTCTCAGCCTGATTCCCTGGACTCCGGACCTGCAGGGCGTGCCGCATATCGCAGGCGCACACCACGAGAAACTTGATGGCAGCGGTTACCCGAAAGGCTTGATTGGCGATGCGATTCCCTGCGCCTCACGGATCATGACCATCTGCGATATCTACGATGCTTTGACTGCGGCGGATCGCCCCTACAAACCGGCAATGCCGCTGGAGCGGGCGCTGGATATTCTCAAGAGTGAGGCGCAGAGCGGTTTGCTCGACGCCGAGCTGGTGCAGTTGTTTATCGCCAGCCGCTGCTTCCAGGTGACGGGTGCGCCGGGCTCGCACACCACCTCACCGTTTAGCCATCACGTGTGTGATTACGAGCCGTCCTGTACCCGTGAACATCCCCACACTCATTGAGGTGGGGCTATTGGCCTCTATCACTTGCTTCTAAGCGCCTGCTGATAGCGGGCATCCAGGCTTTGGGTCTGGCCGCTGGCGTTCTTATCGATATACAGATAGACCGGCTGCAGGCGCTGCAGGCGGTCGTCGATACCTGGGTGCACCTTGAGAAAACTGGTGAGCGCCGCGTCGTTCTGCCGGGTGGTGCCGAGGGTCTGCAGCACGCCGGCCAGGCCGTAGGCGTCATAGCCGGCGCGGGTGGCGATTACCGCGCCCATGGCATCGGCTTCGTATTCATCACCACGATCCAGGCCGCGGCTGTAAAGATCGCTGACGCTGCGGGTAAAGCGGTCGGTCAGCTCGCCGGCCTGACTGCCTCCCTTGTCGGCGGCGCCGGCTTGCACGGCGAGGGTGGCGAGGTCAGTCAGCAAGCCAGTTTGCGCCTGCTGCTGAATGGCCTTGAGGTGATGCTGCTGCACCACGTGGGCGACTTCATGGGCCAGTACGCCGGCCAGTTCGGCCTCACTGTTCATCCGAGTGAGCATGCCGCTGGTAATAAACACGTAACCGCCGGGTGCCGCATAGGCAGCCACTTGCGGGCTGTCGAGCACGACGAAACGCCAGGGCAGGTCGGGGCGCTCGCTGTGTTGGGCGACCCACAGGCCGACGCGGTTGACGTAGGCCTGCAGCGGCGGATTGTTCAGCACCGCAGCTTTGCTCAGCAGGATAGAGGCGGTGTTCTGTCCGATCACCCGCTCTTCATCGACGCTTTTCTGGCCCATGTTGGTCAGGTGCTGGCCGGCGCTGGCCAGTTTGCCCAGATCGACGCCCTGAATCTGCATACCTTCCATGCCCTGGCAGGCGCTGAGGCTGACAACCAGGCCGAGCAGGCTGGCGCATTTGAGTAATACGGCTGTTTGCATGTCGCTCTCCTCTCGGCGTATTAGCGGGCGTAGGGCAGGTTCTGACTGCGTAGGCCGCCTTGCTGGGCGAAGCTGCGCGCCTCACTCGGGCTGGCGGCGAAGGCATCCAGGCTCTGCACGCTGGCCGAGGTGTTGGCACTACCGCTGCGCAATTCTTCGTCGCTGATACCGCGAATCCCGGTGGCTACGCCGCTGGCAGGGGAGGCCTGGTTGCCGAGCTTGAGCAGGCTGCCCAGGTCATTGCTGCGGCTGGCTTGCGCATCCTTGGCAAAGCGCAGGCTGAGCAGTGGCAGCCAGCCGCGCTGGCCGCTTGAAGTCTCTACCTGATACCAGCCGCCCTGGCGTTCCAGCACCAGTACCTGCGTCTGTTTGCCGACCTGGCCGACACTGGCGGCCGAGGCGCTGGGGTCTGCGCGCAGGGCGCTGTCCTGCAGGGTCTGCGCCTGGCGTACTTCGGCCAGTGCCGAGAAGCCGTAGAAGCTGAATATCAGCGCCACAAGGGCACTGCAGAGGCCTTTATTCATCATGTCTCCTTCGCGGTTCGTAGAGCATTACGGCTTCGGCGCGACCTTTTACCTGGTGTTCGCCCTGGGGCACGAAGTCCAGATCGAGCGTGCAGCCCTCACGGGTGGCGGCAGAAATCAGCAGATGGGCGCGGCCCTTGGTCAGCCCTTCGATGCGGCTGGCGAGGTTCACCGTGTCGCCTATTGCAGTGTAGTCATAGCGCTGCTTTGCGCCGACCAGGCCGACGACCGCTGGTCCCGTGTGCAGGCCGATGCCGATGTCGAAATCCGGGCAGTTGTAGTCGCGGCGAAAAGCGTCGAGGTTTTCCAGCATTTCCATGGCCGCCAGGATGGCTTGGTCGGCTTGCTGCGGGTTGTCCAGCGGCGCGCCCCAGAAGGCCATGATGGCGTCGCCGATAAACTTGTCGAGGGTCGCCTGGTGCTTGAACAGCACCTCGACCTGACTGCTGAAATAGCCTTCGAGCAGGTGCACAATTTCTGTTGGGGTGTGTTGCTCGGAGAGGGTGGTAAAGCTGCGGATATCGGAAAACAGCACGGTGAGCTGGCACTCCTTGCTTGCCAGCAAGGCTTCCGGATCGTCGCGCGACACCAGCTGGTTGACCACCACGGGGTCCATAAAACGGCTGAACAGACGAATGGTGTCCTGCAATTGCTGGCGCCGGCGCAGGTAGAACAGCGCCAGCGCCGCGGCCAGTAGCAGCCACAGGCAGATCAGCCCGGGCAACACGCCAAGCAGCAGGCCCTGCAAGGCCAGCCAGTAGCTGCCGGCGAACAATGCCAGGCTGCCGAGCAGGCACAGGGCAAAGGCCGCCGGCAGCTGTTCGCGCAGCAGCAATCCACTCAAACCGAGTAATAACAGCAGCGGGCCGAGCAGCTCCAGCCAACTCTCGGCTTCCTGCAACTGGTTGTTGTTGAGCAGGTTGTCGATGGCTGTCATCAGGATAAACGGTGCCGGATAGAGGGTATCCAGCGGGGTCGGACGCAGGTCGTGCAGGCCGGCGGCGGTGGTGCCAATCACGATGATGCGGTCCTTGAACAGTTCGGCTGCCAGCGGTTCGCCCTGATTGCGCGCTGCCGCCAGCACGGCGGCATAGGGCAGGCGTGGGTAGGGCAGGCGACTGGTGCCGGGCCAGTCCAGCAGCAGGTTCTGTTGTTGCGGCAAGCTGCCGGTAAGGTCATGCACGATGCGCGCAGGCATGCTGGGCAGGCGCCAGTCGGCAAAGCTGCGGTACAGCTCGTAGCGCCGGCCGATGCCGTCGGCATCCGGGCGAAAGTTGATGCTGCCCAGGCGCCACAGTTCGCTGGGGAAGGCGTTGGGCAGCAGGAGTAGGCCGCGTTGATCGTCCGTGCCGCGTTGTCCTGGGGCTTGCCAGGTGGATGCGGGATAGTCGCGCAGCAGTGGCGGCTGGCTGCCTTTATCGGCTTGCTGAACCAGGGCGGCTAGGTAGGTTTTGGAGCTGCGCTGCAGCACTTCGGCAAAGTAGCTGTCGGCGTCCGGGTTGAACTGATCAGGCTCGCTGAATAGGATGTCGAAGGCCACGGCCTTGGGCTGTTGGCTGAGCAGGTATTCCAGTAGTTCGCCGTGCAGCGAGCGCGGCCACGGCCATTTTCCGGCTTCACCGGCCAGCACTTGCAGGCTTAGGTCGTCGATATCAATCAGTAACAGGCGCGGGTCGGGCGTCTGTTCGGCGGCGCGCTGGCGGATCAGCCAGTCGAGGTGGGCATTGTTCAACCCGTTTAGCGCGGGCCACAGATGCAGCAGGGGAAGCAGGAGCAGCGCCAGCAGGCAAAGCCCGCCGAGGCTATGACGAAACCGGCGCGAGGCGGCGCGTGCAGGCACTGTGAGCTCCTGTGGGCTGTGATGACAGAAGTATTGCTTCTGACTCTAGCAGCCCGTTGAAACTACCTGCGTTGCCGATACTGCGTTGAAAACAGGCTCGGAATGCTCATTTACAGCAGTAAACTCCGCTTCCTCGCCTGTTTTCGCCTTGTCTCGGCGGCCTCGCCTACGTTTCAACGGTCAGTAGCCAATGCTGCTTAACCCGCGACCAGTACGCGAATGGCCTCCAGACGCAACGCCGCCTTGTCGAGCATGGCCAGGCCTTGCTCGCGCAGCTGGCGCAGGGCGTCGAGTTCGCTGTCGCGCACGCTTGGGTTGACCGCTTGCAAGGCGATCAGGCGCGCCAGTTCCTCGTCAGTTTCGGCCGCCAGGCGGCGCTTGGCTTCGTCGACGCGCGCAGCGTGGCGTTCGGCGACCTTGCCTTCGCCAGCGTTGATCAGCGGGTTGAGGCTGTCACGCTGGGCCTGGACGAACTTGTTGGCGCTGGCACGCGGCACGGTTTCCAGCTGTTCGTTGAGCTTTTCGAACGAGACCTTGGCCGCCAGGTCGTTGCCGTTGGCATCGAGCAGGCAGCGCAACGCGATAGGCGGCAGGTAGCGGCCCAGTTGCAGCGCGCGCGGGGCGACCACTTCGCTGACATACAGCAGTTCCAGCAACACGGTACCGGGTTTCAGCGCCTTGTTCTTGATCAGCGCAACGCCGGTGTTGCCCATCGAGCCGGAGCGCACGAGGTCCATGCCGCCTTGCACCATGGGGTGTTCCCAAGTGAGGAACTGCATGTCCTCGCGGGCCAGGGCCAGGTCGCGGTCGTAGGTGATGGTCACGCCTTCGTCATCACCCAGCGGGAAGCTGGCATCCAGCATTTTTTCGCTGGGGCGCAGGATCAGCGCGTTATCGGAATGGTCTTCGCTGTCGATGCCGAAGGCGTCGAACAGTTGCTCCATATAGATCGGCAGGGCGAACTGGTCATCCTGCTCGAGAATCGCCTCGACCAGCGCTTCGCCTTCGCCGGCGCCGCCGGAGTTGAGCTCCAGCAGGCGGTCGCGGCCGGCGTGCAGCTCACCTTCCAAGCGCAGACGCTCAGTCTTGGCTTCATCGACCAAGGCCTGCCATTCGCCGTCATCGCCGCTTTCTAGCAGCGGCAGCAGGCGGCTGCCGAACTGGTGCTGCAGGGCGTTGCCGGTTGGGCAGGTGGCGAGGAAGGCGTTCAGCGCCTGGTGGTACCACTGGAACAGGCGTTCCTGCGGGCTGTTTTCCAGGTAGGGCACGTGCAGCTGGATACGGTGCTTCTGGCCGATACGGTCGAGACGGCCGATACGCTGCTCAAGCAGGTCCGGGTGGGCCGGCAGATCGAACAGCACCAGATGGTGGGCAAACTGGAAGTTACGACCTTCCGAGCCGATTTCTGAGCAGATCAGCACCTGGGCGCCAAACTCTTCGTCGGCGAAGTAGGCCGCCGCGCGGTCGCGCTCAAGGATGCTCATGCCTTCATGGAACACCGTAGCCGGGATGCCTTTGCGCACACGCAGGGCGTCTTCCAAATCCATGGCGGTTTCGGCGTGGGCGCAGATCACCAGCACCTTGAATTTCCTGAGCATCTTCAGGGTGTCGATCAGCCACTCGACGCGCGGGTCGAATTTCCACCAGCGTTGTTCTTCATCGACATCCGGCTGCGCCTGGTAGCTGACTTCCGGGTACAGGTCGGCATGCTCGCCCAGCGGCAGCTCCATATATTCGTCGGGGCTTGCCAGCGGGTAGGGGTGCAGCTCGCGATCCGGGAAACCCTGCACGGCGGCGCGGGTGTTACGGAACAGCAGGCGGCCGGTGCCGTGGCGGTCGAGCAGTTCGCGCACCAGACGTGCGGAGGCTTCGCTGTCACCGGCATTGACTGCTGCCAGCAGCTCTTCACCGCCGGCGCCGAGGAAGTCGTGAATGGTCTTGTGCGCAGCATCCGACAGGCGACCCTGGTCGAGCAGTTCCTGCACGGCTTCGGCAATCGGCTTGTAGTGCTCGCTTTCGGCGCGGAAGGCGGCCAGATCATGGAAGCGGTTCGGGTCGAGCAGGCGCAGACGGGCGAAGTGGCTGTCCTGGCCAAGCTGTTCCGGGGTGGCGGTGAGCAGCAGCACACCGGGGATGACCTGGGCCAACTGTTCAACCAGGGCGTACTCAGGGCTGGCGTGCTCGGGGTGCCAGACCAGGTGGTGCGCTTCGTCGACCACCATCAGGTCCCAGCCGGCGGCAAACAGCGCGTCCTGGGCCTTTTCGTCGTCGCATAGCCATTCCAGGGCAACCAGGGCCAACTGGCAGTCTTCAAACGGGTTGCTGGCATCGCTTTCGATAAAGCGCTCTTCATCGAACAGCGCGACATCCAGGTTGAAGCGTCGGCGCATTTCCACCAGCCACTGGTGCTGGAGGTTTTCCGGTACCAGGATCAGCACCCGGCTGGCGCGCCCTGAGAGCAGTTGACGGTGGATCACCAGGCCGGCTTCGATGGTTTTACCCAGGCCCACTTCATCGGCCAGCAATACGCGCGGAGCGATGCGGTCGGCGACTTCGCGAGCGATATGCAGCTGGTGCGCAATCGGTTGCGCACGCACGCCGCCCAGGCCCCAGAGGCTGGATTGCAACTGGCGGCTGGTGTAATCGAGGGTGTGGTAGCGCAGGGCGAACCAAGGCAGCGGGTCGATCTGCCCGGCGAACAGGCGATCACTGGCCAGGCGGAACTGGATAAAGTTCGACAGCTGGGTTTCCGGCAGGGTGACGCTTTCATGCTGCGCATTGAGACCGTGATAGACCAGCAGACCGTCGACGTCGTCGACTTCCTGCACGGTCAGCTTCCAGCCTTCGAAATGGGTGATTTCATCACCCGGCGAGAAGCGCACGCGGGTCAGGGGCGCATTGCGCAGGGCGTACTGGCGAGTTTCGCCGGTGGCCGGGTAGAGCACGGTGAGCATGCGGCCGTCCTGCATCAGAACGGTTCCCAAACCCAGCTCCGCTTCGCTGTCACTGATCCAGCGTTGCCCCGGTTCATACTGCGCCATGCTTGTCTCCCGCGTGAAAAAGCCGACTATGTTAACGCAGCGTCGGGCCCTGGCCCAAGGCGCATTACTACGCATCGGGCACTTTGTGTGTTTAGGTAGATCGAAAGTGTAGCGAGGCAAGGCTCAAGTCGCGGCTTGACTGGCCGACAGTCTGACCAAAGGAGGGCTAAATAGATGCTGCCGCCAATCCCCCACAGTCTGGTTCCCGTAACCGTCCAGCACGACGTGGTCAAACCGCGCCCGGAAATCCCGCCGGTCACAGCGTCCGCCGAAAGCTCCAAGGAAAGTGGCGTAAGCCTGGACAAGCGCCATCCGCAGGAAGCCGAAGCGCTGCTGCGTGAAGAGCAGCGCCGCCGTCAGCGCCGCCACGGTTACACCCCTGAAGAGCTTGCCGAAGGCGAAGTGGCCGAGGCCGATGAAGCCGTGGTGGGCGAGTTGCCGCGCCAGGGCCTGTGGGTGGATGTGGAAGTTTGAGTGATTTAGCCGTGGATCTATTTGCCGACAGCCCCTTGCAGCTGCCCAACGCCGATTTGCAGCTGCTGGCGCAGTGGCTGGATGCGGCGACTGCCGATCACTGGCTGGCCGAATTGAGCGCGCAGACGCCCTGGCAGCAGCCGCAGGTGCAGATTTACGGGCGGCAATTGCCGGTGCCGCGTCTGGTGGCCTGGTATGGCGACGTCGAGGCCAGTTACCGCTATTCAGGTTTAACCCATCAACCATTGCCCTGGACGCCGCTGCTGGCGCTGATTCGCGGGCAGGTGGAACAGGCGGTGGGGCAGCCACTCAATGGTGTGCTGCTCAACTATTACCGTGATGGCCAGGACTCCATGGGCTGGCACAGCGATGATGAAGCCGAGTTGGGTGCTAATCCGCTGATCGCCTCGCTAAACCTGGGCGGCACCCGGCGCTTCGACTTGCGCCGCAAGGGGCAGAGCCGCATTGAGCATTCGTTGCCGCTGCAGCATGGTTCGTTGCTGGTCATGCGTGGGCCAACCCAGCATTATTGGCAGCATCAAGTGGCGAAGACGCGCAGCCTCTGCGCACCACGTCTGAACCTGACCTTTCGTTTGATCAAGCCGAGCCCATGAGCAAAGACGACAAGCTGATTGATTTCGCCGCCGAGCGCGACAAGCGCATCCATGACCTGCGCGATAAGAAACTCAATGAAATGCGTGATGCCTTCGAGCAGGCCCTGCCGCTGCCCAAGGGCAAGAAAAAGCCCAAGGGCAAACCGAAAAAGCCTTGAGGCGGCTCCGTCATAGGCTGATTTGTTGATCTGGATCAGCTAAGCCCTGCCTCATCTGGCCCGCGCCCGCCGCTTGTTGATCTGGATCAATAGCGCCCCTGCAGCCCCTGTTAATTTGAAGCCATACCCACACAGGCTTCATAGCAGGAGGCAACCATGTTTATCGATGTCGTAGTTCTCGCCGGTATCGGCACCGTCGGTCTGATGGTCGCCTTCTTCGCCGGTGTCGGTTATTTCATCTGGCAGGATTCGCACAAGCGCAAGCAGAGCTGATTTTGCTGTAAGGGGCACGCAAGGCAATTTGGGCGACTTCGGTCGCCCTTTTTTATGGCCTGCCATCCATGGCGGTCACCCTGCGGGCCGTCGCTACGCGACGTTAAAAATGATTCCCGACCATTTTTTATGGCCTGGATTTATGCGGGGGATTTACGCTGCGTGAGCATCTTCCGGGCTGCGCGGCGATTCGATGCGCAGGTAGCTGTCGAGTTTGGCTTGTTGCGCCGGGGTGGTGAACAGACCGAGTTTGCTGCGCCGCCAGAGAATGTCGTCAGCCTGCATAGCCCATTCTTCCTGGCACAGGTAGTCGACTTCACGGGTGTACAGGCCGCCACCCAGGTGTTCGCCAAGGTCGCTGAGGTTGCTGACACCTTTGAGCATTACCCAGCTGCGGCTGCCGTAGCTGCTGGCCCAGCGCCGCGCCAGTGAGGTGGGCAGCCAGCCAAAGCGGGCGCACAGCGCTTCCACCAAGGCGCTCTGGCTGTCCAGCTGCTCTGCGCCGGGTAGCAGGCTGCTGGCGGTCCAGCTTGGGCCCATCTTGGGAAAGAACGGCGCCAGTTGCGCCAGCGCCGATTCGGCGAGCTTGCGGTAGGTGGTTAGCTTGCCGCCGAACACCGAGAGCAGCGGCGCTTCGCCGGGGTGGCCAGACAATGAAAGGGTGTAGTCGCGGGTGACCGCCGAGGGATCGTCCGACTCGTCATCACACAACGGTCGCACGCCAGCGTAGGTGTGCAGGATATCGCTGCGCTGCAGCTGCTTTTTGAAGTGGGCGTTGACCACATTCAACAGGTAGTCGGTTTCTTCCTCGCTGATCGCCACCTTAGCCGGATCACCTTGGTATTCACGGTCCGTGGTGCCGATCAGGGTGAAGCGCTCCTGGTAGGGGATGGCGAAGACGATGCGGCGGTCTTCGTTCTGCAGAATGTAAGCCTGCTCGCCGTCGAACAGGCGCGGCACGACGATATGGCTGCCTTGGATCAGGCGAATGCCGTAAGGCGATTCCTGTTTCAAATCTTCGCGAATAAACCGCGCCACCCAAGGGCCGGCGGCATTTATCAGGGCGCGGGCGCGAATCGAGAACAGGCTGCCGTCGCTGCGCTCCAAATGGATATGCCACAGGCCCTTGCTGCGCCGCGCGCTGACGCAACGGGTGCGGCTGTGCACGTGGGCGCCTTGCTCGCGGGCAGCCATGGCGTTGAGTACCACCAGGCGGGCGTCATCGACCCAGCAATCGGAATATTCGAAACCGCGGGTGATCTCGGCTTGCAGTGGGCTACCGGCGCCGAAACGCAGGCTGCGCGAGCCTGCCAGCTTCTCGCGCTTGCCTAGGTGGTCATAGAGAAACAGCCCAGCACGAATCATCCAGGCCGGCCGCAGGTGCGGGCGGTGCGGCAGGATAAAGCGCATGGGTTTGACGATATGTGGGGCTTTGCTAAGCAGCACTTCGCGCTCGGCCAGTGCTTCACGCACCAGGCGGAATTCGTAGTGCTCCAGGTAGCGCAGGCCGCCGTGGATCAGCTTGCTGCTGGCCGATGAGGTGTGCTGCGCCAGATCGTCCTTTTCGCAAAGGAACACGGACAGGCCGCGTCCGGCTGCATCGGCGGCAATCCCGACACCATTGATGCCGCCGCCGATCACGGCAAGGTCATAGACTTCAGCGAGGGGAGTGTTGCTGGCGGGACGAGTAGGCATGGCGGCACCGAAAGTCAGTATTGAACTTTGAATGTTCACTTTCGAAAATATGCTAGTCGAATAATCACGGCTTCGCCACCCCGTAATGCGCTTTCGCGCCCAGTGGTCGTCCTGTGAAGAGGGAAGAACCTGCCTCGGGTCTCGCGAGCTAGAGCGGGACAAGGCAGAAATGGCCGAGGGCGCGGACGACTGCATGGATGCAGGAGGTAGAACGAAGCAGGATGCCCGAGTCGAGTTTACTGGCTGTAAATGAGCAGTACTCGTTTCACTTGCCCTTCGGGCCGCGCTAAAGCGCGTTAGCCGCAAGCGGCTTTCCGAGGCCATTTCTAACGCAGTATCGCCGACGCGCAGCAGATACGAGGCTGGTTCGACGGGGGCTTACACCAGGTCGAGATGAACCTTGTGCTCAGTGAGTAAGCGATTGATCGCAGCTGAGGGCGCTGCATCGGTAAACACTCGGTCGACCAGCGCGACCGAGCCTAGGCGCACCACAGCGTTGCGGCCGAACTTGCTGGAGTCGACGGCCAAAAAGACCTGGCGCGCATTGCTGATAATCGCCTGGGAGACCCGTACTTCCTGGTAGTCGAAGTCGAGCAGGCTGCCGTCTTCATCGATACCGCTGATGCCGACCAGGGCGAAATCGACCTTGAACTGCTGGATAAAATCCACCGCCGCCTGGCCCACTATGCCGCCGTCGCTGCGTACTGTGCCGCCGGCCAGCAGCACTTCGAAGTCGGCCTTGGCGCTGAGCTGGGCGGCCACGTGCAGGTTGTTGGTGATGATCTTCAGGCCCTTGTGGCCGAGCAGTTCACGGGCGATGGCTTCGGTGGTCGTGCCGATGTTGATAAACAGCGAGGCGTGGTTGGGAATCTGCACGGCGATGGCGGCGGCGATGCGTTGCTTTTCATCGCGCATCTGCCCGGCGCGCATGCTGTAGGCGGTGTTCTGCGTACTTGAGCTTTCACTGGCGGCACCGCCGTGGGTGCGGCGCAGCAGGCCCTGTTCGGCGAGCTGGTTGATGTCGCGGCGGATGGTTTGCGGAGTGACGGCAAACGCCTGGGCCAACTCGTCGATGCTGACATAGCCGCGTTCGCGGGCGAGTTCGAGAATGTCGTGTTGGCGGGGCGGCAGGGTCATGAAAACTCCTTGAAAGTGCGCGCCATTATAGGCTGTCGTCGCAGCCAATTTGGGCTAAGGTACGCCAACTTTGTCAGATTGTTTTCACATTCGAACATGACTCCTGCCATTGATCTGCTGAAAAAAGCCAAGGCTGTGCACCAGGTGCACAGTTATCACCACGATCCCAAAGCAGCTTCCTATGGCCTGGAAGCTGCGGAAAAGCTCAATCTTGAGCCTGCTCAGGTGTTCAAGACCCTGCTGGCGGCCAGTGAGAAGGGCGAGCTGCTGGTAGCAGTAGTGCCGGTGGCCGGTACGTTGGATTTGAAAGCCCTGGCTCATGCCGCCGGAGTGAAGAAAGCCGATATGGCTGACCCTGCTGCAGCACAGCGCGCTACCGGTTATCTGTTAGGCGGCATCAGCCCGCTGGGGCAGAAGAAGCGCCTGCGTACTTTTATCGATGAGTCGGCGCAGCAGTTTCCCAGCATTTACGTCAGCGCCGGACGGCGCGGGCTCGAAGTGCAGCTGGACGCCGCTGTGCTGGCGCAGCTGACGCAGGCTTTGTTTGCACCTATTGGTCGCGGCTAGCAGCCGCTCTACAACTTATAAAAACAAGGAAATCTGCATGTCTCATTACCTGCTTGCCATCGACCAGGGCACCACCAGCAGCCGGGCGATTGTCTTCAGTGCTCAGGGGCTGCCCGTGGCGCGTGCACAGCAGGAGTTCAAGCAGTATTTCCCGCAGGACGGCTGGGTTGAGCATGACGGCGAAGAGCTGTGGCTGAGCACTCTCAAGGTATGCCGTGAGGCGCTCAAACAGAGCGGCCTGAGTGCCAGTGATGTGGCCGCGATTGGCATCACCAACCAGCGCGAAACCACCCTGGTGTGGGATGCGCAGACCGGTATGCCGATCCATCCGGCGATTGTCTGGCAGGATCGGCGCACCGCCGATTACTGCGCCGAGCTGAAAGCCGCCGGACATGAGGCGGCGGTGGCAGCCAAGACCGGGCTGTTGATCGACCCGTATTTCTCCGCGACCAAATTGCGTTGGATTCTGGAAAAAGTCCCCGGCGCCCGTGAGCGTGCCGAGCGCGGTGAGCTACGTTTTGGCACCGTGGACTCGTTTCTGTTGTGGCGCCTGACCGGTGGCAAGTCGCACAAAACCGATGCCAGCAACGCCTCGCGCACTTTGCTATTCAATATCCACAGCCAGCAGTGGGACGAAGAGCTGCTCAAGCTGTTCGAGATTCCCGCCAGCCTGCTGCCCGAAGTGCTCGATTGCGCTGCCGACTTTGGCAGCACCGAGCCTGGGCTGCTAGGCGCGGCGATTCCGGTATTGGGCATGGCCGGTGATCAGCAAGCCGCGCTGATCGGTCAGGCCTGCTTTGCCCCAGGCATGGTGAAAAGCACCTACGGCACCGGCTGCTTTATGATCCAGAACACCGGCAGTACGCCGGTCACCTCGAAAAACCGCCTGCTTACCACTGTGGGCTATCGCCTTAACGGCAAGGTTACCTATGCGGTCGAGGGCAGCATCTTTGTCGCCGGCGCCGCCGTGCAGTGGCTGCGCGATGGCATCAAGCTGATCAGCCATGCCCGTGATTCCGAGGCGATGGCCGAGCAGACCGGTGACGCCTGCGGCGTGTACCTAGTGCCGGCCTTTACCGGCCTGGGTGCGCCGTACTGGGACCCGAAAGCCCGTGGCGCAATCTTCGGCCTGACCCGCGATACCGGGATCAAGGAAATCGTCACCGCCGGCCTGCAGTCGGTGTGTTATCAGACCCGTGATCTGCTCGAAGCCATGCGTCAGGACGGCGCCGCCGAGCCCAGCGCGCTGCGGGTGGATGGCGGCATGGTGGAAAACAACTGGGTTATGCAGTTTCTCGCCGACATCCTCGGAGTGCCGGTGGAGCGCCCGGAAGTCACGGAAACCACGGCGCTCGGTGTGGCTTATCTGGCGGGGCTGCAAGCTGGGCTTTATAAAGACCTGGAGAGCATCGCCCGGCATTGGCATCGGCAGCAGCGGTTCGACCCGCGCATGGCCGACAGTCATCGCAGCAAGCTGTATGACGGCTGGTTGGATGCAGTGAAAAGGGTGCGCAGCGAAGGCTGATATGTAGGAGCCAGGGGGACGCCTAGTCCTTGCTGGCTCCTACAGGGTGGCTTCAGGAGCCTGTCAGCATTACTCCTTCATATTGATTGGTCAGCTCGTTCATCTGCCACAGCAGGGTTTCCGTGGTGGTGGTAATTACCGTCGGCACGTAGCGCGAGTCGCTGGCCAGGTTGAACCCGGCGCGGGTAAAGCGCCACTGCGCTTCGGCCTGGGTCAGGCCCTTGCTGATCTGCGCGGTGTTCTGGTCGGCCTGCTGCAGCTCCTGCAGCGCCACTTCAAATTCGCCGACGGCCTGCTCGAAGCTCGGCTGCAGGCCCTCGACCGGTAAGCGCCAACTAATGGCCAGGTACAGCTTGGCGATGCGCTGGCTGAGCATGCGCTGGCGACCGCTACGGTTGACCAGCACCGCACTGCGGCCACCGCTGTGGCGTTCAAGCAGTTGCACCACCTGCTCGCTCTGCGTCAGCAACTGATCGCTGAGCTCCAGTACCAGCAGTGCCTGTTGTTTATCGGGGCGCGACAGTGCCAGTTCGCGGTATCGCTGCCAGGTTGTGCCGGCCTCTTGCAGGGCGCTGCGGATTTCTGCGGTGGGTGCGTATTCGCTTAGGGCCAGGTAGTTGCTTTCGAATTTGGCGATGCTCTGGTCGAGTTGCTGTTCGGCCAGGTCAGGGCGGATCTCGGCACCCAGCATCAGGTAGCTCTTGGCAATGCGCTGGCTGAGCATGCGCTGCATGCCCGACAGGTTCATTGCTTCGGCCGCGTTGATGGTGGCCCAGGCCGTTGGGCTGAGCAGGCTGCAGAGCAGGATTAGGGGGATGATAAGTCGACTGGTCATAGGACTCTCCGCAGACGCGCGGCGTCCTCGCCGCGCGCCATCAGTAGATGGCCCCGTTGCGGGGCCGGGGCTATCAGTAGCTGTATTGCAGCTGTACCCAGAGCTTGTCGGTATCCACGGCAAAGTCATCGGCATCGTAGCTGGCGTATTTGACCAGCCCAACCAGGCCTTTCACGCCCGGAATCGGGTGGGCGTAGGACAGATTGATCTCCTCGCCATACTGGCTGCTGCCTTCTTCGGCGCGAAAGTCGTGATACCAGGCCTGCAGACTGCCGCCAAACAACGGCGCGGTGACGCCGGCGTAGGCATCCTTGACGCCGCCCGCGGGCGTCATCAGGAAGATATCGGCCCAGCCCTGGAAGGCATGCTTGGTCGCCAGTGGGGTCTGGAAGGCGCGGTTGCCCGGCCCGCTGTCGCCGCCGAGCACTTCATAGCCGGCTTTCAGTGCCACGCCTTGGACGGTGTAACCGAGTTCGGCCAGGTAGTAGTCGCTATCCAGATCCAGCGGGTTGTCGGCGTATTCACTCTGCTGCGCATATTCCAGTACGTAGCTGACGCCTTGGATGGCACCGTTGAGGCGCAGGCCGGTGGTCTTGCTCGACTGGCTGCCGGCCGTCAGGTTGTCCAGGCCCAAGCGGTATTGGTAGGCGGTGGCGGTCAGCTCCGGCATCAGGATGTACTGGGCGTTGAGCAAGTGGCTGTGGCCTTCGATATTGGCCGGGTTGGCGGCAGTGTCGTACTGACCGTTACCGGGGCCGAAGATGCTGTTGATGTTGTCGATATAGGCGTAGGTCAGGGTCAACCCGGCCAGCGGTTTGAGCTGAGCCAGGGCGCCGTCGTAGGTCTGCTCGTTCTGCCGCCAGGCCACGCCGCCAACGAAGCGCTGGTTGTCCAGGTTGATCCGTTGGCGGCCGAGCACGGCCGCGCCGTACTTGTGGTCATAGCGCAGCAGGGCCTGATTGATTTCGCTGCCATCCGGGTCGGCGANGCGTAGGTCAGGGTCAACCCGGCCAGCGGTTTGAGC
>NZ_JBNXUH010000052.1:0-234 GCF_050563605.1 Pseudomonas peli | reverse complement strand
GGGCGGGGGGGGTTGGCGCAGGRAAACCCACGGGKCCMGGCGGGNCGCCCSCGGGGGGGGAAAAAMGCCCGGTGAAAAACCCCCCCCAARKTTGGAGGGGGGGGCGCAGCRGGGGGTGGAGCACRACAACCGCCACTACGCCGCCAAGGGCCAGGCGGGTAACCGGGACGCTGCTGGGGCTGGGCGAGTTCATCGGCTGCGCTCCTGGTGGTGGGTGATTAGAGGGTGCGGTTG
>NZ_JBNXUH010000051.1:200-350 GCF_050563605.1 Pseudomonas peli | reverse complement strand
GAGCCAGGGAGATCGGCGTGCGCTCGCGCTGCGCCACTGCCAGCTCACGGGCAAAGAATTCGTCGAGATAGCGGCGGGTATACAACACCGCAGGAGGGGCGGCTGTTTTATAAACAATAAGATGCCCCACACCCCCCCCCGGGTGACGCG
>NZ_JBNXUH010000051.1:0-160 GCF_050563605.1 Pseudomonas peli | reverse complement strand
GATCAGAGCCAGGGAGATCGGCGTGCGCTCGCGCTGCGCCACTGCCAGCTCACGGGCAAAGAATTCGTCGAGATAGCGGCGGTTGTACAACCCGGTCAGCGGGTCACACAGCGCCTGCTCCTGCAGTTGCTCGTGCAGGTTGGTGATGGTGCGCAGGCGC